>NZ_WOTF01000001.1 GCF_011516935.1 Acetobacter farinalis
GTCCGCAGCAGTGCCACCGACATGACCTTCACGACCCGGAAGAAGGTCTTTTATCCGTTCCCACTGATCGTCGCGTAAGCCATACCGCCGCATCTGTTGCTCCCCCCCCCCCTGAAAACCGGGAAAACAATCAGCACAGGCAGCCAGAAAGTACAACTCTCAGGGCCTAACTGACGACACGCCGTAGGCTCAGGATCTATTAATTTATTGAACTGAGCGAGACGTTGTGATTTCCAGGCTTACCCATGGAGGTGAGGCTGTGAGTGAGGTGTTTTTGATTTCGGAGAGCCAGATGGAACGGATCCGTCCATTTTTTCCTCTGTCGCACGGAGTGCCACGTGTGGACGACCGACGCGTTCTGAGCGGGATCGTTTATGTGATCCGTAACGGTCTTCAGTGGAAAGACGCTCCGAAAGCGTATGGTCCACACAAGACTTTATACAACCGCTTTATCCGGTGGAGCCGCCTGGGTGTCTTTGACAGGATCTTTGTCACCCTGACAAAACAGACTGGCCGCTCGAAGCGTCTGATGATCGATGCAACACACATCAAGGCACACCGGACATCGGCGTCTCTCCTCAAAAAGGGGCTTTTCCCCGCTATATCGGACGGACAAAAGGCGGTCTGAACTCAAAACTGTATGCCATGTGCGACGGTCAGGGACGGCCTGTCCGCCTGCATCTGACAGCCGGTCAGGTCAGTGACGTCAAAGGCGCAGACGTGCTTCTGGCAGATCTCCCCGGCGAGACAGAAGAGGTCATCGGGGACAGAGGCTACGACAGAAACCAGATCAGGTTATCGCTTGCAGAACGCAATATCACAGCCTGTATTCCCCCGAAGAAGAACCGGAAATCCAAGCTACCTTACAATTGGCATCTGTATAAAAAGCGTCATCTGATCGAAAACATGTTCGCAAAGCTGAAAGACTGGCGACGTGTTGCGACCAGATACGACCGCGGCACTCATACAGTCATGTCCGCACTCCACATCGCGGCAAGCTTCATCTTCTATCTCAAAGAATGAGTCCTGAGACTAGATAAATGATTATGTAACGATTATGCATTGAATATTTAGTAGTTTTGGATAATCATCTTACGTGCGTGTGAAAGTTTGTTTGTGCGGAAGAGCTAACAATGTTGATGCTAGAGATTTTTTCGTACACATTTCGTAACTTGTTGCGCCTTATACGCAACAGACCGGCTTTCGTCGCGCTTAATGTCGGGAATCTCGCGCTGGGGCTCACGACGTTTCTTGTGCTGCTCAGTATCTCCCGCTCCGAGTTCGTGTTCGATCGGTGGATCCCGGCACAACAAGGCGTATTCCGCGTCGATGCCGTGTATGGGAAGCATGGCCAAAATGCATCTGAATTTCCCAATGCGCCATACCGTCTATTTGATGAACTGAAAGCCTCGCTTCCCGAAATCGTATCAGCGAGTCGTTACGCGCCAGAGTCTGCGGTAGCGACCCTACATGGTGTGCTGGTCGCGCAGGACGTACAGTTTGTGGATCCGGATTTCCTTAATGTAGTAAGGCTTCCGCTGGGAGCGGGTGAGGCAGGGGGGCTTTCCCGGCCTGACGGTGCAATCCTGTCAGATAAGATCGCACGGCAATATTTCGGCTCTGCGCGCGCTGCGATAGGACAGGTATTGAACCTAAATATCGAGCAACATACAATGCGTTTTACCGTGCGGGGTGTGTTGGCGCCTATCCCGGCCGCCACTACCATTCGCCCTGACATTTTGCTCGCTATGCCGACATGGGTAAAAGAACTCCAGACGTTTCAGCAATGGGGCATGACGGCCGGTAAGCTATATGTACGCGTGCTTGGGACAGAAAGCCCCGCCGAACTTGCCGCTAATTTGCGCGGATTCATAAGTGCCCATGCTGGTAGCTTTTTCAAAATCGGTGGTGAATTAGATGTTGTTCCGGTCGCGCTTGCTGACCAACATGGCCACGACGATCAGATCTCGCGCCATGGAGCAGGCCGGGATGCGGCGCTCGCTCTAGGTGGTATCGGTACGCTCGCGTTGTGTGCAGCCATCATCAATACGGTTAATCTTCTGACCGCACAGGCGTTTTTGCGCGGACGCGAGATCGCCGTGCGCAAGACGCTGGGGGCAACGTCCTTTCGGGTAGCGGTCGAGTGCCTCATCGAGGCAACAGCGCTTGTAGCACTGGCGGGTGTGCCGGCTCTATCGTTAGCCGAATTCGCGATGCCCGCAGTTGATGCGTTGGGCGGGTGGTCTGCCGCCCCTGGGTATGGCTGGATGCTGGGTGTGATCGCACTGGTGATCGTGCCAACGGGGTTACTTGCTGGCTTTTATCCTGCGGTTGTACTAGCGCGCGTGCGCACGGCAACGATGCTGACCGCTTCCCGATCGCCTGGAATCGGCCGTATGGGGGCTTCGGTCAGGACAATATTGGTGGGGTTCCAATTTGCGTTCGCTGTCGGCTTGAGTATTTGCGCTCTCGTGGTGCTGGCACAATCGCGGTTCGAGACGACTGCCAGTCTGGGTTTCGCCCGTAGCGGCATTGTTAGCATTGGTGCGCTTGATGCTGTTCCAAAGCAAGCGCGCCAGCCGATGCTCGATGCGATTCGCGCTATTCCAGGCGTTGTGAGCGTGACGACCGGGTGGTCGCTACCCGGCGACGGTGGCTTTGCCAGTGGCGGTAGCGTCAGTCGGGCCGATACGCCCGATCGCCGCGTCGACATTTCTTGGCAAGAAACGGGCGGGCATTATGCGGAAACAATGGGGATCAAGGTACTGGCGGGCCGCACGCTCGATGCGGCGCACGGCCTTGATGACACACCAGATAAAGACGCACCGCCCGGAATGACGCAGAATATTATGATCGACGCGAACCTGGCGGCGAAACTTGGCTATGCCAGCCCGCATGCGGCATTGGGGGCGCGGCTCAAATTCGGAAGCAGCAGTTCGCATCCGTTGGTTGTGGTCGGGGTTCTGGACAATGTCCGGTTTACGTCTTCCCGTGGGGCACCTCAGCCAGCTCTCTATTTCTATCAGTCACGACCCTATGACTATGCCTCGGGCTTGGTTCGGATCGAAGGGCGCCCGATACGGGATGTCATTACGGACTTAGGGCAGGTCTGGCATGGACATGCACCGGGGCTAGTGTTCGAGGCCCAGACGGTCGAAGCAATGATGGCGGATGCCGCGACCCCGGAGCGGGCCTTGGCCCGCCTTATGGTGATCGGGGCAGGCGTGGCGGTCGCAATCTCGGTGATGGGGGTTTACGGGCTGGTGTCCTTCGACGTGGCACGACGCCGGTTCGAAATCGGCCTGCGTCGCACGCTTGGTGCTACAAGCAGTCAGGTTCTGCGGTTGATGTTAGACCGGTTCTTGCGCCCGGTCTGGCCCGCCTGTGTAGCCGGTTCGGCCTTGGCGGCTTTGCTGATGAGCAACTGGCTGTCCGGCTTTAATCTGCGGATTGCGTTATCTCCGTTGCCATTTTTATTCTGTTCGATAACGGCGTTCGCTCTATGTGTGCTGACGGTAGGAGGCCATACATGGCGCCTGGTGAGGCTGTCACCAGCGTCGACGTTGCAAGAAGAGTGAGCTGGCTGTTTAGTCCCGTGATTTGATGGGTTGGATTGATGATGAATTTTTCTGGGTCTGACGTCCAGATTTTGCAGACATATTCGTAAGGCGTGAGCCCATTGAGGGTCTTGAGCCTTCGCCCGAAGTTATAGGCTGCCATGAAGTCGTTGAGGTGTGTCCTCAACTGCTCATGACTGTCGTAATGGAAGCGTTTGACGGTGGCAGCCTTGATTGTCCGGTTCATCCGTTCCACCTGACCATTTGTCTATGGATGATTGGGCTTTGTCAGACGGTGTTCGATTCCATGCGCTTCGCAGATCATCTCGAAGCGCATGGGGTGCGATCAGGCCGTATTGCGATTACGGGGCTGTTTAGCGAACTGGATTCCGTTGTCGGTCAGAATGGTATGGATCCGGTAAGGAATGACGCTCAGGAGATGGTCGAGGAATTCCCAGGCCGTCTCTCGCAGAGCGGAATAGCACTGCCTGTATTCCACTGAAAAAGAACCGGAAATCAAAGCTGCCTTATAATTGGCATCTGCATAAAAAGCGCCCCCTCATCGAAAACATGTTCGCAAAGCTCAAGGACTGGCGGCGTGTCGCAATACGATACGATCGCGGCGCTCATACGTTCATGCCAGCTATCCATATTGCAGCATGTGTTATCTTCTACCTCAAAGAATGAGGCCTGAGCTTGGAGGCAGGGTGACGGGGCAGCGGCAACCGTGCCGGATAATGGGGCGGTATGTGTGGATTTATGCATCAAGAGTTTATCAGGAATGCGCACAGCGCATGATTTGCCTTATTTTGAAAAAAATAGTTGCGAATAATTCTTATTTTCGTCTTATAGGTGCCAATCCTGATATTTCTGCGAAAGGGCTGGCGAATGGTTAAAGTGTATCGGGCGTCTCTCACGCCTGTGTCTGTTGCGGGGGCGCTCTTTCTTTCTGCGCATGCCTGGGCCTCTCCTCTCGAGACAGCGCATGAAGAGAGCAAAGAGCGTGGCGCGCGTGAAACCAAACGCCCGCGGCCTGACTCGCACCCTGCGGACGGCACCACTGAACCTGGAAGCGTGTTCTCTGTGGATGAAGAGCGCCTGATTGTCAGAGGGCATGGGTTTAACACCATGCATGAGTCAGTGGGCCTCTCCCGCATGCCGCAGGATGTGATGCACACACCGCAGAACATCAACGTTGTGCCACAGGCGCTGATGCGCCAGCAGAATGTGAAATCTCTGGACGAAGCCCTGCGAAACGTGCCCGGTGTGACGGCCTCCATCGGGGAGGGGGCAGGTGGCATGAATGGAGACCAGTTCCTGATCCGGGGCTTTCAGGCGCAGAATGATATCTATGAAGACGGGTTGAGGGACTTTGGTGTCTACTCCCGGGATTCTTTCAATTTTGACTCTGTTTCCGTCATCAAGGGGCCATCATCGGAAGTTTTCGGGAATGGCACGACAGGCGGCGCCATTAACATGGTGACCAAAACCCCAGGGTTGAAAAACCGCTATGCCGCTGAATTTACCGGCGGTTCAGGGAGCTATTACCGGGGCACGCTGGATATCAACCAGAAGCTGGACAGCTCCACCGCATTCCGCCTGACCGGCATGGGGGATGAGCATAATGTTGTTGGCCGGGACTTCATTTATTCGCATCGCTGGGGTGTGGCACCCTCCCTTGCCTTTGGTCTGGGCAAGCGGGCCACGCTGGTGCTGCAATATATGCATCAGCAGGAAAACTCCGTGCCGGATTTCGGTGTGCCGGTTGTGACAAAACCGGGCGCGGCATACGGCATGCCGATTACGGAATATGGTGTGAAACGCACCAACTGGTATGGCACGACCAGTGACCAGAACGCCACGAACGATAATATGGAAACCGCCCGTTTCACCTATAAGGTAAACGATCATATCACCATTTATGATGACCTGCGCGGCGGCCAGTATTACCGGACTTTTGCGGCTTCCAAGGCCACCTGTGACACAACCTGCGTGAACACGTATTTCAATGGAGACCCGGCGGAGGCGCTGGTGGCGCGCTCTGGCCCCAATGGGGCGGGCGATGGCAGCGGGCCAGGCACCTTCCAGGCCCCCCTGCCGTATCAGCAGAGGAGCTGGTCCGTGCAGAATGTTGCTTCCATGGTGGCCAATTTCAACACAGGCTTCCTGCGGCACCAGCTTGTGGCCGGGTTTGATATTGAGCGCGTGAGTGATGTGCGGTCACAATCCACTTATCTGAACCCCAAACCCTATGCCAGCCTTGTGGACCCGAACCCCGATGTGGGGAATCTGGACCTTGTGCCGGGGGATATGAATCCGGATGGTCTGGTTTCTCTGGGGAGCCTGCACGCGAAATCGCACAGCAGTGGCTACGGGTTTGATACCGGGCTGTTCCTGTTTGACCAGATCTGGCTGAGAGACTGGCTCTCTGTCAAAGGCGGGTTCCGTTGGGACCGCTGGCAGACAAGCTATAACCTGACAGGTGGTGATGTTGAGAAAAATCCTGACAGCCACTTTCATGATGTCAGCGGGGTGTTCAACCCCAATGTCAGCCTCGTGGTGACACCGGATGCGCGCCAGACCTATTATTTCACGTGGGCCAGCTCCACCACCCCCATGGGGATGTATGTGACCAATGGTTCCGTGCCTATTCGCCCCGGCTCGAACTCCTTCGCCAGCCCCGAGACATCTCAGCTTTATGAACTTGGTGCAAAATACAGCCTGTTTCATGACCGGATTGGCGCGACGGCCTCTCTCTTCCGGCTGGATAAAGGGAACGCCGTGAATATGGACCCTGTGACGGGTGAAGTGCAGGGCTCTTCAGACCGGCAGCGCAATCAGGGGCTGGAGCTTTCCGTAGGCGGGCTTATCCTGCCGGGCTGGAACGTGACGGCGACCTACGCGCTGTATGACAGTCACACAACCTATTCAGCCACCGCGGCAAATCGCGGCAAGAATATTCAGTATGTGCCGCATAATCAGGCGACACTCTGGTCTGTCTATAACGCGTTTGCAAAAACTCCTTACAATATCTCGTTCGGGGGCGGAGTCACGTGGCGGCAGCATGTCTGGCTGAATGCGGCCAATACAGTGCGTGTGCCGGCCAATCTGGATTTCAGCGCCGTGATTTCCCACCGGTTTGGCAGGCACTGGAAAATTTCCATGAACGGCTACAATCTTGCAAACCGCCTGAATTATCAGAGCCTGTTTGCCAACCGTGCAACGCCGTCTGCCGGAAGAATGTTCCTGGGTGAAGTCAGCTTTACTTACTGAGGCCTTTTCAGACCGGACCTGTCGGGCAAAAGCCCGCTCAGGCCCGGTGGGTCCGGCTTTCCGGTTGCGCCTCAGGCCGGAGGCTGTGGTGTAGTCTCCAGCAGGGCCTTCAATCCATTCAGGACAACCTGCCAGGTTTCCACACTATGCTGTGCCTGCTCTTCTGTCGCGCAGTTGGAGGTTGTGACAGTGAGGTGTGTGCTCTCCCCGTCATCCTCCAGAAAATATCCGACAATCAGCCGTGTATCCGGTCGGTCTTCCGTTTCTGAAAAACTGGACCAGTAACTGTAGGAAAGGCTGGTGGGGGGCGCGAAGGTCAGAACCGTGCCGTGATCTTCGTAGGTTCTGCCCTGATACGTCCCGCTGAAGAGCATTGGCGATGCAACGCGCCAGTCCGTCTTCAGCACCGTGCCAAAGAAGTAGCGTTCGATGATGGGGGGAGACGTGAGGGCTTCCCACACGGCGGCACGGGGTGCTTTGATCAAAAGAGTGGCGGATTTTTCATGCATCGGGGTATCCTCACACGCGGAGTGAAGACTGTAGACCCGAATATGCGTGATGGCTTGTAAAAACCCGACAGAAGCGCCCCCCTCGTTGGATCGCGCCATTCTCTCCCTTCCCGCGGGGATCAGCACCGGGCGTATTGTGCCGTCAGCAGATCTGGCCCCGGTGGTGGAGCATTTCTGGTGGGTGCGGTGGGATACTGCGGAAGAGCTGGTTTCTGAAGTTCTGCCCTATCCATCGGTGCACATCGTGTTCGAGAAGCAGGATGCGACCGTCACAGGACTTGTCAGCAGGAAATTCATGCGCACTGTGCAGGGGCAAGGTGAGGTTTTCGGGATCAAATTCCGTCCCGCCATGTTCCGCCACTTTGACAGTGCCCCAGCTCACACGCTTACGGACAAAACCGTGCCGCTGGACCTGTCTGTCTGGGATCGCGCCTGTATCGGCATGCTGCTCGCAAGTGCATCCGTGGCCGAAAAGGCAGCTTATGCCGAGGCCGCTCTGCGCGGGATTGCGCAAACGGTTGATCCGCAGCCGGGCTTTCTGCGTGATCTTGTCGAGCATGTCCGGGCTGCCCCGGATATGCGCTCCGTGTCCGACCTTATGCGGGTATCAGGGCTGAGCGAACGCTCTTTGCAGCGGCTTTTTCGTGAGTATCTGGGTGTTCCGCCCAAATGGGTCATCCAGCGTTTCAGGCTTCAGGAAGCCGCAGAGTGTCTGGCGAAGGGCGGAGCCACTCTTGCCGCTGTGGCGGCAGAGCTGGGCTATTGTGACCAGGCGCATTTTGCGCGTGACTTCCGGCGCGTGGTTGGCCTCGCGCCACGGGATTTTCTGGCCAGACGACAGGCGTCAGGGGGCAGATAAAAGCGCGTAAGGAAGCGGGGTGTTAGTGGCAGCCGCCCCCCTTGCTCCCGTCACAGTTCCTGCAACTGCCGCACCCGGTGCGGGGGAGCGGGGGCATGGCCAACTGCTCGGCGCGGGCACGCAGGCGGGGGAGCACATGCGTGGTGCGCAGGACGGATGCCAGTGCACGCCAGAAGGGCATAAGCGTGGCCGGAGCCATTTTCTGGAGCCAGTAGGCTGCGCAGAGAAGAACAATAAGGGTAACCAGAACACTCTGTATCACAGGAGTCCTCCTGTTATCAGCCGCGGCGGGCGCATCAGCCGGTGAAAAAGCGGGTGATGTGGTAGGTGAGGAAAGAGGCGGCATACGCCATGCCAAACAGGTAAAAGACCGAAATCCACACCAGCCGCCAGGACCCGGTTTCCCGCCGGATAACCGCGAGTGTGGAAAAACACTGCGGCGCATACACGTACCATGCCAGCAAAGAGAACGCCGTTGCAAGGCTCCACTGGGCGGAGAGCAGCGGGACAAGCTGGGCGGCGGCATCACTTTCCGAAGCCCCTACGGAATAGACCGTGGCCAGACTGCTTACCGCCACTTCACGCGCGGCCAGACCGGGGATGAGCGCTACGCAGATCTGCCAGTTAAAGCCGATAAAGGAGAACAGCGGCTGCATGAGATGCCCGATGCGGCCTGCCAGACTCCAGTCGATAGCAGGGCCGGTGGTCCCTTCCGGCGGTGCGGGAAAGCTGGAGAGCGCCCACATGATCACGCTGAGGGTCAGGATGATGGTGCCCACGCGGGAGAGAAAAATGCGCGCCCGCTGCCATAGTTCAATACTCAGGCTTTGCAGGCCCGGCAGGCGGTAGCCGGGCAGTTCCATCAGCAGCGGATGTTCCTCCGTATCCCGCCGCTTGAGCACACGGGCCACCACAAGCGCGCTCAGCACGCCCGCCGCATAGAGCGCGAACAGCACCAGCCCATGCAGGTTGAACAGCCCCAGCACCGTGCGGGACGGCACAAACGCGCTGATGAGCAGCGCATAGACCGGCAGCCGGGCGGAGCATGTCATCAGCGGGGCGATCAGAATGGTGACCATGCGGTCCCGCGGGTTCTGGATGGTGCGGGTGGACATGATACCCGGCACCGCGCAGGCAAAGCTGGACAGCAGCGGGATGAAGGAGCGCCCGCTCAGCCCGGCTGCGGCCATCAGCCTGTCCAGCATGAAGGCCGCGCGGGGCAGGTAACCGGATTCCTCCAGCGCCAGAATCCACAGGAACAGGATGAGGATCTGGGGCAGGAACACAATCACCGTGCCCGCCCCGGCAATCACGCCATCCACAATCAGGCTGCGCAGAATGCCTTCGGGCAGCAGGGTGCCCACAAAGGCTCCGAGCTGATCCATGCTCTGTTGCAGCAGGTCCATAAAGGGCTGCGCCCATGAGAACACGGCCTGAAACATGATGAACAGCAGGCCCAGCAGAATGAGCATGCCCCACACCGGGTGCAGCACCCAGCGGTCCAGCCGGGCATCAAGCCGGGGGTTACGGTCTGTGGTGCGGCGCACGCACAGGGCCATCAGGCGGCGGACTTCTGCGTGCAGGTCCGTGCCCTCAGGCAGAGGGGTTGGGGCGGGCGGCATGGGGCCATCCAGCGCCTGCACAAGCTTGGCCGCGCCGCGCCGCCGGATGCCAATGGCGGTGACAACCGGCACACCAAGTTCCGCCTGCAGGCGCGGCACATCAATTTCCAGCCCCTGTCTGCGCACGGCATCAACCATGTTCAGCACGATGAGCATCGGGCGGCCAAGCTGCCGCAGTTCCAGCGCGAAGCGGAGGTGCAGGCGCAGGTTGGTGGCCGCCAGTACGTTCACCAGCATGTCTGGCGCGGGTTCACCTTTATAGACACCCAGACAGACATCCCGCGTCACGGCCTCGTCCGGGCTGGTGGCATGCAGGCTGTAGGTGCCGGGCAGGTCCAGAATCTGCACCCTTCGCCCGGCGGGGGTGATCAGCCACCCAGCCTTGCGCTCCACGGTGACCCCGGCGTAGTTCGCCACCTTCTGGCGGCTGCCGGTCAACTGGTTGAAAAGGGCTGTCTTCCCGCAGTTGGGGTTACCCACCAGCGCCACACGCAGGGGGCGGGGCTGGTGGGGGGAGGAGTGTGTCATGCATCCTCCAGACTGTCGGGGGAGATGGTGTGCAGTGCCGGGTCCAGCGCCCCTGCTGCGGGGGGCGTGCGTGATGTGTCCTGCATGACCACTCGGGCGGCTTCAGACTGGCGCAGGGCGAAGCGGGTGAAGCCGATTTCCACAGCCATGGGGTCTCTCCCAAAGGGGCCGTAGGCCACAACCGTCACAGGTTCACCCGGAACAAAGCCAAACTCTTCCAGCCGCCGCGCAATGGGGTCTGGCTGGGTGAGGGGGGCTACGTGGTCAATAATGCCCTGACAATGGAGGGGAAGCTCGTTCAGGCGCACGGCTGCATTGTCCTGCTCTGGCGGGTGAAAGTGCTGGTGTTGAGAGTGATCCTTAATTCCATTTACGCGCACTGTCCAATGGCGCGCCCTTATGAGGAGGGGTGCAAAAATGCCGTAGCTGGGCTGCGCAAGGGCTGGAGCGGGCGAAGAGTTGGGGACCTTGTGAGGATTTTACGTGCAATATTTCGCGCTGGCGATTATCAACAGGCCAGCGAAATTATAGACCGCGAATGAACCGCCCCGACAGACAACCGTTGGTGGCGGCGTAGCGTGTAGGGAAAATCAGGCCTCTTTCATGGATATCCGCAATATCGCCATCATTGCTCACGTCGATCATGGCAAGACGACTCTCGTTGATGAACTGCTGAAACAGTCCGGCTCGTTCCATGAGCATCAGCACGTTGCTGAACGCGCCATGGACAGCAATGATCTGGAACGTGAGCGTGGTATCACCATTCTTGCCAAGTGCACCTCCGTTGTCTGGAAAGACACGCGCATCAACATCATTGATACACCCGGACACGCCGACTTCGGCGGGGAAGTGGAACGTATCCTGAGCATGGTGGACGGCGCTGTGGTGCTGGTCGATGCGGCGGAAGGCGCGCTGCCTCAGACCAAGTTCGTGGTTGGCAAGGCTCTGGCCCGTGGCCTGCGCCCGATTGTTGTGGTCAACAAGATTGACCGTGGCGATGCCCGCCCGGATGAAGTGCACAACGAAATTTTCGATCTGTTCGCCTCTCTCGGTGCGAATGATGAACAGCTCGATTTCCCGATGCTTTACGCGTCTGGCCGCCAGGGCTGGGCTGATGTGGAACTCGAAGGTCCGCGCAAGGACCTCAGCCCCATGTTTGACCTGATCCTCAAGCATGTTCCGGCCCCCGCGCTCGACAAGGAAAAGCCGTTCGCCATGACGGCAACCATCCTTGAGAACGACAACTTCCTGGGCCGCGTGCTCACGGGGCGTGTCGAACAGGGCCGCGCACGCGTGAACATGCCGGTGAAGGTGCTGCGGGCCGATGGCTCCGTGGTGGAAACAGGCCGCCTGACCAAGCTGCTGTCCTTCCGTGGTCTGGACCGCGTGGCGGTTGAAGAAGTGGCGGCGGGTGACATTGTGGCCGTGGCCGGTCTTTCCGAAGCCACCATCCCGGACACGATTGCTTCTCCGGAAGTGACAGAAGCGCTGGCAGCCATTCCGGTTGATCCGCCGACCCTCTCCATGACCTTCCGCCTGAACGATGGCCCTCTGGGTGGCCGTGAAGGCAAGAAGGTGACATCCCGCCAGATTCGTGACCGTCTGTTCAAGGAAACGGAAAGCAACATCGCTATCCGCGTTTCAGAAAGCCCGGAAAGCGAAGCGTTTGAAGTGGCTGGTCGTGGTGAACTTCAGCTTGGCGTGCTGATTGAAACCATGCGCCGTGAAGGCTTCGAACTGACCATCGGTCGCCCGCGCGTGCTGTACCGCACGAACGAGGAAACCGGTGAGCGCGAAGAGCCGTTTGAAGAAGTCATGATCGATGTGGACGAGCCCTATTCCGGCGTGGTTGTGGAGAAGATGTCTCTCCGCAAGGGCCAGATGCAGGACATGCGCCCCTCCGGTGGCGACAAGGTGCGCCTGACCTTCATCATCCCCTCTCGCGGGCTGATCGGGTATCATGGTGAATTCCTGACCGACACACGCGGCACGGGTATCATGAACCGTCTGTTCCACGGCTATCAGCCTTATGCGGGCTCCATTGAAGGCCGCCGTAACGGCTCCCTGATTTCCGCGGAAGATGGCAACACCACCACGTACTCCCTGTTCTCCCTGCAGGACCGTGGCACGCTGTTTGTTGATGCGGGCGAAAAAGTTTACGTCGGCATGATCATCGGTGAGCATTCCCGCGAAAACGATCTGGAAGTGAACGGCGTTCGCGAAAAGAAGCTGACCAACATGCGCGCATCCGGCAAGGATGATGCGCTGGTGCTCACACCGCCGCGCCGGATGTCTCTGGAACAGGCTATTGCCTACATTGAAGATGACGAACTGGTGGAAGTCACCCCCTCCGCCATTCGTCTGCGCAAGCGTTATCTGGACCCCAACGAGCGCAAGAAGCGCGAACGTTCAGGCGACAAGGCCTGATCCTTCCGCCTTTGCGCAAGGTGTGCATCCCTGCCATGCTGGTCTGCCCGTACGGGTAAGCTGGCAGGGATCTCCTCCCTCCGGCTCAGGCCGGGTGGGGGAGACGCATCAGGGCAGACCTTTTTGCCAACAGGGTGAAATGCCTGTGTTTTTAGCCGCAAGAGCGATCCGGCACGGCTTTGAAGCCCTGAAAAACAATGTGGCAAGATAAGGGTTGGGGCGTGTCACACTCACGACAACCCGCTGTTATTTCTGAATTTTAATTCGAGACGTGACGAGACTGTCATGCTATCAAACTGCTCAGCCAGACGGATGCAGCTCGTCATACGACTTCTGGCGTACTGGTCGGGACCCCTGACGTCTCAGATATTTTTGGAGACATGATTATGATTTCTCGTCGCCTTCTTGCAGTTCTGTCTACCGTTGCCCTGATGGGCGCTGCTGCTCCGTCTTTCGCTCAGGAAGCTGCTGCACCTGCCGCTCCGGCTGCCCCTGCTGCTCCCGCCGTTTCTGCACCTGCCGCTCCGGCTGCTGCTGCCCCTGCCGCCGCTGCTCCTGAAGCTGCTGCTCCGGCTGCTCCTGAAGCCGCCAAGGAAGAAGGCGCAAAGCAGAAAGGCAAGCACCACCACGGCAAGCATCACCACGGCCATAAAGGCAAGAAAGCAGCTGCTCCTGCTGCTTCTGACGCCGCTGCTGGCCAGTAATCAGGCCTGAAAAGGTGTGTGGCAGGGGGCTTTCGGGCCTCGTGCCGCAACAAAAAAGGGCCGGGGGATTGCTCCTCCGGCCCTTTTTGTATGCTTGCGCCTTTCTCAGCCATAGCGGCTGATGGAGAGGTCCAGCACCGGAATATCCGGCTTTCTGCCGTGGATCATGTCCGCCAGAATACGGCCGGAGCCGCAGGCCATGGTCCAGCCCAGCGTGCCATGCCCCGTGTTGAGCCATAGATTGCTGAAGCGCGGAACAGGGCCGATAACCGGCGTGCCATCCGGCGTGTTGGGCCGCAGGCCTGTCCAGTAGGTGGCGGCGGAAAGATCTCCCCCGCCGAACAGTTCAGAAAATGAGAGCTCCAGCGTTTCCCGCCGGTCCGGGCTGAGGCGCAGATTATACCCGGTAAGTTCCGCCGTGCCGCCAACGCGGATACGGTTGCCCAGACGCGTGATGGCCACCTTGTAGGTTTCATCATTCACGGTGGAAAGCGGGGCATGGCTTTCATCCGTGAGCGGCAGGGTGAGGGAGTAGCCCTTCACCGGGTAGACCGGCAGGTGCACGCCCAGCGGCTTGAGCAGCAGTGGGCTGTAACTCCCCATGGAAACCACATAGGCATCCGCCCGCAGATGGCCCGCGCTGGTGCGGATGGACATGATTTCGTCCGCGGCGGCATCTATCCCCCGGATGGTGGTTTTGTACAGGAAGGTGACCCCCTGCGCAGCCGCCATTTTTGCCAGACGCTGGGTGAAGATGTGGGCATCGCCCGACTGGTCTCCCGGTAGATACAGCCCCGCCTTCAGCAGCCCGCGCGCGTGGGAGAGGCCGGGTTCGTGCTCCAGAACCTGATCCACATTCAGCAGTTCGTGCGGGATGCCGCTCTCAGAGAGCAGCTTCATGTCGTGATAGGCTTTGTCGATCTGCTTTTCAGTGCGGAAAAGCTGGATCAGCCCGCGCTGCCGGCCATCATAGGTCAGGCCGGTCTCTTCCCGCAGGGCATCCAGACAGTCGCGGCTATATTCAGCAACCCGC
This sequence comes from Acetobacter farinalis, assembly GCF_011516935.1. Lineage (GTDB taxonomy): Bacteria > Pseudomonadota > Alphaproteobacteria > Acetobacterales > Acetobacteraceae > Acetobacter > Acetobacter farinalis. Next base: position 14,513 of record NZ_WOTF01000001.1, read on the forward strand.
AGCATACGGCCCTTGTTGATATCATAGGCGTGTGTGTTGCAGTTTTTCAAAAGCTGCTCGATCCACCGGAACATGGCGAAATCAATGCGCTTGCGGATAACCAGCGGGCTGTGCCGCTGCATCATCCAGCTCATCGCTTTTATCGGCAGGCCGGGAGCGGCCCACGGAGTGGAATAGCCCGGAGAAACCTGCCCGGCATTGGCAAAGGATGTTTCCAGCCCCGGTTCCGGCTGGCGGTCCACGACAGTCACTTCATGGCCCAGCCTGTTCAGATACCAGGCAGAGGTCACGCCGATAACGCCAGCGCCGAGAATGATGATTTTCACACTGTCATCCTTTCCGGGGATCGTAATGAAGACGGTGGTAGCGGTGCCCAAGGTCCGTCAGAAGCTCATAGCCAATGGTGTCTGCCAGAAACGCAATCTCATCAAGAGGGGCGTGCGGTCCGATCAGGTCAAACACCGCGCCGGCGGGCGGAAGCGGCACACCGGCTGTGGCAAGGGGAGTGAGGTCCACGGCCAGCGAGTCCATGGAGATACGGCCAATTATTGGTAATTTGATGTCAGGCCAGTCTGGAGAGACCACAAAGCCGCGCCCCCCGAGGCTGCGGGGGAAGCCATCCCCATAGCCGATGCCGAGCAGGGCCACGGATGTGTCCTGCGCGGCGGTAAAGGTTGCGCCATACCCCACGCAGGCTCCGGCGGGCACCAGCCGTGTCTGGATCACGCGGGCCTGAAGCCGGATGGTGGGGTGCATGGGGTTGGGGCGGCCCGGTGTGGGGTTGATGCCATAAAGGGCCGCGCCGGGGCGGACGAGGTCAAAATGCCAGTCCTGCCCCAGAAAAATGCCCGAGGATGCGGCAAGGCTGGCCGGGGCGGCGGGCAGGCGCTGCTTCAGCCTGAGAAAGGTGGTGAGTTGGCGCTGGTTCAGCGGGTGCTCGGGGGCATCGGCACAGGCCAGATGGCTCATCACCAGAACAACGTCCAGGCCGGTTAGAGCCTGTGTGTGGGTGGTCAGATGTTCCACATCCGCTTCAGTCAGCCCGAAGCGGGACATGCCGCTGTCCACCTGAAGGGCGGCGGGCAGCATGCGCCCCTGTGCGTGGGCCAGCGCCTGCCATTCCTGCACCTGAGGCAGGCTGTTGAGCACGGGCAGGAGGGCATGCGTGAGGAAGGCGTTGGCTGTGCCGGGGGGCGGGCCGTGCAGCACGAAAATACGGCTGTCTTCCCCCACACACTGGCGCAGGGCAACGCCTTCCGCCAGATGGGCTACGAAAAACGTGCGGCATCCGGCCTGATGGAGTGTCTGGCTGACTTCCTTCAGCCCCAGCCCATACGCGTTGGCTTTGACAGCCGCGCCGCATTCCGCAGGCCCGGCCAGTGCGCTAAGCTGCGCGTAATTCGCGGCGATGGCGGCAAGATTGATGAGAAGCCGACCGCCTTCCCAACCGTCTTTTTCCATGTCCTGCCTCCCCCTGACCTGATGAACTGTTCCTTTATCATCGTCCGGCGGAGGCTTGCAAAAGGCTGGGGGATGCAGTCTTCAGGGGGCAGAGTTGCGTCTGGTGGCAAGACAGGCCCGGGTGATGCTCTTCCGCGCGGAAGCGCAGAAGGCAAGGTCGGTAAGCTCTGGCGGGTAAATTGGCGGGTAAAATGTCACCGGGGAAAGCGGGGTGTCACTCGCGTGAACGGGGTGTGCCTGCCACTGCCAAAGCACGCTCCCGGCGCAAGCCAGAAGCGTGCATCCTGTTTCAGTGAAAATGCGGAGTTTAGTAGAGTTCAGGCACGATCATGTGTGCCGGGGTGGGCTGGCGTTCATAATCCGGATGGAAAATACGGGGCGGCAGAACCACATCAGGGTGCGCCACAGGCTGGTAGGGCACCAGAGACAGCAGATGCGCGATGCAGTTCAGGCGGGCGCGCTTTTTTTCCACGGCCTGCACAACCCACCACGGTGCTTCGGGAATGCTGGAGCGCTCCAGCATGACTTCCTTGGCGAGGGTATAGCTTTCCCACCGTTTCCGGCTTTCCAGATCCATGGGGGAGAGTTTCCACTGCTTCAGCGGGTCTTCAATCCGGGCGCGGAAGCGGGCTTCCTGCTCATCATCCGTGATGGAGAACCAGAACTTGATGATCTGAATGCCGCTGTTGACAAGCATGCGTTCGAATTCCGGCACGGAGCGGAAAAATTCTTCATACTCTTCATCAGAGCAGAACCCCATCACGCGTTCCACACCGGCGCGGTTGTACCAGCTCCGGTCAAACAGCACGATTTCCCCCGCCGCAGGCAGGTGCGCGACATAGCGCTGGAAATACCACTGCGTGCGTTCCCGGTCGTTCGGGGCGGGCAGGGCGGCCACGCGGCAGATCCGGGGGTTGAGGCGCTGGGCAATGCGTTTGATGGCGCCGCCCTTGCCAGCGGCATCACGCCCTTCAAACAGCACCACCACGCGGTGGCCGGTTGCCTTTACCCAGTCCTGAAGCTTGACCAGTTCGCCCTGAAGGCGGACCAGTTCACGGAAATAGATGCGCCGGAAAGCGCGGTCTTCAGCATCCAGTGTGCCGCCTGCGGCGTCTTCTTCCAGAGAGAGCTCAAATTCCTCGTCAAGATCATCAATAATTTCACGGCGCATCTGTACGCGTTCGCGTTCTTCCGCGGACAGATAGCCCAGATCCTGATCGCTCATCGTCTTCCCTTTATCGCCACAGGTCATGTTCTGCGGCGGGGACTATAGGGGATGCCCGCACAGGCCGGTTTGAAACTTTCATGACATTGGGTGCGGAGTTTTGGCCCTGCTCAGGCATGGTCTGCACGCCGGAGCAGGGCTTTTCATCTCTGGCCCGCGTCAGGCCGCCGGAACGCCTTTGCTGGTGGAATATTCGAAGTGCAGGGCCTGATCAGGGTTCACGATCGGGTAAATAGAGTGGGCGGCCATGGCGGCCTCACTGAAGCCTTGCAGGATCAGCTTGAGCTTGCCCGGATAGGTTGCGACATCCCCAATGGCGAAGACCCCCGCAAGGCTTGTCTCGCAGGAGGACGGCGTGACCGGAATGGTGGAGCGGACAGTGTCCATCCCCCAGCGGGCAATGGGGCCGAGGTCCGTGGCCAGCCCGAAGAAGGGCAGCAGCGTATCTGCCTCCAGATGCCGGGTTGCGCCATCCAGATCCGCCACTTCCACGCGTTCCAGCGTGCCATTGGCCCCGTGCAGGGCGTGGAGCTGGTATGGCACCACTTTTTCAATCTGCCCTGCGGCCACGGCTTCATCCAGCAGGCGCAGGCTTTCCGGTGCCCCGCGGAAGCGGTCACGCCGATGCACCAGATACAGTTTTTCCGCCTTGTCTTTCAGGGCGAGTGCCCAGTCCAGAGCGGAATCCCCGCCACCGGCAATGACAATACGCCGGTTTTCAAAATCAGTTTTGCGGCGGACGTAATACTGAACGGCACCGCTTTCTTCAAAGGCTTCAAGCCCTTCCAGCGGCGGCCGGTTGGGGCCGAACGCGCCGGCACCGGCTGCAATAATCACGGCCTTGGCGTGCACAGTCGTGCCTTTGTCCGTGCCCAGCGTGAAGGCGCCCCGGTGGCCGCTCAGGCTTTCAATCCGGTGCTTCAGCAGGCGCGGGATATCAAACGGCGCGATCTGCTGTTCCAGATTGGCAATCAACTGCGCGCCTTCCACAGCGGGGCAGGCGGGAATATCGTAAATCGGCTTTTCGGGGTACAGCGCCACACACTGGCCGCCCACTTCCGGCAGGACATCAATCAGCACGCACCGCAGGCGCAGCATGGCGCACTGGAAGGCCGCAAAAAGGCCCGTGGGGCCAGCGCCGATAATGGCGACATCTGTCTCAATCGGCATATCCGTCATGGCGCGGTGCGTCTCCCTTTCTGGCCGGATGGTGTGGCCCTGTTTTTGCGACAGGTATGCACCGCGCGCAATAGGGTAAGGCTCAGGGGCTCTCTAAGCCCCGGCCAAGCGGGTGTATGCGCTCTGAGTGGCAAACGCGGTATGTGAACTCATGATCGACTTTCCTGGGCTGGACCTCCCTCGGTCTTGTTCCGGTAAGGCCAGAGAATTTTCAATGGCCAGGAAACGCATCAGTGTCTGGCTCTTTCCTTACCGTGCGTGTGTGCTTTGAAATAAATATTTCGAATGAGTAAAAGGCTGGCAATTAAGGGAACATTTTCATAAAAAGATGCGAATAGTCTTTCGGAAAAGGAAGAGAATTCACTGATATCGGCTTCCCCTTGCGGGCCTTGCCCGTATTTAACCTGATAGAAAAACCAAAAAATCATTACTGCGGGTATACTGAATTCTAATATAGCGCGTAAAAATTTAATCTTTATTTTTGATGATGTAAAACACAATAAAAGCTCCAAAAATATATGGACAGAAAAAAGAATATAAAACGAAAAGAATGTTTCAAAAAATCTGTAAAAAATAGTTCCAGAACGGTTATGTATTAGAAAATAATCATGTATAGATTTGCAGTAAAGTGCAAAATAATAAATATTTACAAAAACTAATACGGAAATAATTTTCTTTATCATTTTATTTTTCGGAAACTTCATCATCTATTTCTTTTGATCAATAGTCGATATCAATATTAAACACAGCAAGATAATTTTCTGGTTTTACAAGCCTATAGCTAAGTTCTGGAGTATAGATTCCGGGCTCGTTCCAGTCAGCCTCCGCGGAGAAAGAGCTGAAAAATAGTGTATTCAAATGATTTTTATGAGATTTTTTAAGTAAAAACTTATGTCTGGCATAAAACTTCTCTTTCCAAAAATTGTATACTTGTAAATTTTGCGCAGCGCAAATCTGAAGCGAACTCGCGTGCTCGGAATGGTGTGTATGAGCAGGTAAAGTTTTTAACGTGTAACGTCTGACGCGTGGCTCAGTGTGGCATGACAAACCGAACGAGACAACGTTCAGAGCACTCGTCCAGCACTAAAAAGAAAAGGGGACTGTGCGGCAGGCATCGACCTGCGCACAGTCCCCGTTCCGGTCTTTTTAATACGACTCAGGCCGCTTTCAGCGCCTTTTTCAGCCCGGCATCCAGCACATCAAGGAAGTCCTGTGTGTTGAGCCATTTGGCGTCCTTACCGACCAGAAGGGCGAGGTCCTTGGTCATCTGGCCGCCTTCCACGGTGTCGATACACACGCGTTCCAGCGTTTCGGCAAAGTGGACCACGTCCGGGGTGTTATCAAACCGGCCACGGTAAGCCAGCCCGCGCGTCCATGCGAAAATGGAGGCAATGGGGTTGGTGCTGGTGGGGCGGCCCTTCTGGTGCTCACGGTAGTGGCGCGTTACGGTGCCGTGGGCGGCTTCGGCTTCCACCACGTCACCCGTCGGGTTGAGCAGCACGGAGGTCATCAGCCCGAGGCTGCCAAAGCCCTGCGCCACAATGTCGCTTTCCACATCGCCATCATAGTTCTTGCAGGCCCACACATAGCCGCCGGGCCATTTCAGGGCGCAGGCCACCATGTCATCAATCAGGCGGTGTTCGTAGGTCAGACCGGCCTTTTCAAAGTCGGCCTTGAATTCCGTGTCATAAATCTCCTGAAACACGTCCTTGAACAGGCCATCATAGGTTTTGAGGATGGTGTTCTTGGTGGAGAGATAGACCGGCATGCCGCGGTCCCGCCCGTAGGAGAGGGAGGCGCGGGCAAAGCCTTCAATGGAGGCGCGGGTGTTGTGCATGCCCAGTGCCACGCCGGGGCCCTTGAAGTCATGCACGTCCAGCGTCACGGTCTCACCGCCGCCTTCGGGCACGTAGCTCAGCGTGACCGTGCCGGGGCCGGGCACCCGGGTTTCCACCGCGCGATAGATATCGCCATAGGCATGGCGGCCGATCACGATCGGCTTGGTCCAGTGCGGCACAAGGCGCGGCACGTTGGAGCAGATGATGGGTTCACGGAAAATGGTGCCATCCAGAATATTGCGGATGGTGCCGTTGGGGGAGCGCCACATTTTCTTCAGCCCGAATTCCTTCACGCGGGCTTCATCCGGCGTGATGGTGGCGCATTTCACGGCCACGCCATAGCGTTTGGTGGCTTCGGCGGCCTCAACCGTCACGCGGTCATCCGTGGCGTCACGATGTTCCACGCCCAGATCGTAATATTTCAGATCAATATCGAGATACGGCAGGATCAGCCGCTCACGGATAAAATGCCAGATGATCCGTGTCATCTCATCACCATCCATCTCAACGACGGGATTTTTAACTTTGATTTTTGTCATGGTGAACACTCCCTCTCCCCGAACGGGGGCGTGATAAGTCGCATGAAGCGTATGGGTATCATGCGCCTGGCGGATGGACGGGATAAGGGCTGCATGCACGTCTGTCGCTTCACAATTCAGACAGGACGCGGCTGCCCGGCGCATGTTCCGCACAGTTTAGGGTGGTTGGAGGCCGGATTTACGCAGGCTATATGCCTGCGGACGATCCGGTGTAGGAAAGGGTATCACAATATGGTCAGAACCTCATGACAGCTACAGCGTCTTCCGTGCCTTCGCGAACACAGTCCTTCTCCGTCGTGCTGGCCATCGAGCTGTGGGAACGGTTCGGCTTCTACGGCATGCAGGGCATCCTGCTGCTTTACATGATCCAGCGGCTTGGCTTTTCAGATGCGCATGCAAACCTGCTGTGGGGCACGTTTTCCGCTGTGAGTTATGCCGCCCCAGCCATAGGGGGCTGGGTGGGAGACAGGCTCCTGGGCTCACGCCGCACGATGGTGATGGGCGCGATGGTGCTGACAGTGGGGTACGCCCTTCTGGGAGCGGGTCTGGGCGGCCAGATGGCGCTGTTTGCTGCCCTTGCCGTGATTTCCGTGGGGAACGGGCTGTTCAAATCCAATGCTGCCAATCTGGTGCGCCGGATTTATGAAGGGGACGATGCCCGTATCGATGTCGCCTTCACCATCTATTATATGAGCGTCAATATCGGCTCCACATTCTCCCTCTTGCTGACACCGTGGCTCCAGCAGCGTTACGGGTGGTCTCCCCCGTTTCTGGTGTGTTCGGCGGGGCTGGCGTGTGGTCTGGTCTTCTACGGGTTGTTTCATAAACGGCTGGCGAGTGTTGGCTCCCTTCCGGATTTCCAGCCGCTGGTGTTCTCCCGCCTGATGGCGGTTCTGGGCGGTGTGGCATTGGTTCTGGCGGTTATGGTCGGGCTGCTGCGCTACCCTGCGGCGGGCCGCGCCTGCGTGTGGCTGGCAGCACTGGGCGTGGGGGTGGTGTGGATACTGCTGTATCGGCGGGCCTCAGCCGCGGTGCGCCCCGGCCTGCGGTTGGCGTATCTGCTGATTGTGCAGACCATGCTGTATTTTGTGTTTTACCAGCAGATGGTGACATCTCTGACCCTGTTCGCCCTGCGGGATGTGGATACGGCCTTCCGGCTGGGGGGCGTGACCCTGTTCCATATGTCTGCCGGGCAGTTTCAGGCGCTGAACCCGGTCTGGATTATTCTGGCCAGCCCGCTTTTGTCCTGGCTTTACAAAACCATGGAGGATCGCGGGTGGAGCTTCCCCATTGCTGAAAAATTCATTGTGGGCTTCGGGCTGGTGTCATCCTCCTTCCTCATCTGGTGGTGGAGCGCGGCTTCGGGCGGCAATCATCTGGTGTCCCCCTGGGTGATGTTCTGGGCCTATGGGGCGCTCTCCATTGGGGAGTTGCTGATCAGCGCGCTCGGGCTCGCTGTGGTGGCGCGCTATGCGCCCGCCAATGTCGGGGCCTTCATGATGGGCAGCTATAACGTGTCCAATGGTGTGGCCATGTATCTGGGCAGTGCGCTGGCCAATCTGGCGGCTGTGGGGCCTGCCGTGGCTTCGGCGGACCCGGCCCAGACACTGCCGGTCTATGCGGGTCTGTTCCGCATGCTGTTCCTGCTGGGGGTAGGCTGCACAGCGCTGTTTGCGGTCTGCCTGCCTCTGACCCGCCGGTGGGATGCCCAGCACCGCGCGGCGCAGCCGGAAAGGCTCTCCGCTGCGGAAGACGTGACCGCTCAACCTGTATGAGCGCACGGCCTGATCAGGATAGGGCCTGTATCAGGACGCGGTGGCGCAGGCCACGGGTTGTATAAGAGGCGGCTGTATAAGACAGGCCGGGCGGGCAGACCTTCGCCCAGCCTGTCTTGGCTTGCTTCTTGTCTTGTCTCCTGCGCAAACGCTCTCTAGCCTCTGGCTTTCGGAAAATTGCGGAAGGGGTGCGGCGTGAACTGGGTGTATCTGATTGCAAGCGGGTTTCTGGAAATCGGGTTCACAACGTGCATGCGCTTTGCCAGAGGCTGGCAGGATATTGGCTGGTTTGCGGGCCTGCTGCTGTGCCTTGTGAGCAGTATTGGTCTGGTGCAGCTCGCAACGCGCACCATCCCGCTTGGCACGGCCTATGCAATCTGGACCGCCCTTGGCACGGCCGGAACCGTGCTGTTCGGCCTGGTTGTGTTTCATGAGCCAGTGTCCGCACTGCGGCTGCTGTTTATCGGCGGGATTGTGGTTTGTGTGATCGGCCTGAAGCTTTGCGGCGGCTGAACGCGGGGCCGTGGCTCTGCCTGCTGCTCTCGGTCCACAGGCGGCATCGCCAGGGCGCTGACGCGCAGAAGCAGACCGGGGTTTCTTCCAGTCTGGCTGACTATATAATTTTCGAAGGGAAAATTTTGCTGGGGCGAATGACGGGGCTCGAACCCGCGACAACCGGTACCACAAACCGGCGCTCTACCAGCTGAGCTACATCCGCCACACAGCAAGCGCTCATGTAGAGAAACGCGGCATGCTCGTCAAGGCTCGGAAAGGGCGCAGAAGCAGAAAAATTCCTGCCCCCCGTTCCGGCTGCCAGCGGCGGGTGTTCAGCCCTGTCTGCCGGCCCAGTGCTCAATGCGGCGGATGGCCTCCTGCAACACACTCTCCTGCTTGCAGAAAGCGAAGCGGACCAGATTTCGCGGCGGGGTGCCATTGGCGGGATCATAAAAGGCGGATGCAGGAATGGTGGTAACGCCTGCCTCTTCCGTCAGCATCCGGGCGAAGGCGACATCATCCAGCCCGCGGGCCAGAGGCGTGATGTCCGCCATCACGAAATAGCTGCCCTCGCACGGCAGGACTGTCAGCCCCACGCCACGCAGGCCGGCGGACAGTATGTCGCGCTTGCGGGCCATATCCGCAGCCAGATCCTTGAAATACTGGGCATCCTTGTTCAGGCCGAAGGCCACGGCGCGTTGCAGGTTGGGGGCTGTGGCAAACACCAGATTCTGATGGGCCTTGGCCACCACGGCCGCCAGCGGCGCGGGGGCCGTGATGTAGCCAACCTTCCAGCCCGTGAGCGAGAAACTCTTCCCCGCGCTGCCAATGCGCAGGCACCGCTCCCGCATGCCGGGCCGCGTCATGAGGGACACATGGGGGGTGTTGAAGGTGAGGTGTTCATACACCTCATCGCACACCGCGTAGGCATCGTGCGTATCCAGCAGGCCTGCGATGAAATCCAGTTCTTCCGGGGTGAAGACCTTGCCCGTGGGGTTCATGGGCGTGTTGAGCAGAATGGCCTTGGTGCGGGGGGAAAACGCTGCGGCCAGAGCTTCCCGCGGGAGTGTCCAGTCCGGCTCTTCCAGCCGCACCACGCGAGGCACCCCGCCAAGCTGGCGGACCATGGGCAGGTAGGTGTCGTAAAGCGGCTCGATCAGGACAATTTCGTCACCGGGTTCGATCAATGCCATCAGGCTGGCGGCGAGTGCTTCCGTGGCGCCGGAGGTGACGATCACTTCCGACTCCGCATCAATCTCCAGCCCCAGAAAGCGGGCGTTGGAGTCTGCCACCGCGCGGCGCAGTTCCGGCAGGCCGGTGAGGGGGGCATACTGGTTGCGCCCGTCCAGCAGGGCATCTGCTGCGGCCTGCACCATATCCCGCGGGCCTTCCGTATCGGGAAAGCCCTGCCCGAGATTGATGGCATCATGCGCGCGGGCCAGTTCTGACATAACAGTGAAAATGGTGGTGGGCAGGGCAGCAAGTTGCCGGTTGAGAGGCTTTGTCATGTCAGGCATTTCCAGGTCGGGCCGGAGGCGTGGGGGTGAGGAAGCACGCAGGGTGCCACGGGCTGGCACGGGGAGAAAGGGGGTGGGTTTGGTGCTGAATCGTTATATTTCGCATAAGGCCGATTGCCCGCGCGGCCAACCCGTGCAAGTTTGGGGGCGTTCGCTCTGAGTCTTCCCGCCCGATGGGCGGGTTGCGCGCAGGAAGAACCCCCTCTTGTTCAGTGCAGCACCAGATATATTGATGACGTGACATGAGAAAGATCGAGGCCATTATCAAGCCGTTCAAGCTGGACGAGGTGAAGGAAGCCCTTCACGAACTCGGCCTGCAAGGCATTACCGTGATCGAAGCCAAGGGTTTCGGCCGGCAGAAAGGGCACACGGAACTGTATCGTGGCGCGGAATATATCGTTGATTTTCTGCCCAAGATGAAAATCGAGGTTGTCTGCCCCGCCAGTCTGGTGGAACGCGCGGTGGAGGCGATTTCCGCCGCTGCCCGGACCGGACGAATCGGGGACGGCAAGATTTTTATTCTCCCCGTGGAAGATGTGGTGCGAATCCGCACGGGCGAGAGAGGGGAAGATGCTATCTGAAGCAGCCCGGCCCGGGGCTGCCCAGCAGCGGACACGAGTTTTATAATCCTAGACGTGCCGCAAGAGTGTGGTGCGCAACAGGTTGTAGGTGAAGACATATGGTGAAGAAAACGACCACTGCGGGTGACAGCAAGGCCGCAGCCATTGCTAAGGTTTTTGACCTGATCCAGGAAAACTCGGTCGAGTTTGTCGATCTTCGTTTCACGGATCCGCGCGGCAAGTGGCACCACACCACGCAGTATGTCACCACGATTGAAGAAGACACCTTTACCGAGGGCTTCATGTTCGATGGCTCCTCCATCGCTGGATGGAAAGCCATTAACGAAAGTGACATGGTTCTGCTGCCGGACCCCGAGACAGCCGTGATGGACCCGTTCGCGGCGCGCCCGCAGCTGATCCTGTTCTGCGACATCATCGAGCCCTCCACGGGCCAGCCCTATAACCGTGACCCGCGCTCCACCGCCAAGCTGGCCGAGCAGTATCTGAAGTCCTCCGGTCTGGGTGATACCGCCTTCTTTGGCCCGGAAGCCGAATTCTTCATTTTCGACAACGTGCGCTTTGGCACGGGCCCGAACTTCGGCAAATATCAGCTCGACAGCATTGAAGGCCCCGGCGCTTCCCTGAAGGAATATCCGGAAGGCAACATGGGCCATCGTCCGGGCGTGAAGGGCGGATACTTCCCCGTGCCGCCGGTGGACAGTGAAAACGACCTGCGCGCCGAAATGCTCGCCACCATGGGTGAGATGGGCCTGCCGATTGAAAAGCAGCACCACGAAGTCGCGCAGTCCCAGCACGAACTGGGCACCAAGTTCGACACGCTGGTCCGCTCTGCCGATTTCATGCAGATCTACAAATACTGCGTGCACAACGTGGCCCATTCCTACGGCAAGACCGCCACGTTCATGCCCAAGCCGATCTATGGCGATAACGGTTCCGGCATGCATGTTCACCAGTCCATCTGGAAAGACGGCAAGCCGACCTTTGCTGGTAATGGCTATGCGGACCTGTCCGATACCGCGCTGTATTACATCGGCGGGATCATCAAGCATGCCAAGGCGCTGAATGCCTTCACCAACCCCTCCACCAACTCCTACAAACGCCTGATCCCGGGCTTTGAGGCTCCGGTGCTGCTGGCGTACTCCGCGCGCAACCGCTCTGCGTCCTGCCGTATCCCGTATGCCACGAACCCCAAGGCAAAGCGCGTTGAAGTCCGCTTCCCGGACCCGACGGCCAACCCGTATCTGGCGTTCTCCGCCATGCTGATGGCTGGTATTGACGGCATCAAGAACAAGATCCACCCGGGCGATGCCATGGACAAGGATCTGTACGACCTGCCGCCGGATGAGCTGAAGCAGATCCCGACAGTGGCTGGCTCCCTGCGTGAAGCGCTGGAAGCCCTTGCTGCGGATTACGAGTTCCTGCTGGCTGGTGGCGTGTTCACCAAAGACCAGATCGACAGCTACATCGCCATCAAGTGGGAAGACGTGTATCGCTTCGAACACACGCCGCACCCGGTTGAGTTCGAAATGTACTACTCCGTCTGATCCCCTCTCCGGGTTTCAAGCGGATCAGGAACGCGGCCTTCTTCGGAAGGCCGCGTTTTTTTGTGCCTGCTTGCCGGAGGGAGGGGGTAGTTCCTGCTGTTCCGGCAACTTGGGTGTTGTGTTTGAAGTGTTGCACGGCGTGTGTTGTGTGTTGCGCCAAGGCAGCAGTGTGGCCGTGTGGTGATTGACTCGGCGGGGTGAGGCGATAAGACACATGCTGTGATGGTTTCCCCCCACACAGGGGAATGAAAAGGGAACCGGGTGCGGGCCTGTCTGGCCCTGGTCCCGGGCTGTCCCCGCAACTGTAAGCGGTATGTCTGAACAGCTCCGGGTGCGATGCACCCGGCCCACTGGAACGGGTGTTTTTCCGGGAAGGGGTCTGTCAGGCGGCAAAGCCGTAAGCCAGGAGACCTGCCATCCGCCAAGTGGTTGCAGACGGGAAGCGCTGATCGGGGTGTGTCAGTGTGCGTTATCGGGTTTTGTGCTGGCCTTAGCCATGCGGACAAACCGGGTGCGTCATCCTGTGGCAACGGCTGACCACAGGATAGAAGACCCATGACCCTTTTTCGTTGCGTGCTCACTGCCTCCACCATTCTGGCTGTTGCCGGTTCTGATCTGGCAGGATCTCACGCCCATGCTGCCTCCCTTTCAGAAACCGGAGCCGCTGCTGGTAGCCCGATGACGCACAAGGCGGCTTCGTCCGGCGCGAAGGTGCAGGGTCATGTCGGCCGCCGCGGCGGGCGCGCGGCGGGATTGCACCCCGCACGGTCCGGGCGTGGGGGCATGGAGACGGCATCTGGTGCATCCGGCTCGGCAGGGCAGGCCATGCGGGTGCAGCCCGTGACGGGGGCTACCGCATCTGGCGGTGCGGCTCTGCCTGCGGCGCGTGCTGTACAGGCCGCGCAGCAGGGGCAGCCGAGTGTCTCGCTGGCGGCCTCACAGGGATTACCGGAGGTGGTGACGGTCAGCGCCCTGCGCAGGCCCGTGCGGGCGGAGGATGTGGGGTCGAGCGTGACGGTGGTGACGGATGAGCAGATTGCCATCCAGCAGCGCCGCACACTGCCTGATATTCTGGCGCGTCAGCCGGGGCTGAATGTGGTGCGCTCCGGCGGCTTTGGCGGCACGACCTCCATTTTCATGCGTGGTGCCAACGCCAATGATGTGAAGGTGCGTATTGATGGGATGGACGTGAACGATGGTAGCTCCGCCAGCAATGCGTTTGATGCCGGGCAGTTTGTAACAGACGGGATTGGCTCTATTGAGATCCTGCGCGGACCGCAGAGTGGCCTGTATGGGGCGGATGCCATGGCCGGGGTGATTGATATCAACACCAAGGCGGGAGAGGGGCGCTTCAAGCCATTTGCACGGATTGAAGGCGGGTCTTACGGCACATTCAATCAGGCGCTGGGGGCTTCGGGCCGTGCAGGCCGGTTTCATTATAATGTCGCACTTTCTCATTACCGGATCGACGGGTTTCACGAAATTCCCCGCTATATCGAGAATGAGAATGAGGCCAACCGTGCCCAGCGTCGCGCGGGGGACCGGAACGATAACCGGAGCGCGAACGTCAAGCTGGGCTATGACGTGACGCGCACGTTTGACCTCGGGCTGACAGCGCGGCTGATCCAGGCCAATTATCACACCTTCACCTCCTATGATGAGATGTACACGCCCTATAACGGCACACAGCTCCTGCGGGACCAGAACACGCAGAATGAGGCCGTTGTGCGGGGCACGGCGCATCTCTCTTCCTTCGGCGGGCGGTTTGATCAGGTTCTGGGGCTTGGATATATGACCAACCGCCGCCGCTACATGCAGGACGGGCTTTATGCGGATGGCAGCCCGGCCATGACGGACCCGGACTATTACCGTTCGACCCGCCTGAAGGTGGACTGGCATGGTACGCTGGATTTACGGAAATATGGCACTGTTCTTGTCGGTGCCGAGCATTTTCATGACAGCATAAACGTCTCGACGGATGACCCGACCGAGCCTGTCCACACCTCGGCTGGCATGGATACCACGGCGGGGTACGGGCAGTATGAAGGGAACTGGAACCGTATTCTCTATGGCGCGGCCAATGTGCGGTATGATGCCAATTCCCGTTACGGCAATCATGTTACATGGCGTGTGGCTCCGGCCATTCATGTGCCTCATACCGGCACCATTCTGAAAGCCAGTGCCGGGTCCGGCTTTCATGCGCCATCCCTGTATCAGTTGTTTGTTGATCAGCGGGGGGCTGGCTGGGGTGAGGTGGGGAACCCCGCTCTGAAAGCCGAAACCATGATCGGGTATGACGTTGGGGTGGAGCAGAAACTGCTGCATGACAAACTGCGTTTCGGGGCCACGTGGTATGACAACAAGGTTCGGAACCTCATCCAGTCCACCGGCTCCCTTGTCGCGTCCGATGGAGCGTATCAGTATCTCTATTCCTATGGCAACACAGGCCATGCGCGGATGTATGGTGTGGAGGCGTTTCTGGACTGGAAGGCGCTGGAGACACTCAGCTTTGCGCTGAACTATACCTGGACCCATGCGCGGGACACGGAAAACCATGCGCTGCTCCAGCGCCGCCCGCAGCATAAGTTCAATTTCAACACCACATGGTCTCCGGTGAAGGATTTCACGCTTTCAGGCAATATTCTCTACACAAGCGGGTGGCGTGACTATCCTCTGGTGGGTGAGAATTTCTGCCCGACCTGCGCCAAGGGGCACGGGTATTTCACGATTGATCTGGCCGCGACTTACAAGATCAACCGCTATCTCTCCGTGTTTGCACGGGCGGATAATCTGCTGAACAGGCAGTATGAAAACCCGGTTGGCTACCTTCAGCCGGGCCGTGCCGGATATGGCGGCATTACGCTGAATTACTGAGCGCACCCGGAGCGGGTTTTGGAAGGCCATTGTGATGCGCGCGAGCGTTTTGTCACAATGGCCTTTTTTGCGCCATGCGTTAGAGTGACAAGACGATATGTAAGCTACCCTTGAAAGGCTTTTCTTATGGTCACTCTCCGTTCTGCCAGCCATTCTGCATCGCGCCTGTCGCACGATGTGTCCGTCCGGCTGCCTGCCCGCGCATTGGCCCGTGCGGGAATGCTGGTGGGCCTGCTCTGTGCAACCGTGTCCGGCACGGCTCTGGCGGAAGACACCACTGTGCACCACTGGAGCAGCAGCGGGAATGTGACGGTGGTTGATCGTTTTCCGGATGTGCAGCCTTCCGGCATTGCGCGCCTGCCGGACGGGCGGATTGTGCTTTCCCTGCCCACCAGCGCACAGAACCACAAAGGCCCGGTTCTGGTGACATGGACCCCCGGCCATTTGGCGGCCTTCCCCAGCGTGGCGGCACAGGGCAAAATTATTTCTCCGCTGGGCATGACAGTGGATGGGAACGGCCAGCTCTGGCTGCTGGATGAAGGGGTGAAAGCGGGCAGCACGGCCAAGGCAAAACCCGCGCTCCTGCACATTGATCCCAAGAGCGGCACGATTGTGCGGCGCTATGCTCTGGAGGCCCCCGCCGTTCTGCCGGACAGCCATGTGAATGATGTGCGCATTGACCTCACCCACGGCAGCGCAGGCACGGCGTTTATCAGTGATACATCCCAGACCACGCATCCGGCCCTGCTGGTGGTGGATCTGGCCAGCGGGCAGGCCCGGCGTATTCTGGCGGACACGGTTTCTGTCAGCCCGGTGCCGGGATTTGTGATGGAAGCTGATGGTCGGCTCGGGCGGTATGATGCCGCGCACCCCACCGTGCCGCAGGGCGGGGTGGATGGCATTGCGCTGAGTGCGGACTCTACACGCCTGTATTGGTCTCCTCTCTCCTCACGCCGTCTGTACAGCGCCCCCACAGCCGTGCTGGCGGATAAGGATGCCACGGAAGCAACGCTGGAAGCCGCTGTGAAGGATGAAGGTGAAGTGGGCATAATGGACGGTATGCTCACAGCGCCGGATGGCAGCTTGTATGTGACGGACATTGAACGCCATGCCGTGGTCAGGCGTGCTCCGGATGGCACACTTTCCCTCGTGGCGCAGGATGCCCGTCTGATCGCGCCAGACAGCATGACGTTTGATGGTGCGTCCATTCTGCTGACAGTCGGCCAGTGGGCGCGTCTGCCTGTTTTTCATAACGGGAAGGATGTGCAGGAACGCCCGTATAGTCTGATGCGGATTGCACCGCTGGCGCCTGCCCCGAAGCCTTAAGGGGGAGGGGCTGCCCCTGCTGCATTTGCGGGGGCAGACTGTGCAGTGTTCGGCAGGCGTGGTGTTCAGGAACAATTCATGCCGCAGCTTCATGATGCCAGAGAGAGGCGGCGAAGGATCCGGCGGGAGAGCAGGCTGGATTTTCTGACCCGGCATGCATGAGTATCAGGATACTGGAAAATCAGAACAAAGGGGGTGAGGATGTCCGGTCAGGATTTTATGACAGCTCTGCCAAAGGCTGAATTGCACCTGCATATTGAGGGCAGCCTTGAGCCGGAACTGATGTTTGCGCTGGCGCGCCGGAACCGGGTTTCCATTCCCTTCAAGTCTGTGGAGGATGTGCGGAACGCCTATCAGTTTACAAAATTGCAGGATTTTCTCGACATCTATTACGCCGGGGCTGATGTTCTGCGGACAGCGGAAGATTTCAGGGATCTGGCTGTGGCCTATTTTAACCGGGCGGCGGCGGATGGCGTGACACATGCCGAAATCTTCTTTGATCCGCAAACCCATACCCTGCGGGGTGTGCCGTTTGATGTGGTGATGCAGGGTTTGCTGGCCGGGGTGGAAGAGGCCCGGCGCAGGCATGGCATGAGTGTTCTGCTTATCCTGTGTTTTCTGCGGCATCTGGATGAGGAGTCTGCGTTTTCAACGTTCCGGTCTTCTGAAAAATGGTTTGACCAGATCTGCGGTGTGGGGCTGGACTCTTCGGAAGTCGGGCATCCGCCATCCAAATTTGCAAAGGTTTTTGCGGCCGCCGCCGCTGCCGGGCTGAAGCGTGTTGCGCATGCGGGGGAGGAAGGGCCTCCGGCCTATGTGTATGAAGCGCTGGACATCCTGCAGGTGGACCGGCTGGACCATGGCAATCGTTCTCTGGAAGACCCGTTCCTGATCAGCCGTCTGGCGCGGGAGGCCATGACGCTTACCGTCTGCCCGCTGTCCAACCTGAAACTGCGTGTGGTGGAAGATCTGAGAGATCACCCCATTGATGTGATGTTGCAAAAAGGGCTGCGGGCAACGCTGAATTCGGATGATCCTGCTTATTTCGGCGGCTACGTTGCCGATAATTATCGTGCTCTTGCCGCGGCGGGGAAAATCTCTCACGCGGAGGGTATCACTCTCGCGCGGAACAGCTTCCTTGGCTCATTCCTCACGGATGAAGCTCTGACACGGCAACTGGAAAATCTTGATGCATTTGTGCTCAGGCACGCGGCACAGCAGTAAGGAATTCGTAACCTTCTGGATGCAAGAGAGGGCTGGCACACCCTGAAGGAGGCTTTTTCAGAAAGACACTGGTTCAGAAAGGCACTGGGCCTGAAAAACCCGGTGTCTATCACGCAATGTTCTGAAGAAGCCTCCTGAAATAGTGGTATGCTCTGGAAGACTCTTACTCTCTTACGGGCTTACGCCGAAGGCAAAAACGGTTGTCTGGTCAAACATCTGACCGGGCCTGAGCACGGTTGAGGGGAAATTCGGGTGGTGGGGGGAGTCCGGAAAGTGCTGGGTTTCCAGCGCAATGCCGTCTGTCTGGCGGTAGGTGCGGCCGGATGGCCTGGCGTAGCGGCCATTCAGCCCGTTTCCGGTATAAATCTGTATGCCGGGCTGCGTGGTGAAGACGGAAAGCGTGCGGCCTGAGTCCGGGTCTGTCAGTGTTGCCGCCAGACGCGGCGTGGGGCTTGAGCTGGAGCCGTTAATCACCCAGTTATGGTCATAGCCACGCGGGGCGCGCATCTGCGCGAATGTGCTGCGTAAACGTTCCCCGATACGATGAGGGGTGCGGAAATCCAGCGGTGTGTTTTCAACCGAGGCAATGGCTCCGGTGGGGATGGAGGCCGCATCCGCAGGGGTGTAATGGTCTGCGTTTACACGCAGGACATGGTTTTCCACTGTGCCGGACCCTTCACCCGCCAGATTGAAGTAGCTGTGGTTTGTCAGGTTCAGGATCGTGGGGCGGTCCGTGCTGGCGCGGTAGTGGATGTTCAGATGGTTGCTGTCATCCAGAATATAGGAAACATGGACCGTCAATGTGCCGGGAAAACCCTCATCCCCATTGGGGCTGACAAGTGTCAGCTCCGCCCCTGTTGCATGGGAGAGGCCGGAAAGTTCACGCACTGACCAGAGTTTTTTATCAAACCCCTTCACCCCGCCGTGGAGCGTGTTCGGTGGTTCCGTAGGGGAAAGGGTGTAGTGTTGACCATCCAGATCAAACGCGGCCCCCGCAATGCGGTTGGCATAACGCCCCACCAGAGCGCCAAAGAATAGCCCACCTTCCGCGCTGTCTCGCGTATAGCCCTCCAGAGTGGGAAAACTGAGCACCACATTTGCAGGTTTCCCGTTTTTGTCCGGTGTGATGATGGCGCTGATGACGCCTCCATAGGAGAGAAACTGCACGATCATGCCCTTGGCGTTCCGCAGGGTGTAGCGGGAGACGGGCTGGCCGTTTGCCAGTTTTCCGAAAGGTTCGGCCAGAAAGCGTGGCGGCGCTTCGGCATGGGCCTTTTTCCATGAAGGGGAGAAAGAGGGCACCAGCACGGCCAGAACCCCGAACCCGAGTGCGAGCTTGTGGGGCAGGCGGGAGAAAAAGTGACGGGGTTCAACTGCGGGCGGAAGAGGATGTGCTGTCATGATGCAACGGTGTCCGTATTAAGAGAGAGCGGCGGGACCAGTGAGCATGGCAGACCAGACAAGGGCGAAGAAAGACCGATCCGCAGGTCGCTCCTGTTTTTGTGATGCCCGTCCGGCAGGTCACAAGCATGGTCTGCGCAGCGAGGTATCCCTCTGAAACGTCTGGGGTTTGGCAAGGTTCATAAAAGAAGGCGTTCTGGAGGGAAGAAAAATCTGTGTAATTTTCTCGAGAGGCGCCTGCTTTGGTTCTTTCCTTCAGGATGTTTTGAGTTATTTCCTTTGTATGAGATGAATAGACAGCCTCTTCTGGGCGGGAATACGCTACTTTTTATTTATGATCTGGTGGCAGATTTTGCACTTCAGATTTTTTCTGGAAAAAACTGAATTGATCTTATACGCTCGCCGTCCTTTCCCTGTAATATCTGAGAATATTGGTTGACCTGAATGACGCCACCATCTTCCCGGCCCGGAGTGCCGTTACTCATTACGACTGTCCTTGTGGCGGTGCTGGGCTTGTTTCTGACCGGGGGCGGGGTGTGGCTCGCTTTTCTGGGCGGGTCCCGTTTCTACGTGCTGTGCGGGCTTGTCCTGCTGGCCACGGCGGTGCTGCTCTGGCGCCGTCGCATGGAAGCCCTGTGGCTGTACGCCGCGCTGGTTTTTGTCACGTTGGTCTGGTCCATAGGGGAAGTGGGCTTTGACTTCTGGGCGCTGGCGCCGCGTGGGGATGTCCTGCTGCCGCTGGGCCTGTGGATGCTGCTGCCGTTTGTCACCCGTGACCTGCGACCGGCCTCCCGCTGGGGACGTGCGCCGCTGGTGGCTGGCGTGCTCGCCGGTGTGGGGATTTACGGCTTTGCCCTCACGCAGGACCCGCAGGATATTGCCGGTGTACTGCCTTCCGCAGCGCTGCAGGCCGTCCTTCCCGGTGATGCGCAGGACGCGGCGGATGCTGACTGGCCCGCTTATGGCCGCACCCAGTTTGGAGACCGGTATTCTCCCCTCAAGCAGATTACACCGTCTAATGTGGCAGGTCTGAAAGTGGCATGGGTGTTCCGCACGCATGACCTCAAGACCCCGAATGACCCCGGTGAAATCACGGATGAGGTCACGCCCATCAAGGTGCGGGATACGCTGTATCTGTGCTCTCCGCACCAGATACTGTTTGCGCTGGATGCAGCAACGGGAAAGGAGCGGTGGAAGTTCGACCCTAAAATTCAGTATAATTCCACCTTTCAGCACATGACCTGCCGGGGTGTTTCCTATTCGGAAATGCATCCGGGTGATGTGACCAGCGATGGCGCGCCTGCCCCCACCGATTGCGCCCGCCGCGTGTTTCTGCCCACCAATGATGGCCGTCTGTTTGCGCTGGATGCGGAAACCGGAGAGCGCTGCCACGGGTTTGGCAAGGATGGGGAACTGGACCTGAAAACCGGCATGCCGGTGCAGGACGCGGGGTTTTATGAGCCGACATCCCCTCCGGTCGTGACCCATAAGGTTGTGATTGTTTCCGGCGCGGTGATGGATAATTACTCCACCCATGAACCCTCCGGTGTGACGCGCGGGTATGACCTGTATACGGGCCGCCTTGTCTGGGCGTTTGACGCGGGCAATCCGAACCCGAACGAACTGGCCTCCGATACGCACAAATATGTTGCGAACTCTCCCAATTCCTGGATTACGTCCTCTTACGATGCCCGCCTGAACATGGTGTACATCCCCACGGGTGTGGCCACGCCGGATATCTGGGGTGGGAACCGCTCTGCGGATCAGGAACGCTATGCTTCCGGCATTCTGGCCCTGAATGCGGATACGGGGGAAAAGGTCTGGTTCTATCAGACCGTACATCATGACCTGTGGGACATGGATGTGCCTGCCCAGCCCAGCCTTGTTGATATCCGTCAAAATGATGGCTCGGTTGTTCCGGCACTGTATGCCCCGGCCAAAACCGGCAATATTTTCGTGCTGGACCGCCGTAACGGGCATCTGATTGTTCCTGCACCGGAAACACCTGTGCCGCAGGGTGCGGCCCCGGGGGACCATGTTGCAGCCACTCAGCCTTATTCCGAGTTGACCTTCCGCCCGAAGAAAAACCTGACGGATGCGGACATGTGGGGCGGCACGATGCTGGACCAGATGGTGTGCCGCATCATGTTCAAGAAGCTGCGTTATGAAGGGCCGTTCACACCGCCGTCCGAACAGGGCACGCTGGTGTTCCCCGGTAATCTGGGCATGTTTGAATGGGGCGGTCTGGCTGTGGATCCTGTGCGTCAGGTGGCCTTTGCCAACCCCATTGCCATTCCGTTTGTGTCCACCCTTGTGCCGCGCGGGCCGAAAAATCCGGCTGAGCCGGACCCGAGTGCCGGTCCTTCCGGCACGGAAACTGGTGTGCAGCCGCAATATGGCACGCCCTATGGTGTGGACCTGCATCCGTTCCTTTCCCCGCTGGGCCTGCCGTGCAAGCAGCCGGGCTGGGGGTATGTGGCCGGGATTGATCTGAAAACCAACCGGATCATGTGGATGCATCGGAACGGCACCGTGCGGGACAGCGCTCCGCTGCCGCTGCCCTTCAAGTTGGGCATGCCCGCACTGGGCGGCCCGCTGGCTACGGCGGGTGGGGTCGCGTTCCTGACCTCCACGGCGGATTATTATATCCGGGCGTATGATGTCACGACCGGTCGCCAGATCTGGCAGGACCGTCTGCCAGCCGGTGGGCAGTCCACACCCATGACGTATGAAGCCAATGGCCGCCAGTTTGTGGTGACGGCGGATGGCGGCCACGGCTCGTTCGGCACCAAACTGGGCGACTATATTGTTGCCTATGCCCTGCCGGAGGGTGCTGGAAAGCACTGATCCGCAGGGAAGCTGCCGGACAGGGTTCCGGCATGCGCTGAGAAAAAACTGTTGAAAGAGGGCGGACCGGGGAACTGGTCCGCCCTTTTTTGTAAAGCGGCAGGATGCCCTGCGCACAGGCCCGATGCGGCCGGGCAGGAGAAGCCGCTTGCATTCAGCCCGGTGATTGGTGATCCTGCGCGGAATGTGGAATGAACCTTATCTTGAAACTTGTTGCCGCGCCGCCTTGCACCGTTTGTGTCTGGCAGGTGCGGTGGGGCGTCCGGCTGGCTTGCGGGATGATCCGTGCCTGCTGCGGATGCAGGACATGGGCTTTGTGCGCGAGACCGGGCAGGGCCGTTTTTTTGTGACGGATGAGGGCAGGAGCCGCCATGCGCGGGAAGTGCTGAAGGTGGCGGAGGGGCTGAAGGCCGCCCCACTTTCTGGCCCGCGTGGATGATCAGCCCGGAAGACATCTGGGAGACACTGGACGCCCTGGCTCTGGAGCGGGGGCTGACCGCATCAGGCCTTGCCCGTGCGGCGGGGCTGGACCCCACAACATTTAATCCGTCCCGCAGGTGCACAGCCAGTGGAGAAATGCGCTGGATGGCTATGCCCAGTCTGTTACAGGCGCTGGGGAGCCTGAAAATTTCTCCGGCCCTGTTTTTCAGGCGGCTGGAGGGTGTGGGGCGTGGGGTGGAGGATGTCACCGTCCGGCGTATCCGTGGCCTGCCTTTGTCTCGACTGAGCGGGGAGGGCCTGTTTGACGCTTCAGGCCACCCCACCGGTTCATTGTGGGATGAGATGACTCTCCCCTGTTCCGTGGCACCGGGAGCTTATGCTGTAAGAGTGGATACGGATGCTCTGGAGCCGCTGCTGCGGGAGGGAAGCTCTCTGGTGCTTCTGCCCGATGCGCCACCCCGGCGCTCAGACCGTGTGCTGCTCTTGCGTTCGGGGTTGGAGCCGATTCTTGGCACGCTTGTGGAAACGCTTCAGCGTTCACAAGCGCGGTATGAAGATGTCTGCGCAGGGTTGAGGGATGGCAGGCAGCATGAGCAGGATTGGTCATGTGAGGAGCCAGAAGCGGCTTTGTCGCGCCTTCAGGAGATGGACCAAAAGCCCGCCGAGGACACAGGGGGCGTAACCTGCTGGGCCGTGCAGCCGTTGGCGGCGAGTATCACTGCTTTCGCTGGAGAATGCAGGGGGGCGAGCGGGCAAGGAAATGCAGGGGCGGCCAGAGACTCTGCTGACGCGGTGTGCGGGATAGTTCCGGTGCCGCAGAGCAAGCACGGTGTGTGGCTGCATCGGATCATTATTGGAACGTATTAAAAAATAGATTCCTGTTTAATTCTGCAAAATTATGAAACAATAAGAATTTATTACACAAATACATTTATAAATACTCGTTCATTACGATATATCACGGAAACGTGAACGCAAATCCGGGAGATAAAGTTTCATGAATGTAATGAAACCGCATACCGTGAAATCATATAATATATGCAGGGTAAACAAATATAATGATGACACTGTTTCATGGCCTGCGAGAGCGTTCGTATCTGCTAACCTGCACGGCTCTGGTGTTCTGCTCAGCAGCTTTTGCAAAACATGCCCAGGCTGATGCGGCTTTCTCCCCTACGGACCGGATCTCTGCAAAGCAGAATCATCCTGTGAGAAAGCTTTCAAAAAAAGAAGGTCCTGTCAGACGTCATTCAGAAATTGGCCCGCGTTCTGTTCATTCTGTTGCGGGTGAGGAGGTGCAGGTTACCTCCAGTCACGCGCATTCAACCGGGGCTAATGTTGTGATTTCCCGTGCGGTGATTGACCACTTCACTTCAGGTTCAAGCCCTCTTCAGGTTCTTGCCGCGACGGCACCCGGGGTCAGTTTTGGGTCGTCTGATGCTTTGGGGATGGATACGGCCGCCAGCACCTTTTATGTTCGTGGCTTCAATCAGTCTCAGCTTGGCGGTATGATTGATGGTATCCCGATGGGGGGATTTGGATTTCATAACTGGTATGGGCTGAATATTGATCAGATTGAAATTCAGGATAACATACAGTCCATGTCTGTCTCTCAGGGGGCTGGTGCGGTAGATATAGCATCAGGCCAGACGCTGGGTGGCGCGCTTACATTCCATTCTTCTGACCCTAAAGACAAAGCTGGCGGCCGGGTGAGCCAGAGTTTTGGAAGTTATAACGGATTTCGTACTTTTGCGCGTGTGGATAGCGGAATTCTGAATTCCAGTGGCACGAAGTTTTATGCCTCTTATGCCAGAACATCGCAGAACCTCTGGAAAGGTTATGGAGACCAGAGAGAAAATCAGGCCAATTTCAAGCTTGTGCAGCCGTATTTGCAGGGGCGCGGAAAGCTGACAGCCATTTTCGATTATTCTGGATTTACACAGTATAATTTCCTCACCATGACCAAAAACATGTGGCTGAACTACGGTCAGGTCGCCATGCTTAAGCCTGATTATGCAAAGGCTGTGCGTTGGGCGGCGGATGCGCAGGCCGGCACCGTGCCGACAGAGGTGCAGGGGAAGCTTTCTGCGGATGAAGCCTCCAATATTTTCTGGGATGGCTCGCAGGTGCAGAGAAATTACCTCAGCGCTCTGGTGAATGAATACAATATCCTGAGTAATTTTAAATCCGATACTGTTCTTTACGGTCATGTTTCCAATGGGGATTACGGCGGGACAAATAACTTTCTGACGTCTCCAACCTCTGGTGTTCCCATGGTGCTTCAGATGGGGCATCCAGATGTCCGGCGGATAGGGTTTACGCAAAGTTTCACATTAAAGCTGCATAATAACGATATTCAGAGCGGTGTATGGTACCAGAATAATACCTTCAACTATCCCACGCGTTTGTATGAAGATGGTGTGGATAGCGCGCATTCATCGCTCAGCGGTTTTAAAAAGGGAACCGGAACCACCTGGTGGGCGGACTCCTATAACAGCAATACATTTCAGTTTTACCTGAAAGATGTGTGGCACATTATTCCGGGTATGACGCTTGAAGGTGGCTTCCGTTCTTTGACACAGACAACGCATGGCGGCACCAGTGTGGATAACACGGAAGCTCTGGCCTCTACATGGGGGACTTATTACGCGCATCCTGTCTCCGGGAGTATGACGTCCTCCAATGCCTTTCTCCCGCATTTTTCCTTTGATTATCATTTTCTCGATAATCATGAATTTTACTGGGATATTGCGGAAAACATGCGTACGTATGATTACGCGACCCAGACAGACGGTGGCACTCCGTGGGGTGGGCTCGGGAATGCAAATAACTCGGCCCAGCAGGTGTTTAATGAGAACAAGAGCAAGCTGAGGCCCGAGAGAACATGGAACTATGTTGTGGGCTATCGCTACAACTCAGCCCTGTTTTCCGGCGCGGTCGATTTCTATCATACCGACTACTATAACCGTCTGGCAGGCATTACTTCCGGCCCTGTCAATAATACGTACAGTGCATATTTGAACGTGGGGCGCGAGACCATGAACGGAGCAGATGTTCTGGGTACTATCCGCCCGTTCCACGGTCTCGAAATTACCAACAGCTTCAGTTGGAATGATGCGCAGTACAAATCAAATGCCATTCCCTATAATGGCAGAACGATCAGTATAAAAGGCAAGCATCAGGTTTTTTATCCGAAATTCATGTACAAGGCGAACGTCAACTACACTTATCGACGTGCTTCTTTTAACTTCAATACAACTTACAGTAGCGCTATGGCGATGACTTATACGAATGATGTGAAGGTACCATCTTACTGGACCTCTTCTCTTATGGCGTCGTATAATTTCGGGAAAATTGGCCATGCTCTTCAGGATCTGAAGGTGAGCTTCTCGGTCAACAATCTTTTCAATCAGAATTACTTTGGCGGCTATTATGGAGCGGCCGCCATGTCTGGCGATGATAACGCCATTCTCTATCAGGCCGCCCCACGAGAATATTTCGGCACGCTCTCCGCCGAATTCTGATCTGCGCAGGATCGGGAACACGGTGTGCGTTCTGCGGTAACGTAGGGCGTATGCCAGACGAGCTGCATTATATTCTAAATAACACAAAAGCGATAACAAAATGAAACGCAATACTTAGGGCGTGTCGTCAGTTAATCCCGATGATGGCGGAAACGAGTTGCACTGCTGCGAGGACTGTTGACTTCAGCTTGTCGTAGCGTGTTGCAATGCCTCTGAACTGCTTCAGCCTGGCGAAGAAGCGTTCAATGATGTTTCTGTTTTTGTAGAGCTGAAAGCTGATTTTCCGTGGATCGCGTCGGTTTTTCCTTGAAGGGATAACCGGTGTGATCTGCCGCTCTTCGATCTTTTTGATAAGTGGATCAGCATCATAAGCCTTGTCGGCGATAAACGCTGCAGGGTCGACTTCATCCAGCAAGGGGGCTGCTTCTATGATATCCGCTCTCTGCCCGGGCGTCAGGGATAGGGCGACCGCCTTTCCCGCAGCATCGACAATAGCGTGGATTTTCGAAGTCAGTCCGCCACGGGACCGCCCGATGGCCTGATCCGCGCCCCTTTTTTACGGGCACCCGCACTATGCTGGTGAGCCCGGACAATCGTGCTGTCGATCATCATGTATTCATTGGCTCGGTCGGCGGCCAGATGCCGGAAAATCCGTTCGATCACGCCACTTTCGCACCAGCGGCGTAGTCGTCTGTGAACATTCTTCCAATCCCCGAACCGCACTGGCAGGTCACGCCACGGAATACCGGCGCGGTAACGATACAGCACTGCTTCCACAAACAGACGGTTATCGGCAGCCGTTCCGCCAACATGACCTTCACGACCTGGGAGAATATCCTTTATCCGTTCCCACTGACTGTCACTCAGGCCATATCGTCGCATTCATTCTCTCCTCGAAAACAAAGAGAAAACATCACAGATCAAACAGGAGTACAAGCCTCATAGCGCAAGATGCTAACTGACGACACGCCCTGATAATAGTAGAGGAACAGATTCATGGCCTCCAATATCTGGCAATCCAACCTCAATTAACAAACAAGGTCTTTCATCAATGAAAGATTTTCTTGAAAAAATACCAGATCTCACGGTCAAGCAAGGAAATAAGTTCGAAGGGTTTGATATTATAGACTTAACAGGTAAAGGTTTAAGGTTTGATCAAAACGGAAACTTCGTATCCTTCCTTGATAAGGACTTAAAATAAAATGCAAACCCTAGAACATCTGGATATTATATTTTCCAGCGACCCGAATTATGAAAAACTAGTAACAGAAGTTTATTTTGATGAATTATTCGTATTCCAAATCATTATTAACCATGGTTTGGATAATATGTTTATTGTAACTCCAGACAAAACAATGAGTCCAAAATACGTAAAACATGATATTCCTCTTGAATGGATGTTAAAAGCCATAAAAATTGCTCAGGAGGAAACTATAAAGAGACAGCTTCTTCCAGAAGAAGAACTATCTTGGCGGCCTGCCCCCATAAACCCGGAAGGGAACTGAACAGAGACTTTCACATTCCGAAATCCGGCCCGCTGTCGTGGCCCCTTAACCGGGAACATGAGCGCCCACCATGACCGCCCCCATGTTCCCGTTCTGCTTCTCAACTGCCTACGTGTTTAGTCCCGGGCTTTGATGGGTTGGATTGATGATGAATCCGTTCTGGCTCTGAAGCCCATATCTTGCAGATGTATTCATAGGGTGTGAGGCCTTTGAGTGTCTTGAGCCGTCGCCCGAAATTATACGCGGCGATGACGTCATTGAGGTGCGTCCTCAACTGCTCATGGCTGTCGTAATGGAAGCGTTTGACAGTTGCTTCCTTGATCGTGCGGTTCATTCGCTCGACCTGACCATTGGTCCAGGGGTGATTGGGTTTTGTCAGGCGATGCTCGATCCCGTTGGCCTCGCAGATTATGTCGAAACGCGTGGAACGTGACCATGTCGTGCCCCGGTTGCGGGGTTGCTCGGCAAACTGGATGCCATTGTCCGTCAGGATGGTATGAACCCGATAAGGGACGATGCGCAGAAGATATTCGAGAAATTCCAGGGCCGTTCGTCTGTTGGCTTTGTCCACAAGCTGCGTTACCGCAAACTTGCTTGTGCGGTCTATGCCGACGAAAAGGCCACGATCATCGCTTCGTCAGTCTCGGACAAAACCGTTGAGCGCGGCTCTTTGGGACCTGTCTTCTGATCCTCGACAGTCTGACGTTTCCACTACTTCGCCACCGTTTTCGGATTGATCCCGAACGCCTCGCTCAGCGCCGCGAGCGAAGCCTGCGATCGTTGTATTGCCGCTCGCACGGCGTGCGTGGTCGTGGCGCTCTCATGACGTATCTGTCCCATAATGCTTCCTTCCACTCGCGTGAAAATAACACACCATCAAATCCCGGGGCTAAACACATAGAGGCTTATACCATCTCACGAGTCGAGTCGGGATGCTTGTTCAGAAGGGATAAGGGCACCGTGGGTATGCTCACGCGCCGTGATAGGGAGGGCGTGTCAGGCTTCCTGCTTTCCTCCCGGAAGAAGGGGACGGGCAAAATTTTACAGGGAAACAGGCCGCAGCCGTACAGAACTGGCTGACAAGTCTCTCCGTATCGCTTAAAGGGAGCAGCATGACCGACACACCCCTTTCGCTCATCCGTAATTTCTCGATTATTGCCCATATCGATCATGGGAAATCGACACTGGCCGATCGCATGATTCAGGCTTGCGGGGCACTTACTGCCCGCGAGATGACGAATCAGGTGCTCGATAATATGGAGCTTGAGCGTGAGCGCGGCATCACCATCAAGGCCCAGACTGTCCGGCTGTCCTATCCGGCCAAGGATGGGAAGACCTATGTCCTGAACCTGATGGACACGCCCGGACACGTTGACTTCGCCTATGAAGTCAGCCGCTCTCTGGCCGCGTGTGAAGGCTCCCTGCTGGTGGTGGATGCCTCACAGGGGGTGGAAGCCCAGACACTGGCCAACGTGTATCAGGCTATTGATGCCAACCACGAAATTGTGCCGGTGCTGAACAAGGTTGATCTCCCCGCCGCGGATGTGGAGCGGGTGAAGGCGCAGATTGAGGAAGTGATCGGCATCCCGGCGGATGACGCTGTGGAAATTTCCGCCAAGACAGGCCTCAATATTGAAGGTGTTCTGGAAGCCGTTGTGACACGCCTGCCGCCGCCGGTGGGGGATGCGGAAAAGCCGCTTCAAGCCATGCTGGTGGATAGCTGGTATGATTCGTATCTGGGCGTGATCGTGCTGGTGCGCGTCAAGGAAGGACGTCTCAAGCGCGGAATGAAAATGCGCATGATGTCCACCGGGGCCGTGCACCAGATTGATCAGGTGGGTGTGTTCTCCCCCCGCATGACACCGGTGGAAAGCCTCGGGCCGGGCGAGATGGGCTATATCAATGCCGCCATCAAGACCGTGGCCGACTGTAACGTGGGTGATACCATTACGGATGACCGCCGCCCGGCGGAACACGCTCTGGAAGGCTTCAAACCCTCCATTCCCGTGGTCTGGTGTGGCCTCTTCCCCATCGTGGCGGATGATTTTGAAAAGCTGCGCGACAGCCTCGCCAAGCTGCGCCTGAACGATGCCTCGTTCCATTATGAGGCTGAAACCTCAGCGGCTCTGGGCTTTGGTTTCCGCTGCGGCTTTCTGGGCCTTCTGCATCTGGAAATCATTCAGGAGCGCCTGTCCCGCGAGTTTGATCTTGACCTGATCGCGACTGCGCCGTCCGTGGTGTATCGCATCACCCGCACCAACGGGCAGGAAGAGGAACTGCACAACCCGGCGGATATGCCGGACCTCTCCCTGATCGAGCAGATTTATGAGCCTTGGATCAAGGCCACCATCATGGTGCCGGATGAATATCTGGGGGCCGTGCTCACCCTGTGCACGGAGCGCCGTGGTGTGCAGGTGGACCTGACCTACGTGGGCAGCCGCGCCATGGCGGTGTACCGCCTGCCGCTGAACGAGGTGGTGTTTGATTTCTATGACCGCCTGAAATCTCTCACACGTGGCTACGCCAGCTTTGATTACCAGATGGACGGGTATGAGGAGAGTGACCTCGTGCGGATTTCCATTCTGGTCAATCAGGAGCCGGTGGATGCGCTGTCCTTCATCGCGCATCGCACGGCGGCTGAAACCCGTGGCCGTGCGATCTGCGCACGCCTGAAAGACCTGATCCCCCGCCAGCTCTTCAAGATTGCCATTCAGGCGGCCATTGGCAGTAAGGTGATTGCGCGTGAGACCATTGGCGCACTGTCCAAGGATGTGACGGCCAAGTGTTATGGTGGTGACATCTCCCGTAAGCGCAAGCTGCTTGAAAAGCAGAAAGAGGGTAAAAAGCGCATGCGGCAGTTCGGGAAAGTGGAAATTCCGCAGAGCGCCTTCCTTGCCGCTCTGAAAATGGATGGCTGATGCCGGTATGGCGCGGCCCGCGTGGAGAGTAAGGCGGACTTGATCCGTCCTGTTTTCGCTCCTATGTCGTGGGTCTTCCTGCCGGAGTTGGGATCACCGCAATGAACAGCACAGCGCCTCTTGATGTCGGTGAGCACCCGCACGCCTCGTTCCCTGAAGGGCTGGACCTGGAATGCGGGGTGCATCTGGCACCCCTTGACGTTGCCTATCGGACCTATGGCCAGCTCTCCCCCCGGCGGGATAACGCGATTGTTGTCTGTCATGCCTTTACGGGGGACCAGTATGTTGCGGAAACGCATCCGCAAACCGGCAAGCCGGGTTGGTGGGCGCGGATGGTCGGGCCGGGGCGACCCATTGATACGAACCGCTTTTTTGTTATCTGCATCAACGTGCTGGGGGGCTGCATGGGCAGCACCGGTCCGCGTTCCCTCAAGCCTGCCCGTGCAGACGGGAAAGCTGAGCGGTGGGGCACGGATTTCCCGCCCGTAACCATTCGGGACATGGTGCGGGCGCAGTACAAGCTTGTGCGTTCACTCGGGATCGAGCGGCTGTTTGCCGTGGTGGGTGGCTCCATGGGCGGCATGCAGGTGCTGGAATGGGCGGTGACATACCCGGAGATGATGCTGGCCGCCATGCCTATTGCTACGGCGCCGTTTCATTCCGCCCAGAATATTGCGTTTAACGAGGTCGGGCGTCAGGCTATTTTTGCGGATCCGGACTGGTTTGGCGGTCGTTACTGGGAACATAATGTGGTTCCGGCCCGCGGGCTGGCCGTGGCGCGCATGATGGCGCACATCACCTATCTTTCTGAAGAAGCGTTGACGAGCAAGTTCGGCCGCCGTGTCCGGCGAGAGCCGAAGGAGGCGCAGGCGCCGGAAAGCTCTCTGGCCATGTTTGGGGATGTGTTCGAGGTGGAATCCTACCTGCGGTATCAGGGGTCAGCCTTCGTGCGGCGGTTTGATGCCAATTCCTACTTGACCATTACCCGTGCGATGGACTGGTTTGACCTCTCCGCCGAGCATGACGGGCATCTGCCTGCGGCGTTTGCGGGCACGCCGGTGCGGTTTTGCGTTGTGTCTTTCTCTTCCGACTGGCTGTTTCCCACCTCAAGCTCACGCTATCTGGTGCGTGCGCTGAATCAGGCGGCGGCCAATGTCTCCTTTGTGGAGATTGAAACGGATAAGGGGCATGACTCCTTCTTGCTGGATGAACCGGATTTTGACAGAACCGTGCGGGGGTTCCTGTGCGGCGTGGCAGACCATGCGGGGCTGGCCTGATGCGTCTTGACCAAAGGCTGATCGCGGACATGATCGAGCCCGGCACACGGGTTCTGGACGTTGGTAGCGGTGATGGCACACTGATTGACCATCTGTTCCGCCTGCGCGGGTGTGATGCCCGTGGCATTGAAATTGACATGAAGGAAGTCACCCGTTCCGTGGCGCATGGGCTGCCCGTGGTGCATGGTGATGCCGACCATGACCTCGCGCATTATCCGGATGATGCGTTTGATTATGTGGTGTTGCAGCGCACACTTCAGGCTGTTGAGCGCCCGCGGGAAGTGCTGCGGCAGATGCTGCGCATCGGGCGGCATGCCATTGTGTCTTTTCCCAATTTCGGCCACTGGCAGCTCCGGCTGAAGCTGCTGCTGGGCGGGCGGATGCCCATGACAGCCGTGTGGCACACGCAGTGGTATGAAACGCCGAACATCCACCCCTGCACCATTCGCGATTTTATCGCGCTGTGCGCGGAGGAGGGCTATTGCGTGCAGCAATGGATGGCGGTGGATGAGGATGGTGAGCGGGCGCCGTGGCGACGCTCCATCCGGCTGGCTAATCTCTTTGGTGAACAGGCCCTCTTCCTGCTGCGGCGCAAGGGAGACTGCTAAGGCCCTTTCCTTGCGGAGCTTCGGAGGCTCCAGAAGGGTCTTGCGGTTTTTTTGTGCGCTATCGGGCAGTAAAGCGTCGCAAAATATTTTGAGAAGACCTGTTTGACGAAATGATGTTATAACAGACTGACTTCGGCGACCCGCAAATTTCTTCTAAAACTTTTGTTAGCTCATTTCACGATGGCAGGACCGCTTTTTTTTCCAGATTTCAGGGAGAAGTATTGTGAAATCTTACGAAAAAATGGAGAAGAGTTCCATTTTTAAGGATTTTGTTTAAAAAGGAACAAACAGGGCCGAGTGCACCTCACGAAGGATTCATGCACCCCTCTTGGGGGGTCTTTTAGGACCAATATGGTACGGAAGGCTTGCGGGGGAGGAAAACACCCCATATATAACCACCCAAGGCAGGGTTTTCAGACTGACTCTTCTGAAAAGACGTGACGCTGCCAGCATTGTTAAAAGAAGTTCATGAATGTGCGCGGAGACCCACACTCTTGTGTGTCGTTTTCCTACCCTTTTTTGAAGCGACATGGTGCGCAGCTGAAAAAAAGTGATCTCGTCTCGTTTTTCAGGCTGCATGAAGAGGTTTGTCCTGATGACCACGTTTTCCGATCTGAAACTTGCAGCTCCATTGCTCCAGGCTCTGTCTGAGCAGGGGTATGAAACTCCGACTCCCATTCAGGCGCAGTCTATTCCGCACTTGCTGGAAGGGCGTGATCTGCTGGGTCTGGCCCAGACCGGCACAGGCAAAACCGCTGCGTTTGCCCTGCCTATCCTGAATTATCTGCAGGCCAACCCCAAAGTCGCAGGTCCGAAAAAGGCCCGCGTTCTGGTGCTGGCGCCCACGCGTGAGCTGGTTTCCCAGATCAGTGAAAGCTTCAAGGCGTATGCCCGCTACATGAAACTCACGCAGGCCGTGGTGTTCGGTGGTGTGGGGCAGGGGCGTCAGGTTGAAGCCATGCGCCGTGGGGTGGACGTTCTGGTGGCCGCACCCGGCCGCCTGCTGGACCTGATCGGGCAGGGGTATATTGACCTCTCCGGCCTTGAAGTGCTGGTGCTGGATGAAGCCGACCGCATGCTGGACATGGGGTTTGTGCGTGATATCCGCCGCATCATGACCTTCCTGCCGGAAAAGCGGCAGACTCTCCTGTTCTCCGCCACCATGCCGCGCAGCATTGCGGATCTGGCGAACAGCTTGCTGCGTGACCCGGCGAAAGTGGAAGTCACGCCGCCGTCCAGCACGGTGGACCGCATCCAGCAGGCTGTGATGTTTGTGGATGGCGCAAACAAGCGTGATGCCCTGCTCACACTGGTTGAATCTCCCAAGGTAGCCCGCGCCGTGGTGTTTACCCTCATGAAGCATGAGGCGAACAAGGTTGCGGAGTTCCTGAACAAGAACAGCGTGGTGGCGGAAGCCATTCACGGCAACAAGTCTCAGGGTGCGCGTGAGCGGGCCATGAGCGGGTTCCGTGCCGGCAGTGTGAAAGTACTGGTGGCAACAGACATTGCCGCACGCGGGATTGATGTGGACGATGTAAGCCACGTCTTTAACTATGACCTGCCAAACGTGCCGGAAAGCTACGTGCACCGTATTGGCCGCACAGCGCGTGCCGGGCGGGATGGCTGGGCTGTGTCCTTCTGTGACCCGGAACAGCGCGCCTGGCTGCGTGATATTGAAAAGAACATTGGCAAGCCTATTCCGGTGGTCCGTGATCATCCCTGGCACTCTGCGGAAGCTGAAAGCTCGACCATGCGTCCGCCTGTGCTGGGTGGTGGCGGCGGCGGCCGTGGCCGTGGCGGCCCGCCGCGTGGCGGAAATGGCGGCGGAAACGGCGGTGGCCGTGGCCGTGGTGGTCCGCCG
Source organism: Acetobacter farinalis (assembly GCF_011516935.1). Lineage (GTDB taxonomy): Bacteria > Pseudomonadota > Alphaproteobacteria > Acetobacterales > Acetobacteraceae > Acetobacter > Acetobacter farinalis. The sequence continues at coordinate 48,473 of NZ_WOTF01000001.1, forward strand.
CGCGGTGGAAATGGCGGTGGTGGTCGCTCCGGTGGCGGTTTTGCCGGGCGTGGCCGCGCTTTCTAAGAGCGCTTTGATCTCTTCCTGATTTGTGTTGTGTGCAGAAAAAGCCGCTACGGAATGTCCGTGGCGGTTTTTTTTATGGGGTCTCGGCAGTGGGGGCGAGCCGGACAGAAACCGCGCAGTGGTCTGAAAGAGTGGCAGGCTGTGTGTCTGCCCGGTAGGTCATGACGCGCAGGGAGTTGGGCACTTCCCATCTTAGAGCCGCGCCACCCAGCAGGATATGATCAATAAAATATGTGCCGCCGTTGCAGGGGCTGGCCCATCCGGCTGTGGTCAGGCGCAGGGGAGCCTGATGGCTGAGAAGCAGGTAAAACGGGTCATACTCTGTCAGGCGCCGGTTGAAATCTCCCATGATCACAAAGGCTTCATGGGCTTCTGCCCGTGCGCTGATCCAGTTTTGCAGAACAGCAAACTGGCGCAGCAGTATCGGGCAGGCATGGTGCTGTTCTGAAACAGGATTATCCTGACAACCGGTTTTCAGATGCACAACCAGAACGCGCAGGGGCGTTGTGCCGATCTCCACCGTAATATCCAGACCACTTCGTAGGTGGTGCGGGGCTGTGGCGGGGGTTGTGTCGAGATCCGTAACATCCGGGTTCTGGTGCGCGCGGAGCGGTTTGCGCAGAGCCAGAGCCGGATGCTGGAGAAGAGCATCCCGTGTGATGAAAATCTGATAAGCCCGTGCCGGGAAAAGCCGCTCTGCCGTGCTGAGGGAGTCCACTTCCTGCAAACCGACAAGATCGGCATTCAGGTGCTGCGCATAGGCGGCGAGTTTTTCAAAATCGGCCGAGGTGCGATGTGGCCGATCCAGAGGGGCTGTTGCGGCAAGTGCTCCGTTTTCATCCATCAACCATTCCAGATTCCATGTTGCCAGCTTGAGGGGCGGGCGCGATGGCGCGGGAGATGCTGCGGGCAGGCGGGGCGCGGGGCAGGCCGAGGCAGCCTGAAACTGTGTGCAGCCGGGCAGGGAGATTCCCGCCAGCAGAAGCGCGCCTGAGAGGGCGAGGTGTTTTACGGAAAACGGGCCCCTGCACAGGCTGTCATACAAAGAAAAACCGGCGAAGCCTGTGCTCCGCCGGTTTTGCCTGTTTCGCCCGGGACTCATTGCGTCCGGCCTGAATGAAGGTAGGGGGGGGCGCGTTACGCAGGTATGGATTCAAGATGCGCAATGGCATCCGTGATGGACGTGGTTTTCCGGCTCTGTTCATCCAGAATGGTGATTTCACCTGTGCCGATGTCATAAAACCAGCCCTGCAGGAACAGGGTGCCACGTGCCATGGCTGCCGCAACGGCAGGATGGGTTTTCAGGTGAGAAAGCTGCAGCAGCACATTCTGTTCAGAGAGGCTGCGGACGTTTGCCGGACCGGCATCTTCAGCCTTCAGGTCTCCCAGTGCTGCGCGAGCGGCTTCGGCGTTCCGCAGCCATGAGCGCACGGTGGGCATCTTGTCCAGCCCGCTCTTTTCGGGCGCGAGCAGGGCTTTCATCGCGCCGCAGTCTGAATGGCCGCAAATAATGATGGTGGAAACGCCCAGCCCGGCCACGGCATATTCCACGGCGGAAGAAACCCCTCCGAGCATTTCACCATAGGCGGGAACAATGTTGCCAATGTTGCGCAGAATGAACAGGTCACCCGGTTCTGTCTGGGTGATCAGGTTGGGATTGATGCGGCTGTCCGCGCAGGCAATGAACAATGTGCTGGGGGCCTGACTTTCTGCCAGAGAGGCAAAAAGGGTCTGTTTGGCCGGGAAAACCTCAGTGTTGAAGTGTTCAGCACCACGCAGCAGGGAGAGGAGGCTTGCGCGGGCTTCAGAACATGTAGGCATAGGTTTCTCCAAAAAGCACACGAACGGGTGGTACGATACGGTCTTGGCTGCAGACACATACGCAGCACGATAGAGTTGATTGAAACGCATCGCAGCGTTTTTTTTTCCGCAAGTCTGAAATTTTTTTTAATGAAGAACGGGTTGGTCGCATTCTGCGGAAAACAGGCTTGAATATGCCATAAAAAACCCGCCTCAGCGTGAGCCGGAGAACTGCCGGACGCGCTGGGCGGGAAGGCCTGACCTCATGCGGGCATGAGGTCGGGTGTCGGGAGGCTGATGTTAGAGAATCTGACCTTCGTCGTCTTCATCCTCATCCGGCTCGCTCATCTGATCAGCCGGATGACGGACGGGGGAGGAGGTGCCAACGCGCGGGCGCTGGTTTTCGGTCTGCTGTCTGCGCGTGAAGTTGCCGGCAATGGTGGCCAGTTCCAGGAAGTTATCGGCCTGGCGGCGCAGGTCATCCCCAATCAGCGGCGGAGTGGAGCGCATGGAGGACACTACGGAAACGCGGGTGCCCTGGCGCTGCACAGCTTCCACCACGCGGCGGAAATCGGAATCCCCACTGAAAAGAATGGCGTGGTCGATATGCGGAGCCATTTCCATCATATCCACGGCAATCTCGATTTCCATATTCCCTTTTACGCGGCGCTTGCCGGTTGAATCGGTAAATTCACGCGCGGGTTTGGTCACCAGAAAATAGCCGTTGTAAGACAGCCAGTCTGTCAGCGGTTTGAGGGGGGAGTAGTCTTCCGTGTCCAGAATTGCTGCGTAATAATAGGCACGGATGACGTGTGTTTTGGAGGTGAAAAAATCGAGAAGTTTTTTGTAGTCAACATCAAACCCCAGCCCGCGGGATGTTGAGTAAAGGCTGGAACCATCAATGAAGAGACAGGTTCTCTCATCTTTTTTGAGATTCATCGGGGTTTTTTCCTCTAAATAACACGAATCTGATTTGTGAAATTTTGTTAAAAATCTATCGTGAACAGAGATTTAGAACTACACACGTACGGAATTATACGAGTGTTTAGAAAAAAAGATACATTGCGAATGGCAAATATATCGGACCTGACAAAAACTACACGTGACCCGGAAGTGGTTCTTATCGCGATAGGAGCCAATCTTCCCTACGCCGGTCAGGAAGCAAGGGAGACGTGCCGTCAGGTTATCTCTGCGCTGAAAGATGTGGCGGGATTATGGGTGGAGGCCGTGTCCGCCTGGTATGAGAGTGCTCCTGTGCCACCTTCTGGTCAGCCTCCTTATATCAATGGTGTGGTTCGGGGGCGCACGGCTCTGGGGCCTTACGCCCTGCTTGATGCATTGCAGGAAATAGAAACGCGGTTTGGCCGCCAGCGTTCCATACCGAATGCCGCGCGCACGCTTGATCTGGACATTATCACGTTAGGAAACATTTGTCAGAATGATTCGCAATTAATTCTGCCGCATCCGCGCGCGCATGAGCGGGCTTTTGTGCTGCTGCCCCTGCGGGATGTGGCGCCAGACTGGGTGCATCCGGCTACCGGACAGACGCTGGCGGAGCTGCTGCCCGGCGTTGCAGGGCAGGAAATCAGGCAGATGCAGGAATAAGGACTTCCTAGGTGTCGGCCGATGCGTTACAATGGTCTTTCTGAATTTTTTGCTGAATTGTCTGGAGGCTCTTCGTAAATGGCACGCGTCACTGTCGAAGACTGCGTTGAGAAAGTCCCGAACCGCTTTGAGCTGGTGCTGTATGCGGCGCAACGCGCCCGCAACATCTCCCGCGGGGAAGAGCTTACCATTGATCGGGATAATGACAAGAATCCGGTTGTCGCCCTGCGCGAAATTGCGGATGAAACTGTCAAACTGCCCGACCTGCGCAACGATCTGATCCGCTCTCAGGCGCGCGAGCCCGAGCCCGAGCCGGTGGATGAGGAAGTGCAGGATCTGGTGCCGACCGAACAGAACATCTTCGGTCTGCAGGAAGTCTCACCGGAAGAAGAAGCATCTGATGATGCCGGTGCGATTGAAGCCGCTCTCACCGGGCGTGCGCGGCGGTAAGAGCGTGTGACGCAGGCAGGGGATGAGAACGGAACCGGGGTTGTGGTGTCTGAGGCAGACTCTGCCGGTTCTGCGTCCCTTCCTGTTGTTGCCGGGAGCACTGCCCCGGTAGGAAGTTATCCGGAGTCCGGTCGGGGTGATGTCACCTGTGAACGGCTGGTCAGCATTGTGCGTGGCTACGCCCCTAATGCTGATCTGGACTCCATTCGCCGCGCGTTTGACGTGGCGAAAAAGGCCCATGAAGGCCAGCTTCGCGATAATGGTGACCTCTATATAACGCACCCGCTGGCGGTGGCGATGATTCTGGCCGGGTTCCGGCTGGATGTTCCCTCCATCATCACGGGCCTGTTGCATGACACGATTGAGGATACCGGCGTCACGCAGGAAGACCTGCGCGCGCAGTTCGGCCCGACAGTGGCGGAACTGGTGGATGGTGTCACCAAGCTGACGCGGCTTGAGCTTCAGTCAGACCGCACCAAACAGGCCGAAAATTTTCGCAAGCTTGTGCTCGCAATGTCGAAGGACATTCGCGTTCTGCTGGTCAAGCTGGCCGACCGCCTGCACAACATGCGCACGCTGCATTTTGTGGAGCGTGTGGACCGCCGCCAGCGCATTGCGCGCGAAACGCTCGATATCTATGCCCCCCTTGCCGAACGTATCGGTATGGATCGGGTCAAGACCGAGCTGCAGAACCTTTCCTTCGCGCAGCTTGAGCCGGAAGCGGATGCCACGATCCGCGCCCGCCTGAACTATCTGCGCGGGCAGGGGGCGGATGTGATTGAGGAGGTGCGGCGGGAGCTGCTGCGCCTGTGTGAGGAAGCCGGGCTGAAGAACGTTCACGTTTCCGGCCGGGAAAAATCGCCTTATTCCATCTGGGAGAAAATGCAGCGCCGCAATGTGGCGTTTGAGCAGCTTTCAGACATCATGGCCTTCCGTGTTGTGGTGGATACGCGGGAGGACTGTTACATGGCGCTGGGGGCGGTGCATGCCGCCTATCCCGTGATTGCCGGGCGGTTCAAGGACTATATTTCCACCCCCAAGGCCAACGGATACCAGAGCCTGCATACCGGGGTTACGCTGCGTTCACCGCGTAACCAGAAAATTGAGGTGCAGATCCGCACCGAGGCCATGCACGACATTGCCGAAAACGGCGTTGCGGCACACTGGGCCTACAAGGAAGGTGAAGACGATACCACAGGTGGTGTTGCAGGCTTCCGCCGCCCGCGCTGGGTGCAGGACCTGCTGGAAATTCTGGAAGCGTCCTCCGCGCCGGATGAGTTTCTGGAAAACACCAAGCTTGAGCTTTATCAGGATCAGGTTTTCTGCTTCTCGCCCAAAGGCCAGTTGATCTCGCTCCCGCGTGGCGCGACGGCGGTTGATTTTGCCTATGCCGTGCATAGCCAGATTGGCGATTCCTGCGTAGGGGCCAAGATCAATGGTCGCCTGATGCCGCTGCGGCATGAGCTGCAGAACGGTGATCAGGTCGAGATCATGACCGCCCGTGGCGGTGCGCCCTCTCCCTCGTGGGAGCGGTTTGTCGTAACGGGCAAGGCGCGGGCGCGCATCCGCCGCTATGTGGCTGCCCAGCAGCGCCAGACCTATCTGGATAACGGGCGTGCGGCATTGGCCAAGGCCTTCCGGCAGGAAGGGGTGGATGGCTCTGAAAAGGTTATTGAAACAACACTCAAGGCGCTGAAGCAGAACTCGCTTCAGGACCTGTATGTGTCGGTGGGGAACAACAATCTCGGCGCGCGGGATGTTGTGCATGCGGCGTATCCGGAGCTGCGGCGTGCATCGCGTGCGCCGCGCATGGTGCCGGGCCTGCCCGGTGTGCTGGGCACGGCAGGCCCGCGTCCGCGTGCTTCAGGCAGCGGGAGTGGCCGCTCCGGCGGGGCTATTCCGCTGGTGGGGCTTGGCCCCGGTGTGGCTGTGCATTTCGCCGCCTGCTGTCACGCGCTGCCGGGAGACCGGATTGTAGGCGTGGTGGCCACCGGCAAGGGTATTACCATCCACACGCGCACCTGCCCCACGCTGGAAAGTTTTGCCGCCACCCCGGAACGCTTTCTGGATGTGGACTGGGATTATGATGCCATGGCCCGTTCCGGCAGCGGAGAGCTGCGTGTGGGGCGGATTACCATTGTGGCGGAGAATGAATCCGCCGTGCTGGCCACCATTACCAATACGGTTTCCAAAAGCGATGCCTCTGTGGTCAATCTGAAGATTGTGCACCGGCAGCTTGATTTCATGGAAATCCTTGTGGATGTGGAAGTGCGGGATCTGCGCCACCTCTCTTCCGTGATTGCGGCCCTGCGGGCGGCGCAGGGTGTTTCCCAGGCAGACAGGGCGCGTTCATGAGTGTGATTGCGGCAGGGGTGGATTTGTGCGACATGCGCCGCATTGAGCGCGTGATCGGGCAGTTTGGTGAGCGGTTTCTCAGCCGGGTTTTCACGCCTGCGGAGCGCGCACGGGCCGAGCGGCGCAGCGGGCAGGCCCGCATCGGGGCCTACGCCAAGCGCTGGGCCGCCAAGGAGGCCTGCGCGAAGGCGCTGGGTACAGGCTTCGCTCAGGGTGTGGCGCAAAGCCAGATCGGGGTGGAAAACCTGCCTTCCGGCCAGCCGACACTGGTTTTGACGGGGGCGGCTTTCCTGCGGTTGCAGCAGATCACGCCGCCGGGGCAGGTGGCGCATCTGGTGCTGAGCATGACAGATGAAGTCCCTTACGCCTTTGCCGAGGTGATTATCTCGGGGCGTCCGGCTTGACACGGCACAGGCTGAGCGGCTTGATCCCGCCAGTTTTTCTTTTCTTTCCCACGGCAGACAGGCGGTGCAGGACATGACCAACCCGAACCAGACACCCACGGTATCCGGCGCAGGGGAGCCTGCAACACCCGGCCAGCTCGTGCTGGATTATGCCAGAACTCTGCTGGGTGTGATCCTGGTGGTCACGTTTCTCCGCACGTTCGTGTTCGAGACATTTGTTATTCCGTCCGGCTCCATGATCCCGACCCTGCAGGTAGGGGATTACATTCTGGTGTCCAAATACAGCTACGGGTACTCCCGCTTTTCCCTTCCGTTCTCGCTCAACCTGTTTCAGGGGCGTATCTGGGGTGCGGAACCGCATCGGGGGGACGTCGCGGTGTTCCGCTTCACCAAGGATACTTCGGTAGATTACGTGAAGCGGATTGTCGGGCTGCCGGGAGACCATGTGCGCGTGACGGACGGGCATCTGTATCTGAACGATCAACTCGTGCCCTGCCTTAACGGACATGCCTATACCGCGGTTGATGAATCCCGCGTGCCGATGGAAGGCGAGGCCTGTGAGGAACAGCTTCCAGCCAGCGGCGGCAAGGGTGTGGTGGCGCATCAGGTGCTCAAGCTGATGGATGATGGCGCCCAGAACAACACACCGGATTACGTGGTGCCGCCCGGGTATTTCTTCGCGATGGGCGATAATCGGGATGACAGCGCGGACAGCCGCTTCATGGGCGATGGCCCGAAAGACCTTGGCTTTGTGCCCATGGAAAATCTGGTGGGTCATGCCGAGTATGTGTTCTTCTCCGTCGACTCTGCCCACCCGTTCTGGCAGATCTGGTATTGGCCTGTTGAGGTTCGGTGGAGCCGGATTTTCCGGAGTGTGATGTGAAACGACCCGTCAGATTTTCCGGTGCCGCCCCTGCGGTGGTGGCTTTGCAGGAGCGCCTTGGGTACCAGTTTCAGAATCCCGACCTGCTGCATGAGGCGCTGACACATCGTTCCGCCGCGCACCAGAACGCAGGGGGGCGGCATCGGCTGCCAAAAGCACGGGGTGTTGGCTCCAACGAGCGGCTTGAATTTATTGGAGATCGCGTTCTGGGTCTGCTGATGGCGGAATGGTTGCTGGAGCGCTACCCGGATGAGCAGGAAGGCGCGCTTGGCTCCCGGCTTGCGCATCTGGTCTCCCGCGTGACGCTGGCGGAAATCGCGGAGCGGATTGATCTGCCGGGCAGTCTGGCTGTGGCCACGCATGAGGCCCGCGCAGGCGTGCAGACTGCGGCCAATGTGGTGGCCGATGCGCTGGAAGCTGTTCTGGGTGCCGTGTTTCTGGATGGCGGGCTGGACCCGGCCCGGAGCATGGTGCGCAAGGCTTGGAAGCCGATGCTGGATGCGCAGGCCCGCCCCCCCAAGGACCCGAAGACAGCTTTGCAGGAATGGGTGCTGGGCCGGGGGCAGAGCCTGCCCTCATATGAGACAATCGGGGCGGATGGCCCCTCCCACGCGCCGCTCTTCGTGGTGAAGGTGACTGCGGGTGGCCAGAGTGGAGAAGGGCGGGCCGGAAGCAAGCGGGCCGCTGAGAGTGCCGCGGCAGCGGATCTGCTGGAAAAACTTGGAGGCCCGCAACATGGGTGAGACGACACGCTGCGGGTTTGCCGCTCTGGTGGGGGCGCCAAACGCCGGAAAATCCACCCTGCTGAACAAGATGGCCGGGGCGAAGCTCTCCATTGTCAGCCCGAAGGCGCAGACAACCCGCGCCCGCGTTCTGGGTATTCTCATGCGCGGGTCTTCCCAGATTCTGCTGGTGGATACACCCGGTATTTTCCAGCCCCGCCGCCGGCTGGACCGGGCGATGGTGGCCGCTGCATGGAGTGGCGCGGAAGATGCGGACATCACCTTGCTGCTGGTGGATGCCCGTTCTGGCCTGACCGAGGCGGTGGGCGGCATTATCGACCGTCTGGCCAGCGCGGGCCGTACGGTCTGGCTCGTGCTGAACAAGACCGATCTTGTCTCCCCCGAACGACTGCTGCCGCTGACACAGGAAATTACGAAGCGGCTGCCGGTTGAGCATGTGTTCATGGTTAGCGCCCGCTCTGGCAGCGGGGTGGAAGATCTGCTGGACCGTCTGGCCTCCAGCCTGCCGGAAGGCCCGTATCTCTACCCTGAGGATGACCTGACAGATCTGCCGGACCGCCTTCTGGCCGCCGAGCTGGTGCGGGAGCAGATTTTTCTACTGACGCATGAAGAAGTGCCCTATGGCGCCACGGTGGAGACGGAAAGCTACAAGGAGCGCCCCGATGGCTCCGTGCGTATCGACGCCACCATTTATGTGGCGCGCGCGGGCCATAAGGCGATTCTGATTGGTGAGGGCGGGCAGAAAATCCGCCAGATTGGTGAGCGGGCGCGTAAGCAGTTGAGTGGCCTGCTGGAACGGCCTTGCCACCTGTTCCTGAATGTCAAGGAACGCTCCGGCTGGGATGAAGAGCGTGCCCGCCTGCGGGCAATTGGTTTGGACGATGTGCCATAAGGCGGTTCTGACCGCTTGTGGCCTTGCGTCATGAAGGATAAGAGAGGGGCGACTTGTCCTGACCCTTCGCGGGGCGGGGCCTTTTTCTGACTGTCTGCGTGATCGAGGGCCAATGACTGCTTCCACTGGCGAGATGCCAACCCGTAAACGCGTATTGCTCAAGGTTTCCGGCGAGGCCCTGATGGGGTCTGGCTCTTATGGCGTAGAGCAGCAGACTGTTGAGCGTATTGCCGCTGATGTTGCCGAGGTTGTGCGCAGCGGGTGGGAAGTCTGCCTGGTTGTGGGCGGCGGGAATATTTTCCGTGGTCTGGCCGCGGCCGCCAAGGGTATGGACCGCGCACAGGGCGATTATGCCGGAATGCTCGCCACCGTGATCAACGCGCTGCTGCTGCAGAATGCGCTGGAGCGGGAACAGTTGCCCACGCGGGTGATGTCCGCCATCCATATGTCCTCCATTGCCGAGCCCTATATCCGCCGCCGCGCCGTGCGGCACATGGAAAAGGGCCGCGTGGTGATTTTTGCCGCGGGCACCGGTAACCCCTTCTTCACGACCGATACCGCCGCAGCCCTGCGCGCTGCGGAAATGGAATGTGATGTGCTGCTGAAAGGCACGCAGGTGGATGGCGTTTATTCGGCTGACCCGAAGCGTGACCCTTCCGCCGTGCGGTATGAGCAGTTGACCTATATGGATGTGCTGTCCAAGCAGCTGAACGTGATGGATGCGGCGGCCATCAGTCTGGCGCGTGAAAATCGTCTGCCGATTATTGTGTTCAATATTGGTGAGCCGGGGTCTTTCCCGCGTGTCATGCGCGAAGAAGGCCCGTATACGCGGATTATCGAAAGCGCGTAAAACGCAACGGAATACCTTGGCCCGGGGGTGCTGCCGCCGGGTCCTGCTGTTGGTAGTGATGAGACGGGCCAGTGTGTTGTCCGTCCGGGAAACGGGAGAGAGAGACCGTGTCTGATCTGAATGCTCTGGTGGAAGACCTGACGCGCCGTATGGATGGTGCGCTGGAAAGCCTGCGTCGTGATTTTGCCGGGCTGCGGTCCGGCCGTGCCAGCCCGGCTCTGCTGGAGCCGGTGCGGGTGGAAGCTTACGGCGGTGAAGTGCCGCTGACACAGGTTGGCTCCATTGCCGTGCCGGAAGCGCGGATGCTGACAGTGCAGGTGTGGGACCGTGTTCTGGTGGGCGCTGTAGAGCGCGCCATTCGTGAAGCCGGACTGGGCCTGAACCCCGCTTCTGACGGGCAGCTTGTGCGCGTGCCTATTCCGCAGCTGACGGAAGAGCGCCGCCATGAACTGGCCAAGGCTGCCGCCCGCTATGCGGAAGGCGCCAAGATTGCCGCCCGTGGCGTGCGCCGGGACGGGATGGACAAAGCCAAGGCGTTCGAGAAAAAAGGCGAGATCAGCCAGGACGATGTCAAGACATGGTCTGACACCATCCAGAAGCTTACCGACCAGTATGTGAAGAAAATTGACGACATGCTGGCCGACAAAGATCGCGAGATCAAGCAGGTCTGACGCCTGTGGCGTCAGGATTCCTCTCTCTTGCCCGTGGTGGTGAAGCCGTGCCGACAAGATCATCCGGGAAGACCTGCGGGAAATCCGTTGTTCCTGCGCATGTGGCCGTCATTATGGACGGCAACGGGCGCTGGGCGCTGGAGAGAGGGCTGCCGCGTCTGGCCGGGCACAAGGCCGGGGCGGAAGCTGTCTCCCGCTGCCTGCGGGCGGCGATGAACCGTGGCGTGCCGTATCTGACACTCTATGCGTTTTCCTCTGAAAACTGGTCCCGCGAACCCGCGGAGGTGGCGGACCTGACCAGCCTGCTGCGCTACTACCTGCGGCACAAGGTGGCGGAACTGCACCGCGAGGGCGTGCGTATCCGCTTTATCGGGGATCTGGCGCGCTTTGATGTCAGCCTGCGGGATGAACTGGCGCGAGCGGAAGCGCTCACGCGGGAGAATGGTCGCCTGACGCTCCTGCTGGCGCTCTCCTATGGTGGGCGCGGGGATATCGTGCAGGCGGCGCGCCGCCTTGCGCAGTCCGTGCAGCAGGGGGAGCTGAAGCCCGAGGATATTACCGAATCGCTGTTCGCAGACCGGCTCTGGACAGCCGGAGTGCCGGACCCGGATGTGGTGGTGCGCACCAGCGGGGAATTCCGTCTCTCGAACTTCCTGCTGTGGCAGAGCGCCTACGCGGAGCTGGTCTTTCTGGATATTTTCTGGCCCGACTTCAATGAAGGGCATTTTGCGACCGTACTGGAAGCCTATGCGCGGCGTGACCGCCGGTTTGGCACAAGGCCCACGTCACTATGATACAGAATACAGCACAGACCGGCTCCTCCGCCTGGCGAGACCTGCGGACCCGCCTGATGTCGGCCTGTGTGCTGGTGCTGGTGGCAGGTGTCTGCATGGCCATGGGCGGTCTGCTGTATAATGGCCTTATTCTGGGCGTTATGGGCGGCATGGCGGCGGAAGCGGCCATGCTGTTCGGCCTTTCCGCCCGGTCCTGGCGGGGCAGTGTGTATGTGCTCTGGGCTCTTGGAGCCGGGCTGGCGGCGGTCACGGGGCGGTGGAATGCCTTCCTGGCGTTCTGCATGGCGTCCATCGTGTTTGGTGCGCCGCTCTGCGCGGTGATGTGCGTGATTGTGCTGGCGGGCACGGCCCTTGTCTGGCTGCGGCTGGAAAGCGTGTGGCCGGTGCTCTTTGTGGTCGCTGTGGTGGTTGCGAGTGACAGCACCGCTTATCTGACCGGCCGCCTGCTGGGTGGCCCGAAGCTGGCCCCGCGTATTTCTCCCGGAAAAACATGGTCCGGTTCTGTCGGCGGTCTTGTGGGCGCTGTGCTGTGCGGCTGCCTTGTGGCGGCGCTTTCCGGGCAGGGCGGTGTTCTGACAGCGGCGTTCTGGGGGGCGGTGCTGGGGGTGGTGGCACAGGCGGGTGATCTGGCGGAAAGCGCCATGAAGCGCGCGCTGGGTGTGAAGGATTCCGGCACCCTGCTGCCCGGGCATGGCGGGCTGCTGGACCGGTTTGATGGTCTGGTGGTCGCGGCGCCTGTGGCGGCTGTGGTGTCTTTGTGTGTGCCTGCGTCTGTGCCGTTCTGGACAGCCGGGGCGCACGCCGTTTTCGCGTTTCTGGCAGGAAGATTGCCGGGGTGAGTCTCAACAGACGGCGCGTGCTCCTTTGGGCGGTGCCGTCTTTGTCTGGTTTGGAAGAGAGCGCATGAGAACCGTTACCGTTCTGGGAAGCACTGGCAGCATTGGCTGTTCAACTGTGGATCTGCTGGAGCAGGCGCGTGACCAGTTCCGGGTGCGCGCTCTGGTGGGTGGCAGCAATGCGGTGCGTCTGGCGGAGCAGGCCAGAAGCCTGAAGGCCGAACTGGCCGTGGTGGCGGATGAGACCGCTTTTGAAGAGCTGCGCACCCTGCTGGCCGGCAGCGGTACGGAGGTAGCCTGCGGGCGTGAGGCGGTGATTGCGGCGGCGGCCCTGCCAGCGGACTGGACCATGGCGGCCATTACCGGCGCTGCCGGGCTGGAGCCCACGCTGGCTGCCGTCAAAAACGGGAACGCCATTGCGCTGGCCAACAAGGAAGCGCTGGTGTGCGCGGGAGATGTCATGCTCCGCGCCGTAGCAGCGGCCGGGGCCACGCTGCTGCCGGTGGATTCCGAGCATAACGCCGTGGCGCAGGCCATGGCGGACAAGCAGGCGGATCAGGTTGCGAAAATCATCCTCACAGCGTCCGGCGGTCCGTTCCGCAAGGCCTCTCTGGAAGAGATGGAAGCCGCAACGCCCGCACAGGCGCTGAAGCACCCGACATGGAGCATGGGGGCGAAAATCAGCATTGATTCCGCCACCATGTTCAACAAGGGGCTGGAAATTATTGAAGCCGCCCGCATTTTCGATCTGCCGGAAGAGCGGATTGATGTGCTGGTGCACCCGCAGTCCGTTGTGCATGGGCTGGTGCAGTATACGGATGGCAGCCTGATCGCCCAGATGGGGTCAGCCGATATGCGCATCCCCATTGCCCACACGCTGGCCTGGCCGAAGCGGATGGGCACGACATCTTCCCATCTGGACCTTGCCGCCTTTGCCACGCTGGAATTCAGTGCACCGGATCTGGTGCGGTTCCCGGCCTTGCGGCTTGCGCGTGAGGCCCTGCGGGCAGGGGGGGCTGCGCCTGCCATTCTCTCCGCAGCCAATGAGATTGCGGTGGACGCCTTTCTGAAGGAACAGATCGGGTTTCTGGACATTGCCCGCGTGGTGGAGCAGACCATGCAGGCTCTGGGCGCTCCTCCGGCGGAAACGCTGGAAGCCGTGCTGCACTGGGATTCTGAAGCGCGTGAGATGGCCCGCCGCCACACTCTTGCCCTCGCGGCTTGAGAAAACAGCTCTCTGAGCCGATATTCGGATAATCATGATACACGAATACCTCCGTACAGTTCTCTCCTTCGCTTTTGTGCTTGGCGTGCTCGTGACCATTCACGAACTGGGGCACTATCTGGCCGCGCGCTGGCGGGGGGTGCATGTGGAAGTGTTCTCTCTGGGCTTTGGTCCGGCCCTGTTCCGCTGGCATGATCGCAGCGGCACGGAGTGGCGCATCTGCCCCATTCCGCTTGGCGGCTATGTGCGGCCGCACGGGTTTGAAGACCCGGAAGACGCCACGCCGGAGCAGAAGGCCGCATGGATTCCGGGCCGCACGTTCCATGATAAATCCGTCTGGTCCCGCGCGATCGTCATTCTGGCCGGGCCGGTGTTCAATTTCCTTCTGGCCATGGTGCTGTTCACGCTGCTGTTCGCCACAACGGGGCAGCCGAGTGTGCGCAATGAGGTGGCTGCTGTCACGCCGGGAAGTGCGGCCGCTACTGCCGGGGTGCAGACAGGTGACGTAATCCGCAGAATCGGCACGCATGAGGTGACCGGTGTTGAGGATGTGCAGGCGACTGTCGCGGCCCAGCCGGGGGCGGACACAACGCTGACAGTCCGCCGCGCCGGGCAGGATATGGACCTGCCGGTGACAATCGGGAAAGCACCGGAGTCGACAGGTTCCGCGCCGCATGGCCAGCTTGGCGTACTGTTTGCAACAGAGGTTGGGAAACCGCTTGCCCTGCCGGATGCGGTGGTGGCGGGCGCCAAATCCACATGGACTGTCTCAGTGCAGACGCTTGAGGGGGTGTGGCAGATCATCACAGGCCGTCACACCGCCAGAGATCTGGGCGGGCCGCTCAAGATTGCGCAGCTCTCAGGGCAGGTGGCGCAGTATGGTTTTGCGAGCCTGCTTTCGTTCATGGCTTTGCTTTCTGTCAATCTGGGGCTAATAAATCTCTTCCCTGTGCCGCTTCTTGATGGCGGACGTCTGGTTTTTTATGCCATAGAGGCTGTACGGGGGCGTCCGGTTTCAAAACGGATTCAGGAAATCAGTTTTCGGGCCGGTTTTGCTCTTCTTGCGGGCCTGTTCTTGTTTTCGACGTTTAATGACCTGTCGGGATTGGGACTGTTCAAGTGGATTGCATCGCTCGCAAGCTGAATTACAGCTGGGTTGGAACGGAAGAACTTGCGTGACAAGGGTTATATCGGATACGTCCCCCTGCGGGCGACAGCACAACAGGGGATGGTCTCCTGAGATGGGAACGACCCGGATGGAGGATGGCGAATCTTGACGGGTAAGCGTTCAGCCCTCTTTGTTTCTGTTTGCGTGCTGCCTTTCCTTCTGGCTGAAGGAAGAGCGGCGCAGGCCGCTGCGGCAGACGCCGGCCCACAGGCACGGGTGCCAGCCTCGGTTTCCGCCACGCGGCATGCCAGGCTTTCCACTTCAGAATCCACCAGCGCGCAGCGCTCGGGTGGCGTGATTGAAGATATTTCGGTCTCCGGGAATACCCGTATCGAGACCAATACCGTGCTGTCCTACATGGTGGTGCGTCCGGGGGACCTGTTCAGCCAGGATGATCTGGACCGCTCCCTGAAGACACTCTACGCCACAGGCCTGTTCAAGGATGTCAAACTGCGGCGTGAAGGAAATATCCTGCAGGTCCGTCTGGTAGAAAATCCCATCGTCAACCGTATCGTGTTCGAGGGGAACCACGCCGCGAAGGATGAAGACCTGCGCAAGGTGATCGCCCTGCGTCCGCGCGCGGTGTTCTCGGCGGAAACCACGGCGGATGACCGGCAGAAAATTCTGGACGTTTACGCCCAGAAAGCCCGCTATGCCGCGGTGGTCACGCCCCAGATCGTTCGTCTGGCCCACAACCGCGTGGATGTTGTCTTCCAGATCAATGAAGGTCCGCAGACACTTATCCGCAAGATCGCGTTTGTCGGGAACAAGGCCTATTCGGAAGCGCGTCTGGCAGGTGTGGTCTCCTCCAAGGAAACAGCCTGGTACCGGTTCTTCTCCTCTGCTGATGAGTACAACCCGGACCGCCTGAAATATGATGCCGAGCTGCTGCGCCGGTTCTATCTGGCCAACGGCTATGTGGATTTCGAGGTCAAGAACGCCACGGGCGAACTCTCTCCGGACCGCAAATCCTTTTACGTGACCTTCACCATGAACGAGGGCATCCGCTATCGTCTGGGGAAGGTGGATATCCGCTCCAGCCTGCGGCATGTTCCGGCGAAGTCCCTGCGTAAGTATGTCGAGCTGTTTGCCCACCAGTGGTACGATGGCAAGGCCGTGCAGGACAACGCAACGGACATGGAGGAAATCCTTCAGTCTCAGGGTCATCCGTTCGCTATGGTGCGCCCCGAAATTGCACGGAACCCGGAAAAGCACACCGTCAATCTGCTGTTTGATGTGAGCGAAGGCCCGCGCCGGTATATCGAGCGTATTGACGTGAACGGGAATACCATCACGCAGGATAACGTTGTCCGCCGCCAGCTTCCGTTTGCCGAGGGTGACCCGTATACGCCGAGCTACAAGAAATACGCCAAGCAGAGTCTGGAAGATCTCGGGTTCTTCAAGTCCGTCTCTCTTGATGAAAGCGCAGGCTCCGCACAGGATCGCACGAACGTTGCTGTCAACGTGACGGAAAAGCCCACCGGTGAGTTCTCACTGGGCGGCGGGTATTCAACGGACGTTGGCGTTCTGGGGAATATCGGCCTGAAGCAGCATAACCTGCTGGGAACGGGTATTGATGCCGGCTTGTCCGGCACCATGTCCATGTGGCAGAAGCAGGCCGATTTCTCTGTGACCGATCCGGCGTTCCTCGGCCGTAACCTTGTGGCCGGGTTTGACCTGTTCGGTATCCAGAACAAGTATCAGACGTACCAGAACTATTCTGAAAGCCGGTATGGGCTGACCCTGCGTATGGGCTATGCCTATAACCGCTATCTGTCCCAGTCCTGGAGCTACAGTCTGATCCGCCGTGGCGTGGGGAACACGTGGGACGAATCGTCCTGGTACGTGCTGGATCAGAAGGGGCATTCCACGCTCTCCCAGCTCAGCACCAATCTCGTGTATGACACGCGCGATAACCATATGGTGCCACATAGCGGCTACATGATCTCTCTGGGCGGTGACTTTGCCGGGCTTGGCGGGAATGAACGCTATCTGCGCGGCAAGGTTAACGCCGCATATTACATCCCGCTGGATAACCTGATGAACAGCCATGAATGGACGGTGTCCTTCCGGGCTGGCATGGGGTACATGACGGACTGGGGCGGTGGCCGCCACGATATCATCGATAACTTCTATCTTGGTGGTAACAACCTGCGCGGCTTCCTTGATGGTGGTGCAGGGCCGCGAAGCGTCGGGTATTACGGGCATTCTTCAGAAGATCTGATCGGTGGCCGCTTTATGTATACCGCGTCCGCCCAGGTTAACTTCCCCATTCCGTTCCTGTCTGACATGGGCGTGAAGGGTCGTGCGTTTGTGGACTCCGGGAGTGTTGCCGGGCTGCGTGTGCGCCGGAACCTGACCAACCCCGTGACCGACCAGCCGGATTATACCCGCGTGTCGGGTGATACCCTGCGGCCGCGTGTCAGTGCCGGTGCCGGTTTCTCCTGGAAAAGCCCGTTCGGTCTGCTGAATATCGATCTGGGTGTGCCTGTCATGCGCAGCCACAATGACCGTACACAGCTCCTTCGCTTTGGCTTCGGCCAGCAATTCTGAGGTAATGATGTCCAAGTTTAACAGAACAGCCGCTCTTTCCGCGGCTCTCCTGTCAGTTTCCGTTGCGCTTGCACCGTCTGCCATGGCCCAGAATGCTGGTCAGTCCGGTGGTGGCTGGTTTGTGCCCAAAGCGGCCCAGCAGCCTGCTCCTCCTGCCGCGCATACGCAGCGCCGCGCCCCGTCTCCGGTGCCGCTGCCCGCTCCTCCGGCTGACAGCAGCGAAGCTGACCAGCAGACGCCGCCTGTTCTGCCGCTGCCGCCCATTCCCGCCATGCCGGACCTGCCAAAGGGCGTTGCACCTCCGGTGACGGTTATTGGTGTGATCAGCGTTTCCGGTGTCATGCGCCAGTCCAGCGCAGCCATGCAGGTGGAGCGTACTCTGGGCGGCCGGCGTGATGCTCTGGCGCAGGATCTGCAGAAGGAACAGGCCGGCTGGCGTGATGAGCAGCAGACTCTGCAGGCTCAGGCCAAGTCCCTGTCATCCGAGCAGATTCAGAGCCGTGAGCGCAGCCTGCAGAACCGCGTGATGAAGGCGCAGCGCGACTTCCGTAACCGCAACCGTATCATTCAGGAAGCCGCTCAGGTTTCTCTGGGGCAGATCGAGCGTGAGCTGGTTCAGGTAATCCAGAAAGTTGCGGCCTCTCACGGCATGAACCTGGTTCTGCACAGCGAGCAGGTTGCCCTGCATGTGGATGGCCAGGATATTACCAACGAAGTAGCCAAGCAGCTTAACAGCGTCCTGCCTTCCGTATTCATTCCCGATGCGAATGTAGACCCGGAAGTGCTGGCCAAATCCGGCAAGATGCCCACCACAGCGGATGCTGATCAGGAAGGTCCTGCCTCTGGTCCGGCTCCTGCCGTCACACCCGCCGCAGCTCCTGCTGCGCATAAGTAAGAATGGCCAACGCACGGACATCTTCCGGTCCAGCAAACCCCCGGTTTTTTACCCGGTCTGGTCCGTTTGACGCGCAGGCTCTGGCTGAAGCAGCCGGAGCCACTCTGGTTCCCCCGCGGGAAGGGTCTTTTCCTGCGGGCGGATATACCGGAATTGCCCCGCTTCAGGGGGCTGGCGCGGAAGATGTCAGCTTTCTGGACAACCGCCGGTATGCGTCCCTTCTGGAAGGGACGCAGGCAGGGTTGATCATTGTTGCTCCAGCCTTTGCTGACAAGGTGCCCGCGCACTCCGCAGCCCTTGTTTCCGCCACGCCGTATCTGGCGTGGTCCCGCGTTGCGCGGCTGTTTCATCCCAAGGCTCCGCCCAACCCCGGTGTGCATCCTTCCGCCGTGGTGGATGCCAGTGCGGTGGTGGACCCTTCAGCCGAAATCGGCCCCTTTGTGGTGGTGGGTGCGCGGGCTGAAATCGGCCCGCGCTGCGTGATTGGTGCCCATGCGGTTGTGGGTGATGGTGTGGTGCTCGGGGCCGACTGCCGTATCGGCAGTCAGGTTACGCTCTCACACGCTATGGTGGGAGAACGGGTGATTATCCTGCCGGGTGCGCGCATCGGGCAGGATGGCTTTGGTTTTGCCGTCGGACCGAACGGGTTTGAAACTGTTCCCCAACTTGGGCAGGTGGTGCTGGAGCACGATGTTGAAATCGGCGCGAACACCACGATTGATCGCGGGTCAGTCAATGATACCGTGATTGGCGCGGGCTCCCGGCTCGACAATCTGGTTCAGATCGGCCACAACGCCCAACTCGGGCGCTGCTGCATTGTGGTGGCTCAGGCCGGGATTTCTGGCTCTACCGTGCTGGAAGACTATGTCACTGTCGCAGCGCAGGCAGGTCTGATCGGGCATATCCGTATCGGGGCGAAGGCGCGGATTGGTGCCCAGTGCGGCGTGATGTCCGATGTCGAGAGTGGGGCGGATGTGATTGGCAGTCCTGCCATGCCGTTCCGGGAATTTTTCCGGAATGTGGCAGTGCTGCGCAAGCTCTCCAAAAAAGCGTCCGGACCGGCAGAAGACGGTTCGGGCAAGGGTTGAACTGGTTCCGGGCGCTGTCCGGCGAAAAAGGGTGGTCACGGGGACGTGGAGACGAAACAAGAATCGCAGCCGGACGTTCAGAAAATCGAGGCGATTGACGTCACGCGCATTATGCAGGCGATTCCGCACAGATATCCTTTTCTTCTCATCGATCGGATGGTGGATATCACGCTGGGAGAAGAGGCGACGGGCATCAAGAATGTCTCCGTCAATGAGCCGTTTTTTCCGGGTCATTTCCCTGTGCGGCCGGTCATGCCTGGCGTTCTTATTGTTGAAGCCATGGCACAGACAGCAGCAGCCCTTGTGGTGCTGACGCTTGGTAAAGAGTTTGAAGGCAAGGTTGTCTATTTCATGACAATCGAGAACGCCAAGTTCCGCAAGCCTGTGGAGCCGGGAGATCAGCTTCGTATCCACGTTGTGAAGGAACGCCACCGCTCAAATGTGTGGAAATTCCGTGGCGTGGCGAAGGTGGATGGCGTTTCCGTTGCGGAAGCAACGTTCAGCGCCATGATCATGAGCTGAGCTCCGGTTTTAATTTTTTTCAGAATTTTGTTTCAGATACGCTGATCTGCCCGGAAAACGCCCGGTTTTCCGGGCAGATGTTCTGGCCGAGTGCGTATCGGGCCTCGGAATACAGACAGGTGGAAAAGGAGTGGAACTGGTGCATGCAGTAGGAGAAAACGGGGGCGCGCGTGTTCACCCTACCGCCATCGTTGCACCAGAAGCCCGGCTTGGGCGTGGCGTGGTTATTGGCCCGTGGTGTTCCGTCGGGCCGGATGTTGTGATTGAAGACAATGTGGAGCTGATTTCCCACGTTGTGGTGGATGGCCATACGCGCCTTGGGGCAGGCTCCCGCTATTTTCCGTTCAGCACCATCGGCATGGCACCGCAGGACCTGAAATATAAGGGTGAGCCGACCCGCTGTGAGGTGGGCCCGCGCACGGTGGTGCGTGAGCATGTGACCATTCATCGTGGCACGGCAACGGGAAGCGGCCTGACACGCATCGGCAGCGATGTGCTGATTATGGCGAACGCCCATGTGGCGCATGACTGCTCTCTGGGTGACCGGGTGATTATCGTCAATAACGTGGTCATGGGTGGCCATGTGCTTATTGAGGATGATGCGCGTGTGATGGGATCTGCGGCGATTCATCAGTTTGTACGCATCGGGCATGCGGCGCTGGTGGGGGGTGTGGCAGGTGTTGAGGCGGACGTCATTCCGTACGGCAGTGTGTTGGGCAACCGCGCACGGCTGGTGGGCCTGCACTGGATCTGGCTGCGGCGCAATGGCGTGGAATCGGCTGAAATTCACCGGATGCGCAAGGCGTTCTTTACGCTCTATCCGAAAGGTGCCTCTGAGGACGGGCCGTTTGCCGCACGTCTTGAAGTGATGCGGCGTGAGTTTGGGGATGACCCGCGCGTGCGTGAAATTCTCGATTTTATTGATGCTCCCAGCAAGCGCGGGCTTGTCCGTGTGGCGCGGGGAGACTTCAGCGCGGCGGAAACCGAGGGCGCGTGAGCGCGCAAACCGGCGCAGTTGGTATTCTGGCCGGGGGCGGTCCGCTTCCGGCACGAGTGGCCGAAGCGGCTGCGGCTGCGGGGCGGCCGGTTTTTATTCTTGGATTTGAAGGATTTGCCGAGCCAGAGGTGATCAACCCCTGGCCGCACCAGTGTGTGCGCCTTGGCGCTGCGGGGCAGATGCTGTCTCTTTTGCGGGCGCATGGCTGCACGGATCTAGTGCTGATTGGCCCTATTCGCCGTCCGTCCCTGCGGAGCCTGTATCCCGATGCTGAAGGGGCCCGTATTCTGGCCCGGCTGGGGCGGGCCTTGTTCGCGGGGGATGACGGGCTTCTGGCGGCTCTGGTGCGCATTCTGGGCGAGGAAGGCTTTTGCGTGCGGGGCGCGCATGAATTTCTCTCGCAGGCTGTGGTGCCGCCGGGTGTTCTGGGGGCTGTCACGCCTGATGAACAGGCAATGGCCGATATCCACCGTGGCGTTGAGGTTGTGCATGCGCTGGGCCGTCTGGATATCGGGCAGGGCTGCGTGGTGCAGAATGGTCTGGTGCTGGCTGTAGAGGCCATGGAGGGCACAGACCGCATGCTGGCCCGGGCCGGAGAATGCCGCCAGCCGGGCGTGGGCGGGGTGCTGGTCAAGCTCCTCAAGCCGGGGCAGGACAAGCGGGCGGATATGCCGACCATTGGCCCCGCCACCGTGCGGAATGCCCATCAGGCGGGCTTGCGCGGCCTTGCCTTTGAGGCCGGACATACTTTGCTGACAGACCGGGCTGCCTGCGTGGCGGAGGCTGATCAGGCAGGTTTATTCCTGATTGCGGTAACCCCGGAGCATCTCGCGCGCTAGAAGACTTAGGTGGGAAACAGGAACCTGTTTGAAAAGCCAGCAAAGGAGAGAGGCTATGGCCCGTTATTTACACACCATGGTCCGGGTGCGGAATCTGGAAAACAGCATTGCCTTCTATAAGCTTCTGGGTATGCATGAACTGCGCCGCCGTGAGGTGCCCGATGGCAAATACACCCTTGTTTTTATTGGCTATGCGGATAACGCCGCCGGGCAGGCCGAAATCGAACTGACCTATAACTGGGGTCAGGATGAGGGTTACGAGGTCGGCACAGGGTTCGGGCATTTTGCCGTGGGTGTGCCGGATGTTGCCGCTGCGGTGGAGCAGGTGCGCGCCGGGGGTGGCAAGGTTACGCGGGAAGCAGGGCCGGTGAAGTTCGGCACCTCCATTATCGCGTTTGTGGAAGACCCGGACGGCTACAAGGTCGAACTGATCCAGCGGCCTGACTAAACGCCCCGCCGAGAGGAAGGGCTGAATGCCTGATGGGGATAGGCACTCAGTCCCGATATCAACGGCTGGACATTATCAGGCGTGGGCTGCCGGGAACGGGTCATGGCAGCCCTGCTGGTGCTGTGGTGTCAGGCGTGTGGTTGGGGCTTCTGCTTCAGGCGGAGCAGGGCGCGGTCCAGAGACTCGTCGATGGTGCGGGCGGCCTTGAGCACCTGAGGGTCCGTGCTGGTGCCCAGTTGCTCTGCGGCCAGCATGGCTGGAGAGAGAATGTTCCGGATATCATGCCGCAGTTTTGGGTCCGCGTCCGGTGTGGGGTGTGTTGAGCTGTTAGCCGGGATCGGCGCAGCCTGAGCGGCTTTCGCGCACGATTCTGCGGGAGGTGCGGCCGGGGTGTGGCGTGGGGCAGGGTCTGCCGGATGCTGCGCGCGTATGCTCAGCCATGCGCCAAGGCCCGCGCCGACCAGCACAGGCAGGAGAGCGGCGGGGAAGGGAAGGCTGAGCAGCCCCGCAAGAATGGCCCCCAGAAAAGGCAGGCTGAACGGAACCAGCACGGTGCCGAGGCTAGAACGAGACGCACGCACGGAGACCTTGTCCTCTTTTTGTCGGCGTGAAGTCCATCGGGACTCTGCCGATATGATTGACGTTCTCCTTTCTGAACATTATAAGCCGCCCCTTCAAGACAGGTGGCTCTGGGCTGCCTGCATATCTGTTCAATGAAGGGAGTGCCGCCATGAAGCGCACTTATCAACCGTCCAGGCTGGTCCGCAAGCGTCGGCATGGTTTCCGTTCACGTATGGCAACTGTTGGTGGCCGCAAGGTTATTGCCAACCGTCGCGCCAAAGGCCGTAAGCGTCTCTCCGCTTAAGCTTTTTATGGCTTGCAGGCATCATGCAGCAGCGTGAGCGTCTGGAGGGAGCGGGGGCTGAGCCTGTTCGTTCCCAACGCCTTAAAAAGCGGAAAGAGTTTCTCTTTCTGGCCGCGCGCGGGCGCAAGGCTCCTGTGCGTGGGCTGGTGCTCCAGCTTTTTCAGCGGGCCGACTCCAATGCGCCGCGTATTGGCTTCACCGTTACAAAAAAAGTTGGCAACGCTGTGGTCCGCAATCGCGCCCGCCGAAGGCTGCGCGAAGTTGTCCGCATTGTTGAGACTGAAACACCTCTCCACGGCCTTGATCTGGTTCTGATTGGCCGCGCCGCAACCATGGACCGCCCTTTTCCGGACCTGGTGGCAGATTTTCGCAAAGCCTTGCAGCAGTGTCTTTCCCAGGCTGACCGGGGGGGTAAGCCCGGCCGGAAGCCCGATCAGAGTGAGACATCCACTGCCTGACAGGGCAGGACAATGCTTTCCCGGCTTGCAATCCTGCTCATCCTGCGCTGGAAACCAGAGTGCCGTGAAGACTCCGTGTTTCGCGGTCTGATATTATCTGTTCCGTTTCGTGCAGGGGGGCCAGCAGGCCAGCAATGGATACAAGACGTCTGATACTGGCAACGTTGCTGTCAGCCGCGGTTCTCATCGGGTTCGATTATTTCTTCCCGCAGGCACCCTCAACCCCTGTTTCCCAGCAGACTACGCAAAGCGTTCCCGCGCCGCAGTCTGGCGCAGCGCTGCCTTCTCCGGGGGCGTCCGTGCAGGCCACGGCTGAAGCTTCGGTTGCGGCAGATGGGCCGGAGGTGCGTCTGCCGATTGATGCGCCGTCCGTGCAGGGTTCACTCAACCTGCGTGGCGCACGCCTGGATGATCTGGTTCTCAAGAAATACCGGGAAACCGTAAACCCTGACAGCCCGGATGTGCGCGTTCTGGCTCAGGACACAGGCACACGGCCGGACTATGTGGATTTTGGCTGGCGCGCTGCGGCATCGGAAACGCCGGTGCATCTGCCCGATTCCCACACGCTGTGGAAAGCGGACAGCACAAAGCTGGATGAGACGCACCCCGTTACCCTCTCATGGGATAACGGGCAGGGGCTGACTTTTGAAATCGCTCTGGCGGTGGACAAGGATTTCATGTTCACCGTCACCCAGCGCGTGCATAACGCCACCGGACAGACTGTGGCGCTGTTCCCCTACTACCGCGTGAACCGTGGCTACACGCCGGAAGAGACCGGCGGCATGCTGGTGCATGAAGGGCCGATTTCCGTCATTGATGGCCGCCTGAACGAAGGTTCCTACAAGGCGCTGCGCAATGATGGCGTGCCGCCGGATAATGTTTCCTGGAGCCATCAGGGCACGGGCGGCTGGGCCGGTATTACGGATAAATACTGGCTGATGGCCGTTCTGCCGGACCAGACGGCGCAGGTGGCGGGGGCCTATACCTATCTGCCTGCCCAGCATACCTATCAGGTCGGGTTTACCAGCAGCGCTCCGGTGCAGGTGGCGGCGGGGCAGACAGGCTCCTCCGAGGCTCATGTGTTTGCCGGCGCCAAGGAAGTGCGTCTGCTGGACCGCTATGAGCAGAGCCTGCATGTGCCGATGTTCTGGAAAGCGGTGGATTTCGGGTGGCTGGCATTCCTGACACGCCCGGTGTTCTTCGTGCTGGACTGGCTCAACACCATGATCGGGAATTTCGGTCTGGCGCTGCTGACCTTTACCGTGATTGTGAAACTGCTCTTCCTGCCGCTGACCATCAAGCAGATGCGCATGACCTGGAAGACATCCCGCCTGAAGCCGAAGGTGGACCAGATCCGCGCCCGCTACAAAGATGACCCGATGGCGATGCAGCAGCAGATCATGGGGCTTTACCGGGCCGAGGGGGTTAACCTGTTCGGCGGCTTCCTGCCGCTCTTCATTCAGGCTCCGGTGTTCTGGTGCCTCTACAAGGATCTGTATGTCACCATTGAAATGCGCCATGCGCCGTTCTTTGGCTGGATCAAGGATCTGTCCGCGCCCGACCCGACAAACGTGTTCAACCTGTTCGGGCTGATTCCGTTTGACCCGGCGCAGGTGTTCTCTCTTCTCTCCCTTGGCGCATGGCCCATCCTGTATGGCGCAACCATGTTCCTGATGCAGAAGATCAGCGCCAGCTCCGCCAACATGGACCCGGCTCAGCAGAAGGTGATGTCCTTCATCCCGCTGGTGTTCACCTTCTTCATGGCGCATCAGCCGGTTGGTCTGGTGATCTATTATAGCTGGAGCAACCTGCTGACGGCGTTGCAGCAGTTCCTCATCCTCGGGCGCTTCAAGGCGGCGGACAAGAATTCTGCCTCCAGCCCCACTGTTGTGAGCAAGCGCTGATGCCTGAAGCCGGAACCGATTTTCGTGATCTGACGAACAAAGAGCAGATTGATGCCGCCCTGGAAGAGGGGCGGCTGCTTTTTGCAGGGTCGTGTGATTTTATTTTCGGGGCGCAGAAGCTCGGGCAGCTTCCCCCCCAGACACTGCCGGAAATTGCGTTTGCCGGGCGCTCCAATGTGGGGAAGTCCAGTCTGGTCAATGCGCTGACAGGCCGGAAGACGCTTGCGCGGGCCTCCTCCCAGCCCGGGCGGACCAAGCAGCTCAACTTTTTTGACCTCGCCAACCGGCTGATGCTGGTGGACATGCCGGGATACGGCTTTGCCAAGGCAGCGAAGTCCGTGAAGGAAGACTGGCAGGGCATGATGTTTGATTACCTGCGCGGGCGCCCCAGCCTGCGGCGGGTGATGCTGCTGCTGGATGCACGTATTGAAATCAAACAGCATGATCTGGACGCGATGAAGCTGCTGGACCGGGCGGCAGTCAGCTTTCAGCTTGTGCTGACCAAGTGTGACTCCGTCAAACCCACGGCTCTGGCCCAGAAGGAAGAAGAGGTTCTGGCCCTCACAAAACGCCATCCTGCGGCGTGTCCCTTCCTCTCCCTGACCAGTAGCGAGACCGGGCAGGGCATAGAGCAACTGCGCGCAGAACTTGCCGCCTTCGCCCTGCCGCCACAATAACACCCGGCGGGATTATCAAGCAGGATTTTCAGCCCATGACCGACTCTCTCTCCTCCTTGCCTGATCTGCACCACGAAGCCGCCGTTCTGGCCGGTGCGCTGCCGTACCTGCGGCGTTATGCGGGTGATACCATTGTGGTCAAATACGGTGGACACGCGATGGGCAATGCGGAACTCGCCATGACCTTCGGGCGGGATATCGCGCTGCTCAAGCTGGTGGGTATCAACCCGGTTGTGGTGCATGGCGGCGGCCCGCAGATCAACCAGATGCTTGAACGGCTGGATATCCGCTCCACCTTTGTGGATGGCCTGCGCGTGACAGATGCCAGCATGGTCGATGTGATCGAAATGGTGCTGGCGGGTTCCGTGAACAAGGAAGTGGCGGAGCTGATCAGCCAGGCCGGGGCGCTGGCCGTGGGTATTTCCGGCAAGGACGGCAAGCTGATTACCGCCCGCAAGCTGACCCGCACCGTGCGCGACCCGGATAGCCAGATCGAGCGTGTGCTGGATCTGGGCTTTGTGGGGGAACCGGTGAAGGTGGACCCGCGCGTGATTTATGCGCTCTCCGGCTCGGGGCTGATCCCCGTGATTGCCCCGGTGGGTCTGGGTGAGGATGGCGCGACCTACAACATCAATGCGGATACCGCTGCCGGTGCTGTGGCGGGGGCCGTGCATGCCACGCGCCTGCTGATGCTGACAGATGTGCCCGGCGTGCTGGACAAAGATGGGAACCTCATTCCCGAACTTACAGCCGAGCAGGCGCGTCAGGCCATTGCGGATGGTGTGATTACCGGCGGGATGATCCCCAAGGTGGAAACCTGCATTGAGGCCGTGCAGGCCGGTGCCCGGGCTGCCGTAATCATCAATGGCCGCACGCCGCATGCCTGCCTTCTGGAACTGTTTACGGCTTCTGGCTCCGGCACGCTGATCCGCGCGGATTAGGCTGCCCTTCGGGCCGCCCTCTGGTCGGTCCCGCTGGCTGCCGCCTGAACCGTTCCATTCCCTCCTGCCATCCGCATCTTGCCCGGGGCCAGCCTCTGTGTGGGCGGGATGGCAGATGCGGGGTGCTGGCGCGTTGACAGGGGCGTGCCCTGTCCGCATGGTTCCTTCCTCCTTTTGTCGGCCGGGGGTTTTTGCCCCGGTCGCCCTGTTCATCCTGTCTGACGGTGCCTCATGACTGAAGAAACTCTCCGCGCTCATATTGAAACTCTGTGGGAAAACCGGGACCGGATTTCCTCCGCCACGGGTGGTGAGGATCGCAAGGCGATTGAAACAGCGCTTGAGGCGCTCGATTCCGGCCATCTGCGCGTGGCGGCCCCCAGCGAAGGAGGCTGGGTGGTGCATGAGTGGCTGAAAAAGGCTGTTCTGCTCTCTTTCCGTCTGAATGACAGCCGTGTCATGCCCGGCGCTGCGGCTGGCGGCCCGGCGTTTGACAAGGTGCCTGTCAAGTTTGAGGGCTGGGATCAGGCCCGCTTTGAAAAGGCCGGTTTCCGTGTGGTGCCGGGTGCCATGGTGCGTTACTCCGCCTATATCGCGCCGGGTGCGGTGCTGATGCCCAGCTTTGTGAACGTGGGCGCGCATGTGGGCAGCGGCACGATGGTGGATACCTGGGCCACTGTTGGAAGCTGCGCCCAGATTGGCCGTAACTGTCATATCAGCGGTGGAGCAGGCATTGGTGGCGTGCTGGAACCGTTGCAGGCCGCGCCGGTGATTATTGAAGATGACTGCTTTATCGGCGCACGTTCTGAAGTGGCGGAAGGCGTGATTGTGGAGCGTGGCTCCGTGCTGTCCATGGGTGTGTTCCTTGGTGCGTCCACCAAGATTGTGGACCGTGCAACGGGTGAAATCTTCATGGGGCGTGTCCCGGCTTATTCCGTGGTGGTGCCGGGCACGCTGCCCTCTTCCAACCCTGTGGGGGCGGACGGCAAGCCGAACCCCAATCTGGCCTGTGCCGTGATTGTGAAGCGGGTGGACGAGCGCACGCGCTCCAAGACCTCCATCAACGATCTGCTGCGCGACTGAGCAAGGGAGGCGGCAGGCAGAGCATCATGACGACATCAGCGCCGGATACCATCACCCCTCCCGGAACCCAGGCCGGGCCTCTGCCTGTCTTGACAGACCCGGTGGCGGTGACACAGGCGCTGATCCGCCATCCCTCTGTCTCGCCTGATCCCGGTCCGGCCCAACACGCTCTGGCGGCCATGCTGGAAGCGCTGGGCTTTACCGTGGTGTCCCTTCCTTTCGGGGAAGGTGCGGAGCGCACACCGAACCTGTTTGCGCGCCTTGGCACGGCGGGGCCGCACATCTGTTTTGCGGGCCATACGGATGTTGTGCCCCCCGGTGCGGAAGCCAACTGGACGCACCCGCCCTATGCTGCGGAAATTTCGGACGGCACGCTGTTCGGGCGCGGCGCGTGTGACATGAAAGGCGGTATTGCCGCCTTTGTTGCCGCTGTGGCGCGCTGCGTGGCGCAGGGTGGCTTGCCCGGCTCCGTCAGCCTGCTGATTACCGGGGATGAAGAAGGCCCCGCCACCTATGGCACCTGCAAGGTGCTGGAATGGATGGCGGAGAAAGATCAGATCCCCGATTATTGCGTGGTGGGAGAACCCACAAACCCCGCCGCCATGGGGGACATGATCAAGATCGGTCGCAGGGGCAGCCTGAACGCCCATATTGTGGTGGAAGGCGTGCAGGGGCATGTGGCTTATCCGCATCGGGCGGATAACCCGGTGCACAGGTTGCTTGGCCTGCTTGCCGCCCTGCGCGAGACACCGCTGGATAATGGCTCCGAATGGTTTGAGCCTTCCAGCCTGCAAATCACCAGCATGGATGTGGGCAATACAGCCACGAACCTGATTCCGGCCACGGCGGAAGCACGGCTGAATATCCGGTTTAATGACCTGCATACCGGCACCGCCCTGAAAGGGTGGCTGGAGACCGTCTGCCGTCAGCATGCTCCCACCGCGCGGGTGACTGTGCGCATCAGCGGAGAATCCTTCCTCACGGCGCCGGGGGCCGAAACGGACCATCTGGTGCAGGCTGTGCAGGCTGTAACGGGCCGCACCCCCAAGCTGGATACCGGCGGTGGCACATCAGATGCCCGCTTTATCGCCAATTATTGCCCGGTGGCGGAATTCGGGCTGGTTGGTGCCAGTATTCACAAGGTGGATGAACACACCACGCTGGCCGATCTGGAAACATTGACACTGATTTACAAGACCTTTCTGGAAGGGGTCATGGCGTGATTGCAGGATCGGGTAAAAAGGGTAATCCGCGCAGTATCCTGCAAGGGATGTTGCTGCTGGCCAGTGGCCGGCGGGAAGGGATCACCTGCTTTCAGGGCACGGTAGACTCCTTCTACGCGGCCCTTGCGCCGCAACTGGCGCTGTTGCTGGTGGGCGTTTTTCAGGCGGCCATGCTGCCGGGCAAGATGCTGGGCTTCACCAAGCTCCTGCTTTCCCTGTGCGTGGTGCTGCTGCCAGCCGTAATCTCGCATTTTTATGCCCGCAAATGGGGGCGGGACGGGCTGTGGCTGCGCTATATTACCGCCGCCACATGGTGCGGCTGGGTGGTGGTGCTGATCTCTCTGGCCGTGACCGTGCTGGCGGGTGTCCTGTTTCCGGCTCTGCTTCAGCAGCCCGGCTTCATGGGGGCTGTGATGGTCACGGTCTCTATCTATGAGATGTGGCTGCAATGGTACGTGGCGCGTGTCGGGCTGGCGCTGGGCCGGGGCCGTGCTGCGGTGCTCTACCTTTCCGTTCTGGTCGTGACACTGGTGCTTTACGGCCTCGCGGCCCTGCTGCCGCCGCATTACATTGTGACAAAGGACCTGCTTCAGCCCATGATCGGGGTGAAGTCTTCTCCCTGAGAGCGGCGGATAACGGGGCTTCCGAGGCGTTCTGATGCCGGGTGCAGAGGTGGCCTTTATGTCAGCGGCACCAGATCCAGCAGCAGCATACTGAGCACACCCAGCCCGACGAGTGAAAGCACCACGGTCAGGGTTACGCGCCCCCCGGCCCGGCTGACCGACCGCGCATCGACACCAAGGCCAAGAGCGGCCATGGAGAATACGGTCAGGATCGTGGCGCCCTGTGTGAGCGGGGCATTCAGCCAGAGCGGGATGAGGCCAGCCGAGCAGCAGAGCATCATGCCCAGAAAACCCGGAATGAACCACGGCACGAGTGGCACGGAGCCGGAGGGCTGCAGGGCTGGTCCTGCGCTGACGTCAGATCCATCAGGCTCTTCTGGCGGCAGGCGGCGGGCCAGAAGGGAGAGAACAAAACACACCGGCCCCAGCATGAGAACCCGCACCAGCTTGACGACCGTGCCCGTCTGCACGGCCAGCGTGCCAAGCGGGGCCGTGGCGGCCAGAACCTGTGGCACGGCATAGACTGTCATGCCGGCAAAAATGCCGAAGGAAAAGCCGCTCATGCCCGCCGCAACCCCCAGCAGCGGCAGGCCGAGCACCACCAGCACACCCAGTACCGCCGTGAACGCGATAGAGGTGGCCACATCTTTTGCATCAGCCCGGATGACCGGGGCCACAGCGGCAATAGCGGAATTCCCGCAGATGGCATTCCCGCAGGCCACCAGCAGCGCCATGCGGGCAGGCAGACCGAGCAGAAGGCCAAGCCCGAAGCTGACCAGAATGGCCAAAAGAACAACGGCGGCAATCCCCGGCACCAGAAAAGGCCCGAGCGAGACGATTTTTGCCGCGCTGATGGAGGCCCCCATCAGCACCACCGAAAATTCCAGCAGAGTTCGGGCACTGAAGCAGATCCCGGCGTGGTAGCGCGCGCCGGGAGCCCACAGGCTGCGCAGGCAGGTGCCGCCCAGAATGGCCAGCACAAGCGCTTCCAGCCATGCCTTGCCAAACAGCAGTTCCTCCGCCCATTGCAGGGCGAAGGCAAAGCCTGTCAGGACGCCGCACAGCGCCAGCCCCGGCAGCAGGGGGGATGTGGTGATTTTCAGAGAATGGGCGATGGATCTGGTCATGGGCGTATCCTTCCGCCCTTTGAAGTATGAGAAGAGAATCAATCAATCCAACGAATTGTTTTTCTTATTTCAATCTGTAAAAATGATGAATTAGAGGGGATTGAGAAACCATGACGCTTGAGCAGTTGCGTATTTTCCTGTGCGTGGCGGAGCGCGAGCACATGACAGATGCCGCCCGCATTCTGAACATCACGCAGTCTGCGGCCTCCGCGGCGATTGCGGCGCTGGAAGCGCGGCATGGTATCCGGCTGTTTCATCGGGTGGGGCGCGGCATTGTGCTGACAGAAGCCGGCAGACTTTTTCTGGCGGAAGCGCGGGCTATTCTGGACCGTGTGCAGACTGCTGAGTCCATGTTGGATGATCTGAGTGGCCTGCGGCGGGGCAGCCTGCGGCTGGTAGCCAGTCAGACCATTGCGGCCTACTGGCTGCCGCCACTTCTGGCGGGGTTTCGTGAGCGCTTTCCCCATATTCAGGTTGTGCTGGAAATTGGAAACACCGCGCAGGTGGCAGCCCATGTGCAGGCTGGCCGATTTGATCTGGGGATTGTGGAAGGGCAGGTGGATAATCCCGTTCTGGCGCAATGGCCCATCGCGCAGGATCAGTTGATTCTGGTGCGCGCAACACCATTTGACGTGGAAAGCTGCACACCGGAGTTTTTGCAGAATGCCAGATGGGTTATGCGGGAGCAGGGGTCTGGCACACGCTCGACGCTGGATGTCTGCCTGAGGCAGATTGGTGTTCACCCCGAAAGCCTGAATGAGGCGCTGGTGCTGCCCTCGAATGAAAGCGTGCGGACAGCGGTAGAGGCAGGGGCCGGAATTGCCGGTCTTTCATCACTGGTTGTGGCCCCGGCTCTGGCGGCCGGAACGCTTCATGCCGCCCCCATCTCATTCGGGCCACGGGTGTTTTTTGGACTGCGGCACAAGGAACGGTATCACAGTCAGGCCGTTGAGGCGCTGACAGCGTTCATCGCGTAGGTCTGTTGTAAAAAGGGATGATAACTATGGCAACTATTGCGCATCTTGGGCTGAAAGTTCCTGTTCTGCAGGCGCCCATGGCGGGGGTTGCAACGCCTGCTCTGGCGGCGGAGGTCTCGAAGGCCGGAGGGCTGGGCGCGCTGGGGCTGGGGTCTGTCATGCCCAATGAGGCCCGCAGCATGATTGAGGAGGTGCGGGGCAGAACAGACCAGCCTTTCAATGTCAATCTGTTCGTGCATGACACACCCCAGGCCAACCCGCAGAGGGAGGCCCGGTGGCTGGACTGGCTGAAGCCGGTTTTTGCGGAATTCGATGCGGAACCTCCTGAGCAGCTCTCTTCTCCGTACACCAGTTTTCTGGACAATCCGAAGATGATGGAGCTGCTTCTGGAGGTGCGTCCGCCCGTTATCAGCTTTCATTTTGGTCTGCCGCCCGCAGCGTGCCTTGCAGCTTTGAGGGACACCGGAGCTGTGCTTCTGGCCACGGCCACAAGCCCTGCGGAAGCCCGGAGCGCGGAAGCCGCCGGGATTGATGCCGTGATCGCGCAGGGGATTGAAGCCGGGGGGCACCGGGGCATGTTTGACCCTGCCGCACCGGATGATGCTCTGGGCACGCTGGCGCTGGTCCGTCTGCTGGCCCGCCAGTGCCATGTTCCGGTGATTGCCGCTGGCGGGATTATGGATGGCGCGGGGGTGGCTGCCGCTCTTGCACTGGGGGCCAGAGCCGCCCAGATGGGCACGGCGTTTCTGCTCTGCCCGGAAGCGGGGGTGGATGAGGGCTACCGAAAAGCCCTGATGGGGCAATCCGCTTTTCATACCCGTATGGTCAGCCTGATTTCCGGCCGCCCGGCGCGCTGCCTGTCAAACAGCTTTACTGCTCTGGCGGAGCGGGCTGACAGGCCGCCATGCCCGGTTTATCCGATTGCTTATGATGCCGGAAAGGCTTTGGCCAAAGCGGCCCTCAGCCGGGGAGAGACCGGGTTTGGCGCGTATTGGGCCGGGCAGGGGGCGCCTCTGGCCCGCGCCATGCCTGCCGGGCGGCTGGTCCGGCAGATTGAAATCGAGCTTGCAGAGGCCACAAGGCAGCGCAGCATGCCGCGCTGAAGGGCGGGGCTTTGGGGCGCGCCGCTCAGGGAGCTTTTCAGGGCGTGGCGAACGGGTCCGGATTATAGCCGACGCCTGTCAGATACAGCCCTTCCGCTGGGGCGGTGGGGCCTGCGGCGGTGCGGGAGCGGGCTTCCAGCGCTGCGGTCACGCGTTCGGGTTCCCACCGCTTCCGCCCGACCAGAATCAGTGTGCCCACCATGTTCCGCACCTGATGATGCAGGAAGGACCGTGCTTTGGCGCGGATATGGATTTCGTCTCCCACACGCTCCACGGTCAGGCTGTCCAGCCTCCGCACCGGGTTTCTGGCCTGACAGGCCGCGGCCCGGAAGGAGGTGAAATCATGCTGGCCGACAAGCCTGTCCGCCGCGTCCTGCATGCGGGCCAGGTCCAGCCGGGCGCGGACATGCCACATATGGGTGGCCCCAAGTGCGGGGCGTGTGGGGCGGTTGAGAATGCGGTACAGGTAAGAGCGCCATGTGGCGGAAAAACGCGCGCTCCACTCTGCTGGCACCAGAGCGGCCTGAAGCACGGCCACGGCATGGGGCTGGAGGTGATAGCTCAGCCCATCCCGCACCACGTGCGGGGTCAGCGCCATATCCGCCGGGAAATCGAGATGCGCAACCTGCCCCAACGCATGGACCCCGGAATCTGTGCGCCCGGCAGTAATGCTGGAAACAGGCCGACCGTTGGCCATGCGGGTTGCGGCGGCTTCCAGAAGGCTCTGCACGGAGGTGCCTTCATTCTGCTTCTGCCAGCCGACAAGGCCCGTGCCATCATATTCCACCTTCACCGCCCAACGTTGGAACGGCAGGCCCGTGGCGAATGCCGCATGCGGGTCAGACGGAAAGACGGGTGAAAGCTCCGGGGGGAAGGCTGGCTGATCGGTCATGCAGAGGCAGCGGGAAGCGTATGATACAGGCGTGTGTCTGCGGGCATGGGCTGGCCACGCAGGAAGGCTTCTGCCTCCATCATGCCGCGCCCCGGCTTTTGCAGGCGGGTCAGGCGCAAAGCGCCTTCGCCACAGGCAATGGTCAGGGCGTCATCCAGCGCGGTGCCGGGGGTCGCGGTGTGCTTGTGGTGGGGCAGGGGGATTGCGCCGCCAATTTTCAGAACGGTGCCGTCCGCCAGCAGGGTAAAGGTGCCGGGCCACGGGGTCAGCGCACGCACGCGCAGGTCCAGCGCCGTGGCGGACTGTGTCCAGTCCAGACGGCCATCCTCCCGTGTCAGCAGGGGGGCGTAGGTCACGCCTTCCTCCGGCTGCGGGGTGGGGGTGGGCTGTTCGGCCAGAACGCGCACGGCAAGCTGCCCGCCAAGGGCGCTCAGCGCATCATGCAGGCTGGTGGCGGTGGTGTCCGTCGTGATGGGCACGGCCCCGCTCAGCAGCATGGGGCCGGTATCCAGCCCGGCTTCCATCTGCATGATGGTCACACCGCTCTGTGTATCTCCGGCCAGAATGGCGCTCTGGATGGGCGACGCCCCGCGCCAGCGCGGCAGCAGGCTGGCATGGATGTTCAGGCAGCCAAGGCGCGGCGTATCCAGCATGACCTGCGGCAGGATAAGGCCATAGGCGGCCACCACGGCGGCATCGGCCTCAAGTGCTGCAAAGGCGGCCCATTCTTCCTCATTTTTGCGGAGTTTTGCGGGGTGGCGCACCGGCAGGCCGAGGGCTTCCGCCGCCTGTTGCACGGGGGAGGCCCGCAGCGCCTTGCCGCGCCCGGCAGGGCGCGGGGGCTGGGAATAGACCGCAACAATCTCGTGCCCTGCGGCATGAAGAGCGTGCAGGGCGGGCACCGCAAAATCCGGTGTGCCCATAAAGACAAGACGCATGGGGAGAACCCTCCGGCCTATTTCCGCTTCTGTTCCTTGGCCAGCCGCCGCAGGATCATGTTGCGGCGCAGCACGGAGAGGTGATCCACAAACAGGATCCCTTCCAGATGGTCAATTTCATGCTGCATGCAGGTGGCCAGAAGCCCGTCCACCTCACGTTCCATGACATCACCTCCCACAGTGCGCCACTGCACGCGCACCTTTTCCGGGCGGGTGACTTCCGCATACTGGTTGGGCAGGGAAAGGCAGCCCTCTTCACGCACGGCGAGGGTTTCCGTTTCGGAAATCACTTCGGGGTTGATCATCACGATGGGTTCGCGGGCGTTTTCCTCACCCAGATCAACCAGCGCAAAGCGCAGGCCAAGCCCCACCTGCGGGGCCGCAAGCCCGATGCCGGGTGCCGCATACATGGCGGAAAACATGCTGGGCAGAACACGGCGGATATCCGCCATATCTTCCGGCTTCACCTCACGCGTCTTGCGCCGCAGCACGGCATGCGGGGCAATGAGAATGGGCATGGGGGCGGCATCTGCCGCGGCAGCGGAGAAAGCTGCATCTGTCATGGCTGCGTCTGTCATACGCCCGATTTAGCCTCCCGCGTCCGCCCGCGCCAGAGGAAGATGGGCCTCCTGTGGCAAAAAGCGTGGGAAATATGCCGCACTGCCACCTTTATTCCGCGCAAAGGCGCGTGGGAAGCGCCTTCAGGCATGCGCCAGCTTTCGTGCAGTCTTGCGTTTGGTTGCGGGTCTCCCATATCGTGAAGAGCGCCGGGTGCCATGTGAGGGCCCGGTTTCTGTCTCGCTCAGAAAGGGGAGGCTTTATGTCTGGCAGAGTGTTTGGCTCACCCATGTTCCTTGGTTTTGATCACCTTGAGCAGATGCTCGAGCGGGTCAGCAAAGGTACGGGGGATGGGTATCCACCGTACAATATTGAACAGGTTGCGCCCAACGGACTGCGTATCACACTGGCCGTTGCCGGGTTCCGCATGGATGACCTTCAGATCACGCAGGAAGACAACCAACTGGTGATCCGTGGCCGGCAGGTGGAAGATGGTGAGGAGCATGTCTACCTGCATCGCGGCATTGCCTCACGCCAGTTCCAGAAAGCCTTTGTGCTGGCGGAAGGGATAGAAATTGGCGGTGCCTGGCTGGATAACGGCCTTCTGCATATCGACCTGTTCCGCCCGCAGCCGGAAGTGCGCGTCAAGCGGATTGAGATCATGCAGCCCGGTGGCCAGAAGGGGCCGGTTGCTGAGAGCGGCGGCCTGAAGCCACGGTCCTCCCGCATGTTGCGCACGGTGGTGGAAGACTGAAGCACCACCTCACTTTATACGGAAAGGAGACACCATGAGAGTCACGACCCGTAACGGACGTGTTATCCTTGCCTCGGATCAGTCGGAAAAGCCCTTGGATGTTCATCATCTTTCCGAAAAACAGTTCCGCTCTCTCGGCGTGGCCAATGTGGCCTATGTGCGCCCGGCGCTGACGGAGGACGGTGAGGAAGGGTGCGCCATTCATGCCGCTGATGGCTCACCACTGGCGGTGGTGGATGATCTGGAAACCGCCTGGGGTGTCATTCTCCAGCACGATATGGTGCCAGCCAGCCTCCAGTAGAGCCTCAGTAAACAGACCACGCGCAAGCCGGCCCTGAGTGTGAGGGGCCGGTGAGAGTGGTCTCTGAGACGTTCAGTTCGGTTTCCCGCAAAACCCTGCTTATGAAAAACCCTGCCACGGGCGGATAAGCCATCCGTTCTGTGGCAGGGTATCGTCTTTTTGTGTGCTGTGCGGGCTGTGGTTCTGGTTGGGGGGAGGGCCTTCAGGAAGGCCCCGTATCAACCCAGCCTATATTCCCGTCATCACGCCGGTAAACCAGATTGATCTGCTGGTTTTTGCGATTGCGGAAAAGCAGGATGCCGCAGGCCGCAAGGTCAAGCCGCATCACGGCCTCACTCACGCTGAGGCTTGGAATATCCGTGGTGTGTTCAGCAATAATCGCGGCATAGGTTTCGGCTTCCGCCGCAGCTTCATGGTCCGTGCTGTTATCGGGTTGCGTCTGGGCCGAGGGTGTGACGGCTGAGGATTTCAGCACATAGGACCGCCCGGTTTCATGGGTGGCCTCATTCTTGCTGGCGCGCGCGTGGGAGGTCACGCGCCTGTGGTAGCGGCGCAGGCGCTTGGCGATATGTTCGGCGGCGTCATCAAAGGCGGCGTTGGCATCGGCTGCCTCGCCCTCACCACGCAGTGTCAGGCCTCGGCCTGCATGCACGTTGATATCACAGGTGAAGAAGGAACGGGCTTTGCTGAAAGTCACTTTGGCTTCCAGGGCCTTGTCAAAGTACCGTTCTGCAAGGCCGCCCAGGTGAGCGTTGACCCGGTGCTTGAGCGCATCGGACAGATCAATCTGTTTACCGGAAACATGGATATGCATCGGATGTCGTTCCTTGCTGGTTAAAAGCAGGACCGTCCTTGCCTGAAAGGGGAGTCGTAACAGATGCTGCCCTCATGTCAGGCGCAGACGGTTTGACTCGTCAGGCCCGTGGTGCGTCCCCACGGGTCTTGTTGTATTTGGGCATGATTGGCCGGGGGCTGTCCATGCTTTTATGACAGTTTTAATACGCAAACAGTGCTGAGCCGCCCGACCCGCAGGGGAGTATGTGGCGTGTGTCTGAAAAAACAGCCGCTTTCGGGGTTGCTGAGGCGGAAAGCTGGCGCATACAACACTGAACAGACTTGCAAGCCAGACAGGACACCATGCTTTTAAGATCCAGCCCGCCCGTCAATATGCCGAAAATGCGCCGCAAGTGGCGGGCCAAAGTGCTGGTGCTGGGGGTGCTGGCGGCGGCTTACGGCAGCATCATGTGGTACATGACGCATTATAAACCCCCCATGGAAAAGGTGATTATCCCGGTAAAGGTGGTGAAGCAGAAGGCGCAGGCTGAAGCGCCCCAGCCAGTGCTCCCTGTGGAACTGGCCCCGGCCCCGCCGGTGGCCGAGATGCCACCGCCGCCTCTTGTGGTGCGGGGCGCACCGCGCCCTGAGTGAAGCGTTAGAGCGAGAAGCTTTCACCCAGATACACACGGCGCACATCTTCGTTCGCCACAATTTCTTCAGGCACGCCCTGCATCAGCACCTGTCCGCTGTGCATGATGTAGGCGCGGTCAATCACTTCCAGTGTCTCACGCACGTTATGGTCGGTAATCAGCACGCCGATGCCACGGTCTTTCAGGTGCGAGACGAGATCACGGATTTCACCCACCGCAATCGGGTCAATCCCGGCCAGAGGTTCATCCAGCAGGATGTAATGCGGCTGGCTGGCCAGCGCACGGGCAATTTCCAGACGCCGCCGCTCACCCCCTGAAAGGGCGAGGGACGGCGAACGACGCAGGTGCGAGATCCCGAATTCACTCAGCAGGCCATCCAGCATCACTTCCCGGCGGTCCGGGTCCTGCTCCACCACTTCAAGGGCGGCCATGATGTTCTGTTCAACATTCAGGCCACGGAAAATGCTGGCTTCCTGCGGCAGGTACCCAATACCCAGCCGTGCGCGCCGGTACATGGGGAGCTGCGTGATATCCGCACCATCAAGCGTGATGGAGCCGGTATCCGGCTGCACCAGCCCTACAATCATGTAAAAGCTTGTGGTTTTCCCTGCGCCGTTCGGGCCAAGCAGGCCCACAGCTTCCCCGCGATGCACTTCGATGGAGACGTTTTTCACCACCTCGCGCTTCTTGTAGGATTTGCCAATGCCGTGGGCAAACAGGCCGCGGCGGGGGGCCAGCGCCTCGGTCAGGGCGGCGGAGTCAGGCCCCGGCCCGATAACCTGATTTTCTACGGTAACCGGATCTCCCGCAGTTTCGTCCGAGGTCCAGGTGATCTCCTGCGTCATCCGTTATTTCCTGTCCGAGCCATCGCCATTGTTGGGCACAACCACACCACTCACCCGGTTTCCAGGGTGTTCTGTCATGGTTGCCAGGCCTGTATGCATGTTGATGATGGCCGCAGCGCCCTGAATCTGGTTCGGCCCTCTGGTGATGTGGACATTCCCCACAATGCGGGCAATGCCCGTATCCGGCACGTAAACGCCACGGTCCCCCGTGACGGTTTCGGTCTGGGTACGCACCCAGACATGGCCGAACGCATTGACCTTTTCAAGCTTGCCGGAGCCGTTTGCCAGAGGGTCTGACGATGTCTGGCCTGCGGCTTTCTGGTCTGCCGGTTTGGCGGACTGGTCCGGCGGGGCGCTGTAGCCCACAAGCACGTCCGCACGGATCTGCCGGTTATCATTGGTTGTGACAGTCGCATTGCCACGGCCAATGGAAATGCGCTGCTGTGAGTAATATTCCATGGAATCCCGCGCGGTGAGCACATCCTGCGGGGTGGTCAGCTTCAGGGCTTTCCCGGTCATGACAAGCACGGCCTGATCCATATCATACACGGCCTTGTCGCCCCAGCCCTGATCGGTCTGGGTGTAGATATGCACGTGGCCAATGGCTTCCAGCCGGTAGATTTCATTGGCGCCGGAGGCATCCGGGTCACCGCCGCCTGCCTGAGCGTTGCCGCCGGGTGCGGTCTCTCCGGGTTTGGCGCTGTCAGATTTGGCATCGGCGGGAGCAGGCGTGCTGGCCGGGGCCGGAGGCTGCCCTGTGGGGGCGGCCGGAGCAGTCTTGTCGGCAGGCTGGGCCGGGCCGCCGACAGCGGGGGCGGTGCTGGTGCCAGCCCCGCCGGCTGCGCCATTGGCCGCAGGCTTGCCCTGAGAGGTATCCGCCGCAGGGGCACCGTCTGGCGTGGCTGCCGGTGCGCCGTCTGGTGCGGTTTTCTTGCGGTAATAGGCAATCAGTTTGTCCGCCGTGACGGTTACATCCCCGCGCACGGCCTTGGCCTGATCATAGGCCGTGACTTTTTTCTGGTTCTGGTCCCAGTCAAATCCACCGGCGGCGGTCACGGTAATCTGGCCGCCATGGGAGAGGTCGATCGATTGCGCGTGGGCCGTGCCGCAGAACAGGGCGGCCAGAAGGGGCAGGCCCGCCGCCGCCAGAAAAGGCATACGGCGTACGCGTGCAGGGGCCACATCTGCGGAGTGCATGCGGGCCAACGCCGGGTGGCGCAGGCTGGAAGGGGGGATCAAAAGCATATCAGGAAGCCTTCCCATCAGCCGGACGGCTGCCGCGGTCATCATTCAGAATAAGCCGGCCCGGCCCGCGGAACTGGGCAATGCCTTCATGCTGAGACATCAGATATCCTTTTGCGTCAAGCACACCAAAAGGCCCTTCTGCCCGCACCCAGGAGTTGGAGGCGATAATACCGGTGCGGATATCAATATCCGCCGCAGGGCTGTGCATCATCAGGCCATCATCGCGATACAGGGTGACTTCTCCGGTCAGGTCAAGAATTTGTGCATGTTGCATGTACACGCCTTTTTCCGATCGGACCAGAAGCCAGCTTCCGCCCTGGCTGAGGATATCCGCCACGGGATTGTCCAGATCCATCCGCTCCGGGTTGGCCTGATGGGCGCTGTCGGCTGTGATCATGAACGGGCGGTTATGCTCATCCACGCCGCGATAGGTCGCGCCGATAAGGCTGCCGCTTTCAACCTTGATCTTGGAGAGTTCCTTCAGCGCGGCCTTGTTGGCGTTGATCAGCCGGTCCACTTCCGGCCAGACCGCAATGGAGCTGAGCAGCAGGAGGGCTGTTGCGGGCAGGGCCCACTTGGCCAGACGCAGCATTGCGCGCCGGCGGGCCAGCTCACCGGCGTTCGGCGGCAGGCGGCGCGGTGCGGAAGGGGCCAGACGTTCGCGCTGCTGGCGAATGGTTTCGTCAGAGCGGGCAAAATCATCACGCTGCGGGGGGTGGCCTGAAGGGTCGGT
This sequence comes from Acetobacter farinalis, assembly GCF_011516935.1. GTDB lineage: Bacteria > Pseudomonadota > Alphaproteobacteria > Acetobacterales > Acetobacteraceae > Acetobacter > Acetobacter farinalis. The sequence continues at coordinate 89,228 of NZ_WOTF01000001.1, forward strand.
CATGAGGGGTCTGTTATCCCACACCGGCCCGCAGCAGGTCATGCACATGCACAACCCCCACGGGGCGACGGTCCGCATCCAGCACAAACAGGGAGGTGATGGGGCGTTTGCGTTCGTTCATCATGCGCAGGGCATCGGAAGCAAAGATATCCGGCCCTATGGTAAGAGGGTGACGGTTCATGGCATCCCCTGCCAGCGTGGTCGTCAGATCAAGGTCCAGCGCACGGCGCAGGTCACCATCCGTGATCAGCCCCGCCAGCGCGCCATTATCATCCAGAATGCCAATGCAGCCTAGAGCCTGCCGTGTCATTTCCATAATGACATCCCGCATGGACGTATCTTCCCGGCCCAGAGGCATGGCCTCTCCCGTGCGCATCAGTTCCCGCACGGTGCGCAGGCGGCTGCCCAGACGGCCGCCGGGGTGAAAATTGCCAAAGTCACTGGCGGTAAAGCCGCGCTGGCGCAGCAGCACCACGGCCAGCGCATCCCCAAAGGCAAGCTGCATCAGGGTGCTGGTGGTGGGGGCCAGACCCATGGGGCAGGCTTCCGGCATGGACGGCAGGGTCAGTGCGACATCCGCCGCCGTGGCCAGCGTGGAGTGCGCCCGGCTGGTAACGGCCAGCAGCGGCAGCCCGGCCTTGCGGGCGTGGGCGGCGATATCGCCCAGTTCCGTGGTCTCGCCCGAATTGGAGAACGCCAGAACGGCATCCCCCGGCTGCACCATGCCCAGATCCCCATGTGAGGCTTCGGCGGGGTGCACAAACAGCGCCGGGGTGCCGGTGGAGGAAAGGGTGGCCTGAATTTTCCGGGCCACATGGCCGGACTTGCCAATGCCGGTCACCACCACCCGGCCGGGAATCCGCAGCAGAATATCCACCGCCCGTGCAAAGGCTCCCCCCAGTTCGCCGGGGTCCTTCAGCGCGCTGGTCAGTGCATCCAGCCCGGCGCGCTCGGTCTGGATAACGGCGGCGGCCTCGGTGGCGAGGGCGGCTTCAGGGTCCATAACGGAGGTGTCTGTCATACGGTGCGGGTTCCGGTCAGGCGGGTTCAGGCACGGTGAGAGAAGATATCCGGGTCTTCATAACCCAGAAGGTCGAGCCGGGCGCGGGCGGGCATGAAATCAAAGCACGCCTGCGCCAGTTCCCTGCGGCCTTCCCGCACGAGCAGGGCCTCCATTTTTTCCCACAGGGCGTGCAGGTACAGCACATCGGACGCGGCATAGGCGAGCTGCTCGGGCTTGAGGTCCAGCGCGCCCCAGTCTGATGTCTGCTGCTGTTTACTCAGCTCAACACCCAGCATGTCCCGGCACAGGGCGGCCAGACCGTGGCGGTCTGTAAAGGTGCGGACAAGCCGGGCCGCAATCTTAGTGCAGACAATCGGGCTTACGGTGATCCCCAGCGCGTGCTGGAGAATGGCGACATCAAACCGGGCGAAATGCATGATTTTCAGCACGGAGGGGTCTGCCATCAGGCGCTTGAGGTTCGGGCAATCATACCCTTTGCCGCCGAGGGCTTCGGGGATGATCTGCACCAGATGCGCCGTGCCGTCTCCCGCGGAAATCTGCACCAGGCAGAGCCGGTCCCGATGGGGGTTGAGGCCCATGGTTTCCGTATCCACAGCAATGGAGCCCGTAAAGCTCAACCCGTCGGGCAGGTCATTACGGTGTAGAGTGATGCTTCCCTCGGAAGAGGTCCGGGATGCGTTCATGACCCGCTCCTGCCTTGTTGTTGATCAGGCTCAGACGGATACAGCCGGGATGGCGGAATGTCCATTCCGGACGCCATGCCTGAGCTTTCAGGCGATTTGATGGTGTGGGGTGTGAGGCGTTTGGGTCGCAGGGGGCAACGGACAGGTCGCAAGGAGCGGGAGCGGCGGCAGGGGAAGGCAGGAGCAGGGAGCAGCAGGGCGGTCAAGGGGTGGAGAGCGTGCCGTTTCGGGATTCCTGCAGGGCAAGCTGTGTCAGCCGGGCCTCGTTTTTTTTCAGGAAGGCGCCAAAGATGAGCATCCCGCCAATGGCCGCAATGCCGATTACAAGGCCAATCGGGCCGGAGACTTCTGAAATCTTTCGCCCCAGCGCATAGGTGCCCAGTGCATAGCCGCCCGCCCAGCAGATGCCGCCCAGCGCGTTGAACAGCATGAAGTGCTGCCAGCGCATGCGGCAGGCCCCCGCCAGCACGGCCACAAACACACGCACCACGGAAATAAAGCGCCCGCAGAACACAATGGCGCGGCCATGGTGATGAAACAGGTACTGCCCCAGAATGAGTCTCTCGGAAGTCAGACCAAGGCGCGGGCCATGTTTTTCCAATAGTGGCAGCCCCACCTTGCGGCCAATGAGATAGCCGATGTTGTCCCCGATAATGGCTCCGGCCACAGCGGCGGTGGCGACCCCTCCAATCGCGAGATGGTGGGTTTTCAGGCAGTAGAGCGAGGCGGTGATGATGCAGGCTTCAGCCGGGACCGGCACCCCCATGCTTTCCATCATGACAATCAGGGTCACAATGCTATACCCGTAGTGCTGGAGAAGCATGTCCAGATGGTGAAGCAGGGTCAGATCTCCTTGTGCCGGGGTGTTACTCCCCCCCCTTGCAGGGCCGGACGTCGGGCGGCCAGCGCCTGCTGCCGGTATCGGCAGAGGCTGTGTCTGCAGGGTTGGTTTCTGCAAGGCGGGGCAGAGCATGCCGCACTCAGCCGCAGGGCAAAAGGGCGGTTGTGGCATAGCAGGCCTTCAGAGACTCCGCCCGCCCGGGGGCGCGGCCAGTCGGGCCGCGAGAACACTGCCCGCGGACAGTTTTTTGCCGCGCACAACCGCCGTATCCAGTGCGGAGAGAAAGGCCGAGCGGTCTTTTTTTGTAAAGCTGCGCCCGCCACCCGTCATGGTGCCGGTGGAGCGGAGGTCTTCCATCAGGTTCCGCATGGCCAGCGCCATGCCGATGGCGTTTTCATCCAGAATGCGGCCGGTGGGGGTGAGCACACACGCTCCCTTCGCCACACAGCGGGCGGCCAGCGGAATATCTGAAGAAATCACGACATCATGCGCTTTGACATGCTCGGCAATCCAGTTATCCGCCTCATCCATGCCTTCCGTCACCACCACCCGCTCAATCTGCGGGGAGGCCGGGGCGGCCAGCAGGCGGTTGGACACAACCAGAGTTTTCAGCCCGTGGCGTTCGGCCACCAGATAGGTTTCATCCCGCACCGGGCAGGCATCGGCGTCTATGAAAATGCGTATCATGCCCTGAGTCCTAGGCCCTCCCGCCTGCTGTTTGCAAGGTGGCGGGGCATGGGCAGGGTGCGGCCTGCCACGGAACCTGCCGCAAGGGGGATAGCCCGCCAGTGCGAACATGCGGTAGGGAGAGGGCTGAACACGACAGCTCAAGGTTTTTCATGCGCACTCCCCGTTCTGGCCGTCCGTCCCGCCGCCCGCGTGGTGGCTCTCCCGCAGGGCGGGAGGGGGCTGCTCCTGCTGGCTCCTGCTGGCTGTTTGGCACACATGCCGTGGCGGCCGCACTGGCCAACCCGCAGCGGGTGTTTCAGCGCCTGCTGGTGACAGAGGCCGAGCATCCCGCCCTGCTGGCCGCGCGGGAGGCCGGGGCTGTTCTGCGCATTGAGCCTGAACTGGTGCAGCGCGCCCAGCTTGATGACATGCTGGGGGAAGAGGCCGTGCATCAGGGTGTGGCCGCGCTGGTCAAGGCCCTGCCGAACCTGACGCTGGAAGAAGCGCTGGAGCGCCCCGGCCCGGTGCTGGTGCTGGATCAGGTGACAGACCCGCGCAATGTGGGTGCCATCCTGCGGTCTGCCGCGGCGTTTGGCGCAGCCTGCATTGTGGTGCAGGATCGCAATGCGCCGGAAGAAACCGCCGTGCTGGCCAAGGCGGCCTCCGGCGCGCTGGAAACCGTGCCGATGGTGCGGGAAGTCAACCTCTCCCGTGCGATTGAGGCGCTGCAGAAAGGTGGGTGCTGGACTGTCGGGCTGGATGCGGGCGGTGGCCTGCTTGATGGTCCGGCCTTCAAGGGCCGCCGGGTGGCGCTGGTGCTGGGGGCGGAAGGCAAGGGCCTGCGCCGCCTGACACGGGAGAGCTGTGATGAGATTGCCGGGCTTTACATGCCCGGCGAGATGGAAAGCCTGAACGTATCTGTGGCCGCAGCCGTGGGGCTTTATGAGCTGGCGCGGGAGCGCATGCCCAGCACATACCAGCCCGCAGCCATGAAGAAGCCCACGTAATAGCCAATATCGGCCCCGCCCAGCCAGCGCGCTATGGGGCCGGTATAGAGCTCACTGCTGGAAAACAGCAGGATGGTGAGCACGGATGTAATGGCGAAAATGCTCGCCCCATACGTCCAGCCCGGCGGGACCGGGCGCGGCTGGCGGGTGCCGCAATACCAGTCAGCCAGCACAATGCCGATCCACGGCGCAATCCAGTACATCGTGACCAGCAGATAGTCCGTATACAGCGCGGTGTAGCGCCCGGCTCCGGCCACGGCTAGCCCGTAGCCCAGCAGGGCGGTCAGGATGGCGGCTGTCACACGCGGGACATGCAGCCCGGCGGAAATCAGGCTGTAGCTTGCCGTGTTGTCATTGAACGAATTGCCCGTGATGGAAGAAAGCGCGATGGCCGCCAGAGCAACGGCCCCCAGTGGCCCCATGGCCTGCTGGAGGGAGGCAATCACCGCCGTGGGGGAGGGGTTGGCCACGCTGCCCGCGCAGAGAAGCCCCAGAATCTGAAACGGGATGGCAGAGCCCAGCAGCCCGGCCAGCGCCAGCAGCACCACGCGCTTCGGGCTGGTGCTGGCAGGCAGATAACGCGTGTAATCCGAGGAATAGGAGGCCCAGGAGAGATTGAAGCTGACCAGAATGCCCGTGGCCAGCAGGAAGGTGGAAAGGCTCACCGGGTGATGCGCCGCCACGGGGGCCGCCCCCCGCACGGCAAAAACCACGCCCATCAGGATGAAGGTGGCCAGCAGCAGGGCGCCGAGGTATTTTTGCAGCGCCTGCACCACATGATGCCCGTAAATGGAGGCCACCATCTGCGCGGAGGCCAGCACGGCCAGTGCCAGCCAGAAGGGCAGGGCAACGTGCGCCAGCATCAGCAGGGCTATCAGGGCGGTGGCGGCGGGCACGTTGTTCACGGCATCCCACCCCACGCAGTAAATCCAGTTGAGAAAGGCCGGAGGGCGCACGCCCAGCCGCCCCAGTGCCCGGCGGGAGGCTTCCATCTGCGTCAGCCCCGTGGCCGGACCGATGGAGGCCGCCAGCGCAACCGGCAGCGCGCCGAGAAAATTGCCCAGCAGAACCGCCAGAAGGCCGGTTTTGAAATCCAGTCCCAGACTGACAAGCAGTGCCCCCGTCACCCAGCCGCCCGGCCCCAGATTGGGGGAGAAATGGCTCCAGAACACCTTGTCCAGCGCCATGGTTTTCTGCGCCGCAGGAACAGGCTCCCGCACGGAGGCTGCGGACAGATCTTCCATCAGCCTTCCCGGTGCGTGCCCTTCCTGCATGCCCTCTACCGGGCGTGCGCCGGGAGGGAGAGAGGGAGCCGCCGTGTCCTGCCTCCCTGTGCCGCGCGGGGTGTGAGGCTGGGGGTGGTCTGTGCCGGGGGGCTGGCCGGAGGAGGTGTTCTGGGTCATGCCGGGCGGTGTGTCCTGAAAGGCAGGGCGCGGGCGGTTCAGGACAAATCCGGTTCCGGCATGCTGCCCGCGGCCCCTGTGGGCTGGTTGGTATAATAGGCTTCTGCCAGACGGATGGGCAGCAGGTCCATAAAGCGGGAGCCGGCCACCAGCCAGTGCGGGAATACAATGCGCCGTTCATTGCGCCGCAGTCCACGCAGAATACGGCGGCTGGCGTTATCCACATCCATAAGTCCGGGCATGGGGAAGCGGTTGCGCGCCACCATGGGTGTATTGAGAAAGCCACACACCACGGAACTGAGCAGAATACCGGCCTGTTTCATGTTGCCGCCGGTGGCGACCATAAACCGGTCCACCGCCGCCTTGGCCGCGCTGTAGGCGGGCGTGCCGGGGTAGGACACCACTCCCGCCACGGAGGAAATGGCGCAGATACGCCCGCGCAGGCCATCCTGCGCGCGGGGCTGGGTGAGCATCAGCCTGAGTGCGGGCAGCACGGTGTTCAGCACGCCCTCCACATTGGTGGCAAACATCTGGCGGACCTGTGCGTCCGGCTCATAGGGGGCCATATCCGGCGCAGGGGGGCGGCGCGTGCCGCCGGTAATGCCTGCGCAGGCCAGAACCATGTCCAGCCCGCCGGTGCCCTGCACCCATTCTTCCATGGCGGAGCGGTGCGTGACATCACACAGCCGGATTTCCGCCGCCGCACCGCGGGAGATGCACTGGCGGGCGGTTTCTGTCAGGCGTTCCGCATTGCGGCCCCCCAGAAAGAGCCTGCGCCCGGGGCGGGCCAGTGTCAGCGCCAGTGAATGTCCCAGCCCGGAAGACGCACCGGTAATCAGAATGCTATCGTGTTTCATATCGCCCTCTTGATCCGAGACTGTTAGAACATTCCTCCATTATGGCACCCCGGCGGCACTTGTGGCAGAGACGCCGGATAAAGTGGTGTATTGCGAATACGGAAGAAGGTGGCGGCGGGATGTCCAGCACAGTGTCAGATCAGGAGAAGGCCATCAAACGGCGTGGGATATGTCTTGTGATTTCTGCGCCGTCGGGGGCCGGGAAATCGACCATTGCCAACGCGCTGCGGGCGGCCGAACCCAGGCTGAGACACTCCGTGTCCGTCACCACGCGGCAGATCCGCCCCGGTGAAAAGGAAGGCGTTCATTACCACTTCCGCTCCATGGAGCAGTTTGAGGACATGGCCACCAAGGGCGAGCTTCTGGAATGGGCCATTGTGTTCGGCCGGGGCTACGGCACGCCCCGCGGCCCGGTGGAAGAGGCGCTGAGTGCCGGATACGATATGGTGTTTGATATCGACTGGCAGGGCCACCTGCAGATTCGCAAGGCGCTGCCGGGGGATGTGATCAGCCTGTTCGTGCTGCCGCCCTCGCTGGAAGAGCTGGAGCGCCGCCTGCACGCCCGCGCGTCCGACCATCCGGATGAAATCGCCCGCCGCATGGCTGCTGCGCGGGATGAAATTTCCCATTGGCGCGAGTTCGATCATGTGGTGGTGAATACAGACTTGGACCGCGCGATTTTTGAAGCCCGCGCGGTGCTGACAGCCGGACGCCTGCTCACCAGACGGCAGACCGGACTGGCCGATTTCGTGAAGACATTCGGAGCCTGAAGGCTATGGATTTTTCGTCAGTCGCGGTTCTCTGTCTGGGGGATGTGATGCTGGACCGGTTCCTGTACGGAACCATGGAACGGATATCGCCCGAGGCGCCTGTGCCCGTTCTGCTGCTGGACTCCCGGCGGGAAATGCCCGGCGGGGCGGGGAACGTGGCCAATAACGTTATTTCTCTGGGTGGCTGCGCCGTTCTGGTGGGGCTGGTCGGGCAGGATGAAGCAGGCGGCTTGCTGCGCGCGGCCCTGAAGCAGCGCCCCGGCGTGGTGGATGCCACCGTGGCGTCCCCCACGCGCCCCACCATCTGCAAGACGCGGTTTATTGCCGTGCAGCAGCAGGTGGTTCGTGCGGATGAGGAAAGCCGCGAACCGCTCCAGCCTGAGGAAGCCGAGGCTCTGTGCCGCGCTGTCGATGCGCGGATTGATGGCGTGCAGGCTGTTGTGGTGTCCGATTACGGGAAAGGTGTGTGCAGCCCCGCCGTGCTGACGCATGTGTTCAGCGTGGCCCGCGCACGCGGTATTCCCGTGTTTGTTGACCCGAAAACAGCCGACTATACCCAGTATCGCGGGGCGACGTGCATCACCCCGAACGCGAAGGAACTGGCGCTGGCGTCCGGTATGCCGGTGGGCACGGAAGCCCAGGCGGAACTGGCGGCCCGTTCCGTCATGGCGCAGGCGGATGCCGCAGCCATCCTCGCGACACGCTCTGAAAAAGGCATGATGCTGATACGGCGCGATGCCCCGGCGCTTTCCGTGCCGGCCCGGGCGCGGGAAGTGTTCGATGTGTCCGGCGCGGGGGATACGGTGATAGCCACCATGGCGCTGGCCGTGGGGTCCGGCATGACGTTCGAGCAGGCCATGCGTGTGGCCAACGCCGCCGCTGGCGTGGTGGTGGGCAAGCTGGGTACTGCCACGGCGGATATTCAGGAAGTGCTGCACGAGCTGGACGAACAGTCCGGCCCGGATGACGTGCCACACCTGCTACCTCTCTCCGCCGCCTGCGCGCAGGTGCAGCGCTGGCAGAGCCGGGGGCTGAAGGTGGGCTTCACCAATGGTTGTTTTGATATTCTCCACCCCGGCCATGTCGGCCTGCTGGCGGAGGCCCGCGCAGCGTGTGATCGTCTGGTGGTCGCGCTCAACACGGATGCCAGCGTCAGTCGGCTGAAAGGCCCCACCCGGCCTGTCAACACACTGGCCTCCCGCGCACGGGTGATGTCCGCTATCCGGTATGTGGATGCCGTGGTCTCCTTTGACGATGATACGCCGCTGGAAACCATCCGCACCCTGATGCCGGATGTGCTCATCAAGGGGGCGGATTACGCGCCGGAGCAGGTTGTGGGGGCTGATATCGTGCTGGAAAAAGGTGGCCGGCTGGTGCTGGCCACTCTGGCGGAAGGCCATTCGACCACCGCGACAATCGGACGGATTCAGGACGCATGAGTCGCACACCTCTCCCAAATCCCCTGACGGACGCCCAGACGGATGGTGCTCCGCTGCCACTGATGGCGGTAAGGGACCGGTTTTCCGAATGGCTCTTTCAGAAGGCTCTGCCGTTCTGGGCTACCACGGGGTGTGATGGCACCCCGCAGGATCTGGCTCTGCTGGGTGCGCAGGAATGCCTGACACTGGATGGCCAGCCCGCCCTCCCGCCCTTCAAGCGGCTGCGGGTGCAGGCGCGGCAGCTGTTCGCGTTTTCATGGGCGGCGCTGCACGGGTGGGAGGAGGGAGTCTCCCGCGCTCATGGCATTTTCTGCTTTATGCTGCATGCGCACCGTGAGGACGGGGGGTGGGTTCGCTCGCTCACGCGGGAAGGCGCTGTGCTGGACAGCACGGCAGACCTGTATGACCTTGCTTTCGTGGTGTTCGCGCTGGCCTGGTATGGTCGGCTGGAAGGTTCCGGGCGGGCGGAAGCACTGGCGCGTGAAACGCTGGGCTGGGTGCAGCAGCACATGGCCACCCCGGAGGGCGGTTTTCTGAACTGCCTGCCGGATGATGGTTCAGCCCGGCAGCAGAACCCGCACATGCATCTGCTGGAAGCCGTGCTGGCTCTGTATGTCACCACAGGGCATGAGGCGGATCTGGCTCTGGCGCATACGCTGTACCGGCTGTTCCGCACCCGTTTTCTGGACCCTGTTACGGGCACGCTGGGTGAGTTCTTCACCTCGGACTGGCAGCCCGCAGGGGCGGAGGCCGGGCAGTGGGTGGAGCCGGGGCATCATTTTGAATGGGTCTGGCTGCTGGGTGAATATAGCCGCCTGACCGGGGTGGACACCTCGGAACCCGCCATGCGCCTGTACAGCTTTGCCACCCGCTTTGGCATGGTGCCGGAAACGGGCCGGGTGCGTGATGTGCTGACACGGAGCGGCTCCGTGCTGCGTGGTGGCTCCCGCCTGTGGGTGCAGGGGGAAGCCCTGCGCGGCGTGCTGTGTCAGGACAGGCGGGACAGCCGGGGGCTGGCCGTGCGGCTGGCGGAAAACCTGCTGGACTGCTATTTTACGGGCTGCCCGGCGGGGACATGGGTGGATCAGCTTGATGCCAGCGGTGCGCCCATGGTGACAAAAATTCCCACCAGCTCGCTCTACCATATCATTACGGCGTTTGATTCGCTGGATCAGGCGGCGCGGCAGGCGGGCAGGCCGCCGGTGCAAAAGCTTTAGGTGCGGCAGCACCCTTGCGGCCTCTTTCCCTGCGTTGCTCGGGCTCGGGGCTTGCAGAGGTGCGGGGCCGCCCGGCGCGGCGTGAAGGCCGCGCAGACTTTCGGGCGAAAGTCGGAAGACGTGTGTGCAAAGACCTGTTAGAACCAACGGCGTGAGCATGACCCAGACCCAACCCAAGCGGCAGGAAGAAGAAACGCTTCTGTCGCTCTCCCTTCGCCATCCTCCTGCCAACCTTGAAGCGGAGCAGGCGCTTCTGGGCGCGTTGCTGACAAACAACCGCGCCTATGACCGGGTTTCAGATTTTCTGACCGGCGCGCATTTTGCCAATCAGGTCAATGGCCGGATTTATGATGCCATTGCCCGCCGGATTGAAAACGGCCAGCTTGCGGACCCCGTGACCCTGCGGGCCGAGCTGGAAAATTCCGGCATGCTGAATGATGTGGGCGGCATGGCCTATCTGGCCAAACTGCTGACAGCCATGGTGGGCATTATCAACGCCGGGGATTACGGCCGCGCCATTCATGATGCGTGGATACGCCGCCAGTTGATTGATATTGGTGAGAACGTGGTGAACAGCGCCTTTGGCGCCACGTCTGACCTCTCCGGCCCGGATCAGATTGCCGCGGGGGAAGAGGCCCTGTTCCGGCTGGCTACGGAAAAGGGGCAGGATGGCGGCTTTGTGGTGTTTGACCGCGCCCTGACAGATGCCATCAAGACTGCCGAGCAGGCGTTCCGGCGCGAAGGGCATGTATCCGGCCTGACCTCCGGCCTGCGGGATCTGGACAAGAAAACCGGTGGCCTGCACCCGTCTGACCTCATGATTCTGGCAGGGCGTCCGGCCATGGGGAAAACCGCGCTGGCCACCAAAATTGCCTTCTCCGCCGCCCGTGCGCTGATGATTGAGGCGGAAGAGAAGGGACCAGGCGTGGAGCCGACCGGGACAGTGGCCATTTTCTCTCTGGAAATGTCCGCCGAACAGCTTGCAACCCGTATCCTCTCCGAACAGGCTGAGGTTTCGGGTGAAAAAATCCGCCGTGGTGACATTGGCCAGAAAGAGTTTGACCGCTTTGTGCGTGTCAGCCGTGAACTGTCCCGCCTGCCTCTGGTGATTGATGATACGCCTGCCATCTCCCTGTCCGCCATGCGCACCCGCTGCCGCCGCCTCAAGCGGACGCGCGGGCTGAGCCTTGTGGTGGTGGATTACCTCCAGCTGATGCGCCCCTCCGTCGGCACCCGCCCGGAAAGCCGCGTTCTGGAAATCTCCATGATTACACAGGGGTTAAAGGCAATTGCGAAGGAGCTGGAGGTGCCGGTTATCGCACTCTCCCAGCTCTCCCGTCAGGTGGAAAGCCGCGAAGACAAACGCCCGATGCTCTCGGATCTACGTGAATCCGGCTCGATCGAGCAGGACGCGGATTCCGTGATGTTTGTGTATCGTGACGAATATTACCTCCAGCAGCGTATGCCCAAGGAAACAGCGTTTGATTCCATGGACAAATATTCTGCTGCGCTGGATGACTGGCAGCGCAAGATGGGCCTTGTGCATAACAAGGCGGAACTTATTCTGGAAAAACAGCGTCACGGCCCCACCGGCGTCGTGCATCTGTTCTTTGAAGGTGAATACACACGCTTTGCCGATCTGGACACGCTGCATGAAGACCAGCTTCACTGAACGCACGCGTGAAGGCTCCCTGTCCTGACAGGGGCCTGACTCCTGCCTGATGTGGATCTGATCAGGCTTTTGTCATATCGTGTGGCGGCGTGTCGGAAGCTCTAGAGGCATCCGAACATGATCGTGATACGCTTACGGAATTTGCATTTCTCTTGTTCTGTTAAGCATGTTTTTCGAGGGATATCTGTCCTGAATGCAGGGGCTGCCCTTGTGTTTTCCAATGCGTTCCTGAACCCGTCTGGATCATCACGCCGGTTTGCATAACATCCCTTGTGCGGTGTTCCGATTTACAATGTTAAAGAGAATGCCGTTCAGAACGGGGAGATCATCGGTCGGAGAGGCACCATGGCTCTTCGGGAAAAGGTATGCAGAGAGGTAATTTGGTCGTCTTTCAGGTAGTAAAACCTGTGTATTTTCAGTTTTTTCACTGAGGTAATTCAGGGATTGACATTCTGACCATAATTAATTGTGTCTAAAATGACAAAATAAAGCAGAATAATTTGTATCTTTCTTGAGACGATGCTGTTAATAGTTTTTAAGAGAACATATGTTACCAAAATTTCTTCCATAAAGAGGAAAGATGCAATGGCATATACTGATGAACAAGTTAATTTATCTCTCAGCTTCATAACCAGCAACGGAGGGTATCAGACACAACATGATCCTGCCCTGACGTATGAGAAAATTCAAAAATCCCTGTCACTTTCCCCTGTTACGAAAAATATTTACGATAACATCGTTTTTGGACCGGCAGTTTTAAGAAAATCGCATAATGAGGGGAATTTGGATTACGATGATTATATGTTTTTCATTGTTGAGAGCAAAGTCCAGCCAGGATGTTACAAGGTCGCCATCCGTTCCACGACATCCGATCTGAACGCCTTTGAAGATATAGACGTTCTTCAGACATCCCCTTGGAACACCATCGATAGTGTTGCCCCCGATGATGCCCGGATCAGCCACGGCATGATGTTGACCACGACGGACATTATTGGCATGACAAGCAATAACCTGCCAGCGGAGGGAAAAACGCTTGCTGGATTTTTCAAGGATATTCTTGAAAGCAGTGCCGAACCTATCACCATAACCGTGTGCGGTCATAGTATGGCGGGGACACTGGTTCCTCTGATTGGCCTGTATCTGATAACCGAGCTGAATTCAGACAGAGCGACTGTAAACGTATTTTCTGCGGCAGGAACCACGGCCGGAAATGCTGCTTATGCCGTCTATGCCAAGGAACGTCTGAACTCTCGTCTCACGCGATTGGCAAATGACAAAGATGTTGTCACGAAAGCGTTCTCCAAGCAGGGGCTTATAGAACTGGCAACCCTCTATGAACCCGACATTGTCGAGTCTATTGTTTTCAAAAGTCTCGCCTATCTTGCCGCAGAATTTCTCGGCGTTTACGAATACACGCATACTGCATCTCCACAGGCATTTGATACGCCGATCAACCCCGCCTTTCCGACATACGCGACACAATATCCCTACCAGCATGGCACCGCTTATCTCGAACATTTCAATCTGAAAATGGTTGTTCTTGATGAAGCCCCACAAACCGATGAAGATATTGTGATTGTCTCGACGCATTAGAAATTCTATTCTATACTGTAGAGCTCTGGAGAATTTTCAGAATTCTACAGTATAGAATCTTATTTTACTTTGAGGTGCTGGTGCTGTTCACCGTCACCGGAATATGGTTTTTCTGAAAAGCCTGCCACAGGGCGAACAGGGCCTGGCTGCGCACTGTGGCTGTATCCATCCCCACACGGGCGCGGGCGGTGCCGGTCATGAGGGCGGAGCCATCCGCAACGGAGGTGATGCTCGCCGTGGGTTCGGGCTGCTCTTCCACATTCTCGCAGGCGGCCAGAGTGCTTGTCATCACATCCATGGCTTTTTGCAGGTCCGAGGTAAAGGGCAGTTGCAGCACAATGGTAAAGACCCCCGGCTTTTCCGCTCGTGTGGCATTGCGCACCGCGGAGGTGATGAACTGGGAGTTCGGCACGATCATGGTGGAGCCATCAGCCAGTTTGATGTTGGTGGACCGCACGCTGATGCGTGCGACCTCGCCATGTGCGCCGGCAATATCCACCACATCGCCAATGGAGACAGGGCGTTCGGCCATCAGGATAATGCCGGAAACAAAGTTCTGCACAATGGACTGCAAGCCAAAACCAATCCCGACGGAAAGCGCACTGACAACCCATGTCATGCTCTTGACCGTGACCCCCAGCGCGGTGGCCATGCACAGGCCGATGATAATCCAGGTACTGTAGGTCAGAATATTCAGGATGGAGGCCTGTGTGCCGATATCCAGCCGTGTGGTGGGGAAAAAACGCTGGCGGAACCAGTTTCTCACCAGACGGATGGCGTAATGGCCCAGAATGGGCAATCCGGCGCAGAGCATCATGGCATCGAGCGAGAGGTTGAAGCTGTCTTCCGTTGTTGCGCCCCGCCCGTTGAAAATAGACAGGATACGGTGGCCGACCTGTGTGGGGTCAAAATCCGCGCCGGAGGTGGCGACAGAGAACGCCACAACCAGCAGAAATACATTGATCAGCCCCGGCACAACCACGCAGGCCTGATTAACCAGCCGGGCCGGAAGACCAAGTGCGATCATCCGCGCGCCCACGGGCGCGGTGGAGGGAAACACACTGTTGCCCAGTGCCGTGGCCAGCATGGAAATCAGCAGCAGGCCGGTCATGGTGACAGCCATGACAGAAAGCCATGAGATAATGGCGTAGGCCAGCGGGATATACCCGGTGAACACCGCCGCCCAGCATACAAAGCAGATGGTGCTGGCGAGTGTTTTCAAGAACGGCACAAGGCTGGTGGAGCTGGGTGGCGCGTTATCCTCCTTTGCAGAGAGGCGGAGCTGGCGCGGAATGGCAAACAGCAGCGGGCTGACAGCCAGAGTATACAGCCCGTCCATAAGCTGGGTGGGCAGCAGGCCAAGGCTGCTTTTGGTGTCGATATAACGCAGCACCCCGCGCACGATCAGCGCTCCGGCAAACCAGACGGGAAAGAGCCGAAGGTTGCGCGCCAGTGTGTCCGACATGGGAAAAACGCGCCATTTCGGCCTGCGGGAGAACAGGCAGATCCCCATCTCCAGCGCAAAACCGCAGAGCGGGACTTGTGCTGCCACCATTTCAGCCAGAGTGTTGAGGTCATCCGACAGCGCATCATTGTTAAAACTGATGGCGCTCCATGTGATCTGGAATGCAGCCCCCCATGCCACGATACCAACAAGTGCGCAGAGTACCGCCGCGGTAATGGGGCGGACGCGCCCTGCGGGCATGAAGCGTGAAACCAGCATGCGCACCGGGGTATGGCAGAGGACATGCAGAGCCAGCAGCACTGCGGAAAGCACCATGGCTCCCAGTGTCAGCAGCGCATGGCGGCTGGAAAACGCAGCTTTCAGAACCGCGCCGCTCTCCTGCGCCAGTGCGGAAATGCGCGCTTTGTCCTGCGGTGCCGTGGCGGAAAGCTGGGACCAGAAATTGACCCCGAGCGGAGAGGGGAAGCGCTGGGTCATGGTGGCCTGCTGGATGGCCGTGCCATGCTGGCGGAGTTCCAGCAGCAATTGCTGGGCTTCAAGCTGGTACAGCCGCAGGCGGGTGATGCGTCCGGTAATATCCCGCAGGCGGGCTGTCAGCACTTTACGCTGCTGGGTGATGGACTCCGGTTCGCTGGGGTCCGGTTTGCCCAGAATATCCACAAAGCTCTGATAAACACCCTCATATGGCTTGATCTGCGCCAGCAGGGTGTCCGCCTTGGAAGAGACGGCTGTGGCGCGCCGCAGCAGCGTGGTCAGCGCGTTGCCGTTCTGCGTGACGGAATATTCTTTCTGGCTGTTCAGATAGACGGCGCGGAGTTCATCGCCCATCGCGTTCAGGGTGTCATCGGACACAAAAAGCGTGATGTCGGTAATCAGTGGGGCGGTGGGGGCCTTGGGGGGTGTTTGTGGGGCAGTGGCGGCAGGTGTGGCCGTGGCAGAGGGCGTAGCGGCTGTCTCAGCCCCCCACGCCGGAGTGCCTGAGAGCGCAGGGGAGAGCAGCCCCGCAAGAACCATGCACAGAACTGGAAAAAAAACGCGGAACGTCTTGCAGGTCATAAGTCTTCTCTAAACTCCGGCACACGGAACGTGGAGGGTCAACGTGCCAGAGAACCTGGAGGTTGCGAAGAGAAGACTGGAGCAGGGCCGGAGAACCCGCCCGGAAGGCCGGGTTTCAGGAGGGTTTTCCGGAAGAGTGTCTGGAGCGTTTTCCGGTGTGTGTCCCGGTACGCTTTCTGGCGGACTTCAGGAAGAGGATTTCCTGTGGCTTCTCTTCTTGCCGGGCTTGGCATCGGCCTTCTGGGCAACCGGACTGGTGCTTTCAGCCGTGGTGGCCGTGCTGCTGTCCTGCCGCGTTTCCTGCAGATGGTCCTTGAAACCGTACTTTTCCCACTGTGCCGGCGTGGTCATGTGGCGCGGCTCCTGCTTGCCAAAGAGCCCGCATGAGCAGAGCGCAAAAGCACATATCACCATCAGAACCGCGTTTTTCATGTCTTGTTCCTGTGTTTCAGTCCGGTTCTGCTTCTATCTCATCCGGCGGGGAGGGGGGCAAGCAGCCGCTTGAAAAAAGCTTCAGAAAAACATGTGCGCCGCCGGAGCGCGGGAGAGAGGCCGGGCCGGGTTCAGCGGCGCAGCTCCATGGTAATGGGGCCTTCACGGCGACCATGGGTGAACTGGTCCACCATCGGGTTCCCGCTGTCCATCAGGGAGCTTCCCGGCCCCTGCCAGATCAACTGGCCCTTGTAGAGCATGGCGGCTTCATCCCCGATCCGCTGGGCAGAGGCCATGTCATGCGTGATGGCAATGGCGGTGGAGCCAAGCTTTTTCACGCAGTCCACAATCAGCCCGTCAATGACAGCCCCCATAATGGGGTCCAGCCCGGTTGTGGGTTCATCAAAAAACAGGATGTCCGGCCGGGCCGCAATGGCGCGGGCAAGGCCTACACGCTTCTGCATGCCGCCGGAGAGTTCAGAGGGGTAGAGATCCCCCACGGAGGGGTCCAGCCCCACCTGTGCCAGAATGCTGCCTGCGTGGCTGCGGGCGTCCGTGCGGTTCAGCCGTTTGAGGGCGAGCAGCCCGAAGGTCACGTTTTCCCACACGGGCAGGCTGTCAAACAGCGCGGCGTTCTGGAAGAGCATGCCAATTTCGCCGCGCAGGGTTTCCTGCCGCCGGGAAGAGGCGGCCAGAATGTTCTCGCCATCAATTTCAATACTGCCGGAGTCCGGCGTGATCAGCCCCAGAATGCAGCGCAGGAGCACGGATTTGCCACTGCCGGACCCGCCGATGATCACAAAGGACGTGCCGGGCATGACATCCAGATTGATGCCATCCAGCACCTTTTTGGAACCGAAGGATTTGTGCAGATCCCGGATACGGATTTTGGGGGTGGGGCTGGTCATTGTGAGAAGAACAGATCCGTCAGGAGATAATCAAAGGCCAGCAGCAGGATGGAAGCGGCGACCACGGCGGAGGTTGTGGCGGTGCCAACGCCTTCGGCCCCGCCCTTGCTGTTATAGCCGTAATAGCAGCCCATCAGCGCGATCAGGAACCCGAACAGCGCGGCCTTGACCAGCCCGACTGTCACATCAATGGCCTTCACGGAATTCAGTGTGGCCGTGATGTAGGCATGCGGGGAAAAGCCGAGCTTGACCACGGAGACGGTAAAGCCCCCGGCAACACCCAGCACGTCCGCCACCATCACCAGCAGGGGGAGAGCCACAAGGCCCGCCAGAAGGCGCGGGGTGACCAGATATTTCATGGGGTTGGTGGAAAGGGTGCTGAGCGCATCAATCTGGTCTGTTACCCGCATGGTGCCGATCTGCGCCGCCATGGCCGCCCCCACGCGGCCCGCAACCATAAGCCCGGCCAGAACCGGCCCAAGCTCACGGGTGACAGCCAGCACCACAATGCCCGCAATGGCGTTCTGCACATGATACTGTGCGAACCCGGTGTAGGATTGCAGGGCAATCACGCCGCCGGAGAAAAGGGCTGTCAGCGCCACCACAGGCAGGGAGAAAAACCCGGTTTCCAGAAAAGAAGACAGGAATACCCGGCCGTAGAACGGGGGTCTGATAAGGTGGGAGAGCCCCGAGAGGGCAAACAGGGTGAGGGAGCCTGCGGCGCGTATCAGGCCGAGGGTAGTACGGCCCAGTCTGGCCACAAGATCGAGCAACATATCCATCCGGTCAGGCGGTCCGGTCCTGTGTTGTGGGTGAATGACAAACAGCCACAAGCCGTAGCCTGAAGTCCGGGTGCCGTCAAAGGGTGTGTCGTGCCGGAGTGGGTGCGCCTGTGCGGAAGCGTAAAATGCGGTATTGCGGCATCAGCCCGCTAAGGGCATTGGTGTGTGCCAGTTTTTAAAGTCCATCACATGGATAATGAGTAAGGCAGGAGGGCAGGAAATGCGCATAGCCATGATCGGCGGCGGGTATGTCGGGCTTGTATCAGGCGCGTGTTTTGCCGAGTTCGGTATTAATGTCGCCATTGTTGAAACCAATCCCGCGCGCCTGTCCGCCCTGCGGGAGGGCCGTATTCCCATTTACGAGCCGGGGCTGGATGCGCTGGTGGCGTCCAACAGCCAGGCAGGCCGCCTGACGTTCGGCGATGATATCGCCAGTGCCGTGGCCGGGGCCGAGGCCGTGTTCATTGCCGTGGGCACGCCGCCCCGCAATGGGGATGGCGCTGCGGACATGCAGTATGTTCACGCCGCGGCCCGCCAGATTGCGGAAGCCCTGACGGGGTATGCCGTGATTGTCACCAAATCCACCGTGCCTGTGGGCAGCAGCCGCCGCATTGCCGAAATTATCCGGCAGACCCGCCCGGATGCGGATTTTGATGTGGCTTCCAACCCGGAATTCCTGCGTGAAGGCAGCGCGATAGGCGATTTCATGCGGCCTGACCGCGTGATTATCGGGCTGGAACAGACTCGCCCCGAACGCGCCCGCCGGGCGGAAGAGGTGCTGCGCCGGGTGTATCGCCCGCTGTCTGTTATTGAAGCGCCCCTGCTGTTTACAGGGCTGGAAACGGCGGAACTGACCAAATACGCCTCCAATTCCTTCCTTGCGATGAAGATTTCCTTCATCAATGAAATGGCCGATCTGTGCGAAACGCTGGGGGCGGATGTGCAGGATCTGGCGCGTGGCATGGGGCTGGATGCCCGCATCGGGCGCAAGTTTCTGGAGCCCGGCCCCGGTTATGGCGGCTCCTGCTTCCCCAAGGATACACTGGCCCTCTCCCGCATTGCGCAGGAAGCTCACAGCGCCTGCCGTCTGGTGGAAACCACCGTGCAGGTGAACGAGGCACGCAAGGCAGGCATGGCCGGGCGCATTATTGCGGCCTGCGGTGGGTCTGTTGCGGGGAAGACGGTGGCCGTGCTGGGGCTGACCTTCAAGCCGGAAACGGATGACATGCGCGAATCTGCATCCATCCCGATTCTGCATCGTCTGGCGGAGGCCGGAGCCACCATCCGCGCGTATGACCCGGTGGGTATGGTCGCCGCGAAGCCGCTGCTGCCTGACAGCACCCTTTATTGCACCGATGCGCTGGATGCGGCGGAGCAGGCGGATGTGCTGGTGGTGCTGACGGAGTGGAACATGTTCCGCGCCCTCTCCCCCGCTGAACTGGCCCGCCGCATGCGGACCCGCACCATTGTGGACCTGCGGAATATTTTTGATCCCGCCGCCATGCGTGCCGCCGGTTTTGCGTATGAGTCCGTAGGGCGTCCGTAAGCATCGGCTCTTGAGGTGCTGGGTGTTCGCCCCCAGATGAACGGCATGATGATGGGGGAGAACGCTCTTGGCTAAACGACCAGCCCGCCAGTTTGTCTGCCGGGCCTGCGGGGCCGTGTCCTCCAAATGGGCGGGCCAGTGCGAGGCCTGCGGGGAGTGGAATACGCTCGAGGAGGTGGCGGTTGAGCCACTGGTGGCGTCCTCCCCCCGTGCCGGGAGTAGCGGGCGACGGGTGCGGCTGGAAGGGCTGGACGGCATGGCCGCCCCCCCGCCGCGCATCCAGACAGGCATTGGTGAGTTGGACCGTGTTCTGGGCGGTGGTCTGGTGCCGGCCTCTGTCGTGCTGGTGGGGGGGGACCCGGGGATCGGGAAATCCACTCTCCTGCTTCAGGCCGCGTGCAAGATGGCCGGGAAGGGCCAGCGCGTTCTGTATATCTCGGGTGAGGAAGCGGTGGACCAGATCCGCCTGCGGGCCCTGCGTCTTGGGGTGGGGGAAGCCACGCTGGACCTCGCGGCCTCGATCAACGTGGCGGATATTGTGGCCACGCTGGAAGCCGAACCGGATGTGCGGGCGGTGGTGATTGATTCCATCCAGACCATGTGGCTGGAAACGGTGGAAAGCGCGCCAGGCTCTGTCTCGCAGGTGCGGGCCTGCGCGTTTGAACTCATCCGGCTGGCCAAGCGGAAGGGCTTCAGTCTGATTCTGGTGGGGCATGTCACCAAGGAAGGCGCTCTGGCCGGCCCCCGTGTGCTGGAGCACATGGTGGATGCCGTGATGTATTTCGAGGGGGACCGGGGCCACCAGTTCCGTATTCTCCGCGCCGCCAAAAACCGCTTTGGCGCCACGGACGAAATCGGTGTGTTCGCCATGACAGACCGGGGGCTGGAGGAGGTGAGCAATCCTTCCGCCCTATTCCTTGCTGAGCGGCGCGGGAATATTGCCGGCTCCGCCGTGTTCGCGGGGCTGGAGGGCACGCGCCCGGTGCTGCTGGAAGTGCAGGCGCTGCTGGCCCCCAAAAGTGGTGACAATGCCCCCCGCCGCGCTGTGGTGGGGTGGGATAGCGGCCGCCTGTCCATGCTGCTGGCGGTGCTGGAAACGCGCTGCGGCGTGAAGCTCTCCGGCATGGATGTGTATCTGAACGTGGCGGGCGGCCTGAAAGTGGCGGAACCTGCGGCGGATCTGGCCGTGGCGGCCGCACTGATTTCCGCCGCGACGGGCATGCCCACCAGCGCGGGTGAGGTTTATTTTGGCGAGGTCGGGCTATCGGGTGAGGTGCGGCAGGTCTCACAGGCGGATGCCCGGTTGAAGGAAGCGGGCAAGCTGGGGTTTGACAAGGCCGTGCTCCCGCGCCGCATCGCCCGGGGCAGTGCCCGCACCAAGCCGCCGGAAGGGCTGACCCTGCGCGAGATCGGGCATCTGTCTGATCTGGTGACAGCGGATATGGAAGCCGAATAAAAACGGCAGGAAAAGCCGAAAAACCGTGCCTGCCCGGATTGTCAGGCAGGAGCAGGCCCGCTATAGTGCGCGCCACGGAATGCGGATGTAGTTCAATGGTAGAACGGCAGCTTCCCAAGCTGCATACGGGGGTTCGATTCCCCTCATCCGCTCCAGTTTTCCAAAAAACAGATTGAATGCGCGCCAGCCACAGTCCGTGGGCTGTGGCGTTTTGCTGCTACAGGCCTCGGCAGTGCGTTGCGAGGCGCGTTTTAGCGAACTTTGTCGAGCATATCGCCCTGAAGCGTATTGGCAGCGCGAAAGCTGTTGGGTGCGCATATGCTGTGGGAAGACCGGTTAAATGAATCAGGCCATCCAGATGCAGCGAGGTGCGGTTATGCCGCGCAACGGATGGATCATTCTCCAGATCACTCTATCCTGTCAGGGAGTTGTCCGTACGAACAGCATGAGATTTGATACGTTTCCAAAGCGTGCTTGCTGGCAGGGGTATGTGTCGTCATGGGCGAAGGGCAGCAGGACGCATGAGAAACGTTTGTCTGGAGGAAGGCGTGAGTCAGGGTCAATAAGGATCAGAAAATGGAAAATACGTTTTAAAATAAGGAATAATATCGTTTTTTATATGTCTGGCCTTTTCTCCGTATGAAAAGTGAATCTGATATTCTGGTTTTTTCAAATTTGGCAGAAGGAAATGTTCCCGCGCGTGAATCATGGCAATCAGTGCGGCGGGCTGGGGCTTTCCACAGCATGCAGAACGGACATTCCGGACAAGGGGCGCGGAAGTGGTAATCTTCTCGGGGTCACGACTTTGTGACAAGCCTGCTCCGGTGTGTGAAGGTTTGGCGTGGTTGTGGCGTGGGGCTGAGGTGGTGGATCTCCCTGATGGTATTCCGATTTTGTAGAGTTTCGGAAAATCATCAAAAAATATAGATATTTCGAAAATAATATTCAGGAGATGGTCTTCGTTCATGGCGTAGAACCAGTGCGCTGAGCGTGGGTGTGGCGGCATAATATTGCAATACCGGAACTATATAAATCGGGAAATATGGTTTTATTCTTTGGTTTTTCATGTGACTGTGTTAATGCTCTGGAGAGCCGATAATAATTGCACAAGAAAAATGGGCTTGATAATAATATAACACCGTGTAACGTTTATACCGTTATGTGCATGGTATAGTCCATAACACACCCGTCCTGATGGTCACGGTGGCAGGTATGAGCCGGACCTTACAGGAACCGGAAGCCTGTTTGCGCAGTCCTTGCGCAAAAGCGTCGTTTTGTAAAAATATGATATTTTACAAGACATTGTGGGAATTATTCTGTTTTTGTTACGGCAGATTGACGCTGCGGCTTCGTGGCAGAAATGGGCGTGCGCTTTGCTCTCATGCAGGCGCTTGCGCCGAAGCTTGGAGTGGTGAGGCATGAAACAGAATCTCGCGGCCTGCGGGCGCACTATGTGTTAAAGCATTATGCGCAATAAGGTTTATTATTTTGTTCTGGGCGGATTTTTTCTGTCTATATTTTCCGGGTCGGAAAAAGCGCAGGCGGATACCACACTGGTCTCGTTGCGTGGCCTTACGATACAGGCCGGGCTTGATATCGGGGGGTCTGCGTTTTACGTGCCGCACGTCAATTTTGGTGCGGGCTCCTATGCGCCTCGGCCATCAGGGGGCTACAGGCACACCAGAAGCCCGGTTTATGGTGAATTATACGGTAAACCGATCCTGACAGGCCGCTGGGCGCTGAAAAATGGTTTTGCCGTGATTGGTAAGGCTTCCGCCATTGGCGCCGCTACTCTGGGCGATGGCGATGCGGAGGAAGTTTCCCAGACATCAGGCACACCGCACTCGATCTATCTGGAAGAGGCCAATCTGGGTTTGGAAATACCACTCAGGCTTGCGGGCAAGCCCCAGACTCTGACAGTGCTGGGTGGCCGACAGGCTTTTGCTGTGGATGACGGATTTCTGATCGGTAAAGGGACTTACAGCTCCGGTAATCGCGGGGCATGGTGGTATGCGCCACGGTTCGCGTTCTCCGGCCCCGGTGTGATCAAGCTGGAGGGGAACCCGGTGCGTGCGGATGTTTTCATGCTGGAGAGCAATACCGATAATGATATCGACCGTGGCTACGACAGGCCAAAAACCAAATTCGTGGGGTTTGATGTCAGCTGGTTTGTCAATCGCGCCGGGGGACATGGGGAGAATACCTATGCGGACCGTGCGGCCTATGTCACGCTCACGTATTTTCATGTCACGCAGGCGGATACTTCAGCGTCTTATAACTATTCCGCCCGTTCGGACAGGGAGGGGATGAATGTGGCTTCCCTGAGCTGGGGCGGGACACTTGTTCCTATAAAACGCTTGGGCATTTCAAAAAATTTCACGTTTTATGGGAATTTTGTTTCCCAGCAGAACAGTCATGCCGGGAATGGTTATAAGTCTGTAGAAGCCTACGCCATGTTTTTTGAACCCGGCTACAGGTTCTCCATGCTGCCCTGGACCCCTTCGTTTTTTTATCGTTATACGCGCTTTGGTGGATCCCGAAATGCGCAAGGGTCTGTCAAAAGAAGTTATGACACCTTATTTCTTTACGATGGCAAACGCTACACCTATGGTGGGTACTGGCCGGGTGAAATTGTAGGTATGTACCTGGCTCCGCTTTCCAATCTGGAAGTGCATCAGCTTGATCTGACAGTCACGCCGCCGGTGCATCTGCTGCATTCCAAAGACAGCCTGAAACTGGGGCTGCATTATTATAATCTTTCCCTGCTCTACCCCACAGGGGCAGGGCTCAAGGCTGGCACGGGGCGCCATGTTTCGGATGAACTTGATATTTCAGCCGAATATACCCTGAACGCCACGACATCCGCCGCGTTGGCCGGGGGCGTTGCGTTTTCCGGCCCTGCCGGAAGAGCGCTGGCCAGAGCCGGTGTGCCGCAGGTTCAGGCCATGCCGAAAATCGGGCATCATGCAGGAATTATCGAGGGATATTTCTTCAAGCATTTTTAGAAGGCATTTCCCTTTTTCTTCCGCACAAGCAATAATCGTTTCGCGTAACCACACTAAAGGAGTTCCCGTTTATGGTTGATCAGGACCACACCGCACCGACCCCACAGGCCGCCGGTTTGCGCAACCGGCATATTGCCATGATTGCTCTGGGCGGGATTATCGGTGCGGGCCTGTTCGTGGGGAGCGGGGCAGCCATTGCGGCCACAGGGCCAGCCGTGCTGCTGGCGTTTCTGGCTGTGGGTATTCTGGTTATTCTGGTCATGCGGATGCTGGGTGAAATGGTGACGGCAGACCCCGGGCGTGGCTCCTTTGTGGAATATATCCGTGCCGCGCACGGTAACAGGACCGGGTTTACCGCAGGGTGGCTCTACTGGTTTTTCTGGGTGGTGGTGCTGGGTAGTGAGGCGATTGCCGGGGCCATTCTGCTGCGGGACTGGATTGGTCTGCCGGTATGGGTGCTCGCCATTGCCTTGATTGTGGTGCTCAAGCTGGTGAATTTTGCAGCCCCCCGTGTGTTTGGGGAGTGTGAGTTCTGGCTCTCCATGATCAAGGTTGTCAGCATTATCGCCTTTATTGCGGTTTCCGTGTTGTATGCGGCGCATGTGTTCGGGCCGGGTGTGCCTGTGCGGCAGAATGTGCTGGGGCATGGCGGCTTTTTTCCACATGGTGTGGTGGCGGTGCTCTCCATTATTCCCACCATTCTGTTCACCATGATGGGCTCTGAAATTGCCACCGTGGCAGCAGCGGAATCTCCCGAACCGGGCAAGAATGTCGCACGGGTCACACGCAGTATCGGCACGCGTGTCACCCTGTTTTATCTGGCGTCTGTCGCCATGATTCTGGTGGATGTGCCCTGGCCTTCCATTGTGCCCGGCCATTCTCCGTTTGTTACGGCCATGGATGTCATGGGCGTGCCCGGTGCTGGCCTTCTGATGCGCATTGTGGTGCTGAGTGCAGTGCTCTCCTGCCTGAATTCCAGCATGTATATTACCTCCCGCGTTCTGACGGAGCTTGCCGCGAAAGGGGATGCCCCGGCCATATTGATCCGCAAATCCACCATGCACACGCCGCGTCTGGCCATTACGGTCAGTAGTGTGGTGGGCACGCTGGTCGCGTTTTCCTCCATCCTTGCGCCGGATACCATTTTTGCATTTCTGCTGAGTTGTAGCGGTGGTGTTATTCTTGTTGTGTATTGCCTGATTGTTTCCGCTTATGTGCAGACGCGCTACCGTGCGCAGAAAGCCGGGCAGGCGGAGAACTTCAGTCTGCTGCTCTTCCCTTACTGCAATTATGGAACGTTGCTGGCTGTGGCCTGTGTGTTTGTTGCCATGCTGGCCAATCCTGCCGAGCGGATGACAGCTATTGCCAGCCTTGGCACAGCGGTTTTCTTCTTCCTGCTGGCATCCCTGAAAAAAATGCCTTCTCTGGAAGAAGTCAGATAAGAGGCTGGCGCGGAAACCTTTCAGACGCGGCGCGTTTTAGGGATATGCCCACAGGGCTGAAGGATTATAGGAGCGGCAGCTTCTGCATGTTCCTGGGCATGGTTTCACATGTAAACATGGGGGGTTCTCTCATGAGTCATAAAACCGATATGAGCAGCAGGAAACAGAGGCAGGACAGAGATCTGGATGAGGCTCTGGAGGAAAGCTTCCCCGCAAGTGATCCGCCGTCTCACGGTGGGATCACGGGGGACAGCGGCTCTTCGGGCAAACCGGATCAATCTTCCGGGGCATAATCCGCTGTGTGGCGCGGATACGCGGGCCCGGGGCTGCGCAGATGCGCGGTGTTCCTGATGTTTTCCCGTTATGTCCAGCCAGTACCGGCAAGTCCTGACCAGGAGTTCAGTGCATGGTCAGTCGGTCCAGACGCGCCAGCAGTTTATGCTCCCGCACGTGCAGCAGCCCGCCTGCGATGAGGATAATGGCCGCCGCGAGAGCAATGGCGATGGAAATGCTGTGGCTGGATGTGAGTGTGCCGATAACCGCCCCGACGAACAGGCTGCTTATCGCGGCAAGCCTGCGCCATGTGCCAGGGTTGGTGCCTCCGGCAAAGGTGCTGTTGTGCGCAAGGCCATGCAGAAGCATGGTCGCGGCCGGCAGGCTCATGTCCGCTACCTTGGCGTGGCGCGTGGCGGATGTTTGCAGGCCCATGGCAAAAGCCAGAAGACCCAGCGTGATATAGGTGCAGCCCGGCGGCTGCACGGCCCATTCCAGTGCCGTCAGCCCCACAATGCTGCCTACAATCAGCAGGATATCCCCCACATCAAGGCGAGTGGTGCGGTTCCGGCGCGCAAGGCGGCCACCGGCCAGCGCGCCCAGCAGATAAAGGCCGATCGCCTCAAACCCTGAAAGCACCACGCTTTCCGAAGTGGCGATATGCACGGCCATCAGCAACACGGTTGCTGTCATGTATCCGGCAAAAATTTTCAGATGCAGCAAGGAAATGGCGTCCAGCATGCCCATGGCCATGGTTACCAGAATAATGCTGATAACCAGTCGGGGGTCATGTCCTGCGCGGGTGCTCATGGGGTCTCCACTCAAAAGATAAACAGGGGAAAAGATCGTATAAGTCGGGGTTCATATCACTGTTTGCCCGGCTTGTGTGCAGCGTTTTGACGGCATCACACCTCTCTTCCCCTCTCGGCTCAGCCCAGTGCCATCAGGCTGGCATTCCCTCCTGCGGCGGTGGTGTTAATGCTGTGGCACTGTTCTTCCACCATGCTTTCCGGGTGGGGCAGGCTGTCAGCCGTCAGCCATGCGGAGGCAATGGGGCGGGAGCCGGTGCCAAGCGCTGCACGGGCCGCGGCGAAGGCGGCTTCATCCTGCTCACCCAGCACAAGGGCGCAGGGGTCCTCCGTGGCCGTGCTGACCGGGCGGATCACGCTGCGTAGCACGTCCGGCAGGGAGGCAATCCAGCCTGTCAGATGTGTATCCGCCAGAACAAGCGCTGTGTTGCCACCAGACAGCGCCAGAGAGATCTGGTCATACAGACCTGCTTTTGTCTGGGCTATGCACAGTACAGCACCTCGGGGTGTCAGGCTGTAGAGGTTACTTTCCCCCACCGGGCCGGGGAGGGCAATCTGCCCGCCCACCAGCGGCTGGCGGCCAAGAGCCGCTGCCGTGCTTGCAGCCCGGCCTTCACCCTGTTCACGCAGCCAGTCTGTCCAGCGCGCCATGGGTGCGGGCGTGCGCCCGCGCACCAGCCGTGGCAGGGCAGGAGCCTGTGCCAGCAGGCGGCGGAGGATAAGCGGCCCGCCTGCCTTGGGGCCGGTGCCGGAAAGGCCGCGCCCGCCAAAAGGCTGCACCCCCACCACCGCGCCAATGGTGTTGCGGTTGACGTAGAGGTTCCCGGCCTCAATGCGGGAGAGCACATGCTGGACAGTGGCCTCAATGCGGGTGTGCAGGCCAAAGGTCAGGCCGTAGCCTGTTTCATTGATGCTGGAGAGCAGCGCATCCAGCGTGCTGCGGGAATAACGGAGCACATGCAGCACAGGGCCGAAGACTTCCGGCCCGATCTCGCGGATGGACGCGACTTCAATCAGCGTGGGGGCCACAAAGCTGCCATGGGCGCAGTGCTCGGGCAGGGGCAGGGCGTAAACCGGCGCCATTTTCTGGCGGAAGGCTTCGATGTGGCTGGTAATCCCCTCCGCCGCTTCCGCGGTAATGACAGGCCCGACATCTGTGGAGAGCCGGGCGGGGTTGCCAAGGCTCAACTCCCGCATGGCGCCGCGCAGCATGGTCAGCACATGTTCGGCGCAGTCTTCCTGCACACACAGCACGCGCAGGGCGGAGCATCGCTGCCCGGCGCTGTCAAAAGCCGAGGCGACAACATCCGCCACTACCTGTTCCGCCAGTGCGGAGGAATCCACAATCATGGCGTTCTGGCCACCGGTTTCCGCAACAAGCGGCACGGGCTGGCCGGTGCGGGTGCGGCGGGTTTCAAGCTGCCGGTTGATCATCTGCGCGACCACTGTGGAGCCTGTGAACATCACACCGGAGACATGGTTATCCCCTACCAGAGCGGCCCCGATATCGCCTTCACCCGGCAGCAGGTGCAGGGCGGCGGCAGGTACCCCGGCGTCATGCAGAATGCGCACGGCAAGAGCGGCAATCAGCGGGGTTTCTTCAGCAGGTTTGGCCAGAACCACATTGCCCGCGGCAAGAGCCGCGGCAATCTGGCCAAGGAAAATGGCCAGAGGGAAGTTCCACGGGCTGATACAAGCGACAACACCCAGCGGGGTGTGGGTTGCGTTGTCAAAATCCCGCACGATGGTGGCGGCATAATAGCGGAGGAAATCCACGGCTTCCCGCACTTCCGCCACGCCGTTGGGCAGGGATTTCCCGGCCTCCCGGGAGAGCAGGGCCAGCAGTTCATCACGGTGCGCTTCAAGGCTTTCAGACGCCTTGACCAGAATGGCGGCGCGGGCCTGCGGGGCCAGGGCGGACCATGCGGCCTGCCCTTTGGCAGCGGCTTTTGCGGCCTTTTTCACGTCATCAGGTGTGGCGAAGGCCACGGTGCCTACCGTATCGCGCCGGTCTGCCGGATTGGTTACGGGCCGCGTGGTCTTGCCGGGTTTCACGCCAGCCCCCATCGGACCAGCCTGCCAGGGGCCGGAGGCTTTGGTCAGCCCGTCCAGAAGGGAGGAGAGCACGGCATCATCCGCCAGATCTGTTCCGGCGGAGTTGCGGCGTTCCGCGCCGAACAGGGCAGGTGGTTTGCTGATATCGGGGTGGGAGGCCCCATAGGGCGTAAAGCCCTGGGCAACCTCAACAGGATCCTGCACCAGACTGGAAACCGGAATGGCGGGATCACCAATCT
This sequence comes from Acetobacter farinalis, assembly GCF_011516935.1. Lineage (GTDB taxonomy): Bacteria > Pseudomonadota > Alphaproteobacteria > Acetobacterales > Acetobacteraceae > Acetobacter > Acetobacter farinalis. The sequence goes on from NZ_WOTF01000001.1 coordinate 117,871, forward strand.
GGTTCACGAAAGAGGAGTTTGCGCCGTTTTCCAGCAGGCGGCGCACCAGATACGCCAGAAGTGTTTCATGCGTGCCGACGGGCGCATAAATACGCACCGGGCGGTTCAGCTTATCGGTCCCCACAACCTGCCGGTACAGCGGTTCCCCCATGCCGTGCAGGCACTGGAATTCATAGGAGCCGGTTTCAAACTCGCGTCCTGCCAGTGTGTAAATGGTGGCAAGCGTGCGGGCGTTGTGCGTGGCGAACTGCGGGAAGATCACATCCCGCGCGCCCAGCAGTTTGCGCGCGCAGGCAATATAGCTGATATCGGTGTGCGCCTTGCGGGTGTAAACAGGAAAATCCTGCACGCCCTCAACTTGCGCTTTCTTGATTTCACTGTCCCAGTAAGCGCCTTTTACAAGGCGTACCATGATGCGGTGCCCGCTGCGGCGGGCGAGGTCAATAATGTAATCCAGCACATACGGGCAGCGTTTGCCGTAAGCCTGCACCACAAAACCGATGCCGTTCCAGCCTTCCAGGCCCGGCGTGTGGCACAGGGCTTCCAGCAGATCCAGCGAGATGTCCAGGCGCTCGGTTTCTTCGGCATCGATATTCAGGCCGATGTCATATTTCCGGGCCAGCAGGGTCAGGTCCTGCACGATCGGCAGAAGTTCCGCCATCACGCGGGCGTGTTGGGCGCGGGCATAACGCGGGTGCAGGGCTGAGAGTTTGATGGAAATGCCGGGGCGCTCATACACATTCGCCCCCTGCGCGCTGCGGCCAATGGCATGAATGGCGGTGATGTAGTCCTGCCTGTACCGCGCGGCATCCTGCGCGGTCAGCGCGGCTTCTCCCAGCATGTCATAGGAATAGGCAAAGCCGAGCGCTTCCAGCCTGCGGCTGTTCTCACGGGCTTTTGTAATGGTTTCGCCCAGCACGAACTGCTCGCCCATCAGCCGCATGGCCGCATTCACCGCCTTGCGGATAACCGGCTTTGTGCCACGGCTGACAAAACCAAGCAGGGCGGACTTCAGGCCGCTGTCATCCTGCGGGGTGACAAGTTTGCCTGTCAGCGCCAACCCCCACGCGGCGGCATTACTGAAAATCGGCCCGCTGCGGGAGATGTGGGAAAGCCAGTCTCCCTCACCAATCTTGTCACGGATCAGCGCGTCACGCGTTGCGGTATCGGGAATGCGCAGCAGGGCTTCCGCCAGACACATCAGCGCGACACCCTCGGCTGAGGAAAGTGCGAACTCCTGAACCAGACTTTCCACAATGCCGGGGTTGCGTGCCGCCCGGAGGGATGTGGCCAGACCCGCGGCAAGATCCGTCACACGCCGGCCTTCTTCCGCCGAAAGGGCGGCGCCCGGCGTGAGGGCGGCCACGCACTCTTCCTCCGGCTGGCGCATGGCTCGGATAACAGCCTGACGCAGTGGGCTTCGGGAGGCGAATGCAGGCGCAAAAGAGTCAGAGAAGGGCATGGCATGATTTCCGAGCGGGAATGGCCTTACGTCCAGCCGTGCGGGGGGGCGGGAGTTCTGGCTGCATAACGATTTTTCCTCGTTACACTATATTATATGATTCGCAATATCATATAATCATGAGCGGTCCGAGCGACAGCAATGCCGGATTTCTGGCCGGCTGGAAGAGGGCTTGCATGAGGCCGGAAAGAAAGCAGAGGGAGCCCGAAGAGGCCCTATCGGGAGTGGACCCGTAAGGTGCGGGCGCACAGAGGCCAAGTGTGCAGCGGCCAAACGTGCAGAAGCCGGGTGTGTAGACGCCAAGTGTCAGAGGTCAGGCGCGCAGGGAGATGTGCGGCAGCAGAGGCTCAGCCTGTCCGGTCGAGCCTGTGCGGCTCAAGGTCGCTCTGGCCCTGATCACGCTGATCCGTTTCCTGCTGGTTTGCTCCAGCGTTTCTCCGGAAGACCTCTGCGGAAATATCGGCGGCTTCCAGAATGTGCTGACGGGTGAGGCGTGCCGCAAGGTCGGCATCACGCGCGCGGCAGGCCTCCAGAATGGCCAGATGTTCCTGATCCGTGATGGTCTTTCGGCCTTCCAGCACCAGATGCCCGCGAATATAGCGGTCCAGCCGGTTATGCAGGTCATCAATCATGCCCAGCAGGCGGGGTTTGCGGGCAGCAACATAAATGGCGTTATGAAAGGCCCGGTTCAGCGCGCCGGAAGGGCGGGTGGTGTCCGGGTTGCGGGTGCCTTCCACAAAGGCCTCATAGGCATCTTCAATATGGGCGAGGTCTACGCGCGTCATGCGCGTCACGGCTTCCCGCGCGGCCTGTTCTTCCAGCAGGGCGCGGATTTGCGAATATTCCAGAATATCAGAGGCATCCAGCCCCATGACAATCGCACCGCGATTGGGCAGGAAGGCCACCAGCCCTTCAGCTTCCAGATGTTTCAGAGCTTCCCGCACGGGAATGATGCTGACACCAAACCCTGCAGCCAGCTCTGATTGCGGCAGAGGCTGACCAGCACGAATGGCATCGGCCAGAATGGCCTTGCGCAGGGCGGCACAGATGGTTTCAGACGCCGTGCCGTGGCCCGCAAACTCTGTCTGGCAAAAAAGACTGGCCGGCAGCATGGGCGACGGCTCTCCCGTGTAGATCGTTACTGATTCGTGACTGCTTATCATAGTCAGCTCAGGCATCCTGTCCAATCAGCATGGCCGGGAGGGGCGGGCCGAAAGGTGGGGATGTGCATGGTCACACTATCGTGATCATGGTGGGAGCCCTCTCGTGACAGAGCCTTCAGGCGGGTGGAGGCCGGGTGGGCAGGCCTGTGAACAGGCCGGGGGGCCGGGGCTGGCGTGGCCGCTTTCCGGCCTCGGGGAAGGGTGGGCCGGGTGGTCTGCTTTCAGGGGGTGGAAATTCAGAAAGTGCCTCTCCTGTCATCATTTTTTTGATCAAGCCCGAAGGCCGGGCTGCCTTCCGGAGGCGGTGCGGGGGATGTGCGGTGGCGGGTGCAGGCCCCGCACGCGGAGGGATGGCCGGAGCCAGGGGGCCTACCGCGCGGGGCTGCCAGAGGGTGCGCGGGGAAGAAAATTGAGGAGGATCAGTGGTCTGCCATGCTTGTGCCGCGCGCTGGGCTGGCTTGATCTTTCTCCGAATTGCAGGCCAGTTTGGCGCATATTCCGCTAGGGAGATTCTGAATGAAACTGATTTCTGTACGTGCCCTGTCGGCGCTTGCTGTGACAACAATGCTTGCTGGTGCGCCGCTGTTTGCTCATGCCGCCGAAACTCCGGCAGAAGCCGGTTCCAAAACTGCTGTGCAGACCGATACGGATGTGTCCGGCTTTATTGGTTCCATCAATCCGGCTGAAGTGGGCGGCCTGCTGAACTATTGTACAGAGAACGCCTATCTGGCGGACAATGACGCAGCCTTTAAGGTGCTCCAGTCCTACAACCAGAAAATCAATGCCGTGCCCGACGGGCAGGAAGGCAACATGCACTATGCACTGGGTACGGCTGGCCAGCTTCAGGCCAACGGCAAGACCTACACCATTGCAACGGCAAGCGTCCCGCTGCGCCAGAAGGCCTGCAAGGCTGTTCTGGAGCGCGCACAGGCCGCTCTGTAAGAGCAACGCTCTTCCTTCCACCCTGTCAGGCATCCTGCCGGACGGGGGGAGGGGTAAAGGGTCTGAAGAGGTCAGTCGCAGTGCGGCTGGCCTTTTTTTGTGTCTGGCGGCATGTTCATGTGGACGAATTTTAATATTAAAGATCAAGCGTCTGTGCCTTTCCCCCTTGCGTTTGATGTGATCAAAATCCCGTAGCCCTGCATTCAGGCCGGCAGGATACACAACAAGAAATAAAGGCGGGAAAAGCGTGCCAGAAGCGTTTGAGGCTCCGGCGGGAGCAGGTCTGACAGTCGGACAGTACGAGGCCATGGTGCGCAGGGCGCAGCAGGACCCTGAAGCCTTCTGGCTGGAGCAGGCGCGCAGGTTGAGCTGGCAGAGCGCCCCCCGGCAGGCATCCCGCTCTGAGTTCACAAACGATATCCGGATTGACTGGTTTGCTGATGGGCGGCTGAACGTCTCGGAAAACTGTCTGGACCGGCATGTCCGCACCCAGCCGGACAAGGTGGCTCTGCTCTGGCAGGGGCAGGAGGCGGAACAGAAAGAGAGCCTGACCTATCGGGAACTGCATGCCCGCGTGTGCCGTCTGGCCAATGTGCTGCGGCGGCTGGGGGTAAAAAAAGGGGATTGCGTGGCCATCCATCTGCCCATGGTGGTGGAGGGTGTGGTGGCCATGCTGGCGTGTGCCCGCATCGGCGCGGTGCATGTGGTGTTGTTTGGCGGCTTTTCAGCCGAGGGGCTGGCTGAACGGCTGAGTGACAGTGGCGCGCTGCTGGTGCTGACAGCCGATGTGGCCCGCCGGGGCAGCAAGCGTATTCCAAGCAAAACCACCATGGATGAGGCCATAGCCCGCTGCGGGGCGGAAAGCCGCGTGCAGCATGTGCTGGTTGTCCGGGTGACGGGGGCTGACGTGCCGATGCAGCCGGGGCGAGACCTGTTTTATGCGGAGGAAGTGGCGCGGGAACAGCCTGAATGCCCCCCGGAAAGCATGAATGCGCAGGACCCGCTTTTCCTGCTCTATACGTCCGGCAGCACCGGGCGGCCCAAGGGGCTGGTGCATGGGTCCGGAGGGTATCTGCTCTGGGCGGCGTTCACGCATGCCACGGTGTTTGACCACAGGCCGGACGATATTTTCTGGTGCACGGCGGATACAAGCTGGATTACCGGGCATACTTATGTGGTGTACGGCCCGCTGGCCAATGGCGGCACTATTCTTGTGTATGAAGGCCTGCCGTCATGGCCGGAGCCGGGCCGCTGGTGGGATGTGATCGACCAGTACGGCGTGACAGCCTTCTATTCCTCCCCCACCGTGGTGCGGGCCGCCATGCGGGAGGGGGATGAGGTGGTGCGCGGCCGATCCCTCGCCAGCCTGCGGGTGATTGGCACGGTAGGGGAGCCGATCAGCCCGGAAGCGTGGCAGTGGTTTCATGATGAAGTGGGCAAGGGCCGCTGTCCGGTGGTGGATACCTGGTGGCAGACTGAAACCGGCGGCGTGATGATTACCGCCGCCGCAGGCTGTGTCACACCGCGCCCCGGCGCGGCATGCCAGCCGCTGCCGGGTGTGCAGGCCGCACTGCTGGACACGCAGGGGCAGCCGGTGGAAGGCCCGGGGGAAGGGCTGCTGTGCATCGCGCAGTCCTGGCCGGGGCAGGCGCTCACCATCTGGCAGGACCATGCGCGCTATCGGCAGACCTATTTTACCACCTGCCCCGGCTATTACTTTACGGGGGATGGCGCACGGCGGGATGCGGAGGGGGATTACTGGATTACCGGCCGCGTGGATGATGTGGTGAATGTCTCCGGCCACCGGATTGGCACGGCGGAAATTGAAGATGCCGTGGCGACGGACCATGAGGTGGTGGAAAGCGCTGCTGTCGGCGTGCCGCATGACCTGAAGGGGCAGGGGCTGGTCGTATTTGTCGTGCCGAGGCAGGAGGGGGTGTTTGACCCCGCCGCCGTAAGCCGCGCCATTGCCGCGGCGGTGGGGCGCTATGCCGTGCCGGAAAAAATCTACGCGGTGCGGGATCTGCCCAAAACCCGGTCTGGCAAAATTGTACGGCGCCTGCTGCGCAAGATTGCGGCACAGGAACTGGACGGGCTGGGGGATCTCTCCACGCTGGCAGACCCCGAGATTGTGCAGGAACTCATTGCTTCCGTGCAGGCACAGAACGCGTAAGCGCGCGCTGTGCGAACGGGGCGGGGGCAGTGCCCCGGCCCCGAAGGTCATGGTGACGTCGGGGGTTTGGCGCGAGGGGCGCTAGGGCTCTTCAGCCGAGGAGATGAGTGCGAAGCGCGGCACACCGTTCACGGTTTCCTGCCACATGGCCAGAGGGCGCACCCAGTAGTCTCCGCGGGCTTCACTGCGGTAGGTCACGAGCCATTCTTCGGTCTCGCTGTGGCGTCCTGTGCAGATCACGGTATACAGTCCGCCTTTGTAATGTTGGTAGGGGCCGGGGCGCGGATGGTCGGGCACGGGCGTATCGAGAATGTTGGGGTTACTGGTTTTCATGGTAATCTTGTGTCCCACAGCTTGCGGAAGGATCGCAACCTTGAACCGAAAAGTTCTTCTGTGCCAGGCGCTGGCAGCTTTTGCAGTCTTGTCGTGCAGTGCGCCCGGTTATGCCGCCACACAGGGGAAGGCCAGTACGCATACCGGGACGCATAAAGGCGGCGCACATACAAAACACGCTGGCAAGACTGCGGCGCAGCAGAGCGGAGAGCCGGTGGTGATGACAAGCCAGCCCGGCACGGCGCTGGACAAGGAAGCCCGCAAGCTGAACGCGGATGATCTTGCCTCCGCCACCCGCCATCATGAAAAAGCTCTGGTACTGATTGGCTCGGCCCCGCTTTCCACCAGCGGGAAGAGCATGGGGCTGTTTGTGCAGGTGCAGTCCGCCAGCCTGTGCGGCTCTGCGGGGTGCTCAACGGATGTCTATCTCCAGCACGATGGAGGCTGGACCAAGGTTCTGGATTCTGTCAGCGGGCCTATAACCCTGATGCCATCCTCACGCGGTGGCATGAAAGATGTTGTGGTGGATGGGTCTGACCGCTGGGTGTGGAAAAAAGGTGCCTATGCGGACACGCTGGTGGCGACTGACCTGCCGGGCTTTAAAACATCCATCCGCCGCCATCAGGCAGCCATGAAAAAAAGCGGCCACCCTGTTTCCGAATAAGAGGCCTGCATAAGAGGCCAGCGCCCATGCCTGAAAAAACATCGTCCCCCACGGCTGCGGGCAGCATCGCACGCACAGTGTTGAAAACACTGTGCACCGTTGTTCTCACAGTGCTGCTTATTGCTGCGCTGCGGGAAGGGCTGCACCTCCTGCTCTGGGTGGATGCAAAAACGGGCCTGCATGCCGGAGCAGGCCTGCTGCAAATTCTGGCGGCTGATGGCGATGCAAAGCAGGAGCAGGTGATTGCCGTGGGGCTGATGCTGCTTTGCTTCATGCTGGCTCTTGTGCTGGTGCGCTGGAGCGAGCGGCTGCTGGACCGCCGCCGTTAAAAATTCAGCCCCGGATGTGGTGATACGGGTTTTGCACGAACCCTGAGGGCTCTTCTGCCCAGCCCTGTCACGCGCAGCGTTATCATTATGAGAAGAACCGGTCGCACAGGTCTTGTGCGTTGACCGTTTCGGCGTGTTGCCTTCGATACCGCCCCTGACACGTAAAGGCAGTTGCCCGAGAGGCATGCCGTATTATGGCGAAGCGCCACGGCTATGGCCGCCCCCCTTCCTCGCGGAAATTATGCCTCTTTACACTGGGGATGAAGCATATAGCCGAATTCATTCGTAAGCGCTTCTGTAAATCTACCACGTCAATAAATCGTTATTTTTGTAATGTTGGTCTTTCTATGATTTTGTAAAGAAACGCATATTTTAAATATTGGAAGTTTTCTGTAAAATTATCCATATAATAGAAACAAGCTGCCGTTCCATACGTTTAAGGTCTTCTGAGCAGCTAAAATGAGTGGAGCTTTATTTATGGGAAAAGTTCGTTGCCCGCGTGGAGCGGGTGAATGGGCGAATTGTCTAGTGGCACTTCTCCTGATTCTATTGGGTTTACCCTTGGTGATTATGGGGGTTCAGCTCGTATTTTTTGGCGGTTCTCCTTACTATGTTCTGTTTGGTGTCACGATTATTGCAGGTGGTATCCTTATGCTGGCTGGCCGCGTCCTTGGCGCTCAGCTGTATCTTGTTGCGTGGCTTTGCACCTGGCCGTGGGCCTTCTGGCAAGTGGGCCTGAATGGGTGGGGTCTGCTGCCGCATCTGTTTGGTCCTACCCTTGTTGCCATCGCTGTTGTTCTGACCATTCCAGTGCTCCGCCGCATGGAGCAGGAAGCACAAATTAAGGGGAGTGTGGCCTGATGCGCAAAAACACACTGCTTGCAGCAACCATTCTCTGTGGCTCTTTGGCGTTAAGCACGGCTCCGGTCAGCGCTCAGGCGCAGGTTCTCTCAGAATCACCGTCTACTTCTATCGGCGGCAAGGGTCCTCACCTGCCACACCCCCCAGGCTGGTATAACGCTCCGTCTCCCGATGCCCCGCAGGCTCCGGGTGTCAATGCGGCTGATATTCCACCTGGCCCGCCTGCCGAACCAAGCGAGGCAACGCCCGCTGTGGCCCAGCAGAGCAGCAACCCGGCACATGATGACTGGCCTGCCTACGGGCGGGATTCCAACGCAACCCGCTCCTCACCGCTTGACCAGATCACCCCTGACAATGTGAGCCAGCTGAAAGAAGCGTTTGTCTACCATACCGGAAGCAAACCCGGTCCGGGGGAAGCCAACAAATGGGCAGCGGAAACCACTCCGATCAAGGTTGGAGATGGGCTGTACATGTGCTCGGCCATGAACGACATGATGCGGCTTGACCCCGCAACAGGGAAGGAAGTCTGGCACTTCAAGGCCGGTGTGAAATACGAAAGCATTCCGTACACCGCAGCCTGCAAGGCCGTGACATATTATACCTCTTCAACCGTTCCTGAAGGTCAGCCCTGCCATACCCGCATCCTTGAAGGGACGCTGGATATGCGCCTGATTGAGGTGGATGCTGAAACCGGCAAGCGCTGCGAAGCCTTTGGCTATCATGGTGAAGTCAATCTCATGAAGGGCATGGGCGAGTCCGTACCGGGGTTCGTGTCCATGACCGCGCCGGTGCCGGTTGTAAACGGTGCGATCATTACGAACCAGGAAGTTCTGGACGGGCAACGCCGCTGGGCTCCCTCTGGTGTGATTCGTGGCTATGATGCGGAAACCGGACGTTTTCTCTGGGCGTGGGACGTCAATCGCCCCAACGAACATGGAGAACCCAAAGAGGGCGAACATTACAGCCGCGGGACACCCAACTCATGGGCCGCCATGACGGGTGACAATGAACTGGGGCTGGTTTATGTGCCGACGGGCAATTCGGCTGCTGACTACTACAGCGCCATGCGCTCCGATAAAGAAAACGCCGTATCTTCCGCTGTTGTCGCGCTTGACGTGAAAACAGGCACGCCGCGCTGGGTGTTCCAGACCGTGCATAAAGATGTCTGGGACTATGATATCGGCTCTCAGGCAACCCTGACGGACCTGCCGGCAGAAGATGGAAGCGGCACCGTGCCCGCACTCCTCATGCCGACAAAGCGTGGGCAAACCTTCGTTCTGGACCGTCGCACAGGCAAACCCATTCTTCCTGTGGAAGAACGTCCGGCTCCGCTTGATACGGACGTACCGGGTGATCCTCGCTCACCAACCCAGCCGTGGTCTGTTGGAATGCCGCGTCTTGGATTCCCTCCTCTGAAGGAATCCGATATGTGGGGCATGACGCCGATTGACGAGCTTTATTGCCGCCTTCTGTTCAAAAAATCGAAATATGAAGGGGAATTTACGGCGCCGGAAATCAGCCATCCGTGGATTGAATACCCCGGATATAACGGTGGTAGTGACTGGGGAAGCATCGCTTACGATGCCAAAAGCGGCATTCTGATTGCAAACTGGAATAACACGCCCATGCGTGATCAGTTGGTGCACAGAACGAAGGCTGATGCACTGGGTCTGCTTCCCATCGACAGCCCGCATTTCAACCCGAAAGCCGGGGGTGCCGAAGGAAACGGCGCGATGGCGGATTCACCCTATGGGATTCTTGTTACACCGTTCTGGAACAAATTCACCGGTCTGATGTGCAACAAGCCTCCTTACGGGATGATCACCGCCATCGACATGCATGCACACAAGGTGTTGTGGCAGCATCCTCTGGGGAGTGCGCGTGCAAATGGTCCGTGGGGACTTCCCACCTATATGCCGTTGACAATTGGCACCCCTAACAATGGTGGTCCGCTTATCACGGCGTCCGGACTGGTTTTTGTGGGTGCGACAACGGATAACCTGATCCATGCCTTCGATATAAAAACCGGCAAGGAAGTCTGGAATGCTGTGCTTCCGGGTGGTGGGCAGGCAACGCCCATGACCTATGAATACAAGGGCAAACAGTACGTTGCCATCATGGCGGGGGGACATCATTTCATGATGACACCGGTCAGTGATGCGCTGGTTGTTTACGCACTGCCCGATAAAAACTGATAGCCGCAGAGTCGCGGTTGGAGTGTTTTTGATTGGCCCTCTCTGGTATTTTTACCAGAGAGGGCTTTTTCTTTTCAGTCTGTGCGTTCGCTTCTCAGCGGGTTCTGCGTGATGGCTGGCGGGTGCTGCCCTTAATGCCGCGGCGCAAGGTCTGGCGTGGAGAGTGCATCCCGTATGGTCTTGGGTTTGCGCCCGAGAAGCGTTGCCAATGCCGGATCGGTCGCGGCGAAGTCACCCCGACGGGCGGCCAGGAACGTTCCTAAAAGCATGTCAGCATAGAGGGGGGGCATCCCGGCGGCGATCTTCGCCTCACGCCATGCTGCGTCAGTCACGGTGACATGGCGCACTGTCCGGCCTGTCACCTCTGATGCGATTTCGGCAATCTCGGCCATTGTAACGGCCTCTCCTGCAGTGAGAGGCGGCGTGATGCCATCCCACCCACCGTTTGAGGCGAGAATCGCGCTGTCAGCTTCGGCAAGATCGCTCCGTGCTGTCCAGCTGATCGGGCCGTCTTCAGGGGTTCTGAGCTCCCCGCTGCGCAGATCGTTGCCGATCATATGAAGGCAGCTTTCAGCGTAAAAGCCGTGGCGTAGCGATGTGTACGCAACCCCGCTGGCGGCCAGATCCGCCTCGGTGCCGGCGTGCTGATCTGCTGGCAGGAATGGTGAGCCCAGACGAGCGCCCATATGGCTGGTGTAGAGAATACGGCGCGCACCGGCGGCCCGCGCGGCCTCAATTGCTGTGCGATGAAGCCGCAAGGCTTCTTCTCCGAGCTTGTCCACCGAGACGATAAGAACCTGCCCGGCTCCCTGAAAGGCCGCTTTCAGGCTGTGCGCATCGGCAAAGTCACCAGTACGTATGGTGACACCAAGGGTGGCAAGGTCAGCGGCCTTTCCGGGGTCGCGAACGCAGGCGACAATTTCACGCGGTGTGACACCACGTCCTGCAAGGTGCGTCACAATGGCTCGGCCGAGTTGGCCATTGGCACCTGTCACAATGATCATAATCGCGTCCTTATCTCAGTGGAACGGTAACAGCGGTGTTATTGATAAGGTATCGCCGCAGTCCGCGCTATGACGGTCCACCATCCACCGTCAGCAAGGCACGTGACTGAGAAACCGGATCTTCTCCGGGAGTGCAGTTCAGGCTGCCGCCTCCTCCGCAAGCGCCTGAGACCAGAAAAACGTCAGCTCATGTTTGTTGTGCGCCAGATGGCGCAGGGTGCCGCCGGGAATAGCTTCAAAGGCGGCCACGGTCTCGTGGTCCGTCTCCCCCTGAAACTTGACTGTCAGCACCATATTTTTCGTGCGGCCGGACTCAACCCAGCGCCGGGCAAGGGCCAGAAGGCGGGAAGGGTAGGCAATGATATCTGAAAACACCCAGTCCACCTGCGGGAACGCGGTGGGTTCCAGCCCGAAGGCGCTGCCCTGCTGGAACTGGACATGCGGCATGGCGGCCACTGCCGGGTCCAGCGGTGCGCGGTCAATGGCGGTGACATCCGCACCGAGCTGGGCAATGGCCCATGTCCAGCCGCCGGGGGTGGCGCCCAGATCAAGGCAGGTTTCGCCCGGTTGGGGCCAGCGGCGCAGAAGGGTGCAGGCCTCCCAGAGTTTCAGATAGGCGCGGGAAGGCGGGCCTGTCCGGTTTTCCACGAATTTTGGCGCGCCGTTTATGAACGGGCTGCTCTTGCGGGCTGAAAACAGCAGGGTGTCGGGTGAGAGGAGGGTCCACGCCCCCAGCGGGCTGGTAGGTGCAGGAGTGGGGAAGGTGAGCAGCGTGGTCTTGATGGGGGGCAGGTGTTCTTCAATCAGGGCGGCGCGGCGGAAAAAATCCGCAGCGTACAAGGCCCAGTTGCGCTGGCGGGCGCGGAGAATGCCAGCCGCCTGTTTGATGGACGGGATGGAGACCTGTTCCGGCTCTTCCCACACATCCAGCGCCCAGGGAGAAAAAACGGAGGGCTGATGCGAGAGTGCGAGCTGGCCATGCCAGCGCGCCACGGTCACGCCGCGCCGGAGCAGATCCTGCTCCAGAACAGACTCCAGCCCTTCCGGGGCCAGCCATGCGCCGCAAAAGGTCTGGCTCATGCGCGCAGCCACCCGAAGGCAAGGCACAGCCATGAAAGGATGAGAAGGCTCCCGCCCGTGGGCGCAACATGGGCCGCGTGTGCGCCTGTGAACGCCGTGAAATACACGCCACCACAGAACAGAAGGGTGCCCAGCAGCAGCCCGCATCCGCCAAGGGCAAGGGCTTTTGCCGGGCGGCCCTGTGTTGTCAGACCCAGTGCCAGCAGTGCCAGTGCGTGCCACATCTGCATTTCCAGCGCGCTGTGTGCCATCGCCCGGCCTCCGGGGCCGAAATCAGCCTCCGGCAGATGCGCGATGAGCGCGCCAAGAATGGTGCCGGTACCGGCAAGCAGAGCGCCGCAAACGCGCCATGAACGGGGAAGGCTGGAAAATGAAAGCATGATGCGGCCTTCTATAGGCTGAACAAGGCGGAGCGGAAACAGAAACCTGCTATAAGCCCGACAAACTGGTGCAGAAGGCGAGAGAGGCATGACTATCCGTATTGATCGTGTTGTGACCCGTGGGGGAGATGCCGGGCAGACCTCTCTGGGGGATGGAACCCGCGTCAGTAAAAACAGCACCCGGATTGAGGCGATGGGCTGTCTGGATGAGCTGAATGCCGTGGTCGGGCTGCTGCGCAGCCATCTGCCGCCCGAGAGTGCCGAGGCCGGGCAACTGGCGCACCTCCAGAATCGGCTTTTTGATATGGGAGCGGATTTGTGCCAGCCGGAGCAGCCCGGAGAGGGGGATGCAGATGGGGCCGGAGCACCGGAAAGGCGGCACCGCGCAACGCGCCTTGGGGCGGAAGCTGTGCCGGAACTGGAAGGCTGGATTGAACAGATGCGCGCGGTTCAGGCCCCGTTGACCAGTTTTGTGCTGCCGGGCGGCACGCAAGCCGCCGCATGGGCGCATCTGGCCCGCACGCAGGCCCGTACCACGGAGCGGCGGGTGGTGGCGCTTGCACAGCACGAGGCCCTGAATCCGGAACTCCTGAAGATGCTTAACAGGCTTTCTGATTATTTCTTTGTGCTGGCACGGCATTTCAACCAGCACGGCAGGACGGATGTGCTGTGGACCCCCGCAGCCCGGCGCGGGCAGGTATAGGAGTCTTTTCGGTAAAAATAAATTATGTTTTTTAAGTAATAATATGGGAGGAGAGATGGTGGGGGTTTTTGAAGTCTTTTTAAAGAAGGCTTTATTTTATAAAGATTTTCAAAGAACTTTGCAGATGTCTTCTTGGGTGCGGAATTAACAATTCCCCTCATCCGGGCCATCCGGAGAGGGGAAGCGCCTGCCCGTGTTTGCAGAAATTGTTGGAAAACCGGGAAAGACGTGGTAAGGCAGGAGCACAACTTGTTTGTGGGCTTTTGAAGCGCGATCAGGTCTTTACCAACATATTCAATGGAACCTGTTGGGTTATCCCCCTCCTGCCGGAGTGCAGGAAAAACGATGTCCGGAGTGGTGACCAGAGGCTGTGCCGATTTAACGTCGCTCAAAGCCTTTTCACAGATAATCCGGTTTCAATGTTTTACAGAGTCAGGAAAGTATAAAGCAGAGTGACTTCCGAATTTATGAAGACACCATCATTTTTATCAGCCCCGACGGGCGACGAAAAACGCGATGAGGCTTTTGAAGAAGCCTCCCTGCGCAACGCACTGGAGCGGCTTGGGGCTTCCTCCCGTGCCAAGGGGCAGCCTGCCCCCCGCCCGGCAGCCGCCGGGGGAGATCAGGCTCAGGGCAAGCGCCGCCGGTTTGTAAAAGATGGTGATGTGCAGGTGGAGAAACACTCTCTTGCACGCACGACACCCCGTACGCTGGCCATGCCCCGCACGGTCGGCACATCCCGCTCAGTACATTTTTCTGAAGAAGAAAGCTCGGAAATGTCCCGCCTGCGTCGTCAGCTTGCGGATGAAAAACTGCGCTCTGAGGACGCCGAGCGCCAGATCACCGCGTTGCAGACATCCCTGCGCGGGTTTGAAACCCGGCAGGCGCATGCGGATCTTCTGGTGCGTGAGCTCAAGGGCAAGCTGGCCGAGCATCAGGAAGTCCTGACGGAAAGAGACCGCGCCCTGCGCAATACCCGGAACACGGTGGAAACGCTGCAGGAGGAAATTGAGGCCCTGCGGAAAAAGCTGGAGGCCCGCCCGCGTGGCCGCCCGCGCCTGAAACCCGCTGAGGCGGAAGAGGAAGACGTGCTGGTGATGGCTGAGGATGAGCCGCAGCCCGTCAAATGGTGGAAAGACTGAAACTCTGGTCTGTTTTGCAAAAGAACGCGGGCATGAAGAATAATTCTGTCACGCCCGCACTCGCTTTTCTGATTGCCGATGTCGCGCTCGGGGTGGCTTTTGTGCTGCTGCCTCCGGTTGTTCTGGGTTTTCTGGTGCTGTTGAAAGACGTGTTTGGCGTGCTGATCCTGCCCTTCAGTTTTCTGTTCGGGCTGGCGGGCTGGTCTTCCGATATGTCCTCGCTGGACAGCGTGATGGGCGGGCTGACCCCCAGCATGCTGCGCCACCCCATTCGCGCCGTTATAGCCGCGGCGTTTATCGCTCTTGGCGGCCTCTGCTCCGTTCTGGCATGCAGCAGCCCGCGCGCCGCGCATGTTGAACGGCTTGTGGCCCCTGTGTTCACGGTTGTGGCTATTCTGCTGATGGGTGTGGATGTTGGGCTGGTCTTGCTGCCCGCCCTGCTGCTCCAGCTTTCAGCGCTGCGTTATCCTGAACTGGATTTTTTCACGCGTAGAAAATAGCGGCCTGTTCCGTTCTGGCAGAGCAGTCGTGTGGAGGCAGGCCGCGTCCACGCAGTGTGGCGGACGCGGCTCTTTCCAGGGTTATGGAAAAATCTTGCCCGGATTCATCAAGTTTTTCGGGTCCAGCGCAGTTTTGATCTTGCGCATGCTGTCCAGTTCCGCACCGCCGCGCCATGAGGGCATCATGTAGGTTTTAAGCTGCCCGACCCCGTGTTCGGCGGAGAAGGAACCGTCCAGCCCGCGGACAATATTGGCCACGGTATCCATCATGGCATGGTCCTGCGCCAGAAAGGCTTTGGGGTCCATGCCCTCGGGCTGCACCAGATTGAAATGGATGTTGCCATCTCCAATATGTCCGAACGGAGCCACGCGCATGCCGGGGATCAAGGCCTCACACGCGGCTGTTGCGGTTTTGATGAAGTCCGGAATAGCAGAAAGCGGTACAGAGACATCATTTTTCACGGATGCCCCGGCGCGTTTCTGGGCTTCCGCATGTTCTTCACGAATCATCCAGAGCGCCTGACGCTGGCTTTCACTTTCCGCCAGCACGGCATCTGTCACCAGCCCCTCCTCGAGTGCCTGCCCCAGAACCTCTTCCATCAGGGTGCGCAGGCTTTCATCCGCGCGCGGGCTGCCCAGTTCCACCAGCGCATAGGCTGCGGCGGGTTCGGACAGGGGCAGGGCGGCCCCTTCAATCAGGGTGTTGACCAGCGCCATGCTGGTGCCGGACATATATTCAAAAGCCTGAATGGCCGCCGGGTTCTGCCTGCGGAAGGCGGCGAACAGTTTCAGAACATCATCCACGCTGGAGAGCGCGCACAGGGCTGTCTCACGGGAACGGGGGGCGGGCTGAAGCTGAAGAATGGCGGTGGTGATAATGCCAAGTGTGCCCTCCGAGCCAATCAGAAGCTGCCGCAGGGCGTATCCGGTGTTGTCCTTGCGCAGGCGGCGCATCAGGTTCAGCACCTGTCCGTCCGGCAGGACAGCTTCCAGCCCCAGGGCCAGTTCCCGTGCATTGCCATAACGCACGGTGTTGTTTCCGCCCGCGTTGGTGGCCAGAATGCCCCCAATTTCAGCAGACCCTTCAGAAGAAATGGAAAGGGGCAGCATCAGCCCTTCCGCCTTGGCTGCATCCTGTGCGGCCTTGAGCGTGACACCAGCCTCCAGTGTCATGGTCAGGTCTGCGTGGTCAATGCTGTGGATACGTGTCATGCGCACGGTGGAAATGACAATGGCCCTGCCGCTTTCATCCGGTGTAGCCCCACCCACCATGCTGGTGTTCCCTCCCTGCGGGACCATGGGAATGCCATACTCCGCGCACAGCGCGACAGCTTTTGCACACTCTTCCGTCGTGGCGGGGCGCAGAACGGCAGCGCAACGGCCGTGATAGAGCATGCGCCAGTCCGTGCAGAATGCCTCTGTGTCTCCGGCTTCGGTCAGCAGCCCGGATGGACCGAGAAGTGCCAGAAGCGCGTCATGAAGGGCAAGGGGAAGGAGCGTGTCAGGCATGGGCTGGACCTTGAGCAGGAACGTGAGTGAGGGTGGAGAAAATGTGTGATCAGGGTGCGGGGTTTGCTTAATAAAGATACCGCGCATTGTCTGTCACCGGATGAAAGGTGGCATAAAACAGATGGAAAAGCTGTGTTCCGGCTATCCCTGTCAGTAATCCGGCCACCACAGCTACGAAAATAATCATCAGCCGGGGGTAGTTGCTGTCCATCATTTTCATGGTCAGCATGCTGCGGGCCTCTTCATGGGCTGTTTGCGCAAGATAGAGCTGGGATCTCAGGCTTTCATTGTTCCCCCGAACAATCCGCAGATTGTGCTCCATGCGGTTCAGCGCTTCTCCCCGGTCATGAAGCTGAACACGCAGGGTATGGACGGTGTTTTCCAGCTCCCGGCTTTGTGCATCATCCCGTGCCATGCGGGCCGCGTTCAGCCTTTCGCTCTGCGGGGCCAGAGCCTGAAACAGGTTTTTCAGCGCACCGCCGGTCACACCATCACGCCGGGCGCGGGCCTTGATGGCTTCCAGCGCGGAGGAGGACTGGCCTTCCTGATCTTCCAGCGCCAGTGCGAGAATATCAGACAGGATCTTGATTTCTTTCGGGTCCATATCGCTCATGGCGCGTCTGGCTCCGTGGGTCTGGGGGCGGCGGCCCGGTTCAGGCGGTCCTGAATGGCCAGCCCGAGCCCCTGCGCAGGGATGGGCTGCACGGCAAGGCCGGTTAGGTCAAAAACCTGCTGCTGGCTGTCCAGAAACCGCAGCCCCGCGAACAGGCGCGCCGCCGCTTCCTCCAGATTTCCCTCTGAACTGAGATTCCACGTAACAGCCGCATCGGGCAGGGGGTGCGGGCCAAAAGCCAGAAGCCCTTCCTGCGGGCCGACAGAGGTGGCGTTCAGGCGCACGGGCAGGCTGGGGGCGTAGTGAGAAAGCATGCGGCCCGGAGAAAGGGGGGCGACATCGAACCCGGTTTCAGGCCGGGCAATGGGGCCGCACAGGGCTTCCAGCGCCTCCACCGGCACGCCACCGGGGCGGAGCAGGCAGGGGCGGCCCGGAGAACTCAGGTCCAGCACCGTGCTTTCCAGCCCCACCGCGCAGGGGCCGGTATCCAGCACGGCATCAATCCGGCCATCCAGTTCCTCCAGAACATGGCTTGCTTCTGAAGGGCTGATGCGGCCGGAGCGATTGGCTGAAGGAGCCGCAACAGGGCGGCCCACAGCATGCAGCAGGGCCAGAACGGCGTCTCCCTTGGGCACCCGCACGGCAAGAGAGGAGAGACCATCGGCCGCGAGGTCACTCACCGTGCTGCCGGGCGCGCGGGGGAGCACCAGTGTCAGGGGGCCAGGCCAGAAGCGCTCCGCCAGCGCGCGGGCCAGCGGGGTGGCCTGCACCTGCGTAAAAGCCTCTTCCGCGCTGGCAAAATGGCTGATCAGCGGGTTGAAGCGCGGGCGGTTCTTGGCTTCAAAAATACGCGCCACGGCGGTGGGGTTCGTGGCATCTCCCCCCAAGCCGTAAACGGTTTCCGTGCCGAACGCCACCAGCCCGCCATCCCGCAGAATACGGGCGGCGGTGGCAATGCCAGTAGGGGTGGCGGTCAGGCGTTCGGTCATAAGGGTCCTGTTCAACAATCCGGCAGGCACGGCGTTTGGGTAGAAAAACCGTGCCGTGCAACCGGAGCAGGGGGGATCATATCTGCCCGGTGCAGACGAATGGCGGGTTTTTCCAGCCCGGCTTGCCGTAGAGCAGCGGACTGCCATCCAGCAGTGTGACGTGGCCTCCCGCGGCTTCCACAATAGCCTGCGGGGCGGCTGTGTCCCACTCCATGGTTGGGCCAAGGCGCGGGTAGAAATCAACCACACCTTCCGCCACACGTGCAAATTTCACGGCGGACCCGATATTCCCCACGGAGGCCACGCGGCGTTCCCCCAGATAGGCGGCCAGACGCGGGTCATCCGCATAATGGCGGGAGGCCAGAACGCTCAGCCCCTCAGCCGGGGGGACGCGGGTGTGGATCAGGCTTGTGCCGTTTCTGTCCCGGCGCTGCGCGGGCAGGCCGACGCCGCCGGTGTAAAGCTGATGGTACGCAGGCAGCGCCATGGCGCCCAGCACGGCCCGGCCGTTGCGCACAAGGCCGATATTCACCGTAAAATCATCCCGCCCGGCGGCGAATTCCCGCGTGCCATCCAGCGGGTCCACCAGCCAGTAGGCTTCGGATACTGCTCCGGGTAGCCCGGACGCCACTTCTTCTTCCGCAATCACCGGAATATCCGGCACAGCGGTGCGCAGGCCCTTGAGGATGTGGGCTTCTGCCGCGTGGTCCGCTTCCGTAACGGGAGAAGAGTCCGTTTTGGTCAGCGTTTCAAAACCCCGCGCGCGAATGGTGCGGATAATTTCGGCGGCTTCATCCGCCAGTCTGGCTGCGAGGGCCAGCAGGTCAGCGTCGGTATGGGTGCTCATCAGACCATCATACGACAGGAACGCCAGCGCGTCATGCCCCGGATATGCGGGGAAGTCTTGCGTACCGGTTTTGTGTGTCGGTTTTTTGAACCTGCGCGGACTGCCCTATTGCCAAGGGGCGAGGCCGGACGTACCCAGTCTGTTACAAATATCAAGACGGACACGGAGGCCAGCCGCCATGCTTCAGATTTCATTCTCTTCTCAAACCCTGCCAGATGGCGGGGCGCTGGCTCTTTTACTGGCTGAAGGGCAGGACCGCCCGGCTATTTTTGAAGCCGCCGACAAGGCAACGGGCGGTGCCCTGAGCCGCGCGGTGGAAGCTGATGACTTCACCGGCAAGGAAGGCTCAACCTGCGTTGTGCTGGCACCCGGTGCCGGTTTTTCCCGTATTGTGCTGATTGGCGTGGGCAAGGCCGATGCCCTTGGTCCGAAAGAAGCGGAAGCGGCTGGCGGTGTTGCGGCCTCCGTTTTCGGTGCGCAGGAAACCGCAAGCGTTGCTCTGGGTAATGTACCGCAGGCTCTTGCCGCCTCTGTTGCGCAGGGTGCGGTGCTGGGGGCGTACCATTTCTCCCTGTATTACAGCACCCCGGATGCCGGCAAAAAGCACCGTCTGGCTGCCATGACTGTTCTGACGGAAGACCCGACCGCAGCCGCAGCCGCGTGGGCACCGCTCTCCGCCGTGGCGCGTGGCGTGATCCTGACGCGTGATCTGGTGACAGAACCCGCCAATGTGCTGAACCCCGAAGAATTCACCGCCCGTGTCACCACGCTGCGCAGCCTTGGGCTGGAAGTGGATGTGCTGGACCGTGCCGATATGGAGAAGCTGGGCTTTGGTGCCCTGCTGGGCGTGGCGCAGGGCAGCGCGAATGAACCGCGCACAGTCATCATGCGCTGGAACGGTGGCGCGAAGGATGACGCCCCGCTGGCCTTTATCGGCAAGGGTGTGACGTTTGACTCCGGCGGTATTTCCATCAAACCGGCTGCCGGAATGGAGGAAATGAAAGAGGATATGGCGGGTGCCGCCACCGTGACCGGCCTGATGGCAGCCCTTGCTGGCCGCAAGGCGAAGGTGAATGCAGTGGGTGTGATCGGGCTGGTGGAAAACATGGTTTCCGGCACGGCCCAGCGCCCGGGTGACGTTGTGCGCAGTGCGTCCGGCCAGACCATTGAAGTGCTGAATACGGATGCCGAAGGCCGTCTCGTGCTGGCTGATATTCTCTGGTATGCGCGGGACCGGTTCGCACCGAAACTGATGGTGGACCTCGCCACCCTGACAGGTGCGATCATCATCAGCCTTGGTCATGAATATGCGGGTCTGTTCTCCAATAATGATGCCCTCTCCGCCACCCTGACCGCGGCAGGGGAGGTAACGGGTGACAAGCTGTGGCGCATGCCGCTGGGCGCGGAGTATGACGCCATGCTGAAATCCGACATTGCGGACATGAAAAACATTGGCGGTCGCCCCGGCGGTTCCATCACGGCGGCGCAGTTCCTCAAGCGCTTTGTGGGGGAAACGCCGTGGGCGCATCTGGATATTGCAGGCACGGCCTGGTCCAAAACATCCCGCAATGGCCAGCCTAAAGGGGCCAGCGGCTTCGGTGTGCGTCTCCTGAACGAATTTGTTCGGAAAAATTACGAAACAGTCTGAGTTTTTTAGATCCTGCATGATGGAAAAAGGGCCTCTTGTGAGGCCCTTTTTTTGTGGGAGGCGTCACACTTGCCCGGCTTCGGCCATCCACTGCACCGCGTCCTCACCAGCGGGGATTCTGAGGGGCGCGTTTGGGTCGGTCGCGGTCCGCCAGACGGCCTCGGCGACGTCAACCGAATGGGTGACGGGTCCGTTTGCGTCGCGAAACCCTGCGATCATGCCTTCAATCATCGGTTTGTAATCGGCGTTGTCCAGCCCGCGGAGATGCGGCAAGGCGTTATTGCCAAAACTTGTTTCGGGCGAGCGGCCGGGCAGAACGATATGCACACGCACGCCGAAGGGAGCCACTTCAATCGCGAGGCTTTCGGTGAGTGCGTTCACGGCTGCCTTGCTGGCGCGATAAACGCCGATCAACGGCAGGGGCTTGAGTGTCGCACTTGATGTGACATTGATGATTGTGCCGCTGCGGCGCTCGCGGAAGCGGGGCAGGACGGCCTGGATCGTTGCCAGCGTGCCGAGGGTGTTGGTTTCGAACAACTGGCGCGCCGTCTCCGGCTCTGTCAGTTCGACCGGCACGGCGGCGCCGAACCCGGCATTGTTGACCAGCACATCAATCTCACCCGCCTGCGCAAACGCGCTCTGGACACTCTGCGGATCGGTAACGTCGAGCGGCAGAATGGTGAGCTGATCTGACACCGGCAGGATGTCAGGTGTGGGCTGCCGCATCGTGGCGATAACGCGCCAGCCTTTTTCAAGGAACAGTTTCGCGGTCTCGAGGCCGAAGCCTGAGGAACAGCCGGTAATGAAAATGGTGGGCATAGGCACGCTCCGGGTTGGTGAGTGAGCGTTCAGATATGGTCGCAAAACAGAAGATCATCTATGGTTGAACGTATCGAATTCATTGGCGATAGTCCTGTTATGCCTGTTGATCCCCTTGCTGAGATTGTGACCCTGCTCCAGCCATCGGCGAGTTATTCCAAACTGGTCGACTATGCCGGACGATGGCGCATCCACCGTAACATCGAGGGGAAACCAGTGTTTTTCGCGGTTCTGGAGGGGGAGTGCAGGGTCGTCTCCTCCGGTCGGCCGCCGATTATCGTGCGGAAGGGGGATTTTGTGCTCTCCCCCTCGACCAACGATCATATGATTGAAAGTCTCGACGCACCGCCTCCCGGAATGGCGATGATGCCGACAGAAATCAGCACGGGGCGTTTCCGGATCGGGCCGCCGGAGGAGCCGGTCAATCTCAGGATGCAGGTCGGGCTTTGCACGTTCGCTTCACCCGATGCAGCGTTGCTTGTCTCTCTCCTGCCCGCCATGATCGTGACCAGCGGGGAGCCACGCCTCGCGCTGCTGCTCCAGCTTGTGGGGGATGAGACGCGCCATTCCCGGCCGGGGCGGGAACTGGTTCTGGAGCGCCTGCTTGAGGTGCTGCTGATCGAGGCGCTGCGCAGCGGGGCCGATGTCATGTCCATGCCAAGTGTTGCGCGCGGGCTGGCGGATGAGCGTCTTGTTTCCGCGCTGCGGGCCATGCATGCGCGGCCCGCACGGCGCTGGACCGTTGAGGCACTGGCCTCGGAGGCTGCCATGTCACGTTCCGCGTTTTTCACGCGCTTCAAGCGTATCGTGGGGCAGCCGCCAATGGCGTATCTGCTGGCATGGCGCATGGCGCTTGCCAAGCGCCTGCTCCGCACACGTGAACTGGGGATTGAGCATATTGCAGCCCAGGTTGGCTATGGCTCCGCAAGCACGTTCAGCACGGCTTTCACGCACCATGTCGGCATGCCGCCCATGCGCTATGTTCGGGAGACCGGCTCAGTTCAGTCATAACAGCCACAGCCCTAACCCCAGCCAACCGCCCCCCTCAGCCTTCAGTCTCAGGGGGCCTGCCCGCCGGGTGGTGTTGAGCGGGCAGGCGGATAGTACTCCCTGTCCGGCTCAGATGGCCTGACCGCCCGAGACTTCGATCCGTTGGGCATTGATCCAGCGATTGTCCTCGGACAGCAGTGAGGCAATCATCGGACCGATATCATCCGGCAGGCCCGGGCGGCCGAGAGCGGTTGCTTCCGCGATGTGCCGCGCCATGTCCGGATTATCCCGCACCACGCCTCCCGAAAAATCCGTCTGGATGGCACCGGGAGCCACCGTATTGACGGCGATGCGGCGGGAGCCGAGTTCCTTGGCCATGTAGTGTGTCATGACTTCCACCGCGCCTTTCATGGAGGCATAGGCAATCCGGCCGGGATACGCGAAGCGGGTCAGGCCTGAAGAGATGTTTACAATCCGCCCACCGTCCGCAATCAGCGGCAGCAGGGTCTGGGTCAGGAACAGCGGGCCTTTGACGTGAACGCGATAGGCTGCGTCAAGATCCTCCTCCGTGACGTCCCCGAGCAGGCCACTGTGTGATGTTCCAGCCATATTGACCAGATAATCAAAGCGCTCGGCTCCCCATTCAGCCAGTGCATGTCGAATGGTTTCGGCAAAAGCCGGGAAGGCGCTGGTGTCACCGGTATCGAGTGGGAATGCGATGGCCCGGGCTCCGTGGCGTTCCACAGAGGCCACAACATCGTCCGCAGCGGCGCGGTTGGCGTGGTAGGTGAAAAGTGAGCTGACGCCGCGTCTGGCAAGCGCTTCAACAGTTGAGCGCCCGAGACCGCGGCTCCCGCCGGTGACGATGGCAATGGTTTTTACGACAGACATGGAATTCTCCGTTTGATGACGGCCCCATGTTGGCCACACCGGAGCACGTTCGATAAGATTATCCTTTCCGGCATCATTGTTTTGCGTCATGGAATAATCCTATGGACAGGCTGGCCACGCTCGATCTTTTCATTCGTATTGTTGACCGTGGCAGCTTCAGTGCGGCGGCGGCGGCCTGCGGGGTCTCACGGCCTGTTGCGACCGCTGCAATCAAGGCGCTCGAGAGCAGGCTGGGCACCCGGCTCCTGCAACGCTCCACCCGCCATGTTCAGCCAACGCTGGAGGGGGTGGCCTATTATCACCGGTGTGTCGAGATCCTTGCAGACCTTGAGGAAGCAGATCGTGGCGCAAGCGGTGCCGTGGCGGGCGTGCTGCGTGTTGACGTTGTGGGGTATCTGGCGCGCACGACAATACTGCCCGCATTGCCCGACTTTCTTGCGCAGCATCCGGCCCTGACAGTCCATCTTGGGGAGGGTGAACGGTTTGTTGATCTGGTGCGTGAGGGCGTGGATTGCGTCGTGCGCGCCGGGGCTCTGGCGGATAGTGACATGGTGGTGCGGCATCTGGGGGTGATGGAGGAAGTCACCGTTGCCAGCCCGGACTATCTGGCGCGGCATGGAACCCCCACGACACCCGACGCCCTTGAAGGCCACCAGATGATTGGCTTTGTGTCCTCACGCACCCATCACCCCCTCCCGCTGGAGTTCACGCGCGGGGATGAGGTGATCGAGGTTACGCTTCCGGCGCGCCTGCTGGTGAATGGGGCCGATACGAGCGCTGCCGCGGCCCGGCTCGGCCTTGGCCTTGTACAGGCCCCGCGCTACCGGTTTGCGGAGGATCTCGCGCGCGGCACTCTGGTTGAGGTTCTGGCCGACTTCCCGCCCACACCCACGCCGCTTTCGGTGCTGTATCCAAGCAACAGGCAGCTTTCTCCGCGCGTGCGTGTTTTTGTGGACTGGCTGGTGAAGACAATCGGGCCGGGGCTTCACCCCGGAGAATGAGGCTTATGGCCCCGTACATCCGCAAGGCCGGCGCACGCCAGATATGATCTGGTTATCAGGGGGAATTTGAGATAAGCGTTCCGCATGTCTTCACGCGCGCACAGTTTGACGTCCCTGCTGGCCTTCTGGCCTCTGGTGATCATGACCCTGATTGCGCGCCTGACTTTCGGAGGGCTTGTCTCTCCGGCGGTCCTGACTGACGATCCGCTTAAAACTCTCGCGAAACTCAGCATTCTTTGCGATGATCTGACTTCATCGTCTGATACGGGCACACAGCATCATCACGCCAGTAATCCGGAAGATGAGAGTTTTCTGCTCTCTGAAACACTGGATCTTCTGTTCCTCAGTGTTGCGTTCTGTCTTTTCGTGGGGCTGGTTCCCTCCGGCATTCATCAGCCATGGATGTTCACATCCATCCGTGGGCCACCAACGCCAAAGCGGACAGCACTCTGCCCGCAGGGACCGCCTGCCTGATCTGAATTGAAAAAGCCGCTCACATGCCTGTGCCTGTGAGCTTTTTGTGCTGCTTATTCAGGTCTGACACGATGTTTCATACTGCTCATGTCTCACGCCCGGTTTACGGGGTGACAATGCTTGTTGCCGTTCTTTCTGCCACTCCGGCCCCTGCGGCTACAAGGGGCGTTGCGACCACGCCCCTGCGGAGGCATCCCGTTCTCTCTGTCTCCAAAATCCGTAAATCCTCCGCCAGAACCGAACAGATTCTTGTGACGGGGGCAAACCGCGCATCAGCTCTTGCGCACCCGGCAGGGCAGACAACCTATCGCTCAGACAGGCAAGACTTCGGAAACCAGATCGGCCAGAGCGCTGCGGATATGGTGGTGACCATCCCCGGTGTGAGTTTCACGCAGGGGAACGGCCCACGGGATACCAATATTTCCATTCGCGGGTCGGGGGACCGTCAGTCATGGGGGCTTAAAAACATTCAGGTGCTGGAGGATGGTTTTCCCATGACCCAGCCTGATGGAACGGCCCGGGCGGACCTGATTGACCCCCATGCCTATCAGGGGGTGGATGTGTTTGAGGGACCAGCGTCCACTCTCTACGGCAATTACGCCATGAATGGCGCGCTCAATTTCCGCACCCGAAAAGGGGCGGATATCCACGGTCTGGAAGTCGGGTCCGATTTTGGCAGCTTCGGGATGTTCAACACCTACGCAACCCTGGGCTTTGGCAACAGACAGTATGATCTGATGCTCTTCGGGAGCGATGTGCGTGGAAACGGCTTCATTGCCAACAGCCGGTATAATACCTCCACAGAAAATGTGCGGCTTCGTGTCACTCTGACGCCCTCCGACCGCCTTGTCCTGAAATTCGTGAACAATGTTACGGACACTTTTCTGCCGGTGCGGCTTTCCCTCAATCAGTATTATGCCAATCCCTATCAGCAGGGGTGTTCTGATGCCACCACTGCGGCAGCCGGGTGTGCTTCCGTCAATCTGCTGGTCAATGGGCGGTATGGCGCAAAGGAAGCCATGAGTGCTGAAGCCGCCGGTCTGGGGCGGTTTGACCGCCGCACACTTGTCGGCCTGCGGTGGGAGCATGATGTCAATAGCCGGACAACGTGGCGGAACCAGTTCACGTATGATCAGCGGCATGTCGATCAGCCAACATCCCCCACCGCGTTTGTCGGCCCCTATAATTCCTATAACGTGAGCAGCGATGTGACCAATCATACACGGCTCGCGGGCAGGGCGTTGGAGACGTTTGCTGGCGTCAGCTTTGATTATCTCGATTTTGGGTATCAGACCTACAATATCATGCCGCGCGGAGGGGCTACGCGTGGTGCCATGAGTTCGGAAAGTTACGGGCATCAGTGGAATCTTGGTGCCCGTTTTCAGGAAGACTGGCATTTTGCCCCTGACTGGCACATCGTGCTGGGGCTTGGCGGCACATATTCCGATATTGGCGCGACGCAAACGCTTTACAGCTATGCCGCCACGGCAAATACCCAACGCGGCATCACGGCCAATCGGTTCTATTTCAATCTCGCTCCAGAGGGCGCGCTGATTTACACGCCGTCACGAGACTGGACACTCCATACCCGCGTTGGCACGGCCTATGGAACGCCATCGTCTTCCAATCTTTTTATTACGCCACAAGGGCAGTACGGGAACAACACACTCCTGAAAAGCCAGACAAGTGTGGGGATTGATCTGGGCGCGGAGTGGCACCCATCCTCCACGATTAATGTTCAGGCAACAGGGTTTTACGAATTTTATAAAAACGAACTTGTCAGCCAGTCCGCCGGTGTCAACACGGTGGGGGCCTATACCTTCAATGCGCCTGCCTCCGAGCATCGTGGCGTTGTTCTGGGTATGGAATGGAAAGTGCTGCCAAAACGTCTTCCCGGTGGCCGGATCAAGCTCAGCTATACTTATGATAATCAGGTTTATACCCGATATACCGAGGTTCTTTCCAACACGACACTCGCCCGCGATTTCAGCCGTAAAGGCCGCTATATTCCCGGCGTTATTCCCAATTTCCTTAATGCACGCTTTCTCTATGACCAGCCGGATGGCCCACTGGAAGGGCTTGGCGGGTATGCGGAAGTCACGTGGCGGGAGTCTTATTGGCTGGATAACGCCAATCGCCTGAAAGCCCCCGGGTATGCTCTGCTGAATCTGGATGTGCATTATGACCCGCCAGCCCGGTTCGGCTGGGCGCATCGGCTGCACTGGTATTTTGAAGTGCAGAATGTAGCGAACCAGACCTATATCGCCAGTGCCGCCAATCTTACCGATACGCTGCGCCCCAACGGGCAGCAGGCGGGTGCCGCCACCCTCATGAACAGCACAGGCTCCATCTACGCCGGTTCGCCCCGTGCGTATTTCGGCGGTGTGCGCGTTAAATTCTGAGGATACTCTCATGACCCTACGCACCTCAGCATTCTGGCCGGATTATCGTACACTCTGGCGGTGGCATTTTTTCGCCGGGCTCTTCTGCCTGCCTTTTGTGGCCTTTCTTTCTCTCACCGGAGCGGTTTATCTCTTTAAACCGCAGAGTGAGGCATGGATTGACTGGCACTATGACCATCTGCCCACAGTCCTTTCGTCCTCTCCCGAGCGCGATGTTCAGGCGGCTTTGTCCGCCGTGCCGCACAGTTCCTTTTTGGCGTATGAACTTCCGCGCACGCCGCGCAGTGCAGCGCGTGTTCTTGTCAGCAGGCCAGATGGAGAAGCCGTACGCGTATATGTTGACAAAAACACACATGATGTTCTGAAAACTGTTTTGGAAGAAAAGAGGTTTGAGCGCCTGATCTTTCGTCTGCATGGCCAGTTGCTGCTGGGCAATTTTGGTTCTGTTATTATGGAAATGGTTGCATCCTGGACCATTGTCCTGATTGTGACAGGCCTTTTGCTGTGGTGGCCACGGGGCCAGCGTGGGTTGGCAGGTGTTGTTTACCCGCGTCTTACAGCAGAGGGGCGCCTCCTCTGGCGGGACCTGCATGCTGTAACTGGTGTCTGGACATCCCTGTTTCTTGTGCTGTTTCTGGTGTCTGGTCTGCCGTGGTCCTTTGTCTGGGGGCATGCCTTGCAATCGGTTGAAAACACGGTCGGCCGCCTGACGTCCGTCAAGGAGTGGGAGATTGGCGCGGTTCCTGCCGCCACAATCATCGCTGGGCACCCGATAACGCCATCAGAGGGGAGGCACTCAAAAGGCGCTCTGGATATGCCCGGCATGGACATGCCGGATGCCCCTGCGGTTCTTCCTGAAGCGCATCTTCTGAGGGGGCTGGACACTGTTGCGCAGACAGCGGCCACTCTTTCTCTGCCTGCTCCGGTGTTCATCACGCGCTCCGGGTCTGTCTGGACTGTGCGTTCGGATACACAAAACCGCCCTTTGCGGGAAAGTGTTACAGTCACATCCGACGGGCATGTAGTGATGCGGAGCGCGTTCGCCGGGAAAAGTCTGGCGGACCGGATTGTGGCTTATGGCGTGGCAGCGCATGAGGGCCAGCTTTTCGGGTGGCTGAATCAGCTCATCAATCTTCTGGTGGCCTGTGGCCTGTTTCTGATGAGTTGTGCCGCGACAGTGCTGTGGCTCAAACGCAAACCCGCCGGAGCTCTGGGAGCTCCGCCAGCGCTCCATTCGCAGACGCATGGGGGTGCGGGTATCGCCTTTCTCCTTGTTCTGGCTGTATGTTTGCCCGAACTCGGTGCGTCACTGCTTATTCTGGCTTTGGCAAGCCTGATGTTTCGCAAAGTGCGCCAAACCTGATAGCGGGTGGTGGCCCCAC
This sequence comes from Acetobacter farinalis, assembly GCF_011516935.1. Classification (GTDB taxonomy): domain Bacteria; phylum Pseudomonadota; class Alphaproteobacteria; order Acetobacterales; family Acetobacteraceae; genus Acetobacter; species Acetobacter farinalis. The sequence continues at coordinate 146,367 of NZ_WOTF01000001.1, forward strand.
GCAAAGAGGGGCTTCTGTTCTGAATGACCGCGTGCCGACTGCCGTTGTAGGGGGAAATCTGCAACGACAGTCAGCGATGTTCAGAAATCAGGATTTCTTTCCAGCGGCGGCAGAGGCTTTTTTGGCAGATTGGGGAACCTGTGCGGGAATCCGGCCCGCCTTGATGGCGTCGCAGAAGGTTTCCCAGTCGGTTTTTGTCTGGTCCGCATAGGCAGTGGAGAAGCTGGCAATGGCGTCCGCAAAGGTGCGGCCTGTGCCCAGATAACCCGCCAGCGTGGCAACATCGCCCGAGCGGGCGTGGGCGCGGGCCAGCGTGCGGCCGCAGAGGAGCGCGTAGTCCGGCAGGCCGATCTGTGCGAACTCGGCCCCGATGGCGGCCAGACGCTGGTCCTTCAGGCGGCGGACGTAAAACTGGCGCTGGCCGGCGGAAAGGCTCCCGGCCTCACCCTCTCCGGTGTCTGTGCTGGTGCTGTGGGTCCAGCCCAGAAAAGCGTCAGATGCTGTCTGCATGATGCGTTGCCCCACCACCACACGTTCCCCCTGATTGTGGAAAGGCGAGGGGTCAAGATGCGGAGCCAGAACGGATGTCTGGGCCTCCTTGATCTGGAGCAGAAGAACCTCATTATCCGGTGTGGAAAATAGGCCAATGGCGCAGAACGTGCCCACACTGCCCACGCCCACAACCTTGAAGATCACGTCCTGCAATGTGTAGTGGGAAAGCAGGATGGCCCGTTCCGACGGCTGTGTGGCGATGTAGCGGGCGAAGGCGGCACGGATGGCGTCATCCTGCTCGGGCAGGCGCATCACCAGTGGGGGCTTTTCTGTCAGCCGTGGGGTGCCGCAGTCTTCCGCCACAAGGCCGAAATGGCTGCGCGCGCTTGCCAGCCGGGCTTCCAGCAGGCTCTGCACCTTCTTGCGGGCCTGCTTGTCCTGAAAACCTGCGATGGCGGCTGCAAGGTCAATCCGTTCAGCCCAGATAGCCAGAGGGTTCAGCGGAGCCAGATGCGCCATTTCCTGCGTGTAGCTCTGCGCCATGCTGCGTGCCAGAGCGCGGGCCTCTTTTTCGGCAAGCCCGGCTTCGCGCCCGGCCAGCACCAGAGAGGTGCCCAGACGTTTGACATCCCATTCAAACGGGGCGGAGAGCGTTTCATCAAAATCATTGATATCAAAAACAGGGATGCCTTCCGGTGAGGCATAGCTGCCGAAGTTGGCCAGATGGCAGTCCCCACAGCTCTGCACCTTTGGTCCTGCCGTAATGGTGCTCGCCAGATCCGCCGCCATGACGGCCGCGGCACCCCGCAGAAAGGCAAAGGGAGAGGCCGCCATGCGGGCATACCGCACGGGCAGCAGCGCGCTGATCCGGTGCGCGCCCTGCGCCACCAGAATGGAAACAGGGTCCGCCCTGTTTCTGGGCGGCTGCCATTCCGCCTGCCGTGTGCGGGGGGCAAGCTTGCGGAGCGTAACGCCCTTGGCATGGCGAAGGGCGCGGGGGGTAGCGGCCTGAGCCGGAGATGCTGCTGTCATAGTGCATTTCTAGGCACAGGCGGAGGGCCGTGCCAACACTGCAATGCCGGAACGGGCCAGCTATGCGTGTTCATCATTTCTGAAGCGGTTCCGGTGGCTCCGTCAGGTGACTGTATAGGTGACCAGCACAAGGTAGATCACCAGCAGAACGTTGGTCAGCAGAAAAACAGGCGTTAACCGGGCCCAACTCCGTGTTGCTACCGCCATGACCGTATAGGCGAAGCACCCGGCACAAATCCCGATCATGAGATTGGCAGTTGTGACCGTGAGCAGCACAATCATCCCGGCGGAAATGCTCTGGAACGGGTCGGAAATATCCAGCTCGCTCAGTCCTTCCATCATCAGAATGCCGACCATGACAAGGGCCGCCGTGGTGGCCTGCGGCGGAATGCAGGCAATGAGAGGCCAGAAAAACGCGCTCAGACCAAACAGGAGTGCAACAGTCAGGGTTGTCAGGCCCGAGCGCCCGCCTGCCTCCACCCCGGTTGCGGATTCAACATAGGCCGCCACGGTCGGGCTACCAAGGCATGCCCCAACAATGGAGGCCAGCCCGTCCGCCAGAAAAGCACGCTTTGAATTTAAAAAATTACCCTGCGCGTCCATCATGCCCGCACGCCGGGTAACGGCCATCATGGTCGCGGTTGCCGAGAAAAAATCGGACAGGAAAAAGTAGAGTGTCAGGGGGAGAACCAGAAAGAAGTTGTGAAAAAACTCGCTGGTATCAAAAGCAAAAAAATACGCTTTGGGGATATGGGGTAGCGCCGCCACCTGTGATGGCAGAACGGTCATGATGTGGCCCGGACTGGTCTGGATAAACAGCCCTGCCACAGTAACCGCCAGAATGGACAGCAGCATAGCCCCGCGCACGCGGGCCGCAACCAGCCCTGCAATCAGAAGGAGCGAGAGAAAAACCACCAGAACCGCGGGAGAGCGCAGATCAGCAAAAGCAACGCCACCACCGGCATCTGTTACAATCAGCCCGCCGCTCCGCAGGCCCAGATAGGCAATAAACAGACCAATGCCCGCCTGTAGCCCAATGCGGATGGGAACGGGAAAGCCCTGCACAATGCTCTGCCGCACAGTGCTGAGCGACAGGCAGGTAAACAAAATTCCTCCCACCAGCACCATGGTCAGCGCGGTCCCATAGGAGAGGCCCATTTTGACCACCACAACCTGTGCAAAAACCGCGTTGGACCCCATGCCCGGCGCAAGAGCAATCGGCAGGCGGGAGAGGAACGCCATAAGCAGGGAGCCGCACATGGCGGCCAAGACGGTGACGGTAATCATATCGACCCTGTCCGCCCCTGTGGCTGACAGAATGGCCGGATTGACGGCAATAATATACCCCATGGCGCCAAAGGTCGTCAGTCCGGCCAGAACCTCTGTTCCCACGCTGGACTGACGGTCCGCCCCATTGAACCCCAGGAGCTTTTGCAAAGATAAGACGCCTCTCATGATAAACAGCAATCCAGTTTCTGTGGCGGAATAAATCTATCGCCCAAATGCCCCCGATGCCAGCCATCTTTACCAAACACGACGATGGGCCTGACCGGTCTGAGCATTGACAAACCCTTCCGGCTCACGGGCGATAGGCCGTTCCCGGCTCCCACCGCCACGGCGAGGCGGGAAGCGTGCCGGAACACGACCCTTTCGGGAAAACACGCAGCATAAGCCGCCAGAAACTATACCCCTCAGATGGCCTTGCCGCTCACTGAAGACAGGCCTTAGTATTGTTTCCGATACAATTCCGGCATCATGGGCAACAGGACACGACAACATGCGAACACCAGACAAGGCAGCGCTCGGGGTAGCACTTCAGCCGGAACTTCGGCCCGAACAAGAGGCAGGGGGCGGTGCAGGGCATCGGGCGGGGCAGCGTTCTGGCGCATTGCGCGGGCTGGGCGCCCAGAGGCGCACGGGGCGCTATGTCGGGCTACGGAGCCGGGGGCTGGCTTGTGCGGTTTCTCTCGTGGCGCTGGCAACCGGGCTGCTGGCGGGCGCGGCGCAGGGGGTGGCGTATGCGGCGGATGTTGCGCCCTCGGTTTACGCGCCCATCAGCCCGCAGCGGATGTCTGACGCCATGAAGGTTCTTGGGTCCGATGCGTTTGAAGGCCGTGCCCCCGGCTCTGCGGGGGAGGCGCGCACTGTTGCCTGGCTGATTGCGCAGTACAAGCAGATTGGCCTTGAACCGGGCGGTGAGAACGGTGGCTGGACGCAGCGTGTGCCGCTTCAGCATACCCGCGTGGGCAAAGCGACGCGCCTGCAGGTTGCCTATGCCACAGACACCCTGCCTCTGGAGCAGGTGAAGGATGTTTATTTCACCACCGCGCGCGGGGCGGATCATCTTGAAATCCAGAATGCACCACTGGTTTTTGTGGGATACGGCGTGCATGCGCCCGAGCGCGGCTGGGATGATTTCAAGGGCGTGGACCTTAAAGGCAAAATTGCTGTCTTTTTGATTAACGATCCGGATTTTGATGCAAAGCCGGGCGAGCCTGTGGCTGGAAAATTTGGTGGTCGGGCCATGACCTATTATGGCCGCTGGACGTACAAATATGAGGAAGCCACCCGCCGTGGCGCGATTGGCGCGCTGATTGTGCATGACACACCGGGTGCGGCCTATGGCTGGTCCACCGTGATTGCACCGGGTGGCGAGGCGTTTGATTTTGAGCAGAGCGGCCAGAACCAGTCTCTTCTGATGCAGGGCTGGATTTCCACGCCTGCGGCAACACAGGTTTTTGCAAAGGCGGGGCTGGATCTGCCCGCGCTGCGTGTGCAGGCGCGGCAGGCGTCCTTCCAGCCGGTAACACTGCCGCATGCGGCGTTCTCCCTCGCGGTGCCGGTGGAGGTGACGCATCTGGAAAGCCAGAACGTGCTGGGTAAACTGACCGGCAGCAAAAGGCCGGATGAGACCGTGATGTTCGGCGCGCATTGGGATGCGTTCGGCATGAGCAAGGATGCACAGGGCCATGAGGTGATCCGCCATGGCGCGATTGATGATGGTTCGGGTGTGGCGGGTGTTCTGGAAATTGCCCGTGCCTTCAAGGCCGGGCCGAAACCGGAGCGGACGGTGATGTTTGCGTCCTGGACCGCTGAGGAACGTGGCCTTCTGGGGTCGGGCTGGTATGCCGCGCACCCGCTGGCGCCGCTTGAAAAAACTGCTGCCAATTTCACGATGGATGTGTTGCAGATGGCCGGGCCATCCCGCACGGCCTACATGGTGGGGGCAGGGCAGGATACGGTGCAGGATGATGTGGTGGCTGCGGCGGAACGGCAGGGCCGCGTGATGCTGCCTGAAGCCATGTCGGAGCGCGGGGCCTTCTACCGTGCGGACCATCTGCCCTTTGCCCGTGCAGGTGTGCCCGTGGTGGCGCTGATGGATATGGCGGGATACCCGGACCTGCTGAAAGGCGGCGTGCCTGCCGGACGCAAATGGTTGCAGGATTATATGGTCTGCTACCATCAGGCCTGTGATGCCTGGAGCCTGGACTGGGATGTACGGGGTGCGGCGGAAGATGTTGCTCTTCTGTATAATGTAGGCCGCACTCTGGCTTTTTCACAGGCTTGGCCGCAGTGGAAGCCCGGTTCGGAATTTGCTGCCGTGCGGGCGCAGAGTGCGGCTGTGCGCGGCGGGCACTAACCCGAACAGGCTTCAGGGCGGCGGTGTTGGCCGCCGCCTACCGTGCGCGTTTCCAGCCGCGGTCTTCCTGCCGCCAGTAGGCAAGTTCATGCCCGGCGGCTTTCAGGGTGCTCCAGCGTCCTCTGGCTGCGGCCACGGCCGCTTCGTCATGCCCGTCAAACAGATCAAACACCCGCTCAAAGGGCGGGTTCTCCGGGCAGGTCCGGTTTTCCAGCAGGAAGAGGAACGGGGCGGCGTTGGGGGCATCTTCCCCCAGTGTCAGCCAGATGGGTTGCAGGTCCGGGCACGGGATGCCCGCGCTGCCATGCGGAAGCCATGCGGGGTCAGACACTTTCCACAAAGCTTTATCAAGCTCGTCCAGCAGAGGTTTGCCCGCGCACCACACAACAGCTTTCTGCCCGCTTGCCAGCGTGCGGGAGAGCAACTGCGGCAGCGCCTCCGTAACACTGGTGCGCGTGAGGTGATAAAAGCCGATTTGCGTCATGCCGGGGTGGTCCTGTACTCTGCCATGGAGGGAGTATATCAGCTTCCGGCGGCCGTGCAGAGGGCCGGGTGATGTGTCTGCGGGGCGCATGTGCGGATCCCGCAAGGCAGCGCGCGAGGGAACGATCGTGCTGCTCCTGCGCTGACTCGACACTCTGGACCATGCAGGGAATGCTGCCACAGCAGAGGGATGTCTGGCGTCCTGTTTGCGCTTTGCCTGTCAGGATATCTGGTCAGGATGTCTGGCAGGGGTGGCGTTTCAGGGGGCGCAGCCTGGCCCTGTTTCAGGAAAAAGGACGAAACCAACATGGCAAAAACAGTAACGCTGGCAGATGGCACAGTTCTTCCTGCGTTGGGGATGGGCACCTGGAATATGGGAGAGACCTCCGCCGGATGGAAAGAGGATGTAGCCAGTCTGCGCTACGGGGTGGAGGCCGGGCTGAAGGTTGTGGATACCGCCGAGATGTACGGGCAGGGACGCTCGGAAAGTCTGGTGGGGGATGCCGTGTCCGATATGCGGGACAAGGTTTTTCTGGTGACAAAGGTGCTGCCGTCCAATGCTACGGCGGAGGGGGTGGCCAAATCCTGCCGTGTCTCGCTCCGTCGGCTGGCGACAGACCGGATTGACCTCTACCTGCTGCACTGGCGGGGCAGTGTGCCGCTGGAGGAAACGGTTGAGGCCTTCCGCAAGCTGAAAGAGGAAGGGCTGATCCGCTACTGGGGTGTGTCCAACTTCGATGTGAAGGACATGCTGGAACTGGAGCGGCTTACGGCCCCCTGCGAATGCGTGGCGAACCAGATTCTCTACAATCTGGAGCATCGTGGCGTGGAGTATGACCTGCTGGATACAAACCGCTTCCGGCATGTGACCACCATGGCCTATTCCCCCATCGGGCAGGGGGGCGCACTGCTGCGAAATGCGGCGCTGAAAGCTGTTGCGGCCCGACACACCACCAGCACCGGTCCGGCGACTGCGGCGCAGATTGCGCTGGCATGGGTGCTGCGGGTGAACGGTGTCATGCCCATCCCCAAAGCGACGTCTCTTGTGCATCTCAAGGAAAATATTGCCGCGCAGGAGATCACGCTGAGCGATGAGGATCTGGCGTTGCTTGATACGGCTTTTCCGCCGCCCACCAGAAAGGTGCCTCTGGATATGATCTGAAGCCCTCCGGAAACGCTTCGGAGAGCGGTTCCGGGCGAACGGGGCGTGTCAGAGACAGCAAAGCCGCCGGGCGGGAGCCTCGGCGGCTTTTTTGGTCTTCAGATAAAAGGCTTCAGCCTGATATCCGGCCTCTGAAATCAGACGCCGTCTTTCTGCATGTTGTCCAGAACATAGGTTGCCATCAGCACAACCGGCAGGCCGAACGCGATGACAAAGGTCAGAAAGCTCATTTCACCCTGTTTGAAGCCGCTCAGCAGCAGATCGAGACCGAGGAGTGTCAGAAAACCGTACAATTGCATGGTGAAGCCCTTTCGGTGGCGCACAATATTCAGCACAAGACCCGCAACGCCCTGCAGGACAGGGGGTGGGCTTTCAGAAACACATCCCTCGAATAACTTATTCCGAAAATGTATTTCTCTTGCTGCCTATTTTACGCTGGCGGAAAGGGAGGTCAATATTTATTTGAGTTTCGTAAGTAATGGACCGTTTTGGTCTTGTTTCTCAAGGGTGTAATTGAGAGTTTATTTCTCTGTATTTACGAAGATATATTTATTTTCCAAATATATCAAAGGGAAAGCCGATCCCTCTCACTCTTCTGAAAGAGGGCGGTGTCCGATATGGATAGTCAGCATCATAGGCTGACTCTGGCGCTGCACACTGATCTGCACGGCGTTATTCGGATGGGCCGCCGCCACAGCGCGGATCATGGTGCGGGCGGTGTCCATATGCTCTCCGTTCATGGCGGTAATGATATCCCCGCGCTTCAGCCCGCCCTGTGCGGCGGGGCTATTGCGGTCCACATCCGTCACGCGGGTGCCGTTATGGGTGGAGATATCTTCCAGCGTGGCTCCCAGCCAGCCGCGGTCAATCCGGCCATCACGTTGCAGCGCCTGCACAACCGGGATGACAATTTCAGACGGAATGGAAAAGCCAAGCCCCACAGACCCGCCCGTGGGGGAGACAATGGCCGTATTCAGCGCAATGACCTGCCCGGCCAGATTGAAGGTGGGGCCGCCGGAGTTGCCGGGGTTGATGGGGGCATCAAGCTGAAGGAAATCATCAAACGGCCCGGTGCCGATATCCCGCCCGCGCGCGGAGACAATGCCGGCCGTAACGGACGAGCCGAGGCCGAAGGGGTTGCCCGCGGCCATAATCCAGTCCCCCACCTGCACAAGGCGGCTGTCCCCCCATTCCACGAAGGGCAGAGGGGTGGGGCTGTCGATCTTGATAACGGCAATATCTGTCAGGTCATCAATCCCGATCAGTCTGGCCGTGAATTCCTTACCGTTGACCAGCGCAACAGTAATCTTGTCGGCATCCTCCACAACATGGCCGTTTGTGACAATAACGCCGGAGGGGTCCAGAATAAAACCGGAGCCAGCGCCCAGCATTTCATCACCATGCTTGCGCATTCTCTCCCGGAAGCGGCGCTCCAGAGGCGTGCCTTTTACGGCGGAGGGCAGTTTTTTGTTTTTGCCGGATTCAGAATTCCGCGTGACGGCGATATTCACCACGGCGGGCACAACCTTGCGCACCAGCGGGGCGAAGCTGGTCGGGCCGGGAGCGGAGACCAGCGGCGTGGGGGGCTGAAAGGGCACGGAAGCCGGAAGTGCATCCCCCTGTGCGGTGGCCCGTTCGGCTGAAAAGCTGGCCAGACAGAGGGTGGCCAGAACTGGCAGGCCCCGCATAAATATCTTCATAACTGTGTGGCCTGCATTCCGGTCATAAAGACTTCTGGCCTTGTTTTCCTCTTCCGCGCAATGATTCTGTGCAGGGTTTGCGGCGCAACGTGACTGTTGCGCAACGTGGTGTGGCTATTCGGTTACTAATCGTTAACGTGGCGGCTTGCGGGGTTGGGCCGGGCTAAGGGCCGGATTTTCAGGCCATTCATGCCGGGGGTAACGGCCCCGCATGTCCCGCCGCATGTCCGCCCATCCGCCCTTCCAGAACCCGGCCAGATCCGCCGTAATGGCCTGTGGTCGTCCCGCGGGGGAGAGAAGGGCCAGACGCAGCGGCACGCGCCCTCCGGCCAGCCGTGGTGTCTGTTCCGTGCCATAGAATACCTGCGCCCGGGCGGAAGCAACGGGCACCGGCTGGGTATAGTCCACACTGGCCTTGCCACCGGGAAAAGTGAGGGTGGTGGGGAGATGTGTATCCAGCCAGGCATTCAGGCTGTAGCCCAGATGCGTCTTCAGCAGCGCTGCCAGATCCAGCCCGCGCAGGTCTGCCAGAGAAGTTAATCCGTCAAGATATGGCGCCAGCCATTCGTCCATCCGTTCGGCCAGCGCGGGGGTGGTGAAATCCGGCCAGTCTTCTCCGGGGCCGGTTGCGGAAGCGGTGCCTGCGGGCAGGGCGCGCGCCGTCTCCACCCGGGCCTGAAGCTGGCGGGCGGTGTCTGTCCACTCCAGCGCGGTGTCCGGCGTGGCTTTGGCCTGTGCCAGCAGCAGGGGGGCTGCGTTGCTGGCCTGCACTTTCTCTGTCAGGTCACGCAGGACAAGGCAGCCGATGCGCGTGCGGCGGCGGGCCAGAATGTTACCCGAAACCGGATCCAGAGACGTTTCAACCTGCTCTTTTGTGCGGTCCAGCAGGGCCGGGGGCAGGGCGTTCAGGTCCAGCGGGGCGGCAAGACGAATTTCGGCGGAGTTGCGCAGGTGCAGCCCGGCCACGGCCAGAAGCTTCTTTTCAGCCAGCCCGTCCTCCCGGCGCAGGCGGGCATTGGTGCCGCCGGAAAGGCGGAAGGAGCCAGCCTCCCCACGGGAGAGGGCAATGCGGTCTGGAAATCCGGCGGCGATGAGCGCTGCGGCATCCCCCTCGGCCTGCTGGTGCGCCCGCAGGCCCAGCCGGGTGCGGAAGCGTGAGGCCGCCTGACGGATGCGGGCCAGCGCGCCCCGGTCAGCCTGAGGGTGGTCTCCCCCCGCAATCAGGTCCAGCCGCAGGGAAATGTCAGAGGGTGGAACGGGCGGCGGCCCACCCTGCCCCGTGGCGCGGGGGCGCAGGGGGTCACGCTCTTCCAGCAGGGCCGCGAGGTCCGCCGCCAGAGCGGCTTCCGCCGGGGAACGGGCGGCCAGCATCATGGCGGCAAGGCGCGGATGCGTGCCAAGGGCGATCATGTCCCGCCCATGCGGGGTAATCTGCCCGGCATCATCCAGCGCGCCCAGCATGCACAGCAACTCTCTGGCCGCTGCCACGGCACTGCCGGAGGGCTGGTCGGGCAAGGGCAGGGGCGTATCGGATGCGCCGACGGTCTCGGTCCACAAGGCTGTGGCCAGAACAAAATCGGAGAGGTCGGCTTCCAGAATTTCCGGCCGGTCGTGCTGCGGCATGCCGCGTTCTGTGGCGCTGGTCCATAGGCAAAAGGCGGTGCCGGGGGCTTCTCGTCCGGCGCGCCCGGCCCGCTGGCGGGCGGCCGCGCGGGAGATGCGCAGCGTTTCCAGCCGGGAAAGGCCCGCCCCGGCATCAAAGCGCGGGGCGCGCCGGAAACCACAATCCACCACCACGCGCACGCCCGGCACGGTGAGAGAGGTTTCCGCAATGGAGGTGGAGAGAATGACGCGCCTTTGCCCCTGCGGGCCGGGGCGCAGCACCAGTGCCTGCTCGGCCGGGGGGAGTTCTCCGTGCAGGGGCAGGACAAGGGCGCGGCAGTCCTCCAGAAGCTGGGCTGTGCGGCGGATTTCGCCCGTGCCGGGCAGGAAGACCAGAATATCGCCCTCCGTATCTGCCAGCGCCTGCCGCACGGCGGTGGCGGTGGCTGCGGGCAGGTCACGCAGGTGCGGAATATCCCGTTTGGCGTGGTGAACGCTCAGGGGGTACATCCGCCCTTCACTGGTCAGCACGGGGGCGTTCATCAAGCTGGCCAGCCGTTCCGTTTCCGCCGTGGCGGACATGGCAACCAGCCTCAGGTCCGGTCGCAAGGTCCGTTGCAGGTCGAGGCAGAAGGCCAGCGCGAGGTCTGCTTCCAGAGAGCGTTCATGCACTTCATCCAGCACCACGCAGGCCACGTTTTCCAGCATGGGGTCAGCCAGCAGGCGGCGCAGGAACAGGCCCTCTGTCAGCACCTCAATCCGGGTGCGGGCAGAGATGGCGGAGTCCAGCCGGGTACGGAAGCCGACAAAGCCGCCCACCTCTTCTCCCATCAGGGAGGCGATGCGTGTGGCCGCCGCGCGGGCGGCCAGACGGCGGGGCTCCAGCATGATGATGCGGTCAGCCTCGCCCCGCCACGGGGCCGCGGCCAGAACCGGTGGCACGGTGGTGGTTTTGCCTGCCCCGGGTGGGGCGACCAGAATGGCGGAAGCCGGGTGCTCTGCCGTGGGAGCGCGAGCCAGAACGGCGCACAACTCCGGCAGGATGTCCTGCACGGGCAGGCCATCCGCAATGGCGAACAGGGAGGAAGGGGGTGTCTGCTCAGCCATGGTACCGTGATGTGACGCCGGAGAGGAGGCCTGACTTAGGGACAGTCAGAGCCTCAGTGCTTTGGTAGTTGCAGGACGCCGGGCTTGGGGGAAATCCCGCGTGACGGTGCGGAGGGGGAGGCGGTGCCATCATCCTCACCTGCCGGGAAAACCGGGTCCGGTTCAGAGGCTTGGGCTGGCGGCGGGGGAGGCGCTGCGGGCTCGTTGGCCGGGACGACCGGTGTAGTGATGGCCGGGGTGGTGATGGTGGGTGTGGTGATGGTGGGTGTGGTGATGGCGGGTGCGGCCACTGCTGGCGCGGTGACATCCGGCGCGGCAACGGTTTGGGATTTGGCCCCCGGCGCATCAAGAGACTGGCTCTGGATGGCGGAACCAAGCGGCGTGCCCCCTGCATCTACCAGCCAGTTTTTCATGGTGTTGCGGACCTGATATTCGAACTCAACATTCATGCGCTGCATCATGTCGTTCGTGAGTTCGTACAGGTTGGCCGGGCTGTCCGCATCGCCTTTGGAGAGATCCGGGTGCATGGTCTGGGAGACATGGGCTTCAGCCCGTGCCGCCTGCGTGCCGCCGCTGTTCAGCAGCACCAGATGCACAGCCATCTGCCCGGAGAGAACGCCTCCGGCGGAATGGAAGATGGATGCCCGGTCAATGACAAACTTGGCCGTGCCGGAAGACCCTGAGGCCGCCAGCCTGTCCTGCGCCATCTGGCGCAGGGCCTGTGCGGGCGGAGTGGGGGCATTAGAGCTGATATCGCCCGGAAGCGGGTTTTGCTGCGTGTTGTCCTCAATGGCGAGTGAGGCCGCGTTGAGGTGCAGCACGCTCAGATAATCATAGCGCAGGGGGGCAAATTTTGTCGGCTGCGAGTCACCCGCGCAGCCTGCCAGAAAGGCCGGCAGAAGCAGGGCGACGGTGCATGATGCGCGAAGCGGGCGAATAAACAGCGACATGGAAAAACAGATCCCTTCAGGCCAGATCCCGGATAAGGCAGGGTACGGACCGGAGCCGGGACTCTGCCCGGCCAAATCCTGCCTCCGGGGGGCAGGTCCGGTCAACGGTTCTGTGCCGTGCCCTCAGGCAGTGCGCGGCGCGATATCCTTGCGTGGAAACCGGAAGTCGATGTTGCAGAACTCGCAGGTCATGACAATCAGCCCGTCATCCTGACACATATGGTCCAGATCATCCGTATCGAACCCTTCCAGCACACTGGCCAGACGCGCACGGGAGCACCGGCACCCATAGGCCAGAGCACGCGGGTGGCTGACATGCAGCCCTTCTTCATGGAACAGGCGGTGCAGCAGCGTGGCGGGGGCGAGTGTGTCGTCCAGCACTTCCCTGGTGGACAGGGTGGAGGCCAGAATGGTGGCTGTCTCCCAGCTTGCGTCGGCATCGTCCTGCCCGACCACATGCGTGCCGCCTTCACCGGCAATGCGTTCAAGCACCAGCCCGCCCGCGCGCCAGCCTGCATCCGTCATGGTGCAGCACAGATAGACCCAGCAGGCATGCTGCTCACTGGTGCTGAAATAGTGCATGGCCATGGCCGCGAGATCATCCCCCGCGATGTCCACAATCCCCTGATGCCGGTCCGTATCCGGCCCCTGATCCACTGTGAGGGCCATATAGCCATCACCCAGCAGTTCACGGTCCGTCGGGTTCGGGGTTTCCTGAAGCAGGGTGTTCAGGGCGTCCTCATCCGTGCGGGCGTAAAAGCGCAGGGCGCCGGTGTCCGTGCAGTCCGCCACCAGCATGGTCACGGGGCCATCGCCCTTGATCTGGAGGGAAAACGCGCCCTGAAATTTCAGAGCCGCGGCCAGACCGGCAACCAGCGCCAGCGCCTTGCCAGCCAGACGGTTGACCACGGCATGATGGTCATGCCGTGTCAGCAGCACATCGGTCAGGACACCAAGGCGCACCAGCCGCCCGCGCACGGGGCGGCCCTGAAGATAGAACGGGGTGACACCCCCGGGAACAACCAGATCCGGCACATCGGGGCGGTCACGGTCAAGAAAAGCAGGCGTTTCCATAAAAAACCTTAAATGTCATCAGTGCCGGGAATATGGGGAGGGCAGTGGGTGTGTGACAGGGGGGATAGACAGGGGGCTGGCCGCTTCCCCGATCTCTGATCAGAGATCGGAGGAAATGGAGAGTTCCAGTTGTTCAAGTTTCTGCTCCAGCGTGCGGGCAGCGGCAGGCTCAAGCCCGAGGCTGTCTTTCAGCGCACGCAGGAACCCCTGCCGACAGGCATCATGCGCGCTATCCAGATCGGCGGCCCGGCCACAGCCGGCCAGACAGTCCAGATAGGCGGCCCGGAACGGCGCGAGGGTTTCCGCTGAAAAGGGCAGGCTGGCCAGAATACGGTCCAGACTATCTTCCACCCATCCCGGCGCTGCCGGGGTTTCTTCCGTGCCGGAGGGTGCTGCCGGTTTATCCGCGCCGTTCATGGGCTTATTCCTTTCCGAAAGACGTCCAGTTTTCTCCACCCATTGTCCAGGCCAGCAGGCCTTTCTGGGCGTGCAGGCGGTTTTCAGCTTCATCAAACACCACGGATTGCGGGCTTTCAAACACGTCCTGCGTGACTTCCTCCCCTATATGGGCGGGCAGGCAGTGCATGAAAAGGGCATCCGGCGCGGCGCAGGCCATCAGAGCCGCATCCACCCGGTAGGGGGAGAGCTTGGCGAGGCGGGCGGCGGAGTCTTCTTCCGGGTCCGACATGCTCAGCCATGTGTCCGTCACCACGCAATCCGCGCCTTTTACGGCGGCGTGCGGGTCTGTGGTCAGCATGACATCGCCCCCTTCCTGCTTTGCCCAGTCCAGCACGTCCTGCGGTGGGCGCATATCTGCCGGGGTAGCGGCGCGGAGCCGGAAACCAAAGCGCACGGCCCCTTCAATCAGGGAGACCAGCACGTTGTTCCCATCGCCCGTCCACGCAAAGGTGCGGCCCTTTACCGGGCCGCGATGTTCCTCATAGGTCAGGATATCCGCAAGGATCTGCACCGGGTGAGAGGAGGGTGTCAGCCCGTTGATGACCGGCACGGTGGCGGCGCGGGCCAGTTCATGCAGGTTTTCCGTGCAGCCTGTGCGCAGGACAAGGGCATCCACAAAGCGGGAGAGCACGCGGGCGGTATCGGTAATGCTCTCGCCCCGGCCGATCTGCATGTCCAAGGGGGAGAGGATGACGGCATCCCCCCCCAACTGGCGAATCCCCACTTCAAACGAAACACGGGTGCGGGTGGAGGGCTTGGAGAGGATAATCCCCAAGGTGCGGCCTGCCAGCGGCACGCGCGGGTGCAGCGGGAAGCGCCGCCCCTTCTGCATCCGCTTCATGCCCTTGGCGACATCCAGAATCTGCCGCAGGGTGGCGGCATCCAGATCTTTCAGGTCGAGAAAGTGGCGCGGCCCGGCCAGTGTGGTGGTGGAGGAGAGGGAGGAAAGGGCAGCGCTCACAGGGTTGGCTCCAGTGTCTTGTTCATCTGGGTATCGGTCAGGGCCTGCACCGCCTTTTTCAGGCGGGAGACAGCCTCCCGGCACTCATCTTCAGAAATGGTAAGGGGCGGGACAAGCCGCAGCACGTTATCTCCCGCCGTCACGCACAGCAGGCCGGCCTCCTGCGCCGCCGCCTGCACGGTGCCAACCGGCAGCACACAGCGCAGCCCGATCAGCAGGCCAAGGCCGCGCCGTTCGGAAAAGACGGAGGGGGCTTCCTGCACCAGCGCGTCCAGCAGGGTTTCCAGCAGGGCCGCACGGGCGCGCACCTGCTCCAGAAAGCCGGGAGCCAGCAGGATATCCAGCACGGCATTGGCCGCCGTGCAGGCCAGCGGGTTTCCACCAAAGGTGGAGCCGTGCGTGCCCGCTGTCATGCCCTGCGCCACGGCTTCCGTGGCCAGAACGGCCCCGATGGGAAAGCCCCCGCCAAGGCCCTTGGCGGCGGACATCACATCCGGCGTGATTCCGGCCCATTCATGCGCGAACAGCCGCCCGGTGCGCCCGACGCCGGACTGCACTTCATCCAGCGCCAGCAGGACACCCGTTTCATCACACAGGGCGCGGACAGCTTTCAGGAACTCCAGGCTGGCAACCTTGATGCCGCTTTCCCCCTGAATGGGTTCGAGCATGATGGCGGCTGTCTGCGGTGTGATGGCGGCTTTCAGGGCTGCGATATCGTTGAAAGGCACATGGACAAAGCCGGGAGCCGGCGTGCCGAAGCCTTCCAGATATTTCGGGTTGCCGGTGGCGGAGAGCATGGCCAGCGTCCGGCCATGGAATGCGCCATCCATGCAGATGATTTCTGTCCGCTCCGGGTGCCCGGAGAGAGCCTGCGCACGGCGGGCGAACTTGACCATGCCTTCATTGGCTTCCGCGCCGGAATTGCAGAAGAACACGCTGTCCGCAAAGCTGTTGGCCACCAGCCGTTCCGCCAGCCGCGTGGCTTGCGGAATCTGGAACAGGTTGGACACATGCATCACACGGCTGATCTGCCCGGTCAGTTCGCTGACCATATGCGGGTGCGCATGCCCGATGGAGCAGGTGGCAACGCCCGCGGCAAAATCCAGGAATCGTCGCCCGTCCGTCGTGTACAGCCAGGCGCCTTCGCCACGCTCAAAAGCGAGGGGGGCACGGTTGTAGGTCGGTGTCAGGGCTGGAATCATGGAACTGTTCTTTGTGTTGCGGTGCGGTGATCATTAAAAAGGAAAAAACAGCACAAAACAGAAAACGCCCGCTGCCTGTCTGGAGCGGGCGACCCGTTTGCACAATGGTATGATGAAGGCGTCCTGCACGCAGAGTCAAACGTCTAAAATGAAAATCTCGCATGAAACTGTCACATTTCTTGCGCAAGAAGGGGGCAGGCGGGGAATGAATGGTCGTTTTGCATGAAAAAGGGGCATAAGGACGGACATGGGATCTGATAGCACACGCCCCCCGGATGCCCCGCCGCCAGACCACAAGGTGCTGCGGGAGGCCGCTCTGGCGCATCTCGCACGGTTTTCCACCACACGGCAGGGGCTGGAGCAGGTGCTGCTGCGCCGCGTGGCCCGCTGGGAGCAGGCAGCCCTGAAAGCCGGGGCAGAGCAGGAGGATGTGCGCGCCACGGCCGCCGCACTGCGCCCGGTGGTGGCGGCTGTTGTGGAGAGCATGGCGGGGCTGGGCGCTGTGGATGATGCCGCCTTTGCCCATGCCCGTGCCCGCAGGCTGGTGCGCTCCGGGCGCTCGGGCCGCGCCGTGCAGGCGCATCTGGCGGCCCGCGGGGTGGAGGCGGATGTGCGGGAGGCGGTTCTGCAGGAGGTAGTGGAAGGGTTTTCTCCCGCCGAGGTCGAGCTTTCTTCCGCGCTGGTGCTGGCGCGCAAGCGGCGGCTGGGGCCGTTTGCCGGAGCGCCGTCACTCAGGCCGCCGCGAGCGGCCGCCCCGGAGGAAGAGGGCAGCCGGGGCAGCCCGGAGGAGGCCGAACAGAGGCGCGCCATGGGGGTGTTGGCCCGCGCGGGCTTCGGGCGGGATATCGCGCAGAAGGTGCTGGAGATGGATCTGGTAGAGGCGCAGGAGTGGATGGAGCGTTTGAGGGCCGAGTCGTGAAACAGAGAAGCGTTCTTTTTCTGCCGCTGCTTCTGGCGGCCTGTGCCGGGCATGGCGGGTGGAACGGGTCCGTGCAGTGTGCCCCTTATGCGCGGGAGCACTCGGGCATTCAGTTGCGCGGGGCGGCGGCAAGCTGGTGGCGGCAGGCGGACGGGCAGTATGCCCGGAGTGACACGCCGCATCAGGGCGATGTGCTGGTGTTCCGCTCCACGGGGCGGCTGCCGTCCGGCCATGTCTCCGTGGTGCGGGTGGTGAAAGGCCCGCGCCTTGTGCTGGTGGACCACGCCAACTGGGAACCGGGTCGGGTGACGCGCAGTGCGCCGGTGGAAGATGTCTCGACGGAGAATAACTGGACACGGGTGCGTGTCTGGTGGTCGCCTATTCACGGCATGGGCAAAACCGTCTACCCTGCGTACGGATTTATAGAACCTGTGCTGGTGGGCAGTAATTCCTGAGCTGAGGCCAGCGGAAGGCTGCTCCGCGGGGAGTTTTCTCCTGTTTTTCAGGCCCGTGAGAGAGATCGGGCTTGCATGATGGGGGAAGCGCCGCCATGTGGACAGTACGGAAACAGGGAATTTGGGCCGTGCGCAATGCGTCTTGCAGTGTGTCGGCCTGTAAACGCAGAGGGCTGTTGAATGGGTAGCTTTAGCATCTGGCACTGGCTGATTGTGCTTGCGGTTGTGCTGGTGGTTTTTGGCGGTGGCGGCAAGATCAGCTCCATGATGGGTGACTTCGCGAAGGGGATTAAATCCTTCAAGAAACACATGGCGGATGATGAGCCGATGGATGAGCCTGCTTCACGCAGCGGTGGCCATATCTCCCCGCCGCCTGCCGGCCAGCCGGTAGACCCCGCAGCCGTGCAGCCCGAAAAAAGCCGCCAGCCCTGAGGCGCGACCTTCCCGGAAGGTAGAAAGCCGGATTTGAAAAACATGAGTGAGACCATGACGGAATTTGCGCGCGCCGTGCAGGATATTCTTGCGGCCGGGCAACGGATGGACGCGCGCGGCTGGGTGCCTGCCACGGCGGGCAATATCAGCCGCCGCCTGTCGGACGGGCGGATCGCTATCACGCGGTCCGGGTGCCACAAGGGCTTCCTTCAGGGTGCGGATGTGATCACGGTGGATGAAGCCGGCAAACCGCACAATGCAGGGGATAAACCCAGTGCGGAAACGCTGCTGCATTGCCAGATCTACCAGCAGGACCCCACAGCCGGGGCTGTGCTGCACGGGCATTCCGTAGCGGCCACTGTGCTTTCCATGACGGAAAAAAGCCCGGCCCTGCATCTTGCTGACTATGAAGTGCAGAAGGTTTTTGAAGGCCAGAGCACGCACGAAGCCTCCGTGCCCGTGCCCCTGTTTGACAATGATCAGGATATCGCCCGTCTGGCGCGGGAGGTGGAGCCGTCCTTCGGGAGCATGCCCGCGGGATATATCATTCGTGGCCATGGTGTTTATGTGTGGGGCAAGGATATGCCCACCGCCCTGGCCCGGCTGGAAGGGCTGGAATTCCTGCTGGCCTGCATGCTGGAGAGAAGGAAGCTGGGCCTGTGAGCACACTGACTATCTATCAGGACACCGTTCCCGGAACGCCGCTGTTCCGCTCGCAGGACGCTGCGGAGATCGCAACACAATTGCGCCCGCTGGGCGTGCGGTTCGAGCGGTGGGAAGGCCCGGAAATTCCGCCGCGCTCTGCGGATGAGGCTGAAGTTCTGGCGACCTATCGCCCGTTTCTGGACAAGCTGATGGGCGAAACCGGCGCAGGCTCCGCCGATGTTCTGCGCGTGAATGCCAGCACGCCCGACCGCCCGGCGCTGCGGGCCAAGTTCCTGTCCGAACATACGCATAGTGAAGATGAAGTGCGCTTTTTCGTGCATGGCTCCGGCCACTTCATCATGCATGTGGCGGACAAGATTTATGATGTGGAATGCACCCAGACAGACCTGATTTCCGTGCCCGAAGGCACGAAGCACTGGTTTGATGCCGGGCCGGAGCCCGATTTTGTGACCCTGCGTATTTTCACCCGCAAGGAGGGCTGGATTGCCGAATATACCGGCACAGACCTCGCCCGGCGTTTCATGGCGTATGATCAATGAGCGTGTTCTCTCACCCGCCGCGTGTTGTTCTGCTGGATATTGAAGGCACAACCGCGCCGGTTTCTTTCGTGCATCAGGTGCTGTTCCCCTATGCGCGGGCGCACCTGCCCGCAGTGCTGGCGGAGCAGGCGCATGAGCCGGTTGTGCGGGATGCCGTGCAGGAAATCGCCCGCCTGGCGCCCGGCGTGCCGCCCATGGAGCAGTTGACCCGCTGGATGGATGAGGATGCCAAGGTTGCCCCGCTCAAGGCTCTTCAGGGGCTGGTGTGGGGGCTGGGCTATCAGCGTGGGGAACTGATTGCCAGCCTCTATCCGGATGTGGTGCCGGAGCTTGAAGCGTGGTCACGGGCCGGGCTCGTGCTGGCGGTTTATTCCTCCGGTTCGGAACCGGCGCAGAAGCTGATTTACGGCCACACACGGCAGGGTGATGTTACACCGCTGTTCAGCCGGTTTTTTGACCTGCGGGTGGGCGGCAAGAAAGAGGCGCAGAGCTACCGGAATATCCTGCTGGAAACCGGCTGGGCGCCAGAGGATGTGCTGTTTCTCTCCGATGTCACGGCGGAGCTGGATGCTGCGGCCGAGGCCGGGCTGCAGGTCTGCCAGATCGTGCGCCCGGAGGATGGCACTCTGGCCGGGAAGCACCACCCTGTTGCGGCCACCCTGCCTGACGCGGCGCGTCTATTCGGGCTGCCGGGTGCGGAGCCGCACGCGTGATCAGGGCGCGACTGCACGAAAACTGGCGGGCCATTCCTGAGGATGCACGCGGCTGTGCCGCGGCTCTGGGCAATTTTGACGGCGTGCATCTGGGCCATGCCCATCTGGTGCATACGCTGCACACCGCCCGGCCGGACCTGCCGCTGGCTGTGGTGACGTTTGAGCCGCATCCGCGTGAGCTGTTCCGCCCGCAGGACCCGCCGTTCCGCCTGACGCTCTCCGCCGAGAAACTGGCGGCGCTGGAAGCGCTGGGTGTGCAGCATGTGTTCCAGATCGGGTTTGATGAAGCGTTCTCCCGCATGTCCGCCGAGCAGTTTGTGGGGGATGTCCTGTTCAGCGCGCTCGGCCTCAGGCACATTGCCTGCGGGCAGGATTTTGCCTTCGGCCACCGGCGCGGGGGGGATGTCACCTTTCTGGCCGAGCAGGCGGCGGAACTGGAGATGGGCTTCACGCCGGTTGCCGCTCTGGCCGATGCTGGCGGGCCGTATTCCTCCTCCCGCATCCGGCGGCTTCTGCAGGACGGGTATCCCGAGCGCGCGGCGGAAGAGCTGGGCCGCCCGTGGTTTATCCGGGGTGAGGTGCAGCATGGAGACAAGCGCGGCCGCCTGCTGGGCTTCCCGACAGCCAATATCCCGCTGGGGCGGCATCTGGAACCCGCACGGGGTGTTTACGCCGTGACAGTCCGGCTGCCCAACGGCCAGACGCGGCGCGGTGTGGCCAATATCGGCCGCCGCCCGACCATTAATGACGGGCAGGAAAGCCGCCTGGAAGTCAATCTGTTTGAATTTGACGGGGATCTGTACGGCCAGACTCTCTCCGTGGCCCTGCACCGCATGCTGCGGCCGGAAAAACGGTTTGACGGGCTGGAGGCTCTGAAAAGCCAGATTGCGCAGGATGCCATGCAGGCCCGCAGCGCACTGGATGATGAACTGAGCGCGAAATAACCGTATCACTGCGCCTTGCAGCTTGACCCTTCGGGCTTGCGCCCGGATAACGAAAGACCGCACAGGTTTCCCGCGTCGGCAGACCTGTTCTTGTGCTGAACCCGAACCAGAGTGACACCTGCCGTTCCATGTCTACATCCAGCCGCAGCGACACAGAAAAAAGCGCATCCGCCGATCTGTACCGCGACACCGTTTTTCTGCCCCGCACATCCTTCCCCATGCGCGGTAATCTGCCCGAGCGGGAGCCGGGCTGGCTTGCCCGCTGGGCTGAGATCGGGCTGGATGAGCAGATCAGGCAGCAGGCGGAGGGCCGCCAGCCCTTCACGCTGCATGATGGCCCGCCCTATGCCAACGGCCACCTGCATATCGGTCATGCCCTGAACAAGATTAACAAGGATGTGGTCAACCGCGCCCACCGCATGTCCGGCTATGCCGTGCGCTACGTGCCGGGCTGGGACTGCCACGGCCTGCCGATCGAATGGAAAGTGGAAGAGGAATACCGCAAGGCCAAACGGGACAAGGATTCCGTGCCGGTGCTGGAATTCCGCGCGGAATGCCGCGCCTACGCCGCGAAATGGCTGGCCGTGCAGAGTGACGAGTTCAGGCGTCTGGGCGTGCAGGCCGAATGGGCCAACCGCTATGCGACCATGGATTTCTCTTCCGAATCCGCCATCGTTGAGGAAATCGGGCGCTTTCTGCTGAATGGCGGCCTGTATCGCGGGCTGCGCCCCGTGATGTGGAGCCCGGTTGAAAAAACCGCGCTGGCTGAAGCCGAAATCGAATATCACGACCACAAGTCCACCACCATTCTGGTGGCGTTCCCCGTTGTGAAAGACCCCACTCCCGCACAGGCGCTGCGTGATGTGTCCGTGGTGATCTGGACCACAACGCCCTGGACCATTCCCGGGAACCGCGCGCTGGCCTATGGCCCCGAGATCACCTACGTGGTGCTCCGCGTGGATGAAACGGATGAGCGCGCCCTGCTGGCGCCGGGGGCGAAGGTTCTGGTGGCGGAAGCGCTGGTGGAAAACTTCTGCCGGGAAGCGCACATCACCGCGCATCACGTGCTCTACACCCTGCCGGGGGATGCGCTGAAAGGCGCTGTCTGCGCGCATCCGCTGCGTGGTCAGGGCTATGACTATGATGTGCCTCTGCTGCCGGGTGAGTTTGTCACCACCGAGGCCGGTACGGGCCTTGTGCACATGGCCCCGGCCCATGGTGAGGATGACTTCCGCCTGTGCCGGGAATACGGCGTGGAAGTGCCCGAGACCGTGCAGGATGACGGCACCTACGCCCCGTGGGTTCCGGTTTTTGCCGATGTGCATGTTTTCAAGGCGGCAGACCCGGTCTGCGCGGCACTTGCCGCGGTCATGGAGAAGGCCAATGCGGACGGCACGGCCCCCGCTGGTCTGGTGGGGCGTGGGGAGCTTGTGCATTCCTACCCGCATTCCTGGCGTTCGCGCGCGCCGGTTATTTACCGTGCAACGCCGCAATGGTTCATCCGGATGGATGGGGAATCCGCCCTGCGGCAGAAGGCGCTGGATGCGCTGGATGATGTGACATTTGTCCCCGCTCAGGCCCGCAACCGTCTGACCTCCATGATCCAGAACCGACCGGACTGGTGCATCAGCCGCCAGCGTGCGTGGGGCGTGCCGATTGCGGTGTTCGTTGAAAAACGTACCGGTGAGGTTCTGCGCGATGCAGAGGTCATGCAGCGCATTGTGGACGCCTTCCGGGAAGAGGGCGCGGATGTGTGGTACAGCGCCCCGGCCTCGCGCTTCCTCGGTCCGGACCGCAACCCGGATGAGTACGAACAGGTGTTCGATATCGTCGATGTCTGGTTCGAAAGCGGCTCAACCCATGCGTTCGTGCTCGGCCAGCCCGGTCTGTCCTTCCCGGCGGACCTGTATCTGGAAGGGTCGGACCAGCATCGCGGGTGGTTCCAGTCCTCCTTGCTAGAAAGCGTTGGTACACGGGGTGTCTCACCGTTCAAGGCGGTGGTGACGAACGGCTTCGTGCTGGATGAGCATGGTCGCAAGATGTCCAAATCCCTGGGGAACGTCATTGCGCCGCAGGAAGTGAATGACACGCTGGGGGCGGATATCCTGCGTCTGTGGGTCATGAATTCGGACACGAACGAAGACCTGCGCATCGGCAAGGAAATCCTCAAGCAGCAGGGCGAACTCTACCGCCGCCTGCGCAACACGCTGCGCTGGCTGCTGGGGGCGCTGGATGGCTTTACGGAAGAAGAAGCACTGCCCTATGAGCAGCTTCCCGAACTGGAACGCTGGGTGCTGCATCGCCTGACCGATCTGGGCGGGTTGATGACGCGTGCGGTGGAAACGCATGAATGGGTAGGGGTCTACCCGGCCCTGCATGGGTTCTGCACGACCGATCTTTCCGCGTTCTATTTCGATATCCGCAAGGATACGCTCTATTGCGATGCGCCGTCCAGCCTGACGCGCCGTGCGGCCCGGACGGTGCTGGACCACCTGCATCGCTGCCTGACCACATGGCTGGCCCCGGTTCTGGTCTTTACAGCGGAAGAAGCCTGGACTGCCCGCTTTGGTGAGACCCAGAGCGTGCATCTTCAGGCCTTCCCTGATCTGCCCGCGGAATGGAACAACCCGGAGCTGGATGAACGCTGGACGCGCCTGCGGGCTGTCCGCCGGATCATCACCACGGAAATCGAGGGGGCGCGGCGCGATGGCACGGTAGGTTCCTCCCTGCAGGCGCAGGTGGAACTCACCCTTTCTGAAAAGGAAGCCGCCGAGTTTGCCGGGGTGAACTGGAGTGAACTGGCCATTGTCTCTCATGTTGATGTGCTGATCGCGCCGCAGAGCGGCTCGGTCTACACGGAGGGGGATGAAGGCGGGGAACTGCACGGTGCCCCGGTGGTCCGCCCGGCAGAGGGTGAAAAATGTGTCCGCTGCTGGAAAGTGCTGCCCGAAACCGGCAGCCGTGCGGAAGCACCGGGCCTGTGCCTGCGCTGTGCTGATGTGGTGGCGGAGCAGGAACAGCAGGTCATGGCCGCCGTGCGGGAGGGAGTGTGAGCACGCCGCTTCTGCGCAGGCCGTTCAGCCTGGGGTTTCTGGTGTTGATGCTGGCTCTCTCGGCGGACCAGCTCAGCAAATACTGGATTTTATACGGGCTGGACCTGCCGGATCGGGTGTCCATTGCCATTCTGCCGTTCCTGAACTTCACCATGGTCTGGAACCATGCGGTCACGTTCGGCATGTTTGGCGGCCTTGGGGATGCGGGGCGGATTCTATTCTCCATCATTGCACTCAGCGTGGCCTGCGGCCTGCTGGTCTGGATGGCCAGAACCCCCAGCAGGCTGACGGCCGCCTGCGTGGGAGCCATTACCGGCGGCGCCATCGGGAATGTGATAGACCGGGTACGCTATGGGGCCGTGGTCGATTTTATTCATGCGCATGCTTTTGGTTGGTCATGGTATGTGTTTAATGTGGCTGACTCCGCTATAGTATGTGCGGTCTGTGTTCTGGTGTTGCAGAGTGTGCTTGGGGACAAGCCGCAGCAGGCATCGTGATTTTAAAGCATCCTGCCAGAACCGGCAGGCTGGGCAGGAAGGATATAAGACAGAAGATGGCGTGCCGTGTCTCGACACTGATTTCTCCGCTGCTTCTTCTTGGTGGCTGCGTAATTCTGAGCGGGTGTTCCGGCTCTGAAGCAGCCCGCGCGTTCGGGCTGGAACGCAGCATGCCGGATGAATATACCGTTACCACCCGTGCGCCGCTGTCCATGCCGCCTATGGATGCACTGGCCAGACCGGTCAGCGGGGCTGAGCGCCCGCAGGATGAGAGCGAGCGCCTCCAGGCGCTGGAAACGCTTTCACCTGATGTTGCCCTGCATGGCACCAATGGTGACACCAGCGGTGGCCAGACCATGCTGGTGAATGAAGCCTCTACCGCATCTGATGCCCCGGATGAAGGCGAACTGGGCGAGGCCGGGTCCGGCTTTGTCCGCCAGATCATGTTCTGGAAAGGCGGGAATGCCGGTTCCGCTGTGGATGCCGATGCGGAAAACCGCCGCCTGAAGGCCAATGCCGCGCTGGGGGACAAACCGACCAAAGGCGTCACGCCCACGGTGCACCCCAAAAAATCCGGCCTGTTCTGAGGGGTGAGGTCTGACCATGTCGGACCCGCTTCCCCCCTCCGGTTTTTCTGATCTCTCCGGCGCTGTGCCGCTGCGCCCCACGCTGCGGCGGCTGCCGGAGGTTCTGGTTAACCGCATCGCCGCGGGTGAGGTGATTGAACGCCCTGCGGCCGCCCTGAAGGAACTGGTGGAAAACGCCATAGATGCCGGGGCGCGGCGGCTGGATGTCAGCCTGCAAAAAGGCGGGATAGACCAGATTATTGTGACGGATGACGGGATTGGTATGCTCCCGGATGAACTCACACTGGCGGTTGAACGCCATTGCACGTCCAAATTGCAGGACGAATCCCTTGTTCATATCCGCACGCTTGGCTTCCGGGGGGAGGCGCTGCCCTCTATCGGCGCGGCGGCACGGCTGAGCATCACGTCCCGCCCGCGCGGGGAAAGTGGTGCGTGGACCATTCGGGTTGAAGGCGGCAAGGTTTTCCAGCCGGAACCCTCGGCTGGCGCGCCCGGCACCAGCGTGGTGGTGGAAGACCTGTTTTTTGCCACCCCGGCCCGGCGTAAATTCCTCAAGAGCCCGCGTGTTGAAGGCAGCCACGCGGAAAGTGTGGTGCGGCGTCTCGCACTCGCTGTGCCGGAAACGGCCTTCCGCTTCAGGATGGATGACCGCGTGCTGTTTGACCTGCCCGCGCAGGATATGGCGGCCCGGGCGGCGGCCCTGCTGGGCGCGAACGAGGCAGATGGGTTCCTGAAAATTTATGGCGAGCGGGATGGCATGACACTGTCCGGCTTTGCCTGCGGCCCGTCCGTGCATCGGGCCACGGCGGCGGGGCAGTTCATGCTGGTCAATGGTCGCCCGGTGGTGGACCCTGTGCTGAAAACCGCCGTGCGGGTAGCGTATCGGCGGGTTATCGAGGCAGGGCGGCACCCTGTGGTGGCGTTGATGCTCACCATCCCGCCAGACCGTGTGGATGTGAACGTTCACCCCGCCAAAACAGAATTACGCTTTGCGGATGAAGCCGCCGTGCGCTCTCTGGTGATCGGCACGCTGGGGCGTGCGCTGGAAGGCGGGGCGGGGAATGTTGGGGTGCGGCCCTCCTTTTCAGCCGTCAGGCCGGGGCGCATCTGGTATCCGCCGGAAAACACTCCGCAGCAGCCAGCCCCGCCAGCGCCCGGACAGGCAGCGCCTTTCACCACGCCACACAGCCGCTTTGCAGAGCCACGCCTCGCGTTGGGGGATACCCCTTCCGCCCGCATGCTGCCGCCTTTGCCTCCGGCGGAGGAGGGCGGTCTGTACGAGGCGCATACTGCGGCAGGGCACGGCGCAGGGGGCGGCGGGACCGGGGCTGAAGCTGGAGCCTTCGCGGGCACAGGGCTGTCGGGTGAGATGTCTGACCAGGCCGCCGGGGAGCAGGTCGGCTTTGCTCAAGGGAGCGCGGTGCAGGCTGGCGCGTCACAAACGGGCCTTCAGGGCGATGCTCCTTACGGGGTACCCACGGAGTCGGCTGCGGCGCATCCGCTTGGGGCGGCAGTGGCGCAGGTGCTGGATACTTATGTGATTGCGGTGGCGGCGGATGGTAGCCTCGTACTGGTGGACCAGCACGCGGCGCATGAACGGCTGACGCATGAACGCCTGCGGGAACAGTTTCTGAGCGGGCGTGTACAGGGGCAGCGGCTGCTGGTGCCGGATGTGGTGGAACTGCCACGCGGGCAGGTGGAGTTGCTGGTCAGCCGTCAGGAGATGCTGGCCAGGCTGGGTATTGAGCTGGAAGCCTTTGGCGGGGCCGCCGTTCTGGTGCGGGCACTGCCCGCCATGCTGAACACGAGCGATGCGGTAGGCCTGCTGCGGGACCTGGCCGATGAGCTGGAAGCGGATGAAAGCGGCGCGCCGGATGAAATGCCCACGCTGGACGGGCGGCTGGATGCGGTGATTGCCCGCATGGCCTGCCATGGCAGTATCCGCGCGGGGCGGCGCTTAAGCCGGGAGGAAATGGAGTCTCTGCTGCGGCAGATGGAGGCAACACCCCGGGCTGGCACATGCTCCCACGGGCGGCCGACATGGCTGAAACTCAGCAAAAAAGATCTGGAAAAATTGTTCGGACGGCGCTGAAAACCCTCAGGTTCTCACAGAGTATTGGCGTATGCTCTGCGGAACGTGAACAGAACTTCTCTGGTTTCCTGACCTAAAAAGGGGCAGGGTCAGAATGAAGTGATGAAATCCGGATGGTAAAAACGCCGTGTCCCACGCTCTGCTTGCTTTGATAACTTATGGTCCGCTGGCGGGTGCGCTGGTGGTTTGGCTCGTCTGTCGGGGGGAGGGGCAAAGCCTTCTCGCCCGGTGGGTTGGGCTGGGCACCAGTCTGGGCGTGCTGGCGCTGAGTGTGGGGCTGTGGTGCAGTTTCAACCCGGCAACACCCGGCCTTCAGTTTGAAACCCGGCTCGGCTGGGTGACGGATGCCGGGATTTCCTATCATACCGGGGTGGATGGCATCTCGCTGGTGTTTATCCTGCTCACCGCGTTTCTCACGCCGCTGGCCATTGCCGCCGGGGGGCGGACTGTACGGACGCAGATGCGGGAATTCGTGGTGGCCATGCTGCTGCTGGAAACCGCCCTGTTCGGCCTGTTTTCCGCGCAGGACCTCCTGCTGTTCTATGTGTTTTATGAAGCAACACTCATCCCCGCCAGCCTGATGATCGGGATCTGGGGCGGGGCGAAGCGCGTATGGGCGTCTCTTCAGTTCTTTCTCTTCACGTTTGGTGGCTCGCTGTTCATGCTGATTGCCCTGATCGTGATGTGGCAGCAGGCAGGCACCACCGATATCCCGGCCCTGATGCAGGCGGGCTTCGCGCCTTCCCTGCAAGGCTGGCTGCTGCTGGCCTTCCTGCTGGCCTTCGGCGTGAAGCTGCCGCTGTTCCCGCTGCATGCCTGGCTGCCTGATGCGTATTCAGAAGCGCCTGCTCCGGCTTCCGCCATGATTTCCGGCGTGTTGTCCAAGGCCGGGGCGTATGGTCTGCTGCGGTTCGGGGTGCTGATGTTCCCTGATGCCGCCCACCTGTTCGCGCCGTATGTGCTGGGGCTTGGGGTGGTGGCGATTCTTTATGCGGCCTTTGTCGCGTTTGCCCAGACCGATATGAAGCGGGTGATTGCGTATTCCTCCTTCTCCCACATGGGTATGATTGCCGTGGGCCTGTTCACCCTGACAGCGGAAGGCATTGATGGCGCAATTTTCCAGATGCTCTCGCATGGCGTGGTGATTGCCGCCCTGTTCTTCTGCGTCTCCGCCGTTGCCCTGCGCACGGACACCCGCGAGATTTCCGCTCTGGGGGGCGTGGCCCGGCAGATGCCGGTGCTTGCCCTGCTGACCATGCTGTTCACCATGGCCAATATCGGCCTGCCCGGCACAGGCGCTTTTGTGGGGGAAGTGCTGGTGCTGATGGGGGCCATCCATGTGTCTTTCTGGGTGGCGCTGCTGGCCGGGGGCACCATGATCATGGGGGCGGTGTACATGCTCTCCCTCTATCGGCGCGTGCTGTTTGGTGGCCTGCGGGACACCATGCATCTGCTGCGTGACCTGAGCATGGGGGAGGTTGCCGTGCTGGTCCCTCTGGCGCTGGTTACCCTCTGGATGGGCTTCCACCCCGGCAGCTTTACGCGCCTGTTTGATCCGGTTGTGATGCAGGCCATGCATCATGGTGCGGTAACGGCCTCGGCATCCTCTGTCCAGACCACGCTGCATCTGGCGGCGCGGTAAGCTGTTGCCCGGCTAAGCTGGCGGCCCAGTAAACTGACTTTCCGGTAACTGGTTGCCTGCGCACCGGCTACCCGTTTGCTGGCTGTCTCGGGGTTTCTGCACGGACGGATAAACGGCGCGGCGTTCATTCTTGCTTGTGTGGCATGGAGCAGGGTGGCTGATCGTCCCGGAGAACGAACTCGATCGGCTGAGATAAGTCCGCACGGGCCAAACAGTGTGTGCCCCAGCCTGCCGATGGGCGGGCAGGCCGGGTGGCGTGTTCAGCGGACCGGATGCGTGTCTGTCTGGTTTATCAGGAAAGTTCCAGCGCTATTACAGCTGTTCCGGCAAATCACCCGAAGGGTCTGTCTTGCGCGGGGTCAGCACTGTTCCGGCCGAAGCCACGACAATGCACAGAATGCCTCCCATACGCAGGAGGGAGAGTGTTTCATGCAGCAGCAGAATTCCCGCGCAGGCGGCACAGACCGGCTCCAGACTGTAGAGCACGCCCAGATCCCGTGCGGAGAGGCGGTGCATGGCCTGCATTTCCAGTGCGTAGGGCAGCGCTGAGGAACTGAGCGCGACGAGCACCGCCATGCCTAGCAGGAGCGGGTGGTGCAGCCCCACACCAAATGCCGGGACAAAGCAGGGCAGGAAGAGAATGCTGGCGCTGCACAACAGCCCAAGGGCGCTGGCATGGCCGGGGGAGATCCTGCCTGCCAGACGTTTGCCGAAAATGATGTAGAGCGCCCAGCAGATGGCGGCGCCCACGGCATAGGCCACACCCATCATATCCGGCAGGGCTGCTGTATCCGGGCGCAGCAGCAGGCACAGGCCCAGCACGGTCAGGGCAATCCAGCCGATATCCGCCAGCCTGCGGGAACCGATGAAGGCCAGAAACAGCGGGCCGGTAAATTCAATGGCGACAGTCATGCCCAGCGGAATGCGTTGCAGGGCCAGATAGAAGCACAAGTTCATCCCGGCAATGGCCACCCCGTATGGCATGACCAGCCGCAGGGTGCGGCGGGAGAGGGCGTTCCAGCTTCTGAAAAACAGCACCAGCGCGGCGGCGGCAAACCCCGTGCGCAGGCCCACCATGCCGGATGGGCCGAACAGCGGGAACAGGGATTTGGCGAGAGAAGAGCCGAACTGAAGGCAGATCATACTGCCAATAAGCTGGACCAGCGCCAGAAGGCGCTCCCTGACAGATGTGTTGGGAGAGGAACCGGGCATGCTCAGAAATATCCAGAAGTCCGGAGCATGCCGAACATGACGTTAGAAAAGGGGGGCTGGATCATACATCCAGCAGTTCACCAACAGACTGGGCATGTTCCTGAATAAAGGCAAAGCGGAGTTCCGGCTTGCGGCCCATCAGGCTTTCCACCATCTCCCGTGTGGCCAGACGGTCTTCCGGCAGGGCCACCACGCGCAGCAGGGTGCGGTGCCTGGGGTCCATGGTGGTTTCTTTCAGGTCCGCCGGGGGCATTTCCCCCAGACCTTTAAAGCGGGAGACATCAATCTTGCCACGCGCCTTGAAGGCCGTTTTCATTTTGCGGTCGCGGTCCGCATCATCCATCGCGTAGACGGAATGTGCGCCCTGCGTCAGCCGGTAAAGCGGCGGCTGGGCCAGATAAAGCCGCCCGTTGCGGATGAGGTCGGGCAGTTCACGGTAGAAGAATGTCATGAGCAGGGAGGCGATGTGCGCGCCATCCACGTCTGCGTCGGTCATGATGATCACACGCCCGTAGCGCAGCTTGCTCAGGTCAAACCGGTCTCCCGAGCCGCAGCCGAGCGCTTCGATCAGATCCCGCAGCTCCTGATTGGCGCGGAGTTTTTCCGTGGTGGCGCTGGCCACGTTCAGAATTTTCCCGCGCAGGGGCAGCACGGCCTGTGTTTCCCGGTTACGGGCCTGCTTGGCGGAGCCACCGGCGGAATCACCTTCCACCAGAAAGATTTCAGTTTCTTCCGCCCGTTCCCGCGTGCAGTCCGTCAGCTTGCCGGGCAGGCGCAGGCGGCGCGTGGCACTTTTGCGCAGTGTGTCTTTCTGCTCGCGGCGGCGCAGGCGTTCTTCTGCGCGCTCAATCACAAAGGCCAGCAGGGAATCGGCCTGTGGAGGGTTCTGGGCCAGCCAGTGGTCAAACCTGTCCCGCAGGGCGGTTTCCACCAGTTTGCTCGCCTCAGTGGAGGTCAGCTTTTCCTTGGTCTGGCCCTGAAACTGCGGGTCCCGGATAAAGGCGGAGAGCTTGGCGGCAATCATGCCCAGCACGTCTTCCGCCGTTACCGCGGCCGCTTTCTTGTTGGAACGCTGCTCGCCCCATGCCCGCAGGCCTTTGAGCAGGGCATTGCGGAAGCCTGCCTCATGCGTGCCGCCCTGGGGGGTGGGAATGGTGTTGCAGTAGGATGAGAGGGCCGAGGTGCCGCTTTCCAGAAAGGCGACAGCCCATTCCACCCGGCCATTGTCCGTGCCATTGGCGGCGGGTGGCAGGCTGGCATCACCCGCCCAGAGCGGGGTGAGCAGCGGCGCATTCGGGCCGAGTTCGTCCGTCAGGCTGTCTGCCAGACCGCCGGGGAAATGCAGCACCGCTTCCGCCGGAGTTTCATCCCCCGCCTTGATCAGGGAGGGATCACAGGACCAGCGGATAGTGACGCCGCGGAACAGGAAAGCCTTGGAGCGGCACAGCTTATAGAGGCGGGACGGCACAAATACATGCGCCCCGAAAATCAGCGTGTCCGGCTGGAAGCTGATCTGGGTGCCGCGCCGGTTTTGTGTGGGGCCGACTTTTTCCAGCGCCGTGACGGGTTTGCCGCGTTCATAGGCCTGCCGCCAGATGGCGCGGTCACGCGCGATTTCAACATCCATGCGGGAAGACAGCGCATTCACCACGGAAGAGCCGACTCCGTGCAGGCCGCCTGATGTGGCGTAGGCCTTGCCCGAAAATTTTCCGCCCGCATGCAGGGTGGTGAGAATAACTTCCAGAGCGGAGCGATCGGGAAAGCGGGGATGCGCATCCACCGGGATGCCGCGCCCGTTATCCCGGATGGTCAGACGGTTTTCAGGGTCCAGCCGCACATCAATGGCCGTGGCATGACCGGCCACGGCTTCGTCCATCGCGTTATCCAGCACTTCGGCGGCGAGGTGGTGCAGGGCAGACTCATCCGTGCCGCCAATATACATGCCGGGGCGACGGCGAACGGGCTCAAGCCCTTCCAGAACCTCAATAGCACTTGCGTCATACGCCTGAGGGCTGGTCTCGGCTGGAGTTGCGGACTTCCCCGCAGGCTTGCGGGCGGGCTGGGGCGCAGAAAACAGGTCGCTCATGGATTAGGTCTGTCCCGCTTTGTCGGTGATTCGTCAAGCAGGCCTGTCAGACGTGCGGCGGATGTTAGGCCTGAAACACGGAAACATCCGCCGCAAAGCATGGCCTCAGGCGCGGTGGGCTGTTTTGGCCTTCGTGGCGCGGCGGGAAGGGCGTGCCGGGCGGGAAGAAGCCGGAGCGGCGCAGGTTTCAAAGGACGCGGGCTGGGTGATGTCCTTGGCGTCCGTGTAGTTGGCCAGATCTTCGGCCTTTTCCAGCGCATTCACTTCATCAAACATGGCCAGACGCTGCATGCAGAAGATGGTGCCGGACTGGAGGCCTTTTTCAGACTGCACGTTGGCGAGCTGCGTGATGTAATCATCATGCTCACGCTGGGCGCTGCGGCCATAGGTGGTGCGGAAATAGGAGTTCAGCTTCTGTTCTTCATCCAGCAATGTGCTGCGGAACTTGCCGACAAACGCATTATAGCGGTCCTGCGCGTTGCAGGAGAGCGCTGTGACCATCAGCTCACTTTTCAGCGCCTGAATATTAAAGGCTTCATGCGCGGGGGAGTGGCCGCACGGGGTGGCGGCAAAGGTCACGGTGCTGTGCAGTACACCAAAGGCGACAGCACCGGCGGCAAGAAAGCGGGAAAAAGACATGCGGGTCCTCCGATACATGCTGGAGCGGGCTTGCCTCTTCACATCAAGGTCTCCCCGACAGGCTCAGCGTATGAAACGGTTTCTACAAGGTTTGGTGAACGAAATAGCGTATTCAGCAGAGAAAGATAGAAGTATTTTTTCATACCGCGTCTCAGCATTTCAGCAGGCAGAATTCTCTTTTCGGGCAGGCCGGAACACAGGGATGACACAGTGCTTCTTTCCAGACCCCTAATTTCTGGCAAAATGATGTTTTCTTTGAGCAGAGGGCGGCCTGCTGGCAGGTAAAGTGTGGCTGCCGTGCAGGGCGGAGTAGCTTATCCCTCTTTCTTCCTTCTTCAGTATGTTCTAAAGGCAAAGGCGAATCATGCGGCACTGGTGAGAGATGGGCATAAGTTTGCCTGATTTACCCGCCATACGGTGCGCAGAAGGTTCATTGTATTTAATAAATATTGAAGCGGAGCTGTCGAGTGCGCTTGCGAGGAATTGCCGTTCTGGCGCTAACTGGTGGTATGCTTGCCGGCTGTGCAACAACAGGTGGCCCAGTTCGGACCGGATCTCCCAACCCGTTCGGGTATATGAAGAAATCTGCGGTCTGCCAGACCACCCCTCTGAAAAAAGAGGCAGATGGAAGCCTGAGCACCACCATGACGGTGCGCTCGGATGATGGTCTGTGCGACCTGAAGGTCTCTCAGGACTCCGGGAAGGCCTATGCCTCCTTCGGTGTTTCTCCGGCTCCGGAACACGGTAAGACGTTCCTGTACAGCCTGGATGATGACACACATGTGAGCTACACCCCCACCATGGGATATGCCGGGCCGGATAGCTTCACAGCCATTCTGGTGCCTGGTCCGGGTGCAAAGCGCACAAACCTGAAGGTTACGGTGCAGGTTGATGCCACAGGCGTTGTGCTGCCCAAGGCACCGGCTCCCGTGGTCAAGAAGGCTGAGCCCTCCAAGACCAAGAAAGCCACAACGACCCGCCGTCGTGCGGTCAGCCACAAGAAATAAATCTGTCACGCAAGGGCAGGGGCCGCTGCGGCGGTTGTCCTGCCCTCTGTGAGGCGGGTTGAAACAGAAAACGCGCTGCCACCGGGCCTTCCGGTGCAGCGCGTTTTTTTATGGGCCACCGGTCTTGCCGGTGGCTCCGTAAGCAGGCGGGCTTAAATTGAGAAGGAAATCGGCTCGCTCAATGGGCGCTTCAGGCCACTGTTCTCGGTTTTCTTCACCAGATCATCCAGCGTGGTTTTTTTCATCTGGGCGGTCAGGTCTTTGTCAAACTGCTTCCAGCATGGTTCGATGACCTTGCTGAACAGCGGGCCTTGCGGGCCGTCATCAACATTTGTGTCATCCTGCGTGACGGCATTGATAATATCGACCAGAGAAATATCCCGGCGGGGGCGGCCCAGCCGATAGCCGCCGCGCGGCCCGCGAATGCTCTCCAGCAGGCCGGTGCGGGACAGGGCCTGAAGCAGCGGTTCAATCCCGCGCCGGGCCAGTGCAGACCGTTCGGCAATATCGGCAGCACTGACAGTGCCGGAGCGTCCTGCGTGAAAGGCCACGTCCAGCATGATAAGAACGGCTGTCATGGCTCTGTCCCGACGGAGGATCATGATCTGGTTTCCTTTCACCTCAGAAAGAAGCAAATTTATTGTTAAACATAGGTTGTATGGAGATATAGCAGGCGTTCTTCTGTTTATCTACGCTGATAATTCGTATTATAAAAGAGCCTGAAGAGAAGGCAAAGAAAAGGCGACTTCATGACAGATCTGGAGAAAACCGGAGGCGGTTACGGTTTTGCAGCACCGCGCGGGAAAGTTTACGACTCGGTCCTCGGGGTTGTTGGTGGAACGCCGCTGGTCGCCCTGCCGCACCTCTCACAGGAGGAAGGCCTGAAAAGCCGCCTTCTGCTCAAGCTTGAATTCTTCAACCCGCTGGGTTCGGTGAAGGACCGTATTGGCGCGGCCATGGTGCTGCAGGCGGAGCGGGAGGGGCGTATTACGCCGGGCCGCACAGTGCTGGTGGAGCCGACATCCGGCAATACAGGCATCTCTCTGGGTTTTGTGGCTGCGGCACGCGGCTACCGCCTGATTGTCACCATGCCGGAGGGTGCCTCCATCGAGCGGCGGCGGATGCTCCGGCTGATGGATGTGCAGGTTGAGCTGACACCAGCGCGCCTGGGTATGGCCGGGGCTATTGCCCGCGCGGGCGAGATTATTCAGGAAACACCGGATGCCTGGATGCCGGACCAGTTTGATAACCCTGCCAACCCGGCAGTGCATGCCGCCACGACCGCGGAAGAAATCTGGGTGGATACCAGCGGCACGGTGGACATCGTGATTGCCGGTGTTGGCACGGGTGGCACGGCTACGGGCATTGCAGAGGCGCTGAAGCCGCGCCGCAAGGGGTTACAGGTGTTCGGGGTGGAGCCTACCGAAAGTGCCATTCTGAATGGGGATGAACCTGGCCCGCACGGGATTCAGGGTATTGGCCCCGGCTTCTGCCCGGCGACACTCAATACAAAATTGCTGGATGGCGTGCTGACTGTTTCTGAACGGGAAGCCATTGCGGCGGCCCGCCGCTGTGCGCGGCTGGACGGTATTCCGGTTGGGATTTCTTCGGGGGCCGCGCTGCATGCGGCCATTCAGGTGGCGAAAAAGCCAACCTCTGAAGGCAAGACGATTGTCGCGATCGCACCCTCTTTTGCGGAACGCTATCTCTCGACCTCCTTGTTCTCCGGGCTGTAAGGCGCACCCGGAGCGGGAGGGTGATGTCCTCCCCGTTCTGGAAAGCCTGTTACCGGGTGCCAGACTGGGGCTCGGGGCCGGGCTGATAAGGGGTCGCAGCACAAAAAACGCTGCTCTGGTGGAAAACCGGAGCAGCGTTTTTTTATGTGAAGAACAGACGCAAGAAGCAGCAGAGGCCCGGAGGGCGTGCCGGGTCAGCGGAAGAGAATTTCCACCCGACGATTCTGCGGTTCCTTGGTGTTGGGGCCGGTTTTAACCAGCGGATTCGCTTCACCATAGCCGTGAATATCGATGGTGGAGCCGGGCACGCCATCACGCACCAGTTCAGCCTTCACGATTTCCGCACGGCGCAGGGAGAGCTTCAGGTTGTAGGCCTCCCCACGCTTCTGGCCGGGGAATGCGGATGAGTTATCCGTATAGCCGGAAACGGTAATGCGCGTGAGGCTGGTATGGGCACTGGCCTGAGCCGCCACGGCTACGATGGACCGGGCGCGGGAGGTCAGGGAGGATTTATCCCAGTCAAAGAACACCAGATAGCTGCGGGCCGGCTGCGGGGCCGGAGCCGCGATGGGCTCTGCGGCTGGCGGCGGCGGCGGGGGAGCCGGATTGAACTCATACCGCAGGCCCAGCATCAGGGAGTGGTTGAAATCTGTCTTGGTGTCCCGGTTGCCGGTGGCAAAGCTATAGGGCTTGGACTGATTCGCACCGCCAATGGTGCCCCATGCGGAAGAGCTGTGGGACTGCGGGCCGAGCATCGTCCAGAAGCGGTATTCCGCCGTGGCGGAAAGCCCCACAACCCACGGCATGGGGAAGGAGAGGCCAAAGATGCCCTGATAGGCAAAATTGCCAAACGTGCCGCCTACATGCTGGGACAACTGGTTGCCCGGAGCCGTGATGGAGGTGTTCATGGCTGTCCAGCCATAGCCCACGCCTGCGCCGAAATAGGGGAACAGCCAGGGCTTGCCGATATCCATATCAAACAGGGCATTGGCCATCACGCCGTAGGTCTGGCGGCGGCCATCAGCCTTGCTGGTGAGGGAGTTGGTTACAAACCGCTGGTAGGTCTGATTTCGGTAGTCGCCCTCAATCTCAACGCGGAAGCCATTGCCCAGACCATAGCCGAGAGAGCCGATTCCGGTAGCGCCCGTGCGCCAGCGGTCCCGCCCATCAGGGAACATGTTGGACGTGCGTACACGTTGGTCCTGATTGAAGGAGGCTCCTCCTTCGCCGGCAATGTACAGGCCTTGAACGGGCTGAGCCATGGCTGGAGCAGCAAACAGCAGAAAACCTGTGACAAACGGCGCAGAAAGCAGTGATTGCGCGAGGAGGCCTTGGCGCAGCTTCATGTTCTTCTCCCTGCTGTGGCACTGTTTCCGCAGTGGCCGGGCATTGTGATCTTGGTGCACGAGGCACATATGCCTGCCTTCTTTGCTGTAAAGTGGCCTTGGGTGCAACAGCTTGTGGAAACTGTTTTTAACAACAGCCCCGTTTTATGTGTAATCGGAGCCAGTGGCGTGTGACATAAGTCACACATCTTCAGAAGGTTGCCTGAAAAGCAGGGCGTGATGAACTAATAATAGGATTTTGTGGCGGAAAAGGCCGCCGGAGAGCCCGGAGGCGGCCTGAACGGACCATAACACCTCTGCATTTCAGTGCAAAAAAATGTCAGGCAGGCGGAGTGGACAGGGCAGTTTTTTCTGGCAGCCTCTAGCTCTTATCAGACCAGCGTTGCTTCAAACGGAGGTCTGAAATCCGGCGCTTCTACTTCCAGAACCCATAAATCCGGGTCGTAGCGGATCTGCCGGTCAAGAAACATCTGTGTGTCTTCCGGCGTAAGGGGATGCTCCCCGGAAGCCTTCAGCCATGCGGGTTCACCTTCCGCTGTGCGGGTCTGGCTGAGAAGGACCGCGGTGCCATCCCGCCCAAGCAGAACAACCAGAATGCCCCCGGCATCGGCATCTCCGCGCCGCAGCATCATGGCGGAGCGGCCATCCTGCCCGCACTGGCGGAGGAGTGCGCGGGCCACAAGCTCTGAACGCAGGCGCGGGGGTGTCATCGGGTGTATGTGGCCATCAATGCGAGGCAGGGCCAGAGGGGGCGTTATCATCCGGTATGGCGGAGATGGCCGTTTTGTACCATTTCGGATTTTCAAGCACGGCGCGGGCTGTCTCCAGATCCCGGTCCCCTCCCAGCGCGGCCGGGCAGGCTTTGCGAATGGCCAGAATGCGCGAGACCGGCAGCGGGAAGCGGGCAAGGCGTGAGGCCTCTACCGCCGGCTGGTTGTCCAGCTTTCCGGCCGCGAGGCTGTGCATCTGGCGCGCCATGTCACTCTCGCCAAGGCTTGTGCAGATCTGGGGCATCACCCCCAGGCCCTGCAACGGCCAGTGGAGGGGGGCAATCACACGGCTCCATGTCACGAACAGTTCCCCTTCATCGGGCAACTGCGCCACGGTCTGCACCAGACCCTTGCCGAGTGTAGAACTGCCGATCACCACCGCGCGGCGATGGTCCGCCAGTGCGGCAGCCAGAATTTCCGCGGCACTGGCCGTACGTCCGTCCACAAGGATGGCAATGGGCAGGCCCTTGGTCATGTCTCCGCCCTGCACGGCCCAGATGTGGTTTGCCTGCTGGTCCCGCCCGTCTGTCACGGCGGCCACACCGCGGTCCAGCAGCAGGGCTGCGGCTGTTACGGCCTGTTGCAGCACGCCGCCACGGTTGCCGCGCAGGTCGATAATCAGCCCTTTCAGGGTGGTGTCCTGCGTGGCCTGATCCAGATACTGGCTCATTTCTTCCGCGGTATCGGAAGAAAAGGAGGTCACGCGCAGGACCACCAGCGGGCCGCTGGCAAAGGCGAAAACAGTTTCGGGCGGTACCTTGGCGCGGCGCAGCACAATGGTATGGCCGCGCCTGTGCCCGGGTGTGAGCAGGCGCAGGGTCACGCGGGAGTCTTCCTCACCCCGCAGCCAGCCGGTGACGGTTTCAAGTGATTGCCCTGCGGTCAGCCGGTTATCAACGGCCAGAAGCTTGTCACCCGGGTCAACCGTGGCGGACCACGCGGGGCCGTTGGCATTCACGGCGGAGACGACGATATCCCGCCCCTTGCGCGTCAGGCTGATCCCGGCATCGGCTTCTCCCCCTACGCGGGCCTGACGGTCCGTGGTGGCGGAGGAGGGGCCGATATAGCGGGAATACGGGTCCAGATGGTTGAACAGCTCATCAAAGAACGCCTGCACCAGATCATCCCGGCTGGCGTTGCGCAGGGCCTCGGAGTGGGCGCGGGCGGCCGTCATGAAATCCACCGCCAGCTTTGCCCAGTCTTCCGTATGGCCTGCCGGCGGGGCGGCCTGAGAGATCAGGCTGGTTTGTCCGGCCAGAAGGCGGATGTCCGCCCCGCGGGAATCGAGCGTGAGCATCGGGTCCAGCGCAGTCAGACAGCCCAGACCCCACAGGGTGAATTCCCGGCTGGAGTGCGGCTCCAGTGTGCGCGGGCCGAGAAACTCCAGCGCCGTGCCAATCACGGAGCGGATCAGCCCCATATCAATGGGCGGAGGCTCAGGTTGTGGCGCATCCGGCTGCGCGGGCGCTGCCTGCGGGGCCTCTGGCTGACCGGCGGGGGGCGTATTGCCGGGGTTCGTGCCGCCAGCTTGCGTGTTGGTGGTTTGTGCACCGCCAGTTGTTTGTGCGCTGCTACTCTGTGCACTGCCAGTGTGCGGCGCATCAGTCTGCGCACCACCTGTTTGCGCGTTGCCGGGCGGTGTGCCCGGAGCCTGCGCGCTGCCGGTTTGTGGGGTGCCGGTCCGGGCGTCTCCCGTCTGGGCAGTGGCCGCCTGCGGCTGAGCGGGCTGCGCGCCGCCGGGGGCCGGGGCTGCCGCAGGGGCTGGCTTCGCTTGTGCGGGAGCTGCCGGTGCCGCTGTGGCGGCTTTGGTCGGGGTGGCCTGTGAGGCATCAGGCGGGGCGGCGGGCAGTCTGTCCGGCCCCGGCTGGGGCGAACTGCTCTGCGCGCGCGCAGAGGACGGCTGAGAGATCAGCAGGGTTGCGATCAGAATGCAGGGCAGTGCGCGGCGCAACGGAACGGAGAGCAGGCGGCGGGCTGTGCTAGCTGGCATGGTGTACGGGGGCCGGGGCCACGCTGGAGGACTGGATTTTGCCTGACTGTATGCTGGAGGGGTGGGAGATGGGCACCAGAGCAAGTGTGCCCTGCGCCGGGTGGGTTGCTGTCAGGACAACAGGCAGCACCGCGCAGCTCAGGAACGGGGTTCCTGAACTGAGGTCTGGGCGCTTGGATACCGACTCGTCATTCATCCCTGTTCCATCCGGCAAGGCACGGAAGGAAAGGAAAGACGGAGTTCCTGTTTTCGTCAATGTTATGGCAAGGCCGTTCCGTGTTGCTGCTGTAGCATGGGCCTGCAGAGTCTGCCCGATAAAAGGGGTCAGAAAAATGGCAGCCAGCCTGTTCTGGCAGCTTTGCACCGCGGATGCGGCCCGGCGTTCCGCCATCTGGAGGTGCCCGGCCAGCGCGGGCAGGTCTGCCCTGTCCGGTTCGGGCGTCTTGCGGTTGCTGCCCTGATGCAGGGTGCTGAGGAGTGCGCGGTGTGTCACAAGATCCGCATAGCGCCGAATAGGGCTGGTGGCATGGGTATAATGCGCCAGCG
Source organism: Acetobacter farinalis (assembly GCF_011516935.1). Classification (GTDB taxonomy): domain Bacteria; phylum Pseudomonadota; class Alphaproteobacteria; order Acetobacterales; family Acetobacteraceae; genus Acetobacter; species Acetobacter farinalis. Next base: position 186,102 of record NZ_WOTF01000001.1, read on the forward strand.
CCAGACCATGGTGCTGCCCCGGCGTTGCGGCATAGCGGGCCATCTGGCGGGGTTGGGGGTGCGTCGGGGCGGGGGCTGGATGCACCCGGAACAGCCCTGCGGCGTTGTGCCGCACCAGAGTTTCCGCCGTGAACCGGTTGGCGGCAATCATGAAGGCCGCCACCAGATCATGCGCGGGCAGGCGCTCCCGCAGGGTAAAGGCGGCGGGCTGGCCATGGGCGTCCAGCGTGACACAATATTCCTCTTCCGGCTGCGTCTGAACGCCTCGGGCTTTTGCCTCTTCCTGCAAGGCGTCCGCTGCGGCCTGAAGTGTGGGAAGCAGGTCAGGCGGCAGAGAGGCAAGGCAGGCGCTCTGCTCTGGCGTGAGGGTGCCATCAAGCGCCTGCTGCACGGTCTGATAGGTCAGGCGTGCCGCACTCTTGATGATCCCCCGGCCCAGTCTGCCAGACAGGATCTGGCCCGCGCCGGTTATGGTCAGCTCTGCAAACAGGCACAGCCGGTCCTCCCCCGGTTTCAGGGAGCACACACCTGCGGAGAGCGCGGGCGGTAGCATGGGCACCACGCGGCCCGGCAGATAGACGGAATTGCCACGCTTTCTGGCTTCGGCATCCAGCGCGGAACCCGGCTGGACATAGTGCGCGACATCCGCAATGGCGATGATCAGCCGGAACCCCTCCGCTGTGCGGGTGGCCCAGATGGCATCATCAAAGTCCTGTGCCGTGGCATCATCAATAGTGATGAGGGGGAGGGTGCGCAGGTCCGTCCGTTCCTCCGCAGAGGTGCCGGAAGCCTCTGTGCCTTCACCTGTGCGCTCATTGGGGGAAGGCGGGAGTGCAACCCGCCGCGCTTCTTCCTCCACTTCCGCAGGGAATTCCGTGGGGATGCCGTGCGTCAACAGGCTGAGGGTGGCGGGCTGGCCCGGAGCGGTGGCTGGCCCGAGAATGGTGCGGATGTGGGCGGCTGGCGGCTGGCCGTCCTGCATGGGCAGGAGGTCGGCCAGCACGACATCCCCGCTGGCCGGGATTGGAGCCGGACGCGGATCTGACCGGGGGTGCGCAGCCTCAGGCGGCGCGGAGACGCAGAAGGTCAGGGTGAGCCTCGGGTCACACGGGATCAGCCGGTCCGGTGCCGGGGGGCTTTCCTTATCCGTGCCCGGTGCGGCAGGCTGGAACACAGCGGCAATCTGCCGGGATGTGCTGGCAAGCAGGCGGATGGGGCGGGCTTCCCGCAGGCTGCTGCCAAGGGCGGGACGCAGGCGGAGAATGACCTCATCACCGGGGAGCAGCAACGCGCCGTCCAGATGGCTGGTGACAAGGGCCGCGCTACTGCCGCGCGGGTCATCCGGGAGGGAGGCGACGGGCAGGCCGTTGCGCCCCATGCGGGTGATGATGCCGCGTGCCGTCTCCGGCAGGCCGGTCACACCCTTCAGCCTGCCGGGTGGCAGCAGGGCGAGATCCCCCGCGACGGCCATGGCGTGCAGGGTGGTCCGCAGGGCAGCTTTCAGATGCGCTGGCAGCCCGAAGGCCCGCAGAATATCGGGAGGGGAGACAGGGGTGCGGTCTGCTTCCAGAAAAGTCCGGAGGGCCGCAGGGTCAGGCAGAGCTGCGGCCCCCGATCTTTTCTGCACGAGGGTCAGTCCGCCTTTTTCTTCCGCGCGGCGGGCTTTTTGGCCGGGGCTTCGGCCCCATCCTCCGCAGCGCTTTTCTTTGCAGCCGCTTTAGGGGTGGCCGTTTTTTTCGCGGCGGTTTTGGTCGTGGCCTTTTTTGTGGCTGTTTTCGGCTCGGCCTTGGCAGCGGTCTTTTTGGCGGCGGCCTTGGGTGCAGCTTTTTTCTTGGCAGCTCCGGCCTTGGCTTTCAGGGGTTTGCCCTTTTCAGCCAGCAGCGCCACGGCCTCTTCCAGTGTCACGTCATTCATGTCCGTGCCACGCGGCAGGGTGGCCACCAGATTGCCATGCTGGGCATAGGGGCCAAACCGGCCTTTGCGCACCAGAACAGGTTCCTGATCTTTCGGGTGGTTGCCCAGCGTGCGGATGGAGGCCAGCTTTTTGGCCAGCGCATCCACAGCGCGGTTCAGCCCGATGGTCAGAACATCGTCATCCTTGTCGAGTGAGCCGAAGATCGCCCCCATTTTCACATAGGGACCAAAGCGGCCGAGGCCTGCTTCAATGGGTTCACCACTCTCGGGGTGCAGGCCCACAAGGCGCGGCAGGGAGAGCAGGCCTACAGCCTGATCAAGCGTAATGGCTTCACCATCCATACCCTTGGGCAGGGAGGCGCGTCTGGGTTTGGCCTTCTTGTCCGCCGGGTCCGGTTCGCCCTGCTGCACGTACAGGCCGTAGGGGCCCTGACGCACGGTGATATCCTCACCCGTATCGGGGTGCTGGCCCAGCACGCGCATGCCGTCCTTCAGGGCGGCCCCGCCTTCACCCTCTTCCGCGCTCTCGGAGGAGAGGCGGCGGGTGAAGGAGCATTCAGGATAGTTGGAGCAGCCGATAAACGCGCCATAGCGCCCCAGCTTGAGGCCAAGGCGGCCCGTGCCGCAGGCGGTGCAGTGGCGCGGGTCTGACCCATCTTCCCGTGGCGGGAAGAAGAACGGCCCCAGATCCTTGTCCAGCGCGTTCAGGACATCTGTAATCGTCAGGTCCTTGGTGTCGGCAACCGCTTTGGAAAACGCATCCCAGAAGTTGGCCAGCACATGTTTCCATTCGGCCCGGCCATCGGAAATATCGTCCAGCAGTTCTTCAAGGCTGGCGGTGAAGGTGGTGTCCACATACCGCTCGAAGAACGAGACCAGAAACGCCGTGACCAGACGCCCGCGCGCTTCGGGAATGAAGCGGCGGTTTTCCAGCGTGACGTAATTGCGGTCGCGCAGCACGGTCAGGATGGAGGCGTAGGTGGAGGGGCGGCCAATGCCGATCTCTTCCATCTTCTTGACCAGTGAGGCCTCGGAGAAACGCGGAGGCGGCTGCGTGAAGTGCTGATCCGCCGTGACGGCCTCACGCTTGAGCGGATCGTGCTCCTTCATGGGCGGCAGCATGCGGGAGTCATCATCCGCCGGTTTGTCCGTATCATCCCGGCCTTCGGTATAAAGGCGCAGGAAGCCGTCAAACGTGATGATGGAGCCGTTGGCGCGCAGCACGGTCTGGTTGGACGGCCCGGCGATATCCACCGCAACCTGATCCAGTGCGGCGGATTCCATCTGGCTGGCCACAGCCCGTTTCCAGATCAGCTCATACAGGCGGCGCTGGTCGGGCGTGAGGTGAGACGCCACGGAGGCAGGCGTGCGGGAGACATCCGTCGGGCGGATGGCTTCATGCGCTTCCTGCGCGTTCTTGGCCTTGGAGCTGTAAAAGCGCGGCTGGGCGGGAACGTAATCCCCCCCGATATGCTGGCCGATATGCTCACGGATGGAGAAAATGGCTTCCTTGGCCATCTGCACGCCGTCTGTTCGCATATAGGTGATGAGGCCCACGGTCTCACCCCCCACATCAATGCCCTCATAAAGCTGCTGTGCGGTGCGCATGGTGACCTGCGCCCCCATGCCCAGCTTGCGGGAGGCTTCCTGCTGCAGGGTGGAGGTGGTGAAGGGCGGCTGCGGGTTGCGGCGCACCTTGCGGCGTTCGACCGAACGTACGGACAGGTTTTCCGCTTCCACGGCCTGTTTGGCCGCGGCGGCCTGTTCCGCATTGCTCAGGTCAAACTGTTCGAGCTTTCTGCCGTCCAGATGCGTGAGGCGGGCGGTAAACGGCGCGCCGGACGGCGTGGCGAGTGCGGCCACAACGGTCCAGTATTCACGCGGTTTGAAAACCTCGATTTCGGCTTCGCGTTCACAGATCAACCGCAGGGCGACGGACTGCACGCGGCCCGCACTGCGGGAGCCGGGCAGCTTGCGCCACAGAACGGGGGAGAGCGTGAACCCGACCAGATAGTCCAGCGCGCGGCGGGCCATATAGGCCTCGATCAGCGGCATATCGAGGTCACGTGGGTGGGCCATGGCGGTCTGGATGGCGCTTTTGGTGATCTCGTTGAAGGTGACGCGCTGGACGTTCACCCCTTTCAGCGCCTTCTTTTCTTCCAGCATGGCGCGGACGTGCCAGGAAATGGCTTCTCCCTCACGGTCCGGGTCAGTTGCGAGATAGAGGGTTTTGGCACCGCGCAGAGCCTTGATGATGGCGGCAACCTGCCTGGTGCCCCGCTCATCCGCCTGCCAGGAGATGGCAAAATCTTCATCCGGGCGCACAGACCCGTCTTTGGGCGGAAGATCCCGCACGTGGCCGAAGGAGGCCAGCACCGTGTACCCATCACCCAGATATTTGTTGATCGTTTTCGCCTTTGCGGGCGATTCGACCACCACAACGTCAGTCATACTCTCTCCGACCTGCCGGAAGCAGCACCTAGATCAGCCATTTTTGCCATGACTGGCAGCAAGAACAACACGCCCGCCGGGGAGTGAGTCCAGACAGCCAGAAAGCTCAAGTTCCGTGAGCACGGTCAAGACGGCGGAAGCTGAGAACTGGCAGCGCCTAACCAGATCGTCAACCGCTATGGGCGTAAAGGAGAGGATATCAAGCACTTTTTCCCGCAGGTCTTCACACGTCCGGGTGAGTGGAACAGGGGCCGCGGGGGCGGAAATGGCCGGAGGATGCGGCGTGAGGCCATGCGTGGCGGGCGTGTGGGCTGAGGCTGGGAAACTGTCCTTCCGGGGTGGGGCGGAGGAGTCTTTTCTCTCGGCTGGCGGAAAAAGCACACTCTGCGCAGCGGTGGGGAGGGGGGCAGCGTGTGCGGGGGGCGCAGGGCTGGAGGGCGCAGGGCTGGAGGGCACAGGCATGGGGGGCAGGTGCGGCAGGATATCGGCCACGCTTTCTGTCAGCACAGCGCCGTTACGGATCAGGTCATTACTGCCCCGGCAGCGCGGGTCGAGCGGAGAACCGGGAACGGCGAAGAGTTCCCGCCCATACTCTCCCACCAGCCGGGCGGTAATCAGCGTGCCGGATCTGGGGGCGGCTTCCACTACCACGCACCCCAGCGTCAGCCCGGCAATCAACCGGTTGCGGCGCGGAAAATGGCGGTGGAGGGGGGCTGTGCCCAGTGGAGCTTCTGTCACCACCGCGCCTTTTTCAGCTATTTCCGCCTGCAGGCTGGCGTTCTGCGGCGGATAGGGTTTGTCCAGCCCGCCTGCAATGGCGGCGATGGTCAGCCCCTGCCGGTGCAAGGCCCCCATATGGGCGGCCCGATCAACCCCCCGTGCAAGACCGGAGACAACAGAGAGGCCGGCTTCCACCAGTTCCGTTGCCAGACTTTCGGCAAGCCGCAGGCCTGAGGCGGAGGCATTCCGCGCTCCGATCAGGCCGATGCCCGGTTTGCTCAGGGCGGAAACATCCCCAAGCACGCTCAGCACGGGCGGGGCATCGGGAATGTCTTTCAGAAGTGCGGGGTAGTCGGCATCAAGCAGGGTGAGAATGCGCCCGCCCATGCGGGCTGTGGCCTCGATTTCACGCAGGATGCTGTCCAGCGGGGGGATAACGAGAGGTGCCCGCCCCCGCAGGGGGAGCCGGGGCAGGGCCTCAAGGGCGGCCTCGGCTGAATGATACTGCGCCACAAGCCGCCGCCATGTGCGCGGCCCCACAGACTCGGTGCGGGCCAGACGCAGGCAGGCGGCAAGCGTGTTCATTTTTGTTTGGGCGGAACCCGTGGTTCGGTGCCATTCAGGATGCGGCTGATATTGGCGTGGTGCCGCATCAGTACCAGCAGGCTGATAAGCAGCACTGCCAAGGGCTTGCTGGAAGTCTGAAAGCTGAACCCGTACAGCGCCAGCGTGACGAGTGGCATCAGGATAAACGCGGCCAGTGCCCCGGCTGAGGAAATGCGGGTGAGCTTGGCCACGCCCAGCCATGCCGCACAGCCCACAAGCCCCGTCAGGGGAGAGAGGGCCAGAAGAGCGCCAAGCCCGGTGGCCACACCCTTGCCCCCCTTGAACCCAAGGAAAATAGGGTAGCAATGCCCGACCACCACCGCCAGCGCGGTGACAGCCATAATCCGGTCTGAAAAATCAGGTGGCGTCATGATCCACGCAATCACCACCGCCAGAGCGCCCTTGGCGGCGTCCAGCCCGAGTGTGGCGGCGGCCAGATCTTTCCGGCCTGTGCGCAGCACATTGGTGGCCCCGATATTGCCGGAACCGATTTTCCGCAGATCTCCGATTCCGGCCATATTGGTCAGGATCAGCCCGAAGGGCACGCTGCCCAGCACGTATCCCAGGAAGGCCATGGCCGCGAGCAGCCACAGCGCGTAGGAAGGAAGAGAGGACATCATGCGGTGTGTGTTCCGTCGTAAACGCGGCGTCCGCCCTTCCATGTGCCCAGCACGCGCCCTTCCAGCGGGCGGCGGTCAAAGGGCGTGTTCTGTGCACGGCCCGGCAGTGTGCCAGCCCGCACCAGCCAGCTCTGGTCCGGCGCGAACAGGCAGAGGTCTGCCGCCGCTCCGGTTGCCAGCGTGCCGCAGGACGCCCCCAGCAGGGCGGAGGGTTTGTGGGTGAGCAGCGCGAGGGCCTGAGGCAGGGTGAGCGTGCCGTCATGCACCCGTGCGAGGGTCACGCCCAGCAGCGTGACCATGCCGGTGCCGCCTGTGGCGGCCTGTGCGAAGGGCAGGCGCTTGTCATCCGCATCACGCGGGAGGTGGTCTGAGGCAATGGCGTCAATCGTGCCATCGGCCAGAGCGGCGCAGATGGCCAGCCTGTCTTCTTCCGCCCGGAGGGGGGGGGAGAACTTGGCGTAGGTGCGGAAGTCGCCAATCGCGTTTTCGTTCAGGTCGAAATAGGGTGGGGCGGTGTCACAGGTCACGGTCAGGCCACGGGCCTTGGCCTGACGGATCAGCTCCACGCCTTCCCCTGTCGAGACATGCCCGAAATGCAGGCGGCCGCCGGTGAGTTCCGCCAGCCGGATATCCCGGGCAATCATGATGGCTTCCGCCGCAGGCGGGATGCCCGGCAGACCCATGCAGGTGGCGAGTTCACCCGCCGTGGCGCAGCCGGAGCCTGCCAGGGAGGGTTCCTCAGGGTGTTGCACAACCATGGCCCCGAAGCCGCCCGCGTAGGACAGCGCCAGACGCATGAGGCGGGCGGGGTCGATCGCGCGGGCGCCATCGGTGAAGGCCACGGCCCCCGCTTCATGCAGCAGGCCGATTTCCGCCAGTTCCTGCCCCTTGCAGCCTTTTGTGAGCGCGCCATAGGGAAGGATGGTGATGGCCCCGGTCTCCTCCCCGCGGCTGCGCAGCAGGCGGACAAGGGCGGGGTTATCAATCGCCGGTTCACAGGTGGGCAGCACCGCGATGGTGGTGATGCCTCCGGCGGAGGCAGCACGGGCGGCGGAGGCGATGGTTTCACGATATTCGTGTCCCGGCTCGCCAATTTCCACGCGCATGTCCACAAGGCCGGGGCACAGGACTGCGCCCTGACCGTCAATCACCTCGGCATTGTCCGGTGCGCCTTCGGCCCCGGCGGTGTCCGTTCCCGCAATTTTGCCGTCACGCACAAGCAGGCGGCCCGGCTGGTCCAGCCCGGAGGCGGGGTCTATGAGGCGGACATTATCAAAAAGACGAGTGCTCATGCTGAATGCCTGCCGCGGGTCAGCCGATCGAGCACAGCCATGCGCACGGCCACGCCCATTTCAACCTGTTCCTGAATCACGCTCTGGCCGGAATCGGCCACCAGACTGTCAATTTCCACACCCCGGTTCATCGGGCCGGGATGCATGACCAGCGCGTTTTCCTTCGCCAGAGCCAGACGGCGTTGGTCCAGCCCGTAAAAGCGGAAATACTCGCGTGCGCTGGGGATCTGCCCGGAAGACATGCGCTCGCGCTGCAGGCGCAGCATCATCACCACATCCACGCCGCGCAGGCCTTCCTCCATGGTGTGGAAGACCTCCACGCCCAGACTTTTAAAGCCGCTCGGCACCAGTGTGGGCGGGCCGATCACACGCACCGTGCACCCCATGGTGGTGAGCAGGTGGATGTTAGACCGCGCCACGCGGGAATGGGCCACATCCCCGCAGATGGCCACGGTCAGCCCCGCAAACCGGCCGCAATGGCGGCGGATGGTCAGGGCATCCAGCAGGGCCTGTGTGGGGTGCTCATGCGTACCATCTCCCGCATTCACCACGCAGGCTTCCACCTTCCGCGCCAGCAGGGCCGGCGCGCCGGACTGGGAGTGCCGCACCACCAGCAGGTCCGCCTGCATGGCGTTGAGTGTGGCCGCCGTGTCCAGCAGGGTTTCCCCTTTGTTTACGGAGGATTGCGCCACGGACATGTTGATCACATCCGCGCCCAGCCGCTTGCCTGCCAGTTCGAAGGAGGTGCGGGTGCGGGTGCTGTCCTCAAAAAAGAGGTTGATCAGGGTGCGGCCCCGCAGCACGTCCCGTGGGACCTTGCGGGAGCGGTTGAGCAGGGCATAGCTTTCCGCCAGATCGAGCAGCGGCTCGATCTGGTCTGGCGTCATGCCTTGCAGACCAAGCAGATGTCGCGTGTGGCGGCCTGAAAAGCTAGCCATGCAGAACGGCCCCAATCCGTGCCAGAGTTTCATCCTTGCCCAGAGCAGCCAGTGTGGCGTCAATCCCCGGTGAGGTGTTGGAGCCTGTCACCGCGGCGCGTAACGGCTGGGCAATCTGCCCGAGCTTGTGCTCACCGGCTTCCGCAAAGCGGCGCAGGGCGGCATCAATATTTTCCGGTGTGAACGCGTCCACCGCGGCCAGTTCACGCGCCACGCCGTCCAGAAGGGTGCGGGCTTCCGGTGTCAGGATTTTTTCTGCCTTGGCGTTGAACTCCAGCGGAACATGGCGGCCGAGGAAGGCGGCACTTTCCGTCAGTTCCACCAGCGTGCGGGCGCGTTCCTTCAGGCCGGGCATCAGGGCCAGAACGCGGGCGCGGACGGTGTCATCCGTGCTCACACCCTCAACGCTTTTCAGGCGGGCCATCACATCATCCGTCAGGCGCGCATCATCGGCCTGACGCAGCCACACAGCGTTGATGTGCAGCAGCTTGGCGTAATCCATGCGGGAGGGAGAGCGGCCAACGCCATCCAGATCAAACAGCTGGATCTGCTCTTCACGGGAGAGGATTTCCGCATCCCCATGCCCCCAGCCCAGACGCAGCAGATAATTGCACAGGGCTTCGGGCAGGTACCCTTCATCCCGGAATTCCACAACGGACTGCGCGCCGTGGCGCTTGGAGAGTTTGGCGCCATCCGGCCCATGAATGAGCGGGAGATGCGCAAAGCGCGGCAGATCCCACCCCATGGCGCGGTAGATCATGGCCTGACGGAAGGTGTTGGTCAGATGGTCATCACCGCGAATGACATGGGTGATGTCCATATCGTGGTCATCCACCACCACGGCGTGCTGATAGGTGGGGGTGCCGTCCGAACGCAGGATGATCATGTCATCCAGTTCGGCATTGGCCACACGGACCTCACCCTGAACCAGATCCTGAAGAACGGTCTCACCCTCGCGCGGGGCCTTGATGCGCACGGCATAGGGGGCGCCAGCCGGAGCTTCGGAAGGGTCACGGTCGCGCCACATGCCGTTGTAGCGGGGCGGCTTGCCGTTCGCCATTGCGTCTTCACGCATCTGCTTGAGTTCTTCGGGCGTGCAGTAGCACTTGTAGGCCAGACCTTTTTCCAGCAGTTGCAGAGCCACTTCCGTGTGGCGATCCTGCCGGGAGGACTGGAAGACAGGTGTCTCATCTGCCGTAATGCCCATCCATGCCAGACCATCGAAAATAACATCGACAGCCTGTTGGGTGGACCGTTCACGGTCGGTATCCTCAATACGCAGGAGGAATTCGCCGCCGTGGTGACGGGCAAAGAGGAAATTGAACAGGGCCGCGCGGGCGTTGCCGATATGCAGCAGGCCGGTCGGACTCGGGGCAAAGCGTGTGCGGATTGTCGTCATGGGGCGCATCCTTATCACGCGCACGCGTGGGGAGCCATATGTCCGATATTCGGACATATCGTGGCGTTTGGCTTATCACGCGCGTATGTGGGAAACCATATGTCGTTCCTGACGGCTGCGCTTCTGAGTGAGCAACGGCGGCTGGTGCTGTGGGTGCCCGTGGGGCTGGCGCTGGGGGATCTGGCGTATTTCCTGCTGCGGCAGGAGCCTTCCCCCTTCTGGGGCGTGGGGGTTCCGCTGGCAGGGTTGGTGCTGGGTGTGTGCGGGCTTGTGGCCGGGTGGCGTTCCCTGTGGGCGCGGCTTGCGGGCGGAGGCTGCATGGCGCTGGCGGTGGGTGCGCTGGCGGCATGGGTGGCCACGCACCGCCAGCCGCCCATGCCGGAGCTGCCGCGCCGCGCGGTGATGGTGTCTGGCCGGGTGCAGTCTCTCACGTTTCTGCCGCCACGCGGGGCGGAGGCGGAGGAGGTGCGCCGTGTTGTGCTGGCCGGAGCGAGATTCGAAACTCCGCTGGACCACGGCATGGCTCCCCTGCAGCGCACCCTGAGCCTCGCTCTCCGCCCGGATGACCCTGCGAGTCTCTGGCCGGGGCGGGCTGTGCAGGTGCGGGCGCTGCTGCGCTCGCCCGCCTTTCCGGCCTTGCCCGGAGGGCGGGATTTTCAGCGTGAGGCCTGGTTTTCAGGGAGTGCGGGGTCTGGCCGGGCGCTGGGGCTGGTGCAGCCTGCGGGCGAAGACTGTGCGGGTGTTTCCGCCCCAGGCGTGCAGTCCGCCCCGGATGCGTCGCCGTGCCCGGTGCCAGCCCGGATGATGCCCGGGCAAGGCTGGTTTTATATGGCTCTGGAGTCGCTGCGTGAGCGGATGGATGCGCGCATCCGGCAGGTGCTGCCCGGTGCCGCCGGGGCTGTGGCCTCTACCGTGCTGACAGGCGAGGGAGCCTCCGTGCCGCGCACGGTGCGGGACGAGTTTGCGGCCTCCGGGCTGGCGCATCTGCTGGCGGTGGCGGGGCTGCATCTGGGCATTGTTCTGGGTGTGCTGATGGCGATGTTTCGCATCGGTTTTTCCGCGTGGGAGTGGGCGGTCCTGCGCTGGCCGTGCAAGGCGCTTTCGGCCCTGCTGGCGCTGCTTGGGGGTGCGGCTTACGTGGTGCTGACCGGCCTGCACCTGCCCGCTGCCCGCAGCCTGATGATGGCCGCCGTGGTGGTGCTGGGGCTGGCTACGGGCCGCCGCGCGGTGTCCATGCGCGGGCTGGCTCTGGCTGCAACGCTCCTTCTGCTGATCATGCCGCAGGCGCTTTTGGGGGCGGCATTCCAGATGTCCTTTGCCGCTGTGATGGCGTTGATCGCGGGCTATGAGGTGGCGGCCCCTCATCTGGCTCGTCTGCGTGAGGAGAGGCGGGGGTTCCGGCACTGGGTTGCGCGTCATATCGCAACACTGGCGTTGACCAGCCTGCTGGCGGGATTGGCTACACTTCCCGTGGTCATGGCGCATTTTGGCGAAGTGCAGCCTTTTTTCATTCTGGCCAATCTGGTTGCCGTGCCGCTGATGGCCGTGTGGATCATGCCGCTTGGCCTGATGGCGCTGGTGCTCATGCCCCTGCATCTGGATGTTTTGCCGCTGCACCTGATGGGCTGGGGCATTCAGAGTGTGCGGCATGTGGCGCACGCTATTGCGCACTGGCCCGCCGCCCGCATGGCGGTGCCGCAGATGCCCGGTTGGGGGCTGGCGGCTGTGCTGCTCGGGTTGTGCTGGCTGTGCCTGTGGCGGCCGGTGTGGCGTCTGGCGGGCGTGCTGCCCATTCTGGCCGGTATGCTGTCTCCCTTTCTGGTGGCGCAGCCTGACCTGCTTATCAGCCCGGATGGAGGGCTTATGGCCGTGCGGGAGGGGGGCGTGCTGCGCATGGGAGGGCAGTCGCGCGGTGCCGGGATGGTGCGGGCGGCCTGGCAGCAGGCTCTGGCACGACCGGTGGAGCCTTTCCCGGCAGAGGGCGGTGAAACACCGGATGGCGCGCTGGTGTGCGGGCAGGATGCCGTGCCGGATGTGTGTGTGCTGTCTCTGAAAGGCTATTCCGTGATCCTGCGGGTGCGGGACAGGTCGGATGGTGAGGCGCTGCTCCCCGAGTCGCTGTGTGCGGGGATGGATCTGGTTATCAGTGCGGCGCCCCTGCGCCAGTCCTGCCCCGGCGTGCGCGGGCTTGACCGGTTTACAGCGTGGCGAGAGGGCGCGCAGGCTGTGTTCCTGCGGCCTGATGGCCTGCGAGTAGTGTCTGACCGCAGCCTGCGCGGTGCTCGCCCGTGGGTGATGAAGCCCGGCGGGCACGGCATGCCAACCTTGCCACTGGCACCTGAGGAGTAAGCGGCAGGGTTGGTCCGGCCGGGGTTCAGTCCGGCTGGTTGGTAAAGGCTTCCAGAACACGGCCGGAATAGACAAGAGCCGCCCCGGCGTTCAGGGCCACGGCCACACCAAGGGCTTCAGCAATTTCTTCCTTTGTGGCACCGGCTTTTTTTGCAGCAACAGTGTGTACGGAAATGCATCCGTCACAGCGGGTGGTGACGGCAACGGCCAGGGCAATCAGCTCCCGCGTCTTGGCATCCAGATGCGTGTGCCCGGCGGGCACGGTTTCCATCGTCTGCAAACCCTGAAGGGTGTTGGGGGAAAGCTGGGCAAAAACCTTTGTATTGGCACCCAGATTGGTGCGGTAGGCGTTCCAGTCCATGAGTCATGCTCCTGCGTGGGAAGGACGCTCGGGAGTGTCCTTTCGGAGAGGCGTTCTGTCACGACACAGTTAGGAGAGCATCCGGACTCTTGCGGAAAGACCTGTCTCCCCGCTATCGGCCTATAGTTATGACATACATCAACAAGGACGGGGTTTCGTCTGTTACAGGGCGCGGACCTCTGGCTCTCTACCGGGAGCGTACCGCTTCCGGAGACCTGAACAGTGATCCGGACCAGGCCCGTGTGGTGGAGCGGCTTGACCAGCTCTGGCACGAGCTGGCCTCCATGCCCCCTCCGCCAGCCCCTGCCAGAGGCGGCCTGCTGGCGGGCCTTGCACGCAGGCTGAAGCCTCAGCCCGCACCGCAGCGCCCGCGCGGGCTGTATATCGTGGGGCGGGTTGGCCGTGGCAAAACCATGGTGATGGACCTGTTCTACGGTTGCGCGCCGGTCCGGCGGAAGGAGCGCATCCATTTTCTGCGCTTCATGCAGGATGTGCACCAGAAGCTGCATGCCCTGAAAGCCGCCAACCCCGGCATGGCAGACCCTATCCCCCCTCTGGCGGAGGCTATTGCCGCCCGCGCCAGCCTGCTGTGCTTTGATGAATTCCAGGTCAATGACATTGCCGATGCCATGATTCTCGGGCGGCTGTTCGAGGCGCTGTTCGCACGTGGGGTGGTGATTGTCGCGACATCCAACACCGAACCGGGGGAACTCTTTCAGAATCGCCCCGGCGCGGATGCGTTCAAACCGTTTATCGCCATCATCAAGCGTGAGCTGGATACGGTGGAACTGGACTCCCCGCGGGACTATCGGCGTGGGCGGCAGCAGGACCGGGAGACATGGCTGGTTCCCGCAGATGCACAGGCTCATGCCAGATTGGAGGCCATTTTCGCCCGACATGCCGGTGCGGAGAAGCCTGCTCCTGTCACGCTGGAATTCAGCGGGCGCACCTTTGAGGTGGAGCAGGCGGCAGGGCCGGTTGCCCGGCTTGATTTCAACTCTTTGTGTGGCGCTCCACGCGGGCCGAATGATTATCTGGCGTTGGCCAGACGCTTTCCGGTGCTGATTATCGAGGGAATTCCGTGCATGGGGCAGGATGAGGCCAATCTTGCCCGGCGCTTTATAACCCTTGTGGATGCGCTGTACGACAACGGAAATCTGCTGTTTGCCTCGGCAGCGGCACAGCCTGACCAACTTTTTACCACCGGAGAAGGGTCTGACGCATTCGCCCGTACAGCCTCACGCCTCGCCGAGATGGGCAGTGAAAGCTGGCTGGCGCGCGGGGCTGCGGCGGCGCAGGCAGCGCATGGGCTCTCCACACCGTGACAGCGGCCTCTCTTGTCCCCGCTTCTGCTGCGGTCTAGCAAAATCATCAGAGCGGCTGAAGGCGGACGGTCTTCAGCCTCACGGAATTGAGACTATGCGGGCAGGGCGCCCGGCGCCACAGCGTGGGGTAGAGAAAAGATGATCCGGCTTACGTTCAGGATTAACATAACCGCTGGCTGCCAGAACGGGCTTGCCCGGCAGCAGGGAGAACTCTGATCATGGCAGCTTCAGACGTGCTGACAACCGCGCTTAACGGGGCGAATATCGCATATCTGGCGGACCTTTATGCCCGCTGGGTGCAGGACCCCAAGAGCGTTGACCCCTCTTTCGACACGCTTTTCGGGTCTTTGGATGATGATGAAGCCGCTGTGCTGAAAGATGCCGTGGGGGCCTCCTGGGCTCCGCGGGCGTCCATCATCACGGGGGAAGACCCCGCACCACCCGCAAAAGCGGGTGCGGCAGGCAGTGCCGCCGGCGGGCTGGCGGCATCAGACAGTCTGGCCATTGCCCGGCTGATCCGCGCTTTCCGTGAATACGGGCACCGGGAAGCCCGGCTGGACCCGCTGGGGCTGCGTGAACCACGGGCCATTGAAGAGCTGAACCCGGCGACTTACGGGTTTGAGCAGAAAGATCTGGGGCGCGAGGTCTATATCGGCTCCCTGCTGGCTCCGCTGCTGAAGGGCCGTTCGACCGCTAAGGTGAGCGAGGTTATCGAGGCCCTGCGTGCCGTGTATTGCGATACGATCGGCGCGGAATATATGCACGCCCGCAATGTGGAGCAGCGCGCCTGGCTGCGTGAGCGGCTGGAAGGAGCGCAGTGGCGCGCGCAGGTGACAGCGGATGAGCAGAAAACCATCCTGAAGAACCTGACCGAGGCGGAGGGTTTTGAGTCCTTCTGTCAGAAACGCTACGTCGGGGCCAAGCGCTTTGGTCTGGAAGGCGGGGAAATCTCCATTCCTTCCCTCCATGCCATTATTGATCAGGCGGCGTCTCATGGCGTGACATCCGTCACCATCGGTATGGCGCATCGCGGGCGTCTGAACACGCTGGTGAATGTGGTGCGCAAGCCCTATGTGGCCATTTTCAATGAATTTGCGGGCGGTTCGTTCAAGCCGGATGATGTCGCGGGTTCGGGCGATGTGAAATATCATCTCGGCTCCTCCACGGATGTGGAAGTGGGCGGGCGGTCCGTGCATATCTCCCTGCAACCCAACCCCTCTCATCTGGAAGCGGTGGACCCTGTGGTGTGCGGCAAGGTGCGCGCCATTCAGGATGATGCCGGGGATACAGAAACCCGCAGCGCCCATATGGGCGTGGTGATCCATGGTGATGCCGCATTTGCCGGGCAGGGCGTGGTGTATGAAACACTCTCCATGTCCCAGTTGCCGGGTTACCGCACGGGCGGCACCATCCATATGGTGGTGAACAATCAGGTGGGCTTTACCACCAACCCGGAAAACGGCCATTCCGGCATTTACGGCACAGATGTTGCCAAGGCGATTGAAGCGCCGGTGCTGCATGTGAACGGGGATGACGCCGAGGCGGTGATTTTTGTCTCCCGTCTGGCGGAAGATTACCGGCAGACATTCTCCAGTGATATCGTGCTGGACATCGTGTGCTACCGCCGCCACGGGCATAATGAAACGGATGAGCCCGCCTTCACGCAGCCTGTGATGTACAAGGCGATTGCGGACCACGAAACACCCCATACGCTCTACGCAAAACGCCTTGTGCAGGCAGGCATTGTTTCAGAGGATGAGGTCAAGGGCCAGTGGGATGCCTTCTTCCAGAAGCTGGATGAAGATTACAAGGCCGCGCAGTCCTACCGGGTGAACAAGGCAGACTGGCTTGAAGGCGACTGGGCCGGGCTGGTTCCCCCCACAACCGGCAAGGTGGAAGCCGCGTACCCGGAAACGGGTGTGGCGCTTGAAACGCTTCAGAAAATTGGTGCCGCAATCAGCACCGTTCCGGATGACTTTGACCTGAACGCCAAGATTGCCCGCCAGCTTAAAGCTAAGGCCGGAATGTTCTCCTCCGGTGAAGGGTTTGACTGGGCAACGGGTGAGGCGCTGGGCTTTGGCTCCCTGCTGCTGGAAAAACACCGCGTGCGCCTGTCTGGTGAAGACTGCCAGCGTGGCACGTTCAGCCAGCGCCATGCAGTGCTGATTGATCAGGCAAACCAGACCCCCTTCACACCGCTGAACCATATTGAAGAGGATCAGGCCCGGATCGAGATCTGGAATTCCCATCTCTCGGAATTCGGGGTGTTGGGCTTTGAATATGGCTACTCCCTGCGCAACCCGAAAACGCTTGTGCTGTGGGAAGCGCAGTTTGGTGATTTTGCCAACTGTGCGCAGGTGATTATCGATCAGTTCATCGCATCTGGTGAAACCAAGTGGCTGCGGATGTCCGGTCTGGTTATGCTGCTGCCCCACGGGTATGAAGGGCAGGGGCCGGAACATTCCTCCGCGCGGCTTGAGCGCTACCTCCAGCTCTGCGCTGAAGACAACATGTTCGTGTGCAACATCACGACACCTGCCAACTATTTCCATGCCCTGCGCCGGCAACTGAAGCTGGATTATCGCAAACCGCTGATCCTGATGGAGCCGAAATCCCTGCTGCGGCACAAGCTTGCGGTCTCCGCTCTGGCGGATTTCGGACCGGGCACGCGTTTCCAGCCTGTGCTGCCGGATGTGAATGATCCGGAACAGGATGCCATGGTGCCGGATGCCAGCATCAAGCGTGTCGTGATCTGCTCCGGTAAGGTTTATTATGACCTGCTGGCTGCGCGGCGCGAAAACGGCGTGAAGGATGTGGCCATCCTGCGTCTGGAGCAGCTCTATCCGTTCCCCGAAAAAGCTCTTGCGGCTGAGCTGAAGCGTTATCCTGAAGCGGACATCATCTGGTGTCAGGAAGAAACGGAAAATGGCGGGGCCTGGCATTTTGTTGATCGCCGGATTGAAAATGCGCTTCAGGCCGCGCAGCATAAGGCGGGCCGCCCCCGTTATGTGGGGCGTGCCGCAGCGGCCAGCCCCGCCACAGGGCTGGCGCGTATCCACGCGGCCGAACAGGCCAACCTTGTGGAAAGGGCCTTGGGTTTGAAAAAAGCGGACTGAACAACACATCATCTGAAAAGACCGCCTGCCCGGTGAGGCAGGCATGACCAGCCGGCAGATTTGAAAACCATGAGGGCTCTGCCGGTAGCGTTTGAAGGAAATGGGGACATAGGATGTCAGTCGAAATCAAGGTGCCGACACTGGGTGAGAGCGTCACAACAGCCACAGTTGCAAAATGGCTGAAAAAAGCAGGGGATACCGTTGCTGCGGACGAACCGGTTGTTGAGCTTGAAACCGACAAGGTGAGCGTGGAAGTCTCCGCCCCTCAGGCTGGTGTGCTGGGTGCGGCAGTGGCGAAAGAGGGTGATGAAGTGGAGGTTGGCGCTCTGCTGACCACGCTGGAACCCGGCGGCGCCGGGGCTGCAAAGTCTGCGGCCAAAGCCGCTCCGGCCGAGCAGAAGACTGCTCCCGCAGCCGCTGCACCGGCAGCTCCTGCTGCCCCGGCCCCCAAGGCGGCACCGGCTTCCGCCCCGGCGGTGGATGCCGCAGCAGCCCTGCCCGCCGCGCGCAAGATCATGGCCGAACATGGCCTGAGTGCCGAGCAGCTTGGTGCGGGCACCGGCAAGGATGGTCGTCTGACCAAAGGGGATGTTCTGGGCTTTCTGGCTCAGCCGCCGGTGGCTCAGGCCCCCGCCGCGCCGAAACCCGCCCGGAATGATGACCCGCGTGAAGAACGCGTGAAGATGACGCGCCTGCGCCGGACCATTGCCCGCCGCTTGAAAGATGCGCAGAACACCGCAGCTATTCTCACAACCTTTAACGAGGTTGATCTTTCCGAAGCCATGGCCATGCGTGCGGAGTATCAGGACGCATTTGTGAAAAAGCATGGTGTGAAGCTGGGCTTTATGTCCATCTTCTCCCGCGCCGTGATTGCCGCGCTGAAGGAATTTCCGGCCATTAACGCCGAAATTGATGGGGATGACGTGATTTATCGCGACTTCATCAATCTCGGGATTGCCGTGGGTGGCCCGAACGGGCTGGTGGTGCCGGTTATCAAGAATGCCGATACGCTGAGCTATGCCCAGATTGAAAAAACCATTGCCGGTTTCGGGAAAGCCGCGCGTGAAGGCACGCTGAAAATTGATGATCTGGCCGGTGGTACCTTCTCCATCACCAATGGCGGGATTTACGGCTCCCTGCTGTCCACCCCGATCCTGAACGCCCCGCAGTCCGGTATTCTGGGCATGCACTCCATTCAGGAACGCCCTGTGGCCGTGAACGGGCAGGTGGTGATCCGCCCGATGATGTATATCGCACTGTCCTATGATCATCGCATTGTGGACGGGAAAGAGGCGGTCAGCTTCCTTGTTCGCATCAAGCAGCATGTGGAAGACCCGCGCCGTCTTCTTATTGACGTCTGAGACTGTTCAGGGCTGGCAGGAGGAAACTCCCGCCAGCCTTTGTGTTTTACGTACCCCTGACCGCGAGCGAGAGCAAAGCCATGCCGATTGAAATCAAGGTTCCGTCCCTTGGAGAAAGTGTTACCACCGCCACCGTAGGGAAGTGGCTCAAGCAGCCGGGAGACGCCGTGAAGGCGGATGAACCGGTTGTAGAGCTGGAAACGGACAAGGTGAGCGTGGAAGTGCCCGCTCCGGCGGATGGTCGGCTGGCAGGCCATGCGGTTGCGGAAGGGGATGAAGTGAGCGTGGGCGCTGTGCTGGCCACGCTGGAAAAGGGTGCGGCTGGTGCTGCCCCGGCTCCGGCTTCCGGTGCGGCAAAGGCGGAAAAACCTGCCCCCGCAGCAAAAGCCGCAGCCCCCGCTGCTGCACAGGTGCCCGCCCAGACGGATTATGATGTGGTGGTGATTGGCGCTGGCCCCGGCGGGTATGTGTGCGCCATCCGGGCGGCACAGCTTGGGTTCAAGGTGGCCTGTGTGGAAAAACGCGCCACACTGGGGGGCACCTGCCTGAATGTGGGCTGCATTCCTTCCAAGGCGCTGCTTCAGTCTTCTGAAAACTATCATGCCGCAAGCCATGATTTTGCGGATCATGGGGTCGTGATTGAGAGCGTGAAGCTTGACCTTGCCCGGATGCAGGCCCGCAAGGCGGATATTGTTGGCGCGAACGTGAAGGGTGTCGAATATCTCTTCAAGAAAAACGGCATCACCTGGCTGAAAGGCCACGGCAAGGTGGAAGGCACTGGCCGGATTACGGTGGATGGCAAGCCGGTTACGGCAAAGCACATCATTATTGCCAGCGGGAGTGACAGCGCGGGCCTGCCGGGCATTGAGGTGGATGAAAAAACCATTGTCACCTCAACAGGCGCACTGGAACTCTCCGAAGTGCCGAAGCGCCTTGTGGTGATTGGCGGCGGTGTGATCGGCCTTGAGCTGGGGAGCGTCTGGCAGCGCCTTGGCGCGGACGTGACGGTGATTGAATATCTCAACCGTCTGGTGCCGGGCACGGATAATGAAGTTGCCACCCAGTTCCAGAAGCTGCTGGTCAAGCAGGGCTTCAAGCTGAAGCTGGGCCATAAGGTGACCAAAGCCGAGAAAACCAAAAAAGGCGTGGTGCTGACAGTTGAACCGGCCGCCGGTGGTGCCGCGGAAACGCTGGAGGCCGACATTGTTCTGCTGGCCGTGGGCCGCACCGCTGCCAGCAAGGGTATGGGGCTGGAGGAAGCCGGGATTGAGCTGGACAAGCGCGGCCGCGTGGTGACAGACGCCCATTTTGCCACCAACGTTCCGGGCATTTACGCCATTGGGGATGTGATTGCCGGACCGATGCTGGCGCACAAGGCTGAAGAAGAAGGCGTGGCTCTGGCCGAAATTCTGGCAGGCCAGGCCGGGCATGTGAATTATGACGCCATTCCGGGTGTGATCTACACATGGCCGGAAGTAGCCTCCGTCGGCTTTACGGAAGAGCAGCTCAAGGAAAAGGGAACGGCTTATAAAACGGGCAAGTTCCCCTTCATGGCCAATGGCCGTGCGCGGGCGCTGGGCATGACGGACGGATTCGTGAAGGTTCTGGCTTGCGAGAAAACTGACCGTGTTCTGGGCGTGCATATCATCGGCCCGTGTGCGGGTGAGCTGATTGCCGAAGCCACCATGGCGATTGAGTTCGGGGCCTCCGCCGAGGATATCGGTCGGGTGTGCCATGCCCACCCCACACTCAGTGAAGCGGTAAAGGAAGCCGCTCTGGGGGCTGATAAACGCTCGATCAATATTTGACGATTTCCCTCCTGCGGAAAGGAATGCCATAATCTTTTCTGCGAATTGGGCAGGAGAGACTTGGTATGTCAGGGGCAAGGTGTCCGACACTTCTTTTTATCGCCGGCAGCTTGTTTCTTGTGCCGGGCCTGGCTCAGGCCGCGGGTGTCCCTCCTTCGCCCCGTGCCGGGCAGGAAGGGGGCCAGCCCGCGCAGGCTGATCAGGAGGGTGCTCCTTCTCCCGCACTGTCTCCGGCGGAGCCGGTGCTGAAAGAAGCGCCGCCCCTGCCGGACCTTCCGGTGCTGAATGAAGCGGAAGCCCGGGCCGAGGCCACCCGCCTGAACAGTGCCTTCCGGCATGAGGTGCCGGTGGCGCTGAAAGTCTCAGCCACACAGAAAGCCGCATGGATCACGCTGGCGCAGGAACAGATCCACCAAGCCTCTTTCCGGCTGGACCGGCCACAGGTTCTGCTGGTGGTGGACCGTAATCCCGCCGTACAGCGCATGTGCCTGATGCTGGCGCTTCCCGGCCGGTCAGACTGGCAGGTGATTGGCAGCACGAAAGTGTCCACCGGCACCACAGGGCGGAAGTTCTATTACATCACCCCCACCGGTGTGTTTACCAATACAGCCGATATTCTTGGCTACCGTGCTTTGGGCACCAAGAACGAGAATGGCATTATGGGTAACGGCACCAAGGGCATGCGGGTGTGGGATTTTGGCTGGCAGTGGGCGGAAAAAGGCTGGCTGCCATCGCGTGAAAAAGGGCAGATCCGGCTGGAAATGCACGCAACGGACCCTGTCTATCTGGAAAGCCGTCTGGGCCATGTGGCCTCTGAAGGTTGTATCCGTATTCCCTCTTCCCTGAATGTCTTTATTGATAAGCATGGGCTGATTGACGCGGAATATGAGCAGATGGCGGTGATTGATGACCGCTTCCGTGCGTTGCTGCGGCCGGACCGGGTGGCGTCCCGGCTGGCGGGGTCTGCCGTGGTGGTGGTGGACAGTGCGAACAGGCCTGACCTCGCGCATGTCACGATTACTGAAAACAAGACAACAACACGCCGCACCGCGCAAACGCATAGCTGAAGGCGTGGTGAGGGTTTAAAAAAAGCGTGCGGGGTTTCCCTCGCACGCCTTTTCTGTTTCCGCAGGTCTGCAGAAATGCAGGGCGTGGCCCTTACAGGTCGGCAGGCACCTTGCCGCCATTTGCAGCCAGTTTCTGGCGCACTTCCTTGATCAGCCAGACGTTCATGGTGGCGGAATCTTCCGTATCGCCCGTGTAGCCCAGTTCAGCGGCCAGCTTCTTGCGGGCATCCAGAGAGCTGTCCAGGCCCAGAAGCTTCAGCAGGTCCACAATGGATTCTTTCCAGTTGAGGTTCTGCCCGTTCTGTGCGGCCAGGCCTGTCAGAACGGCATCAATGTCCACCGGAGCAGCCGGGGCGGCTGCTGCAGCAGAAGCAGAGGATGCGGCTGCCGGAGCGGCAGATGCATCAGCGGGAGCAGCAGACGGTGTGGCAGCGCTCGCGTGGTGGAAAATGGAGGAGAGGATTGTGCCGAAAATGCTCATTCTGAAAAGTCCTTTCGTAACAGACAGAACTCAGCCCCAGCCCGGAGAACGGTGCCGCGTGCTGACGCATGTCCTTGCAGACCATACACCAATAGGCGTGGTTGCAAAGGAAGCTGCGCTTCGGATTGAACGATTTGCATGAGGGAGAGGCAGCCCCTGCCTGCCAGACAGGCAGAGCAGGGGATGCGGAGGAAAGACGCGGCGGCCCGCCGGGAAGGCAGGGCCGCCGGTCTGCCCGGGGTAGTTTTAGTAGCGGTATTCTTCGTGCTTGAACGGGCCGTTGACCGGCACGTCAATGTAGTCAGCCTGCGTCTGGCTCAGGGTGCTGAGCTGTGCGCCAACCTTGGCCAGGTGCAGGAAGGCTACTTTCTCATCCAGCTTTTTGGGCAGGGTGTAGACCTTGGGTTCGTACTTGCCTGCCGGTGCTGTCCAGAGTTCGATCTGGGCCAGCGTCTGGTTGGTGAAGGAGGCGGACATCACGAAGGAGGGGTGGCCCGTGGCGTTGCCAAGGTTCACCAGACGGCCTTCGGAGAGGATGATCAGGCGCTTGCCATCAGGGAACACAACTTCATCCACCTGCGGCTTGATGTTGTCCCATGTGAAGTTGCGCAGGGCGTTGATCTGGATTTCAGAATCGAAGTGCCCGATGTTGCACACAATGGCGCGGTGCTTCATGGCGCGCATGTGCTCAAGCGTGATGACATCCACGTTGCCGGTTGCGGTCACGAAAATATCGCCACGGGGGGCGGCGGCTTCCATGGTCACTACTTCATAGCCTTCCATGGCGGCCTGAAGAGCGCAGATCGGGTCAACTTCCGTCACCAGCACGCGGCAGCCTGCGTTGCGCAGGGAGGCGGCGGAGCCTTTGCCCACGTCACCATAACCCGCCACAACGGCAATCTTGCCAGCCATCATCACGTCTGTGCCACGGCGGATGGCATCCACCAGGCTTTCGCGGCAGCCGTACAGGTTGTCGAACTTGGATTTGGTGACGCTGTCATTCACGTTGATGGCCGGAACCTTCAGCGTGCCTTTTTTCTGCATTTCCCACAGGCGGTGCACACCGGTTGTGGTTTCTTCAGACAGGCCTTTCACGTTGGCCAGCAGTTCCGGATACTTGTCATGCATCATGATGGTGAGGTCACCCCCATCATCCAGAATCATGTTCGGGGTCCAGCCATCGGGGCCCTGAATGGTCTGCTCGATGCACCAGTTGAATTCGTCTTCCGTCAGGCCTTTCCAGGCGAACACGGGAACGCCGGCGGCGGCAACAGCCGCTGCGGCCTGATCCTGTGTGGAGAAGATGTTGCAGGAAGACCAGCGCACGGTTGCACCCAGAGCCGTGAGCGTTTCAATCAGCACCGCGGTCTGGATGGTCATGTGCAGGCAGCCTGCAATGCGCGCGCCCTTCAGCGGCTGGCTGGCGCCGTATTCCTCACGGAGCGCCATCAGGCCCGGCATTTCGCCTTCCGCGATGGAAATTTCCTTGCGGCCCCAATCCGCGAGCGAGAGGTCTTTAACCTTATAGTCGGTCATGATTGTCCTGCCTCATGTCAAAATCGAGCGTTTCTATACAGGCTGGGAGGCGGGCAGGCCAGCCGTAACCCGCATCCTTGCGATGCAAACCTGCGGGACTGCTTGCCAGAGAGGCGGTTTTCTGGTCTCCACAAGGCAGATTATTCCTCTGAACAGCATCTGTCTGGCGTGGTTATGGCTTTGCTCCGGTCCGTTCTTTTCAATGTTCTGGCTTTTGTGCTGACCCTGCTGATGGGCGTGGGCGCCTTTCCCATCCGCTGGTTCGCAAAGCGGTATGCACTTCCCTATGCCCGGCTCTGGGCGCGTCTGGTTCTGCTGCTGTTCCGCAGGATTTGCGGGGTGGAGGTGCGCATTACCGGGCAGGAGAATCTGGCCGCCGCAGGGCAGGGGCCGATGCTGATAGCCTCCCAGCACCAGTCGGCGTTTGATACGTTGATCTGGATGCTGCTGCTGCCGCGTCCCTCTTACGTGATGAAGGGCGAGCTGCGCCGCATCCCGCTGCTGGGGCCAATGCTGATTCTGGCAGGCATGATGCCGATTGAACGCGCCGCCGGGGCCAAGGCCATGCGTGTGCTGCTGCGGGAGACGGAAAAGGCGGTGGCGGCCGGGAAGCAGATTGTCATCTTCCCCGAAGGCACGCGCACAGCCCCCGGCGCGCAGGTGCCGCTCAAGCCCGGTATTGCCGCCATGGCGGCCCATGCGGGGCTGCCGGTTGTGCCGGTGGCGACCAATTCCGGCCTGTTCTGGGGGCGGAACGCGTTTTTAAAGCGGCCGGGTGTGCTGTACGTGGCCATCGGGGCTCCTGTTGCGCCTGCAAACCGGAAGCTTCTGCTGGGTGAGATTGAAAAGAGCTGGCGTGTACTTGAGCAGGACTTTGCCACACCGGGTATCACGGCGCAGGCGCAGGAGGCCCCGCACGGGGGATAACCCGGATTATCCTGTGGATAACTTTGTGGATGCACAGATCAGACTTTTCTGCTCAGCGCTGTAAATGCAGAGTTTTTCTGCTCAGTTCCAGTAAATGCGCTGGCGAATACTGGTGAGGTTGTCTTCCTGATTTTGATTGAAAATTAATAAAATCTTTTCAAGAAAACGATTTTTTCAATTTTAAACTTTTATGAAGATCCATCGTAAAACTGTCATTTTCTCAGTCGCTGCTTTGGAGCAGGCGTTCTGCGCAGGGGTGTGCGGAATGTGGACAAAAAACGGGAGCGCGGAAAAACCCGTATGAAACAGGCGTTTGCGAGCGCAGAAGCGGGGGCCTGTCCGGGGTGTTTGAGAGGAGATGAAATTTTGGTAAGCGTGGGGGCCTGTTCGCTCAGATAGAGTTTTTCATGCCCCAGATGATGCCCGCCGTCCGGCTGCCGCCGTTTTTACTGCGCAATGCCCGCATTTTACCAGATCGGGATGACATTTTGCCGCTGTTGCCCAAAAACGCCGTGATTGCGGAGGTGGGCGTCATGACGGGGGATTTCTCCCGGAAAATCCTGACGGTTTGCAAACCACGGGTATTTTACGCGCTGGATATGTTCACCGTGCATGAGTTGCCGGAGGTCTGGGGGCGTCCCTCTACTGAAATGTTTGCGGGTAAAACACATCAGGATTTTTATGAATCCCGCTTTGCCAGTGAGATTGCGGAAGGCCGGATGCGGGTGCTGGCAGGGGATAGCGGCGTGATGCTCGAGCAGCTTCCCGAGCGCGGGGTGGATGTCATTTATCTGGACGCCGACCATAATTATCAGGCCGTGGTGCGTGATCTGGAGCTGTGCGAGCGCAAGCTGAAGCCGCATACAGGCTTGCTGGTGCTGAATGATTATATCATGGCAGATGGCGGCGGCCCGTATGGTGTGATTCAGGCCGCGCATGAGTTCATGCTGCGTTATGGTTGGGAAATGGTCATTTTTACCCTTCAGGAATACATGTATTGCGACATCGTTTTGCGCAAACACCCCGCCACGCGCCCGCGCCGTATTCTGCAAAGGCTTGTGCAGAAGCTGGGGTATAACGGTCTGGGGCGGTTCTAGGTGATCTCCCGCCACTCCGGGTGCGAGAAATCCGCCGCGCGTTGCGGGAGCGCGCGGCCTGAGTGTGTGCGGCTTTGAAGCGGGCTATCCGTGTCGCACTCTGTGCTTCCGTGGGTGGGTTGGCTCTGACGAGTGCTTTCTGGTGGGCCGGGGTGCATTTTCTGGAAGGCAGACTGGCGGCCGCCGCTTATTCTGCTGCCACTGCCACTGCCACTGCCACTGCCACTGCCACTGCCACTGCCACTGCCAGTGTCGAGGCCAATACCAATACCAGCGCCAATAGCGGGCAGAGGCTGGCTGACCGGTGCCGGGTGGCTTTTCAGCATAAGGAGCATGGAGGCTGGCCATTCCGGGCACAGGTAGTGCTGGAGGGGGTGCAGGTGGTGTGCGGAGTGTCCGCGGGGCCTGTGGGTTTTTCTTACGGCGTGCCGCATGTCACGCTGGAACTGGCGCTCTGGCACCCGCTGACAATGCTGGCGAGGCTGGAAGGCCCGCAAGGGCTGGCTCTCTCCGGTGGAGGCATCAAGGGCGCGGGGCGTCTGGTGCTCAGAACAGAAGGGGCCGCCAGCGTGCTGGCTCTGCCGCTGCGAAGGGTGCAGGCGGGCAGGCTTGCGTTCCATTCGGCGTTTCTGCGGCTGGTTCCGCTGGAGGGCGCGGCGCAGGCGCATCCGGTCACGCTTCGGGATGTGGCGGGCACATTGGTGTGGAACAGGCAGGCGGATGCACAGGCCAGCGCCGTGGGTCTTTCCTTTACCGCTGGTGCTGCCGTGGTCGCCCCGTGGGCGGAGCGTGTGGAGGCGGTGCGGGGAGCTGTTTCATTGCCCGGCCCGATGGCCCGGCTTTCCGCCCTGTGGCCGCAGGCAGAAAGCGGGCGGCGTGAGGAGACCCAAAACCCTGTTCAGAATGAGCCCCGGACTCATGCTCAGGATGATGGTCAGAATCAGGAGGCGGGGGACAGTCAGGGGCACGGTCAGGGTCTTGCCGGGATATCTGGCGGGGAGGCTGAGGGGCACCCGGCAGCACCTGCGGAGTATGCGGAAATTCTGGTGCAGCATCTTGCCGGGCGCTGGCGAGGGCTGGGTTTTTCATGGTCCGGGCGGCTGGTGAAGGCACCCGGCAGCGCGGCACTAGGGGAAACATGGCTCACTCTGAACGACTGGCGGGCGTTTCTGGCCCGATTGCAGCAGGATAAAACCCTGACGCCAGCCCAGACGGAACTGCTGGCAAAACTGACGGATCAGCTTGAACAGCGTACCGGCGGTATGGATGCTCCGCTGAGCGTGCCCGTGCAGGTGCGGCAGGGTGCCGCGCAGTTGGGCGGAGTGCCCATCCTCTCCCTGTTGGCAACACTGCACGGTGTTGCGGCACAGGGGCAGGCGCTCTCCGGTACGCCGCGGGCGGCCCTTCCGTTGCCGGATGTAGGCGCGCACTAAGCCGTTAAAGAAGCGTGTGGGTTAAAACGTATCCTTCTCGCGCCGTAATCTGGCGAGGGTCGGGACATCCGCAGCGCGCAGAAACGGATTGGTGGCGCGCTCTTCCCCCAGTGTGGAGGGCACGGTGGCGCGCCCCTCCGCGCGCAGACGTTTGACCTCGGCAACGCGGACTTTCAGGGCGGCATTGTTCGGTTCAGCATGCAGGGCAAAGGCGCTGTTGCCTTCCGTATATTCATGGCCGCAGCATACCAGCGTGTCATCCGGCAGATCCGCAAAGCGTTTCAGGCTTTCAAAAAGCTGCTCTGCCGTGCCCTCAAACAGGCGGCCGCAGCCCAGACTGAACAGGGTATCCCCACAGAACAGCGTGGGCGGGTTTGCAAAATAATAGCTGATATGGCCGCGTGTATGGCCCGGCACGGCAATCACCCGGCCTTCGGACTGACCAAGGGAGAGGTGGTCTCCGTCATGTAGGGCGATATCCAGAGCAGGCATGCGCGCCTGTTCGGAGGCCGGGCCGGCAACACGGGCCTTGTAGCGGGCACGCAGGGCTTCTGTGCCGCCAATGTGGTCCGCATGGTGGTGCGTGAGCAGGATCAGGTCCAGCCGACCGCCTTCCGCATCCAGAACAGATTGGATGGGGGCGGCCTCTCCGGGGTCTACAATCGCGGTGCAGCCGGTTTCCGTGTCCCGCAGGAACCAACTGTAGTTATCCGATAGAACCGGAATGGCGCGGGTCTGAAGAGGCATGGTGTCGGTTCTCCTGAAAAAACTGCGGCTGAAAGCCTCTGCCGGAAACAAGCACCGGGCTCCTGCCGCTGAACACTGCTGCCGGATTGCGCAGCCACAGAGCGCGGCAGGCCCCCGTGGCGGGAGAAGGCAGGGCTTAAGCCGGTGCGCGCACGGGATGCACGGTGATGGCGCAGGCACGGCTACTCATGATACGCCTGAAGAATGCATAAGGCTATTCCTCCCTCAGCGGACGCGTTTTATCAGACCCACGCTGGCCAGACCTGCGCGGCGCTGCTGCGTGAACGCCTTCAGTGGTTCTGGCCAGACCTGCGTGGCCAGCGCGTGCTGGGGCTGGGCTATGCCGGGCCGTATCTGGGCGCGTGGCAGGGGCGGGGTGCCTTGTGTATTTCCGCCCGAACCCCGGAACACGGGATGGGGCGTGCCGCAGGGCATGCCCTGCACCAGAGCATTGGCCCTGTGCGTGAGTGTGTTGTGGACCAGTATGCTCTGCCTTTTGAGGATGAAATGTTCGACCGCGTTGTTCTGGTGCATGCCTGCACGGATGCGGCGCAGATGGTGCCGCTGCTGCGGGCGGCTGGCCGGGTGCTGAAGGATGACGGGCGGCTTCTGCTGATTCTGCCCAACGCGTTGGCGGGCAGGCTGCGCCAGAGGGGAACGCCTTTCGCGCAGGATGTTGCGTGTTCCCGCACGGCATTACGGACCATGCTGGGGCACGCCATGCTGCTGCCTGAACGGCGGGATGAAGCGCTGTTTCTCCCGGCCCGGCACGCCTGCGCCAGCATGCGGCGGGGGCGGCGGCTGGATATTGCCGGAAAGGTGCTCCTGCCGGGGCTGGGGAGCTTGATGCTGGTGGAAGCGGTGAAGGATGTGTTTTCCGCAATACCGCTGCCGCTCCGGTCTTCACAGAGCTGGTACAGAAAGCTGCTGTTGCCCGCACAGGGGGCCGCTACACAGAAACAGGGGGAGCCGCAGCGCCGCTCCATGCCGGAAGAGCAGGCAGCCCGAATACCGGAGGCCTAAGGCAAATTCTCCCTCTGTGGCCTTGCCTTCCGGCGCGGGCGTTGCCACAGAACGGCGTGCATGGTGTTATCCGCCGGTCCTGTACATTCAGATCTGGAGCCAGAGTTCCATTTTCACGTCTTTTGTTCTTTGCAGCCTGTTCGTTTTGTTTGTGGTGGCGGGGGTTCTGGCAGTGCTGCCCGAGCGCCTGTTGCGGCAGTGCGCCTCCTGGCGATCGGAAATTCTGGCCGGGGTCTGGGCATGTTCCGGCCTGCTGGCTCTGGCAGGGGCTGCGGGCAGGCTGGAGGGGGGCGTCAGCTGGTTCCCGGTGTTCGGGATGGATGGCCCCGCTCTGCCCATGTTGGTGCTGCTGGCTTTTACCGGCGGCCTGATGGGCGTGGGGCCACGGGGGCTTGCCTGTGCGCTCACGGGGTTGGCGTTTCTGGCGCTTTCTCCTCTGGTGTTCGGGCTTCTGGCGGGCACAGCGCTGGTGCTGCTGGCGGACCGTGGGCAGCAGGGCGTCTGCCTGCCTTTTGCGGTGCTGCCTGCCTGTATTCCGGCGGATAGTCCGCTTTCTCCGCCGTCTCTGTGTCTGATGGTGCTGCTGCTGGGGTGGGCTGTGTCTTCCCAGAAAGGGCCGGAGGCCGTGCTGCCGGCGGGTATTGGCCTGTTCCTGCTGGGGCGGCTACTGGCGGAAGCCGGGGTGCTGCCCCCTGTGCAGCAGGCGTTGCTGATTGTCAGCGGTGGGGCGGTGGCACTCTGGGGGGCCGTGCAGGCGGTGCGTAGTCCGAAGGCGGCCAGCATTCTCTCCGGCGTGGCCACGGCAGGCTATGGCGGCATGGTGGTGATGCTCACGCTGGCTCTGGCTGTTTCCGTGAAAGGGGGAGACCTGTTCCGCACGGCGACATTGCTGGCAACGGGCACACCGTTTCTCGCCCTGCTGGCCGCACTCTGGCTCTCGCGGCAGGATGGCGGGCTGTTTGCTCCGCAAAGTGCCGTGGCGCAGGCGCGGGGCGGGCGCTCTGCTCTGGGGGTGAGCCTTGCCCTGCTCTCTGCCGTGCCTCCCATGGGTGGCTTTGCCGTTTTCTGGTGCCTGCTTGGTGCGGGGGAAGGGGCTGCGGCCAATACCCACCCGGCACAGGCCCTCTGTCTGCTGCTGGTTCTGACAGGGGCCGCCTGCGTGATGGCGCTGGGGATGATCGGCCTGCTTCGGGTGGGGCTTATGGCTTTCGTGCAGACGCAGGAGGAGCCGCGCGCCCTGAGCCCCGTGCTCCTGCTCCCGGCATGGATCTGCGCAGGCTGTGCTGTGGTGGTAACGGTGCTGCCCGGTGGCTGGCTGGCGCTGGTGGATCATCTTTTTGCAGGCGATACACCGCATGCATTTGCGTGGGGGATGCTGGGCAGCGTGGGGTTTGCCGGGTCTGATATCAGCCTGACCCCTCTTTTCTCAGCACTCGCGCTGGGTGTTTGTGTGGCGGGCGCCGGGCTGCTGGGGCGTGCTTTCGGCGTGTTCCCACTCCGCCCGGCCGTCTCGGGTGCTGCCGAATGGCGGGAAGGCGCGCCGGTGGTGGCGTATGATGGTGAGCCCCCCGCTCTTCCGGCAGCGGCGGCAGGCGTGCCGGTGATCTGGGTTGCGTTCGGAATGCTGCTGGGTGTGGGCGGGCAGAAACCCTCTGAATGGCCTGTGGTGGAAAAAACCGGGGCCGGTGCCCGCTATCTTCAGGCAGTGCTGTTCAGAACTGTTGCCTGGTGTGAAGCGCAGGGCATGGTTCTGATTCTGCTTTTTCTGGGGGCCGGGCTTCTGCTGGGGCTGTTTGCGGCACGATGACGCATGATCTCACATGGGGCTGGTCCTTCGCCAGCCTGCTGGCTCTCGCACTTCAGACGGTGCTGCTGGTTCTCGCAGCTCCCTGGTTCAGTGGCTGGGTCAATCGTCTGGCGGGCAGACTGACGGGAGAGAGGCGCTTTCACGCAGGGGGGCGCTGGCTGGAAATCCGGCATCAGTTCCGCCGGTCCGGCCTGCGGCAGAAAGGGGATGGGCTGAGTGCGCTGGCCTGCCGGGGGGCGCTGATTCTGGCGGTTTTTGCGGCGTGCATGACGCCGGTTTTCACCCTTGTTCCGTCGGGCTTTCCCGCACCGGGCTTTTTCCTGCTGTGTGCGGCACTGGTTGGGGCCTCTCTCCTGCTGTGCCTGCCGCTGGTGGTGCAGGCGGGAGCAGCGGCTCTGGCCGGATATGCTGCCCTGCTGGCCGAAGGGCTGCTTCTGCCAGCCCTCGTGCCGGTTCTGATGATGGCGGGCGGGCAGGATTTTTCCGCGTTTCTTGCCCGGTTGCGCCCGCTTTCTCCGGCAGGGGATGGCGCGCCCTTCGTGCTGATGGGTGTGGCGCTTTTTCTGGTTGCGGCCTGGAAAGGGCGGCAGGCGGGGGAAGAGCTTTCCTGCCAGCTTTCCGGGGCGGACCGTGCGTTATGGATGCTTGCAACAGATTGCGTGCAACTGGTCTGGATTACGCTGGCCGGAGATATCGCATGGGCGGGCAGTCTCGCCATGCCGGGTGAGAGCGGCATGGAGCCGTGGCTGGCGCAGTGCCTTGCCGGGGCCGGGTTCTGGCTGGCGAAGCTGGCAGTCGCGGCGTTTCTGCTTGCTGCAACACAGTTGATGGTGCTGGCCTTCCCGCGCCGGGCGCGGGTGCGTCTGGCGGCGGTGTTCCTGCTGGGGCTGCTGGCATGGCAGGTGGCCTATCCGCAGCAGGCCGGCCCTGCCGCGCAGGATAAAACGGCGTTCGTGCAGGAGGGGCAGGACCCTGCCTTTGGTGAGGAAAGGGGGGCTGCGCCATGACACTTGCGGTCATTCTGGCGCCGCTGCTGGCGCTGTGCGTCGTGGCGCGCGGGATCGGCTTTCTGCCTGCGCTGGGGGTGGTTACGGCGGTGGCCATGCTGGTGGACCATCTGGCACCGTTGCAGGAATTTGGCGCGGCCTGCGTGGTGGTGTTCTCGGTTCTGCCGGTCTGGTTTGTCAGCCGGTATCAGGATGATGGCGCGCAGGAACGCACCGGCCCTGCCGTGCCGTTTCTGGCGCTGGGGTTGATGGTCATCCTGCAACTGACAACAGGTGTGCCCGCCGCCACGGCGGAGGCCGCGGGCCAGCATACGGGGGCAGCCTATCTGCCTGCCGGCCTGTGCGTGGCGCTGGCGGGGCTGGTGGCGGTCACCTGCCGTCAGGCCATGGTCTGGCAGTGGGCTGGGCTGCTGGCCTGTGTGGATGGTGTCATGCTGTCCGGCGTGATTGAAAACCAGATGATGGTTGTGGGCGTGACAGCGCTTGCGGGCGGCGTTGTGGCGGTTCTGGGCGGGCTGTGCGTGCATCGTGTCATGCTGCGTGCCGCCGTGGCGCCTGCAAAGGGAGGCGA
Organism: Acetobacter farinalis; assembly: GCF_011516935.1. GTDB lineage: Bacteria > Pseudomonadota > Alphaproteobacteria > Acetobacterales > Acetobacteraceae > Acetobacter > Acetobacter farinalis. The sequence continues at coordinate 218,058 of NZ_WOTF01000001.1, forward strand.
GGCGGGTGGACCCAAGGCACGCTCTGCTTCCTTTGATCTGGGCGAGATTTCTCCAGCAGGTATGGAAACAGATGTGGCACATGCAGCCGGTCCGGAACCGCGCGGGTTGCGGCCGGATGCGGTAGTGGGGCCGCGCCTCCGGGCCGAGGTGGAAGACCGTGAGGAGGAGGGGGGCACACCCCCCGGCCGCACTAAAACACCAGCCCAGCCCAAACCAACGCAGTCCCAACCAAGCCAGACCAAAACGGAAGGCGACGCCGAAACTCCGGCGGAAACACGCCCCGAAGGCCCGGGTGCCGAACAGGACGACCTCCCGGTGGACGGGGATGAAGAAGACGCTGATTGTCCTGTGGGCGAGACGTTGCCCGGCAAGGCGGCTCCTGCCTCCGGGACGGATGCCGAAGCTGACCCTGCTGCTCCCTCGCCCGACGCGGAACCGGAGCATGTGGTTGGCACGGAACCCGAAACCTCGCCAGAAAAACTTTCGCCAGAAGAGCCCTCCCCGGAAGAATCTTCTTCGGAAAAGTCTTCGGCTGAAGGCGCACCTGCTTCCCGGCGCACACCGGAGATGATCGCGCGGGATGTCTGGTTGAAAGGCTATCTGTCCGAACGCGGGAGGGATGCATGACCATTCCTGTTTTTCTGGCGGCACTGGCCTTTGCTTGGCCGCTGCTTGGCGCGGCCATTGTCATGGCGGCCCCATCCCCCCGCAGCCGGGAGACGGCAATCTGGATGGCCGGAGCGGGTTGTGCGCTGGCGGTTGCGGTATTTCTCTTCCCCGCGACCGGTGCCGAAGGGTGGGATGATGACCCTGTGCAGCGCGCCGGGCGCGTGATGCTGGCGTTTGGCCTGCTGCTGACCGTGATGGAAAACGGCACGCTGAAAGACCGGCTGCTGCGCGGCCTGCCACATGTTTCCACGGCGCTGGCGGGGCTGGCCTGTGTTACCCCCGACCCCATCGTCGGGCTGGGGATTCTGGAAGCCGCTCTGGCCTATGGCGTATTTGTGTTCAGCCGCCCGGCGGGGCAGGCCCGGGCCGGGTGGGCGTTGGTCAGAACCGGTTCGGTAGGGATTTTTCTGGTGCTGGCGGGCCTGCTGTTGCCTGCGGCTTCGGCCCCGGCAGGGCTGATGATGGCGTGCGGCCTTGTGATGCTCGCAGGGCTGACCCCCTTCGGTCAGCCCTGGCGGGAGGAAAATGATACCTATCTGTTCCTCCCCTTTGCCGGGGCTGCACTCCTGCTTTCCATGCGGATGCGCGCCCATGGGGGAGATGCGTTCGATACGGCTCTGGTTGCGGCTGGTCTGGCCTCTGTGTGGCTTACGGCCTGCGCCGGGCGCTCGGGTGAGGGCCTGCGCCTGTTCCGCACCTTTCCGTCTGCTCTGGCGTTGATAGCGGTCGGGGCGCGGGCGGATGTCGCGGCCCTGCTGTTCCTGTGTGGCTGGTGTCTGGCGGGGGGGAACCGCTCAGGGCGCTCATGGGCCGCGCGGGCGCTGGCCTGTTTTCCGCCGGGGGCGCCGTTTGTGGGCTGCCTGCTGCTGCTCTCCATGCTCAGTGACTGGTCCTGGAGCGTGACGGTGCTCACCGTGGCCGGAATTCTGTGCGCTGTGGTGCGTGCTGTGCCGGTGGAAGGGTTCACGCAGGATCTATGGCCGGAGGATGCCGCCGGGCGGGTGGCCTGTAGCGTGCTGGTGCTCACCGGGTTTCTGGTGCCGCTGGCCATGATGCTGGGAGCGTTCTGATGGATGCCGTAGACCTTATCCGCGCCGGGCAGGAAACGGAAACGCCCTGGCGCTTCCGGCTGGACGAGCTGGGCTGGCGCGATATGGTCACAGCCCTTGGGCAGGACACGCTGCCTTTTGTCGGCCTGTGGTGTGATGAGACGGATGTGCATGCCCTGTTCATGCCTTCCGCCCGGCAGCCGCTGGCGGCAACGCTGGCGCTGGAGGACGGGCGATACCCGGCTCTTTCTCCCGCACGCCCCATTTCCAGCCTGTATGAGCGCATGGCGTATGATCTGCAGGGGGCGGAGGCCATGTGGGCGGTGGATGTGCGCCCACTGGTTGATCATGCTGTGTGGTCCGCAACGCAGCCGCTGGCGGCCAGCCCCGGTCCTGCGGGTGGGCACAAGGGGATGATCAGCTTTCAGCCCTCGGAAACCCTTCTGGCCGCGGGCGGCGTGAATGGCGGAGCCGGACCTGCCACAGGCGGGATGGAAACGCCCGTGCATGTCGCCATGGCTTTTGCCGGGGAGACCATTACGCAGGCCGAAGCTGTTTCAGGATACGCACACCGGGGGCTGGCGCTGCGCTGGCGTAACAGCCGCGTGGAGGATGCCTGCCGCCTGAGCGGGCGTGTGGCAGCCGGATGCTCGGTCGCGCATCAGGTGGCGTTCTGTCAGGCTGTGGAGGCCGCCTGCGGGCGGGCCGTGGGGCCGGAGGCCGGGTTGATCCGTGTCGTGCTGGCGGAACTGGAACGCATTGCGCTGCACCTGCACACGCTGGGCGGGCTGGCGCGTGGGGCCGGGGCGCGTGTTGTGGCCTCCCGCTGCGCATGGTTTCGGGAAAAGCTTCTGGCTGAGTCCGCACCGGTTATCGGGTCGCGCCTGCTGATGGACCATTGCGTGCCCGGCGGCGTCAGCCTGCGGGATGCAACGGGGCTGGGCGAACTGTGCGCCCGCCTGGCCGCACTGGGCGAGGAGATTTATCCGGCGCTGGCCTCGTTATGGCGCACCTATCCGGCCTTGTCCGCCCGTTTGGGTGGTCTGGGGCCGGTGAATGCCGCAGTGCTCGACCGGGTGGGGGTGGATGGCCCCATCGCACGCGCCAGCGGGCGTGATTGTGACGGGCGCCGCACCCAGCGCGCTTATCAGCCCCTCTGGCGGCTTACAGCGGGCCAGCAGGGCGGCACAGCGGAAGATCGCGCCCTTGTCCTGCTGGATGAGATTGGCGAAAGCCTGCGGATGCTGGGTGAAGCAGGCCCCCGGCTGGGGCTGACCGCCGGGGGGCGTGTGGACCTGCCCATGCAGGATGGTGAAGGTGTAGGCACCATGGAAGGCCCATGGGGCAGTGTGGTCTACTGGGTGCGCCTGCATGCGGGCCGTGTGGCTCAGGTGTTCACGCATGATCCGGCTTTTGCGGCGCTCATGGCGTTCGAGGCAACGCTGCCGGGGCTGAACGTGGCGGATCTGGCACTGGCGCGGCAGTCCCTTGGGGTGAATGCTGCGGCGCTGGATGGCTAGACAACAGGACAGGAAGGGTTTGCAGTCATGGGGCTGATCCGCGCAGTGTTTGATGCCGCCTTCCGGCAGGGGGGCGGGCAACGGCTCAAGCCCGTTGGGCCGCGCTGGCCGCTCCTGCTGTTCCATGTGGATACCGGGGGCTGCGGAGGCTGCGGGATGGAGCTGGAAGCGCTTTCCGCTGGCCCGTATGATCTTGAAGGGGCTGGTTTCGGCTTTGTGCAGACCCCGCGCTCTGCCGATGTCCTGCTCGTCACCGGGCCGCTCACCCGCACCATGGCGCCGGTTCTCGAAGCCGCATGGCAGGCTATGCCGAAGCCCAAAGGGCTGATCAGCGTGGGCGGCTGCGCCATGGATGGCGGGTATTTTTCCGAAAATTACGCCGTTCTTGGCGGGCTGGACCGCAAGGCGAGTATTGATCTTGTTATTCCCGGCTGCCCGCCATCCCCCCAGCAGGTGCTGGATGGACTATGTTCCCTGTTCGGGCAGCCGCCCCGACCCGTGAGCGGTGCTCAGGCCGAGGGGTCTTCTTCCACGTCTTCCTGAAGGTCTTCAGCGGCTTTTTTCAGCTTGATGAAGCTCATGCGGCTCAGCGGCAGCAGGACCATGTAAATCACCCCTGCGGCGGCCAGCGCGCCCCATGGGTCCGCCACCAGTACGGCGGTGTAAACCCCTGTGCCCAGCATAACCGGCAGAACATACTGCGCCGGAACCTTGAAGTTCTTGAAAGACCAGACAGGCAGGGTGGACACCAGCAGAAACGCCGTGCTGATCAGCGTAAAGGCGGGAAGCCAGGGCAGGCGTGTCAGCCGGTAGAGCCAGTCGATACCCAGCTTCTGTGCTTCCAGCCCGAGAAAAAGCGGAAACAGCGCCAGACCAGCCCCGGCGGGAGCCGGAACGCCGGTGAAAAAATTGCTGGCATATTTGGGCTTTTCTTCTTCGCCATCCAGCGTGGCGTTAAAGCGGGCCAGCCGCAGGGCCATACAGACCGTAAACATCAGGCACGGCAGGAAGGCATAGCGCCCGCCATCCTGAAGTGCCCAGAAAAACAGCAGGAAAGACGGGGCCACACCAAAGCAGACAAAGTCTGAAAGACTGTCAAACTCCGCGCCAAACCGCGTGGAGCCACGCAGCAGGCGGGCAATGCGCCCATCCAGCCCATCAATGAACGCAGAAAGCAGCAGGGCAACCCCGGCGGCCTGAAAGCGGCCTTCCACAGCAAAACGCATACCTGTCAGGCCGGAACACAGCCCCAGCATGGTCAGGATATTGGGGATCAGCCGGTTGAAGGACGGCCCGTGGATTTTGGTCCGCACCCGCCTGCGCAGGCGCTTGCGCCGCAGGCGGCGCGCGGCGTCCGGCGGTGTGGGGGAGGATGGGGCAGCCGGGAGCTGCGCAGGGTGCTGCGGATCTGTCACGGGATCAGAGGCGCGCCATGACAGTTTCCCCACCAACCATGGTCTGGCCAGCGGAAACCAGCGGTTCCACGCCCGGCGGCAGATACAGGTCCGTGCGGGAGCCGAAGCGGATCAGCCCGAAGCGTTCACCGGCTTCAACCTTCATGCCTTCAGAAACACTGCACACAATGCGGCGGGCAATCAGCCCGGCAATCTGCACCACAGCCAGCATCCGGCCATCGGGCAGGGTGAGGCTGAGGGCATTGCGCTCATTCAGTTCAGACGCCTTGTCCAGGCTGGCATTCAGGAACTGGCCGGGATGGTAGGCAATGCGTGTGACCGTGCCTGCTGCGGGCATTCTGTTGATATGCACATCCAGCACGGACAGGAACGTGGCAATACGCCAGACCGGCGCGGTGCCCATGCCCAGCTCTGCGGGGGGCGCAATTTTTTCAACAGACACCACGCGGCCATCCGCCGGGGCCACGGCAACATCGCTCCGGGCCGGGGTGGTGCGTTCCGGGTCACGGAAGAAATACAGGCAGAACCCGAAGAACAGGCCGCTGGCCGTGCCGGCATGGCGCAGCAGCGGGCAGGAAAGCTTCTTGCCCAGAAAACGGGTGATCAGGGTGGTGGCACCCGAGGCCAGCAGGAAGGGCTTCGCTTCCGGGTGGGGGGGCGCCAGCACAAGTTTGAAAGAGTCGATCAGCGACATGGAGAGGTCCTCACGCAAAAGGCCGGAACATGGGAAGAAAACAGGGGACCATGCGAGATGTTCCCCTGTGCCGGAGCAGGATCAGACCAGACCTGCCAGAGTGTCGCGCACGGCGGCAAGAGCGGCATCGGCCGCTGTTGCATCCGGGCCGCCTGCCTGCGCCATGTCAGGCCGGCCACCGCCGCCTTTGCCCCCCATGGCCGCGCTGGCTGCGCGGACGAGAGCCACGGCATCAACCTTTTCAGTCAGAGCCGGAGCCACAGCCGCCACAACGCTGCCCTTGCCTTCCGCAGTGGAAATCAGCACCACCACATCCGCATTGCCCTGCTTGAGGATGGTTTCAGCCAGCCCCTTGAGTTCACGCGGGGCGGTATCACCCACATTGCGGGCGGCCAGACGGGCAGCGCCCACCTGTTCCACAGCGGTTGCATCCACAGAGCCTGCGGCCAGTTTGCGCTGGAGCGCTGAAATCTGCCGTTCCATGGTGCGGCGTTCTTCCAGCAGCAGCGCCAGACGTTCCGGTGCTTCAGCAACACCGACTTTCATCATGGCGGCCATCTGTGTCAGGCGCTGTTCATTGGCGATGGAAAGGGCTTCCGCCGCCGTGCCCGCCACGGCTTCAATACGCCGCACACCAGCGGAAACACCGCTTTCAGACGTAATGCGGAAATGCCCGATATCGCCCGTGCGCTCCACATGTGTGCCGCCGCAAAGTTCGAGAGACCACGCGGCTTTTTCCCCATCGGGGTTGCCCATGGACACCACGCGGACTTCATCACCATATTTTTCGCCAAACAACGCCATGGCCCCTTCGGCCACAGCCTGTTCCGGCGTCATGGAGCGGGTGACAACCTTGGAGTTCTCACGCACGCGGCGGTTCACTTCGGCTTCAATCTCGGCCAGTTCTTCCGGGCTGATGGGGCGCGGCTGGCTGACGTCAAAGCGCAGGCGTTCGGGCGTGTTCAGGCTGCCTTTCTGGGCAACATGGTCCCCCAGCCTGCGGCGCAGGGCTTCATGCAGCAGATGGGTGGCGGAGTGATGCGCCCGGATGGCAGAGCGACGGTCATGGTCCACCGTGGCGGTCACAGCCTGACCGGGGCGGAGCGTGCCTTCTGTCACCGTGCCGTAATGCACGATCAGGTCGCCCGCTTTTTTCTGCGTATCGGTAATGGTCACGCGCAGGCCAGCCGCCGTCAGGACACCGGTATCCCCGGCCTGACCACCGCTTTCGCCGTAAAACGGCGTCTGGTTGAGCAGCAGGGCGACTTCCGTGCCAACGCCGGCTTCCTTCAGGAAGCTGTTATTGGCGATAACGGCCTGAACCTCACCATCAGCCTGTTCCGTGGTGTAGCCCAGGAATTCGGAGGCCCCGAACTTGTCCCGCGCCTCGAACCACACGGTTTCCATCGCCGTGTCACCCGAGCCAACCCATGCGGCCCGTGCGCGCTGGCGTTGTTCGGCCATTGCGGCGTCAAACCCTGCAACATCCACAGTGTGGCCGCTGCTGCGCAGGGCATCCTGCGTGAGGTCCAGCGGGAAGCCGAACGTGTCATACAGGCGGAAGGCCACATCACCCGGCAGGGCGGCGCCGCTGGACAGTCTGGACGTTTCGTCTTCCAGCAGCCCGAGCCCGCGGTCCAGCATGGCTTTGAAGCGTTCTTCCTCATTGCGCATGGTTTCACGGATGAGGGCTTCACCCTGCACCAGTTCCGGATAGGCTCCACCCATCTGGAGGATGAGCGCGGGCAGCAGTTTGTAGAAAACCGGCTCTTTCGTGCCCATCATGTGCAGATGGCGCATGGCGCGACGCATGATGCGGCGCAGCACGTAGCCTCGGCCATCCTTGGCGGGCAGAACGCCATCGGCAATCAGGAAGGCGGCAGAGCGCAGGTGGTCGGCCACCACGCGGTGGCTGGATTTGAACGGACCATCCGCAGCCTGATGCGTGACTTCGGCAGAGGCCTCGATCAGGGCGAGGAAGGTGTCGGTATCATAATTGTCCCGCTTGCCCTGCATGATTGCGGCAAAGCGTTCCAGCCCCATGCCGGTATCAATGGAGGGGCGGGGCAGCGGGGAGCGCACACCCGGCGGATCTTCAAAATACTGCATGAAGACCAGATTCCAGATCTCGACAAACCGGTCTCCATCCTCATCAGGGGAGCCGGGCGGGCCGCCGGGAACATCCGGGCCATGATCATAGAAAATTTCAGAGCAGGGGCCGCAGGGGCCGGTATCACCCATCCGCCAGAAATTGTCTGACGTGGGGATGCGGATAATTCTGCTGTCATCCAGCCCCGCGATGGAGCGCCACAGGCCAGCGGCCTCTTCATCATCCGCGTAGACGGTGACGAGCAGCTTTTCCTTCGGCAGGTTGAAATCACGGGTAATCAGGGTCCAGGCCAGTTCAATCGCTTCGGGTTTGAAGTAATTCCCGAAGGAGAAATTGCCCATCATTTCAAAAAAGGTGTGATGGCGGGCCGTGTAGCCCACATTGTCCAGATCGTTATGCTTGCCGCCTGCCCGAACAACCTTCTGCGCCGTGGTGGCGCGGGAATAGGGGCGCGTTTCCTGCCCGGTAAAGACGTTCTTGAACTGCACCATGCCCGCATTGGTGAACAGCAGCGTGGGATCATTGCGCGGCACCAGTGACGATGAGGGCACGATCTGATGCCCTTGTCCGGCAAAATACTCCAGAAAGGTGGTGCGGATATCGTTTGTTGTGAGCATGGCGTGAGGCAGACGGTCCTGAAACTGGTTGGGCGCGTGATCTCCCGTGCCAGCACCGCACACCGGAACATTCCGGAAGGGGCTGACGCAGGAAAAGTCCTCACGGCCAGGCGGAAAGCGGAAAGGCTTCTTTAACCCACGCCAGATGTAGCGCACCCGGCGCGGCTCTGAAAGGGGTTAGCACGCGGGGCGGGGTGAACAGGGCGTTATGGTGTCTTGGTGGGGTTTTTGGGTGACGATGGAAAGGAGACGGCATCTTCCGCCAGTTCCAGCACAGAGGCTGGGGGCTTTTCCCGAAAAACCATTTTCTGGCTGAGATTGAAGTTGGCGAACAGCCCTGCCAGAGAGCCGGCCGCCAGGGCAAGAACCGGATACGTCACGCAGAGCGGCACGGTGTAGAACAGGGTGTAAACCGTGCCCCGGTTCAGCAGAAAGCCGAAGCTGTTGGCCAGAAGAAAGCGCAGCCATTGCAGCACCGGGTGGTCATGCGCGCCAGCTCCCTTGAATGTCCAGAGGCGGTTGAGCGCCCAGTTCAGGGTTGCCGCGACAAAATAGGCCACAAGCGTTGCAACCGTAAGCCCGAGCAGCGGGCGCAGGGCGTAAACCGTGGCGGAATCCCAGACAAGACCAAGCGAGCCGACTATGCCGAATTTCAGAAGGCGCGCCAGTTTGGCCCTGCGGGCGGAAGCCGGAGCCGCAGGCTGGGGTTCGACTGGAGCCGAGGCTTCAGAAGGCGCTTTGAGTGTGGCGGAGGGGGGCGGGCTTGAAAGGGGCACGGGTAATCCCTTGAAAGGGGCGGGAGGCACAGGGCAAAAAAAAGGGGCACCCGAAGGTACCCCTTTTTCCGATCACGAGGAACCGGTCGATTAGTGGAGGATGATTTCCACGCGACGGTTCTGCGGTTCACGGGTGTTCGGGCCGGTCGGCACCAGCGGCTTGGATTCACCATAACCGTGGATGTCGATCGCGCTGGCCGGAACGCCGTCACGGATCAGTTCAGCCTTCACGCTGTTAGCACGACGCAGGGACAGGCCCAGGTTGTACTTCGCACCGCGGGGGCCGGGGTGAGCAGCGGAGTTATCGGTGTAGCCGTTAACTTCGATGCGGGTCGTCTGAACGTGGGTGGAAGCCTGAGCAGCTTCTGCCACGATCTGGCGGGCGCGTGCCGTCAGAGCAGACTTATCCCAGTCGAAGAACACCAGGTAGGAGCGAGCCGGCAGCGGAGCCGGAGCAGCAACAACCGGAGCAACCGGCGGCGGCGGCGGAGCCGTGTCGAAGGCATAACGCAGGCCCAGAATGAACTGGTGGTTGAAGCGGTGATCGAAGTTCGTGTTGCCACGACCATGAGCGCCGTTTGCGTAGTTAGCCGTGGAGGTGAAGGAACCATCGGTGAAGGAGCCAGGCTGGCCGATCATCCGGTATTCCGTGGTCACCTGCAGACCCGGGATGCCCGTGTCATAAGCTGCACCGACGATGCCCTGGTAGGCGAAACCACCGTTCGTGCCACCCAGACGGCTCACGTTGCCGTTGGTGAAGCTTGTGGTTGTCGGGTTGTAGTGCTGCCACAGGTAACCGGCACCAACACCAACAAACGGAGTGACAGGTGCGTCAATACCGAACTGCTTCAGGTCGATATCATACAGCACGTTCACGAAACCGCCGTAGGACTGGTCGCTGCCGCGGGTACGACCCGGAACAGACGTGCCACCCTGGTGGTTGATGTTGGAGTAGTTATACACGCCTTCGATTTCAGCGCGCAGGCCGTTGCCGAAGCCCCAGCCGAATGCACCGAAGCCGGTGAAGCCAGTGCCATGACGGAACTGGGAAGAAGTGGTGTTCTGTGAGCTGTCAGCACCGCCGGCGAAACCGGAAGTGTGAGCATGCTGATTCTGCACCAGGTTATAACCACCGCCCAGATCAACATAAGGGCCAGTGATCGTGGTGGCGAATGCGGCCGCCGGAGCCGCTGCCATCAGTGTCGTTGCAAGTAACGCCGTGCGGAGACGCATTTTTTCGTCCTCAATATTTCATCTGTTCGACTCTAGCCGCCAACCATTCAGCGGTCAGACCCAGCAAGATGCCTAAAGCCGTATAAAACGATAGGTTCCAAAATAGAAACCCGAAGCTTTGTGCTCTTGGCGATTAGAAGCCATAGCTGTGTTTTCTTTGCAACAGTTCATTTCGGTTTCCCATAATGCGTCTGTTGCATACTCAGCTCTTCAGGGTGTGTCTGTATGACACACCCACTCTCCTGGAGCACATGCCGCGCTTCTCTCGTGTCTCAATAAGGCGGAATTGCGGCAAGGCACCATAATCATGGTGAAGTCTTTGTTTTTCTGGCTGTTTTCAAGGGGTGCAGCCATCTTCCAGCAGGATTTCCCGCACCAGTTCAGCCGGGACATCCTGGCTGGTAAAGGCCTTTCCGATTCCGCGAGCCAGAACAAAAGACAGGCGTCCGTCCTGCATTTTCTTGTCGCGCTGCATATGTGCCATCAGATCTGCTACGCGAAAGCTGTATGGCAGGTCACTAATACTTGCAGGCATCTTTAAAAGCCGCAGGTGCGCCGTTACGCGTTCAAGGTCTTCCTGCGGGCAGACTCCCAGCCTGACGGAGAGTGCGAAGGCGAGCCGTAACCCGATTGAAACGCCTTCTCCGTGCAGCAGGCGGCCATCATAGCCGAGCTCGGCCTCCAGAGCGTGTCCGAAAGTATGGCCCAGATTGAGCAGGGCGCGGCCATTGCTGCTCTGTTCCTCACGTTCATCAGCCGCCACCACGCGCGCCTTGAAGGCGCAGGCCTGCCGCACGGCTTCCGTCAGGGCCTCGGGCTCCGCAGCCAGAACGGAGTCTCCATGGCGTTCGCACCATTCGAACAGGTCCGGGGAGCCAAGCAGTCCGGCTTTCACGATTTCCGCATAGCCAGCCACCAGTTCCCTGTGCGGAAGGGTGCTGAGTGCGGAAACATCGGCCAGCACGCACAGCGGCTGATGGAACGCGCCAAGCAGGTTCTTGCCCCAGCGGGTGTTGATGCCGGTTTTGCCGCCCACGGAAGAATCGACCTGAGAAAGCAGGGTTGTGGGAATCTGTACAAAGGGCAGGCCGCGCAGGGTGGTGGCCGCCACAAAACCTGCCAGATCTCCCACCACACCGCCGCCAAGGGCGATGATGGTGGTGCGCCGCTCCACGCCTTCTTCCAGAATCGCATCGGTCAGGCGTTCATAGGTGCTCAGGGATTTGGACTGTTCGCCCGGCGGGACGGTCAGGGCGCGGAAGGCAATACCGGTTTCGCGCAGGGAATCCTGCAGGGTGGGCAGATAGAGGGCCGCCACGGTTTCATCTGTAATAATGACAACCTTTTTCTGCGGCAGCACCGGAGCCAGCAGCGCGCCGGCCCGGCTGATCAGGTTGGTGCCGATCACAACATCATAAGATGTATGCTCAAGGGCTACCGGCAGGCGCACCGGCCTGCGGGAGAGAGCCAGGCTTTCAATCACCCGGGTGGTGCTATGGTCCACGTTGTGGTCTCCGCAATCAACAATAACATCGGCTTCCGCATAGATGGGGTGGCGCACTGTCATCAGGCGCGCCAGCACATCGCGTGGGGAGGCATCATTCAGAAGGGGGCGGTGGGTCCGGCCCTGCACGCGCCGCAGCAGCACCGGCAGCGGGCAGCGCAGCCAGACCGATATGGCGCGCTCACGCACCAGCGTGCGTGTTTCCGTATTCATGAAGGCACCGCCGCCGGTGGCCAGAACCATGGGCGGCCCTTCCAGCAGGCGGCGGATCACGCGGCGTTCGCCATCGCGGAAGGCGGCTTCGCCATACAGGCGGAACACGTCGCTTACGGAGCAGCCTGCCGCGCGTTCTATTTCCACGTCAGCGTCAACAAAAGGCAGGCCAAGCCGTGTGGCCAGACGGCGGCCAATGGTGGTTTTGCCAGCGCCCATCAGGCCAACAAGAACAATGCTGCGTCCGGAGGGCGGCAGGGCACTGGTTGCGGGCCAGCGCCCCACACGTTCCAGATCAAGGGGAATCGGTGGGCTTTCCGCAGCGTCGGGGGGTGGGTACGAGATACGTGATGACATGAAAGGCAGCTTACCATAGAGCAGGGAGAACGTACTCATTCAGATATCATGGAGCCAAACCGTATGAACCGCATGGTTCTTGTTGCTGCCGCTGTTGTTTGTGTTGCCCTGCTTGGGGGGATTGCCGCCCTTGGTCTTTCCGGTCATCCGCCGGTGCCGCAGCCCGTGCATCGGGACATCCCCGTGGCGGCTCCGCCTGCCGCAGCCCCGGCGGCCGCACTGGTAGCGGCCCCGCCCGCAGGCCCCGCCGTGGTGCCGTCCGCAGGCCAGCCCGCAGCCCCGGCACCTTCGGCTGCGGCTCTTGTCCCTGCGGCACCGTCCGGCCCGGTTGTTGTGAGCACACCGGTGGCCCCGGCCGCCGCGACACCTGCCGCGCCTGCCCCGGCTGGTGCTGCACCTGCTGCCGCTCCTGCTCCTGTCCCGGCGGCGCCCGCGCATCCGTGAGCACGGCGGCACGCGGCACAGATCTGTTTCTGGAAATGCTGGCGGCTGAACGGGCCGCCGCTCCGAACACTCTGGCCGCGTATACGGCAGATCTGACCTGCTGTGAGGACTCTCTGGCCGCTCAGGGCGAATCCCTGATGCAGGCCAGTGCCGCCGGTCTGGCGGCGTGGGTGGCGGAGATGGGCCGCAGCGGCCAGTCCCGCCGCACCGTGGCCCGCAGGCTTTCCTGCATCAAGCAGTTCTATCTGTTTCTGCTGCGTGAAGGGCTGCGGCAGGATAACCCGGCGGCGCATCTGGATGCGCCCCGGCCCGAAGCCTCCCTGCCGCATTTTCTCTCCGAATCGGAAGTCGTGGCGTTGATTGACGCCTGTGCCGTCCCGCCCGCTGCTTCGGAGGCGAAGCAGCGCCGGGGCCTGGTGGCGCGTGCGGCGCTGGAACTGCTCTATGCGTCTGGCTTGCGTATTTCAGAACTGCTCTCCCTGCCGCGTGATGCGCTTGCAGGAGAGCGGCAGATGCTGGTGGTGCGCGGGAAGGGCGGGCGGGAGCGGCTGGTGCCGTTGTCCGCCAGTGCGCGGGAGGCCGCGCAGGCGCTGCTTGCGCAGGACGCCCCCAGAGCCAGCCCGTATCTGTTCCCCGGGCGTGACTCGAAAAAACCGCTGACCCGGCAGGCATTTGACAAGATTCTTTATGAGGTCGGGCTTCAAGCCGGGCTGGACCCCACCCGGCTTTCCCCACATGTGCTGCGGCACTCCTTCGCCACGCACCTGCTGGCGCACGGAGCGGACCTGAGAGCCTTGCAGATGCTGCTTGGGCACGCGGATATCGCCACCACGCAGATCTATACGCACGTGCAGACTGAGCGGCTGAAACAGGCCGTGGAGTCCTTCCATCCGCTGGCATCGGAGAGGGCCGGGCAGGGTGAAAAAACAGGTTAAACGACACACCATGCACGAAGTGGCTTGGTTTTACGTGTGACTGTGCTATCCGCTTGGCCCATGCGTCAGTTCCTGGATTTCGAGAAGCCCGTCGCCGAACTTGAAAACAAGATCGACGAGCTGCGTCAAATGACCGACCCCGACGGGGTCAATATCGCCGAAGAAACAGCCCGCCTTTCAGAAAAGGCGGAGAAGCATCTTCGTGCCATTTATGCCAAGCTCACGCCCTGGCAGAAGGTGCAGGTGGCGCGCCATGCGCAGCGCCCGCACGCACAGGACTATATCAACGCCCTGCTGACCGAATTCACCCCTCTGGCGGGTGACCGGCTGTATGCGGATGATAAAGCCATTGTTGGCGGCATAGGCCGCTTTGATGGCCAGCCTGTGGTGGTGATTGGTACGGAACGTGGTTCCGACCTTGAAACCCGCCTGTCCCATAATTTTGGCATGGCCCGGCCGGAAGGATACCGGAAGGCCCAGCGGCTGATGAAGCTGGCTGGCCGTTTCAACCTGCCGATTCTGACCTTTATCGATACCGCGGGCGCATGGCCCGGTATTGATGCCGAGCAGCGCGGGCAGGCTGAAGCCATTGCCCGCTCCATTGAAGTCTGTCTGGAAGCCCCGGTGCCGCTGATTGCCACCGTGATTGGTGAAGGCGGCTCAGGCGGGGCGGTGGCTCTGGGGGCCGGGGACCGGGTGATGATGCTGGAACATGCCATCTACTCCGTGATTTCTCCCGAAGCGTGCGCCTCCATCCTGTGGCGTGACCCCAAGCAGGCCAGCACTGCGGCGGAAACGCTGCGGCTGACCGCGCAGGATCTCTCCCGCCTCGGGCTGATTGACCGGATTATTCCGGAACCGGTGGGTGGCGCGCAGCGTGACCCGCAGGCGGCTCTTGCATCCGTGCATGATGCTCTGGCTGAAGAACTGAAAGCACTTCTGCCGCTGGCTCCGGCGCGGCTGAAGGAACTGCGGCGCGAGAAATTTCTCGCCATGGGGCGTGAGAACCTGTCCTGAGCGGACAGGCCTCACCGGTCCCGATTTTCAGGGCGGCAGCTCCCCTTCCACGGGAGCGCCGCCTTTTTCTTTGAGCAGCTCATAAATAGCCTGCGCGGCCTTTTCCACGGCGTCCCTGTCCTGTCCTTTGGCGACAAGAGCCACGCCCTTGCGGCCATCGTCCCGATGGAACGGGTAAGACCCGAGATCCAGATCGGGAAACCTGTTCTGAATGGCCTCCAGCCCATCGGCCAGCGCGCCTTCAAACAGGGATGTCGTGTGCCATGTGCGGGAGAAGACCGGGGCTCCCTGCTTCAGGGTCGGGGCGAGGGCTTCAAACATGGCCCGCATAATTCGGGGCACCCCGGCCATGACATGCACATTGCCTATGCTGAAACCCGGCGCGATGGACACCGCATTGGGGATGGGCGTTGCGCCGCGTGGCAGTTTGGCCATGCGCTGGCGGGCAGTATTGAAATTTTCCGCGCCAAAATGCGCCTCCAGCAGCGCGAAGGTGGGGGGATGAATTTCCCACGGCACACCGAACGCTTCGGCTATGCAGGGGGAGGTGATGTCATCATGCGTGGGGCCGATGCCACCGGTGGTGAAGACTTCATCAAACCGGGCGCGGAGTTCCGTCACGGTTTCCACAATGGTTGTGCGGATATCCGGAATAACGCGGATTTCCCGCAGGGGGATGCCCAGTTCGCCCAGCCGTGTGGCCAGAAACTGAATGTTGTCATCGCGGGTGCGGCCGGAGAGAATCTCATTGCCAATCAGGATAAGCGCTGCGGTGCGACGCATGAAAAACCGGTCCTTTCAGCGTGGTCCCGTGGGTGGGAGCAAGCGGCTTGAGGGAAAATGAAGCCCTGTTTGCTCGCGGTCAATGGCCTGGGAAGCCAGCGGGAGAGGGCCGGAGTGCGTGTTTATGGATTGACCGGGAGCGGTGCAGTTCATAGCTTCCCCCGCATGTCCGAAAACCGCACATCTTCCGAACCCGTTCTTCCCCGCGCCTGGCCTTTTGAGGAGGCGCGAAAGCTTGCCGAGCATGTGACTGCGCGTGCGGCGTCCAAACCTGATATGGCGGCTGCTCCCGCGCTGCTGGAAACCGGCTATGGGCCGTCCGGCCTGCCGCATATCGGCACTTTTGGGGAAGTGGCCCGCACATCCTGGGTCCGCCAGGCCTATACGGCGCTGACAGGTCGCCCGACCCGCCTGCTGGCGTTTTCGGATGATATGGATGCCCTGCGCAAGGTGCCGGACAATGTGCCGAACCGCGAGATGCTGGAAAAATACATCGGTCAGCCGCTCTCCCGTGTGCCGGACCCGTTCGGCACGCACGAGTCGTTTGCCGCGCATAACAATGCCCGCCTGTGCAGTTTTCTGGACAGTTTCGGGTTTGACTACGAATTTGCCTCTTCCACCCTCTATTACACTTCTGGCCGGTTTGATGCCGCGCTGAAGCGTGTGCTGGAAGTGCATGACGAGATTCTGGCGGTCATCCTGCCGACACTCGGGCCGGACCGCCGTGCGACCTATTCGCCCGTTCTGCCGCTGCACCCCCGCACGGGTGAGGTGATGCAGGTGAAGATGGATGCCATTGATGCCGCGGCAGGCACGGTCCGCTGGACCGATGCGGACGGTGAAACCTTTGAAACACCGGTCACGGGCGGTCATGCCAAAATGCAGTGGAAGGCCGACTGGGCCATGCGCTGGTATGCTCTGGGCGTTGACTATGAAATGTCCGGCAAGGATCTGATTGACAGTGTGCGCCTCTCAGGCCGCATTTGCAGCATTCTGGGGGGCACACCGCCCGCAGGCCTGACCTATGAGCTGTTTCTGGATGAAAACGGCCAGAAAATTTCCAAATCCAAGGGCAATGGTCTCTCGGTGGAGGAATGGCTGCGCTATGCGCCGCCGGAAAGCCTTGGCCAGTTTATGTTCAATCAGCCCCAGCGCGCCAAGCGCCTGTTTTTTGATGTGATCCCCAAAACGGCGGATGACTATCTGGCTCATGTGGAAAAGGCGAAAGCCCTTCAGGGCGAGAACAGTGAGAGTGCGGACCTGAAGGCCAACCCGGCATGGTTCATTCATAAAGGGCTGATTCCCGCAGATGCGGGCAGCCCGGTGCCGTTTGGCATGCTGCTGAATCTGGCCAGCGTGGCCAATGCGGAAACGCCGGAAGTGCTGTGGGGCTTCATCCGGCGGTATGATGCCTCCGTCTCCCCCGAAAGCCACCCGATGCTGGCGTGCCTCGTGCGCCACGCCATTGCCTATTATGTGGATTTCGTGCGGCCTGCCAAAACCTTCCGCGCACCCACGGATCAGGAACGCGCGGCGCTGGTGGATCTGGCCGAAACCCTGCGCGGGTACACCGGTGAGGCCTCCGATGCCGCAACCTTGCAGAATCTGGTATTCGAAATTGGCAAGCGGCATGCGTTCGAGCCGCTGCGGAACTGGTTCGGGTGCCTGTATGAAGTGCTGTTGGGCCAGAAGGAAGGCCCGCGCTTTGGCGGCTTTGTGGCCCTCTATGGCGTGACAGAAACGGTTGCGCTGATTGAAGCCGCACTGCTGCGAGAGCCTCAGGCTTAAACGCGGGAGTCTTGTCTCCATGGTGAAGAACGTGTCGTCATCACCGCAGAGAGAGGTGCCCGGACTGCCTCCGGAGAGACCGTGGTGGCAGCGGTGCCTGAAGCATCTGCCTCATCTTCTGGGGCTGCTGCTGATGGTGGCTGCCATCGGGGTGGTGCAGCATGAACTGCGCCATCTGCGGCTTGCCGATATCAAGGAAGCCATGATGGCCATCCCCCCCCGCCAGCTCTGGCTGGGGGTGGGCTGCACGTTCCTTTCCTATTTTGTCCTGTCCTTTTATGACCGGCTTGCCGTCATGCAGGTCGGCTACCGGCAGATCCCCTTCCGGCGCACGGCGTTCGCGGCATTCTGCTCTTATGTGCTCTCCCACAATCTCGGCTTTTCAGCTGTGTCTGGCGCTGCGGTGCGCTACCGGCTCTACCGGAACTGGGGGGTAGGCTCTTTTGCCATAGCGCAGATTATCGCCTTCTGTTCGGCCACGTATCTGCTGGGCGCGGCTGTGCTGATTGGTGGCGTGCTGGTGTGGAAGCCGCAGGTTATTCCCATGGCGGGCTCCCATGTGCCGCCGCTGGTGCTCACGCTGGCCGGTGTGCTGTTGTGGCTGGGCGTGCTGGCGTATATCGGCATGGCCTTCCGGGTGCGGACCTGCAGCATGCGCAAATGGACGGTTGACCTGCCATCCCCCCGGATGGCCGTGATGCAGACTGTGGTGGCCGCGGCGGATGTGGCGGCCACGGCGGCCATTGCCTATGTGCTTCTGCCGCCGGGTGTGGGGGTGGATTACCCGTCCTTTCTGGCAATCTATATTGCCTCCTACACTGCCGGGCTGATTGCCAGCGTGCCGGGTGGGCTTGGCGTGTTTGATGGCATGATGCTGCTGGCGCTGGGGCCGTATATGCCTGCGCCGCAAATTCTGGGTGTGGTGCTCATTTTCCGGCTGTTTTACTACATTATTCCACTGTTTATGGCGGGGGTGATGTTCGCCGGGCATGAGCTGTTCCTGCGTGGGGATGACGCGCTGGCACGGAAGAAAAGACGTAAGCAGAAAAACGTCAGCGCCGTGCGTATCCGCCCCAGTCAGGTGGTGCGCGAGAGCGAGGCCGATTTTTCCGTGGCGGTGGCAACCGGAACAGTCTCTCTGTGCGGCCTGATGCTGATCTGCCTCGTGCTGCTGGACCCCGTGCCCAAGCTCGGTGTGGTGCAGGGGCTGTTTTTTTCAGCGGCCGGGTCTGTCAGCAATTACCTTCTCTCCCTGATGGGCGTTGCGCTGATTGGTCTGGCTATTGGTCTCTCACAGCGTGTCACTCTGGCGTGGCGCGGGACACTGGTGCTGCTGGTGACAGCGGCGGTGCTGACCTTCCTGCGTGGCAATACGGTGCTGGTGCCGGTCATGCTGGGGCTTTCCGCGTTTCTGGTTGCCCCCTTCCGGGCCTGCTATTACCGGCGCTCCCGCCTGTTGAGTGAACCGCTTTCAACTTCCACGCTGCTCTACCTGTTGCTGCTGTTCGCGTGCGTGGTGGCGCTGGCAAACCGGCATGGGGCGGGAAGCTGGTGGCAGATGGTGTTTGTCTTCCCCTCATCGGGTGCGGTCCGCTGGACCATTGCTCTGGCTGTGCTGCTGGCACTGGTTGTGATCGGCCGGCTGATGTGGCCGGGGCGGGTTACTGTTCGCCCGTGGGATGAGGCCGCCTATGCGCAGTACCTCACGCTGGATCATGCCCTGCCATGCGTGCAGGATTTTCACCCTGAAGGGTTTGTGACAGGCGAAACTGGTGAGGCCGTGATTCCCGTCTGCCGCCGTGGCGAGTTTCTTGTAGGGCTGGGAGACCCGGCCGGAGAACAGGAAGATAGCGTGTCCGCCATCTGGCGCCTGCGCGATCTGGCGCTGCAGGAAGGCATCAAGCCTGTTTTCTGGAAGGTGGGAAGCGCGTTTTTGCGTATTTATGACGATATTGGCCAAAGTGTCTGGCCGATGGAGGATGGCACGGGGCTGCATTTCTGCTATCCGGCGGAAGACATTGCTCTCGCCTCCAGGTTTTTTGCCACCTATAAGAACGGTAGAGAGACGTCTCCGGCATCCGCCGGGCAATAAATTTTATGTGCCGGGTTTCGGAGGCGCTGTTCAGGTGCTTTCTCAGAAGCCGGCTTTGCTGGGTACGTGCATGTCGGCTGATTTTACTGCCTCGTTGTTCAGCGGAGGGGCTGCCCGTGTGGCAACAACCTCTTTCCTGCTGTCCTTTCCGGCACTTTTCTCCATTGTAAACCCGTTCGGGGCGTCGCTGATTTTTGCGCAAGCCACGGCTGGCCGTTCCCGTGGTGAGATTTTTGCGTTGGCGCGGCTGGTGGCCTTTTACTCCTTCGTCCTGATGGTGGTGTCCATCTGGTGCGGCGGGAAGGTGCTGGTGTTTTTCGGCGTGACCTTGAACGCCCTGCGCGTTGCGGGCGGAACGGTGGTGGCCGTTCGGGCGTGGGGGCTGCTGCAAACCCCGGAAAGTATTGAAGCGCAAAAGGAAAAGCAGGCTCTTCAGGGTGGCAAGACCGTGCGCTCTCCCAACTGGTCTGATGCCGCGTTTTTTCCGCTGGCCATGCCGTTCACCGTGGGGCCGGGGACCATTGCCGTGGCCATTGCACTGGGTTCGGGGTGCCCGCCGGGTGAGCCGTTTCTGGCGTATGAAGGGGGTATTACCTTCGCGGCGGTGTGCGTGGTGCTGATTGTCTGGGCGACCTATGCCGGCTCAGAAACACTGGTGTCCATGCTGGGTGTGACCGGAACCCGTATTGTCAGCCGTATGGCCGCTCTCGTGCTGCTGTGTATTGGCGTGCAGATTCTGGCCTCCGGTGTGCAGGGGTTTGCTGTGGACATGTGGCACCACATCAAGGCTTCAGGCTGAGGCGAAAATCCGGGCCGGGTTTTCTCCGTCCGGGGTTTGTGAGGGCAGGCGGCACAGGAGCCGCGCTGCCCTTTTTTGTGTCTATTCGGCGGTAATCCGCGTTACCGTGGCATCCTGCGCATGCAGCAGGGTTTTCAGCCGGTTGAGCTGGGCCGTAGCCTGTTCCGCAAATCCATAAGGCGGGTTGATGACAACCAGCCCCGCGCCGTTCAGGCGGTCCGGGTCCACAGGTTTGCGCATCAGCAGTGCAGCCGCCAGAACATCAGGCACTTCGGCCTCCTGCAGGGCGGTATGGAACGCCCGGACAGGTGTGCGGTGCTTGATCGGGTACCAGATGGCAATAACACCGGTGGGGAAGCGCGTGCGGATGGTGTGCACGGCGTCTGTCAGCCGGTTGAACTCGCCGGGTTCCTCAAAGGGCGGATCAATCAGAACCAGACCGCGTTTGGCCGTTTTGGGGGGCAGCAGGGCACGCAGGGCCTCATACCCATCGCGCTCATGCACAAACACGTTCGGGGTGCGGGTAAACAGGCCGTAGAGCTTGCGCTTGTCCTCCGGGTGCTTCTCGCAGCACAGCAGTTCATCCTGCGGGCGGAGCATCAGGGCGGTAAGAAGCGGGGAGCCGGGATAGATACGGGGGCCACCGGCCTGTTTCACCAGATCCAGCCAAGGGGCGAGGGGGCTTTCCGGCCCTTCTCCCTCCAGCAGGCCAAAGCCCGTTTTCCATTCCTGTGTTTTTTCCGCTTCCTCGCTGGTCAGGTCATACCGGCCAAGGCCGGCATGTGTGTCCAGCACCATGAACGGGCTGGGTTTGCGCAGAAAATGGCCGAGCAGCGAGACCAGAAGCGCATGCTTCATGCAGTCCGCAAAGTTTCCGGCGTGGAAGGCGTGGCGATAGTTCATGCAATACTCTCTAGCGGGGCGAAGCGGCTGGCCATGTCTTCCAGTGGCCAGCGGGGGCGGGGGCGCGTGGTGCTGTCTTCCGGCTGGGGCAGGCCCAGTGCGGCGGCTTCCCGGCAGGTTTCAAGGGCCGCCCAGCCGACCATCACGGCGTTATCCGTGCACAGGCGCAGTGGCGGGGCGGCAAAGCGGAGGCCGGCACCTGCCGCCACCTGCTCCAGCCGGGCGCGCAGCACGCTATTGGCGGCCACACCGCCTGCGGCCACCAGCAGGCTGGCTTCGGGCATCATATGCAGGGCGTTGGTAATGCGGTCTGCCACCACATCAGCCACGGCCTGCTGGAAGGAGGCGGCAAGATCCGCCGCGAACTGGTGCGGCAGAGGGTCTTGACCATACGGGGCCAGCTTCTGGGAAAGGGCTGTTTTCAGGCCGGAGAAGGAGAAATCGCACCCCGCGCGGCCCATCAGCGGGCGGGGCAGGGGGATAGCGTTCGGGTTGCCCGCCAGAGCCAGCTTTTCCAGTGCCGGGCCACCGGGCCAGCCAAGGCCGAGCATCTTGGCAACCTTGTCGAACGCTTCTCCCGCAGCATCATCAATCGTGCCGCCCAGCTTGCGGTATCGGCCAACGCCGTCCACCGCAATGCACTGGCAGTGGCCACCCGAGACAAGCAGCAGAAGGTATGGGAAGGCCGCGCCATCGGGCACAAGCCCCGGCAGGCGGGCTGTCAGCGCATGGGCTTCCACATGATTGACGGCAACAAAGGGCTTCCCGAGTGAAAGCGCCAGCCCCTTGGCGAAGCTGGCCCCCACAATCAGGCCACCAATCAGCCCCGGCCCGGTGCTGGCGGCTACAAAACCAATCTCCTGCGGTGTCATGCCCGCCGCGTCCAGCGTGGCCTGTACGAGCCCGGGCAGCAGGGCCAGATGGGCGCGGGCGGCAATTTCCGGCACCACACCGCCAAATTCCGCATGCCCGTCCTGAGACACGATTTTTTGAGCCAGACACACGCCCTCGGCAGAGAGAATGGCGCAGGCAGTTTCATCGCAGGACGATTCGATGGCTAGAACCGGGCCGCCTGCAAACCCCTGTGCGGGGCCAGATACAGGGCTGTTTTTCTGCGTGTTCCCATCTGTCATGGCTCTGTGGTTCCGTGTGCTGCAAGGGTGGACAAACCGTGCCATTCCGTGTGTGATCCGGGTCCGAAACGGTATGCTGCGCGTGCCGTGCGCCTCTGGGGCGCAAGTTTTTCAGACCTTTCTGACATGATGGCTTCTTGTCCTTTCTCCATTCCCGGTAATAGACACATCTTATGGACTCAGCCTACCCTTCCTCGACTGCCCCTTCGCCCGCGCTGCAGAAAGTTGCAGCGGAAGCGGCGGCCCGCCAGAAAAAGACCTCCGGGCATTCGTCCCGTCGTCTTCTGCCCCTCCGTGTCGGAACCCGCGGTTCGCCCCTCGCGCTGGTCCAGACCCGTGCCTTTCTGACCATGCTCACACGCTTCTGCCCCGTTCTGCGGGACATGGGGGCGTTTCAGGAGCACCAGATCAACACCACGGGTGATCAGGTTCAGGACCGGCGTCTGGCCGAGATTGGCGGCAAGGGGCTGTTTGCCAAGGAAATTCATGAGGCTCTTTCTGATGGGCGGATTGATTTTGCCGTCCACAGCCTGAAGGACCTTGAAACCACCCTGCCGCCCGGGCTTGTGCTGGCCTGCACGCTGCGGCGTGAAGATGCGCGGGATGCGCTGATTCTCGGCCCCACGCTCGCGCCGACGGACCCGGATGATCCGTATTCCGCCCTGCCGCAGGGTGCGATGGTCGGGTGTGCCTCCGTCCGCCGTCAGGCACAGATGCTGCATGTGCGGCCTGACCTGAAGTTCGGGCTGCTGCGCGGCAATGTCCAGACGCGACTCGATAAGCTGGTGGCGCGCCAGTGTGATGCCACGCTGCTGGCTCTGGCTGGCCTGCGCCGTCTGGGCATGGAGGAGCGTGCGTCTCTGGTGCTGTCTCCCACCGTGATGGTGCCTGCCGCAGGGCAGGGCATTGTGGGGGTGACGGTGCGTGAGGATGATGTCGAGCTGCGCGAGCTGCTTGCCGCTATTGAAGACTATGAAGCCCGCGCCGTGGCAACGGCGGAACGTGCGCTTCTGGCGGAGCTGGATGGCTCCTGCCGCACGCCTATTGGTGGATATGCGCAGTTAATTCCGGTTGTGGCGGGGGAAGCCCCGAAGCTGCACCTGACCGGCCTTGTGGCGCGGGAGGATGGCTCTTTCCTGCTCAAGCGGGATATCAGCGGTGCGCCGGAAGATGCGGCGCGTCTGGGCCGGGAGCTGGGTGAAAGCCTGCGGGCTGACAGCCCTTCCGACATTTTTGAAGAGTGAACCTGCCGCCCTGATGTCAGACCCCGCCGTGCCCTGCGGTGTGCTTGTCACACGGCCGGAGCCGGGGCTTTCTGAAACATGCGCGGCTGTTGCCGCGGCCGGGTGGGTGCCTTATGCGGCGCCCGCCCTCCATATCACCCCGCAGGTGGTGCGGTGCATGCCCGCGCAGCCCGCAGCCTGTGTGCTGACAAGCGGGCAGGCGGTGCAGGCCGCACAGGCCAGCCTTCCTTCCTCATGCCTCGTTTTTGCGGTGGGGGATCGCACTGCGCAGCGTGCGCGGGCGGCCGGGTTCATAGATGTCCGCAGCGCGCAGGGGGATGCCGAGGCTCTGGTAGCCCTGATAACCCGTACGCACGCTCCCTCCGCCGGAACGCTGCTTCTGCTCTCCGGCGCGCGGCAGGGGGTGGCGCTGGCGGCCCGGCTCCGGCTGGCGGGATTTCAGGTGGTGCGGCGCGTGGCCTACACGGCGCGGCCCGTGCAGCGGGTTGCCCCGGAAATCCTGTCCGCCCTGAAGGCGGGGGTGATCAGCCACAGTCTGTTTTTTTCTTCAGAAAGTGCGGCGGCCTGGATTGCCGCCCTGCCGGAGGCCGAGCGCGAGGCCGCGAGTCGAACAACCGGTATTGTCATCTCGCAGGCCACAGCCGCAGTCGTGCAGCGTGCCGGATGGTCGCGCGTTATGGTCGCGGCGCAGCCCACGGCACAGGCTGTGCTGGAGGCGCTTGGGCCGGGGCCACGGGTATAAAAACTCGGGCATAAAAAAACGGCCCCGGAAAAATCCGGAAGCCGTTTTCACATCAGGAAGGCGAGGCCCGTGGTGCGTCAGCACCGCAGGCCAGCATTCTCAGAGCCAGTATTCTCAGGCATTGCCAGCGGTCTGGGGGAATTCCGCACGTTTGGCCTGCCACAGGGCAACAAAGTCGATCGGCTGAAGCACGATGGGCGGGAAGCCGCCATCACGCGTGACATCGCTGATGATGTTGCGAGCGTAGGGGAAAATCAGGCGCGGGACTTCGACCAGCAGCATCGGCTCGATCAGTTCCTGCGGCGGGTTGGTCAGCGTGACAACGGCAGCGTAGGCCAGTTCGGCAATGAAAACCGTGCGGCCAGCGGGGCCACCTTCGGTTTCCGGAGCTTCTTTCGCTTCGGTCTTGATGACCAGCGTCACTTCATAGACAGACTGGTCTTCCTGAAGGCGGCTGGCCTGAACATCAATGTTCACGGCAATGTTGGGCTGAGAGCGCAGTGTGGCAAAAATTTCAGCGCCGGCAGGCACTTCAAATGACAGATCCCGCGTGTACTGCAGGTTAATGGCCAGGGGAAGAGCAGGCGGCGTGGAGTGTTCAGAGTCAGACATGGAAAATTACGCTTTCTTAATCAGGTCACACTGAGGCTTTCAGCGGTAGCATGCTGCCAGAGCTTCGCCAACCGCAAGAATAGGACGGCGCGACATTAATAACTAAAGGGTCATGCGTGCCTGCGTTACGGTATTCTGCTTTCAGGCAGGCAGATGTATCCAGTCTCCATTTTCCAGACTTTCCCCGCACAGGCCCAGCAGAAACCACCAGTGTGAGACAACCAGTGTTTCTCCAGCATCCGGCTGCTGCGCCATGAACCGGCGGAAATGCCCCACGCGGCTGTGCAGCATGGCATCGCTCTCCGGCGCGTCCGACCACCAGACTTCTTCCAGCACATCAAAATTCAGGTGCGGCCAGCTTTCACACAGGGTCGAGGCAGGGGAGCCTTCATCACAGGAATACATGGCGCGTTCGCGCACCAGCGGGGTAATTTCCGGCGTGATGTTCAGGGCGCGGGCAAGGGGGGTGGCTGTCTCCAGCGCGCGGGTGAAGGGGGAGACCAGAATGCGGGTAATGCCAGCCCCCGCCAGTTCCTGCACAAGGCGCTGCGCATGCACGCGCCCCTGTGTGGAAAGAGGGGGGTCTGACAGGCCGGGGTCACGCCCTGTGGCCGTGTACAGCCGGTTGAATTCGCTTTCGCAGTGCCGCAGAATGATCATGAGACAAGCAGATAGGAGCAGCGTTCCGGATTAGGCAAGGGGCACGGAGCGCATGGGGGCGCATTGTATCGGGGCGGGGGGTTGTCTATGTATAAAGAAGCTTCCTGAACGATAAGACCATGCCTGAAGCCCGGGCCGGTCGAAATTGGACGTGTGACAAATGGATTTTTCTTTCGGCCATTTTCCGGTCGATCTGATTCTCTTCGCTCTTGTGGCGGCCTTTCTGGTCCTGCGCCTGCGCAGTGTGCTGGGGCGGCGGGTTGGCTTTCAGCCCGCCCCCATGCCTGTGCCGCAGCACCCTGATACCGCGGGGAAAGTGATAGACGGCAAGGCCGAGCAGGTTCCCGCCGCCGCGGAGTATGACATTCCGGCACCGGGCACCCGCGTGGGGCAGCTTCTGGCCGAGGTGCAGGCTCAGGAAGCCGGGTTTACGCCACAGCAGTTTCTGGCAGGCGCGCAGGAAGCCTTCCGGCAGGTGGTGAAGGCCTTTGCGGAAGGAGACCGCGCAACCCTGCAGGCCCGCCTGACACCTGCTGTTTATGCGTCCTTCGAGGCGGCCATTGCCGCACGGGACGCTGCGGGTGAAAAGCAGCGCAGCGAAATTCAGGCGATTCGTTCTCTGGCCATTGAGGATGTGCGTCTGGTGAAGCTGGACGTGGGCACCGGTGCCGCCATTGATGTGCGTATCGTGTCAGATCAGGTCAGCCTGCTGGTGGATGCGCAGGGCCAGCCTGTAACCGGGACCGACGCCGTTACCGAATTTTCTGATCTGTGGACGTTTGAACGGCTGCTGGGTGTGAGTGGCACCGGCTGGCGTCTGGCTTCGGCGCGGAGTGCGTGACAGCACGGAACGGGGCTGAGCCAAAGCCGCCTGCGCGTTCGCAGCGGTACAAGGTTGGCCAGCAGCAGATTGTCCGGGGAGACTGCCTGCGCGTCCTGCGGCGGATGCAGGCCGGGTCTGTGGACGTTATCATTACCTCTCCACCCTATAATATCGGCCTCTCCTACCGGAGCTATCCGGACAGGAAGGAAGAGGCTGACTATCTGGACTGGATGCTGGATGTCGCCCGTGCCCTGAAGCGGGTGCTGCGGGCTGATGGCTCCTTTTTCCTGAATATTTCGGGCTCTTCCGCCCAGCCCTGGCTACCGTTTGAACTGGCGGTGCGGCTGCGCGAGCTGTTTGTGCTGCAGAACCATATCTCATGGGTGAAATCCATTTCTGTGGGAGATGACAGCTTCGGGCATTTCAAGCCCATGAACAGCCAGCGTTTCCTGCACCGTGGGCACGAGCACCTGTTTCACTTCACGCTGGGCGGGACAGTGAAGCTGGACCGGCTGAGCGCTGGTGTGCCGTACAAGGACAAATCCAACATCGCCCGCCGTGGGCATGAGCAGGACCGGCGGTGCCGGGGGGATGCGTGGTTTATCCCGTATGAAACCGTGCGGGACCGCAAGGAGAAGTTCGATCATCCGGGCACTTTTCCCGTCGCCTTGCCGGAGCAGTGTCTTCTGCTGCATGGGCGGAAGCAGGCAAAGGTGCTGGATCCGTTCATGGGGACAGGCACCACGCTTCTGGCCGCGCAGCGCATGGGGTGTTCTGGTGTGGGAATTGAAATTGACCCCGATTATGTGGCCATCGCGCGCCAGCGCCTGAAAGAGGACAGGGAGACGCGGGAAGACTGATAATCGAATGTCTGAATGATTTTCATGAAAATAATCGTTTTGACATTTTGATATGTATCAAACACAACCCTGATAGCAGAGAATAAAAGATATTCGGTATTTCCAGAAGCTCAGGAGTTGTGGCGTTGCGCAGATTAATAGTTTCATTGGTAGGGGTGGGTGTTCTGGCTTATGGCGGGACAGTCGCGTTCCTGACCCACTTTGACCATGTAACTGCCCCCGAACTTCCTGCGGCGTCCCCCACTTTAAAGGACCCGGTGGCTCTGGCGGCGTTCAATGTCGTGAGGGAAGCACGGTGTGATTACTGCCATGCTGTTGGCCGTGATCTGCCTTTTTACTTCAAGCTGCCCATTGCCAACAGGCTGATGGAAAAGGATCTGCACGAAGGGCTGCGCCACTTCCGCATCGAGCCTGTGCTGGAAGCGTTCAACGCAGGGACGCCGCCCTCTGAAGAGCAGCTTTCCCGTATTGAGGAAGTCATCACCCAGAACCGCATGCCGCCCACCCTGTATCTGCTCATGCACTGGCATGCGCATCTGTCTGACGGTGAGCGTCAGGCTGTGCTGAAATGGGTGGAGGAAACGCGCCGCAAGAACTACGCCACCACTGGGGCCGCACCACAGTTCGCAGCAGAGCCGGTGCGCCCTGTGCCGGAAAGCGTGCCGGTGGATGCCGCAAAGGTGGCTCTGGGCCGCAAGCTGTTCTTCGATAAAAACCTGTCTGGTGATGGCACACTGAACTGCGCAAGCTGCCATGACCTGAACCATGGTGGTGTGGACCATCTGGTGACGGCAACCGGCATTGGCGGCCAGAAAGGCCCCATCAACGTGCCGAGCGTGTATGATGCCTACTTCAAGATCGCCCAGTTCTGGGACGGGCGCGCGCCTGATCTGGTTGCCCAGGCGGCCGGTCCGGTCATGAACCCGGTTGAAATGGGTTCGCATGACTGGCCTGCCGTGGCGCAGAAGCTGACTGCCAACCCGGACTACGCCTCCATGTTCCAGTCCGCTTACGGGCCGGATGCGCAGGTGGACCAGAACACCATTACCACCGCCATTGCCGAGTTTGAAAAAACGCTGATCGCGCCGGACAGCCCGTTTGACGAGTATCTGAAAGGCAATGCCAGCGCGCTGAGCGAACAGGCAAAACGCGGATATGAAAAATTCAAGAGCATCGGCTGCTCGGGCTGCCATAGCGGCATTGGGCTGGGTGGTGGCGCCTATGAAGTCATGGGTCTGGAAGCCGATTACTTCAAGGATCGGGGCGGCAAGATCACCGCAGCGGACGAAGGCCGTTACAATGTGACGCATAAAGAGTCGGACCTTCACCGCTTCGTGGTGCCCAACCTGCGTAATATTGAGCTGACAGCACCGTATTTCCATGATGGCAGCACGCAGACATTGAAAGACGCCGTGCGCAAAATGGCAAAATATCAGACGCCGGACAGCGCGATTTCCGATGCGGATGTGCAGGACATTGTGGCCTTCCTCAAGAGCCTGACCGGGACATATGAAGGCCGCTCTCTGGCCGATCTGGCTCAGCCCGCCCCGGCGCACTGATGCTATAAAAAGAGTGGGATCATCCCGATAAACGGACTGATCCCTTGAAAAGCGGCCCATCAGCAGGTGATAAGCTTGCAGATGGGCCGTTTTCTGTTGGGAGAGGGCATAAAGGGAAGGAAAGCCAGTGGTCAGGCGGCGTCATCTCCGGGAAGAAGAAAAGGCGCTGTGGTCCATGGTGGTGCGGGACGTGGCCCCTTTGCACGCCCCCCGGCCGGAACGCTCCGCCGCGGGAGCGGAAGAAGCTGCGGCCGAGGCTGAGGCTCAGGCTCAGGCTCAGGGAAAGCGCCTGTCCCCGGTGGAGAAGAAGGTGCCCCGGCACAAGCGCCGTTTACAGACTGTGGAGCCCCTGCTGCTCGTGCCTCCAGCTCTCTCCTCCGCAACAACACCGCCCGTGCAGGTGCAGCGCGATCCGCATCCCGCAGAGGGGATCGGCCAGCGTCTGCCCGGTGTTGATACCTACAGCTGGCGCACCTTTACGGATGGCCGGATGAAGGTGGAGCGGCGGCTGGACCTGCACGGCATGGTGGCGCAGGACGCTTATCGTCGGCTGATGGAATTCATGGATGTCGCCACGGTGCGCGGCCTGCGCTGTGTGGAAGTGGTCACGGGGCTTGGTTCGGGGCTTGAGGGCGGTATCTTGCGGCGGGAACTGCCGCACTGGCTGGCCCGGCCCGATATCCGGCAGAGAATATTAGGGGTGGCCTACCCGCATGCGGGCAATAAGGGGTCAGTCCGTATTCTACTGCGCCGCCGCCGCGGGCAGGGGGCGTCCTGAAGGATCATGCGCGCGGGGCGTCCAGTAAGGTGTCCAGCGCGGTGTATTGACCGCCAGCCAGCGCCGCAGGGCCAGAATGCGGTCCAGGCCCGGCATCATGTCCGCATAGGCGGCAACGCAGGGCATGCCGCTGGTGAGTGTCTGGAGTTGTTCACGCGCATGGGCCCGCAGGGGCTGGGTGCCTGCAGCGACCTGCGCGGCATGGCGGAAGCGGGCCACAACGTCCGGCGGTGTCAGGACCGGTAACATCAGCCCGGCTTTCAGGCTGGCAGCGGTGGCTGTGGTTTTCCAGACATCATAGAGCAGGCCGGAGGGCACGCGCTTTCTTTCCTGCCGGAAAATGGTTGTAAAATCAGGCGGCAGACGCAGGCGGGGGGAAACCTCTGTGGGCAGGATGTTGGAAAACAGGGCAAGGCTGCCTTGCTCTTCATCCTGAAGGGCGGCCATCCGTTCTTCATAGGCATCATCAAACGGGAGCTGGATCATGTCCACCTCATCCGCCTTCAGGGCGGTCAGGGCGGCATCCGGCGTGCCATAGCCGGGGCAGGGCAGAGGGCGCATGCCCAGCAGGTCCAGCGCGACAAGCGTAGGCAGTTCAGGCCCTGAAAGGGTGGAAACGCCCACCCGTAGAGGGCGACCCTGCAGGATGCTGGCAAAGGTGCGGTGCAGGCTGACCTTGCCCACGGCCACGGTGGGCTGGCGGCTCATGAAGACAGGCAGCCAGCGCTGGGCGTCATAATGCACGCGGGGGTCACCGGTCAGGGCCGCCAGAAGGGCTGTGCCGGGGGCCACCAGCCCGGAAGGGGGCGTGGCCTGCTCCTGCTGAATGTCAAAAAGATTAGCACCGGTTACGCCGTCCCACCCGGTGGTCATGCGGAGGGGGAAGGGAGTTGTATAGCGCAGTTCGTCCGCCAGAGCCGGGGCCAGAAGGGCAGCCCACTGGCCGCACAGGCTGTCTGACGTGCCAGCGACAATAAGCGGGGCTGGTGGTTGATCATCCACCGGTAAAGCCGCGCGGGCGGGCCGGGAGGGGGCAAGACAGGCGGCAGCACTGCCCAGAAGGCCGCCCAGCAGCAGGCGGCGGGAGAGCGGTCTGGCGGAGGATGGAAGATCCGGCTGATCAGTGCGCGGCAAGTGCGGAAAACTCCCTGTCGTCTTGTCTGTCCAAGAATCCTTGAAAGGCGGCCCGATAAAATCAGGGAGATCAATCTTACTGGACCAGCCTGATCGCATCAGATTTCTGCGGCAAAATTACGGTCGTTCTGTTTCATGGCCTCGTTTCCTCAGGGCCATTTGACTTCGGGTGGCATGCTCATGAGGATGGCTTCCGTATGGCCTCCGGTTTTCAGGCCAAAGGTTGTGCCGCGGTCATGCAGCAGGTTGAATTCCACATAGCGGCCACGGCGCACAAGCTGGGCTTCACGCTGCTCGGGGGTCCACTCTTCCTGCATCCGGCCCCGGATAATTTCCGGGTAGGTTTCCAGAAAGGCCAGGCCGACATCTTTGGTGAACGCGAAGTCCTGCGCGGTGGCCCCGCTATCCAGCCGATCATAAAAAATACCGCCCAGCCCGCGCGGTTCATTGCGGTGCGGCAGATAGAAATACTTGTCACACCATGCTTTGAAGCGCGGATAATATTCCGGGTTATGGCGGGCGCAGGCCTGCTCGAACCCGGCATGGAAGCGCGCGGCATCCTCAATGGCTTCAGCACTTTCGGGGAACATGGGGGTGATATCCCCACCGCCGCCAAACCAGCCCTGCGTGGTGATGATCATGCGGGTGTTGAAATGTGCCGCGGGTACCAGCGGGCTGCACAGATGCGCCACAAGGCTGATGCCGGTTGCAAAAAAGCGCGGGTCTTCCGAAGCTCCGGGAATGGTCGCGGCAAATTCGGGAGAGAAGCGGCCTTCCACAGTGGAGACATTCACGCCCACTTTTTCAAAAACCCGGCCTCGCATCAGGCTCATGACACCGCCACCACCGGGGGTGCCATCTTCATTCTGGCGCTGCCAGCTTTTCCGTTCGAACCGGCCAGCGGCCTCATGGCCGGACAGGACGGGCGTATTCTGCTCTACGGCGTCTTCTTCAATCTGTTCAAAAGCGGCACAGATCCTGTCGCGCAGCGTTTCAAACCATGTCTGGGCGTCGGCCTTCAGGGCTGTGTGGGCGGGCACAGAATACGCTTTTGTGGGAGTCATAACCGGCTCTTTTTTCCTCTCACGCCCGGCTGGAAGCTCAGCCGGGCCTGCTAAAGCCTTTAGAGGTGCCCCTTCCTGGCGATCATTGCAAGATCATGCCGTTCATCGTTAAACACGGGAACACTGGTCTGCATGGCGTTCGGGATGCCGTGTCGGGCAGGGGAGAGGGGAACCAGATGGCGGAGATACCATCCAGCCGGGAGCAGGCGGATCAGGCTCACGGGGGGCTTGCGCCGGAGCCGCCGGGTGGGGCTGAGCCTGCATCCGCGCCCGAGGCCGCACCCATGCCCGCAGGGGTGGGAGTGGCAGCATTTGTGCGTGCATATGGTGCGTTTCCGCTGCCGCGAGACCTGAATTTTCTCTGGACCGTGGGGGCCATGCTGGTGGCCCTTCTGGCCCTGATGCTGCTGAGCGGCCTGACACTGGCGCTGACTTACACCCCGGATGCCTCACTGGCCTTCAGCTCTGTCGAGGCGCTGGAGCGGCGTGCGCCCTCCGGCTGGCTGTTGCGCAGCCTGCACATGACAGGGGCCACGTTTTTCATGGCTGCACTGTATCTGCATGTGTTCCGTGGGCTGTGTTATGCGTCCTACCGGGCGCCGCGTCAGGGTTTGTGGACGATCGGCACCCTGCTGCTGGTGCTGGTGATGGTCACGGCGTTCGCGGGCTATGTGCTGCCCTGGGGGCAGATGTCCTATTGGGGGGCGGATGTCGCCAGCAAGGCCGTGGGGGCTATCCCGCTGATAGGCGGCACGCTGGAGCAGGTTTTTCTGGGCGGAGATGCTCCGGGTTCCGCCACGCTGCACCGGATGTTCGTGCTGCATTTCACGCTGGCGTTCACCATTGTCGGCATGGTGGTTCTGCATGTGGCGGTGCTGCACGCCAAAGGCAGCACCAGCCCCAGTTATCGCCCCGGCTCTGGGGGCGCTTCCGGCGCGACACTCCCGGATGCTGCGGGGCGGAGCCGCATGCTGCCGTTTCATCCCTATTTTACCGTCAAGGACACGCTTGGCGTGGTGGTTCTGGCCATTCTGTTTACACTGGTGATGTGCTTCTGGCCGGGGCTGGTGAGCGAGGTGGAAAACTATCGCCCGGCCAACCCGCTGCACACACCCGCCAATATCGAACCGGAATGGTACTTCCTGCCATTTTACGGCATGTTGCAGGCTGTGCCCTCCAAGTTTGGCGGGCTTCTGGTGTCTGGCGGGGCGGTGGCTATCCTGTTTCTGGTGCCGTGGCTGGACCGTGGCACGGCGGCCACCTGTGCCGCGGGCCGGTGGGGAGGCCTGCGCTGGCTGCCGTGTGTGGCGTTGGCCGTGCTGGCCTGTTCCTTTGTGCTCTGCGGTCTTGCAGGGCGGCACCATGTGCAGGGGGGGTGGATGCTGGTGGGGCGTCTGGCAACACTGGGCTATTACCTCTATTTCCTCGCGTTTCTGCCGTTTTATGCGCGGCTGGCACAGAAGGAGCTGCGGTCTTGAGCGTGTGCCTTCCTCCGGCTTTGCGGCCGGTTGTGCAGCGGTGTGCGGGTGTTCTTGCTGCAGGCGGCCTGCTGTGGCCTGTGCTGACGGGGGTGAGTGCTGTCGTACCGGAGGGGCGCTGGAGCTTTACGCCCCCCGCGCAGGCTGAGTCCTTCGCGGGAGCACCGGCGCATGCGCCTGCGCAGGACTGGTCTTTCCGGGGGGCGCTCGGGCATTTTGATCTGGCCGCCGTGCAGCGCGGGTATGCGGTGTTTGCCGGGGTCTGTGCCTCCTGCCACAGCCTGACGCAGGTGCATTTTTCCGATCTTGGCGGCATGGGGCTGACACCGGAGCAGGTGTCGGCTCTCGCCGCATCCTGGCAGGTTGTGGCGGGGCGGGATGCGGAAGGGCGCCTCACGCACCGCAAGGCCCTGCCGGATGATGCGCTGCCCGCGCCCTATACCGGGCCGGAGGCCGCGCGCGCGGCAAACCGTGGTGCCGTGCCGCCTGACCTCTCCCGTATTGTGCAGGTTTACCCCGGCGGGGCAGACCGTGTGTATGCGTTGCTGACCGGCTATGCCTCTTCAGCTTCCGCGCCGGGTGCCGGGGCGGCCAGAGCCGAGGCGGGCTTTGCCAACCCTTATGCAATCGGGCACCGCACGGCCATGCCGCCGCCCTTGCGGGAAAATGCCGTGGTGTATGCGGATGGCACCCGGCCCACCGCGCAGCAGGAAGCGCGGGAT
Organism: Acetobacter farinalis; assembly: GCF_011516935.1. Classification (GTDB taxonomy): domain Bacteria; phylum Pseudomonadota; class Alphaproteobacteria; order Acetobacterales; family Acetobacteraceae; genus Acetobacter; species Acetobacter farinalis. The sequence continues at coordinate 251,786 of NZ_WOTF01000001.1, forward strand.
GTCACAACCTTTCTGGCGTGGATTTCCAGCCCGCATGCGGATGATAAACGCAGGTTGGGGGTTGGGGTTGTGCTGTATCTGTGTTTTCTCGCCTGTCTTCTCGTCATCCTGAAACGGAGAATCTGGTCTCATGTCGAAAAGTGAACTTGTGGAACCTGTCATCGGTCTTATTGGCGGGTCCGGCCTGTATGATATTGACGGGCTGGAAGACAAGGAATGGCGAACCGTTGAAACCCCGTGGGGTCTGCCCTCGGACCAGCTCATGTTTGGCAGGCTGGACGGCGTGCGCTGCGTGTTTCTGCCGCGCCACGGCCGGGGGCACCCCATCCCGCCGAGCCGCCTGAACTACCGCGCCAATATCGCCGCGATGAAGATGTCCGGCGTGACGGATATTGTGTCACTCTCCGCTGTCGGCTCCCTGAAGGAAGAACTGCCGCCGGGGCATTTTGTGATTGTTGACCAGTTTATCGATCGCACGGTCTGGCGGGAAAAGAGCTTTTTCGACACCGGCTGCGTTGCCCATATTTCCATGGCGGACCCGCTCTGCGCCCGCATTGGCGATGTGCTGGAAGAGCAGGCTAAAAAGCTCGGCCTTGAGGCCACACGCGGCGGCACATATCTGGTGATGGAAGGCCCGCAGTTTTCCACCCGTGCGGAAAGCGAGCTTTACCGGAGCTGGGGCTGCTCCGTGATCGGCATGACCAACATGCCCGAGGCCAGCCTCGCGCGTGAAGCCGAGATCTGTTACGCGACAGTCGCCATGGTGACGGACTATGACTGCTGGCACACAGAGCATGACAACGTGACAGTGGAAAGCGTGGTGAAAATCATGCAGGGCAATTCCGCCAGAGCCAAGGCGCTGGTCAAGGCCGTGATTCCCGCACTGGGCCAGCCGCGTGACCTGTGCTCCGCCGGGTGTGACCGGGCACTGGAATACGCCCTGATTACCGCCCCCGAAGCACGGGACCCTGCTTTGCTCACCAAACTGAAGGCCATTGCCGGGCGTGTGCTGTAAGGGGTGCCCCATACAGCCTCTCTTGCGTGTCTCGGCAAAACGGGCGAATGCTAGCCAAAAGAATGAATGGCTTTGCACGCGTGACGATTCCTGACTACCTTCGCTCTTCAGCCCGCCCGCTGGCCCTTGTAACCGGGGCTGCGGGTGGCATTGGTGTACCGCTTGTCACCCGGCTGGTGGCGGCGGGCTACCATGTTCTGGCGCTCAGCCTGAGCGGGGGCGGTGAGGGGCAGCCGTTTGTCACCCCCCTTGCGTGTGATCTGACCAAGCCTGAACAGATTGAACAGGTTGTGGCGCAGGTTGTGGCGCTGGGCCGCCCTGTACAGGCTCTGGTGCATTGCGCGGGCGTGATTGTGCCGCAGCGCATGGGCGGGGGAGATACGGCCTCTGTTTCCAGCCAGATTATGGTCAATCTTGAAGCGCCCATTCTGCTGACCATGAGGCTGCTGCCCCATATTCCTTCCGGCGGGCATGTGGTGTTCGTGAACTCCATGGCGGCTCTGGTGCCGCTGGAGGGAAGCAGCATCTACACCGCCAGCAAGTTCGGGCTGCGCGGGTTTGCTCTTTCTCTGGCGCAGGATGTGCGGAAGAGCGGCATTCATGTCTCTTCCGTGTTTCCCGGTGCGGTCGATACGCCCATGCTCCGGCGCGAGATTGAAAGCGGAGGCTCCCCTCTGAATTTCGTGACGGCTCCGGCCACGGCGGATGGGATTGCCTGTCTGGTGATGGGCCTGCTGCGCCGCCCGCGGGCGGAAGTGTTCTGCCCCAGTGGTGGGGACGGCATTCTGGCGCAGCTCATGCTGATGATGCCCCGCGTCTGGCGGCTGATCCTGCCGATCCTGCTTAAAAAGGGCCGCAAGGGGTTACAGAAATATCTGGCGGGCCAGAAACGCTAAGTCCCGGCAGATGCTGAAACGCTGAAGTTCAGGAAACACGGAACTTCACGAAACCCTGAGCGACCAGAAACAGTGAATCAGAAATGCTGAACCGGCGTTCAGGTGGGTCCGCATTATGCGATCTGATGGGAACTTCGGGATTGGAAAGAAGCGGTCCGTGCCTGTGACAGATGCGGAATGAATGCACAGTCCTGCGGGCAGGCGGAACGCTCCGGTCAGACACTCTGCTCGGGCAGACTCTGAAACGGTGAAAGACGCTGAAACACACTTCGGATTTCCGAAAGGTTTTGCTTCTTATTTGAAATTTGGGAAAATGGTGGAGGGAGTTGGATTCGAACCAACGTAGGCGTACGCCAGCGGATTTACAGTCCGCCCCCTTTAGCCACTCGGGCATCCCTCCGGGTTGTTGAGGGAGGAATTAGAGGTCATGTGGCCCGTTGTCAACACTGTGTTTTCATTCTCTTTCCCTATTCAGGAAAAAACTTTTGGCCCGGTGGGTGGACAGCCCCATGTGTTGTCAGGGAAGGTGCGGCTCAGCAGCTTTTTGAGCAGGAGAGTAGTTCTTGAGCAAACATGTGATGGCCAGACGGCACACCCCGCGCTCACTGGCGGCGCTCGATACACCCATTGTTGCCCTTACGGCCTATACAGCGCCTATGGCGCGCCTGATGGACCCGCATTGTGACCTGCTGCTGGTCGGGGATTCTCTGGGGATGGTGGTTTACGGCATGGACTCCACTCTGGCTGTCACGCCCGAGATGATGATTGCCCACGGGCAGGCCGTTGTGCGCGGCAGCCAGAACGCCTGTGTGGCCATTGACCTGCCCTTTGGCAGCTACCAGCAAAGCCCGCAGCAGGCGTTTGCCGTCTCCGCCGAGATTATGGCCAAGACCGGCGCCGGGTGCGTGAAGCTGGAAGGCGGCGTGGAAATGGCCGAGACTGTGGCCTTCCTCACCCAGCGTGGCATTCCGGTTATCGGGCATATCGGGCTGAAGCCGCAATCTGTGCATACGCATGGTGGTTTTCGCACCGTGGGCCGTGGCAGTGAGGCAGAGCAGGTCATGCAGGATGCAAAAGCCATTGAAGAAGCAGGTGCTTTTTCACTGGTGATTGAAAGTACCATGGAGCCGCTGGCGCGTGAGATTACGGAAGCGCTTTCTATCCCGACCATCGGGATCGGGGCCTCTCCGGCGTGTGACGGGCAGGTGCTGGTGGCGGAAGATATGCTCGGGCTTTTCCCTGATTTTACTCCACGTTTTGTCAAACGCTTTGCTAACCTTGGGGAGCAGGTGGACAAGGCCGTGGCAGAGTATGCCGAGGCCGTGCGCAACCGGAGCTTCCCCGGTCCGGAACAATGCGTTGGGATGCCAAAAAAAGACGCCTGAGTCGGGTATTTTCAAAAGAGTCTTTCTCTTGAAACTGGTGGCTGGTTTTCCCTTGCGTATGGTTGGGGGAGCCAGCCATTGGCCTCCTGTCAGTTGTTCTGGGGGGAGGCCTTGGCATGGAGTGGGGGCGGTTTGGAGGGTGGCGGCATAGCGGACGCAGGTGGAATAAAAAACCGCTGTGTGTTGCTTAACTCTCCGCGTTGACGCAAACCCCCATCACCCGTAGAACACCTCCTCCCCAACCCGCGAGCCCCAACAGGCGCAGCCTTGAGTGAAGCGCCGGAGGCGCCGCATGACCATGTCCATGACTTTTGCCGATCTTTCTCTGGCACCGGCCCTGCTGAGCGCACTGGCTGAGGCCGGGTATGTCACCCCCACCCCGATTCAGGCACAGTCCATCCCGCTGCTGCTGGAAGGGCGTGACCTGCTGGGCATGGCCCAGACCGGCACGGGCAAGACGGCCTCCTTCGCGCTGCCGCTGCTGCATCGTCTTGCAGCGTCTCCTCGCCCGGCACCCAGGAACGGGGCGCGCGTTCTGGTGCTTGCGCCCACGCGCGAACTGGTCTCCCAGATTGCGGATGGGTTTGAAAGCTTTGGTCGCCATCTCAATATCAGTGTGACGACAATCTTTGGTGGCGTCAGCCAGATGCATCAGACCAATGCACTCAGGGATGGGGTGGATATTATCGTGGCGGCACCGGGGCGGTTGCTGGACCTGGTCTCGCAGGGTCTGTGTGATCTGTCACAGCTTGAAGCGCTGGTGCTGGATGAGGCTGACCAGATGCTCGACATGGGCTTTGCCAAGCCGATCGAACGTATTGTCGCAACGCTGCCCCAGGACCGGCACACCGTGCTGCTTTCAGCCACGATGCCGAAATCCATTGCGACACTGGCCGAAAGCCTGCTGCGTGACCCGGCAAAGGTCGAAATCGCTCCGCCCTCAACCACGGTTGACCGGATTGAGCAGTCCGTCATGTTTGTTGATGCCGCCAACAAAAAAACGGCCTTGCTGGAACTGCTGCGCACGCCCGGTATCGGGCAGGCGGTGGTTTTCACCTTGCAGAAGAATATTGCAAACGAAGTCTGCACTTTCATCACCGAGGCCGGCTTCACGGCGGAGGCCCTGCACGGGAACAAATCTCAGGGCCAGCGGGAGCGCGCGCTTGATGCGTTCCGTGCCGGCACGGCGCAGGTTCTGGTGGCAACAGATATCGCGGCGCGCGGCATAGATGTTGATACTGTCACGCATGTTTTCAATCATGATCTGCCCAGCCTGCCGGAAAGCTATGTGCACCGTATCGGCCGAACCGGCCGCGCCGGGCGCACCGGTTTTGCCATCACGCTGTGCGATGCCGAGCAGCGGGCGTGGCTGCGGGATGTGGAACGGGAAATTGGCCGCAGCCTGAGTGTTCATGAGGACCATCCCTGGCACTCGGAAGAAGCACGCAACTCGACCATGCGCCCTCCCTTGCTGGGCGGCACACCCCCCAAGGAAGTCAAGCCGCAAGAAAAGCGCGTGCGAAAAGTCTGGACCGAGGAAGAAAAGCAGGCCGCGCGGGCCGCAGCCAAGGCGGCTGGCGGAGCCGCCTGAGCCGTTACACTTTCAGGAGCGCCGAGCTTCGTGCCCGGCGCTGACGTTTTCTGGCCGCGTTTGCCCCGTGCGCGCTCTGTGCCCGCCCCCAGATTGGACGGCGGGCACACAGTGTTTCAAGCGCAGGCTTTACTGGTAGCGGTTCAGCCACCAGCCATAGGGTGGCGGCAGCACATCGGCAGGCTGCTTTTTGTGCACGGCGCGGGCCGCCGCATAGGGCCAGTGCGGGTCAGCCAGCAGGGGGCGGCCCAGCGCTACGGCATCCAGTGTTCCGGTGCGGATCAGGGCATCGGCCTGCCGACCATCACTGATGTACCAGGATGTGGAAACAGGCAGGCCGGTTTCCTGCTTCACCTGCTGCGCATAGGGGGCCATGAAGGCCGGACCCCACGGGATCTGTGCTTCAGGTGTGGAAAAACTGATGCTGACATCAAGAAAATCCAGACCTGACTCTTTGAGTTTCTTGAGAAGGACGATGGAGTCACGCAGATTTTCATCGTCATGGCCGTTGAACTCAATCACGCCAAAACGAATGCTCAGCGGCAGGTTTTCCGGCCAGACAGCGCGCACGGCCTGAAGTGTTTCCACCAGAAAGCGGCTGCGGTTTTCAAGAGAACCACCATACTGGTCCGTGCGTGTGTTGGAATTCGGCGCAAAGAAGCTCTGGGCCAGATAGCCATGCGCAAAGTGCAACATCAGCCACTGAAATCCGGCATCCCGTGCGCGTTCAACAGCTTTTACAAAATCGGCTTTCACACGGGCAATGTCGTCCAGTGTCATTTCCGTGGGCGTGCGGGGCAGGTTCGCGCCGAACGGAATGGCGGAAGGACCGATGGGCTGCCAGCCACGCGGGTCTCCTTCCGGGATATGGTCATCACCTTCCCACGGTACGTTGGCGCTGGCCTTGCGGCCTGCATGGGCAATCTGGATGCCCGGCACAGCGCCTGCCTTGCGAATGGACTCCACAATCGGGGCAAAGGCCGCGGCCTGTTCATCATTCCACAGGCCAAGGCAGCCGGGGGTAATGCGGCCTTCCGGGGAAACACCCGTGGCTTCCACAATCACCAGACCGGAGCCGCCACGGGCAAGGCTGGCATAGTGCACGTGGTGCCAGTCATTCGGCACGCCGTCCTGCGCCATATACTGGCACATGGGGGCCACAAGAATGCGGTTGCGCAGAGTGACATCTTTTAAGCTATACGGGTCAAACAGAGTTGGCATGAACCAGGGCCCTTTTTTTGAGATGGTGCCGGTGAGCGAATAGTTCGACAATAATCGAACCATTATCGGATGCAAGAGGCAATGAGCAGAGACCCCGCATGAAGCAGTACGAGCACCCCCCGGCAGAAGCATTCCTGCTGACCACCATCCTGCATGCGCTGTCAGACCCGTATAGGCTCTCCATTGTGCAGAAACTCGCGGTTTTGCAGCCTCAGCCGTGCGCCCCCTTGCAGGGCAACCGGCCGAAATCCTCTGTGTCACATCATTTCAATGTGCTGAGAAAAGCAGGATTGGTGCGCACCGTGGTGGAAGGCGTGTTGCACATGAACAGCCTGCGGAATGCTGAACTCGAATCCCGCTTTCCCGGCCTTCTGGACACGATTCTTGCCGCTGCGGCCCACAGTGCGGAGTGTCAGGGCGCGGAGTGAGGCTGGGGCGGCCGCGCGAAACGGCCAAGCGGATACAGTCGGGCAGTTCCAGCCAGATAGTTACAGGCAGATAGTTACAGTCAGGCAGTGACAGGCAGCAGACAGTGACAGGCTGGCCGGGCGACAGGCGGGGATTACCCGCACTGGCAGACGAGGCAGGGCGGATGCCGCGCCCCCGACACGCCCGTGTTCCTGCGTTACTGTGTTCCCGCCTGAGCGGGCACGGCGTTCGGGAGTGCGAGCAGGGGCACGGCCTTGCCGCCCGCATGGGCCGTGTTGGCCAGAACCTGCACGCCCAGCACATGCCAGCCTGATGCGTTCTGATAGAGCAGGGGCGCACCGCTGCTGCCATGGGTTCCCGCGCAGTCATGTGAGAGCAGGAGGTTGCCTGTGCCGTCCTGTGTCAGGCCCGTCATGTGGCAGTGCAGATCCGCCGTGATGACATCGGGCATATTCTGCTCATATCCCCCCAGTATCGCGGCCATGCCGGGCTTGATGTCCTCTGGTGTTGTGGTGATGTGAAAGACCTCATCCGGGCGGGCCACGGGGTGGTCCAGCACAAGGGTGGCGTGGTCCAGCCCGGCGCTCTGGGTTTCCCGATTGGGTGAGTAGTCGGGCGGCACAATAAAGCGGACAACACGGGCATGTGCGGTAAAGCTGTCACCACTGTAGGCGCGCAGGAAATGCACGCTGCCCGGCTGAATGAAGCGCTGGGGGTGGGCCAGCCAGAGGCAGTGCGCGGCGGTTTCCACCAGCACGGGGCTGATCAGGAAGCCGGTGCAGCGTGAGCCAAGCTCTGTCTGCACCCGCCCGATGGCGGACCACGGAGGGCGGGCGGTGGAGACACGCTGCCGTGGGTCCGCAAAGGGGGTGACCCCGGCCAGATGTGTGCGGTAGTCCGGCCCGACGGCTGCAGCAGGGTGCGGGGGAAGCGTAAGGCCGACCCCGGCCGCGAGGGCAAGTGCGCCTGCGCTCAGGCGGCTCTTCAGAAAAGAGCCACCCGCCCGCAGGGCGAAGAAACGGGCGGGCCGCTTAGTCTGCATAACCTTGTGGGTGGTTTTCGCGCCATGCAAAGGCGGTTTGCACAATGCGGTCAATATCCGTGAATTCCGGTGCCCAGCCTGTGGCGGCCATCAGGCGGGCCGGGCTTGCAACGAGGCAGGCCGGGTCACCCGGGCGGCGGTCACCCGCCTGCCACGGCACCTCAAGCCCGGTTACACGGGCCACGCTTTCAATGATTTCCCGGTTGGAGTTACCGCGCCCGGTGCCCACGTTGAAAGTCACGCTCTTTTCGTTCAGCAGCGGCAGAACGGCCAGATGTGCCCGCGCAAGGTCTGTCACATGCACATAATCCCGGATGCAGGTGCCATCCGGCGTGGGGTAATCCTGCCCGAACAGTGTCAGGGCCGGGCGGCGCTTCAGAGCGGCATCAATCACCAGCGGGATCAGATGCGTTTCCGGGCGGTGGTCTTCGCCCGCGCGGCCTGCGGGGTCGGCCCCGGCTGCGTTGAAGTAGCGCAGGCATGCGCTTTTCAGCCCGTGGATACGGTCTGCCCAGTACAGGGCGCGTTCCACCATGTATTTGCTCTCACCATAGGGAGAGCCGGGGTCAACGGGCGTATCCTCGCTGATGGGCGCATCTCCGGCGGAGCCGAACAGGGCCGCCGTGGAGGAGAACACAAAGCGCTTTACGCCGTGGCGCACGCAGGCATCAATCAACCCGAACCCGATGCCCGCATTGGCGGACATATAGAGCATGGGGTCCTGCATGCTCTCTCCCACCAGTGAAAGGGCGGCAAAATGCAGCACGCCATCCCACGGGCCATCGGCCAGAACGCGGTTCAGGCATTCCAGATCAGCCAGATCTCCATGGATGAAGTGTGCCCCTTCCGGCACCGCAGCGCGATGGCCCGTGCGCAGGCTGTCAAACACCACAACGTCATGCCCATCGTCCAGAAGGGCAAGAACAACGTGGCTGCCGACATATCCGGCGCCACCGGTCACAAGAAAACGAGCCATGAAAGCTGATACTCATCCAGTAAAAGATGGACGAGACCCTAGAGCGTTCAGGCGGCCCGGTGCAAGGCCGGGGCAGGGTTTTTCCTGATTCAGAAGGGTTTGAGCAGGCGGTCCAGATAGTCCAGTTCCTGCTGGGGGCGAGTGCGATCTGAATCGCGGCGGCGGAGTTCCTGCTCGATCTCGCGGGCGCGCTGGCGGGCCACGTTATCAGGGATATGCGTGCCGTCATCCGGGGCCTGATCTCCCCCTTCGCCCATGCGGCGGCCCAGCGGGTCACGCTTGTCGTGGCTTTTGTCCCGGCCACCGGTTTCATCCGCGTCATCAGTGGGGGTGTTACCGTCATCCCCATCGTCCGCGCTGTCCTGCCCTTGCGAGGAGTCCCCCTGCGCGCCGTCCTGCGGGCTGCCGGACTGGCCACCGCTGTTGCCGCCAAAGGCAGGCAGGAAGCTGGGGGTGGCGCTCCTGCCGTTACCCTTCATGGTGTCCTGCATCTGCTGGCGGCCTTTGCTCAGGGCTTCCAGAGCTTTTTCTTCCGCAGTGGCGGCGGCGGCGTCATCCCCATCCGCCAGAGCCTTGCGGGCGTCCTGCATGCTTTTCTGCGCATCGGCAAACGCCGCAGGGGCTTTGCCTGTCAGTTCCTTGAATTCATCTTTCAGCTCGTCCAGCGCGCGGCTCAGGGCGTGCTGGGTGGCGCGGTCCGTCCGCCGTGCGGCGGCCTGTGCTTCAGCCTTGGCCGGGTCCAGCGGGGGAGGCTGGTCAGGGGAGGCCGCGCCCGGAGGCGGAGGAGGGGCAGGCGGCGCATTCTGGTCCGCGCCGGGGGGGAGGGGCAGGCCCAGCCTGCGCAGCAGTTCAGGGGTGGACATGGCGCCGTAATTGTCATCGCCGTCAGCGTCTTCATCGTCCATCGCGTTCTGCTGGCGGGACTGCGCCCGAAGCGTTTCATCCAGACGGGACTGGGCGTGGTCCAGCAGGGAGGTCTGCTTGCCTGTCAGGTCCCGCAGGGCGGCGGCCTGCTCACGGGCTTTCTGTTGCGCAATCATCTGCTGCGCCATGGCGGCCATGTCCTGTGGCGTGGCGTTACGCATGCGCTCGGTGGCGTCTTCCATTTGCTGCAGGCGTTCCAGCGCATCGGCGGAATGGCCGTTGGCGGCATCGCGCTGCATCTGCTGCATCAGGCGGGAGAAGGCTTTATCTCCCGCTCTGGAAAAGCCGGGCAGATCAGGAATGGCCGTATGGTCCCGCAGGGCCTGCGCGGCCAGAGCCTGCATCTTGCGGGCAATGGCCTCCTTCAGGGTTTTCAGCCGGGCTTCCAGCTCTTCCCGCTCTTCCTGCGTGTGCTGGCCACTCTCGCGCATATGGCGCAATTGCTGGGCCACGGCGGCCTGCGCCGCGCGGACATCGAGAGAGGCCTGCGCGCTGGCATCATCCCCCTTGCGGCGGTCTTCAATATCCAGAGCCAGATCCCACAGCAGGTTGGTGGCGCTGGCGCGGGCTGTGTCCGTATCCACATCCTTGTTATCCAGCATGGCGACAAGGCTGGTCAGGGCGAGGAACATACCCGTGTGTTCAGTGACCGGACCGGGTGTTTCACCAAGCGCGGCAAGCTCCGTTGCGGTGTCACTCCGGCTTTCACGCCCCAGTGCAAAGCGTTTGCGCAGGTCCAGCACGGCCCGGGCCACGGGGGAGTGGAATACGCGCGCCCCCAGCCGGAAGGTAACGGGCGCGCTCTGCCCCTCATGCCCGCTGACAGAGGTGGCCACGACACGGGCCGTGACTTCTTCCCCCGCCCAGGGGTCTTCTGAAAGGTCGGGCGTTATCACGCCCTTGGTGGATTTGGGGTGCCCGCTGAGAGGCAGCGGCACCGTGAGCGTGCGGGCAGGCCCGCGCCCCGGATGCACCAGATGCATCTGCACGGAGAGCGATGCCAGCCCGTAGGCATGCGCGGCCTCCCACGGCAGGCGGGTGCGCCAGTCTACCTTGTCCGCACCGGGGGATGGCCCCCATGCAACAGTGGGAAGGGTGTCGGGCACCACCGTAATCGGCCAGCGGGCGAGGGTGCGCCCGCGCCCGGCCACGCGCACCACACCGCTATGCTGGAGTGTGACATCCACCTTCCAGCTCTGCGGGTCCAGTGTCTGGCGGGTTTCATCCTGCATCACCAGCCCGTTCGCACTGCGCAGGACAGGGTGAGAGGACAGGCCGGTGACAATAACCGTCAGTTTCGCGCCCTCCGGCACGGAGGGCGGCGGCGCATTCGGGCTGAGAAACACCGGGGCTTCGGGCGCATAAGCCGGAGGGGTGATCCATGCTTCCACATGCGCCATCGGTACATCGGGGTCATCCCGCCCCGGAATGAAGGCGGCCAGAATTCGGCCGGGAGCGGAGGTGCCCGCCATTACACCGGTGCCGAGGCAGGCTGCCAGCAGGGCTACGGCGGCCCATCGCCGCACGGGGCTGGCGGGCAGAAGGTGGGGCCACCCGGCCCGCAATGCACCCAGAGAGGCCAGCACGCGCTGCTGGTGCGCCTGCCACAGGGGCTGGGCCGCCCCTTTCCGCGCTCCTGCCGGGTGGTCTGTCAGTGTTGCGAGCGGGCGGTTCTGCAGGCCGGAGGCATGCTCAATGCGGCGGTCCACCGCTTCCGGTGTGGGGGCGTTCAGGCGGGAGAGGTCAGTATGCAGCCGCCAGCCGCACAGGCTGAGCCACCCGGCCACAAGCACAAGGCGCAGCCCGTCCGGCAGATGCTGGGGCAGGCGCAGCAGCCCTGCCACCGCATAGAGGCCCAACAGGCCGAGTGTGGGCTGGAGAGCAGGCCAAAGCTGTTCGATATGCAGCACAAAAGCGGCATGCTGGCGGACGGTAGCCAGCCGTGCCGCCAGAGAGCCTCCCCCCGCAGTGGAGGAGGCCAGATCCTGTTTCAGATCTGCCGGGCTCATGCGGTCCCGGCCAGGTGGGCGGGCACAGTTTCCCCCTGCCACAGGGCTTCAAGCGACTGGCGGGGGCGGATGACGTGCCATGTGCCATCCTCCACCAGCACTTCCGCCGCCAGAGGGCGGCTGTTGTAGGTGGAACTCATCACCGCGCCATAGGCCCCGGTGTCCAGAATGGCCACACGCGCCCCGCGCTGCATGGGGGGTAGGTGGCGGTCACGAGCGAACGTATCTCCGCTTTCACATACCGGGCCAACCACATGGGCCGGGCCTGCGGGCAGGGTGGCCACATGCGGGCTGAGGGGAACAATACCATGCCAGGCATCATACATGCTGGGGCGCAGCAGGTCATTCATGGCGGCGTCCAGCACAAGGAAGGGGGCTTCGTTCCCACGGGCCTTGTTGAGGATCACGCTGCTGAGCAGCAGCCCGGCGGGGGCTGCCAGCCAGCGCCCCGGCTCAATGGCCAGACGCACGTCCAGCCCGCCAAGCTCGGCTTTCATGGCTCCGGCCAGAGCTTCCGGCTGGCCTTCGGGTTCCGTGCGATAGGAAATACCAAGACCACCGCCGCAATCCACCACCTCGACCGTCTGGCCTGCGGCGCGGACAGTCCGCACCAGATCAGCAATGCGGGCATATGCGGCGCGATAGGGGGCGACGGAGAGAATCTGGCTGCCGATATGGGTGGCAAATCCAACGGCCCGAATGCCCGGCAGGCTGGCGGCGCGGGCATAAAGGGCGGCGGCATGGTCATAGGGAATGCCGAACTTGTTGGCGGCCAGCCCGGTGGTGATTTTGGCATGGGTTCCGGCATCCACATCCGGATTGACGCGCAGCGTGATGGTGGCCCGGGTGCCCAGCCTGCTGGCGATACTGGAAATAATGTCCAGCTCTTCAGCACTTTCCACATTGATCTGCCCGATGCCCAGACCAATGGCGCGCTCCAGCTCCGCATCCGTTTTGCCCACGCCGGAAAAAACGATGTGCGCGGGGGCTATGCCCGCCTTCAGGGCGCGGGCGAGTTCTCCGCCGCTGACAATATCCGCCCCGGCCCCTTCCTCACGCAGAAGGGAAAGCACGGCCAGATGATCATTGGCTTTCACCGCATAATGCAGGGAAACATTCAGCCCGGCATCCCGCATGGCCTGCTGCATGCGGCGCACGCGTGTGCGCAACGTATCACCGCCCATTACCCAGCAGGGTGTGCCCACGGCATCGGCAATGGCGTTCAGCGCCACACCGTCCAGCATCAGGCCGCACAGCGGGTCCATCTTCAGGGATGGGTGGCTGGCCAGCAGCTCGGCTACGGAGGGGTCCGGGTCAAGAAACGGTGTCGCGTCGGCCATGGGGCGTTTTGAGCCTTGAAATCACATACTGCTCCGGTACCACAGGGCAGGGCGGTGTCTGCCTGGCCCGGAGCCTCTCTGGTTCTGTTATACCGCCTGCCTGACACATTGCCACCCTTCATGCCAGCACCCGCCGCCCCCTGTGGGGCAGGGTGCGCGGCGGGGCTTTGGGGCGTGTGTCGGGCCTGATCTGCCGAGCCTGATTCGCCCGGACTTAGTCTGCTGGCGGATAGGTCTGCGGGAAGGTGATTTTATCCTGCGGCCCCGGCGCGTGGGGCGAGCCCTTCTTGCCGCAGGCGGCCAGCGGCAGGGCCAGCAGAACCAGCGCCAGAAAACTGAGGGTCAGGCGGAGTGTCATGCCGGGGTTCCTTTGCTTTGGGCGCACGGTTCGGCATTCAGTGCGGTAAGCCACCGGCGGGCTTCACGCTGCACATTGCTGCCTGCCGTGCCGCCCTCACTGGTGCGGGAGGCAATGGAGGCTTCCACCGTCAGCACGGAATAGATGTCTTCCGTAATGCCGGGTTCTTCCGCCTGCATGTCTGCCAGAGAAAGATCCGCCAGATCCACGCCTTTTTCTTCGGCCTTCGCCACAAGGCGGCCCGTAACATGGTGTGCTGTGCGGAATGGCACCTTCAGCACCCGTACCAGCCAGTCCGCAATATCCGTGGCGGTGGAGAAGCCTGACCCGGCCAGCGCGCGCATCCGCTCGGTGTTGGCAGTCATGTCCCGGATCATGCCATCACACGCCGCAAGAGAGAGGGCGGCGGCATCGGTTGCGGCAAAAACCGGTTCCTTGTCTTCCTGCATGTCCTTGGCGTAGGCCAGCGGCAGGCCTTTCATCACCGTCAGCAGGCCGACAAGACTGCCGTTCACGCGGCCTGTTTTGGCGCGGACCAGTTCGGCGGCATCCGGGTTGCGCTTCTGCGGCATGATGGAAGAGCCGGTGGTGAAGGCATCGGACAGCCGGATGAAGGAAAACGGCGAGGAACACCAGATGACAATCTCTTCCGCCAGACGGGAGAGGTGCATGGCCATAATGGAGAGGGCCGAGAGATATTCCAGCGCGAAATCCCGGTCTGATACGGAATCGAGCGAGTTGGCGGTCGGGCGGTCAAAACCCAGTGTGCTGGCTGTCATTTTCCGGTCGATGGGGAAGGACGTACCAGCAAGGGCGGCAGAGCCCAGCGGGCATTCGTTCAGGCGTTTGCGCGTGTCCGCCAGACGGCCGCGGTCCCGCGCCAGCATTTCCACATAGGCCATCAGGTGGTGGCCGAAGGTCACGGGCTGGGCTGTCTGCAGATGGGTAAAGCCGGGCATCGGGTCAAACGCATGCTCTTCCGCCCGATGGGCGAGGGCGCGCATGAGGGAGGCCACCTGCTGGTCCAGCCCGTCCAGCGCGTCCCGCGTCCACAGGCGGAAGTCCGTTGCAACCTGATCATTCCGGGAGCGGGCGGTGTGCAGCCGTTTGCCGGGCTCACCAATCCGTTCGGACAGGCGGGCTTCGATATTCATGTGAATATCTTCCAGCGCCTCGGAAAATTCAAAGCGGCCTGCTTCAATATCCTGCCCGATGGCCGTCAGGCCCGCGCGGATGGCGGCTTCATCTTCAGCGGAGATAATGCCGGTATGGGCCAGCATGGCCGCATGGGCGAGAGAGCCCGCAATGTCCTGCTTCCACATGGCTTTATCAAACCCGATGGAGGCATTGATGGCCTGCATGATCTGGGAGGGGCCACCGGCAAAACGGCCACCCCACTGCATGTTGGCATCGGCCTTTGGCCGGGTTTCCGCTTTGGGGGCGGTGTTCGCGCTGCCGGTGTCCGTGCTGTTGGTGTTCGTGCTGCTCAGAGACATGTCATGCCCCAACCCGTATCCTTGGTTATCCGTATACCGCATCCGGCGGGTCAGGCCCCCCGATGCAGCGTGCAAGGCGGCACCCTACTGATGCACGCGCCATGGCGCAAACCATGAGGGCGCAGCAGGAGCGTTTTTCCTGCACTGTTGCGGGGGCGTGGCTGCCCTGCTGTGCGGCAAGGCTTTTCGTCAGCCCGGAACATCCCTATCTTTTAGAAAGAGAAACAGGAGTTCAAGAGTATGAGTGTATCAGGCAAGCTCACCAGCTATGGCGTGATTGATCCCGGCCCGAACGCGCTGCTGGAAGTGCTGAGGGCCGCCAGCCCGATTGAAGCCGTGAAGAAAACGGAAGAGAAAATGCGTGGCGCTGACTATGTGGCCGCGCGCTCCTATGATCTGGGTGGTGAAGACTCGCTTGAAGGCACGGACCCCGTCTATCTGGTGTATGACCTGACAGACTCCGGGCTGGATGAAGAAGGCCTGACGGGGGATGATGCCGGTCAGGTGCGGGCCAAGGCGGATGAAGCCGGGATTATCGTCTCTTCAGACAAAGCGTAAGGCACAGGATCTCTGGCGTAGAGCCGGAGCGCCGGACGGGCACAGCCGGTTAGCCTTTGTCTGCCCGGCTGTGCCCGTGGCGGCCTTTTGCGTTTCAGGCAGGAATGCCTGAATGATGCGCGCAGAGCCGGGTGGTTAAAGTGACCAGCTCCAAAGATGGCGCGGGTAACAGGGGGATGAAGGGCGCAGGATGACGGGCAGAAACGCGGAAGCAGCGTCAAGCTTTGCTGTCTATGGAACAGATCAGGGCGGGCCGTTTGTGCTGGTGAGTGATCATGCCGGCCGTGCCGTGCCGCCTGATCTGGGGGATCTGGGCGTGAGTGCGGCGGACCGTGCGCGCCACATCGGCTGGGATATCGGGATTGACGGTGTGGGGCGGCATCTGGCGGCCCTGCTGCCTGCGGTGCTGATCGAGCAGGTTTATTCCCGGCTGGTGATTGATTGTAACCGCGCCCCCGGCCACCCGACCTCCATCGTGACGGTGAGTGACGGCACGCCTGTCCCTGCCAATGAAGGACTGACACCCGAGCAGATTGCCCGGCGGCATGAGTCCATCCTGCATCCCTATCACGCCCGCATCACGCAGGAGCTGGACGCCCGCCTTCAGGCTGGCCGCCCGACGGTGGTGGTGGCGCTGCACAGCTTCACCCCGGAAATGCGGGGGGTCAAACGCCCGTGGCATGCGGGCATTCTGCATAATCATGATTCGCGTCTGGCCCATATCATGCTTGATCTGCTGCGGGCCGAGGGCCTGACAGTGGGGGATAATGAGCCATATGCGCTGACAGATACGTCAGACTACACCATTCCGCTCCACGGTGAAAAACGGCAGATTCCGCATCTGGAAATTGAAATCCGGCAGGATCTGATTGCCGGGGAGGAAGGGCAGAAAGCGTGGGCGGAGCGTCTGGCGCGGTTGCTGCCGGAAGCCTGGGCGCTGTTTTGTGCCACCCATGGCAGTGGGCAGACGGGCGGGAATTCCTGCAATGCTGCAGGGGCGGAGGCAGCCCACACACAGGGGCAGGCGCACGGTTGAGAGCCACGCCGTGCCCGGTTTGAGCGGCCCGGAGCCGGGCGTTCAGGCTTCGGGGCCGCCGAGAGTTGGAAGACCCGAGAATTCAGAGAATGAGAACCAGAGAAACAGCATGACCAAGAAACCCGAGTCCGCTTCAGCACCGTGCCAACGTATTACGGGCAAGGCGCGTCTGGCCGGGGTGCTGGGCTGGCCTGTCTCGCACTCCCGTTCCCCCGCGCTGCATAACTACTGGCTGCGGCGGTATGGGATTGATGGCGCGTATGTGCCGCTGCCGGTGCGGCCGGAGCAGTTTGAAACCGCGGTGCGCGGGCTGCAGGCTGCCGGGTTCCGGGGGGCGAATGTCACCATCCCGCACAAGGAAGCCGCCTGTGCGCTGGCGGATGATCTGGACCCGTCCGCCCGGCGGGCTGGCGCGGTGAATACGCTGGTTTTTGAAGAGGATGGCCGGATTCGGGGGCTTTCGACGGACGGTGATGGCTTTGTGGCCAGCATGGATGCCAAAGGCCTTACGCTTCCGGCGTCTGGCCGTGCGCTGCTGCTGGGGGCCGGAGGGGCGGCGCGGTCTGTCGCCGCGGCGTTGCAGGACCGGGGGCTGCATGTTGCCGTTACCAACCGCACGCCGGCGCGGGCAGAGAGCCTTGCGGAGGTTCTGCCGGGGCTGGAGGCGGTGCCCTGGGCTGCGTGGGAGGCCGGGCTGGGGGCGTATGACCTGCTGGTGAACACCACGTCTCTCGGCATGGAGGGCGGGCCGGACCCGATGTTCCGCCCCTCCCTGAAAGCCGCCGCCCGGCATCTTGTGGTTGCGGATATTGTGTATGTGCCACGCCTGACGCCCCTGCTGGCCGAGGCGGAACAGCGCGGACTGAAAACGCTGGGGGGGCTTGGTATGCTGCTGCATCAGGCGCGGCTCGGGTTTCGTGAATGGTTCGGGCAGGACCCGGAGGTGGATGCGGAAACAGAAGCGAGCGTGACAGCCAGCTTCTGAGCTTCCCGGTTTTTGAGACAAATGGTGCGCGGATGTGCTTTGAAGTTCCACTCCGCCTGCGCGGTTTGCGCAGGTACGTTCACCACACGGAACCATGAAGGATAGAAACCGCAGATGAAGGTCGTCGGGCTGACAGGGGGCATGGGCATGGGGAAAAGCACCGTGGCCGCCATGTTCCGGCAGGCCGGTATTCCCGTGTTTGATGCGGATGCCGTTGTCCGCCAGCTTCAGGCCGACCATGGTGCGGCCCTCGGGCGCATTGCGGAGCTGGTGCCGCAGGCTGTAACAGCCGGGCATCTGGACAGGGGAGTCTTGAGGCGCGCCGTGCTTGAGCAGCCGGGCCTGCTGCGCCAGCTTGAGGCCATTCTGCACCCTATGGTGCGGGCCGCGCGGACTGTCTTTCTGGCGCGGAACCGGCGGCAGGGCGCGCGGTGTGTGCTGCTGGATATTCCGCTCTTGTTTGAAACAGGCGGGCAGCGGGTGTGTGATCAGGTTCTGGTGGTTTCCGCCCCGGCCCGTGTGCAGGCCGAGCGGGTGGCGCGGCGGCGCGGGTTGCCCAGGGCGGAAGCCCGGCGGCTGATAGCCCGGCAGATGCCTGATGCCATGAAGAGACGGCTGGCGGATACGGTGATAGACACCGGGGTTTCTCTGGGAGCAACACAGCGGCAGGTCCGCTCTCTGATCAAGGCGCTGAAGGCATGAAACGATCCATCCTGTTTGATACGGAAACCACGGGGCTGGACCCGGCGACTGGGGACAGGGTGATTGAGATTGCCGCTCTGGAGCTGGTGAGTGACCTGCCAACAGGCCGGAGCTTCCGTGTGCTGATTGACCCGGAACGGGATGTGCCGGAAGAGGCCTCCCGCGTGCATGGCTTTACGGCGGCGGACCTTGAGGGGAAGCCTAAGTTTGCCGAGATTGTGGATGAATTTCTGGGGTTCATCGGGGATGATCAGCTTATAGCCCATAATGCCCGGTTCGATTTCGGGTTCCTGAACGCGGAACTCAAGCGGGCAGGGCGGCAGCCGCTGGACATGGCCCGCATGGTGGACACGCTGGATATGGCGCGGGAGCGCTTTCCCGGCATGCCCAACAGCCTTGATGCGCTGTGCCGCCGCTTCGGGATCGATCTTTCTGCCCGAACCACCCATAACGCGCTGCTGGACTGCAAGCTGCTGGCTGATGTGTATGTGGAGCTTATGGGCGGCCGCCAGCACGGGCTGGGGCTGATGGCTGATGGTAGCCACGGCCCGTCCGTGATGTATGAAGGCCCGGTAAACCGCCGCGCGGTGCGCGTGGAGCCCACGCAGGATGAACTGGTGCGGCACGGCGCTTTTGTGGAAAAACTGAAGGACGCGGTGTGGAAGGCCGAGTAGAAAAAAGGAAAAACTTTTTAACAAGGGTACGGTCTTTGTGGGCTTGCCGTGTTTCTTCTTTCGGTGAAACATGGCAAGACGAAAAAGCGCTGCATCTGGATCCCCCGGACTTTGGCGGCCGCCATCCTGAAGCAAGGAGCCTTTTGATGCGCTCTGCATCCCTTCACATTGCGACTGCCCTGGCCCTTTGCGGTGTATGGTCTCTTACAGCCTGCGCCCAGACTGTACTTGGGCCAGTCACGGGTACGGTTACATTTCACACAAGCTCGGCTGATCTGGGTGTCGGATATACGTGGGGCCACGGGGTTCTGACTTATGGCGGCCGCACCTACCCCTTCTCTGTGAGCGGTGCCTCCGCCGCGGCTGTGGGCTATTCCTCCGGGGATAGTGTCGGCAAGGTTTATAATCTCCAGCGGATTGAAGATTTTCCGGGCACATTCTGGGCGCTCTCGGGCGAGGCCACGGTGGGCCGGGGTGTGAGCGGCCAGCTCATGGAAAATGATAACGGCGTGCGGATCCGTCTGGATTACACGCGGGGCGGCGCGCGCATCGCGGCCTCTCCCTCACGCTTGACCATTCGCATGCTCAACAAGCCTGATCAGGCCGCCGCCAAGAGCGGTGACAGCGCAAAAGCAGGCGTAGCCGCACAGTAAGGACTTTGCGCGCGTCATCCGGTGTCTTGCGCACGGGATGACGGGGGTAGGGGCTCGGTGCTCGGTGCAAAGCCCCCCGACATCTGCTGCCTCAGCGCGCTGGACGGATGTGCCTGCCCGCGTGAGAATGTGCCTGATGCCTGATGCCTGATGCCTGATGCCTGATGCCTGATGCCTGATGCCTGATGCCTGATGGTTACAGGGTGTGCGCGGCGTTGGGGCTGGTGGCGGTGAGCAGCCTGACGGTTTTCTGAATACTCTGTGTCTCTTCAAAAAGAGCAAGGGCGCGGCTGCGTCCCGCCTGTCCCATCTGCGCGCGCAGGGGAGCATCCTGCACCAGTCGCAGCAGTGCCTCCGCCAGAGGCGCGACGGTGGCGGGGGGCACCAGGAATCCGGTTTCCCCAGAGATAACCTGTTCACGCGGGCCGCTGATATCGGTGCTGACCACCGGCAGGCCAGTCATCATCGCTTCGATAATGGACATGGGCAGCCCTTCAAAATGGCTGGGCAGCGTGAAAATATCGGCCGCAGCCAGAACGGCTGGGGTATCCGCCCGGTAGCCCAGACATTTCAGCCGTGCGCCAAGATGGGCCTGTGCTTCCGTAAAGCAGGCATCCAGCGTGGCCCCGTGGTCTGAGGTCAGGCGTTCTCCCACCACCCAGAGTTCGGCATCGGGCACAAGGCGCATGGCCTCCAGCAGTTCCGGATACCCTTTGTGCCGCACCAGCCGGGAGACCACGACAATCACGGGAGTCTCTTCCGCCGTGCCCAGCTCCTGCCGGATACGGGCACGGGCGGCTGGGTCTGGCCGGAAGCGGGTGCTGTCCCGCCCATTGCCAATGGCAATGGGGTTGCGGGCGATGTGCAGCAGCCGGGCATCCTGTGCTTCCTCGCTCGAGACGGTGAGATACACATCCGTGATGCGCCCGCAGAGCACTTCCAGCACCAGCGCCAGCCCGCGCCGCAAGAGGGAGCCGGGCTGATTGAACAGAAAGCCATGGCAGGTGTAGGCAATACGCGGCACGCCACACAGTCTGGCCGCCAGCCGGGCCAGAATACCGCTGATGGGCATATGGGCATGCACCATATCGGGCTTTTCCCGCCGGATGAGCCGGACCAGCGCACAAAACGCCCGTATCTGTGCCGGTGGGGAAAAGGAGCGTGCGAACGGCAGCGTTTCCACCCGGAAGCCGTCCCGGCGGGGCTGCGCGACCAGCGGACCATCGGCACAGACCCCTACGACCTCGTGCCCCTCGTCACGCAGGGCGTGCATCAGGGGCAGAAGGAAGTGGTTCAGTGAAAAATCGACGTTCGTGATTTCAAGAATTTTCACGCCCGGCCTTACTCGGTCATCAGGGTTAAGGCCCAGCGAACCGGCCGCATGGCAGGCTTGGGCGGAGGCCCGGCCTCCGGTGTGGTTTTGGATGCCGCGCCAGAGGCGGGGCGGCCTGCTGCGGCCTGACCAGACGCGGCGTGAGCAGGGCCTGCCTCACCAGACCTCACCTGACCCTGCGCCGATTGACCGGGTGGAGTCTGGTGGGTGGGGTGCTGTCCGGCAGAGGGCTCGTGCTCGGCAAACAGGGCCTGCGCCATGGTGGGCGCGGCCTGTTCCGGCTGGCTGGGTCGTGCGGCCATATCCGCCTGCGCGGAGCCTGCGGTCTGATAGGGCCAGCTATCAGCAGGGGGGGCATCACGCAGCAAAGGCTCAAAGGCGTCTTCTTCGTGAGCGTGTGGCGCAGATGGCCCGGAGGGAGCCGTGTGCCCGGCTTCCTCTTCCGGGTAAGGCAGGCCGGAGGCAGGGTCATGATATCCGGGGGCGGAGGAGCTGTCATACCCGGCCTCGGCGCCCTCGGTCCGGTGCTGGTCCTGTGGCTGAGGCATGTCGGGGGAGTATGGGGCGTTGTCTTCCGCAGGCTGTTCAGAAGGATACGGGCTGCCCTCTCCATAGTCCTGCATGGCGTGTGAAGCGGCTTCAGCCTCCGCATCGGCTTCGGTGTAGAGGTCGCGTTCGGCATCCTCCTCGGCTTCCGCGGCAGGATCAGCTTCCGGCTCTGCCGGTGGGTCTGGCGGGTAGAGAACAATCTGGAGGGAGGGCACAGGCTGCCCGCTGCCCAGATAGATGCTGTCTTCCACACAGGCGGGAACGTTGGCCTGAAACAGCCAGCTTTCTTCCTGCGTATAGAGCAGAAAGCCGTGGGCGATTTCCTCCACCGTGATCTCGGGGTGCAGGTGAAACCGCACGCAGAAATTACGGGTGTCCGTGCCTTGCAAGGCATCTTCCCCGCGCAGGGTCTGGCCATCTTTCCCCAGATAGATCTGGCGGGAATACACGCCCCCGCCCTGAGGTGTGTAGCCATCATGCGTCATATGCAGCCAGTGTGCGCCATCCTGCGAGGCATGTGCCCGTGTGACGGTGGGCCTGCGGAGAATAGTGCCGTTCTGGTCCCGCCGGAGGGGGCCGGCACCCCCCATCTCCAGCACGGAATGGGCGGCCGGGACATGCAGGGCCTCGGCCCAGGCGCGCTGGGTACTGGCACCGCAATTCACAATAATCCGCTGCCGGCCGGATGAAAATTCAAAGGAGAGCATGCCCGCATGAGCCGTCCTGTCATATCCGGCGGGGGCTGGGCCTGCGGCATCGGCAAACAGCATGGTGCGCCCGCTTGTCAGGCGCATATAGCCGCTTTCCGGCAGGCTGGAGGCCACCACGCGGCTGCGGGAGGCGCGGGTGAGCACCTGTTCAATCAACTGCGGGTCACGCTCCCGGCTGCCATTGAACAGCATCAGCCCGCCATCTCCATGGCGCATCGCGCGCAGGGCCGGGGCGGCGCGGTCTGCCGCTTCCATCAGGCGGGTGGGCAGCGGCAGGCGGGCGGTCTGGAGAATGCTGAGCATTTCCGCCAGTTCCCGCACGGCCTGAAACTGGTCTTCCGGGCACCGGGTAATGTGGCTGCCATCGGCCAGAAACTGCTGCTCGATCTCCTGATCAATCAGCCTGAGATAGCGGGAGAGAAATTCCTGATGGTCCGGAATGGCCACGGCCACGGCCAGCAGGCCCTTGAGAGCGGCAAGAGCGCGCCAGCCCTGTGCGGCCTCCGGCATGAGCGCCATGATGGAGCGGGCTTCCATGATCAGCGCGGCCATCAGGTTCTGCCGGAAATCATCATCCGCCGCGGCTGCGAAAAATTCGTAATAGGAGAGCCATGCGGCCAGACGGGTTCCGGTAATGGAAGGATCTGCCACCGGGCGGTCCGGCGCGGGCTGGCTGATCCATGTGGCCACCATGCTGCGGGCCTTGATGCGGGCCGATTCCGCACCCAGTTCACGCAGGTCGCGCAGCCAGGTAAAGCCTTGCAACCAGCGCCGGTAGGCATCGGGCCAACCGGGGCTGTCCCACTGGAGGTGGTGCAGGGGGCGCACGGTGCCTTCAAACACACTCTGGTTCCGCACCAGCCGTTCCCCGACCATGGGGTTCCCCGGCCAGAGGTCTCGTAATGTCAGGGCCGGTGCGGCAGGCACACGGCTAAAACCGCCCAGCGGGTTACGCATGGCAAAGGTCAGACGGGCATCACGGGTCCAGCGGCGCAGGGGCATCAGGCAGGGGGTGCTCCGAAAATGGGGTGAAATGATGTCTGTTAGCGGCGGAAGAAACCTGTTCTGAAGGAAAGGGACTGAAGACTCACGCCAGAACAGGGGGGCGCAGAGCCTCGATTGCCGCAGCATAGTCCGGCTGGGCGTAAATGGCGCTCCCGGCTATGAGCACATCTGCGCCAGCGTCCAGCGCCAGCGGTGCCGTCTGCGGGTCTATTCCCCCATCCACAGCCAGACGGATGGAGCGGCCACTTTCCGTGATCATCTCCCGCAGGCGGCGGATTTTGGAGAGCTGGCTGGTCAGGAACTTCTGGCCGCCAAAGCCGGGGTTCACGGTCATGACCAGAATGATGTCCACCATGTCCAGAATTTCGCTCACCGCTTCAGGCGGGGTAGCCGGGCACAGCACAATGCCGGGCTTGGCCCCCAGTGCGCGGATGATCTGGAGCGAGCGGTGGGAATGCGGCCCGGCCTCGATATGGATCAGGATATGGTCCGCCCCGGCCTTGGCGAAGGCTTCCAGATACGGGTCTGCGGGCTCAATCATCAGATGCACGTCAAACGGCAGCGTGCTGTAGGGCCGCAGGGCTTTGACAACCTGCGGGCCGAAGGAAATGTTGGGCACAAAATGCCCATCCATCACATCCAGATGGAGCCAGTCTGCTCCGGCCTTGGCAATAGCCTCCACTTCTTCCCCCAGACGGGCGAAGTCAGCGGCAAGGAGGCTCGGAGCAATAAGGGGGCGTGTTACAGGGCGCATAACAGCTGTTATCCGCAATCCCGCCGCCCGACGCAACTCTGGAGAGGTGGCTTGGCGGTATTATTACGCAGGCAGGATGAAGCGGGCGGCGAAAAATCCGTCCATGCTGCCTTCATCCAGCCACATGCCGGGATGGGTGCGCAGCCAGCCTTCCGGTGTGAGCGCCTGCGGCAGGAAGGAGAGTTCTTTCGGCGTGAAGGGGGAGGGAATCAAGCCCATTTCCTGTGCCGCGCGGGCGCGGGCCGGACCTTCTTCCTCCTGCAGGGAGCACACGGCGTAAATCAGCCTGCCGCCGGGGCGGAGCATGGATTTTGCCGCGGCCAGAAGCTGGTCCTGCCCGGCTGTCAGCGCTGTGACATCCCGGGGGCGTTTGACCCACAGCACATCGGGGTGGCGGCGCGCTGTGCCCGTGGCGGAGCAGGGGGCGTCCAGCAGAATGGCGTCAAACAGCGCCTCGGGCTTCCATGTGGTGGCATCGTCCTGCACGGTGTGCACAGGGTAGGCCAGCCGCGCCATGTTTTCTTTCAGGCGCAGCATGCGGGCGGCATTCTGCTCCACAGCCGTCACATCCGCGCCGGCGGCGGCAAGCTGTGCGGTTTTTCCGCCGGGGGCGGCGCACAGATCAGCCACGCGCTCGCCCGGCTGGGCCGCCAGCAGGCGGGCAGGCAGGGTGGCGGCCGCATCCTGCACCCAGAACGCGCCGTCCTCATAGCCCGGAAGCTCGGCCACGCGGGTGCCCGCAGGCAGGCGGATGGACCCGTTGGGCAGGAGCACGCCGCCTTCAGGGGCAGCGGCACCGGGGCGCAGGGTGATATCGAGCGGTGCCTCGTGGCTGATACCTTCTGCAATGGCGCGCGCGGTTCCCTTGCCCAGCACGTTCCAGGAGCTCCACAGCCATGAGGGCACGTTCAGGCGGGCCTGATCCAGCCCCTCCAGCAGGGCCGGGCCCTGATCAGCCACCTTGCGCAGCACGGCATTGGCCAGACCGGCGAAGGGAGCAAGCTTGCGGCGGCGCAGCAGGGAAACCGTGGTGCCGACTGCAGCGTGCGGCGGCGTTTCAAGAAACAGCAGTTGTGCGCAGCCCATCATCAGCGCCACGCGCACAGGCTCCGGGGGTTCCTTGCGCAGGAAGGGTTCAAGCACAGTGCGCAGCGTGCCCATATGCCGCAGTGTGGCCGCTGCCAGACGGTGGGCCGCGGCGCGGTCCCGCACGGGGGCCTCATGCTCATTGGCGGAGCGGGAGAGGCTGTTTTCCAGCATGCGCCGGTGTTCCACCACGCCGCAGAGAATATCAAACGCAACATCCCGCGTGGGGTCGGCAGGCTGGGGGGCGTTCTCCCTGCGGGATGCACTGCGTCTGGTATTACGGGGGCGGCGGGGTTCTGCTGTCATCAACTCACTATCTGTTCAGGCAATCTGGTCAGGCCAAAAGGTGGCGGGGGGTGGAGCGGCAGGCGGGGCCTGCCGGAAGATCAGGTCAGGTGCATCAGGCAACCAGCAGGGCGGCATCCGCCGGGGTGGGGGCGGCGCTCTTGTCCAGATACCGGCGCAGCACATCCGGATAGAGCCGGTGTTCCTGCCGGAGCACCCGTGCGCCGAGCGCCTCGGTTGTGTCCCCCGGCAGAACCGGCACGGCCGCCTGCCCCAGAATGGGGCCTTCATCCATACCTTCCGTAACCAGATGCACGGTGCAGCCATGAATGCGCACCCCAGCTTCCAGCGCCCGCTCATGCGTATGCAGGCCGGGGAAGAGCGGCAGCAGGCTGGGGTGGATGTTCAGCATTTTCCCGGCCCACTGCGTGGTGAGAAACGGGGTGAGCAGCCGCATGTAGCCTGCCAGACACACGGCCTGCGCACCGGCGTCCTGCAGAGCCGCATGCACGGCGCGTTCGTGCGCCTCGCGGTCTTTCTTGAATGGGCGATGATCAATCGCCTGTGTCCTGAGCCCTGCGGCGCGGGCCATATCCAGCCCCGGCGCGTCCGGCTTGTTGCTCAGCACAAGGCAGATACGGGCGGGGAAATCCGGCTGTTTGCAGGCTTCGATCAGTGCCGTGGCGTTACTGCCCCGGCCGCTGAGCAGAATGGCAACCGGGGTTTTAGGCGTCTCGCTCATGCTGCGTGAAAATCCGGGGAGGCTACCATGGTCAGGCCGGGCTTGGCTGTGGCGTCCGCCGCTTTGGCGATATGGCCGATCACGGTGCCTTCTTCCCCCAGATCTTTCAGGCGGGCGAGAACATCGTCCGGTTTGGGGGTGATCAGCACCATGCCCACGCCGCAGTTGAACACGCGCAGCATTTCCTCATTGGCGACATCGCCCGTGCGGGCCAGCCAGTTGAACACCGGCGGCACCGGCCATGTCCGGTCAATCACGGCATCCAGCCCTTCGGGCAGAATGCGGGGCAGGTTGCCCGGCAGGCCGCCACCGGTAATGTGGGCTGCGGCATGCAGCAGGCCCGCGCGGTGCAGGTCCAGCACCGTGCGTACATAGAGCTTTGTGGGCGTGAGCAGGGCTTCACCCAGATTTTTGCCCGGTGCGAAGGCAGCCGGGTCTGTCCATGCCAGATGGGCATCGGCCACAATACGGCGCACCAGAGAATAGCCGTTGGAATGCACACCGCTGGAGGGCAGGGCAATCAGCGTATCGCCTTCCGCAATGCCTGCGGGCAGCAGGGCGGAGCGTTCCGCCGCGCCGACGGAGAACCCGGCCAGATCATAATGCCCGTCCGCATACATGCCCGGCATTTCCGCTGTCTCACCGCCCACCAGAGCGCAGCCGGACTGTTCACAACCCTGCGCGATGCCGCGCACAACCTTGGCGGCGCTTTCAACAGAGAGGCGGCCCGTGGCGAAATAATCCAGGAAGAAAAGTGGCTCGGCCCCCTGAACAATCAGGTCGTTCACGCACATGGCAACCAGATCGATCCCCACGGTTTCATGCAGGCCGGTTTCAATGGCCAGTGTCAGCTTGGTGCCGACACCATCGGTGCAGGAGACCAGAACGGGGTCTTTAAAGCCTGCGGCCTTCAGGTCGAACAGCGCGCCGAATCCGCCAAGCCCGCCCATGGTGCCGGGGCGATCCGTGGCCTTGGCGGCGGGTTTGATCGCGTCAATCAGGGCTTCTCCTGCTTCGATGTCCACGCCGGAATCCCGATAAGTGAGGCGGGAAGAGGAAGAATTGGAAGAAGACGTCATGACGGGTGCTCTTGGTCTGAAAGGGGTCGATGTAACGGATCGGGTAGGGTAGGAATCCCTGAGGACAGTCTTTACGGCAGGTGAAGCAACACGCAAAGCGGCATGAAACGGAATATGGAAACAAATGAAGCCGCACGGCAGGCGGCGGAGGGAGTGGAGGGCGGCACCTCCGGGCAGATCGCCCTGCCATTCGCCTACCGCCCCCGATTCGGGCGGTCGGATTTTGTTGCGGCCCCTTCCAATGCCGCGGCCCGTGGCTGGGTGCTGGATGCGGAAGCCGTCTGGCGCTGGCCGGAAGGCCGCATGGCCCTGTGGGGGGAAGGTGGAACAGGCAAGACGCATCTGCTCTCCGTCTGGGCGGCGCGGCATGGCGCGCCTGTGGTGGAAGGCAGCCGCCTGAATGAGCGGGATGTGGCGGACCTGTTCAGTGAGGGCGGATTTCGCGCTCTGGCGCTGGATAATGCGGACAGGGTGCGGGAAGAGGCGGACCTGCTGCATCTGGTCAATCTGGTGCGGGAGCGGCGGATGGCCCTGCTCATGGCCGGGCGGGCGGCCCCGGCGCGGTGGCCGGTGCGCCTGCCCGATCTGGCCAGCCGCCTGCGGGCCACGGCCTCCGTGCCGATCGGGCAGGCGGAAGAAGACTTGCTGAGACGATTGTTTTTGCGTCTGCTGGCGGAACGGCAGATGGTGGTAGCCCAACCGGTGACAGAATGGGTGCTGCGGCGGCTGCCCCGGAACGCAGGCGCGATTCGGGAAATGGCCGCCCGGCTGGATCAGACGGCGCTGGCCTCGGGCGAAAAAGTGACACGGGCGCTGGCGGCCAGCGTGCTGGAAGCCCTGCTGGCGGAAGAGGCTCCTTAGAGGCCGTATGCCGGGCGGGAGAGCTGGCGGAGGGGCCGGGTCTGATAAAGGGTCTGATAACCGCCTTTATCAGTCTTGCTCCGCGGGCGCATCTGGGTCACTGTGCGCTGTCTTTTTGTTATAGTGTAACACCTAACCTGAAGGTGATTTCTACATCATGAGCGGCTTCTTCAAGCGTTCCCTTCTTCCTCTGGCCGTGCTGGCCTGTGCTCCGGTGCTTCTGCCTCCTATTCCGTTCGCACATGCGGATGAAGGCATGTGGACCATGGACCACCTGCCTGTGGACCTCATGAAGCAGCGCTACGGCTTTACCCCCACCCCCGCCTGGACAGAGCGCGTGACCAAGGCTTCGGCCCGTCTGGCGCTGGGCTGTTCGGCCTCGTTCGTTTCTGCGGACGGGCTGGTGATGACAAACCACCACTGCGCGAACGAATGCCTTCAGCAGCTTTCAGGGAAAGGGAAAAACTACTTTCAGGATGGCTACAGCGCGAAAACTCCGGCGGATGAGCAGCGCTGCCCTGCCATGGAGCTGGACCAGCTTGACCGCATTACCGATGTGACAGACCGCATGCAGCAGGCCCTGCGCGGCAAGGACGGCGCAGCCTACACCACAGCGCGTCAGGCTGAGGAAAGTGCGATTGAGAAGGAATGCGCAGGGGATGACGCCAAGAAATGGCGCTGCGATGTGATCAGCCTGTATCACGGCGGGCGCACGGCGCTGTATCGGTATCGCCGGTATCAGGATGTCCGCATGGTGATGGCACCGGACCAGAACGCGGCGTTTTTCGGGGGAGACCCGGATAACTTCAATTTCCCGCGTTATGATCTGGATATGGCGTTCCTGCGTGTTTACGAAAACGGGAAGCCCGCGCGGGTTGAGGCGTTCCTGCCGTTTGATGCCGCCGGGCCGAAAGAGGGGCAGCTTGTGTTCACCTCCGGTAATCCGGGGTCAACGGAACGCGAAGTGCCTCTGGCTGATCTGGAATTTTCCAGAAACGTGATGGTGCCGTTCATTCTGGATAATTATTCCGCGCTGGATGGTGCCCTGTGGCAGTATAGCCGGGAAAGTGCCGCGCACCGTCAGGAAGCGCAGGAACGTGTTTTCGGGATTGAGAACAGCCTGAAAGTCTATCGCGGGCGTGTGGCTGTTCTGTCCGACCCGAAGCTGCTGGAGGCCAAGGCGAAAAGCGAAGCCGACCTGCGCGACTGGATCAACGCAGACCCCAAACGCAAGGAAACCTATGGGGACCCGTGGGCGAAAAACGCACAGGCGCTGGCTGTAAAAAATCGTATTTTCAAACAGTATGTGATGCTGGAAGGGTCTTTCGGCCTTCAGGGAGAGCTGTTCCAGTATGCAAAACTGCTGGTGCGTGCTGCCAATGAACGCCAGAAGCCCGATGCGGAGCGTCTGACCGCCTATCATGATGCCAGACTGCCCGCGCTGGAGGCCGAACTTGGCTCTACGGCTCCGGTGTATCCTGATCTGGAAAAAACAGAACTCGCCTTTTCTCTGAGCAAGCTGCGGCAGGTGCTGGGCGCGGATGATGAGATGGTGAAGCTGGTTCTGGGCAAGGCCTCCCCGGATGATCTGGCGGAAACGCTGGTGAAGGGCACCAAGCTGGCGGACCCGAAGGTGCGCCTGACCCTGTGGAAAGGGGGCGTGCAGGCAATTGCCGCCTCGCATGATCCGATGATTGTGCTGGCCCGCAGTCTGGAACCGCAAACCCGCGCCCTGCGCAAGCAGATGGATGATGAGGTGGCCGCTCCTTCCCGTCAGGCAACGGAAGCCATGGCCAAGGCCCGCTTCGCGCGGGATGGTGTGTCCTCCTACCCGGATGCCACGTTTACGCAGCGCCTTTCCTTCGGGCAGGTCAAGGGATGGGATGAAAACGGGAAAGCTGTTCCGGCGTTTACATATTTCTCAGGCCTGTATGATCGGGCAACCGGGTCTGACCCGTTCCGGCTGACAAAGCCGTGGCTGGATGCCAAGGCGCATATTGCCATGCAGACCCCGTATGATTTTGTCACAACCAACGACATTATCGGCGGCAATTCAGGCTCTCCGGTGATTGATTCCCAAGGCCATGCGGTGGGGTTGATTTTTGATGGCAACATCCATTCTCTGGGGGGTGACTTCTATTATGATGAAAGCACCAACCGCGCCGTGGCGGTGGATGCCGCCGCCATTATGGAAGCGCTGAAGGTCGTTTATAAAAATCAGCCTCTGGCCAATGAACTTTCTCAGGGTCATCTCTGAGTTTTGAAGTCAGGTCTTCAGGCTCCCGCCGCCAGGCTGGCGCGGGGCCTGAATGGCAGGAATGCTGGATATCCGGTCCAGAAAACAGGCTCGCAGGGCGGAATGCCCTGCGGGCCTGTTGCATATTCGTGATGAGTCTCAGCAATTAAGGCAGACACAAAAGCGTAATATATGCCATTCTTTTCCTGCCAGATGCCTGTGCAGTATGGTGGTGGCCTGACGTCAAGAAGCAGGGCCGTTTGTCCGCAAGGGCTGATGCGGATAACGGAACAAGATAAAAAGGGAGAATGGGTGTGACGACGGTGCAGGACAAGAAAAAGGGCCAGTCAGCCAGTGCCAGCGTGCCCGCCCGCAAACGCCTCCCGGCCTCAGGCCGGACCCGGAAAAAATCTTCACAGAAAAGCATGACGCTGGAGATGCCCGAGCGGTTCATCAACCGTGAACTCTCCTGGCTGGCCTTTAACCAGCGCGTGGTGGAGGAGGCGGATAACCCGCGAAACCCCCTGCTGGAGCGCCTGCGTTTTCTGTCCATCAGCGCCAGCAATCTGGATGAGTTCTATTCCGTGCGTGTTGCGGGGCTTGTCGGGCAGGTGCGGGAAGGGCTGGTGGCGCTTTCACCCGATGGCCTGACCCCCTCCCAGCAGCTTGATGCCGTGCGTGAACGCTGCGCCCAGCTCCTGCGTGAGCAGCAGCGTATCTGGGTGGAACTGCGTGATCTTCTGGCGCAAGATGATGTGGTTCTGTGTGAGCTGCCCGATCTGGATGAAGCGGACCGCGTCTGGCTGCATGCCTGCTTTATGGACCGCGTTTTTCCGGTGCTCACACCTCTGGCGGTTGATCCTGCACACCCGCTGCCCTTTATTCCCAATATGGGTCTGGCGCTGGGCCTGCGCCTGCTTCTGGTGGAAAACGGCGCGTTTGCGATGAACGCGCTGATTCTGCTGCCTGCGCAGGTTGAGCGGTTTATCCGCCTGCCCGCACGGGATGCGGCAGGCAGCCGGGCCATCCGCTTCATTCGGCTGGAAGATCTGATCACCCTGTGCATGGACCAGCTTTTCCCCGGCCTGATGGTGGGGGAGAGCGGGATGCTGCGGGTGGTGCGCGATACCGATGTGGAATTTGAGGATGAGGCGGAAGATCTTGTCCGGTCCTATGAAAGCGCGCTGAAGCGCCGCCGCCGTGGCGTGGTGATTCATCTGGACATGGAAAAGCGCGTGCCGACGGAACTGGCGGATGCCATTGCCTCCGGTCTGGA
This sequence comes from Acetobacter farinalis, assembly GCF_011516935.1. GTDB lineage: Bacteria > Pseudomonadota > Alphaproteobacteria > Acetobacterales > Acetobacteraceae > Acetobacter > Acetobacter farinalis. The sequence goes on from NZ_WOTF01000001.1 coordinate 282,992, forward strand.
TCTGCCGCCGGAGGAAATAGCCGTCCATTCCGGCATGATCGGGGTGGTGGACCTCAAGCAACTGATTGTGGATGACCGGCCCGATCTGCTGTTCCCGCCCTATACGCCGCGTTTTCCCGAACGGATTCTGGATTTCAACGGGGACTGTTTCGCCGCCATCCGGGCGAAGGACCTGCTGGTTCACCACCCGTTTGAAAGCTTTGATGTGGTGGTGCAGTTCCTGCGGCAGGCAGCGCTCGACCCGAATGTGATCGCTATCAAGCAAACACTCTACCGCACCTCGCGCGACTCCCCCATCGTCAAGGCGCTGATCGAGGCGGCCGAGGCGGGGAAATCCGTAACCGCCATGGTGGAACTGCGGGCACGGTTTGATGAGGAAGCCAATATCCGCCTCTCCCGCGCGCTGGAAGCCGCCGGGGTGCAGGTGGTGTTCGGCTTTGCGGACCTGAAGACCCACGCCAAGCTCAGCCTTGTGGTGCGGCGGGAGGGCACGCAGGTGCGCTCTTACGCGCATTTTGGCACGGGGAACTATCACCCCATCACAGCCCGTATTTATACGGACCTTTCCTTCTTCACCTGCAAGCCGGAACTGGCGCGGGATTCCGCCCGGCTGTTCAATTATGTAACCGGCTACGCCATGCCCGCCAGAATGGAGGCCATAGCCTTTTCCCCCATCACCACCCGCAACACGCTGCGGGAGTTGATTGAGGAGGAAATGGCTCATGTCAAAGCCGGGCGTCCGGGCACCATCTGGCTGAAAATGAACGCGCTGGTGGACCCTGACCTGATAGATTGCCTGTATCGGGCGTCCTGCGCCGGGGTGCGGATTATCGGTGTCATCCGTGGCATCTGCTGCCTGCGTCCGGGGGTGCCGGGTCTTTCGGAAAATATCCGCATCAAATCCATTGTCGGGCGCTTTCTGGAGCATTCGCGCATCTTCGCGTTTGGGAACGGCCACCGCCTGCCGTCTCGCTATGCGAAGGTCTATCTCTCCTCCGCGGACTGGATGACACGCAATATGGACTGGCGGGTGGAGAGCATGGTGCCGGTTACCAACCCCACCGTGCATGCGCAGATGCTGGGGCAGATCATGGTCTCTAACCTCAAGGACAATCTCCAGTCCTGGGGGCTGGAAGCCAGCGGCGCATGGCGCAGGCTCACTCCGGGCAGCCGGCCCTTCTCCGCGCATGACTGGTTCATGACATATCCCTCCCTCTCCGGGCGGGGGTCTGCCGCGCATGAAACGCCTCTTCGCGCGCCGGCGTCCCTCCCGGCCTCGAAAACCCTGATGTTTGACGACTGAGCCCAGTGGCGCGCGCGTGAAAAACCGGGATGCCGTGTTCTGGCAGGTTCTCTGTTTTCGTGAACGGTTTTCAGGAGTAGAGTGCCGCTCATGCAGATAGATATGCCGCGCCGCTCGGCCGTTGTTGACCTTGGTTCCAATTCTGTGCGCCTCGTGGTGTTCGAGGGCGTCTCGCGGAATCCTGTGCCGATTTTTAACGAAAAGGCCGTTCTGCGTCTGGGGCGCGGCCTGACGGCAACGGGCCGCCTGAATGAGGAAGGCGTGCAGATGGCCATGGAAGTGCTCAGCCGCTTCCACGCCATTGCCCGGGCCATGAATGCCGAGCCGTTTGAAATTCTGGCCACCGCCGCCGTGCGGGATGCGTTGAACGGGCCTGAATTTGTGGAAGCCCTGCGGCGGAACATGCCGGGGGTGCCAATCCGTATCCTGAGCGGAGAGGAAGAGGCTGATCATTCCGCCATTGGCGTCATGTGCGGCATTCCCGGCGCGCATGGTCTGGTGGCGGATGTGGGGGGAGGCTCTCTGGAGCTGATCCGCCTTGCCGAAGATGGGCGGCATGATGCCAATACCCTGCCTCTGGGGGTCATTCGCCTGAGTGACCGCGCAAATGGAGATCTCGGCGTTGCCCGCACGCTGGCGGATGAGGATATCGGCGCGGTCAAATGGCTTTCGCAGGTCAAGGGCGGCACGCTGTATCTTGTGGGCGGAGCCTTTCGTGCGCTGGCCCGGCTGCATATCGCCCGGATGCAGTATCCGCTGAACATCGTGCATTATTATACGCTGGGTTTGGAGGAAGCGCGGGAGATGACCGGCTGGCTCCTGCACGCGCAGCGCCGCAGTCTGGAGCGCCTGCCCGGTGCTCCCAAAAAACGTCTGGATGATGTGCCGTTCGCGGCCACCGTGCTGCGTCGGCTGCTGCGCCGGGTGCAGCCCGAGCGCGTGGTGTTCTGTGTGGATGGCCTGCGGGAGGGGTGGTACATGCTGAATGTCGCCCCGGATTGCCTGCCGCAGGACCCGATGGATGTGGTCGCCCGGGATATGTGCGCCCGGCTGGGCCGCAGCAATACGCTACCCGACGTGCTCTGCCGCTGGACGGCGGACCTGTTTTCCAAGGAAAGTGCGGCCGAGCAGCATCTGCGGCGCATTGCCTGCTTTCTTTCGGATGTGGGGAGCCACGATCACCCGGAATACCGCGCGGAGCAGACCTACTGGCGTATCCTGCGGGTGCAGGGCGTGGGGTTTGACCACGAAGCACGGGCCTGGCTCGCGCTGGCGCTGGCCGTGCGGTATGGTGCGGAGCTTAATGCCGAATTCCTCTCCACATCCCGCATGCTGCTGAGTGATGCCGCCTGGCGGCGTGCCGTGGCGCTGGGGCATGCCTTGCGTCTGGCCTATTCCCTCTCCGGCGGGACGGCTGTCCTGCTCGAGGGCACAGCCCTGCTGTGGCAGAACAAGGAACTGGTTCTGAAACTGGTCTCCTCCCGCGTGGCCGTGCGGGGGGAAACCGTGGGGCGGGGCCTGTCCCGCCTTGGGCAGGCGTTGAATGTTCCCACCCGGTTTGAGGCTGATCTGTAAGCCGGGGCTTTTCCGCGCCGTTAGGTGAGCATGGGAGCCCTGCGTAGGCGCGCCGCTGTGACAGGGCTGGACAAGCCGGGGCGTTCTGGGCACCTTAAATTTCAGTCATCTGTCCGGACAGAGGCCGCGGCACCTGCTTCTTCAGGCAGGCATCATGAGCGCTTGTTCTGTGGGAGTGGGAATTTATGAGCAGTCATTCAGGGGAAAACGTGGCGTGTCTTCTGAAGAAATAGTCGACCCGACCGTGCAGAACGATGCCTCTGTGCGGCGTGTTCTGCTGCATCTGGTTCTGCCGTTTGGCGCTCTGATTCTGGTTGTGGGGTCCATTGCCGCCATCGGCCTGCATTCCTACCGCTCCACGCGGGCAGGGGTTGTCGCTCTGACACATGAACTTCTGGGGGCTGTGCAGCGCAATATTTCTCAGGAAGTCTCGGATTACATCATGCCGGCCGTGGCGGGGAACACCATTGCCAGCGGCATGATCGCGCATGCCCCCACTCAGGTGGTGGACCGCGTTTTCAATTCCTACGGCGCGGCCATGCTGCAAAGCGTGCCCCAGTTGCAGTCCTTTTATCTGGGGGATGAAGAAGGCCATTTCCGCCTGATTACCCGTGGGCCGGATGGCACAAATCAGGAGCGCACCACGTTTGAGGTGCATGATGGCAAGCAGGTCTATCATCGTGAATTTTTCACGGATGATGGTGTAAAAACCGGCGAGGAATATACGGACGCCACCGGATATGACCCGCGCAAGCGCCCCTGGTATACTGATACGGAAGACCAGACGGACACGCAGTGGACACAGCCTTACCTGTTCCCGGCGTCCCGCCAGTTTGTCATGACCAGTTCCCTGCGCTTTCAGGGCGCAAACGGCCATACCTATGTTTTTGCAACCAATATTTCCCTGAATGAACTCAGCACGTTTCTTGACCACCTGAAGGTCGGGAAAACCGGTAACGCGATTATTCTGGACAGCAAGGGGCGCGTTATTGCCGGGCGTAACATCATGCAGCAGGCGGAAGCGGCAGGATGGGACTCTGAAAAAATGGTGCTGGACCCCAAAACGCATCCTGTTTTTGCGCGTGGGTATGATCATTACCGGGTGCGCGGCTTTGGCCCCCACAGTTTTGAGCTGAATAACAAGCGTTACGTCACCATTGCCTCTCCGCTGAAAAATTCAGCAAAAGGCTGGATCCTCCTGCTGTCCGCCCCGGAAAATGATTTTGCAAGCTTTGCCCGGCAGAGCAGCCAGCAGAGCCTTCAGTTTGCGGGCATTATCATCGTGTTCTCTCTGGTGCTGGCCGGCTTCCTTGTGCGGCAGGTGCGGCGGTCTGAACGGATGGCCCGCAAGCTGACGCAGCAGGGGATGCAGATTGCGCATGAAAGTGCCGCGGTCCAGCAGGTGGCGTCCACGCCCAGCCTGTTTGATCCCACGGCGGAACCGCTCGTGCTGACAGAGCAGCTTGCGCATGTGACGAATGCCCGGCGGGCCAGCATCTGGCGCCTGCTGTATGACGGGGCCGCCATAATCTGCGAGGATTCGTACGATCAGAAAGAGGATACGCATTCCGGCGGATTTGAAATGTCCCGCACGGAGCTTGGCGGGCTGTTCAGCAGCATTGAATCCGGTGATGTGCTGAATGTGCCCAATGCCGCCACGGATGAACGGACAACGCAGTTTGAGCGCCTCGTCATGCGTGAACTCGGGACACACATGCTGGCCGTATACCCCATTCAGGGGCCGAAAGGCATTGTGGGGGCGGTGGTGCTGGAAGATGCGGCCATGGTGCCGCATGTGGTCTATTTTGTGAGCCTGATGGCGTCCATTGCGGGGATCAGGCTGGTTGAAACCGGTCAGGATGCCGGAGGGGCGCTCACACTGCCGGCTGATGAGGTGCCCGGGGCAATGGCCATCGCAGCCCCCCGCGCCGAACCGAGTTTTGATAACATGCTGGTGCGTGCGCCAGGCGGCGCGGTCTCATCCGGCATTTATCCCTCCGTTGCCGTGCTGGTGATCACGTTCTCGGACCCGGTGGTGGATGGAGAGACGCAGACACACGCTCTGCTGGATCTGATCAATCAGCTTGCGACGGATGTTCAGCGCATTTCCAGAGAGCGCGGGCTGTTCGCGGTGGAAGTGGCGGGCCACCGGATGATCTGCATGGCAGGCTGCACGCAGGAGGAAGACCCCACGGCCATCATCCGCGTTGCGGATGCCGCGCTGACCATGCGGGAGACGTTCATGGCGGCTCTGGCTGCGGCGGATCTGGAGCCTGTGTTCGCCATGGGGCTGGATTACGGTGCGGCTTTTGGCGGGGCTGTGGGGGAAGAGCCCAAAGTGTTCAACCTGTGGGGGCAGACAGTCTCTCTGGCGGAACTCATGGCGCAGGGTGTGACAGAAGGCGGCACCATTCAGGTGACAGACCGTGTCTATCAGGCTCTGCGTGACCGGTATCTGTTCCGTTCCCGCGGGACATTTTATGCACCGCATCTCGGCCTTGGCCGGGCGTATGTTCTGGCAGCCCGGCGATGAGTGGTACGAACGAACCGCGTGAGCCCGGAGGGGAGCTTGATCCCATTCTGGCGGCTGATGCCGCCAGCCACCCGCATCACGGGCAGAAATTTGCGCTGCGTCTGTGGGTGTACGAAAAACTTGGCCTGGTGGGGCGGCTGACACGCAGGCAGATCCGCTTTTTCCTCATCATGCTCGGGGCAAGCTGGGGCGTTATTTTTGAAAGCTTCCGCACGCATTCCTGGCGACGGACAGTCCGGTTCGAATTCGGGGCCACGCTGAACAGTGTTGTGGGCGGCGGGATGGTGGCCACCCTGTTCGCCGGCACGCTGACAGGCGTGGCGGCTGTCTCCCAAACCATTTACTGGCTGGGTCTGGCGGGCATGACCAAAATGACGGGCACCATTCTGGTGGACGTCGTTATTCGGGAAATTGCCCCCATTCTGGTCGGTATGCTGCTGCTGGGGCGGAATGGCATGCTCTCCGTCACGGAGCTCGGACTGCTGACCACGGGGGGAGAAATCCGCTCCATGCAGGCGCAGGGGCTGGACCCGTTCCTGCTGCTGGTCATGCCGCGTACGCTGGCGTTTACGGTCGGCGGGTTTACGCTGGGCATCCTGTTCTCCTTCGCGGCCTTGCTCACCGGCTATGTGATCAGCCGGATTTCCGGCGTGGTGACCAACCCTGTCTGGACGTTTTTTTATGATGTGATTACCGCCATGTCCCGCGCGGATTATCTGGTGATCCCTCTTAAATTCATCGCGGTCGGGTTTGTCGTGGGGTTGGGTGGCTGCCTGACCGGGCTGACCGCAACCAACGAAGACAACCTTCGCACACTCCTGCCGCGCGGCTTCTCCCGTGGTATGCTGATTGTCATGGCTGTCAGCGTTCTGTTCAGTCTGGACCTGTAAAGCCATGGAGACACGCACCGTCGGGCCATTGCTGGAACTGAACAAGGCTGTGCCCTCCTTTGAAGAAAGCGGCCTGCCGCCTTTGCCGTTCAGCATGAAGCTGATGCCGGGGGACTGCGTGGTGGTGGAGGCGCGTTCCGCCTCTCGCGCCACCATGTTTGCGGATCTGTGCTGCGGGCTGGTGCCGCTGGAAGAGGGCGCGGTAAAATTCATGGGGCTGGACTGGGCTGAACTGCATGACAGGGAACTGAACGCTCTGCGCGGGCGCATTGGCCGTATGACCCGCAGGCCAAGCTGGCCGGAGTTCCTGAACACGCACCTTGCCATCACGCTCCAGCAACTGCACCATACCAACCGCCCGCTGGACGAGGTGGTGGCGGAAGCCGCCCGGCTGGGAGAACTGTTCGGCCTTCCGGGCCTGCCGGTGCTGCCCCCCAGCAGGCTTTCCGATGTAGACCTGCTGCGGGCAGGGTGTGTACGGGCATTTATGGGGCGCCCCCGGCTGCTGCTTCTGGAAGACCCGCTGGAAGCAAGCCCTGTGGACCTGCTCAATCCGTTTCTGAGTGCGATAACGGAGGCGCGGGACAGGGGAGCCGGTGTGATCTGGCTGGTGCGTGGCAATGCCGTATGGCAGGGCTACCGGCAGGGGATTACAAGTTTATGGCGCCTGGCTGATGACGGGCTTGTAGAAGTACGGACAGCATAATGTTCCAGATCCGCTTACGACAGAAGATCAAACCGCTTATTTCCCTGCGCTATGCGGATGAATGGGTCGGGTTCCTCGTACTGCTCAGCGTGGTGCTGTTTGCCGGTGCCGTGGTGGAGGCCGGTGTGCTGCGTGACTGGCTGACACCGCCTGCGCGCCTGCATGTCACACTGCCTGCCTCCGGCGTGGGCGGGCTGACCGTGGGGAGTGATGTGCAGTTGCTCGGCACCCATGCTGGCTCTGTTCGTGCGGTCAAACTCAACCCCTCGGGCGAGATGTATGCGCTGGTGGATCTGGACCCGCAGGCCAAACCCTTCATCCGGCGGGACAGCACGGCCATTATCCGCAAGCAGTTTATTGTCACCGGCTCCTCCTATCTGGAGCTGAGCCGTGGGCATGGTGATGCCATGGACTGGAGCTATGCGGTGCTCAACGCCACACCGGCCCCCAATCCGGCGGATCAGATTACCGCCACGCTGAATGATATTCAGGACCAGATCATGCCGGCCATTGCCAGCGCCCGACATATGATGGCGGAACTGGATGCCACCATGACAGATATGCATGCGGGCAAGGGCACGGTGGGGCAACTGCTGACCAATGATGAACTGCTCAAACAGGCGCAAGCGGCGGTTGTTTCACTGAACACCGTGATTGATCGCCTCAAGCCGATTGAGCAGCAGGTATCCGGCATCATGACCAAAACGGATGGCACGATGAGCAATCTGCGCGCGTCCACGCATGATCTGAAAGGGGCGACACCCCATCTGCCAGCCATTGCCGCCAGTGTGGAAGCCAGCACGGCCGATCTGCCAGCACTGCTCGCACAGGCCCAGACCACGCTGTATGGGCTGGAAAAACTGACGGAACAGTTACGCGGCATGTGGCTGCTGGGGGGGAAGAAAACAACACACGAGAACCTTCTGGCCCCCCGGCAGGTGCGGCCATGAGGCGCGGTGTGCACCAGCTCCGGCAGGCCCCGCGGCGTAAGGCGTCCCGCCTCCCGGCTTCCTTCCTTCTGCTCCCGCTTCTGCTGGCAGGGTGCGGCGGGCAGGCTGCGGATGCGCCTTCCGCGCGGGATGATGCCGCGTGGGATCAGGCCATGACAGCCGGGCAGGATTCCTTCGAACTGGGTCGCTACAGCGTGGCCATCACCCAGTACCGCAAAGCGGCGGATCTGGCTCTGTTGCGGGATGATGGTGTGGCGGCCTCCGCCGCCGGGTATGATCTTGCCGTCTCCCAGCTTGCGGCGGATGATCCGGCGGGCGCTATTAAAACCGTGGGCATCACCCGGCAGGCAGCCGCTCTGCGGCGGACAGCGGCACAGCCGGAGTTTGATCTGGTTGAGGCCGCGGCTTACTACCGCCTGAAGCAGTATCCGCAGGCCATAACACTGGCGTCTGCCGGTATGGCTGCCCCCCAGCGGGCCGGTGTGGCGCGGGCCGCGCTTGTGCTGGGGCTTGCGGCGGATGCCGGGCAGGATAGCGTTGCCTTCCAGAAGGCTCTTGCGTTTTTTGACGGACTCAAGCCGCCGCTCTCCCTTACGGAGCAGGCTGACAAGGCGGAAATTCAGGCCCGCGCCCTGCTGGCGAGTAACCCCGCGCAGGCGGACATGCTGGCCGAACAGGCCGCCGACCTGCGGCGGCAGGAAGCCTCTTACCGGGATATGGCGCGCGCTCTGGCTCTGGCCGGGCAGGCGGCGGACCGCTCTGGAGACCGGCAGAAGGCGGCCAGCCTGTGGGCCCGGGCCGCGCAGAGTGCCTCCGTGCAGGCGAAGTTTGCCGATACGATGGATGCCGCCACCGTGACGCAGGGCAACCATCTGACGCGGGGTGGGGCGGACACCTCCCGCAGTGATGCGGCGCAGTGGGGGCATCTGGCTGGCGGTGTTTCCCTGCATCCGTTTGAGGAAGAGAAAAAACCTTAAGAAACCGCCAGAAGAATCTCTGAACTGTGAAGCGGATTTGCCATGCGCAATTGACGTGAGAAGGCTGTCGTGAGGCCGTGTATGACCCTCTGGAGATACAGGCGCGCGGCAGGGCGGCCTTTCAGACCAGAAGGCAGAGATGAGAAGTTTGTTGCGGCAGCTTAAGGAAAAGCGCGAGGCAAGACTGACGGCGCGCTATAACAAACTGGATGATGCCCCGCTTCAGAACACAAACGGCACTGGCAAAAAAGTCCATTTTACAACAAAGGAAGCCATACGCCGGTTCCGCGCTCATGCGCTGGTGGAGGAAAAAAGCCATCGGGATATCGTGCGTGTGGGGCTGACAGACAGTGTCTGGACAGACCTGTACCATCATGCGCTGACGATAAGCTGGCCTTCTTTTGCGGCGCTATCTGTCGTTTTCTATTTTCTGGTGAACCTGTTTTTCGCGCTGCTCTACCTGATCGTGCCGATGCAGGTAACCGGGACAGGGCAGCATGGCCTGTTGTCGTTGTTCTTTTTCAGTGTGCAGACCCTCTCCACCGTGGGGTATGGCGGCATGGTGCCGGTGGGGACCACGGCCAATGTCATCGTGTCGTTTGAAGTGCTGGCGGGCATGATGATCAACGCTCTGGCAACGGGCGTGGTGTTTGCGCGCTTTGCCCGCCCGCGTGCCCGCATCATGTTCAGCAACAAAGCAGTTATCAGCAGTGAGAACGGAGTGCCTGCCCTGTGCATCCGCATTGCCAACATGCGGCTCAGTGTCATTTTATCCGTGGATGTGGAAGTCGCACTCTCCCGTCTGGTCATGAGTGAAAACGGGCATCTGGTGCGGCAGTTTGACCAGCTTCTGCTGGTGCAGTCTCATGTGCCGGTCCTGCGGTTTGCATTTGTCATGGCGCATGTGATCGGGCCGGAAAGCCCGCTTTACGGGAAGAGCATGGCGGAACTGGATAAGGAAACAGCCGAAATTGTCGTGACAGTGACCGGTACGGACGAAGCGTTGGGTCAGACCGTTTTTGCCCGAACAGCATACCGGTTTGACCTTGTGCACCATAATCACCGGTTTGTGGATATTGTCGCCCCTCGGCCGGATGGCCGAATTGCTGTGGATTACACGCGTTTTCACGATATTGAAAAACACTGAAGCGCATCGGGGGGGGGAAGACCTGCCAGGACTGGCTGAAGCCCACGTTCAGGTCGCCTCCGGGCCACTAGGCCGCAGCGGAGGGGAGGTGGAAGCGGCGCGTTGTATCCAGAAACGTGACATTATCCGCCAGCTCCCGCTTCATGACTTCCAGACTGCCCACGGCGCGGGTCAGGTCCATTTGCCGGGAGAGGTTGGGTTCCGCCAAAGCCGCGGGGCGGAGCAGTGCAAGCGCTCTGGCGGCTGTTTGCGCGGGCGTGGTGGTGCGACCGTGCAGGGTGGCGATGCTGTGCAGGACATCCTGCAACAGCTGCGTCTGTCCCGGCTGCAGAATCTTGTGTTCCAGAACATGCTGAATCCGTAAAACCAGAAGCCCTACCGTCATGACTCCCATGGCTCCCGCCAGATAGGCTTCTGTCAGTGTATCGGGGCTTTCACCCGCATGGTGGATAATCTGTGCAATGCGCCCGCAAGACTGCGCCATCCATTCCGCCGGGGTAAAGGCGCTCTGTCGTGCGGCTAGCCTGCGCAGGTCCCGCACCAGCTTGCGGCGCAGGCGCCAGCGCTCCGCCGCCGGGTCAAACGGCAGCACCAGCCGGAATGCCCACACACCCAGTGCAATACCCAGCACAACTGCCGGGGTGGTGTTGAACCAGACCAGTTCATTCAGGCGCGCATGGTTGGCTGGCCCCACCATGAACGGCATGAAATTGTTATAGGCCGCGGCGGTGCCAATAGTGCCGGGCGCGCGCAGCGCCAGCCCGCCCACCAGCATGGGAAAGAATAGTGAGGCCAGCAAGGTTTCATTACTGGCCTGCTCCGGCAGCACCACAAAAACCAACACCCAGGACACCGCCGCCGCCCACAAGGCTCCCCTGAGAAAACCGCTCGAAGCCAGAACAGGATTCTCAAAGGCGGAAAAGCGTGTGCTGGTCACGGCTACAAACATGGCCAGTGTGGCACCGTTCGGCCACGCAGTAACCTCCCAGATCAATGCGCCAATGCAGATGGCGGCGGCCGCACGCAGGCCGTTGTTCAGAGCCAGAACGGGGTCTTTTTCAATATGCTGCTTAAAGCGGAAGCGGTCCGTGGGGGCTGGGTCATAAAGGGCAATAAAATGCAGCAGGGCTTCATCCAGTTCCAGGATCAGCTTTGCCAGAGCCGTTTCCAGAATACGGCTTTCCAGCAGATCCCGTATCAGGTCATCCGGGCAGGCGGGCTGGGCGCGGGCTTGCTCAAAAAGGATCAACGTATCTGTTGCGGATTGCAGGCAGTCCGTCCGGGCGCGGTACAGCGCTTTCCGGATCACGCGGGCGGCTTCAACCGGTGTGGTATTCTGAAGCTGTTCCGGTACGTGGTTCAAAATCGTGGTAAAACTGGAGAGGGTTTTTCTGAATGCCGAAGGCAGGGGAGAGGCGGCTTCCATGTGGATATGCAGGCTCAACCCACGCGCCAGAAAGGTGGAAATACTGGCCAGAACCGCGCGGGCATGGTCTCCGGCATGGGCATGCGGGCCGATCTCGATTTCACTGAACTCAATCTGGTCTGCCAGAGAAGGGATGCTGCTCATCAGGGCGCGGGAGCGGAACAGGCCGTCCTTTTGCCCCAGAAGCAGTCCCGTCATGCTCTGGCAGGCACCGGACAGGGTTTCCTGCATGCGCCTGCGGAGTTCCTCCTGCGCAATGGTATCCAGCCGGGGTGCAAACAGGCCCGCCAGTGTGCTTTCGCACACAATGCCCAGCGTGATGTATGTCGTGCGGGACAAGGCGATCATGAACACATTGTCCGGCTGGTTTGCCGCACTCAGCACAATAATCGTGCAGGTGAAGGCCACCAGCACCAGCGCGTAGGACCGGAAATTACGCAGGAAGGTGGCTTCCGCACAGCAGGCTCCGGCTCCCAGCGCCAGCAGGGGGAACAGCAGCCAGGGCTCCTGCGGGAAGGCTGCCAGAAAGGCCACACCGGCAATCGCTCCGGCACAGGTGCCTATCAGCCGCCATTTGGCTTTGGAGAGGCTTTGCCCGCGTGAGTTCTGGGCAACAATCCATGTGGTCATGGCGGCCCATTGCGGGCTGTCCATTTCCATCCATAACGCAATGCTCAGGGCGAGTAGGGCCGCGCAGGTTGTGCGCAGGGCAAAGCCGAGATTAGCGGGGGAGGGGGCAATCAACCAGGCCAGCGGCGCAGTTTCTGGAAGACCGGCTCGGCCCTGCACTGCACCGGTAACCCACGCAGGCAGGTGTCGAACAAGGCGTTCAGAGAATAAGGACAAGCGCACGGACCAGTTTTCCTCCCCGCTTCTGTTATAACACAGAGGCGGGTCCGGTCCTTCCTAAAATTCTTTTTCAAAAAAAACGGCTTATTGCGCGTGTGTGAGCGGGGTGATGTCCCGTTGTGCTCTCTCAATGGCGGCTTTCATTGCTGCGCGGGACTGAGGACTGTTTTTCCAGCAGCTTGAACCTGCCAGGGCTGCCCCCAGAGCGCAGAGATCGTCCACATTACGCGTGGCCAGATCCGCAAACCCGTTGATCTGCATTGCCTCAAGGCGCGCCACAACCCGTGGACCGATGCCCTTGAGCGCCAGCAGGGCGGCGCGTTCCGCATCATTGAAACCGGACATTGTTCCCTCCTGTGCCTCTGTCACACGGCGTGTTAGACGCTCTTCTACCCAGCCCTGTGCGCATAATTGCTGAGGTTTTGTCACTATATCGGGTTGCGGGAAAATGTGCAGGTTTCGGGAAACAGGCCGCAGGGTGCGTGGCCTCTAAGTGTATGAGGGCCGCACTCATGCCGTGTCAGTCTTTGAGTTTTGTAATCACCGTTTCGGTGCGCTGGTGGCGCCAGTGCGAGGGCACTCGGGTAACACACCATGCATCCCGGGCCTTGCAGCGAGCCCTGCGGAAACAGCGCCACCGGGACGGGCTTTTACAGGCTCTCCGGGCTCAAGCCGCCCGGTAAGGTTTGGAGGCGTCAAGGAACACGGCGTTTGCGTCCAGCTCGTGTGACACCACAATCAGATAGGCAATGGCGCGGGTCAGCTCGATACGGGTGCTGATGTTGGGCTCCATGGCCTCAATGCGGCGCAGGGTCTGGGTGGCAATGCGCGCACTCTGGGCCGTGCGGCCGTATTTTCCGGTAAAGCGGCTCATACGCTTCATCACCACCTCAATCGGTTTGCGGGCGGAAGGCGGGATCTGGTTGCGCTCCAGCAGGGTGCGCAGGCGGATAATGTTCAGGCCGATGGTCATGGCCGCCAGTGTGCCCTGAAGGCAGCCCTCAATGGTGGGGGAGGGCGTGGGGCCAGCATGGCGGATCAGGCGGGCGAAGCGGTCAATATTCCGGCCAATCCAGTTCTGGTTGAGCGGGATTTGCTCCGCGGAGGCCAGCGTGCGCAGGTCCCGTAGCAGGGTGCGGCGCATGCGCCAGCGTTCCGCCGCACTGCTGAAGGGCATGACAGCCCGGAACATCACAACGGCGAAAGCCACTCCCAGAAGAATGGCGGCGGTGGAGTTGAACCAGGCTATCTCGTTTTCTCGGCCCTGGTTCAACGGGTGCACGAAATTGGGGAGCAGCAGCGTATAGGCGGCAGCGTGCAGGGCTGTTGCCGGGTTGCGGCTGGCCAGCCCGCCCGCAATCATGGGGATGGCGAGGGTGGCTACCAGCATTTCATAATTTTCCTGTGTGGGCAGCACCACAAACACAAGAAAGAAGGAAACGAGCGCGGCCCAGAGGCTGCCCACCATGAACTGGGTGGTGGCCACCACAGGGTTTTCCCGCGTGGCGAACAGACCGCAGACAATGGCCACAAAGGTGATGAAGCCAAGACCCGCAGGCCATGCCGTGACTTCCCACACCAGCCCGGCGCAGGTGATGGCAACGGTCGCGCGCAGGCCGTTATAAAAGGCTTCGCGCTTGTCGACATGGGACTGAAGGCGGAAATGGAAATGGTCCCCGCGTATATAATGCTGGCTGGCATCATATTCCCGAATGGCCTGTTCCAACTCGCCCAGCAGTTCATCCAGCGCGTTATGCAGGATACGCCCATCCAGCAGGGCCTGAATTTCCGGATTGTCCTGCACCTGAACCTGCTGGATGCTGATTTCCTTCGTCAGCGCATCCACAATCTGCTGTCGGCATTCGCCGCGCAGCAGGCGGAGGTTTTCCAGAAGCGTCTGGACCGTATCATCATTTTCAAGCTGGGGCGGCAAGGCGGTGAGAAAGGCGCTGACACGGCTGGCGGTGGCGTGGAACACCGGCTGGTTGGTGTTCACATATTGCAGCCGCACCGCCATGCCCAGACCGCGTGAGAGCAGAACGGAAACCGCAGCAAGGGCGGCGCGGGCGTGGTCTCCCTCATGCCCGTGCGGGCCCATTTCCACTTCCGAGAATTCAATCTGGTCATTAATGGACAAAATGGGGCCGAACATCGCACGGGAGCGGACCAGCGCTTCCTCATCCCCAGCCAGAAGGCTGGAGACCGAGGCCGAGACATTGCTCAGCGCGGTGCGCAGTTTGTCGCGGATATTGCGGCGGGCGACATCCGCCAGATTATGCGCGAACAGGCCCGCCAGAACACTCTCACAGGCAATGCCCAGCACAATATAGGTCGCACGGGACAGGGCGGTAAGAAAGACGTTTTCAGGGTTTGGAATGGCCCCGATGGCAATAATGGCGCAGGTATAGCCCGCCAGCACCAGCGCGTAGGAACGGAAATTGCGGACAAGGGTTGCCAGCGTGCAGCACAGCCCCACCCAGATAGCCAGAGCCGGGAAAAACAGCCACGCCTGCTGGATAAAGGCGGATATCAGCGTAATGGACATCACCACGCCAACGGCGGTGCCGACCAGACGCCACCGCGCCTTCGAAAGGCTTTCCCCGCGTGATCCCTGCGCCACGATCCAGACGGTCATGGGGGCCCACTGCGGGTCATCCAGCTCCATCCACAGGGCGATAACCAGCGAGATGAGGGCCGCCGCCGTGGTGCGCACGGCAAATCCCACAGCGGGGAGCGTGGGAGCAAACAGCCATTGCAGATGGCTGCTTTTCTGCTCACCGGGGCGACGCAGGGGGCGCAGATGGCGCAATGGCCCGATACGCTCGAGAAGGAAAAGAGGGATGCTGGGCAAAAGCGGCTACTTTATCGGGTGAAGCTGTTCAGGGCGATTCAGTCTCTCAAAATAGCCCGATTCCCTGAATTTTCCTTGAGGTGTCAGATGCATATCAGCTATCGGTTCAGTCTGGCTGAGGTGCCCGGATATCAGAAAGACTGTTATTGATCTCGCATATGAGAGCGGTCTGGTCCATGGTCATCTCGTGTCTGATGGCTTCTGGTAAGGCGTGTATCGCTGTATGAACGTGAAACGTGCTCACCAGCTTAATGGAATAGCAGAGAGGCTTTAATATGTCCGACTTTATTCAGAATCTGGTAGGCAAGGTTGAAGGCGCTCTGGGCGTCGATCTTCAGGGGGGCGTGCAGGAACAGCTTCAGAAACTGCTTCAGCCGGAAATGATTCAGAACATTCTGACGCAGGCTGATCAGGCCGGGCTGGGTGACAAGGTGCGGTCCTGGATTGGTCAGGGCAGCAATGTTCCGGCCACGGCTGATGAAATCCGCAATATTCTGGGCAGCAGCACGGTGCATGATCTGGTAGAGCGCACCGGCCTGCCGGTGGATGCCGTGCTGGGCGCGCTGGCCCATTTCCTGCCGGACGCGGTGGACAAGAACACACCGGAAGGCACGCTGCCTTCTGCCGGGCCGACCAAGGAAGCCTGATGCGGTTGAGCCCCCGGCCTGCGGGCCGGGGAGTTTTGCCTCCCTGCGGCACTGTGCAGGATTGAAACGTGCAACATGGCGGATAATCCGTTATGATACCCGCATGACTCTAGGTGAGCGCATCACGCGCATTGATAGCTGGCTGCTGGATGAACTCTGTCAGCCCCTTGCGGACAGGCTGCCCGAGCGCCTGCCTGCGCTTGAAGTGGGCATGAGCTGCCAGCTCGGCTCTCTGCTGCTCTCTGCTGTGTCCATCATCGCCGTGTTTGTGATCGGCGGGATGGAAGATATTTCCAACATGATGTTCAACGTGCTGGTCTGGGGCCTGTGCGTCACATTTTTTATTGGCCTGAACCGCATGCGCGTGCTGGTTCAGCCCGGCAGGCCCAACCCTTTGCGGTTCATGCTGGTGGGGGTGCGGCTGGTGTCCCTCCCGTTTACAGCCTATGTGCTGTATCAGGCGTTTGATGCTCCCGCGCCGTTTCAACTCCCCATGTGGTTTAACGCGCTGTCCAATATCGTGTTTGCCGTGGGGCTGTATTTCATTTCCTGCCAGCCCCGCCCGCCCCAGCGCCGTGCGCGGGAGGATATCTGGGCGCGCACCCCGCTTCATGAAGTGGGCCGCAGTTAGGCGCAGGCTTTAAACGCGCCGGGTGATGCGCCTTAAAATACGGTATTCACTGCAAATTGTGGGGCCATTTTCACGCCTGTATTATGCCCGGCATAGTAAATGGCGCAGCCGGCAATAACGCCCCATCGCGCATTCCAGTTATATTCAACGGCCGGAGCAATCTGCCAGTCTGTTGAGGCCGCGCTGATTTTATCAACGCGGCTCCCGGTGCCAGTATGCCCCTTCAGGTGGGTGCCATTGGCCCAGTCCCGTGCAAGATCCATGGCCAGAACCCAGCGCTGGTTCAGCCCGTATTCCAGAGAAAATCCGGTCTGCCCACTCATGCCGGGGCGCGCCTGCCCGCGAAACCCGACGGCTGTGCCATAACTGCTGATATCCCGAAGATGCGCGCTGGTCAGGGCTCTGCGCCACCAGTTCCATACGCGCAGCCGCAGGGCGTGGTTGCCGGGCAGGGTGTAGGTGGATTGTTCCGTTATGGCCATGCGGAAAACAAAAGCCCCGGCGCCCGTGCCATCCTGTGCGGAGCGCAGGTGTGAATAAGCCCCGGTAGGCAGAACAACGCCGGCAAAAAGATTGAGGTCGGGAATAAACCGTTTGGCGTCCGGGTGGAGAAAGCGCCAGATGAAATCAACCGGAAAATCACCAAACTGTGGCCCGTGCGTGTGTCCGGCCGTGTGTTTCCACCCATAGCTGACAACGGTGTGGGCCTGAATGCTGATGTCATCCGTAATGCCATACTTCCACAGGGTGGAATTGCTGATGGTTTGCTGGCGTGGATGCAACGGATGGCTGGTGCCGTTGGCCGCAAAGGTACCGATGGGTTGGCTATAGGAATAATAAGGCTCAACCCCGCCGTCTCCCGCATGAGACTTGGCGCCTGAGGGGGAGACCAGAGACCCGGTATACCACTGGGAGTCTGCTTGTGCCGTGTGCAGGGGGGATGTAAGGGCAGATCCGATCAACACTGCACGGAAAATGTGGGAGGACGACAGCCTGACCATTGCCTTTAAAACAGCCTTTTTCTTTTTATTTTGGCTGAGAGAAAGCAGTAAAATCCCATGAAATCAACAAGAGGGGAAGATTTTTTTTAAAGATTTTTCTATTGTTTTTAAAACAAGAGGAGTCTTTGAGGCGAATAACGATATTTTTACTCTCTTTTTCCGCGACATCAAAAATCTATTGTTTCGATTGTTTATCTATTCTGGTGTCGTCACTTTGTGGAGAGGGAAATGGCGGTTGCCTGGCGGAGTACTCTTCAAATATTTCCGCCAGTGGCGTAAAAAACGCCCAAATAGTGGCGAAAAAACAGAACAAAGGAAGCACGCAATGGCTATCGGGACGCAGTCCGTCAACACAAGACGGCGGACTTATGCCATTTTGGCAGCTCTGGTTCTGGGGGTGTTGAGCGGCCTTTTCATTCATACGCTCTCCCCTGCCGTCATTCATTTTTCCGAGCAGGCCGCTACCCTCATGACGGGGATTTTCCTGCGTCTGATCAAGATGGTCATTGCGCCGCTGGTGTTCGCCACGCTGGTGAGCGGCATTGGCAAGCTGGGGGATGATACGCAGGTTTTCCGCATCGGGGGTAAAATCCTGCTGTGGTTTGTCAGTATGTCCTTCGTGTCCCTGATGATCGGGCTGCTGGCGGGTAATATCCTTCAGCCGGGCGCGGGCTTTGTGCCTCCTGCCACGGGAGACCTCGGGTCGCTGAAGCACCCGTTCCAGCCGGTTGAATTCCTGCTGCATATTGTGCCCACCAGCGCGCTGGATGCCATGGCGCGGAACGATATTCTCCAGATTGTTGTCTTTGCCGTTCTGTTCGGCCTCGCCCTGCCTGCCGCGGGTAAGGCCGGAAAAACCATGCTCGGCTGGACGGAGGAGCTGGGGCACATCATGCTGCGGATGACAGATATGGTCATGCTGCTGGCCCCCATGGCGGTATTCGGGTCCGTAATGGGGAGTGTGGCCCAGAGCGGCGGCGGGATGCTGATTCAGTACAGCCGCTTTCTGGTGGAGTTCTACGGCACCATTCTGGTGCTGTGGGCGGTGCTCACCACGCTGGCTTTTCTGGTGCTGGGCCGCAGGATCAAAGATCTGATCCGTGAACTCATCCAGCCGCTCATTCTGGGGTACGCCACCGCCAGCAGTGAATCCGTCTATCCGCTGCTTCTGGAAAAGCTGGAGGATTTCGGTGTGCCCAGCCGCATCAGCGGGTTTGTGCTGCCGTTGGGCTACAGCTTCAATCTGGATGGCTCCATTCTGTTCCAGACCTTTGGGGCGCTGTTCATTGCGCAGGTTTATGACATCCATCTCTCCATGGCCCAGCAGTTTACCATGGTGATGGTCATGATGCTGAGCAGCAAGGGGATTGCCGGTGTGCCGCGCGCCTCCATCGTGACGCTGGTGGCCGTGCTCCCGCAGTTCGGCCTGCCGGAAGCCGGCATTACGCTGATCCTCGGGATCGACCATTTTCTGGACATGGCCCGCACCGCCACCAACGTGCTGGGCAATGGCTACGCCGCCGCCATTTCTGCCAAATGGGAAGGGGTTCTGTCCGATGGCCCGACGGATGATGTCATTTAAGGCGTATCCAGCCTGAGGCTGCGCCCCTGTTAACGGTGTCTGTGCAGCCAGCACACACCTGATCGCGTCTTCTGCTCAGCCGGTTCAGGCAGAGCCGGCCGGGCCGGAGGCGGGCTGCGAGGTTTTCAGTAAAGCGTGCTCCGTGAAAACGCGCATGCTCACGATGCGTCTCATTACAGCGCACGGAGCCAAAGCAGGGGCAGGCGAGACAGGCGGACGGGCCTGATTGCGCACCAGCCCGGACTGCCCGCTTGCTCCCGACTTTCCGCGTGATTGTAAAACTGTGTGCGGGGGTGTTTGTTCGCCTGCCTGCGTCTTGTCCGCTTGGCGGGGCAATCCGTGCTGCGGTTACGGAGACTGGGCTACCGTCACAGGCCGGATTTCTGCTTTGCCGAGCATCATGTGTGATCAGAATAAAAAGTCTCGGTGCAGGCTGTAAAAGCGCTCGGTACTGTATTGTCAGCACCTGCGTGTGACAGTTGACCATCCTGCTCCAGAAGGCCCATGCGTGCCAGTGCCAGTGCCAGTGCCAGTGCCAGTGCCAGTGCCAGTGCCAGTGCCAGATTTTTGCGGGTCAGCAGTCAGACGAACGCTGGAAAAGCCCTTCAGGCGGTATCAACCTTTTCTTTCCAGCGTTCGTTCTCCGTCACGCGCATGGGTAGTACGCGGCAGAAATCGGCCACGGCCTGAATTCGCCCGTTTGTTCTTCGTTGCGCGTGGGCAGCGTTCTCAGGGATTATCCTGCTCGTGCTCCCCTTCGGCGATACGGGCCTGTATGGCCGCGCGCCACGGGGCGTCCTTCGGGGCAGCATCAAGGGCCTTGCGGAACAGATCCAGCGCCTGCGGTGTGACGTGGCTTGCCGCCCGTGTCAGCGCCTCGCCCGTGCGGGCGGCCACTTCAGGGTCAAAACCCAGAGAAAGTGCATGGGTCCAGGCCTCGGCGGCTTCGGCATAGTGTTCGCGGCCTGCCTCGGCCTGCCCTAGAAGCAGGTAGCCCTGCCGCGCATTAGGGTCATCCGCCGGGATGGTGGCCAGTGCGGCTTTCAGGCGCTGGATGACGGCATCCCCACGCGTGTTTGCTTCATGCTGGCGCACCAGACGAGGGCCAAGCGGTTGCGCGGGCAGGGAGGGGTATCCGTTGGTCAGATACAGGGCAACGGAAGCCAGCGGGATGAGGGCCAGAGCACCCCATACGGCAAGGGGGGGAATGCTGTCATCCGCGCGGGTGGGGGCGGTATCCGCCACCAGAATGCGGCGCTGGATTTCCAGCCGGGCGATGTCATGCTCCGCCGGGGCAATCAGGCCGATATCCAGATCACGGTCAATTTCAGAAAGCTGGGCGTCATGCAGCGCCAGCGCGGCACTGCGCTCGTCCCGTACATGCCGGGTGCGTCGCCACAGGGGCAGGGCGGCCGGAACCAGAGCCAGGCCGCTTAACAGCACGATGGAAAGCCAGATCATGCGCTTGGTCCTTTATCGGTGTGGCCATTATCGGGCTGGTCTGTGTCTGGTCGGCCGGTGTCGTGCTGGCCTGCGTTTTTGGCAAGGCTGGCCAGCCGGGCCTTTTCTTCCGCTGTCAGGGGCGGCGGAGCGGCAGGTGTTGTGCGTCTGGTGCGGTAGGAGAAAAACGCAATGCCCAGCCCCAGCAGCAGAGCCAGAACCGGCATGCTCCATAGCAGCAGGGTGCCGAGGGAGAAAGGCGGGCTGAGGCGAATGAAGTTGCCATAGCGCTGGACCATCCAGGCCATGATCTGGCTGTTGCTCTCGCCTTTGGCAACGTGCTCACGCACCACGCGGCGCAGGTCCCGTGCCAGCCCTGCGCTGCTGTCCTCAATAGATTCATTCTGGCAGACCAGACAGCGGAGCTGGGAGCCAATGGCTTCGGCCCGCGCTTCTTCCTGCGGGTTGGGCAGCATTTCGGAAGGGTCATCCACTGCCAGAACCAGTGCCGGAGCCACAAGCAGGGCGCAGCCCAGAAGCAGGGCGGACAGGCGGCGCAGCATCATGATTTTTTCAGGCTTTCCAGCAGGGGCATCAGTGTGCCGCGGATGGTGTCTACATCCAGCGGGGCGGCGCTGTGCCAGCGGATCACGCCGCCGGGGCCGATCAGGAAGGTTTCCGGCACACCGGAAATACCCCAGTCGATCCCTACGCGGCCATCCCGATCACTTCCCAGACGGGTGAACGGGTTTCCGGAATGCTTGAGGAAACCAGCCGCGTTCTCCGGGCGATCCTTATAGGCAATGCCCCACAGGGGGAGGTCATCCTTCAGAGCCATCAGGGTTGGCATTTCCGCAAGGCAGGGGATGCACCATGAGGCAAAGAAATTGACCAGCACCGGCTGGGTGAGCGCCCGCAGATCCTGCGCGCCAAAGCCTTGACCAGGCGCCTGATCAGGCACGCTGAAATCCGGCACCGGGCGGTTGAGCACGGGGGCGTGGATGTCATGCGGGTTGAAGGAGCCGCGCTGCATGCCGGACAGCATTTTCCAGAATCCCACACCCGCAACCGCCGCGGCGGCAAGGGGGGCGGCCATCAGCAGCCGCCGGCGCTTCATGTTTTCAGGAGGGGTGCTCATGCTGCCGTCACCGTATTGGGGGAAGAGTGGGCACGGCGCGGTGCGCCCACACGCATGCGCCGGTCAGACAGGGAAAGCGCGCCGCCAATCGCCATGATCAGCGCGCCCAGCCACATCCAGGGGGCCAGAGGGTTGTAATGCAGGCGTAGTACATAGGTGGGCGCGGCATCCGTTCCGTGTTTATCCCCCAGCACGCCATACAGGTCCGCCAGCAGATTGGTGTGGATGGACACCTCCGTGGTGGTCTGGTTCTGGCTGTTAAAGCTGCGCTTGGAGGGATGCATGATGGTGATGAGCCTGCCGTTATGCCGCACCTCAAGAGTTGCGGTCAGGGCAGTATAGTTCGGGCCGGGTTCCTGCGTGACGTTGGTGAGTGTCCAGTCATATCCCGCCAGATGTTCGGTGGTGCCAACCGGCACTTCCACAATCTTGTGCTGTGCCTGAGACATGGCGGCCAGCCCCAGAACCGTCACGCCCACACCGGCATGGGCAATGGCCGTGCCGAAAATGGAGCGGGGCAGCATGCGTGCCCGCTGGAGGCTGCCGGAAAGCGGCATGCGGAACAGCCGCACGCGCTCCGTCAGATCCAGCACGGAGGCAAGGATCACCCACACGGCCAGAGCGCTGCACAGGATGGGCAGAATGCCGGACATGCCAAATGTTGCCACAGCAAAGGCCACCGCCGCCAGCAGGGCGGCAATCCACAGCCGTTGCAGCACCGGCCAGAGCTGTGCGCGCTTCCAGGGCAGCATGGGGCCAAAGCCCATGAAAATGAACAGCGGGATGGCCAGCGGAATGGTCGTGGCATCAAAGAACGGTTTGCCGACGGAAATGGTGCGGTCAAACAGCAGGGACATGAAGGGCGGGTACATGGTACCTGTCAGCACAACGGCGCACAGGGAGCACAACAGGATATTGTTGAGCACCAGCGCGCCCTCACGCGAGACAGGCGCGAACAGGCCGCCCGCCGTGAGGGAGGGCGCACGCCAGGCAAACAGGGCGAGTGACCCACCGATCACGATAGCCAGCAGGCCGAGAATGAAAATGCCGCGGGCCGGGTCATTCGCAAAGGCATGCACGGAGTTCAGAATGCCCGAGCGCACAAGGAACGTGCCGGAGAGCGAGAACGAGAACGTGGCAATGGCCAGCAGCACGGTCCAGATTTTCAGGCTTTCGCGCTTTTCCACCACAATGGCGGAATGGATGAGAGCCGTTCCCGTCAGCCAGGGGATGAGGGAGGCGTTTTCCACCGGGTCCCAGAACCAGTAACCGCCCCAGCCCAGCACGTAATAGGACCACCAGGAGCCAAGGGCGATGCCGCAGGTCAGGAAGCACCATGCCGCCACGGCCCACGGGCGCACCCAGCGGCCCCATGCGGCATCCACCCGCCCTTCGATCAGCGCGGCAATGGCGAAGGCGAACGGCACCGCAAACCCGACATAGCCGGTGTAGAGAACCGGCGGATGGAAGGCCAGACCGGGGTCCTGCAGCAGGGGGTTCATGCCCTGCCCATCCATCGGGGCGGGCCAGACACGGGCAAACGGGTCTGATGTGGTGAGGGAAAACAGCTCAAACCCGGCGGCCACAGCCCCCAGCACCGCAATCACCCGTGCGCGCAGGGCTGAGGGCAGATTGCGCCCGAACGCGGCCACTGCCGCCCCGCAGAACCCCAGAATAAGGGCCCACAGCAGAATGGAGCCTTCATGGTTGCCCCACACCCCGGTGATTTTATACAGCAGCGGCTTGGAGACAGCGCTGTTGGCCGCAACGTTCTGGACCGAAAAATCGTCCGTCACAGCGGCATTCACCAGACACAGGAAAGACGCCAGCAAAGCCAGCAACTGGCCGACAGCCAGCCCCGGGGCGAGCATCATCACCCGTCTGTCGCGCCGCTGCGCGCCGATAAGAGGCAGAATGCCCTGCGCGGCGGCAAGGATGCAGGCCATGGCCAGCGCATAATGTCCGAGTTCAGGGCTCAGCATGTCAGAAGGGTGTCTCCGGGTGGCGGGCTGTCAGAACAGCGGAAGAGGGATGGCAGGTGAAAAAACCTGCCACGCCGGGGTCAGGAAAGGCGGGGTGCCGGGGCGGCACGGCATGGGGCTCAGTTGCCCGCGGGGAGCATCTTTTTCGCATCCTGCGCCGTCATGCTGTTCCAGCTTGCGGCACTCGGGGGCGGGCCGAAGCGCGGGTCCCATTTGCCGGATTTTTTCAGGGCTTCCGCTACTTCCTTCGGCATATAGGTTTCATCATGCTTGGCCAGAACTTCACTGGCGACAAATCCATCCTTGTGCATGGTGCCCACCGCCACCACGCTCTGCCCCTCACGGAACAGATCAGGCAGGATTCCTTCATAGCGTACCGTAATGGCGGCCTGTCCATCTGTCACATCAAAGCGGGCAATGGGGGTTTCCCCCTGCTTTTCCCGTTTGACGGAACCCGCCACCACCATGCCGCCCAGCCGCACGGTGCGGTCTGCCGGAGGAGGGGAGGCCGCCACCTGAGAGGGGGTGACAAAGAAGACGATATCGGAGGAAAACGCCTTGAGCATAAGGGCGGCTGCGGCCCCGAGGCAGGCAACGCAGGCGATGACGAGCCAGAGGCGACGTGTCTTGCGGGTCATAGAGGTGAGGTGGCTCCTGTGGTGCGGTCAGATGGGCGTTCGAGAACGGCCAGCTGCGTACGAGCCTGCTTCAGGCGGAGGGCGGCTCCGATGGACAGAACCAGAGCGATGAGCGTGGCCAGACCATAGCTGGCCAGAATATAGGGCAGATGCGTCATGCGGCGTCTCCCTGCAAGGTGGTCTGCGTGGCGTCCGCACGGCGGCGCGGGCTGGAGAGCAGGCTGCGGATGCGGCTTTCCATCACGGCGGCCCGGGTGCGGGCCAGCACAATGGCGGCAAATCCGAGCGAAAACCCGAGGGTGGAGAGAGCAAGCGGCCACAGCATGGAAGAGGACATGGTGGGGGCCCCTGTCAGCGTAATGCTGTCCGGCTGGTGCAGGGTGTTCCACCATTGCACGCTGAACTTGATAACAGGCAGATCCACCGCGCCGGCCAGCGCCAGAATGGCCGCGGCTTTGTAGCCCCGCTGCGGGTCATCAAACGCGCGGATAAGGGCGATATGGCCGAGATACAGGAAGAAGAGCACCAGAACGGAGGTCAGCCGGGCATCCCACACCCACCATGTGCCCCACATCGGCTTGCCCCACAGGGAGCCGGTGGCTAGACACAGCGCGGTAATGCAGGCACCCACAGGTCCGATTTCCACCGCAGCGAGATCCGCCAGCGGATGCCGCCAGACCAGCGAGAGCACGGCGCACACAGCAAGCCCCGCATAACCGGCAGAGGCCAGCATGGCAGCCGGGACATGCACATACATGATGCGGACGGAATCTCCCTGCTGCCAGTCGGCAGGGGAGAAAAACAGCCCCCAGCCCAACCCCGCGAGGGTGAGCAGCAGAGCAGGCCAGGTCAGCCAGGGTTGCAGACGTGCGCCCAGCTTGAGAAACCGGCCGGGGTTGGCATACCGATGGAAAAAAGCCCCGGTACGCGCGACAAGGGTCGGTGTGGCGCTCAAATGTCAGTCCGTTCCGTTATCTGAACAATCAGGTTGGCGTGCAGTGGCCTTATGCCGGATTTCCGGTTGGGGCATGCGCTCGCGCACCTTTTACATCATTCGAGCCATCTTGACACGAGGCAGTTATTCATGGGCGTCCTGTTCCGACAACACAGCGGAGAGAACACATGTTGTTTGCCATTATTTGCACAGATCGCCCCGGCGCCCTCGAAATACGCAAGGCAACCCGTGAGAAGCATCTGGCTTTTCTGGAAACATATAAAAAGGCGATTCAGTTCGCCGGTCCTCAACTTGACGTGAGCGGCAACCCCTGCGGCAGTCTGGTGCTGCTGGATGTGCCCGACCGCGCGGCGGCGGAAGGCTTTGCCGCGGCGGACCCGTATGCGGAGGTCAACCTGTTTGAAAGCGTGATTGTGCGCCCGTTACGGACCGTGTTCCGTGATGGCGCTCTGGTGGAATAGCCATGGCGTACTGGTTGATCAAAAGCGAGCCTGACGCCTTCAGTTGGGATGAGCAGGTGGCGAACGGGGTGGAACCCTGGACCGGGGTGCGGAACCATCAGGCCAAAAAAAATCTTGCCGGCATGAAGCTGGGTGACCGCGCCTTTTTCTACCACTCCAATATCCAGCGCGCGATTGTGGGCGTGGTGGAGATCGTGCGGGAAGCCTACCCGGACCTCACGGCAGAAAGTGGCAACTGGGTGTGTGTGGATGTCAAAGCCATCGGCCCCATGCCCAATCCTGTCACGCTGGCGGATATCAAGCAGGATGCCGCACTGGCTGACCTTGCTCTGGTTCGCCAGTCCCGCCTTTCCGTGTGCCCCGTCTCCGCGGAGCACTGGCGGCATTTATGCCAGATGGGCGGCTGGACGGGGGACTGACAGCCTCCGGGTTGTGAAAAGCCTGAGTGCCGAAAAAAAAGGGAGCGGCCCGGCAAGGCTGCTCCCTTTTTTCATGCATCGTTTCCGTATGCCGGTTACGGTGTTCAGCCCTGTGTGGCGAGCATCCAGAGCTGGCCCGCGCGGTTGCCGGAGCGGCAATAGGCGAAGATCGGGCCGGGCAGGGTGTTGAGGGTTTCCTGCATGATGATCACGGCATCAGAGGAAGGCGCCTGCCCGCCCTGAACAGGGATGGAGATAAAGGAGAGGCCAGCCTGCTTTGCGGCCTCTCCAATGGTTTCGGCTGTCGGCTGGCCGGGGTCTTCACCATCGGGGCGGGTGCAGACAATGGTTTTGAACCCGGCTTCCTTGATGGCGGGGATATCCGCAACGCTGATCTGCGGTGCGATAACAAAATCGGGGGACAGGCTGCGATAAGTCATGGTCGGCAAAATCCTCACGAAAGCAACATGCTCATACGTATTTTTCCCTTTTAGGCCCGGAGGCTTCAGGCGGAAAGAGGTGGCAGCCCTGCGGTGGCGGTATTCCGGTATGCACGCTACTCTCTGATCCAAGCGCAAGAGTGTCTGGCGCGGAAAAGCAGGGGAGGCATGAGAGATGCAGGAAAGTCCGGATTTTTCAGATGTTGTTGCGGCCTCCATTCGCCTGAGAGGACACGCGCACCGCACACCGGTTCTGACCTCTCGGTATTTCAATAACCTCAGCGGTGCTGAGTTGTTTTTCAAGGCGGAGAATTTTCAGCGTGTCGGGGCGTTCAAGTTCCGTGGGGCGCTGAACGCCATTTTGTCTCTGCCCGAAGAGGTGCGCCGGCGCGGTGTGGTGGCGTATTCTTCCGGCAATCATGCGCAGGGAGTCGCTTGTGCCGCGCAGCAGGCGGGTATTCCTGCCGTAATCGTAATGCCGGAGGATGCTCCCGCCGTGAAACTGGCGGCAACCCGAGGGTATGGCGCGCATGTGGTGACATATGACCGCTATACGCAGGACCGGCAGACCATTGCCGCAGCCATTGCAGCGGAACGCGGGGCGACAGTGCTGCCGCCGTTTGACCACCCGGATATTGTTGCCGGGCAGGGCACCGCAGCACTCGAACTGTTTGAAAAAACCGGCCCGCTGGATGCACTTTTCGTGCCGATTGGTGGCGGTGGCCTTGCGTCCGGCTGTGCGCTGGTGGCGGAGGCTGTCTCTCCGGGATGCGCCGTGATCGGGGTGGAACCCGCCGCCGGAGATGATGCGCGGCAGTCACTTGCCGCAGGCCATATTGTGCAGATTCCCGTGCCGAAAACACTGGCGGACGGCGCGCAGACCACCGCCATCAGCCCGCTGACATTCGGAATTCTGCGCAGGCTTCTGCGTGAGATTGTCACGGTGGAGGACGCTGTTCTGGTGGAGACCATGCGCACACTGGCGGAGCGGATGAAAATTATTGTGGAACCAACCGGCTGCCTTGGTGTGGCGGCTGCCCTTGCCGCAGCGCCGGAGTGGCAGGGCAAGCGCGTGGGTGTCATTATTTCCGGCGGGAATGTTGATATGACACAGTTTGCGCGGATGGTTGCTGGATTTTAAAACTTCCAGACTGGCGTTATGATTTTGATGCTGTGGAGTTCGAGGGTGCTACAGCGTTTGATCAGGCCTTAAAAACGCCGGGGCTGCATACGGTGCGTAAAAAAGTGGCGTATGTGCCTCGGCGGCCTGTGTTGCCGCCAGATGTGGTTGCGCGTCTGTCCGGTGAACTGTTCTGGAGAAACCCGGAACGAAACCCCGGACAGGCGACGGTTCTGGCGTAGGAGCGGGAGTGCCGCTCCGCCTTAACGGTGAATGAAATACAGGTCTGAATACAGGTCTTTCAGAGCCGCCTTGTTGGCCATGCAGCGGCGGACCAGATGCGCACGCAGGTCAAACGCGGCTTTTTGCACCATCGGGTCTTTGGAAGGGTTATCGAATGCCGGATAGCGCGCAATGCAGGCTTTCAGGTCCGGGTTGCTCATGTCCAGCCCGGCTTCGATCTGCTTCATGGTCGTGGCGTATTTCTGCGAAACTTCCGTATCGGAATGCCATTCGCTCAGGGCGGACTGCACATCCCCGTTGCGGATCAGATAGGTGAAGGTCAGAAACCCGCTTTCTGGTGTGCCATCTGGTTTTTGCACGGTCAGGCGGCAGGCTCTCTGGAAATAGGGCGGCAGGCTGAGGTCCGGCATGGCGGAGGCCTGCGTAACGGTGACCGGCGCGGTGGGCTGGAAGGCCGTATCCGGCTTTTCAGCTTTGGGCGATGCGGTGTCGGCCTGTGCGGCCTGCGCACGCTGCATGGCTTCGGACAGGATGGTGTCATACCGGTGCGCGTAACAGAAGGCGGGGTCTGTCCGGGCCTGTGCCAGAGCAGAGTGATAAGCTTGCTGCTGCGGGGTTTCCGCACAGCCTGCGGCCCCCAGAACAGCCACAGCGCAGGCGGCGCGCAGCAGATGCTGCCAGTGAAGGGGGCGGGCCAGACGAGAAGGCGATGTGAAGCGCGGCATGGCGAACTCCTTTTGGCGCACATTCTGCGCCTGTGTGGTCTTGCGTTCTTTTGTGTTAAGCGCTCCCCGCGCGAGTGACAATAGCGGGGGGCAGGAACCTGAACCTCGCGGAAGATATGGATAAACGTGGCAACTTCTGCGGTCGCCGGGCTTTGATGAAGGGCGGTAAGACGGATGCCCGGCAGATGGGAGGCATAGGCCAGACGGGGGGCGCATCGTGTCGCTTTTCGGGCGTCCTGTGTTACATACTTTTTTGTAGAACAGATTTTTGCGGGCGCTGGAATGCGCCCCGGCCCGCCTTTCGGGGTGTTGGGCAGAGCAGCAGAAAGGGCACAGATGAGCACGCAGGACATGACGGGCAGCGAGATAGTGACGCTCAGGCTCAGCGGCCATGAACTGGGAGAGCTGGAACAGGCTCTGGAGCAGGTCGAGTCTGGCAAGGGCGTTCTTGTGCGGCTGGCGGACCTGATGGGGGGGGCCGTGGGCCATGCCACACGGCTGGGCCTGCGCGGGCTGGGTATGGCCCCCGGTCTGGAAGATAAACTGCGCGGGCTGGCGGAAACCGCCATCACCCGTGCGTTCGATGTCGCTATTCTGGGGTTGCGCAGCCCGACGGATGCTCCGGCGGAACCGCAGCCGTGGCGCGGCCCTGCGCTGCAGGCGGCGGTGGCGGTTTCCGGTGCTGTGGGTGGTTTTGCCGGTCTTGCGGGGCTGGCTCCCGATATCAGCTTTACCACGCTGACCATCATGCGTGAGATCGGCCGTATTGCGCGGGAAGAAGGGGAGGATTTGTCCGACCCGGATGCGCGCCGCGCCTGTCTGGAAGTGTTCGCGCTGCGGGCCTTCCCCAATGCACGGAAGGATGATGAGAGCGAACTGGGCTATTTCTCGGCCCGTGCGCTGCTGCGTGGCCGCCCGGTGGTGATGCTGATTGCGGAAGTGGCCTCACATTACGGTCTGGCACTCGGGCAGAAAGTGTCTGTTCAGCTTATGCCCGTTGCGGGGGCGCTGTGCGGCGCTTCTCTCAATACGGCCTTCCTCAACCATTATCGCGCGCTGGCGCGGGCGCATTTCACCATTCGTCGGCTGGAGCGGGAACATGGCCCGGTGGTGCGGGATACCGCGGAAGCTCTGCGTGATCAGGCTGCGGCACGGGGTGGCCGGGCGTCCTGAACCGGCTCGGGAGTAACGCCGGGGCAAGGTAGCCCCGGCCTCACTTCCGGCTGGTATTGTGCCCGTCAGGTTGCTTTTTTGGAGCCGGCATTCTGCACAGGTGCCGGTTCTCTGGCGAAGAAGGTGCCGAAAAGTGCCAGAGCCAGCAGCGTGGTACCGATGGTGATACAGGTCTGCCGGTAGTGAAAATCTATCAGGTTCACCACGAAGCAGGCGATGATGCCCAGCAGGCAGGCCAATCTTAAATTCATGATCGTTTCTTTCCTCTTCAGGCGGTAACCGGGGAGGGCAGCGGCTTCCCTGCTGCCAGAGCCGCGACATTGTCCAGCGCCAGCATGCTCATGGCCGTGCGGGTTTCCACGGTGGCGCTGCCAGTATGGGGTGTCATGAAAATATTGGGAAGTGCGAGCAGGCGCGGGTTGGGGTGGGGTTCGTTCTGATAGACATCCAGCCCGGCACTGAACAGATGGCCGGACCGCAGGGCGTCAATCAGCGCGGTTTCATCCACCAGAGAGCCACGGGCCGCGTTCACCAGCACACTGCCGCGTGGCAGCAGGCCCAGTGTGCGGGCTGTCATCAAAGGTGGGGCCCCCTGTGTGCCGGGCATATGCAGGCTGAGAATGGTGCAGTGCGGCAGCATGTCTTCCAGAGTTTCAAAATAGGTCGCCCCTTCTTCCTGCGCGGGGTCCAGCCTGCGCCGGTTGTGGTAGAGCACCTTCATCTCGAACCCGCGCGCCCGGCGTGCCAGCGCCTGCCCGATGCGGCCCATGCCGACAATACCCAGCGTTTTGCCACTCACGCGCAGGCCCAGCATTTCATCCATGCCCAAGGTGTGGCCCCAGCCGTTCTTCATCAGCGTGTAATATTCCGCAGCCCGGCGGCAGGCTGCCAGAATGAGCATCATGGTCAGATCGGCATTACAGTCGGTCAGCACATCGGGGGTGTTGGAGACTTTAATGCCGCGCGCCAGAAGGGCTGGCACATCCAGATGGTCCAGCCCGACACTGACTGTGGCAACCAGCTTCACGCAGGCCGGAATGGCGGCCACATCAGCCCCCCTCAGCGGGCTGTGGTGTGTGACCAGCATGGCGGAAGCCTGCTCTTTTTCAGCCAGCGCCAGCAGGGCGGGGGTGTCCAGCGGCGCATCCGGCGGGGGTGGTGCGATAAAGTCGGTCTCAATCCGTTTTTCAGCCGCCACAGGCAGACGTATGGAGCGGATCAGGCGGGGTTTTTCAGAAGGCATGCGCATTCCTTTTGAACAGGACAGACAGATTGAGTTTCCGTAAAGGCAGACTAGCATGAAGCCTCAGGAAAACCACGGTGGCTCTCCAGGTTGGTTTATAACGGTGAAAACGGAGGTTGGATCAGGCGTGTGTATTCAAAAAGCCGCTATATGCCTCCATGTGGAGGAGAGAGCATGATGGACGCGCTGACACCGGAACTGATTCTGGGAGCCTATTCTGCAGGCATTTTCCCCATGGCGGCCAGCGCGGAGGATGAGGACCTGCAGTGGTATGACCCGGACCCACGGGGCATTCTGCCCCTGCACGGGTTTCACCTGCCGCGCCGCCTGCAACGCACGGTGTTGTCCGGGCGGTTTGATGTCTCGGTGGATCAGGATTTTCCCGGCGTGATGAAGGCCTGCGCCGCTCCCGCAAAAGGGCGGGAGGAAACCTGGATCAATAGCGAAATCTTCCGCCTGTTCTGCGCCCTGCATGAGAGGGGCTATGCCCATAGTGTGGAATGCCGGCAGGATGGAGTGCTGGTGGGTGGCCTGTATGGCGTGGCTCTGGGCGGCGCTTTTTTTGGAGAGAGCATGTTCAGCCGTGCGACCGATGCCTCCAAGGTTGCTCTGGTGCATCTGGTGGCGCGGATGCGGGTTTCAGGCTTTATCCTGCTTGACACACAATTTGGAACGGATCATCTCGCGCGCTTTGGCGGGGTGGAGATCCCTGCGGTCGATTATAAGGCCACACTGGAAAAAGCTGTCCATATGATGCCATGTTGGCAGGCCACATTTCCCGCGCACGTGCTGGAGGCTGAAATCCGCACCCTGCGTGCGGAAACGGAAGCAGCCGCATTGCGGCACAGATAAAGACCACTCCGGCCCCGGAGCGGTCTGGATGAAAAACAGGAAAGACGAGACGCATGACACACTGCCAGCCGAGCCGGACACGCCGCCTGCTGAGCTTTTGCAGCCTTCTGGCTGCGGCACCGCTGGCGGGAGGGCTGCTGTGCCAGCCGGGTCATGCGGCGGAGGCGCAGGCCATGGCATCTCCAGCGGAGGCCTCCGCGCCTGCGGCCCCGCAGGCGGCGGACCACCCGCGCCTGATGCCCGCGCGGGATGCCACGATTGATTACGTCTTTCAGCCCCGCCCCCCCGCAGGCGGTGCGCCCGTTCCGCCCCCGGCCCTGCCGGTGCAGAACCGCCATGTGCAGGTTCTGTTTTCGGGTGATGGCGGGTTGATGCGCATTAATTACATGATCGGCATGGATGGCCCGGAAAGCCGTGGGGCCGTGATCCTGAACCGGGCGGCACAGGAAGTGCTGGTGATCCTGAATGACCGGAAGGTTTATACCCGGCTGGTGCAGCAGGAAGTGGCCCGCAGCCCGTTCCTGCTGGATATGTCCATGGCGTTCACGCGCAAGGGCCGGTCCACGATTATCGGCCAGCCTTGCACGGTCTGGGCTGTGCATTCTCCACGGGGAGACGGCTCGGCCTGCGTGACGGATGATGGCTTCATTCTGGAGCAGGATGGCGTGGATGTGGATGGCCTGAACGGGCACCTCAAGGCCATGAAAATTTCCTATGATACGGTTCCCGCCAGTGCCTTTCAGCCGCCTGAGGGCTTTCAGGAGGTCACGCCCCATGCTCCGGGCAAGCGCGGGGACGGAGAGGGGGAGGCACCGCCACCGTCTGTCATGCGGCCGGGCGGTATGCCCCGGGAGGATCATACCGGCGCACCTCTTGCCAGTGGCGGCATGCCGGGTGTAGGGCCGGTCCCCGCCATTCCGCAGGCAGGCCCTGCGATGCGTGACACATCGGACACTACGCCATGAGCCGTCTGAACATCTGCCGGGCGGTGTCATCGCGTCCGGCTGCGCCCTCTTCGCGGCCTGTTGCCAGACTTGCCATGCCGGGGCTTGCGGTCTTTCTGGCGGTTTTCCCGGGAGTGCTGCCTGCGGCGCAGGCCCAGATCCAAGCCCAGACGAGCGCATCGGCATTGCCAGCAGCGCCACCAGCACCGGTTTCCGGTTCGGCTGCCCCGGCGGCTTCCGCCGTGCCGCAGGATGCACCGTTCATCACGCCCTCGGTTGATGTTGATGTCCTGTATGAACTGACCTCGCCCAAGGGAGAGGCGGTGATGACGCAGCGGATGCGCTGGCAGGTTGCCACCCTTCGCCAGCGGCTGGACCCGGAAGGCTCCGCCCTGTTCATGATCACCTCATGGCCCGACCATACGCTGACTGTGGTGGACCCGGACCGGAAGCGCGAAAGCGTGATGCCCGCCCCCAGTCAGACGCTCACACCGCCCGGCCAGCCTGCCATGGTGGGCACCTATGCACGATTGGGTGGTTCCGTTGTGGCAGGGGAACGCTGCACTATCTGGCGCACCAGAGACGCTGACGGACATGCGAGTGATGTCTGTTACACGGCGGATGGTCTGCTGTTGCAGGTTGCGCAGCAGGGGCAGGTTACTGTCCGGGCGTTGCGCGTCACCCGGGGGGCTCAGCCGGACGAGGTTTTTGCCATCCCGGCAGGCCTGCGGAAAGAGGCTCCCGTCAGACCCTGACGCACCGGACCCTGATGAGGAAGGGGAAGGGGCATGCGGCAGCGCGACCCTGTGAGGCTGCGGCCTGTGGTGCCGGGGCGTGTGGTATCCGGGTTGCTGAGACTGGGACTGACACTGACACTGGGACTAACGTTGGGGCTGGCACTGCTCGGGCAAGGATTGGCCGCACACTGGCAGAGTGCGGCGGCATATCCGGCACAGGCAGCCCCGGCGGCGGTATCGGGGGTGGCAGCGGGCGTAGTATCGGGGACTGCCTCAGGCGCCGGGGCGACTGAGGCTGCCGGAGCCAGTCAGGGGGCGGTGTCTGTCTGCTTCAAGCCCGGAGCAGGCGCCGCGCGGGATACGGTGCTGGTGATTCCCTCCGGCACCGTGTTTGCGGGCAGCAGTGCTCCCGTGGCGCGGAACCGGAGCACCCCGATGGAAGGTGTTGTCACCACGGAAACCGTGACACTGACAGATATGCAGCCCTGTAGCGGGGCGGATGCCTCAAGCGTTGTCTCCCGCACCCGCCACTGGCTGGTAGACCCTGTGCGCCCGCAACCGGTGGTGCTGCGGCCTGTGGGCGAAGTCAGCGGGAATGGGGTTGATACCGCGTTTGGGAACGAACCCGACAGCTTTCGCAGCGCGGTGAAAACCGGCGCGCTGACGGCCCGCGTTCAGGCTGTTCTTAAGGAGACGGTGTATCTGACGGAAACACCGGCGGATATTCCTCCGGTGGATGAGAATGCCATGGGGCCGGATTGGGCCCAGCCCGACGGGCAGGGTCAGAAGAGTTTGCGCAGCACGCCGGGCAGCAGGACAGAATAGGGGTTTACCCGCAGTTCCGGGTTTTTCAGCTTTCCGGCAATCCCGAATGTCATGGCGACAAGCCCGCCGTCTTTTTCCGGGCTGAACAGCTTGCCAATGCCGGGCAGCGTGCCCGGAATCCTGTTGATGGCAAAGGCAGGCACCACGGTGCCGTTCAGGTCCAGCTTGCCACGGTCCAGATCAATGTTACCCGCAAGGGTGGCCCCCAGCGCATCATTCCCCATGCGGCCATCCTGAATGGTCATGATGCCGTCCGTAAAGGTGACTGGAATTTTGAGGTGGGAAACCTCGAATTCCGGGGCCTTGCGGGCATTTACCCAGCCATAGAGGGAGAGGTTGCGGGCCAGCAGCAGCGCGGGCGGGGCCTTTGTCAGCACGAAGGGGCTGATATCCAGCGTGCCGCTGAAAGGGGCTGTGGCTTGTGTGTCATCAAATGTGCCGTTCAGGGTGGCGTGCCCGCCCTGCACGTTGGGCAGGATGTTCAGCGCCGCCAGAAAGCCCCCCATGTCCGGGATTGTGACATGCAGCCTGCGGGTTGTCCCTTGGGGTTCCAGCGTCATGCTGGCGGGGGATGGGCTGAGTATGGTGAAGTGCATGCGCTCCAGCCGCCGCCCGTTATCTTCAAAATGCGCGGTGACTGTCTGCAGGGGCGCGCGGGTCTGGCTGTAATACAGGGCGTTGGCTGTCAGATCGATGGTCCAGGCGTTGCCTGGGGGGCCGTGCAGCGTTCCTGTGGCGGCTTCGGGCACATGGTAGCCGGGGGAGGAGGGTTTCTTTGGGGCGTTGGGGTCTCCATCCACCAGGGGGGCAAGGTCCAGCGTATCCGCATAGACACCCACCTGAATGGTTTTGTCCTGCGCGCCATAGGGCAGCACTAGGCGGGCATGGCCGGAGGAACGTGCTATTCTGAAAGAGGAAATCAGCAGTTCCGGGGCGGCTTTATTCCGCAGCAGGGCGTGCCCGCGCACATCCAGATCCGGCCCCGTGGCGCAAATATTCTCCACCGAGGTAATCCGCCCCTCCTGCAAGGCAAGGGTGGCGGCCGCCTGCGCCGGGCGACCGGCAGCCTTATGCCACAGGGGGATGACAATGCCGGATTGCCCAAGGTCCATGGCGATGGTCACGCTGCCCTGCTTGCTGGCCTTGCGGGCGTAGTCCACGGCCAGATCGGCGCTGCCATAGAAATAAGTGCCGGTTTCAATCCCGGCCGCGGCGGCTGTCTCCGGGGTGATCCGGCTGGAAAGATGCGCCTTTTCCGCCGTGTCCTGCGGCTGCAGGGAGCGGAAGTTCATGAAATAGGTGATGTCTGACGGCAGGCCGCCCAGCACGCCATGCCCGCGCAGGTCCATCTGCTGCGTGGTGGCGGCAATACTGAAGCGCCCATCAGTAATGGCGCGCCCTGCCACCACATTTCCCAGCATGGTGTGCGTGACGTCCGCATGCGCATCCACATGCATCTGGTCAGTCGTGACATGGCTTTCCAGCGGCAGGGTCAGGGAGAATTTGACGCTGGCATCCCCGGAGGGTTTGGTGAAGCTGAGCGGATGGCGGGAGAGCAGGTGCAGCCTTGGCTCTGCCAGCAGAGCCAGTATATCCCGCAGGTTTCCATGCAGTTCCGTACTGATGGTCCCCATCTGGTCCTTCTGGGAAAGGCCGGTAATCTCCATGGAGCCGGGGCCAGCGGCAATGCGCCCCGTGCCGGTGGCCCCCACATTTTTATCCGCCAGCTCCACACGCTGCGAGCCATGATCAAAATGGATTGTGAGCTTGTCCAGATCATTCACCTCGAGGTGGGCGTCCAGATTATGCAGGGGGGAGATGGGGCGCAGCCAGTGCACGGTCAGGCCAGTGCCCTCCACACTGCCTTGCAGGGAACTGAGGGTTATGCCGCTCCAGCCTTTGTCACTATGCAGCGTGATGGCGGTATGCAGGCCCTTTGCCGTGCCATCGGTGATGTTGGTATCCACCCAGCGCCGCCCGCCTTTTGCGGCTTTGGCGGGCCAGTAACCGGCCACGTCTGCAAAGGGAATGGTGGGAATATCCAGCGCCATCCGGCCCGAGAGCACGGTGGGGCTGAACAGGTCGGATGCGTTCAGTTGCCCTGTGAGGCTGACTGTAATGCCCTCATCCGGCGCGTCCGGGTGTTTCGGGTTCGCCAGATCCAGCGTCAGGCCCTGCATGGTAATGGTGGCGGGCGTATGAGGGGGGGACTGATGGTTGAGCGCCAGATGCGCGGTAAGGGTGCCGTGCTTCAGCAGATAGGTGGAGCCGCCAGCCTGAAAAGTGCCTTTTCCCAGCTCTGTTTTCAGGTCCAGTGAGGAAGGGAGCAGCCAGACGTTTTTCGGGGCGGCGGCAAAAACGGTATCGGCTGTCAGGCTGATGGGCATATCCACGGTTTTCAGCGCCGGGTTCAGGGCGGAAAAACTGGAGGGGCGCACAGGGGCCAGTGCGAGGTGCCAGCGCACGCTGTCCTGATCTGCCTGCGTGCCTTCCGCTGTCAGGCTGAGGGCAGGGGAATTGTCCTGCTGGGCCTGAAATGTGATGGCGACCGTACCGGTCAGCCCGCTTGCCCCATGCAGGCTGACGGCATGAAGCGTGGAGGTAATGGGGGAGGCAATCCAGCGGGTGTTGGTCAGCCTGTCATCAATCGTGACCTGTGCATCGGTCAGGCTCAGGCGTTCCAGACTGGATGGGTCGAGTGCTGCGTTGCCACCGGATGAGCCTCCCCGGGCGGGGGGTGTATCAATATCAAACCCGATGGCTCCATCGCGCCCCCGGCGCAGCGCCATGCGCACGCCATTCAGGTCCACCGTGCGCAATGCCAGGTTTCCGTGCATCAGCGCCAGCGGGTTCATGGTGATGCTGGCTGTGCGAATGGTGTCGGCTGTGGTTTTGTCGGCCTTGAGGATGCGGATATCATGGAGTGTGAGCACAACCGGCGCGCTCATCCCGCCGCGCAGGCCATTCCACCTGATATCGGCATGGCGAAGGGTGATGGTGGCGGCGGCCGGTTCACCAGGGCGGCCCGCCATGACGGCCAGCGGCAGGAAGGGGCGCATGAGCGGTGTGATGTTGAC
Organism: Acetobacter farinalis; assembly: GCF_011516935.1. GTDB lineage: Bacteria > Pseudomonadota > Alphaproteobacteria > Acetobacterales > Acetobacteraceae > Acetobacter > Acetobacter farinalis. The sequence goes on from NZ_WOTF01000001.1 coordinate 320,472, forward strand.
TGGCCCGAATATCATCCGTACCAGCAGCATGGCAGCACACAGCACCGGCACCACCAGCACGGCAGCCGCCAGAACAGTCAGAACGCGCAAGGCCCGCTTATGCAGGGGGCGCGGAAGGTCTTGACCGGTGGGCGTCAACACAGCAAGCCTTTGCGTTCCATAAGAATGGTCAGAGTATGACGGCAGTTGTTTCTTCTTGCTTTCGAGATGTCAGGGCGCCACGTGGCGCGCCCGCCCGCATCTGGCCGGATGCCAGATGGCCCGCTCCGGCCGATACGCAGGCGGCTACGCATTTTGCGGCCGATATGGCCGAAGCCATGCAGAACGCGCATGTACCGACCGATGTGCTGGCCCTGCCCGGTGCGGCGGAACTGGTGGCATGTCTGGGCGGAAACAGCCCGTATCTCTCTGATCTGGCACGGCAGGACCCTGTTTCCTTCGCGGCTCTGGTGCAGGATGGGCCCGAACCCTGTGCAAAGGATGTGTTTGCGGCATTTGCCGAGTTTGACATCACATCGGGGCGAGAGTGTGTTGCAAGCTTCCTGCGTCAGGCCAAAAAACGCACAGCCCTGATCTGCGCCGTGGCGGACCTCGGAGGGATATGGTCTCTGGAGGACGTCACGCAGACCCTCAGCCGTCTGGCTGATGCCGCGCTGGATGTTGCGCTCAAACACCTGCTGTGGGCCGCCCATTGTTCTGGCCAGCTTCAGTTGCGAGACCCGAAACGCCCGGCGCATGCCTGTGGTCTGGTTGTCCTGGCAATGGGGAAGCATGGGGCACGGGAACTGAATTTCTCCTCAGATATTGATCTGATGGTGCTGTATGATCCGTCTGCGCACGCACAGCCGGACGCCGTACGGCGTGTGTTCATTCGTATGACTAGCGATCTTGTCAGCCTCATGGAAGCACGGGATGCAGATGGCTACGTTTTTCGGACTGATCTGCGCCTGAGGCCAGACCCGTCCTCAACCCCTCCGGCGGTGTCCGTGCAGGCCGCCATTCAGTATTACGAAAGCCTGGGGCAGACATGGGAACGCGCTGCCATGATCAAGGCGCGTCCCGTGGCGGGGGATATCACGCTGGGGCGGAGCTTTCTGGCGGCAATCCGCCCGTTTGTCTGGCGGCGGCACCTCGATTTCGCGCTGATTGACGATATTCATGACATGAAAGCGCGCATCGACCGCTATCGCAAGGCCGGGCGCACAGGGCTTGCGGACCTGCCGGATGCCGTGCTGGCAGACCCTGCGGCCAGCCGGGACTGGCTTCTGGGCCATAACGTCAAGCTGGGGCAGGGCGGTATTCGGGAAATTGAGTTTCTTGCGCAAGCCATGCAGCTTGTCTGGGGTGGGCGGGTGCCCGCCCTGCGGGAGCGCACAACCTTTGGCGCACTGAAAAAGCTGGTGGGCTCGGCCTATCTCCCGCGAGAGGAAGCGGAAGTGCTGGCCCGCACCTACCGCTTCCTGCGGGATGCGGAGCATCGGCTCCAGATGCGGGCGGACCACCAGACACACGCCCTGCCGGACCGCCCGGACGCGTTCGATGCCTTTGCCGTCTTCATGAACTACACGGATGGTGAAGCGCTGGCGCTGGATATGCTGCCACGCATGCGTGAAGCCCGGCGGATTTTTGAGCGGCATTTCGCCACGCCGCAGGCCAGCGCGCCGGGGCAGGAGGCCACCCTGCTGGCCGTGGCGCCGGATGATGAAAATTCTCCAGCCCTGCTTGAAAGTTTCGGCTTCCCCCCCAGCCAGACGGAGGAGGCGGTGCGGGTGCTGGCGCGCTGGCACAATAACAGCCTGCGCGCCCTCCGCTCCGAACGCGCGCGCGCCCTGCTGCGTGGCCTGCTGCCCGCGCTGCTGGCCAGTTTCGCGGCGCGGAGCAACCCGCTGGCCTGCCTGCGGCGGTTTGAGGCGCTGCTTGCGCGGCAGCATGCCGGGGTTCAGTTGCTCTCCCTGTTCGAGCGGAACCCGGCGCTGATAGACCGGATTGCCGCTCTGTTCGATTCCTCGGCGTTTCTGGCAAATCATCTGGCCGATACGCCTTCCGCGCTGGAAGGCCTGCTGGAGCCGGAGCCCGAGGAAGGCCGCAACGTGCTGGAGCGCCTGCTGCATCTGGCAACGGAAGCAGACAGTGTGGAAACACTGGTTACAGCCCTGCGCCCTCTGCTGCGCGGGGAGGAGTTCCGTTTTTCCGTGGCGGTTCTGGAAGGACGGCTGACGGAGAACGAAGCCGAAAAGCAGCGCACGGAACTGGCGGATACCATCATGACCGTGCTGATGCGGGCCGTGGAGAAGGAGCACCGGGAGCGCTACGGGCGTGTGCCCGGCGGCGGGATGGTTGTGCTGGCGCTGGGCAAGGCAGGCTCCCGCGAGATGATGCCTGGTTCCGACCTTGACCTCCTTCTGGTGTTTGACCACCCGGAGGGAGTGCAGGCGAGTCAGGTGCCACAACGCAGCCCGAAGCGCGCGGATGGCCTGCCAGTGCGCCCGCCCCGGTCTCTTGCCGTCTCACAATATTACACCCGTCTGGCACATGCCTTTATTGCTGCCCTCACGGCTCCGGGGCCGGAAGGGCCGCTTTACGCGGTGGATATGCGCCTGCGCCCCTCCGGTGCCGCGGGGCCGGTGGCGGTGTTCCGCACAGCGTTCCTGAAATATCATGAAGAAGCCGCCTGGACATGGGAGCGCATGGCCCTGACCCGTGCGCGCCTGATTACCGGCCCGGTAGCGCTGAAAAAGCTGCTGCAGGAGGATCTGGCGCGTATTCTGGATGGCGCGGTGCGCAAGCCCCGGCCTTCTCCCAAGGCTTTGCTGGAGGATGCCCGGCAGATGCGCGTGCGTCTGGCGCGGGATCTGCCAGCCTCCGGCCCGTGGGATATCAAGCGGCGGGATGGCGGGCTGATGGAGGTGGAATTCATCGCCCAGATCATGCAGCTTGTGGCGGGCACGAAAGCAGCGCGTAATTCCTGCACCCGGCGGGCGTTGATGCTGCTGAAATCAGGCGGTTTTCTGAATGCGGCGGATACGCAGCTTCTGCTGGAAGCCGATGCCGTGTGGCGGCAGCTGCAGTGTCTGTTGCGCCTGCTGTGCGGCCCTGTGCCGCCGGTTGATCTGGAGCGGGAGATGGCACCCGCGGCTGTGAAAGTTCTGCTGCGCGCCATGGGGGATGCCAGTCTGCCGGATCTCATCGCGCGGACAAATCTGCTCGCGCAGTCTGTGCGGCAGGTGTTTGAGCAGCGTGTTGGCCCGGTAGGTGTGGCGGGACGTTCAACCGGAGCCATTGAGGCGGCGGGCGCAACAGACAAAGAACGCCCGGCGTCCTCCGCCGTTTAAAGTCCGAAGACACAGGGTTTCAGGGAGAAACTGACAATGACAGACACACACGATGCTGAAAAAATCGTTCTGAAAGAAGGGGATCTCGCCCCGGATTTCAGCATGGACGCCAGCCGGGCGCGCACGGTGAGCCTTGCGGCCCAGAAGGGAAAACCGTTTGTGCTGTATTTTTATCCCAAGGCGGACACACCCGGCTGCACCACGGAAGCCTGCGGTTTTAATGAAGCCCTTGCCCAGTTTGAAAAAGCGGGCCTGACGGTGATTGGCGTCTCGCGCGACCCGGTTAAAAAGCTGGATAAATTTGCAGAGAAATATGCCCTGACCTTCCCTCTGGCCTCGGATGAGAGTGGTGCGGTGACGGAGGCCTATGGGGTGTGGGTCGAAAAATCGCTGTATGGCCGGACATATATGGGCATTGACCGGACAACATTCCTAATTGACGCGGAAGGGCGGATTGCCCGGATCTGGCACAAGGTGAAGGTGCCTGGGCATGTTGAAGCGGTGCTTGCTGCCGCGCAGGCTCTGGCCTGAAACAGGGGGCCGAAACAGGAGCCCTGCTTCAGGAAAACTGAAGTGGGGAGCCTGAATTCAAGGGGGGGGAGAAGGCTGCTGAAGGGCTTGTCCGCGCAAGGGCGTGCGGCGGGTTATACAGCGCCTGAACCCTGAAGGCAGGAAATCCTGCCTTCAGTTTTTCTGTTCAGAGGCTTTTTGCGTATTTTTGGACCATTTTCTGGTCCGCGTGATTTTCACCCGGCGAGCGCCTGCCCAGTCGGACAGGCTGAGCCGGGGCGACTGGCGTTACCAGCCGGAGTAATAGCTGCCGGGGGCGCTGTAATAATAGCCCGGAGCAACCGGTGCGACAGGCACCGCCGGAACAACCGGCACGGCATACCCCATGGCAGGCGGCGGGGGCGGAGCATAGACTGGCGGCGGGGCACCGCCGCCAATTGCTGCGCCAGCCAGCGCGCCCACAGCGAGGCCGCCAATCAGGGCGCCGGCAATGGCGCCGCCACCCGGGCCACGGCGCCACTCTCTGTGGCCCCAGTATCCACCACCATGACCCCAGCCACCGTGACCCCAGCCACCATGGCCCCAACCACCGTACCCCCAGCCACCGGGATGCGCCTGCGCGGTGGGAACTGTGGCCAGTGCGGTTCCTGCAATAACAGGCAGGGCGAGAAGAAATTTTGTTATACGGCGCATAGTGTGCCTCCTCGAAACAGTAGGAGGAAACGCCGGAGCGTATCCTCTCTCACTGCACAGTAACGCGCCGCCTCATGGCAATTTCAAGGCCGCATCCGGGCGATTTGTGTTCGTATAAAAAATTAGGCGGCGGCGGGATCAGGTCCCGCCAATTTCATCCGTTTTGCGCAGTGTCAGCACGGTAAACAGCGTGACGGCAGCACAGGCGGAAACATACCAGGCAAACCAGCTTTCATGCCCCATCTGCCGGCACCACAGGGCGACATATTCCGTTGTGCCGCCAAAAACCGAGACAGTCACAGCGTAGGGAAAAGCGACTCCCAACGCACGGATGCGCGTGGGGAAGAGTTCGGCCTTCACCACGGCATTGATGGACGTATAGCCCGAGGCGATAAACAGGGCCGTACTAATCAGGGCGAAGGCCGCCCAGGGGGATGTGACACCCGAAAGTGTTGTCAGCAGGGGTACGGTGCCCAGCGTTGCGCCAATGCCGAAAAACAGCAGCAGCGGGCGGCGGCCCACACGGTCAGAGAGTGCGCCGAATGCGGGCTGTATGGCTGCAAAAAAGAGAAGGCATGCGGAGGAAATGAGCGTTGCGGTATCTTTTGGAAACCCCACGGTGTTCACAAGATATTTCTGCATATAGATTGTGTAGGTATAAAAAATGACAGTGCCGCCCAGCGTCATGCCGCATACGGTCAGCACCGCGCGGGGGTAATGGAGCAGGGCGAGAACACCGCCTTTTTCCTGACGGGTTCTGGTCTTTTCAAAACGCTCGCTTTCCTGCATCTGCCGCCGCAGCCAGAAAACCAGCAATGCCCCCAGCGCGCCAAGAAAGAACGGAATCCGCCAGCCCCATGCGCCGATCTGTTGCGGCGTGAGCAGCACATACTGCATCAGCAGCAGGATCAGCAGGGCGAGCAACTGGCCCATCACCAGCGTGACATACAGGAAGCCGGACCAGAAACCCCGATGCTCGGGAGAGGACATTTCCGCCAGATAGGTTGCCGAGGCCCCGTATTCTCCCCCAAGGCTGAGCCCCTGTGCGAGCCGGGCCAGCACCAGAATGGTCGGGGCCAGCAGGCCGACCTGCTCATAGGTCGGGCAGACCGCTATGGCGAGGGAGCCAAGACACATACCCGTGACGGAAAGCGTGAGCGCCGTGCGGCGTCCATACTTGTCCGCCGCCACGCCCAGCAGCCACCCGCCCACAGGCCGCATGAAGAAGCCAACAGCAAAAACGGCAGCCGCATTCAGCAGTTCTGCTGTCTGGTTTCCGTGTGGAAAGAACACATGTGCAAAATAGATGGCAAAGGAAGAATAGACATACCAGTCGTAATATTCGAGCAGGTTTCCCGCGGATCCTGCCAGAATGCCTCGAAGGCGTTGCGCCGCTGTCATTCAGCGTCTCCTGTGGGCTCCGGGGTGGTGCGGGCGGCGGATTTGTCACCCAGAGCGTTGTGAAGTTTCTGTGTATCCAAGGTGTTTTCCCAACGGGAAATGACAAGGGCCGCAACGGCATTCCCGACAAGGTTGGTCAGGGAGCGGCATTCGGACATGAAGCGGTCAACGCCCAGAATGAGGGCCATGCCCCCTACCGGCACGCTGGGAACAACTGAAAGCGTTGCGGCAAGTGTGATGAATCCGGCCCCTGTGACCCCGGCCGCGCCTTTGGAGCTGACCATGGCAACCAGCAGAAGGGCGAGTTGTTCGCCCAGCCCGAGATGCACATCCGTGGCCTGTGCAATGAAAAGAGCCGCAAGCGTCATGTAGATATTCGTGCCATCAAGATTGAAGGAATACCCCATGGGCACAACCAGCCCGACAATGCCCTGTGGGCAACCCGCATTTTCCAGTTTGGAAATCAGGCCCGGCAGCCCGGATTCTGAAGAGCTTGTGCCCAGAACAATCAGCAGTTCCTCTTTGATATAGGCCAGAAGCCGGAAAATGCTGATTCCCAGACAGCGTGTGACAAGCCCCAGAATGCCACAGACAAAGAGGAGGGACGTCAGGTAGAAAGCCAGCACCAGCCCGATCAGATGCCCGACGGAGGCAACACCGAATTTGCCAACGGTAAAGGCCATGGCTCCGAAAGCGCCAATCGGTGCCACATACATCACCAGACGCACCACGCCGAAGACCAGCTCTGTCAGGGAACGGAACAGGCCAAGCACCTTTTCACCGTTCTTCCCCATATTCGCGAGACTGACGCCAAACAGGATGGCAATCAGCAGAACCTGAAGGATCTCGCCCGAGGTAAAGGCCCCCGCAGTGGTGCTGGGGATGATGCGCATCAGGAATTCGGTGAAGGAGTGGGAATGCGCTTCAGAAACAAATGTTGCGATGGACCCGGTATCCAGCGAGGCAGGCTTGATGTGCAGCCCCGCACCCGGCTGGAAGAGGTTGGCCACCACCATGCCCACAATCAGGGCCAGTGTTGAAAAACACAGGAAATAGGCCATGGCCTTTCCCGCCACGCGGCCTGTCTGTTTCAGGTCCGCCATCCCGGCTATGCCGGTACACACCGTCAGAAAAATGACGGGGGCAATGACCATTTTTATGAGTTTGACAAAGCCGTCCCCCAGCGGGCGCAGTGCCGCGCCGAGATCGGGAAAGAAGTAGCCGGTCAGAACACCGGCAACGACGGCGATGATAACCTGAATGTAGAGCAGGTGCGCGCGGGAAGCGGTGGAAGCGGGAGAAGAAGATATGGCCAAAGGGTTACGTCCCCTGATTGTTCATTATTCTTGCCAACGCACGGGCAGGGCGGCAAATCTCGTGTGGTGATGTATACACGACCTGACGATGCACGGGTGTTATTACATTAACGATATAGTCTACCACGCAGAGCAGATCAGCACGAACCGGCCTTCCTGCCGAGAGAAAATGAGGCAGATCACGGATGGATGATGGGATAATGCCGGGTGTTGTGGCTTTTGGAGTGCTGCTGGCGGGGCTTGGCGGCGGGGCTGTTCTGGCATGGGCGCTGGGTGCGGGAAAGCGCGGGCGCGCCGGAGCAGGTGGGGCCGATGCGGACCTGCTGGCGCGCCTCTATGTGCTGGTCGAACAGGAAGCCGCGGCAACCCGCACAGAAGCCATGCACCAGAGAACCCATCTGGGCGAACTGGAACGGGTGATGACAGGCCGGATCGAGCAGGTGCGCACGGAACTGGCCGAGCGTCTGGCCGGTATGGTCGGCAGTATGGGGCGGGAGCAGGCCGAGGTGCGGGCCGCTCAGGCCGAAGCCCTGCGGGAGATGGCCGAAACCTCCGCCCGCCAGCTTTCCGCCATCCGTGTCGCGGTGACAGACCAGTTGCATGAAGCCGTGGAGCGGCAGATGCAAACCTCCTTCCAGCGTGTGCTGGAGCAGTTTACCGCCATGCAGAAAGCCATGGGGGAAGTGCGGGCCATGACCGCGCAGATCAGTGACCTCAAGCGGCTGTTCGGGAACGTGAAAACCCGGGGCGGGTGGGGAGAGGCACAGCTCAAGGCCATTCTGGATGATGTGCTGCCTGAAGGGGCTTACGAGTCGAACGTGCGCCTGGGGCCGGGGAGCGATGTGGTGGAATTCGCCATCCGTATGCCTGTGCGCTCCAGCACGCCGCCAGTGCTGCCGGTGGACAGCAAATTCCCGACTGAAGCCTATGAACGCCTGCTGAATGCCGTGGAGGAGGGGGATGCAGGGGCGGAAAAAGCTGCCCGCAAGTCTCTGGAAAACACGCTGCGTCTGGAATCACGGAAAATTGCGACCAAATACATCCACCCGCCCCGCACGGTGGAATTCGCGGTGCTGTATCTGCCGACAGATGGCCTGTATGCCGAGGCCGCCCGCATTCCCGGCCTGATTGATGAAATCGGGCGGACCTGCCGGGTGATGATCATGGGGCCGGCCCTCATGCCCGCCCTGCTGCGCACGGTGCATCTGGGGTATGTCACCCTGGCGCTGGAAGACCGCACGGAAACCATTGCCCGCCTGCTGGGGGCAACACGGCAGGAAATGCTCCGCATGGATGGCGTGCTGGAAAAGCTGGCACGGAACGCACAGGCCATGTCAACATCCATCGAGGAAGCCCGCAGGCGAACCCGCGTGGTCAGCCGGCGTTTGAGGGAACTGGATGCCCCGGAGGCAGAGGGCATGGAAATGAACTCTGAAATGGAATTTACTGGTCCCGCACCAGGGAACACAGCATCAGGACAGGCATGACTGAAGAGACAGAGCTGAACAGACAGGCAGAGTTTGAAGACCCGGTTCCCCCCGGTCCGTCTGGCGGTGTCGTGCTGCTGATAGAAGATGACAGCGCCATTGCCGAGGAGATCGTGGGGGAACTGATGGCGCGCGGTTTTGATGTGCGCCATGAGGAAACTGGCGATGCAGGCCTGACAGCCGCCCTGCTGGGGGAGGCGCATGTGATGGTGGTGGACCGTCTCCTGCCCGGCATGGATGGTCTGACGGTGATTGAAACGGTCCGCCAGCGCGGCATCCGCACACCGGTGCTGGTGCTCTCCGCCCTCTCCGCCGTGGATGACCGGGTGAGGGGCCTGAAGGCCGGGGGGGATGACTATCTGACCAAGCCGTTCGCCATGGAAGAGCTTGTGGCGCGGGTGGAAGCCCTGCTGCGCCGCCCGGATGATACCCGGAGCACAAAGCTGCGGGTGGGGCCGCTTTCCATGGATCTGATCGAGCGGCGCGTCTGGCGTGATGGGCGGGAAATTGAACTGCTGCCGCGTGAGTTCCGCCTGCTGGAATATCTGATGCGGCGGCCGGAGCAGGTGCTCACTCGCTCCATGATGCTGGAAGATGTCTGGCAGTATCGCTTCATACCGCGCACCAATCTGGTGGATGTGCATATCGGCAAGCTGCGCCGGAAGGTGGATGCCCCCGGAGAAGAGCCATTGATCCGCAGTATCCGCGGTACGGGATTCCTGCTGCGTGTTCCTGACTGAACTTTTCCGCACGGCGACCTTCCGCCTGACCCTGATGGCCGTTGCGGCCATGGCGGGCGTGATGGTGATGCAGTTCACGCTGGTTTATACCCAGATGGAAGCTGTGGAATCCCGGCGCTCAACCGCACTGCTGCGCGGAGAGGCGCGCCTGCTGGCGCAGATGACGCCCGAGCATCTGGAATATGTCATCCGCAAACGCGCGACGGATGACTTGCGGTTGGTTATCAGCAGTGCCGGGCTGTTTGACGCCAGCCACGCCGTGATTACCGGAGACCTGCACTCATGGCCCAAGGGGCTGGTGGCGGACGGCAAATCCCACAATATTGAAATCTACCCCGAAGAAGGCGCGCCCTACCCCCTGCGCCTGCTGGCCGAGCCTCTGCCGGATGGCACAATTCTGGTGCTGGGCCGCAGTTTTCATCTGCTGGGCGAACAGAAACTGATGCTGCGCCACGCCACGCTGGTGGCGGCGGTGCCGACACTGCTGTTCGCCCTGCTGCTGGGCATTGTGCTCAGCCGTCGTGCCCTGTTCCGGGTGAAGGAAATGCACGAGGCCATTGATCTGATCATGGCCGGGGATATTCATGAACGCCTGCCCGCAGGGAAGGAGCGGGATGATGTGGAGCGTCTGGCTGGCAGCGTGAACCGTATGCTGGACCGGCTGGAACGGCTGATGGACGGCATGCGGGAAGTGGGGAACGATATTGCGCATGACCTGCGCACACCGCTTTCCCGCGTGCGGGCCAAGCTGGAGCGCGCTCTGGCTTCCGGCGGGGAGCGTGAAGCACTGGAGGCCGCTGTGGGTGGCGCCGTGGATAATCTGGACCAGTGTCTTGGTATCATCACGGCACTGCTGCGGATTGCGGAACTGGAAAGCAGCCGCCGCCGGGCGGGGTTTGAGACGGTCAGCCTGAATGATCTGGGCGCCGATGTGGTGGATCTTTATGAGCCGATAGCCGAAACCGAGGGGGTGACCTTGGTCATGCAGCCCACGGCCATGCCGGTCTGCCTGAATGGAGACCGGCACCTGCTGATCGAGCTTCTGGTTAATCTGGTGGATAACGCCATCAAGTTCACGCCCGAAGGCGGACAGGTGACAGTGAGCATCACGCCTCTGGACTCTTCCGTATGCCTCTCGGTGACCGATACCGGGATAGGCATTGCCCCGGAAGAACGTGGGGCTGTGCTTTCACGCTTTTATCGGTCTGATAAAAGCCGGCATGTGCCGGGCAGCGGGCTGGGGCTCAGCCTTGTTGCCGCTATTGCGGATCTGCATGATGCCACGGTGGCGATTGAAGCCGGACCTGGCGGACGCGGGACACGCGTCAATATTACTTTTGTATTACAACATCCCTGAAAAGCCCGGATTAAAACCATTTTTATTGGCGTTCAGGGGTGATGTCTGTATCTCTGGCTGCATGAGGGATTTATCTGGATGCTGGCGTTCGGGCGTGTCGGCAGGAGCTGCCGCGTATGAATGAGATTGTCGTAACGGCGCTGAAAAGGCCGTATACCTTCGTTGTTCTTTCCATTCTTATTCTGGTGTTTGGTATCAGGGGTATCTTCACGACCCCGACGGACGTTTTCCCCAGTATCAAGATCCCTGTTGTGGCTGTGGTCTGGACCTATACTGGGCTGATGCCGGAAGATATGTCCGGCCGCGTTATTTATTACTACGAACGCGCTCTGACCGCGACGGTCAATAATATCGAACATATTGAAAGCCAGTCCTATTACGGCCGCGGTATTGTAAAAATCTTTTTCCAGCCGGGCACGGATACCTCCGTAGCGCAGACGCAGATCACCTCCGTCTCCCAGACCGTGATCAAGCAGATGCCCACCGGCTCCACGCCGCCGCTGGTTCTGGCCTATAACGCATCTTCTGTGCCGGTTATCACGTTGCAGGTCTCCTCGACCTCCATGACGGCCTCACAGATTTACGATATGTCGTCCAACCTCATCCGGCCTGCGCTGGTGTCCGTGGCGGGGGCGGCAATCCCGAACCCGTATGGCGGCCAGCCCGGCAACATCATGGTGGATCTGGACCCCGTGAAGCTGCTGGCCCACCGGATGTCCCCCGTTGATGTCTCCAAGGCCCTGAACAGCCAGAACATCGTGCTGCCCGCGGGGGATCAGCGGATTGGCGCGTTTGACTGGATGGTGCAGACCAACGCCTCCCCACGGGATATGAACGACCTGAACATGCTGCCCATCAAGCAGGTGGGCAATGCGGTGGTGCGCCTGCAGGATGTGGCGTGGGTGCATCAGGGCGGCCCGCCGCAGACCAACCTTGTGCTGGTCAAGGGGCAGCAGGGCGTTCTGATTGTGGTCATGAAAAGTGGGGATGCCTCCACGCTGGATGTCGTGGCGGGTGTGAAGAAGCTGCTGCCCGGAATTGTCAGCACCCTGCCGGAGGGGGTGAGCATCAAGGTGCTGAATGATGCCTCCACCTTTGTGAAAGAGTCCGTGGAGGACGTTCTGCGGGAAATGGTGACAGCCGCCTGCCTGACCGGCCTTGTGGTGCTGCTGTTCCTCGGGTCCTGGCGTTCAACAGTGATTATCGCCACCTCCATTCCGCTGGCCATGCTGTGCTCCATTATCGGGCTGGGCTGGGCCGGGCAGACCATCAATGTCATGACGCTTGGCGGGCTGGCGCTGGCGGTTGGTATTCTGGTGGATGATGCCACCGTGATGATTGAAAACATCGATGCGCACCTTGAGATGGAAAAAGATCTCGAGACCGCGATTATCGATGCCGCCAACCAGATCGTTATCCCCACCTTTGTGTCCACCCTGTGTATCTGTATCGTGTGGATGCCGCTGTTCCAGTTGACCGGGGTTGCGGGGTGGCTGTTCATGCCGATGGCGGAAGCCATCATCTTCGCGATGATTGCCTCCTTCATCCTCTCCCGGACACTCGTGCCGACCATGGCGAAATACATGCTCGCGGCACAGGTGGCCGCGCATGCGCATGGCCCGCAGCAGCCCAAAACCATTTTCGGGCGCTTCCAGAAAGCGTTTGAACGCAAGTTCGAAAAGTTCCGCTACGGGTACCAGAACCTGCTGAAGCATCTGGTGGCCACACGTGGCACGTTTGTGCCGGTCTTTGTGGTGTGTTCGCTCGCGTCTCTGGGGCTGTTGATTTTTGTGGGGCAGGATTTCTTCCCCGAAATCAATTCCGATGCCATGGCAATCCATATCCGTGCGCCACTTGGCACCAAGCTTTCAGAAGCAGGCAAGATCTCCCAGCTTGTGAATGATGAGATTGAACGCACACTGCCGGGGCAGGTGGAAAGTATTGTTGATAATTGCGGCCAGCCCGTCAGCGCGCTCAATCAGGCCTTTATCCCCACCCCGACTGTGGGCACGCAGGATTGCGACCTTGCAGTCGCTCTGAAAAGCCCGGATTCTCCGGTGGCGGAATATCGCAAGATGATCCGCCAGTCTCTGAGGCAGAAATTTCCCGGCACGCAGGTGTCTTTCCTGCCGGGAGACCTGACAGCCAAAATTCTGAATTTCGGCTTGCCAGCCCCGATTGATGTGCAGGTTACCGGGCGCAATCTTGTAGAGAATTTCCGCTTTGCAAACCGGCTGGCGGACCGCCTGCGGCATGTGACGGGGCTGACGGATATCTCTGTCCAGCAGCCCATGACAACCCCGACCCTGCGGGTGAACGCCCGACGGACCTACGCTTTGGGGACGGGGATCACGGAAGCAGACGTGGCGAACAACGCGCTGGTTTCCCTCTCCGGCAGTTCTCAGGTCGGGCAGGTTTACTGGCTGGATACAAAAACCGGTGTCTCGCATCTGATTAATATCCAGACGCCCGCCACCTTCCTGCAAACCCTGAATGATCTGGAACTGACCCCGATTGACAAGGGCGATGGCAACCCGACGGGGCAGCCGCCGCAAATTCTGGGCGGTCTGAGCAAGATCGTGCAGACCGGCACGCCGGGGGAAGTCTCGCACTACAACATCATGCCGGTGTTCGATATCTATGCGTCCAATGAGGGGATCGATCTCGGCACCGTCTCACGCGCAGTCAGCCGGATTGTGGATGAAGTTCGCCCCGATCTGCCGCGTGGCTCAACACTGGTGGTGCGTGGGCAGGCTGTGACCATGAACAATGCGTATGTGCAGTTGCTGGGCGGCCTCGCCATGTCCGTGCTGCTAGTCTACCTGCTGATTGTGGTCAATTTCCAGTCCTGGCTGGACCCGTTCATTATCATCACGGCGCTGCCCGGGGCTCTGGCGGGCATTTCCTGGAGCCTGTTCCTGACACACACCACGCTTTCCGTGCCGGCGCTGACAGGGGCCATCATGTGCATGGGCACGGCCACAGCCAACGCCATTCTTGTGGTATCCTTCGCGCGGGAGAGGCTGGAGGCCCACGGGGATGCGATTGCCGCGGCCATTGAAGCCGGGTTTGAGCGTATCCGCCCCGTGCTGATGACAGCTTCCGCCATGATTATCGGGATGCTGCCAATGTCCCTCAGTAATTCTCAAAACGCGCCGCTGGGCAAAGCCGTCATGGGTGGCCTGCTGGTGGCAACAGTTGCAACCTTGCTGTTTGTGCCATGTGTTTTCGCCATGCTGCATAATCGGAAAAAGCAGACCACGACGACGGAACAGGGAGAAGGCGCATGAGCGGGTATCATGAAGACGGTGGCCAGCCGGAGCAGACCACACGGCATGATGCGGCGTCTTCCCGCAAACGGGTTATCGGGGTTGGTGTTGTTGCCGTGGTGGCCATAGGGCTGGCTGGTCTCGGGATCGTGCAGCGGCAGGCGCACTATATGCATCTGGCAAAGGAAACGGCGGAAAACGCCATACCCGTTGTGCAGGTGATTTCTCCACAGCCGGGGCCGTCCATCCGCACGCTTTCCCTGCCTGCCAATATTGCCGCCTGGTATCAGGCCCCCATTTACGCGCAGGTCTCCGGCTACGTGAAAATGTGGTACAAGGATTTCGGGGCCGTTGTGAAAACGGGAGATGTTCTGGCGCTTATCGATACGCCGGGGCTGGACGCCCAGTACGCCGCCGCGAAGGCCAATCTTGATGTCGCTCTTGCCCGCTACAAGCTGGCGCAGATCACGGCACGGCGCTGGAAAGCCCTGCAGGGCACGCAGGCGGTCTCTCAGCAGGAAGTGGACGTGCAGGCGGCCAATGCCGAGGCCCAGCAGGCGCAGGTGGAAGCGGCCCGCCACGAGGTGGAGCGTTTTGCCGCGCTGGAAGGCTTCAAGAAAATTGTCGCACCGTTTGATGGTGTCGTGACATCGCGTTTCGCCGATGTGGGGGATTATGTGAACGCCGGGCGCGGTGATGTGGACTCCCACGGGAATGCCACGGAACTGTTCAGCGTGGCGGATGTGCATGCCATGCGTGTGTTCGTCGCGGTGCCGCAGGATTATGCGGATATCATCTCCCCGCGTCTGGAGGCGGATCTGAGCATCCCGCAATATCCGGACCGCACGTTCAAGGCGAAATTCCTCGCAACGGCCACCGCGTTCAACCCCACAACCCGCACGGTGACGACAGAACTCACCATTGACAACAAATCCGGTGAGCTTTGGCCGAATTCCTACGCCACGGCCAACTTCAAGGCACCGGGAGACCCGGACATGCTCATCCTGCCCGAAGGCGCGATTATCTTTCGGGCGGAAGGCACGCAGGTCGCGCTGGTGGATGGAACCAACCATGTGCATCTGGTCGGGGTGACGCTGGGCAAAAATCTGGGCACAACGGTGCAGATCCTGCGGGGCGTGAAAAAAACGGACCGTCTGGTGAACAGCCCCTCTGCCGGGTTACTGGACGGGCAGGAGGTACGGATTGTGAAAGGCACCCCCGGCTATAATCTTCCCCCCAAAAAGCCCGAACCACCCAAAGGGGAGGCTGAGGGTAGCCAGATGAAAGCCGGGCAGGAGAGGATCGATACCCGCGCCATGCCGGAAGATAACCGCCCCCCCATTGAAGCCGGAGGCCGCCCATGACAGGGCGGGTCGTGTCCCTGCGGATCAGGCGAAGTTTTCTGGTTGGTCTTTCGCTGGCAACAATGCTCTCGGGGTGCGATATGGCCCCGCGCTATAACCCGACAAAGCTGAAACTCCCCGCCCAGTGGGAAGGGCAGGAGCATGGTGTGCTTCAGTCCGCCCGCCCGGCGGATGATGCCATCCGGCCTGACTGGTGGACCATGCTGGGAGACCCTGAGCTGAACCGTCTGGAGGAGCAGGCCATGCGCCTGAACGCGGACATCCAGGCGCAAGCGGAAGCCTTCATGCAGGCGCGTGATATGGCGATGGAAGCGAAATCCCACCTCTACCCGCAGGTGAGTGGCGCGGCCGGGGGAGAGAAATACAAAGGGTCCCGCCACAGGCTGTGGCGGGGGGCAGGCTCACAAGGGCCGGTCTACATGTCTTCCGAGCAGTATTCGGGCACGGCATCATGGGAGCCTGATTTCTGGTCAGCTATCCGGAATAAGGTACGGATGGCCAAGCAGGGCACGCAGGCAGCCGCCGCGGCCTATGCGCTGGCCCGCCTGAGCCTGCAGGCCGAACTGGCGAGCGATTATGTCGCGCTGCGCGGGCTGGATGCGCAGGATGCCGTCTACCGGGACTCTATCCGCTACTATCAGACCGCGGTGCAGGTCACCAAAATGCGTCTGGCCGGGGCGATTGCGCCGGGTATGGATGTCTCCCGCGCGGAAACGCAGCTTTACACCACGCAGGCGCAGGAAACAGAGGTACACACCCAGCGTGACGTGATGGAACATGCCATTGCGGTGCTGGTGAATCAGGCTCCGGCGTCCTTCCATATCGCGCCGGTGCAGCATCTGGCCTTTGCAGATGTGCAGCCGCCGGTGGCGCTCCCTTCCACCCTGCTGGAGCGGAGGCCTGATATCGCGGAAGCCGAGCGGCGCATGGCGCAGGCCAACAGGGCCATTGGTGTGTCGCGCGCGGCGTTCTATCCGCATATCACCTTCAACGCCATGACAGGCTTCATGGATAACGGGTTTGATCTCGCATCCCTGTCCAACTCCATGTACCAGTTTGGCGTGCAGGCTCTGCTTCCGCTGTTTCAGGGTGGTTTGAGGCGTGCGGAACTCCAGCGGAACTGGTCACAATACCGGCAGCAGGAAGACCTGTACCGCAGCACGGTGCTCGATGCGTTTCAGGAGGTGGAAGATAACCTGACACGCACCACGCGCCTGAAGACGGAAGCAGGCCAGCAGAGTAATGCCGTGGATGCCGCACTGCATACACAGACCATGACCATGGCCCTGTATACCGGCGGGCTGACAAACTATCTGGATGTCGTGGTGGCACAGGTGGCGGCCCTGAATGCCCGCATTGCCCTTGTGCAGGTGCAGACGCGCGCGGTGAATGCGCGTGTGGAGCTGATTCGCGCTCTGGGTGGGGGGTGGTCCCGCGCGGATCTGCCTCAGTCGGACAAGATCATGCCGTTCCAGCCGCTGCAGTATGGGCATCTGCGCCATGCGGCCCCTCTGGCGGGCATCAGCACGCAGGGTGATCCGGCAGCGGCTGATCTCACCTCGGGTGACGCAAATGTGTCCCACCCCCTTGACAGGTCCGGCGCGCACCGGTAAGCGCGCCTTTCCTATCGGAACGCGGGAGGCTCATCCTGTGCCATGACGTATGGCGCAGAGAGTCGCGAGAACCGCGGTCCGGGTTCAATAATGAGGAGTCCCGGATATGGCCAAAAAAGTTGTTGGCTACATCAAGCTTCAGATTCCCGCTGGCAAGGCGAACCCTTCGCCGCCGGTTGGTCCCGCGCTCGGTCAGCGTGGTCTGAACATCATGCAGTTCTGTAAAGAGTTCAACGCCAAGACGCAGAATCTTGAGCCTGGTATGCCGATTCCGGTCGTCATCACCGCTTATGCAGACCGTACGTTCAGCTTCATCACCAAAACCCCGCCGAACACGCACTTCCTGCTCAAGGCCGCCAAGATCTCCAAAGGCAGCCAGACGGTTGGCAAGTCTGCCCCAATTGGCAAGGTGACCATGGGTCAGTTGCGCGAAATCGCGGAACAGAAATTCCAGGACATGAACGCCAACGATATCGACGGTGCCGTGCGGATGCTGGTTGGTTCCGCCCGTTCCATCGGTCTGACGGTGGAGGGCTGAGAATATGGCTAAGAACAAGCGTATTGCCGCTGCACGCAGCAAGGTGACACACGGCCACATTTACGGGCTGGACGAAGCGATTGCTCTGGTGAAGGGTAACGCGACGGCAAAGTTCGACGAAACGGTTGAAATCTCCCTCAACCTGGGTATCGACCCGCGTCATGCTGACCAGATGGTTCGTGGCTTCGTCTCCCTGCCGAACGGCACGGGCAAGACACTGCGCGTTGGCGTGTTCGCACGCGGTGCGAAGGCTGAAGAAGCGACCGCCGCTGGTGCTGACGTTGTTGGCGCTGAAGACCTGATGGAAAAAGTGCAGGCTGGCGAAATCGCATTCGACCGCTGCATTGCAACCCCGGACATGATGGCTCTGGTTGGTCGTCTGGGTAAGATCCTCGGTCCGCGTGGCCTGATGCCGAACCCCAAGCTGGGCACCGTGACCATGGACGTGAAGGGTGCCGTTACGGCAGCCAAGTCCGGTCAGGTTGAATACCGCGCTGAAAAAGCCGGTATCGTTCACGCTGGCATCGGCAAGGCTTCTTTCGATGAAGCGAAGCTGGCTGAAAATGCCCGCGCGTTCGTTGATGCCGTGCAGAAGGCTCGTCCGTCTGGTGCGAAGGGCACATACCTCAAGAAGGTTGCTCTTTCCTCCACCATGGGTCCGGGCGTTCAGCTGGACGTCTCAGCCTTCGCAGGCTGAGTTTGAGATGCTGCTGCATCGGGCCTCGGTCCGGTGCGGCACATTAAGGGAAGTCGGCCTTCGGGCTGTGCTTCCCGACCTGTCCGAGATCACACGTGGCGTCATGCCATAAAAACCCCTGGGGTTTGCGCGTGTAAGACGGGGATGCTGGTTGCAGGCTGTTTTTCGGCAGGCTCCGGGTATTCCGTTTGAAGGACAGGCGAGCGGATTTCACGTTGCTTTGTGAAATCCTGAGGGCAACCCGCTTTGTCTGGCCAAGGCTGGATAAAGCAAGACGGAGACGGGATTTGAACCGTACGGAAAAGCAGGCCGCTGTTGCAGCCCTTGCCGCCGTGTTTGCCGAAACGTCCATGGTTGTGGTGACCCGGAATGCCGGGTTGACCGTAGCTGATGTGACGGATCTGCGACGCAAAGTGCGTGCAGCGGGTGCAACTTACAAGGTCGCAAAAAACCGGCTGGCAACTCTCGCCCTGGATGGGACCCAGTTCGACGGCATCGTGCCGATGCTTAAAGGACCAACCGCCCTTGCTTGGGCAGCTGATCCGGTAGCAGTGGCAAAGGTGATCGTCGAGTTCGCCAAAACCAATGACAAGCTTGAGCTGGTCGGGGGTTCTCTTGGTTCACAGGTGCTTGACGCCGCTGGACTGAAGGCTCTGGCCGAACTGCCGTCTCTGGATGAACTGCGCGCGCAGCTCGTGGGTCTTATCTCCACGCCCGCTACGCGTATCGCAGCGGTCACCCAGGCGCCGGCAGCGCAGCTTGCCCGGGTTTTTGGGGCCTATGCCAAAACGGGTGAGGCGGAAGCCGCCTGAAGCACGCCTTCTTCTGAAGACGTGTTCAAGAAATCGCACGACCTTTCATCTGGGAGGTTGTGCTTTGCAAACCAGTGATTATATTAGGAAGTCCAATCATGGCTGATCTGAACAAGCTCGTTGACGAACTGTCCGCTCTGACGGTTCTTGAAGCTGCTGAACTCTCCAAGCTGCTCGAAGAAAAGTGGGGCGTTTCTGCTGCTGCTCCGGTTGCAGTTGCTGCTGCTGGTCCGGCTGCTGCCGCTGCTCCGGTTGAAGAAAAGACCGAATTCGACGTCATTCTGGCCGCTGCTGGCGACAAGAAAATTAACGTCATTAAGGAAATCCGTGCCATCACGGGTCTGGGCCTGAAAGAAGCCAAGGACCTGGTTGAAGGTGCACCGAAGACCGTCAAAGAAGGCGCAACGAAAGACGAAGCCGACAAAATCAAGAAGATTCTTGAAGAAAACGGCGCGACCGTCGAAATTAAATAAGTTTGCCAGAACCCCGCTGCCTCAGGCTGGCGGGGTGATGCAAGAGGTTTTCGGGTGGGGGTGTGTTGCCTCTGCCCGTTTGCCTGTTCCGGATCCGGTTCGGGGCGGGTATATAAGTCGGGATTTCCCGGCGTGAGTGAAGGCCGGTTACTACAGATCGGACCATCAGGCCCGCGGTAAAGCGGCGGGCCTGATGGTCCGAGACAAGGGCGGGGCAGGAGCGACGATGAACGCAATCACCAAATCGTTCACAGGACGGAAGCGGATTCGCAAGAGTTTCGGGCGGATCCCCGAAATCGCTCCGATGCCGAACCTGATTGACGTGCAGCGTGCGTCTTACGAGACGTTTCTTCAGGCGAATGTGTCGCCTGATGCGCGCACACCGACAGGTTTGCAGGAGGTTTTCCGGTCTGTATTCCCGATTAACGACTTTGCAGGTCGCGGGCGGCTCGAATTCGTCAGCTACGAATTCGAAGAGCCGAAATATGATGTTGAAGAATGCATTCAGCGCGGGCTGACCTATTCCGCTCCGCTGAAAGTCATCCTCCGTCTCATTGTATGGGATGTGGATGAAGACACAGGGTCCCGTTCTATCCGGGATATCAAGGAGCAGCCGGTCTATATGGGCGACATGCCCCTGATGACCGATAACGGCACCTTTATCATCAACGGGACCGAGCGTGTCATCGTCAGCCAGATGCACCGTTCTCCCGGCGTGTTCTTTGATCACGACAAGGGCAAGACGCACTCTTCAGGCAAATATCTGTTTGCTGCCCGCGTCATCCCGTATCGCGGGTCCTGGCTGGACTTCGAGTTCGATGCCAAAGACCTGATCTATGTGCGTATCGACCGCAAGCGCAAGCTGCCTGTCACCACGCTGCTCTATGCGCTGGAAGGCGCTGCCTCCGCTGCTGCCCGCAAGGCAAAGCTGGCGGAAGGGGGCGATGTTGATGCTCTGGATATCAAGGGGATGGATGATAACGAAATCCTCTCCTATTTCTATGACACCGTCGTCTTCACGAAAACCGCCAAGGGCTGGGCACGTCCGTTCGATGCGGACTCCTTCCGTGGCATGAAGCTGCTTGCGCCGCTGGTGGATGCTGAAACCGGTGAAATCGTCGCCGAGGCAGAAGCGAAGCTGACAGCGCGCATGGTGCGCAAGATTGCCGAAAAAACCCGCGAAGTGCTGGTTGGTGATATTGATCTGCTGGGCCGCTTTATCGCCCACGATATCGTCAACACGGACACGGGCGAGATCTATGCCGAAGCCGGTGACGAAATCACTGAAGCTACGCTGACGGATCTGGCTGAAGCCGGGATTACGGACCTGCCGGTTCTGGCGATTGATGCCGCCAAGGGGCCGTGGATCCGGAATACGCTGGTTGTTGATAAAAACAGCTCACGTGATGAAGCGCTGATTGATATCTACCGCGTCATGCGCCCCGGTGAGCCGCCGACGGCTGAAACCGCCGATGCCATGTTCCATGGCCTGTTCTTTGACCCGGACCGTTATGACCTCTCTTCGGTCGGTCGTGTGAAAATGAACATGCGGCTTGATATTGATGTGCCGGACACCGTGCGCGTGCTGCGCAAGGAAGATATCCTGCGCACCATCAAGGTCATGTGTGAACTGAAAGACGGCCGCGGTCAGGTCGATGATATTGATAACCTTGGTAACCGCCGCGTCCGCTCGGTTGGTGAACTGATGGAAAACCAGTATCGCGTTGGCCTGCTGCGTATGGAACGCGCCATTCGCGAGCGTATGGGCTCTGTCGATATTGATACGGTCATGCCGCATGACCTGATCAACGCGAAGCCTGCCGCCGCTGCTGTGCGTGAGTTCTTCGGGTCTTCCCAGCTCAGCCAGTTCATGGACCAGACCAACCCGCTCTCTGAAGTCACGCACAAGCGTCGTCTTTCAGCGCTTGGCCCGGGCGGTCTGACCCGTGAACGCGCAGGCTTTGAAGTGCGTGACGTTCATCCGACCCATTATGGCCGTATCTGCCCGATTGAAACGCCGGAAGGCCCGAACATCGGTCTGATCAACTCGCTCTCCACCTACGCCAAGGTGAACAAGTACGGCTTTATTGAAACGCCGTATCGCCTGGTGAAAGACGGCGTTCTTCAGGATGGCTGGAAATATCTGTCCGCCATGGAAGAAGAAAAGCTGGTCGTGGCGCAGGCGGATGCCAAGCAGAGCGCCGATGGCACGCTGACGGGTGAACTGGTGTCCGTGCGTCGTGGTGGGGACTTCCGCCTCGTGCCGCCGACTGAAGTGACGGCGTGTGACGTTTCCCCCAAGCAGCTTGTGTCTGTTGCTGCGGCGCTGATCCCGTTCCTTGAGAACGATGACGCGAACCGCGCACTGATGGGCTCGAACATGCAGCGTCAGGCTGTGCCGCTGGTGCGCTCTGATGCGCCGCTGGTTGGCACAGGGATGGAAGCCGCAGTGGCTCATGACTCCGGTGCGACAATCGTTGCCCGCCGTCAGGGTATTGTGGACCAGATCGACGGTGCGCGTATCGTTGTCCGTGCAACGGATGAAAACGGTTCCACGCAGGGTGTCGATATCTATCGTCTGCGGAAGTATTCCCGCTCCAACCAGTCCACCTGCATCAACCAGCGTCCGCTGGTCCATGTGGGGGATACGGTTCGCGCTGGTGATATTATTGCGGATGGTCCGTCCACGGAGCTGGGTGAACTGGCTCTGGGCCGTAACACGCTCGTCGCGTTCATGCCCTGGAATGGTTACAACTTCGAAGACTCCATCCTGATCTCCGAACGTATTGCGAAAGATGACGTGTTTACCTCGATCCATATCGAGGAATTCGAAGTCATGGCGCGTGATACCAAGCTCGGTCAGGAAGAAATCACGCGTGACATCCCCAATGTGGGTGAAGAAGCGCTGCGGAACCTGGACGAAGCAGGCATTGTGTATGTCGGCGCTGAAGTGAACCCCGGTGATATTCTCATCGGTAAGGTCACGCCAAAGGGTGAAAGCCCGATGACACCGGAAGAAAAGCTTCTGCGTGCCATCTTCGGTGAAAAAGCATCCGATGTGCGGGATACGTCTCTGCGCCTGCCGCCCGGCACCACCGGCACCATTGTTGACGTCCGCGTGTTCTCACGCCGTGGCGTGGACAAGGACGAACGTGCGATGGCGATTGAACGCGCCGAAATCGAACGTCTGTCCAAGGACCGTGATGACGAGCGCGCCATTCAGGAACGTTCCTTCTACAGCCGTCTGCGTGAGAAGCTGCTGGATCAGACCGCTGGTGCGGGCTTCAAGGGTATTCGCTCCGGCACCGTGATCACGGATGAGGTTCTGGACGAGCATCCTCGCGGCGCATGGCGCAACATTGTTGTGGCCTCTGATGAGGTGATGGCTGAGCTGGAAACGCTGCGTCGTGAATTTGATGCCTCTGTGGCAAAAATTCAGGCCCGCTTCGAAAGCAAGGTTGAAAAGCTGCAGCGCGGTGATGAACTGCCGCCCGGCGTGATGAAAATGGTCAAGGTCTTTGTTGCCGTGAAGCGCAAGCTTCAGCCGGGTGACAAAATGGCCGGTCGTCACGGAAACAAGGGTGTGGTCTCACGCGTGGTGCCGGTTGAAGACATGCCGTTCCTGGAAGATGGCACGTCGGTCGACATCGTGCTGAATCCGCTGGGTGTGCCGTCTCGTATGAACGTGGGGCAGATTCTGGAAACGCATCTTGGCTGGGCATGCGCCAATATCGGGCGCGGCATCGGTGATCTGGTGGATGAATACCAGCGCACGGGTGAGAAGCGTCAGGAACTGCTGGATCGTCTCAAGGATGTCTATGGGCAGAACATCTATGATGATGCCATTGCCAATATGGACAACAAAGAGCTGACCGAGCTGTGCAACAACCTGCGCAAGGGCGTGCCCATTGCAACGCCGGTGTTTGATGGTGCGTCCATTCCGGATATCGAAGCCATGCTTGAAAAGGCAGGGGTTGATAAATCCGGGCAGTCGCAGCTGATTGATGGTCGTACGGGTGAGCCGTTCGAGCGCAAGACCACAGTCGGTTACATCTACATGCTCAAGCTGCATCACCTTGTTGATGACAAGATCCATGCACGCTCCATCGGTCCGTATTCGCTTGTGACCCAGCAGCCGCTGGGTGGTAAGGCGCAGTTCGGTGGCCAGCGCTTTGGTGAAATGGAAGTCTGGGCTCTGGAAGCCTATGGTGCGGCCTATACGCTGCAGGAAATGCTGACGGTGAAATCGGATGACGTGTCCGGTCGAACCAAGGTCTATGAAGCCATTGTGCGTGAGCAGGATGACTTCGAAGCCGGCATTCCGGAAAGCTTTAACGTTCTGATCAAGGAACTGAAATCCCTTGGCCTTAATGTTGAGCTGGAGCAGGGGACCAAATAAAGGTGACCCTTCGCACCACGATCCGTTCTTATTTTAAGGGGGAGGCCGGAATGACGATTCCGGCTCCTCATTTCCCTTTGGGGGCTTCGGCACATGAATGAACTCATGAAAATTCTTGGCCAGACCGGCCAGGCGATGACCTTCGACCAGATCAAGATTCAGCTTGCATCGCCTGAGCAGATCCGGTCCTGGTCGTTTGGTGAAATCAAGAAGCCCGAGACAATCAACTACCGGACATTCAAACCGGAACGCGATGGTCTGTTCTGCGCGCGTATTTTTGGTCCGATCAAGGACTACGAATGCCTGTGCGGCAAATACAAGCGGATGAAGTTCCGCGGTATTGTCTGTGAAAAATGCGGCGTTGAAGTCACTCTGGCAAAGGTGCGGCGCGAGCGGATGGGTCACATCCAGCTTGCCAGCCCTGTCGCCCATATCTGGTTTCTGAAGTCTCTCCCCAGCCGTATCGGCCTGATGGTCGACATGACGCTGAAAGATCTCGAAAAGGTTCTGTATTTCGAGAACTATCTGGTTCTTGAACCCGGCACGTCTCCGCTCAAGCAGTACTCCCTGCTGACGGAAGAACAGTACCTCGATGCCATGGATGAATATGGCGAAGAAGGTATTGAAGTCGGGATCGGTGCTGAAGCGATCAAGAAGGTGCTCGAACGCATCGATTGTGATGCCGAAAAAGTCGAGCTGCGCCAGGAACTGAAAGAGACGACCTCTGAAGCCAAGCGCAAGAAGTTCGTCAAGCGCCTGAAGCTGGTTGAGGCCTTCTCGGAAAGCGGCTCACGCCCCGAGTGGATGATTCTTGATCTGGTCCCGGTCATTCCGCCGGAACTGCGCCCGCTGGTGCCGCTGGATGGTGGTCGTTTCGCAACGTCCGATCTGAACGATCTGTATCGTCGCGTGATCAACCGTAACAACCGTCTGAAGCGCCTGATGGAGCTGCGTGCGCCCGATATCATCGTGCGTAACGAAAAGCGTATGCTTCAGGAAGCTGTTGATGCCCTGTTTGACAACGGTCGTCGTGGCCGTGCCATTACCGGTGCCAACAAGCGTCCACTGAAGTCTCTGTCCGATATGCTGAAAGGCAAGCAGGGCCGCTTCCGTCAGAACCTTCTTGGTAAGCGCGTTGACTACTCCGGCCGTTCGGTCATCGTGGTCGGCCCGGAAATGAAGCTGCACCAGTGCGGTCTTCCCAAGAAGATGGCGCTGGAACTGTTCAAGCCGTTCATCTACTCCAAGCTGGAAAAGTACGGTCACGCCACAACCATCAAGGCCGCGAAGCGGATGGTGGAAAAAGAGCGTCCGGAAGTCTGGGATATCCTTGAAGAGGTCATCCGCGAGCATCCCGTGATGCTGAACCGCGCCCCGACCCTTCACCGTCTGGGTATTCAGGCGTTCGAGCCGGTTCTGGTTGAAGGCAAAGCCATTCAGCTTCACCCGCTCGTCTGCACCGCCTTCAACGCGGACTTCGACGGTGACCAGATGGCCGTGCACGTGCCGCTGAGCCTTGAGGCGCAGCTTGAAGCACGCGTGCTGATGATGTCCACCAACAACATTCTCAGCCCGGCAAATGGTAAGCCCATTATCGTGCCGTCTCAGGATATTGTTCTCGGGCTGTATTATCTCAGCCTCGAAACGCCTGAATTCGGCGCGACACCGGACCGCAATGAGTATGACGACACAACCGGTGAGCTGATCAAAAAAGGTGCACCGTCCTTCTCGTCTATCAGTGAGGTGGAATACGCCCTGACTGCCGGCGTGCTGAAGCTGCATGACAAGATCCGTGCGCGCTTCGAGAGCATTGACGCTGACGGCAAGAAGCATCACGAAACGATCGTGACCACACCCGGCCGCGTGCTGATTGCTCAGATTCTGCCGAAGAGTGACGCGATCCCGTTCTCGCTGATCAACAAGCAGCTGACCAAGAAGGCCGTGTCTGACGTTATTGATACGGTTTACCGTCACTGTGGTCAGAAAGAAGCGGTGATCTTCTGTGACCGCCTGATGGCGCTCGGGTTCCGCCACGCTGCGAAAGCCGGTATTTCCTTCGGTAAGGATGACATGATCATCCCGGCTGAAAAGAAAGTTCTGGTTGACCGCACGACGGCTGAAGTCAAAGAGTTTGAACAGCAGTATCAG
Organism: Acetobacter farinalis; assembly: GCF_011516935.1. GTDB lineage: Bacteria > Pseudomonadota > Alphaproteobacteria > Acetobacterales > Acetobacteraceae > Acetobacter > Acetobacter farinalis. Next base: position 346,621 of record NZ_WOTF01000001.1, read on the forward strand.
GATGGTCTGATCACGGCTGGCGAACGCTACAACAAGGTGGTGGATGCCTGGTCACGCTGCACGGACGAAGTCCAGGCGGCCATGACCAAAGAGATTTCCCGTCAGGAAATTGGCAAGCCCATCAACTCTGTGTGGATGATGAGCCACTCCGGGGCTCGTGGGTCGCCGGCTCAGATGAAGCAGCTTGCCGGGATGCGCGGCCTGATGGCCAAGCCGTCCGGTGAGATTATCGAACAGCCGATTATCGCCAACTTTAAAGAAGGTCTGTCGGTTCTCGATTACTTTACGTCCACCCACGGTGCACGTAAGGGGCTGGCCGATACCGCTCTGAAGACCGCGAACTCCGGGTATCTGACACGTCGTCTGGTTGACGTTGCGCAGGACTGCATCATTGTTGAAAATGATTGCGGCACCGAGCGTGGATTGACCATTCGCGCTGTCATGGATGGTGGTGAGGTTGTCTCCTCCCTGTCCGAACGGATCCTCGGCCGGACTCTGGCTGCTGATGTGATCGATCCTGCGTCCGGAAGCGTGGTTGCTCCCCGCAACCGCCTGATCGACGAAGCTGATGCAGAACGGATTGAAGCCTCTGGCGTGGAAACGGTTCAGATCCGCTCCGTGCTGACCTGCGATAGCCGCGTGGGCGTGTGTGGTCACTGCTATGGCCGTGACCTTGCACGCGGCACGCCGGTCAACATTGGTGAAGCTGTGGGTGTTATTGCCGCGCAGTCCATCGGTGAACCGGGCACGCAGCTCACCATGCGTACCTTCCATATCGGTGGCGCGGCGCAGCGTGGTGCCGAGCAGTCCATGATTGAAGCCTCTCGTGACGGTAAGGTTCTTATCCGCAACCGGAACGTGGTGCAGAACAGTCAGGGCGTGCCGGTTGTCATGGCCCGTAACTGTGAAATCCTGCTGACCGACGAAGCCGGGGTGGAAAAAGCCCGCTATCGTGTGCCGTATGGTGCGCGCCTGCTGACAACGGAAGGTGCGGAAGTCGCGCGCGGCCAGAAGCTGGCCGAGTGGGATCCCTACACCCTGCCGATCATCACCGAAAAAGCCGGTAAGGTTGAGTATCTTGACCTGATCGACTCCATCACGCTCGTCGAGCGTATGGACGAAGTGACTGGTCTGACAGCCAAGACGGTGGTGGACTACAAGCAGGCAGGCAAGGGCGTTGATCTGCGTCCGCGTCTGCAGCTCAAGGGTGCCAACGGTGAGGTCATCAAGCTGGATAACGGCAACGATGCCCGCTACTTCCTGCCGCCTGAATCGCTTCTGTCCGTTGAAAACGGTGCCGAGGTGCATGCGGGTGACGTGCTGGCACGTCTGCCGCGTGAAGGCTCCAAGACCCGCGATATTACCGGTGGTCTGCCGCGTGTGGCTGAACTTTTTGAAGCCCGCCGCCCGAAAGACCATGCGATTATCGCGGAAATGGAAGGCCGTGTTGAGTTTGGGAAGGACTACAAGTCCAAGCGCCGTATTATCGTGAAGAACGATGAGACGGGTGAAGAGACTGAATATCTGATCCCCAAAGGCAAGCACGTGTCTGTTCAGGAAGGCGACTTCGTCGAAAAAGGCGATCCGCTGGTCGACGGTCCCCGCGTGCCGCATGACATTCTGAAAGTCATGGGGGTTGAGGCTCTTTCCGACTACCTCGTGAATGAAATTCAGGATGTGTATCGTCTTCAGGGCGTGAAGATCAACGACAAGCACATTGAAGTCATCGTGCGCCAGATGCTTCAGAAGGTTGAAATTCTGGAGCCTGGAGATACGACGTACCTCATTGGCGAAACCGTTGACCGGATTGAGTACGAGACGGAAAACACCAAGCGCCTGAACGCGGGTGAACGTCCGGCGCATGCCATGCCGGTGTTGCAGGGTATTACGAAGGCGTCTCTCCAGACGCAGTCCTTTATCTCTGCAGCGTCCTTCCAGGAGACCACGCGTGTCCTGACAGAAGCGGCAACGGCAGGGAAGGTGGATACACTGAACGGTCTCAAAGAGAACGTCATTGTCGGCCGCCTGATCCCGGCGGGCACGGGGAGTGTCATGAATCGTCTGCGGGCTATCGCAGCGTCTCAGGACCGCCAGCGTGTCGGAAAATCTGCTGCCGAATAACGCAGCATTCGTCTGTAAAGACTGAGAAGAGGAGAGGGACCAGAGCATCGCTTTGGTCCCTTTCTTTTTATGAAAGGCCTTCTTTACATTTTAAAGGCCGAGAATCGCAGACCCCGCTTGACTTAAGGGGGGGGGAGCGGTAGTTAGCAGCCCTCAGCTTCTGCTCCTGTGCCGGAGCGGGGGTAAATTCGTAATTCTTGTGTAAGCATGCGGTGGGCTTCCAGTAGGAGGCGGGGCCGGATGCCTAGATAGCCCCACACGGGTGTTGTTGCCTGGTGGGTTTTTCAAATGACAGTCGGCAGTCGATAAAAAGACTAGCCGGCCGAACTGTGTAAGGATCGGGAAAGGCGCATGCCGACCATCAACCAGCTCATTGCCAAGGGGCGCAAGCCTGCGGTTAAGCGCAACAAAGTGCCCGCACTGCAGGGTTGCCCCCAGAAACGTGGTGTTTGCACCCGTGTTTATACGACGACGCCTAAAAAGCCGAACTCCGCACTGCGTAAAGTTGCAAAGGTGCGTCTGACGAATGGCTATGAGGTGGTGAGTTATATTCCGGGTGAAGGCCACAACCTTCAGGAACATAGCGTCGTGCTTATCCGTGGCGGTCGAGTAAAAGACCTTCCGGGTGTGCGTTATCACATCCTTCGCGGTGTCCTGGATACCCAGGGTATTGCTAAGCGTCGTCAGCGGCGTTCGCTCTACGGCGCGAAGCGTCCGAAGTAAGAGGAAGTTAAGGTATGAGCCGCCGTCACCGCGCTGTTAAGCGTGAGATTCTTCCTGATCCGAAGTTCGGAGATATTGTCATTACGCGTTTCATGAACGCTCTGATGTATGATGGCAAAAAATCCACTGCGGAGAGGATTGTTTACGGAGCTCTCGAGGCGATGGTTCGCCGGAGTGGAGCTTCCGCTGATCCGGTCGCATTGTTTCACAATGCCCTGGATAACGTTAAGCCTGCAGTAGAAGTTCGTTCCCGCCGTGTTGGTGGTGCGACCTATCAGGTGCCTGTTGAAGTGCGTGCCGAGCGTCGTCAGGCGCTGGCTATTCGTTGGGTGATCGACGCCTCCCGCAAGCGGGGTGAGAACACCATGCAGGACCGGTTGTCCAATGAGCTGATGGACGCTGTGAACAACCGTGGCGCTGCTGTGAAGAAGCGTGAAGATACCCACCGTATGGCTGAAGCGAACAAGGCGTTCAGTCACTATCGCTGGTAATCTTTTAGGTGTGGCATTCACTCCTTGTGGAGTGAGGGCGGACTTATTAAAAACTGCATCCCGATAAATTTTCGGGGCATGGAGTAGAGAAATGGCTAAGGCTAAGTTTGAGCGGAATAAACCGCACTGCAACATCGGCACCATCGGTCACGTTGACCATGGCAAGACGTCTCTGACGGCTGCTATCACGAAGACGCTGGCGAAAGTCGGTGGTGCTGAATTCAAGGCATACGACCAGATTGACGCCGCTCCTGAAGAGCGCGCTCGTGGGATCACCATTTCCACAGCTCACGTGGAATATGAAACCGCAAAGCGTCACTACGCACACGTCGACTGCCCCGGACATGCTGACTACGTGAAGAACATGATCACGGGTGCAGCGCAGATGGACGGCGCGATTCTCGTGGTTTCCGCAGCTGATGGCCCGATGCCGCAGACCCGTGAGCACATCCTGCTCGCTCGTCAGGTCGGCGTGCCGGCTCTGGTTGTCTTCCTGAACAAGGTTGACCAGGTTGACGATCCGGAACTGCTTGAGCTGGTTGAAATGGAAGTTCGTGAACTTCTGTCTTCCTACCAGTTCCCTGGCGACGATATCCCCATCGTCAAGGGTTCCGCTCTGGTGACTCTGGAAGATGGTGATCCGGAAATCGGTGAAAACCGCGTGCGCGACCTGATGGATGCGGTTGACGCATACATCCCGCAGCCGGAACGTCCGGTTGACCGTCCGTTCCTGATGCCGATCGAAGACGTGTTCTCCATCTCCGGTCGTGGCACCGTGGTGACGGGTCGTGTTGAACGTGGTGTTGTGAACGTGGGTGACGAAGTTGAAATCGTCGGCCTGAAGGACACTATCAAGACGACCGTTACGGGCGTTGAAATGTTCCGTAAGCTGCTTGATCGCGGTGAAGCAGGTGACAACATCGGCGCGCTGGTGCGTGGCACGAAGCGTGAAGACGTTGAGCGTGGCCAGGTTCTTGCAAAGCCGGGTTCCATCACCCCGCACAAGAAGTTTAAAGCTGAAGCATACATCCTGACGAAGGATGAAGGTGGCCGTCACACGCCGTTCTTCACCAACTATCGTCCGCAGTTCTATTTCCGCACGACCGACGTCACCGGCGTTGTTCACCTGCCGGAAGGCACGGAAATGGTCATGCCTGGCGATAACTGCGCTATGGATGTTGAGCTGATCGCTCCGATCGCCATGGATGAAGGCCTGCGCTTCGCTATTCGCGAAGGTGGCCGCACCGTTGGTGCCGGCGTGGTTGCTTCTATCACCGAGTAATCGGCTAGAGGCCTAGGACTGGATGACCCCGGCTGAGTTCTTCAGTCGGGGTCTTACTTGGCGGCCGGGCTACCCCGGACCAGTAAAGTGTTGGACTAAGAAACAATGGACAACCAGAACATCCGCATTCGCCTGAAGGCGTACGATCATCGTGTGCTGGACAACAGCACAAAAGAGATCGTCAATACGGCGAAGCGTACGGGTGCGCGGGTTCGGGGTCCTATCCCGCTGCCGACGCATATCGAGCGGTTTACAGTGAACCGTTCCCCCCACGTGGATAAGAAAAGTCGCGAACAGTTCGAAATTCGGACTCATCGCCGCCTGCTCGACATTGTCGAGCCGACTCCGCAGACCGTGGACGCTCTCATGAAACTCGACCTCGCCGCTGGCGTGGATGTCGAGATCAAACTTTAAGGTCCAGACGATGCGCACCGGATTGATCGCAAAGAAGTTGGGTATGTCCCGACTGTTCAAGGAAGATGGCACACATGTGCCCGTTACCGTCCTGCATGTGGATTCCGTGCAGGTGGTGGATGTTCGTACCCAGGAGCGGGATGGCTATACAGCTATTCAGCTGGGTATGGGCAAAGCCAAGGTAAAAAATGTCTCTAAGCCGAACCGCGGCCATTTTGCCCGCACGCAGGTTGAGCCGAAGAAGAAGCTGGTTGAATTCCGTGTAGCAGACGATGCTACGCTGGATATCGGCGCTTCTCTTTCCGCTGCTCACTTCGTCGTGGGGCAGAAAGTCGACGTGACAGGCACCAGCAAGGGTAAAGGGTTCGCGGGCGCCATGAAGCGCTGGAACTTTGCCGGTCTGGAAGCCTCCCACGGCGTTTCCATCTCTCACCGTTCACATGGTTCTACCGGTAACCGTCAGGATCCGGGTAAGACCTTCAAGAACAAGAAGATGGCTGGTCACCTCGGCGACGAGCGGATTACCACGCTGAATCTTGAAATTGCTGCGATCGATCCGGAAAAGAACCTGATCATGATCCGTGGTTCCGTCCCCGGAGCTAAAAACGGTGTCGTTCTGGTCCGTGATGCGATTAAAAAACCCCGCCATGTCGATGCGCCTTATCCGGCCGCTCTCGTGACGGCGGAGGGCTGAGGTCATGGAAATCGAAATCAAAACGCTTGATAACGGCACCGCCGGATCTGCTACGCTTCCCGATGCGCTGTTTTCCGTAGCGCCGCGCAATGACATCATGGCGCGCGTCGTGCACTGGCAGCTGGCCAAGCGCCGCGCTGGTACGCACAAGGTCAAAGGCATGGGCGAAGTGTCCGGCACGACCAAGAAGCCGTATCGCCAGAAAGGCACCGGTAGCGCTCGTCAGGGCTCTCTCCGTGCACCGCAGTATCGCACCGGTGGCGTGGTCCACGGTCCGGTTGTGCGTGATCACGGGTATGACCTTCCCAAGAAGGTGCGTCGCCTCGGTCTGATCTCTGCGCTGTCCCAGAAAGCGAAAGAAGGCAAGCTGGTTGTCCTTCAGTCCGCTTCCGGTGTGGCACGCACGAGCGAACTGGCAGCGAAGCTGAAGACGCTTGGCTGGAAGTCTGCCCTTATTGTTGACGCAACTGTTGATGAAGGCTTCCTGCGCGCTGCAAGCAACCTGCCGCGCATTGATGTCCTGCCGACAATTGGCGCCAATGTTTATGACATTCTTAATCACGAGGTCCTGGCGATTACGCAGGCTGGCCTCGAGGGTCTGAAGGAGCGCCTGGCATGACGAACATTCTTGCTCTGCGCAAGAAAGCCGAGCGTCTTTCCCGTGAAGCGATGTACGACATTGTTCGTGCGCCGCTGATCACGGAAAAGGCAACTGCGCTTTCAGAGAAGAATCAGGTTGTTTTCAAGGTTGCGATTTCTGCAACCAAGCCTGAAATCAAAGTGGCTGTGGAAACACTGTTCGGCGTCAAGGTCGTTGGCGTTAACACCCTTGTCCAGAAGGGCAAGACCAAGCGCTTCAAAGGGCGTATGGGGCAGCGTTCTGATATCAAGAAGGCGTTCGTTCAGCTCGCGGAAGGTCAGTCCATCGACCTTACCGCCAAACTGGCGTGACGTGGGGTAGGAACAAATGGCACTGAAGCACTTTAATCCCGTCACGCCGAGCCTTCGTGGTACGGTTCTGATCGATCGTTCCGACCTTTGGAAGGGCAAGCCGGTCAAGCAGCTGACGGAAGGTAAAAACAAGACGGGCGGCCGTAACAATAACGGTCGCACCACGTCTCGTTTCCGTGGCGGCGGGCACAAGCAGTCTTACCGCTATATCGACTTCAAGCGTCGCAAGTTTGATGTGCTGGGCACGGTTGAGCGTCTGGAATACGACCCCAACCGTACCGCCTTCATCGCGCTGGTGAAGTACGAAGATGGTGAGCTGGCTTATATCCTGGCACCGCAGCGTCTGAAGGTTGGTGACAATGTCATCTCCGGCACGCGCGTGGACATCAAGCCGGGTAACGCAATGCCGCTGGCCGCTATTCCGGTTGGCACGATCGTGCATAACATCGAGATGAAGCAGGGCGCCGGTGGCAAGCTGGCCCGTTCCGCTGGAACGTATGCGCAGCTCGTCGGTAAAGATGCCGGTTATGCGCAGATCAAGCTGCAGTCTGGTGAGCTGCGCGTTGTGCGTGGTGAATGCATGGCTACGGTTGGCGCTGTCTCCAACCCGGACAACATGAACCAGCATATCGGTAAAGCTGGCCGTTCGCGCTGGCTGGGCCGTCGTCCGCATAACCGAGGCGTTGTGATGAACCCGGTTGACCATCCGCATGGTGGTGGTGAAGGCCGCACCTCTGGTGGCCGTCATCCGGTCACGCCGTGGGGCAAGCCCACCAAAGGTTATAAAACTCGGGTCAACAAGCGTACGGACAGTCTGATTATCCGTCGTCGGAAGACCGGCAAGTAAGGGGCAATAGAAGATGGCACGTTCCGTCTGGAAAGGCCCGTTCGTCGACGGGTATCTGCTGAACAAGGCTGAGGCGTCCCGCGCGTCGGGTCGTAATGAAGTGATCAAGATCTGGTCACGTCGTTCTACGATCCTTCCGCAGTTCGTTGGTTTGACGTTCGGTGTTTATAATGGTCAGAAGTTCCTGCCCGTGCAGGTGACGGAGAACATGGTCGGACACAAGTTCGGCGAATTTTCTCCCACCCGTACATTCCACGGGCATGGGGCCGATAAGAAGTCGAAGCGGGGCTAAGATGAGCAAGCCGAAGCATCCGCGCACGCTCGCGGAAACAGAAGCGCAGGCTATTACGCGCAACATCCGGGTTAGTCCCCGTAAGTTGAACCTTGTTGCGGGTCTGATCCGCAACAAGCCCGCGTCTCAGGCTGTCGCAACCTTGACGTTCTCCAAGCGTCGCATTGCCCAGGAAGTCAAAAAGACCCTGGAAAGCGCGATTGCCAATGCAGAGAACAATCATCAGCTGGACGTTGACCAGCTGGTTGTGAAGACGGCTGAGGTCGGAAAATCCATCGTCATGCGTCGCTTCCATGCGCGTGGCCGTGGTCGCTCCGCCCGTGTGGAAAAGTTCTTCAGCCATCTGAAGATTGTTGTTGCCGAACGGGCTCCGGAGCCCGAAGCAGCTTCTCCTGAGCAGAAGGCGGCCTGACGTATGGGACATAAAGTCAATCCAATCGGGCTGCGGCTCGGAATCAATCGCACCTGGGATAGCCGTTGGTACGCTGACTCCGACTATTCCCGCCTGCTGCATGAAGACCTGAAGCTGCGTGCGTTCCTGCGCCGCAAGCTTTCCGGTGCTGGTGTGTCTCGCGTCGTGATCGAACGCCCGGCCAAGAAGCCGCGTGTGACCATCTACGCCGCGCGTCCGGGTGTTGTGATCGGCAAGAAGGGTCAGGACATCGATGCTCTGCGCAAAGAGCTGACCAAAATGGCCGGTACGGAAGTGGCTCTCAACATTGTTGAGATCCGCAAGCCCGAAATCGATGCCACGCTGGTTGCTGACAACATTGCGCAGCAGCTTGAACGTCGTGTGGCCTTCCGTCGCGCCATGAAGCGCGCCGTGCAGTCCGCTATGCGTCTTGGCGCACAGGGTATCCGTATCAACTGTTCCGGTCGTCTGGGTGGCGCAGAAATCGCTCGTATCGAGTGGTACCGTGAAGGGCGCGTGCCGCTTCACACGCTGCGCGCTGACATCGATTATGGAACAGCCACCGCGCGGACGACCTACGGCAGCTGCGGCGTGAAGGTCTGGATCTTCAAAGGTGAGATCCTTGCGCATGACCCACTGGCTCAGGACCGCCGGGCGGCCGAGCAGGCCCCTCAGCGCTGAGGCGAAGGATAGAAGACAATGCTCTCTCCGAAGCGAACTAAATTCCGCAAGGCTCACAAAGGTCGTATTCACGGCCTGGCCAAAAGCGGTACGACGCTCAACTTCGGTACGTTCGGTCTGAAGGCTCTTCAGCCCGAACGTATCACCGCACGGCAGATTGAAGCCTCTCGTCGGGCTATCACCAGGGCGATGAAACGCGCAGGTCGCGTGTGGATTCGTATTTTTCCTGACCTTCCGGTCTCGACAAAGCCTGCAGAAGTGCGTATGGGCTCGGGCAAGGGATCACCAGAATACTGGGTGGCCCGTGTGAAACCCGGTCGCATCTTGTTTGAAATCGAAGGCGTGCCGCCTGAAGTTGCGCGTGAAGCGCTGGCTCTGGGTGCGGCAAAGCTGCCGATCAAGACGAAATTTGTGACCCGAATTGGAGATGCGTAAGATGGCGAAGGCAACAAAGCCCGCTGACCTGCGTGCCAAGACGGCCGATGAACTGAACACGCTTCTGCTGGAGCTGAAGCGTGAGCAGCTCAATCTCCGGTTCCAGAAGGCAACCGGGCAGAACGAAGGCCAGAGCCGCATTCGTGTGGTCCGTCGTGAAATTGCGCGCATCAAAACGATTGCTGCGCAGAATACTGAGAAGTCTGCGGCAGGTGCGAAAACATCTGCTGCCATTTCCTGAAGGGAGTTGGACGATGCCAAGGCGCGTCCTTACCGGACGTGTGACCAGCGACAAGATGGACAAGACCGTAACGGTTCTTGTCGATCGTCGCGTCATGCATCCGCTGTATAAGAAGTTCATCCGTCGCTCAAAGAAATATGCAGCGCACGATGAAGAGAATGTCTGCAAAGTTGGCGATACCGTGCGCATCATCGAGTGTGCACCGATCTCCCGCCGCAAGACGTGGGCCGTGGTGGCACGCAACGGCGAGGTCGTTGATGCGTCCTCCGCTGGCGTGTCGGCGTAAGGTAAGGATATCTAGATCATGATCCATCCCGAGACCAACCTCGACGTGGCCGACAATTCTGGTGCGCGTCAGGTGCAGTGCATCAAGGTGCTGGGCGGTTCCAAACGGAAATCCGCCTCGGTCGGCGACGTGATCGTCGTGTCTGTCAAGGAAGCCATCCCCCGCGGGAAGGTGAAAAAAGGCGACGTCCACCAAGCTGTTATCGTGCGTACCTCTTATCCGGTTCGTCGCCCCGATGGGAGCGCCATCCGCTTTGATAAGAATGCTGCTGTTCTGATCAACAAGCAGCAGGAGCCGATCGGCACCCGTATCTTCGGCCCGGTTGTTCGTGAACTGCGTGCGCGCAAGTTCATGAAAATTATCTCTCTGGCGCCGGAGGTTCTATAAATGGCTGCTCGCATTAAAAAAGGCGATACGGTTGTTGTCATCAGCGGTTCCTCCAAGGGAACGCAGGGTGAAGTCCTTTCCGTCCGTCCGGCTGAAAACCGTGCTGTTGTGCGTGGTGCTGCGCTGATCAAGCGTCACCAGAAAGCAACGCGTATGGGTGAAGAAGGTGGCATCATTACACGTGAAGCCGCTATTCATCTGTCTAATCTGAAACTGATCGATCCGGCTTCCAAGAAGCCGACCCGCGTTGGGTTCCGTGTTCTGGAAGATGGTCGGAAAGTTCGCGTTGCTAAAGCGACCGGCGAAGTGATTGAAGGCTGAGGGGGCGAGAATGAGTGAGTCTAAGGGCGTTCGTTCCGTTCCTCGTATGCAGGAACGTTATGAAGCCGAGCTGCGCGCCAAGTTGCGTGAGCAGTTTGGTTACAAAAACCTGATGCAGGTTCCTCGGCTGGAAAAAATTGTCCTGAATATGGGCGTTGGTGAAGCTGCGGGCGACCAGAAGAAGCTGGACGCGGCCGTTGCTGAAATGACGCTGATTGCAGGGCAGAAGCCGGTCAAGACCGTTGCCAAGAAGGCAATTGCGGGTTTCAAGATCCGTGAAGGTCTGCCGATTGGCTGTAAGGTTACGCTGCGTCGTGCACAGATGTACGAATTCCTGGATCGTCTGGTCACGATCGCAATGCCCCGCATTCGCGATTTCCGCGGGCTGCCGGCCAATAAGGGATTTGACGGACGCGGTAACTTCGCACTCGGTCTGAAAGAGCAGATCATTTTCCCCGAAATCGACTACGATAAGGTAGATGAAATTCGCGGGATGGATGTCGTGTTCGTGACGAGCGCAAAGACGGATGCCGAAGCCAAGGCGCTTCTTAAAGCATTCGATCTCCCCTTTGCGGCTTGAGTGAAATAGGCTACCAGTCACCAAGTGTTGTTGTCTTGGAAAACCGTCGGAGGTTTTCGAAGGGTTCCGGAGGATAAAATTATATGGCTAAGACTTCTGCCATCACGCGTAATGCCAAGCGGGCACGCATGGCTGCGCGGGACAAGGAAAAGCGTGCGGCGCTGAAGAATATCGTTATGGACCGCTCGCTTCCTGTGGAAGATCGGTTTGATGCGTCTTTAAAGCTGGCTGAACTGCCGCGGAATGGCTCACGCGTTCGCGTGCGTCTTCGTTGCAAACTTACGGGACGCTCTCGCGGGAATTACCGCAAGTTTGAGCTGTGCCGTATTGCACTGCGTGATCTGGCTTCAAACGGGCAGATCCCGGGCCTGGTCAAAGCTAGCTGGTAAGGGCGCACAATGTCACTTTCTGATCCGCTGGGTGATATGCTCACCCGTATTCGTAACGCACAGCGTGCACGTCATGTCTCCTGTGTGTCACCGGCTTCCAAGCTGCGTTCGAATGTTCTCGATGCCCTGCAGCGTGAAGGCTACATCCGTGGCTATTCACACGAAGAAATTCGCAAAGGCGTCACTCAGCTTCATATCGAGCTGAAATATTCCGAAGGCGAGCCGGTCATTAAAGAAATTCATCGCGTGTCCCGTCCGGGCCGTCGCGTATATTCCAAGATCAAGGAATTGCCGCGTGTGAGCGCTGGGCTCGGGGTTTCGATCCTGTCCACGCCTCGTGGTGTTCTGTCTGATGTCGAGGCTCGCGCTGCCAATGTTGGCGGCGAAGTCCTCTGTCGCGTGTTCTGAGGAGGGATAAATGTCACGTGTAGGCAAATATCCCGTTGATGTTCCCGCCGGGGTGACTGTCTCGATTGCAGACGGTGTCTTCAAGGCGAAAGGGAAGCTGGGCGAATTATCTTTGCCGCTTTCCTCTCATATTGAGGCGGAAATTTCAGACGGGAAGGTTGCGGTGCGTCCGGTTGGGACTGCAGCGCAGGCTCGTATGATGTGGGGTACAACCCGCGCTCTGATTGCGACAGCAGTCAAGGGTGTGTCTGAAGGCTTTTCAAAGGCTCTTGAGATTAACGGCACTGGTTACCGTGCTGCCGTTCAGGGTTCAAATCTTGTGATGAACCTCGGCTATTCTCACGACGTGGTTTATCCGATCCCGCAGGGTATCAAGATCTCCACGCCGCGTCCGACAGCTATCCTTGTCGAAGGTATCGACAAGCAGCGTGTTGGGCAGGTCGCTCTTGATATTCGCAGTTTCCGCAAGCCTGAGCCCTATAAAGGCAAGGGTGTGCGTTATGAGACGGAAACCATTCGTCGCAAGGAAGGCAAGAAGAAATAATGAGCACTCAGCAGGAACTGCGGAATCGCCGGCGTGCTCGCCTGCGTTTTCAGCTCCGTCGCAAGGCTGGTGGTCGTCCGCGTCTGTCGGTCTTCCGGTCTGGCAAGAACATCTATGCGCAGGTCATTGACGATGTGCGTGGGTGCACCCTTGCTGCCGCTTCCAGCCTGGATAAAGAACTCCGTACGTCTCTGAAGACCGGTGCCAACAAGGACAGCGCAGGCGCTGTCGGCAAACTTGTTGCGCAGCGTGCCGTGGCCGCAGGCGTCTCCCAGGTTGTTTTCGACAGGGGGTCGTATCTTTATCATGGGCGCGTGAAAGCCCTGGCGGAGGCTGCCCGCGAGGGCGGTCTCTCCTTCTGAGGAAAGGATCACGTAATGGCTCGTGAACCAAGAGAAGGCGGTCGAGGCGGCCGTGATCGTGAACGCGAAGGCGATGAACTGGTTGATAAGCTGGTAACCATCAATCGCGTTGCTAAGGTTGTTAAGGGTGGTCGGCGTTTTGCCTTCGCTGCACTGGTTGTCGTTGGTGACCAGAAAGGCCGCGTTGGGTATGGTGCTGGTAAAGCTCGCGAAGTGCCTGAAGCTATCCGCAAGGCGACGGAACGTGCCAAACGTGGCATGATCCGCGTGCCGATGAAGGAAGGCCGCACGCTGCATCATGATGTAGCTGGCCACTTCGGTGCCGGTAAGGTGATTCTGCGCTCTGCTGAAGCAGGGACGGGGATCATCGCTGGCGGTCCGATGCGCGCTGTGTTTGAAAGCCTGGGCATTAATGACGTGGTTGCCAAGTCCCTCGGGACCCGTAACCCGCATAACATGGTGAAAGCGACGTTCGCGGCGCTGGAACGGTGTGCAAGCCCGCGTTCTGTAGCCAATCGTCGTGGCAAGAAGGTTGCTGAAATCTTCGGTAAGCGCGACCAGGCTGCTTCGGCTGTGGAGGCGGCAGATGCCTGAGGTCAAGACATTTAAAGTCATCCAGATTGCGTCCGGTAACGGTCGCAAGCCTGGTCAGAAAGAGACCCTCGTGGGTCTCGGCCTGAACAAGATCGGTCGTGAGCGGGTATTGGAAGATACCCCTTCAACCCGCGGTATGGTCCGTAAGGTGGCCCACCTTGTGAAGGTGGAGGATTGATATGAATCTGAACGAACTGCGCGATAACGAAGGCTCTCGTTACCGCAAAAAGCGTCTCGGTCGTGGTATCGGTTCTGGTAAGGGCAAGACGTCCGGTAAAGGTGTGAAGGGGCAGAAAGCACGTGAAGGCGTGTCCCTGAACGGCTTTGAAGGTGGTCAGCTCCCGATTTACCGTCGTCTGCCGAAACGCGGCTTCAAGAACATCTTCCGCAAGGTTTATGCTCCGGTTAACCTCGGTGCGATTGAAAAAGCCTTTGCTGATGGCAAGCTTGAAGCTGGCGCGGCTGTTACGGAAGATACGCTGAAAAATGCCGGTCTTGTCGGCACTGGCAAGTATGCCGGTGTGCGCATTCTGGCTGAAGGCGAACTGACCCGTGCTGTCACGTTCGAAGTGTCTGGTGCTTCTGCTTCCGCAGTGGCAGCTATTGAGAAAGCTGGCGGATCCATCAAGGTCCTGGTGGCACCGAAAGCTGCTGAAGCCAGCGCATCCTGATGTCCGGGGCGGGAAGGACAGGTTCTTACTGTTCTCCCGCCCTGTGCGTCTCCAGATGTGGTCTGGGTTAACTCTTAGACTATCATGACAGCGTCCCGCGTTATGTGGTGGCGCTGTTTGTGTGAAAGGACGGACGCATGGCTTCCGCGGCCGAACAGTTGGCTGCCAACTTTAATGTGGGCTCCTTTGCCAAGGCAACCGAACTCAAAAAGCGGATTTGGTTCACGCTTGGTGCGCTGATTATCTATCGCCTGGGTACATACATTCCGGTTCCGGGTGTTGATGCCACGGTGATGGGGCAGCTTCTGGCTCAGCATCAGGGTGGCATTCTGGGCATGTTCAACATGTTCACCGGTGGTGCGCTCGGGCGTATGACCGTTTTTGCCCTCAACATCATGCCCTACATCTCTGCCTCGATTATTGTGCAGCTGATGTCTACGGCTGTTCCTTCTCTGGAAGCCCTTAAAAAAGAGGGTGAGCAGGGGCGGAAAAAGCTTAATCAGTATACCCGCTATCTCACTGTGATTATTGCGTTGTTCCAGGCGTACGGCATTGCTGTCGGGCTTGAGAATATGCATAGCGCGGCTGGATCTGCCGTGGTGACTCCCGGTGTATTCTTTCTGGTTTCCTGTGTGATCACCCTGGTGGGTGGCACCATGTTCCTGATGTGGCTGGGTGAGCAGATTACGTCCCGCGGTGTGGGTAACGGGATCTCGCTGATTATTTTCGCCGGTATCGTGGCCAATCTGCCGCATGCCATGGCGAGCCTCTTCCAGCTTGGCTATACAGGCGCGCTCTCACCATTTTTCGTGCTGGTTTTTCTTGTTCTTGCCGCGGTGACGATTACGTTCATCGTCTTCATGGAGCAGGCCCAGAGACGCGTTGTGATCCAGTATCCCAAGCGCCAGATGGGGCAGAGGATGTTTGGGGGGGATACCACCCATATGCCTCTCAAGGTGAACACAGCAGGCGTTATCCCGCCGATTTTCGCATCATCCGTGCTGTTGATCCCGGTAACGATTTCCGGCTTCATGAATGGCAAGTCCATGCCGGGATGGCTTTCGTTCCTGGGTGAGGAACTGGGGCAGGGGCAGCCGCTCTATATGCTGTTCTATGCTGCGATGATCGTGTTCTTCTCGTATTTTTACGCAGCGGTCACGTTCAACCCGGCTGAAACAGCGGATAACCTGCGCAAGCAGGGCGGGTTTATTCCCGGGATTCGCCCGGGTGCTGCAACGGCAACCTATTTCGACAAGATTCTCACGCGCCTGACGACGATCGGTGCGGCCTATATGGTTCTTGTGTGTCTCCTGCCGCAGATTCTGATCAGCCGTTACAACGTGCCTTTCTATTTTGGCGGCACCAGTCTGATCATTATCGTGTCAGTCACGATTGATACCGTGACACAGGTGCAGTCGCATCTTGTCGCGCACCAGTATCAGGGGCTGATGCGTCGCTCTCGTGGCGGAAAGAAGCAGAGGGTTATCAGACGATGAACGTTATTTTTCTGGGGCCTCCCGGTGCCGGGAAGGGGACGCAGTCAAAGCGGCTGGAAGAGCAGTACGGCCTTGTGCAGATTTCCACGGGCGACATGTTGCGTGCGGAAGTGGCGCGGGCTTCTGAGATCGGGAAGCAGGCGAAGTCGCTCATGGATGCCGGGAAACTGGTGCCGGATGAGCTGATTATCGCCATGCTGCATTCGCGTATTTCTCAGCCGGATTGTGCGAAGGGGTTCATCCTGGATGGATTCCCCCGCACGCTGGGGCAGGCGGATGCGCTGGATAAGATGCTTTCCGCCGAAAACAAGAAAATCGATGTGGTTCTTTTTCTGGATGTTGATGAAGACATTCTGGCAGACAGAATCTCTGGACGCTTTACGTGCAGCAAGTGTGGCGCGACGTACAATGAGGTCTCCAAGCCCCCTCAGAAGGCTGGAGAATGCGATGTGTGCGGTAGCCATGAGTTCACACGCAGGGCGGATGACAAGCGCGAAACGGTTGTGGAGCGCCTGAAGGAGTATCGGAATCTTACGGCTCCGATTCTTCCTTTTTATGAAAAAACCGGACGGCTTTATAAAATTAATGGAATGCTACCGACCGCTCAGGTCACGGCAGACATTGAAGCTGTCATGGCAGGGAAGTGACAGCTCACGAAAAAGTGATCTGTTTTCGTTGACTTGTGCGGGTGGCCGGTATATTTCGCGGCCACTGATTGAAATCATGCATCCATGAGGATGCCAGTAGTATTTGGCCAGTGGGCTGAATCGACAGGAGTGTAAGGCGTGGCACGTATCGCCGGCGTGAATGTCCCGACAAACAAACGGGTTGTTATCGGGCTTCAGTATATTTACGGAATTGGCGCAACCAAAGCGGCTCAGATCTGCGAGAAAGTTGGCATTGCCGACGCAAAGCGGGTTAACGAGCTGAGCGATGACGAAATCACGAAGCTGCGTGAGCTGATTGATAACGACTATCGCGTTGAAGGTGATCTGCGTCGTGAAGTCGCAATGAACATCAAGCGTCTGATGGATCTGGGGTGCTACCGCGGTCTTCGTCACCGTCGTGGTCTGCCGGTGCGTGGTCAGAGAACCCATACCAACGCTCGTACCCGCAAGGGGAAAGCTGTTGCGATCGCTGGTAAGAAGAAAGCCACGCGTTAATCTGATTTGTTGAAGATTGCCGGACGGCTTTTGCGGGCTTCTGGGCAGGGACTGAGGTAGAAAAGACATGGCGAAAGCCGCTACACCGCGCATTCGTAAAAAAGAGCGCAAGAACATTATCTCCGGCGTGGCACATGTTCTGTCCACGTTTAACAACACCATGATCACCATCTCTGATGCTCAGGGGAATGCCATTTCCTGGTCTTCCGCTGGTGCCCAGGGCTTCAAAGGCTCCCGTAAATCCACGCCGTATGCGGCGCAGGTTGCTGCTGAAGACGCAGGCCGCAAGGCTCGTGAACATGGTATGGAAACGCTGGAAATCGAAGTTTCCGGTCCTGGGTCAGGGCGTGAAAGCGCTCTGCGTGCTCTGCAGGCCGTCGGTTTTTCCATCACTTCCATTCGTGACATGACACCGGTGCCGCACAACGGCTGCCGTCCGCGCAAGCGTCGTCGCGTTTAAGCATTGGAAGTATGCGGCTGCTTCACTGTAGCCGCAGTCGTTCTTCTGTTCTGTTAATTTTCTGAGAAACCGCTGCATCGGCAGTGTTTTTTCATATTGAAAGGCCGGTACCTTGGTCCTTCAGAAAAACTGGCAATCTCTGATCAAGCCCGAAAAGCTTGAGGTCGAATCCGGTGTGGAACCGACACGTATTGCGACAGTTGTGGCAGAACCGCTGGAACGCGGTTTTGGTATGACACTGGGCAACGCCCTGCGTCGCGTGCTGTTGTCTTCCCTGCAGGGGGCTGCCGTTACGGCAGTGCAGATTGACGGCGTCCTGCATGAGTTCTCTTCCGTTGCCGGCGTGCGTGAAGATGTGACGGACATTGTCCTGAATATCAAACAGCTTGCGCTGCGTATGCATGGCGAAGGGCCGAAGCGTATGGTGCTGACGGCCACTGGCCCCGGCGAAGTGCGTGCAGGCCAGATCCAGACCGGGCATGATATCGAAATCATGAATCCTGATCTGGTGATCTGCACGCTGGATGACGGCGTGAAGCTGGGCATGGAATTCGTGGTGAACATGGGCAAGGGCTATGTTCCTGCCGCCGCGAACCGCCCGGAAGATGCTCCGATCGGTCTGATTCCGATTGATGCCATCTACTCACCGGTCAAGCGCGTGTCTTACAAGGTCGAGCCGACCCGTGTCGGGCAGGTGACCGACTTCGACAAACTGCTGCTCACGGTGGAAACCAACGGCGCCATCACGCCGGAAGATGCCGTTGCGCTTGCAGCGCGAATCCTTCAGGATCAGCTTCAGCTGTTCATTAACTTTGATGAGCCTCGCCCGGTTCAGGCTGAAGAGCCGCAGGATGACCTGCCCTTCAACCGTAACCTGCTCCGCAAGGTTGACGAGCTGGAACTGTCTGTTCGTAGCGCGAACTGCCTGAAGAACGACAACATTATCTATATCGGGGACCTGGTCCAGAAGAGCGAGCAGGAAATGCTGCGCACTCCGAACTTTGGCCGGAAGTCTCTGAACGAGATCAAGGAAGTCCTGACCTCCATGGGGCTTTCTTTGGGTATGAATGTGCCGGCCTGGCCGCCGGAAAATATTGAAGATCTGGCAAAGCGGCTTGATGAGCCGTTCTAAGCCCACGTCTTACTGACTAGGAACTGAACTATGCGTCACCGGATGGCCGGCAGAAAGCTCGGCGTAACCTCTTCTCACCGCGCGGCAATGTTTCGCAACATGGCCGTCGCTCTTATCAAACACGAGCAGATCACAACGACTCTGCCCAAGGCGAAGGAACTGCGTCCCGTCGTCGAAAAGCTGATCACGCTGGGCAAACGTGGTGATCTGCATGCACGTCGTCAGGCTTATGCCATGCTGCGTGACGAAGTGATCGTGAAGAAACTCTTCTCCGCGATTGCTGAGCGTTACAAAGGCCGCACGGGCGGTTACTCACGTGTCATACGTGCTGGCATGCGCTACGGTGATGCCGCTGATATGGCTGTGATCGAACTGGTTGATCGCGATATCAGCGCGAAGGGCCAGGATAGCGGCCCGCGTCCGGAAGTGACGGACGCACACGATCTGGCAGCCTGAGGCTTTCAGACGCTGACTGGGAGACCGGCGTAATAATGCCGGTCTCTTTAGCCACCCTGTGGCGCTGCGCCTGCTCCCGGCAGGTATGTTTCAGCCCGGATGTTGAGGTTAACTCCGTCTGACGGCTGATGAGTGGGCTCGAGAAGCTCTCTCTCTCTCTCTCTCTCTCTCTTTCCGCTTGATATCTGCCAGATGCATTGCACCGGAAAGTCTTTTGGGTGCGTTTGTGCGCGTGTCGGCATACTTTTCCGCATGCTGAAGATCGGCCTCTTTTGTCGGGTGGCGAGGCGTCTTTTTGCAACTGCCTGCGTATGGTGGCAGGGCAGAGTGAGTCCGATGGCAACTCGGTTCTCATCCTCGTGCCGGCACAAGATGTTGACGTTTGGCGGGTATGGTTTTCCTCCCGGATGTGCCCAGTGTCAGGCTTCTTCAAGAGGGTTTGGAGCGCGCTGGGGTAACTCCTCATGGCCTCGGTCTGAAGTCCAGAAATGAGTGTTAACCCGCAAGGAAAGCGTGTGACGGCCGCAACCGAAGGGGTGGGTGTCCGAGGTGACGGGTGTCAGAGTTAAAGCCCGAGAGTGATGCTCGTGCTCGTGCTCGTGGCCATGCTCATACCCCTACCCATACCCATGCCTGCGTCAGGATGGGTGAGCTGGTAGCCTGTTGAGTGCGTGTGTTCGTGTCAGATCATGCCCGGTGTGTGGCGGGACGGTTTGGCGGTTGTGAATGCGCTGTGGTGTCACGGTTGGATTTTCCCGCGGCCTATGACGTGAGCGAATAATCCCCACTTCAATTTGTGATATTGACAGAGTTCCGTATTTTCTCACTATGCCTCTAGAGTATTAAACGCTTTTGCTCAGCGTGGTGATGAAATGAAACGGCTGTTTTCGTTCTTGATGGTTCTGGGGGCTCTGGCGGTGTCCACGGTGGGTGGTGCGGCGCAGGCTGGCACCCCGGTGCGGATTGGCTACATCCCTGTTCTGGGGTCTTCCGCCTTGTTTGTTCTGGATGGCGAGGGCTGGGCAAAAGAAGCCGGGTTGGACCTGAATCTGGTTCGCTTCACCTCCGGCCCTCAGGCGATTCAGGCGCTGGTTTCAGGGCGGATCGATGCCTATGTGGCTGGTGTCCTGCCGCTGCTACAGGCACGGGCGCATGGTGCGGACGTGAAGGTTGTGACGGCGGCGTCCATCGAGGAACTGGAAGTGGTGGCGCGCGGCCCTCTGGCAGTATTGCTGCCTGCCGGGGCAAACGGGAACCTTGCTCCAGAGGCTGTGAAAACGGTTCTGGAGAAATTTAAACAGGAACAGTCTCACCTTCCGCGCATTGCCGCGCAGCCTGCGGGTTCGGTGCCCGATAGCCTGCTGCGCTATTGGCTGCAAAAGCGGGTTGGCGTGAACCCGGTGACGTCCGCTGTGACGATTATCGGTGTGGATATTGATGCCGCGCAGCAGGCGTTTCTTGCAGGTGCTGTGGATGCGGCTGTGCTGAGAGAACCTGCGCTGACCGTCGTGCGCAGTCGCCTGAAAGACGCCGGCATTCTTGCCAGCGGGCATGATCTGATGCCCGATCAACCCGGTTCCGTGCTGGCGGTTGTCAAGCCGGATGCACCGGACCGGCAAGTCTGGGCCAAAGTGCTTGGCGGGCTTTTTGTGCGGGCGACCACGTTGCTGGCAACGCATCCGGATGAGGCCGCACCGTTTGTCACCCGTGCTCTGGGTGGTGGCATTCTGAGTGAGGATGTCATGAAAAAGGCGCTGGAAGGGTCCGCGTCCCGTTTTGTGAGTGACCCGGCGCGGATTATCGAGGGTGTGCGGCAGTTGCAGGCGTTTGAGGTCGAGCAGGGGCTGCTGCGGCAGGCTCAGCCGGTTGAAGGGCTTTTTGATCTGGACCTGTGGCGGCAGCTTAAACCGTGATGGCGGCAGTCTCCCGGCGGCAGCGCGTGGTGCTGTCGTGCCTTGGTCTTGTGGTGTTTTTTGGAGGATGGGAAGCCGCTGTTCGCACCGGCCTGCTGCCATCCGGCATGGTTCCGGCCCCAAGCTCCCTGTGGCCGGCATGGTTGGATGAAGTGCATGGCGGCTTCTGGCAGCAGGCGATTCTGGACAGCCTGAGCCATTATGCGCTGGGGTTGCTGGCAGGTTCGCTGCTGGGGGCGGGGATAGGCCTGCTCTGCGGTATGGTGCCTGTGCTGGATGCGTTTTTGTCAGGCATTGTGCATCTGCTGCGGCCTGTTCCGGGGCTGGCATGGGTGCCTTTTGCCATTTTGTGGTTCGGGCTCAACATGGCGGGCGCGACATTTATCATCGCTATTTCGGTGTTCTGGATCAATTTTTATGCAACCTACGCGGCGGTGCGCAGTGTGGACCCGGAGCTGTATGAGCTGGCGGCCGCCTTTGGGCATGGCAGCTTTCCGGGGCGTCTCTTCAAGGTTGTGCTGCCGGCCTCGGCTCCCGGTGTCATGGCCGGGCTCAGAACCGGTCTGGGGCAGGGCTGGATGTCTGTCGTGGCAGCGGAACTGTTTGGTGTGCCGGGTATTGGCGCGCGGATGATGCAGGCCTCCAGCCTTCTGGCGACCGATGTGGTCGTGGTTTATATGCTGACCATGGCTCTTCTTTATGCGGTGACGGATTTCCTGTTCGGATTTGTGCGCATCCGCGTGTTGCGGTGGCAGGCATGAGCGGGGCTGAGGCGCTGGCCCGGCTGGAGGATGTCGGGCTTTCTCATGATGGAGGAAAGAGCTTCGTCTTCCGCCATGTCAGCCTGACGTTGCAACCGGGCGAATTTGTTGCCCTGCTGGGGCCGTCGGGTGTCGGGAAATCCACGCTCCTGCGTGTGCTGATGGGCCTGAGCAAGCCATCAGAGGGAGATGTGGCAGGCCCCTCGCAGGAGAGCATGCCGCAGGGTGCAGGGGCTTCAGCACACAGGCGGCGTGCACAGGCGCTGGTTTTTCAGGATGCCCGGCTGATGCCCTGGCGCTCGGTCCTGCAGAATGTGGCGTTTGGTCTGGAAGGATTGGGCCTGAACCGGCAGGACAGGCGGGAGCGGGCTCTGGCGGCACTGCGGCTGGTCGGGCTGGAAGAGGCGGCGGACCGCTGGCCCAAGCGTCTGTCTGGTGGCCAGCGGCAGCGCGTGGGTGTTGCACGGGCTCTGACGGTGGACCCGGACCTGCTGCTGATGGACGAACCCTTTGGCGCACTGGACCCCATTACGCGGAGCAGCTTGCAGGATGAATTGCTGCGGATCTGGCAGCAGACCCGGAAAACGGTGCTGTTCGTAACCCATGATATTGATGAGGCGCTGAAGCTGGCGACCCGCATTGTGGTGCTTTCCGGCACTCCGGCTGGTCTTTCAGGCGAGTTGCGTCTTGAGGCGGAGCAGAAGGAGCCGGATTCGCCAGCGTTCAGGATATATGCCGCCCGCCTGCGCGCGATGATTGCCGGAGAACCGGACCCCGGCGGTGCTCCCTACTGGCGCTCGGCCGAGATCTAGTTTTTTGCAGGGCATACCACTCAGGACGCATCTTCGGGCGCAGATGTGCGTTATCGGGAGACATGCCAAGGGGGAGGGTGCCCATGAGTGGGAAAAAGAAGAAAGCTGAGCGCGCTCTGGAAAAAGGCGTGGAGCATGTTCAGGAGAGCGTGGAAAGCGCCACCGGCGAAGCTGCGGCTCAGGCTGACGGTGCCTCATGCGGTGGCGGATGCGCGGCGCTGGATGCCGTGCGGGACTGCGTTGCGGACCAGCCGGGTGTGGCGCTTGCCACGGCGGGGCTGTTCGGTTTTATTTTGGGCGCTATGATTGCCCGGAGACCCTGATTTAAACAGGCCGATGGCTTTATCGGTTTTCAGTCCGAAGGACGTACATCAATGCTGAAATTGGCGCTTTTCTTTTTGGTAGTGTCTCTCATTGCGGGTCTGTTCGGCTTTGGGGGGATTTCCGCTGCCGCCGCCGGGATTGCGAAAATCCTGTTCTTTATCGCGATTATCCTGTTCGTGGTGTTTATTGTGATCGCCCTGATGGCGGGGCAGGCTCTGACCCGATAGGGTGTTCAGGCGTTTATGGAAAAGCCCCCGTCAGACATGGCGGGGGCTTTTTTTATGCCTGTCAGCGCTGCTTGAGAGGGTTGCTGAGGCGATAGGCTTCTCCAAACGGTGCGATATATGATCCCGTAACCGGGTCATGCTTTGTGTCTTCACCAAACTGCATATGGATCGTCATGTCTTTCCAGAGAGGGACGCGGCCTTCGGCGTGGCCGTCGTCATACTGGCGCAGGAAAGGGTGGTCAGGCGGAGGAAGAAGCCGGCGGCGTGTGCCGTGGACGGTCAGATCCTCTGAGAACCAGGACGGAAGCCCTGAGGACGCCGGGGCCTGCTGCGCCCGAAAAGAGAGGGCCTCTGGTGGCAGAATGCTCTGCGTTCTGATGTCTGCCGCCGGGAGCAAATGCGGTTTTTCTATCAGCCTGGACGTGGGACTGGCAGCCGAACTGATAAGCGGGCGGGTGGGCAGACTGGTAGGCAGACTGGCGGACAGGCAGGGAGCAGGCATGCCAAGCACGGCGGCCTGAAACAGGCAGAGCAGAGCGGGCAGTGTTGGCAGGCGTTTCAGCATGTGAGTGGTGCCCGACGCGTGATGGAGAAACACACCCCATAAAAAAAAGTCCCTGCTGAAAACAGCAAGGACTTTGTTACGAAACCCGGATTATTCCAGATTGGTCAGTTTTTGTCTTTCTGAATGAAAGACGGAAGGAACGGGTTATCCGTCTGCATGGAATTTTTGCTTGGCAGTTCGGAGGCATCCCAGCCGCCGCCCAGATTTTCAATCAGGGTGACGGAATCCAGCATTCTGCTCTGCTGGATCTGGAGCGCTGTTTGCGCGTTGGAAAGGGCCGTGATTTCCGAGGTGATGACGGTCGTATAGATTTCCGTGCCTGCCATATACTGGTTGAGCGCCACGGTGACCGCACGGTTTGAAGCCTGCACGGCCACGTTCTGCTGCTCTGCCTGCTGGGCGAGAACACGGAGGTTGGCAAGCTGATCTTCCACGCCCTGCAGGGCAGTCAGCACGGCCTGACGATAGGTGGCAACGTAGTAATCATAATTGGCGTTGGCCTCATGCACGGCGGCGGTACGGCTGCCACCGGAGAACAGCGTTTCTGTGGCAGAAGCCCCCAGAGACCAGATCCGGTTGGCCACCTGCACCAGCGTGCCCACAGGGTCCCCGCTGTAAGAATAGGAGGCCTGAAGCTTCACGTCCGGGTAGAACGCGGCAATGGCCGCGCCAATCTGGGCGTTATATTCCTCCATGCGGCGTTCTGCCGCCGCCACATCCGGGCGGCGCTGCAGCAGGGCCGCGGGCACCGTGACGGGAATGGCGGGAATGGTGCGGGGCAGGGCACCCGGTGCGATGGATACCTCTGCCGGGGGTTTGCCAATCAGGATGGCAATGGCGTGCTCATACTGGGCGCGAGCCGCTTGCGTGGCGGTGGATTGCGCGCGGGTCTGTTCAAGCTGGGTCTGGGCCTGAAGCAGTGTGGTGGGGGTGGCTGTCCCGGCATCGTACTGGTTTTTGGTAATCTGGTAGGAGCGTTCGTAGAATTTGACATTCCGCTCCAGCAGATCATGCAGGCTGTCCTGATACCGCATGTTGAAATAAGCGGTGGCAAGCTGTGCCTGATAGGACAGGCGCGCATTGGCCAGATCCGCAGCGCTGGCCTGTGCTTCTGTCACCTGTGCCTGAATCTGGCGGCGGATCTTGCCCCACAGATCCAGATCCCATGAGGCTGTCGGCCCCATGCCGTAGGTGTTTTCCGTGCTGTTGGACGGCGGAGAGGCCGAGGTTGCGTTGCCGCCGTAATTGATAATGGTGCCGGAGGAACGAGAGCCACGACCAGCACTCTGCCGGTTGAAGGACAGGGAGCCACTGAGTGTGGGGTAAAGCTGGGCGCGCACGGCATTGATGGTGGCGCGGGCGTTCCGATAGCGGGCGTCATATTCCAGAACGTTCTGGTTGTTTAGCGCGACCTGTGCCTCAAGCTGGTTCAGGATGGGGTCATTATAAATGGTCCACCATGTGCCCTTGGGCAGTTCCGCAAGTGCCGGGTTGGCATAGTTCCAGCCCGGAGCCGGCCGCAGCTCCTTGAACTGTGGGGAGATGATGGCCGCAGGGCGCTTGTAGTTGGGGCCGACCATGCAGCCGCTCAGAACAAGAGGTGCCAGCAGGATACTCAGGCGGCGAGAAGACGGGCGGAGGGAGGAGAGCTTCATCGGGCGTATCAGGTATCTTGCATGTTGCGGGAAAGAAGGAGAGGGCGGCGGTGCCTGCGGCTGAACCGCAGACGCAGGCCATCCAGCATGAGGTAGATGACGGGTGTCGTATAGAGGGTGAGCGCCTGACTGACGATCAGCCCCCCCACAATCGCAATTCCCAGCGGGCGGCGCAACTCGGCTCCGTATCCGTTGGCAATAATCAGCGGGGTCGCCCCAAGAGCCGCGGCGACGGATGTCATCATGATCGGGCGGAACCGCAGCAGGCAGGCCGTGCGGATGGCCTCCAGAGAGGAGAGATTCTGCTCCCGCTCGGCTTCGATGGCGAAATCCACCAGCATGATGGCGTTTTTCTTGACGATGCCAATCAGCAGGATCACGCCGATCATGGCGATGAGTGAAAACTCCTCCCCGGCGAGTTGCAGCGCCAGCAGGGCGCCCACACCAGCAGAGGGCAGGGTGGAGAGGATGGTCAGCGGATGCACGTAGCTTTCATACAGCACGCCCAGCGTAATATAGACCGCCGCGAGCGCTGCGATCACCAGCAGGGGTTCATCATTCACGGTTTTCTGGAACTGTGCGGCATTTCCGGCAAAGCTGCCGTGGATGGTGGGCGGAATATGCAGGGCTACCTGCGTGGCCTGCATGATCTGCGTGGCGGTTCCCAGAGAAACCCCTTTGGCGAGGTTGAATGAAATGGTGGTGGCGACAGACTGCCCCTGATGGTTGATGGACAGGGGGGTGGTCGCTGAAGCCAGTTGGGAGACCAGCGTAAGCGGAACCATGGTTTCTGAAGAGGTGGTGACAGCCGACCCGTTGGACGCACTCGCCCCACCCGCCAGAGCATTGGCAATCTGGTTTTTGAAGGACTGGCTGCTGGTGCTGGAGGATGCGCTGTTACCAGAGGAATTGCGTCCGGAGGCATCGCGCCGCACCCGTATGGTGTTGGAGCGTGTGCCACCCCCGGCGGAGCCACCGGCAACGCTGACCCAGACCTGAGTCAGGGAGTTGGGGCTGGACCAGTGCTGCGGGTCTGCTTCCATCACCACCCGGTACTGGTTGAGGGTGTTGTAAATAACGGAGGCTGAGCGCTGGCCGAAGGCGTCATACAGCGTGTTGGACAAAAGCTGCGGCGTGATCTGCATGCGTGCGGAGGTGTTACGGTCAATCTTGACATCAATCGCGGAGCCACCTTGCTGCACGTCTGATGAGAGATCGGTAAATTCCGGGCGGCGTTGCAGGGCTGCCTGAAGCTTGCTGGTCCAGGTGTACAGCTCGGAGGCGGATTCTCCTTCCAGCGTATATTGATATGCGGCATTGCTCTGCCGCGCGCCCGCGCGGACAGCGCCGGGCTGCATCAGGAAGAACTGTGCCCCGACAAGGTTGCGCAGCTTGCGCGACATACGCGCAATCAGATCTGCCGGGGTGTCTGTCCGCTGGCTTTTGTCTTTTAGTTGCAGGAACAGGTTCGCCTGATTGGAGCCGCGCGCGCCAATAAAGCTGGAGACACTCTTCACGTCCCGGTCTTTGATAATAACCGCCTGCACTTCAGCCAGCTTCCGGGAGAGGGCTGCGAAGGAAATGGACTGGTCCCCCTGCAGATGCCCCATCAGCAGGCCGGTATCTTCCGTGGGGAAGAAGCCTTTGGGCATCTGGATGAAGAGGGCCACAATTAGCACCAGTGTCAGAGGCAGGCTGAGCAGCACGAGCCAGCGGTGCGCCAGAGCGCCTTCCAGCGTGCGGGCATAGCCCGCCTGCATGCCATCCAGCATACGGGTAATGAAGGCGGTGATGCGCCGCAGGATTTCCGGCGTATGGCCGGGCCGGCGCGGGCCAAGAAGCTGGGCCGCCATCATGGGAGTAAGGGTGAGGGACAGCACCATGGACACCAGAATGGTGATGGACACTGTCATCGCGAATTCATGAAACAGCCGCCCGGCCAGCCCCCCCAGCAGCAGGATGGGCAGAAAAACCGCAATCAGGGAAATGGAGATGGACAGCACCGTAAAGGCGACTTCTCCTGTGCCACGGATAGCGGCCTCCCGCGCGGAATAGCCCTTTTCGATATAGCGGGCGATATTTTCCACCACCACAATGGCATCATCCACCACAAAGCCGGTGGAAACCGTCAAGGCCATGAGGGACATGTTGTCCAGCGAATAGCCCAGCAGCGCCATGGCACCGAATGTTGCGACAATGGACGTTGGCACCACAACGGCCGGGATAAGCGTCATGCGCCCCGAATGCAGGAATGCCAGCACCACCAGCACCACCAGCATGACGGAGATGACAAGCGTATATTGCGTATCGGCCAGTGAGGCCCGGATTGTCAGCGAACGGTCCAGCCCGATATGCAGGGCGACCCCTCCGGGGAGAGCCGCCCGCAACAGCGGCATTTTCGCGTTGATTTCATCAACGGTCTTGATGGTGTTGGCCCCCGCCTGCGGGAACACAACGGCAATGACGGAATGGGTGCCATTATAGTAGCCCGCGTTCCGGAGGTCTTCCACGCTATCCTTCACATAGGCCACGTCCGACAGCCGCACGGGGCGGTTGTTGCGCCATGCAATAATCAGATCGCGGTAATCCTGTGCGGTGCGGGCCTGATCATTCGTATCCAGCGTGAAGCGCAGGCCGTTCTGGTCAATAATCCCTTTGGGCGTGTTGGCATTGGCGGAGGCGAGAGCCGCCCGGATATCTTCAAAACTGATTCCGTAGCGGTAGAGCGGCAGCGGGTTGATTTCCACCCGCACGGCGGGCAGCGCGCTCCCGCTGATTTCCACCTGTCCCACACCCTGAATTTGTGAAAGCTGCTGCTCCAGAACATTGGTTGCGTAATCATAGAGCTGCGGCTGCGTGTGTGTTTCCGAACTCAGCGCCATGATCAGGATCGGCGCGCCGTTCGGGTTGGCCTTGAAATAGGCCGGGTTCTGCCGCAGCGATGTGGGCAGGTCCGCACGGGCGGCCTGAAGGGCTGCCTCAACATCCCGCGCAGCGCCGTTGATATCGCGCGAGAGCGCGAATTGCAGCGTGATGCGTGTCATGTTCTGGGTGGAGCGGGACGTCATTTCCGTGAGGTCCGCAATCTGGCCGAGGCGCCTCTCCAGAGGGGCCGCGACCGAACTCGCCACTTCTTCCGGTGAACCGCCGGGCTGACGGGCCTGAACCTGAATGACCGGGAAATCGACATTCGGCAGGTCAGAAACCGGCAGACTTCTGTAACCCAGCGCTCCGGCAAGAAGGAGCGCTATGGTCAGCAGAATGGTGGCAACAGGCCGGTCAATAAAGATCCGGCTGATGTTCACGAGTGCGCCTGTCCGGCGGGAGGTGTGTCGGCAGCCGGGGCGTCATTACGGTGGCGCCATGTGTTCCAGCGGTGCCCCCACGTGTCCAGTGTCAGATAGATAACGGGGGTGGTGAACAGCGTGAGAAGCTGGGAGAAGGCCAGACCGCCGATAATGGTCAGCCCCAGCGGGTACCGCAGTTCAGACCCTGTGCCGTTGGAAATCACCATGGGCACGGCCCCCAGCATGGCGGCCAGTGTTGTCATCAGGATGGGGCGGAAACGCAGGGTGGCGGCCTGACGGATGGACTGGAGAGAGTCCATGCCGTGCTCACGCTCGGCCTCCAGCGCGAAATCGATCATCATGATGGCGTTTTTCTTGACGATGCCAATCAGCAGCACAATGCCGATAATGCCCATCACATCCAGATCAACCCCGGCCACCATCAGCGTCAGCAGCGCGCCGATGGCGGCGGAGGGCAGGGTGGAGAGAATGGTGATGGGGTGAATGAAGCTTTCGTAGAGAATGCCCAGCACGATATAAACCGCGACCAGAGCCGCCGCGACGAGAAACAGCTCGTTGCTCAGGGAGCCTTCAAACGCCGCTGCGGTGCCCTGAAACGAGGTCTGGAACGAGGACGGCAGCTTGATCTCTTCTTCCACCTTGCGGATAGCCGCCGTGGCATCTCCCAGCGCATATCCGGGCTTGAGGTTGAACGAGATGGTTGTGGCCGGGAACTGCCCGAAATGCGTGATCAGCAGGGGGGCTTTCCCCTTTGTCACTTTCGTGACGGCGGCCAGCGGCACCAGCCCGGAGGTGGGGGAGCGTGTGGGGCCGGAGCTGCTCTCACCTGAATTTCCGCCAATGCCGGGCAGATAAAGCTGATTGAGGGAGGACAGGTTCGTCTGGAATTTGGGGTCTGCTTCCAGAATGACGCGATACTGGTTGGACTGCGTGTAGATGGTGGAAATCTGCCGCTGTCCGAAGGAGTCATACAGCACGTTGTCAATGGTCTGGGGGGTGATGGAGTAGCGCGCCCCCGTGGTGCGATCGAGCGTGACATGGGCCACAAGACCTTCCGCCTGAAGGTCAGACGTGACATCGGCCAGCGCGGGTTCCTGCCGCAGCCGCTCCAGCAGTTTGGGAATCCAGGTGTTGAAGGCTTCCGCATCCGGGTTTTCCAGCAGGAACTGATACTGCGTGGCGGTTACGGTCGTATCCAGAGAAAGGTCCTGAATGGGCTGCATATACAGCCTGATACCGGCAACCTGCGCGGTTTCCTCTTCCAGACGGCGGGCGACGGTCGCGGCACTGTCCGCACGTTTGTCATGCGGGCGCAGGTTGACCAGAAAGCGGCCCTGATTGAGCGTGGCGTTCTGCCCGTCCACCCCGACAAAGGAGGAGAGGGAGACAACATCCGGGTCTTTCAGCAGCACACGGGCCAGAGCCTGCTGGTGCTCCTTCATGTTCTCGAATGAAATAGACTGCGAGGCGACCGAAATCCCCTGAATGACCCCGGTATCCTGGACGGGAAAGAAGCCCTTGGGGATGATCACGGCCAGAAAACCGGTCAGCACCAGCGTGGCTACGGCCACGAACAGTGTGAGAACCCGGTGGGCCAGAACTACATCCAGAGCGCGGTCATACGCGGCAATCAGCTTTTCCGTCGCCACTTCCATCTGTGCGGACCAGCGCTGGAAGGCGCTTTTCGCGCTGGCGGCATCATGCGGGCGCTCGCTGAGGATACGGGCGCACATCATGGGCACCAGTGTCAGGGAGACCACGGCGGAAAGTACGATGGTGATGGCCAGCGTCATCGCGAATTCATGGAACAGGCGACCGACCACATCCCCCATGAACAGCAGCGGAATCAGCACGGCAATCAGGGAGATGGTCAGAGAGATAATGGTGAAGCCAATCTCCCCGGCTCCCTTGATGGAGGCGGACATCCGGTCCTCCCCGGCTTCCACGTAGCGGGAGATGTTCTCAATCATCACGATGGCATCATCCACCACAAAGCCGGTGGCTATGGTCAGGGCCATGAGGGAGAGATTATCCAGCGAGAAGCCGAGCAGATACATGATGGCCAGCGTGCCGACGATGGAAAGCGGCACGGAAAGGCTGGGGATGATGGTGGCCGGAATATTGCGCAGGAAGACGAAAATAACGGCCACAACCAGCACCAGGGCCAGAAACAGCTCGAATTCCACATCCTTGACAGAGGCGCGGATGGTGGTGGTGCGGTCTGTCAGCGGGACAATATCAATGCCCGGCGGCAGGGCCTTGCGCAGGACGGGGAGTGCGGCCTGAATATTGTCCACCACGGCAATCACGTTGGCACCGGGCTGGCGCTGTACGTTCATGACCAGAGCCGGGGTCAGGTTGGACCATGCAGCAAGCTGGGTGTTTTCCGGGCCGATGACAACAGTCGCTACATCCCGGATGCGAACCGGCCCGCTGTTCTGATACGCAATGACCTGATTGAGCAGTGTTTCCACATTGGTAATCTGGCCATCCACCTGCAGTGTGGCTGCACGGGTGGCGCCATCGAACGTGCCGGTGGGGGAATTGACGTTGACGTTGCCGATGGTGGTGCGCAGCGTATCCAGATCAATCCCGTAAGAAGTGAGCTTGGGCACGTTCACGCGCACACGGATGGCCTTGCGGTTCCCGCCAGAGAGCGTGACCAGCCCGACACCGGAAATCTGGCTGATTTTCTGGGCCAGGCGGGTATCAACATAATCTTCCACTTCCGGCAGCGGAATGGTGGAAGAGGTGATGCCCAGTGTGAGCACGGGCGTATCCGCCGGGTTGACCTTGGCGTAGATCGGCGGGGCCGGAAGGTCAGTCGGCAGGAGGGAACTGGCCTGATTGATGGAGGCCTGCACTTCCTGTTCCGCCACGTCCATGGACATGGAGAGATTGAAACGCAGGGTGATGACGGACGCGCCCCCGGAGGAGCGGGATGTCATCTGGTCCAGCCCCGGCATCTGGCCAAACTGGGTTTCCAGCGGCGCCGTCACGGAGGTTGCCATCACGTTCGGCCCGGCGCCGGGGTAGAAGGTCTCTACCGTGATGGTGGGATAATCCACCTGCGGCAGGGCCGAAACCGGGAGGAAGTGATACCCGAGAAGCCCGCTCATCATAATGGCGAGCATCAGCAGCGTCGTGGCGACGGGCCTGCGTATAAAGAGGCTGGAGGGGGTCACTGGGCAGGCGTACCGGCATGCGGGGTGGCGGGGGCGGTGGTAGCGGCCGTGGCGTCAGGGATGGAGACCTTGATGCCTGCGCGCAGGTGGTCCACGCCGTCTGTCACCACGCGGTCACCCGCTTTCAGGCCGGTGTTCACCACGGTGTTCGTGCCATCGGAAATGCCGATGGTCACGGGGCGGACTTCCACCGTGTTATCCGTCTTCACCACATAGACAAACTGGCCGGACGGGCCTGTTTGCAGGGATGTGGAGGGCACCAGAATGACGTTCTCCAGATCCTTTACCAGCAGGCGTGCGTTCACAAACTGGTTGGGGAACAGGTGTTCATCATCATTGGGATAGATGGCGCGGAGGCGCACCGTGCCGGTTGCGGTATCAATCTGGCTGTCCAGCGCGCTGACGGTGCCTTCCGCAATCTTGGTGCTGTTTGAACTATCCCACGCCTCAACCTTCAGGGAGCCTTTGGTGCGCAGTTGCTCGGCAACCTGCGGGAGTTGGTTCTGCGGCAGGGTGAAGATCACGGAAATGGGCTGCATCTGCGTCAGGACCGCCAGACCGCCAGACTGCCCGGCTGTGACATAGTTCCCTTTGTCCACGGCGCGGATACCGATGCGCCCGTCCACTGGCGCAGTGATGTGGCAGTAGACCAGCTGGAGCTTCTGGTTATCCACCAGAGCCTGATCGGATTTGACAGTGCCTTCATACTGCTGGACCAGAAATTCCTGATCCCGCGCTGTTTTGGCGTCGATACTGTCCTGCTTGATCAGGCGCTGGTATCGGGCGTTATCCACGCGGGCCTGCGCGAGCTGGGCCTGATCCCGCTCAAGCTGGCCTTCATACTGGGCAAGCTGGACCTCATACGGGCGCGGGTCGATCAGCGCCAGAAGGTCGCCCTTGTGCACATGCTGGCCTTCAGTGAACAGCACCTGCATCAGGTAGCCCTCCACGCGGGTCTGCACCGTGACATTGGTAATGGGCACAACCGTGCCAAGCTCTGTCAGCACCACCGGCATGGTGCCGGTTTTTACGGCCTGTACAGCAACCGGCTGGGCTGTTTCGCCCCCGCCAGACTTGCTGCCGGAATGGCGGTGCGAATGCGTGCCGCCGGGGCTGTTGGCATGCGGGCGCAGGAAGGCAAAGGCCAGCACGCAGACGCCTGCAAGGGCCACGCCGCTCCAGATAAGGCGCTTTTTCCTGCCAGAGGTACGGGGGGGCGTGGGTGAATCGGATCGTGTGTCCGTGGTATAATCATCCATAGGGCGCGCGGCTCGTTTCACCTGACAGCTAGGGTTGAAGGCATTGCCTGCGGGGTGCAGGCCAGCCGAAACCGGTTGAGACAGTAGCAGCTTTTTCCCGTGCTTCCATTTCAATTCTGACAAGAAACAGGCGGGCTGAAAGCATGTTGAGAGTGTAGCAAAAACCGGACTTCAGCTTACACGGATTGAAATGTGCATCAAAGATTTATTGCGGAAATAGAACGCTATAAACATTAAATTAAAAAACGGTTTAGCCGGGGAAAGGGGAGGCCTTACTCCTTGTTGCCGCTCATGCGGGCTCCGGCTCGCGGGGAGAGGCAGGCCGCGGCTGGCACGGCCAGCATCGAGACAGCTCCGGTGACAATAAACGCGATTGAAAAATCATTCAGCGTGGGGGTGGGGTGCTGGCGCAGGATATGTGTGGCTGTCAGCGTGCCGGCGGCGGTGCAGATGCCAAGGGAAAGCATGAGCTGCTGCAGGGTGGAGTAGAGGCTGGTGGCCGCACTCATTTTCGAGGCGGGAATATCGGCATAGGCAATGGTGTTGTAGGCGGAAAACTGCATGGCCTGCGCCATACCCGCGACAAACAGGATGAGAGAGAGGGTCCACAGCGGCTGGCCCCTGTGAAAATTGGCTATCAGGGCAAACAGGATGGCGGCGGAAAACCCGTTGAACATCAGAACGCGCCGGAAGCCCCACCGGGCGAGTGCCGCGGGCACAAACGGCCGCATGAGAATGGCTCCCATAGGAGCGACAAAGGTGATCATGCCGCTCTGGGCGGCGCTCAGGCTGTAGCCCACCTGCAGAAAGGTGGGGAACAGGAACGGCAGCGCCCCCACCGCCACGCGGGAGGCCGCCCCGCCCAGAACGGAAATGCAGAAGGTGGGCACGCGAAACAGGCTTAAATCCAGCAGCGGTGTTTTTGTGTGGCCAGCATGCAGGACATACAGCCCCATCAGGCTGCCGCCTGCCGCCAGCATGGCGAGAAGCAGGCCTGCACTGCCTTCTCCGTGGCTGAACAGTTCTGCGGCAATGGAGAGAATGGCAAGGCTGCAGCCCGCCAGCGCCATGCCTTTCAGGTCAAACGGCGGCGGATTGGCAGGACGGGTATTGGGGATGAAGCGCCGGGTGAGGAGAAGCCCCAGAATGCCCACCGGCACATTCAGGTAAAACGTCCAGCGCCAGGAAAAATAGGTGGTGATGAAACCGCCCACCACTGGCCCGAGCAGCGGGCCGAGGGTTGCGGGGAGCATCATCCACGTCATGGTGCGCACCAGATCTTCCTGCGCTGTGCCGCGCAGGACCACCAGCCGCCCGACCGGCACCATCAGCGCGCCGCCAATGCCCTGCAGTGTGCGCATGCACGCCAGAAAGAGCAGGTTGCTGGCCAGACCGCACAGCACCGAGCAGGTCACGAACATGATGATGGCGCCTGTCAGCACCGTGCGGCTGCCCAGCCTGTCCGCCAGCGCGCCGGAGGGCGGGATGAAAATGGCCAGCCCGATAATATAGGACGTCAGCGCGATGGATGTGGAAACCGTATCCACATGCAGGCTGTGCGCAATGGAGGGCAGGGCCGTGGAGAGAATGGTCCCGTCCAGTTGCTCCATGAAAAACATGGAAGCGACAATCAGGGCGATCAGGTGAGGACGACTGATGAACAGCATGCTGGCCAGAGACGAGTTTTTGCGGTGTGATGCAACAGAAGACCGTCCTCAAGCGATATTTTTCAGTGACGGACACCCTGACGGGCCGGTCTAAAAAAGGAGAAAGATCAAATGACTGACGATAAACTCAAAAACCTCGGTAACAAGCTCGAAGGTGTTGCGGATGAAGCCAAGGGGCGCGTGAAAGACGCCGTTGGTGGTCTGACGGGTGATCTGGGGTTGCAGGCCGAAGGCAAGTTCGATCAGGTCTCCGGAATGGCGCAGCAGGAATTTGCTGATCTGTATGAGGAAGGGGAAGGTGTGGTGGAAAAAGCCGTCACCTTTGTGCGCGATAAGCCCTTGCTTTCACTCGGTATTGTGTCCTTCGTGGGGATTCTGGTCGGCTGGCTGCTGTTCCCTCGTTCCAAGCGCTCCTGAAAATTCATTTCACCGGGACTCTTGCGCGTTCCGGTGAAAAGTGATTCTCCTCTTTCCACGGAGTCGCAATTTGTGCGACTCGGTTATTTTAACCGAGTCGAGCAAAATGAGTGGAAAGAGGGGTCATGCCGGATTTTACACGGGAGAAGCAGCACGGCGGTCGCGTGGCCGGCGTTGATGAAGTCGGGCGTGGTCCGCTTGCTGGTCCCGTGGTGGCTGCCGCTGTGGTGTTCGGTGCAGGCGTGCCGGACGATCTGGCAGCCGTTATTGATGATTCCAAAAAACTGAAACCGGCGGTGCGTGAGGCTATTGCGGCCCGCCTGCCAAGTGTGCCCGGCATTGAAATTGCCCTGGGCGCAGCCTCCACCACTGAAATTGATACGCTCAACATCCATCACGCCGCGCATCTGGCCATGCAGCGTGCCGTTGCGCGCCTGCCGCGCCTGCCGGACCATGTTCTGGTGGACGGGAACAAGCTGCCATCCTTCGGGTGCAGCGCGGAAGCCGTTGTGGGCGGGGACAGGCTGAGCCTTTCCATTGCCGCGGCGTCCATCATGGCCAAGGTGGTGCGTGACCGCATCATGGCCCGGCTGGATACGCGCTGGCCCGCCTATGGCTGGGAGCGCAATGCGGGATACGGCACGGAACACCACCGTGAGGCTCTGGGGAGCGTGGGGGTTACCCCGCACCATCGTAAAACATTCGGCACAGTGCGCCGGCAGATTGAACATATTGCAACGGAGGGCCGGGCATGAGCGGCGCTGAATCACTCACTATGGAACTCCCTCTTGATCAGATCCTGCGCGGCGAATGTGTGGAAACCATGCGCAGCCTGCCATCCGGTTCGGTTGACTGTGTGTTTGCTGACCC
Source organism: Acetobacter farinalis (assembly GCF_011516935.1). Classification (GTDB taxonomy): domain Bacteria; phylum Pseudomonadota; class Alphaproteobacteria; order Acetobacterales; family Acetobacteraceae; genus Acetobacter; species Acetobacter farinalis. The sequence goes on from NZ_WOTF01000001.1 coordinate 382,417, forward strand.
GCCGTATAACCTCCAGCTGCGCGGTGAACTGCGTCGGCCGGATGACAGTCTCGTGGATGGGGTGGATGATGATTGGGACAAGTTTTCCGATCTGGCGGAGTATGACCGCTTTACCCGTGCCTGGCTGACAGAAGCGCGCCGCGTGCTGCACAAGGATGGCACGATCTGGGTGATTGGCTCCTATCATAATATTTTTCGCATCGGCGCGATTTTGCAGGATCTGGGGTTCTGGATTCTGAATGACATTGTCTGGCGCAAGTCCAACCCCATGCCGAATTTCCGTGGGCGGCGCTTTACCAATGCCCATGAAACGATGATCTGGGCTGCCCGGAGCGAGGACAGCCGCTATCGCTTCAACTATCAGGCCATGAAGGCCCTGAATGATGACGTGCAGATGCGGTCTGACTGGTATCTGCCGCTGTGCACGGGCAATGAGCGCCTGCGCAATGAGCACGGCCTGAAGCTGCACCCCACCCAGAAGCCCGAAAGCCTGCTGCACCGGGTTCTGCTGGCCTCAACCTCGGTGGGGGATGTCGTGCTGGACCCGTTCACGGGCACAGGCACCACACCGGCCATGGCGAAGCGGCTGCGCCGCCGGTTTGTCGGGATTGAGCGCCACCCGGATTATGTGGAAGCGGCTCGGGCGCGTGTGGCGCGGGAAGAGCCTCTGGCGGATGATGCCGTGACGACCACGCTGGACAAGCGTGAAGCGCCGCGCGTGCCGTTTGGCAGTCTGGTCGAGCAGGGCTTCCTGTCCGCCGGTGTGGTGCTGGCGGATAAAAAGCAGCGCGTGCATGCCACGGTCTCGCCTGATGGCACGTTGGTCAGCGGCATGAAGCGCGGGTCCATTCACAAGATTGGGGCCATGTTGACCAATGCGCCTTCCTGCAATGGCTGGACCTTCTGGCACTTTGAGCGGGATGGCGTGTGGCTGCCGCTGGATGTGCTGCGGCAGGAAAGCCTGAACCAGTCCGGGCCGGGTGCCAGCAACGTGATTTCTGTCTGAAAAACGGGGGCAGGGCTTTGGCCCTGCTCCGGGCAGGATGCCGTTCATAAAAAAAGCCGCCCGTCAGGGGCGGCTTTTTTTATGGTGAAGTCTGTTGCGGCGTTGCGGAAATTAGCTTCCGCCAAACCCGAGGAAGCCAACATCCGGGCGGGCTGTGCCGCCGCTATGATCAAAGCGGCTGGCCGTGGCTGATTTCGCATTATGCCGTCCGGCGGTGCCGCCAATGGTCAGATGGCCGGAGCCGCTTTCCGTATCCATTTCGCGCGTTTGCGTCGCGACATCGGTGCGGGGGCGTTCATCACCACCGCGCAGGGAGAGCAGCAGGAAGGTGATGGGGTTGCGGTTCAGATCAATGGACATATCCAGCGGGGTCTGACCCAGCACATTGCGGTGCTCAAGGTCCGCGCCACGGTTCACCGCTTCCTTGGCGGAATTCAGGCTGCCACGGTTGATGGCGTCAAACAGGGCGGCTGTCGGCTCCATATCCGTGTTGTAATGGTCATTCTCGTCATCATCCTCAACAGCACCGGGGATGGCGGCAGGAGGCGCTGCGCGCTTCATGGCCTTGGCGGCTTCCGCTTTCTGGGCCGCGGCTTCCGCTGCAGCCTGAGCCTCGGCCTCACGGGCGGACTGGGCCAGAACGGGTGTGGCGCAGGCAAAAAGGAGACTGCCACAAACCATGAGAGCAGCCGGAGTAAAGCGGAAGGAACGGGTCATGATCTGTCCATAAGGGGCACGTGAATCATTATTTACCATACTGGCGTGCAGGCGGAAAGGAAAAGGCACTCAGCGCCGTCCTTCCCGCCACCAGCCTGCGAAGAACAGGCCGAGCGAAGCCACCAGCATCACCCATGCCGGGAGCAGGGGGGTGGCGCTTCTGCCGGTTACCACATGGGCGTTCCGGTGCGGGAAGCCCATCCAGCCCGCTCCGTGGGGCGTGCTGTCATCTGTCAGGCGCAGGGCCGGAACGGTGGGATGTTCGCTGTCTGCCCCCAGCCAGAACACGCCACCACCGGAGGCTGTGGTCAGGGCGTTCAGGCGGGTGGCTGTGGTTCTCAGGTCCGCAAACTCCTGCGGGTCAGCCTGCACGGGGGCGGCGAAGGCTTTGTGCGTGCCATCATCCACCTGCCAGATGCCGGGCTGTTCGGCGGGCATGCGGCCAAGGCTGAGGCCCGAGGCGTCCTCCCTGTTTCCGGTATCTTCCGCAGGCGGTTGCAGGCGCAGGGATGTCGTGGCGCCGGAGGGGGATGTGACGGTAACGCTCCGGTGCGGGTCTCCCGTTGAACTGCGGCGCGTGACAGTCAGTTCTCCTCCGGCGATGCCCGCCGTGAGTTGTTCTTCCTCCAACTCCGGCTCTTTCATCAGCCAGTGCGAAATCCGGCGGAGCAGTTCGGCCTGCGGGCCACCGCCGCCTTCACCGCGGGACCACAGCCAGATCTGGTCAGACAGCAGCAGCGCCACACGCCCCTGATCCACATGGTCCAGCACCAGAAGAGGGGCGTTGTCCGGCCCGCTCATCAGCGTCTGCCCGTGGGTGGAGTCCGGCTTGAGCGCGCGGTACCACGGGCCCCACTGTCCGGGGATGCTCAGTGCTGTATCCGCCCCCACGCTGTTGGGCGGCGGCGCGCCGGGCAGGGCGGCGGTTACCGGGTGGCGGCGGCCTTCGGCTGTCAGCTTCGGGCGGAAGCGCTGCTCCACCATACCCCCTTCAGACGGCACATGCGCGGGCAGGATATCCCCCACCGGTGTGTCCTGAAGGGTGCCGGGGCCGACAAATTCCGGACCGCCCGTCAGCAGCAGCCCGCCCCCTTTGCGTACAAAGTTGGCGATGTTGTTCAGATAGGCATGCGGCAGGATGTTTCTGTTCTCAAACCCGTCCAGAATGATCAGATCAAACTGGTTGATCTTGTCCTGAAACAGCTCCCGTACGGGGAAGGCTATCAGCGCAAGATCGGACAGGGGCGTGCCATCATCCTTGTCTGGTGGGCGCAGGATGGTGAAGTGAATGAGATCAACCGAAGGATCAGCCTTCAGCAGCCGCCGCCAGACGCGCTCGCCCTGATTGGGGGTGCCGGAAATCAGCAGCACGCGCAGCCTGTCCCGAATGCCGGTAATGCGCGTGACGGACTGGTTGTTGATCTGTGAGACTTCTCCCTCCAGCGGTGAGACAGAGAGGCTGACCAGCATCTGCCCCGGGCGCGGCACCGGAAGGGAAATATCCTGCGGGGAGCCCGTGCGCACGGGGATGACAACCGGCTCTTCCCCATTGACGCGCAAGGTCACATCCGCCTGCATGCCGGGCGTGGTGCCGGGGCCGAGATCATCCACCTGCACGCGCAGGCTGGCAGGCTGGCCGACAATGGCATAGGGCGGGGCCTGAAGAATGCGGAGCTGCCGGTCAGTCTCCTCCGCCCTGGCGGGCAGGAGAATATGCAGGGGCAGGGTCAGGTGCTGGCCGTCCGGCGTGGTCGGGCGCAGGCGGTCCGGCATGCCGGGAGGGATGTCAGTCACCTGCCCATCCGTGATCATCACCGCGCCAGCAAGCTGGTCTGGCGGGATATCGGCCGCGGCCTGATCCAGCGCATCAAACAGGCGGGTACCATTATGGCCGGAGGAGCGGACCGGCACGGTGCGCAGGTTCAGCCCTTCCGTATGGGCCTGCGCCAGAGTGCTGGCGGCCTGCCGGGCAATGGCCGCGCGCTGGCCAACGGACATGGAGGGGGATTGGTCCACCAGCAGCAGCGCTGTTTCGGGCAGGACATGCCAGCTTTCATGCAGCCGCTGCGGCCCCGCCAGCCAGAGCAGAAGGGAGAGCATAGCCGCCAGCCGGAAGACGGCGCCTTTCGAGCGGCGGAAGAGGGCATACCCGCAGAGTGCCAGTGCAAGGAGGCCAAGGGCCGCCAGCACCCAGAGCGGAACAAGGGGGGCAAAGCCAAGGGAGCGGGAAAGAGCGTGAGGCATGGTGCTTATTCTCCCAGCCGCTTGAGCAACATGGGCACATGCACCTGATCAGCCTTGTAGTTGCCTGTCAGCGCATAAATGATGGTGTTGACGCCAAAACGGTAGGCCAGTTGCCGCTGGTCTGCGCCTTCGGGCAGCACGGCGAAGGGTGTATTGCCGTTTTCATCCACCGCCCATGCATGCGCCCAGTCTGCCGAGCCGATAATCACCGGGCTGACATCATCATTTTCGGCTTCACCTTCCCGCGCCACCCATACCGGTTGCCCGGCATAACGGCCGGGGAAGTCATGCAGCATGTAGAACGTGTGCGCCAGAAGATGGTGGTCTGTCATGGTCATGAGAGGCGGGATGGGCAGACCGGCGGTCACCCGGCGCAGGGCAGAGCGGGTGCCGGGGGCATCCCCCGCAAAAGGGCTGCCGCCTTCTTCACTCTGCGCGGCGGGGTCCTGCCCCTGTGTGTCAATCAGCAGGATGCCACCATGCGCCATGTAGGCGGTGAGGGCTGCGGTCATGGCCGGGGTTGGCGCGGCATCCGGCGTAATGGGCCAGTAGAGCAGCGGGTAATAGCTGAGGTCATCCTGCCCCGGCCGCACACCATCAGGGTGCCCGAGCATGGCGGAGGTGCGGGCATTGGCATAATCGGACAGCCCCTGAAGTCCCTGACGGGAGACCGTATCAATCTCGTCATGCCCGGTGATGACATAGGCCAGCCGTGTTTCCAGCGCTGCCCCAGGCACCTGAGTAGGGCTCGCGGGAGTAGGCGGTGCGCCGGGTGGCGTGAGGGTGCTCGCTACGGGCGGATTTTTCGTGGCGGCGGGTGACACGGAGGCGGGTGCAGGTGTCACTCCCTGTCCGGCTTCCGGCGCGCTTCCGGGAGATGCATTTTCAGCAGGTGCCGCTGCCGGGGCAACGGTTGGCCGGGCGTGGGCGGGAGCCGGGGGGAACAGGGCCGGAGAGAGAAGCCCGCAAAGCAGCAGGAGAGGCAGGGCGGAGTTGCCGGGAGGGGTTTTTCTGAGCGGCAGGCCCAGAAAACCCGCCCGCATGAGCAGGACCAGCAAGCCATCCAGCAGCAGCAGGGCGGCGGCGGCACACAGGAAGAAGGGCGCGAAGGCGGTATCCGGCCTGCGACCGCCGGGGCTGGTGACGGTGCCTACCGGTGCCGCTGCGGAAAGATGGGTGTTCGGGGTGCTGGCGTTCAGCGCGCGGCGGGCCGCCTGCGGGCCGTAGAGGCCCGGCGGGTGCGCGGGGGAGACAGTCGTGCGGGCAAAATCGCTGGCCTTCAGGCCGCGTGCGGCAGGTGGGGGCGGGGCGAGTACACCATCTCCATCCAGTGTCAGCACCGGGGCCAGAAGGCTGTCATCCGGCGGAAGGGTCACGCCATTGGCGTGGTCTGTCAGCCTCTGGAGCATGGCGACAAACAGGCCGGACAGCGGCAGGCTGGACCAGTCCGCCGTGCTGCTTACATGGAAGAGGATAATATCCCCCTTGCCCAGCGTGGCATGGGTGACCAGCGGCGTGCCATCGGCCAGACGCGCCCAGCTATGAGCGGAAAGATCGGCCACCGGGCTGGCCAGAACCTGCCGTGAGACCGTGACATCCGCCGGGATGCTCAGCCCGTGGAACGGGGAGGACGCATCAAACGGAGCCAGCTTTTGCGGTGCGCCCCATGTCATGGTGCCGCCAAGCTGGCGGGAACCATCCAGCAGGGCAACCGGCAGGAGGTCTGCCGTCGGGTCTGCCATGGTGCCATCCGCCGAGGGGCCGGTGTGCGCTGGCGGTGCGTCCGCGTCCTTATCCTCCGGGTCTGCGCCGGTGGGTGCGTCCGGGAGCGCGCCCGCGGCATCCGTATGCTGTGCGCCTGCCAGAGCCGGGCCTGCAAAGCGGATCAGTGTGCCGCCGTTTTTCACCCAGTCCTGCACCTTCCGGCGGATGGCCGGGTTTGCCAGTGTGCCATCCGGCGCGATGATGACGGAGAGCGGCTGGGCCAGCAGGGCCGCCGGTGTGCCTTCATGCAGGTCCGCCGTGGGGGCAAGGGCGCGGCGCAGGTAGAAAAGCGGGCCGATCAGGGGGGTATCCGCCGCACCCGAGGTCATCAGCCCCACGGGACGCAGGCGGTCTCCTTCATCAAACAGCAGGGTTGTGGCGGCGCTGGCCTGCCCTGAGAGGGAAAGCTGATCAATCCGGTTTCGGACAGCGGTGGGGAGTGTGACGGGCACATCCATCTCCGCGGCTCCGGCGGGCAGAACCAGAGGCATGACGGCCAGTGTGCCGCCGTCCTGCGCGTGTACGCGCACGGAAAAGCTGCGGGGTGCAGGCTGCGGCAGGGCCAGAAGCCGCGCCATTTGTGTGCTGGTGCGTTCAGCCGCCGGAGCCAGTGCGAGAACAGAGGCTTCCGGGAAATGTATCTCCCTCACCGGGCCGCAGGACCGCAGGGCGCGGGCAAAGGCGGCATCACCGGGAGAGGCAACGCCGTCCGCCAGATAGATCACGCTGCCTTTTGTCCGGGGGGCTGCCTCCAGAGTGCGGGCTATGGCGGCGCGGTCCGTGCCCCAGGGGGCGGGACGCATACTGTCCAACTCCTGCCGGACCGCATGGGCGGTGCGGGCGGCGGGCGGCTGTGTGGGGCGTCCGTCCGCGGCGGGGGCGGTGCGTACAAACAGGATGGGGCGACCGGCATGCCCGGCATCATCCACCAGCCCCTGCGCGGTGGCGATGCGCTGTCCCCAGTCGGATGCCGAGAACATGCCATCATCCATCACCAGAACCAGCGGGCCCTGACCTGTGCTGGGCAGGCGGTCTCCCTGCAGCACGGGTTGTGCCAGCCCCAGCACCAGACAGGTTACGGCGGCCAGACGAACAAGGAGCAGCCAGAGCGGGGAGCGCACGGCGTCATTCTGCTGCGGGCGCAGGGCGAGCAGGAGCGCCACTGCGGGGAAAATCTGCTGGCGCGGGGCAGGCGGCGTGGCGCGGAGAAGCCACCAGACAATGGGGAGCGTCAGAAAGCCGAGAAGGGCGATTGGTGCCAGAAAAATCATGACTGGCCCCCGTGCGTGCCGGAATGCGTGCCAGAGCGTGTGTCCGCCCGCGCCCTGGACGGTGCGCCGGAGAACCGGCCGGAAAAGAGAGAGTGCAGGGTCAGAAGGGTGGGCAGGGGCGGTTCATCCGTGCTGTGCAGGACAAGGTCATGCCCGTATCGGGTGGCGAGAGCTGCAAGCTCTTCGGTGCGGGCTTCAACCAGACGCGTATAGTCCTGCCGCAGTGTCTGCACGTTTGGCAGGATACGCTCGGGTTCACCTTCCAGCCCTTCAAACCGCACGCGGCCCTGATAGGGCAGGGTGCGTTCCGCCGGGTCCATCACCTGCACCAGATGCGCGCGCACCGGGCGAGCAGCCAGATGATGCAGGCAGCTTCGGACATCCTCCTCCGGGCAGAGGAAATCACTGACAATCAGCAGGTGGGCATGGCGGGGCAGCATGGTGCCGGAGGGCAGGGCCGGGCGGCGGGCTGGTGGTTCCGCCGCGAGTTGGGCCAGCCCGAGCGCCAGACGTTCCAGCGGGCTGCCGCCTGTGGGCAGCGTGGCCGGACCGGTGGGGGCAAGCAGGCGGACCCGCTCCCCGTTGCGCAGCAGCAGTGCCGCCGTGGCGAGCGTGATCAGAAGGGCGCTGTCCAGCTTTTCGGGCAGGGAGGAGGCGGAACGCCAGGCCATGGAGGAGGAGAGATCACACCAGAGGAACACGGTCTGGGCGGACTCGGCCTCTGTCTCCCGCACATAGGCGTGAGTGCTGCGGGCGGACTGCCGCCAGTCTATGGCGCTGGCGGGCTCACCGGGCAGTGCCTGCCGATATTGCCAGAAGGTCTCTCCCCCGCCGGAGCGGCGCTGGCCGTGCTGGCCCGCAAAAAGCGTTGCGGCACTCTGGTCTGCCTGAAGCACCAGCCCCGGCAGGCGCGCCGCCAGAGCGGAGGCCGTGCTGACGGCGGCAGGGCCTGCACCGGCTGCCCCAGCCTGCGCCGGGGTACCGTGGGGGGAAGCCCCCTGAGGCCGCAGGCGCCGGAACAGGGCGGAAGGAGAGAAATCAAACAAGGGCAATGCGTCAGCCAAGCCTGTTGACAAGACGGGTGAGGACATCGTCCAGACGCACACCCTCCGCCCGGGCGGCGAAGGTCAAGGCCATACGGTGCGCCAGCACGGGGCGGGCCAGTGCAATCACGTCATCCAGACTGGGGGAAAGCCGCCCGTCCAGCAGGGCGCGGGCGCGGGTGGCCAGCATGAGCGCCTGTGCCGCACGCGGGCCGGGGCCCCAGGCAATCTGGGCGCGGAGTGTGTCATCAGGTGATGTTTCGGGGCGCGCTGCGCGCACGAGAGCCAGAATGGCATCCACAATTTTCTCACCCACTGGCAGCCGGCGCACCAGTGCCTGTGCCTCCATCAGCTCTTCAGTGGTCATGACAGGCTGGGCAAGGGCGTCCTGCGTTCCGGTGGTGGCCAGAAGCATGGTGCGTTCGGCCTGCTCATCCGGGAATGTCAGCGGGATTTGCAGCATGAAGCGGTCAAGCTGTGCTTCCGGCAGAGGGTAGGTGCCTTCCTGCTCCAGCGGGTTCTGGGTGGCCAGCACATGGAAGGGGCGCGGGAGCGGGTGCTCGGCCCCGGCAATGGCCACGCGGCGCTCCTGCATGGCCTGCAGAAGGGCCGATTGCGTGCGCGGGCTGGCGCGGTTGATTTCATCAGCCATCAGAAGCTGGCAGAACACCGGGCCGGGCACAAAGCGGAAGCTGCGGCGGCCGGTGGCGTCTTCATCCAGAATTTCACTGCCGGTAATGTCAGAGGGCATCAGGTCCGGCGTGAACTGCACGCGGCGGGCATCCAGCCCCAGAACGGTGCCAAGCGTTGTGACCAGCAGGGTCTTGCCCAGCCCCGGCGCCCCCACCAGCAGCGCGTGCCCGCCCGCCAGAATGGCGGTGAGCGTCTGGCTGATGACTTTCTCCTGCCCGAAAATAATGCGGGATGTTTCCTGCCGGGCATGCTGGAGACGCTCGCAGATAATATCTGCTTCACGCACATCCGGTATGGTGGCAGGGGAGTGAGGGGCAGGCTGGCTGGTGCGGGGCGATGTGTCTGATGAGGTCATGGGTCCAGTCTGACAGATACAGGGCTTACATCAAGCGGGGTATCATCCCTATATCATTCCCAAAGCAGTGAAACAGTCATGAACAGGATTATCCGCCGGTGAATGCTGAAGGCCAAACCCAGAAGATTGCAGCGTCTTGCCAGACTCCTCCCTGTGAGGAGAAGGCCCGGGCAGATGCCGTGCCGGGAAAATTGCCTTTTCTTGTCCGGCGTGATGGAGTCTGGCTTTATCGGGGCTCGCCCATAAAGCGCAAGGCCATGGTCTGCCTGTTCGGGTCCCTGCTGACGCGTGATGAAGCCGGGGGCTATCTGCTGCGCTCACCGTTCGAGACCGGGTATATCGAGGTGGAGGACGTGCCCTTTCTGGCTGTGGAGCTGGACTGGCAGGGCTGCGGGCGGATGCAGAAGCTGTGCTTTCGCACCAATGTGGATGAACCGGTGGTTGCCTGCCGGGAACACCCGATTCGGGCCGTGTGGGACGTGCCGAACGAAGCCTGCGGGAATGGCGGATGCCCTCCCTATCTGCTGGTGCGACAAGGGGAGGGGAAGTTTCCCATAGAAGCCCGCCTCTCCCGCACGGTCTGGTATGAGCTCGCCGCGCTGGCGGAGCCGGGGGTGTGTCAGGGCGTGCCCTGCATGGGGGTGTGGAGTTGTGACTGCTTTTTCCCGCTGGCCCGCATGCCTGCTGAAAACTCCGCTGTGTGAGAGACATGCCGGAGAGTGTATCTGAAGGCGCGTTCGCACGCCTTTCCCCGCAGCAGATCGAAGCGCTTGGCAGCATCTGGGCTGTGTTGCCCAAGGCGCGTCTGGTGGGCGGTGTTGTGCGGGATCTGCTCATGAGGCGGCCCGTTGCGGATATTGATCTGGCAACACCTGAACCGCCAGAGGTGGTTCAGGCGAGCCTGAAGCAGGCGGGCATAAAAGCCGTGCCGACAGGGCTGGCGCACGGAACCGTGACGGCGGTGCTTGAGGCCGCCCCCTATGAAATCACAACCCTGCGGCGCGATGTGGAGACAGACGGGCGGCATGCCGTGGTGGCATGGACGTCTGACTGGCAGGAAGACGCCGCCCGGCGTGACTTTACCATAAACGCCATGTCCCGCGGGCGGGATGGCGTGCTGCATGACTATTTTGGCGGTCGGGCAGACCTTGAGCAGGGCCGGGTGCGCTTTGTGGGGGATGCCGCAACCCGCATTCAGGAAGATGCCCTGCGGATTCTGCGCTTTTTCCGCTTTCAGGCGCGGTATGGCACCGGCCAGCCAGATCCGGAGGCCATGCAGGCCATTGCCCGGCATGCGGAGCTGCTGCGCGGGCTTTCCGTCGAGCGGATATGGTCCGAACTGAAACGGATTCTCACAGGCCCGGCCGTGTCATCCGTGGTGGAGCTTATGGCGCAGTCGGGCGTGCTGGCGGTTCTGTTTCCGGAGGGTGTGGCGCAGGCGCGGCTGGCGCGTGCGCTGGAGGCCGGGGTTCCGGCGGATGCAGTCCTGCGGCTGGCCTTGCTGGTGCAGGGAGACAGGCCCGCTCTGGCCCGACGCCTGAAACTGTCCGGCGCGGAGAGGGCGTTTCTGGTTGATCTTTCAGGCGAACCTGTGCCGGAACCCGCCATGACGGATGCAGACCTGCGCCGCCTGCTGGTGCAAACATCCCCTCAGGTTCTGCTGGGCCGCACATGGCTGCGGCAGGCGGGGCAGGACGGGGGCGCCGATGGTTCCGCACGAGGCTGGAAGGCTATCAGGGCGCGGTTGGCCGCCCTGAAGCCGCCTGTCTTCCCACTTGCGGGGCGGGATGTGCTGGCCGCTGGCTCTCTGCCGGGGGCGCAGGTGGGGGTTGTGCTGAATCAGGTGCGGGCCTGGTGGCTGGCAGAGGGGTGTATCGCCTCGCGCGAGGCGTGTCTGGCGTTTTTGAAAAACATTTTAAACCCGTAAACCTCAGCGCGCCCCTTTGCATAGCGGGGGGCGAGACTGGTAGAGGTCTCGCATGATTTCTGCAAAGCCTGATGGCGCGGCTGCGGCGCGGCGCCGTTCCCTGCTGCCCGATGATTCGCGTGTTCTGCTCAGACGCCTCTGGCGGGAGCAGGTGCGCCTGCACCCCGCGCGTATTGCCGCGGTGATCCTGCTCACCGTGCTGACGGCCGCCCTCACGGCGCTATACCCGCTGGTTATCCAGCGCGCGCTGGACATGTTTGCAACGCACGACTCCCGCATCCTGTATCAGGTGCCGCTGTTGGTGGTGCTGATCACCATCTCAAAGGCCGCCTCCCAATACGCCCAGACGCTGGCGGCACAGGGGCTGGTGCTGGTGGTGATCCGGGGTTTGCAGGGGGAGATGTTCGAGCATCTCGTGCAGACGGATGTCACCCGGATCGAGCGTGAACCGCCCGCCAAGCTGGCGGCGCGCTTCACCACGGATGCAGTGTCCATCCGCGAAGCCATGATTCGCGCCGTCAACTCACTGGGGGATGTGGTGACGGTGCTCGGGCTGATTGCCTCCATGTTCTACATGGATTGGGAGCTGAGCCTGATTGCCGGTCTGCTGTATCCGGTGGCGGCGGTGCCTATCCAGAAACTGGGCAAGCGCGTGCGCCGGGCTTCTGGCGGGATGCAGGAAAGAATCGGGGAAACCGCAGCCTTCCTGACGGAAAGCTTTTCTCAGGCCCGCACCGTGCGCGTGTATGGCATGGAAAAGCTGGAAAGCGCCCGGGCCGCCCTTTCTTTTGACCATCTCTACAGCGCCATGCTGCGCATTACCCGGGGTCGTGCCCGGGTGGACCCCCTGCTGGAGGCGCTGGGCGGTTCCGCCGTGGCGGCGGTGCTGGGGTTTGCAGGCTGGCGCGCGGCTATGGGGGGCGCCACACTGGGGGACTTCTCAGGGTTCGTGGCGGCGCTGCTGCTGGCGGCCCGCCCCCTGCGGGCACTGGGCGCGTTGAATGCCGCATTGCAGGAAGGTCTGGCGGGCCTTGTGCGTGTGTTTGATGTGATTGATGAAAAACCGGCTGTGCTGGAGCGGCCCGGCGCGGTTGCGCTGCCGCCGGGGCAGGGCCATCTGGCGTTTGAGAATGTCGGGTTTGTGTATTCGGACGGGCGTGTGGGGCTGGACGGGCTGAGTCTGGAGGCCGCGCCCGGCTTTACCGTGGCGCTGGTCGGGCCTTCCGGCGCAGGGAAATCCACAGCGCTTTCTCTGGTGCCGCGCCTGCATGACGTGACATCCGGCCGCATCATGCTCGATGGGGTGGACCTGCGGGACCTCACACTTTCCAGCCTGCGGGATGCCATTGCCTATGTCAGTCAGGACCCGCTTCTGTTTGACCTCTCCATTCGCGATAACATCCTGATCGGGCGGGAAGGTGCCTCTGATGAGGCCGTGCGTGAAGCAGCCCGGGCCGCTGCGGCAGAACCATTCATTCTGGCGTTGCCTGACGGGTATGACACCGTGGTTGGCCCCGGTGGGCAGCGGCTCTCCGGCGGGCAGCGGCAGCGCGTGGCGCTGGCCCGCGCCCTGCTGCGGAATCCGCGCCTGCTGCTGCTGGATGAAGCCACCAGTGCTCTGGACAGTGAGAATGAGGCCGCCGTGCAGGAAGCACTGGGCACGCTCCGCCATGCCCGCACGACCATTGTGGTTGCGCACCGGCTTTCCACCATCCGCTCGGCGGATCTGGTGGTGGTCATGCGGGAAGGCCATGCGGTGGAATATGGCACGCATGATGAACTGATTGCGCAGGATGGCCTCTACGCCCGGCTTGTGCGCACACAGGGGCTGGAGCGTTAGGCGCTTCTTTTTCCGGCCGCTTTTTTTTCAGCATTCGGGAGGCTTTTTGGCCTGAACCGGCGTGGCGGGCGTTATGCCCGCTTGATGCCGTTTTCCGATCATGCAACATACTGACCGAACCGATCGGTCAGAGCAGTGGAGACGACAGTTTCCCTGACTGGTTTTGTATATGAAGTGTGTTCAGGGACGGAAACAGAATGGCCGACGACGATAACGAACAGTCTGATGCAACGTCTGATAATGGGAGCGGCGCACCGGGGAAGAAGAAAAGCGCGCGCGGCAGGATTATTCTGACAAGCATTGTGATTGTGCTTGCAGTGGCGGCCGGGGGTTACTGGTTTCTGACTCGCAATGAAGTCGAGACGGATGACGCGTTTACCGCAGGGCGCGCTGTCTCCATTGCGCCGCATGTGAGCGGCTATGTGACAGAACTGCTGGTGAACGATAACCAGTTTGTTCGTAAAGGGCAGGTTCTTGCCCGGATTGACCACAGAGACTGGCAGGCCACGCGGGACAAGGCGGCAGGCATGCTCATGAAGTCTCAGGCCTCCATGCGGGCCAGTGACATGCTGCATGAGGTGGCCATGCAGAGCTTTCCGGGGCAGTTGATCCGGGCGCAGGGGAATCTTGCCGCAGCCAAAGCCCAGCTTTTCAAGGCGGAAACCGATTACAAACGGCAGCATTCCGTGGAACGGGCCGCGACCTCACAGCAGGATATTGATTACGCCAAGGCGGCGCTGGATGCCGCAAAGGCACAGGTGACGGAAGCAGAGGGTGCGGTGCAGATTGCCACCCCCGTTCAGCCGAACATCAAGAACACCTTGATTACGATCACGCAGCAGGAAGGTCAGGCCAAGGCGGATCAGGCTGATCTGGATAATGCGAGCCTCAATCTGGAATGGACTGTTATCCGCGCGCCGTGTGATGGCTGGATTTCCCAGCGTAATCTGGAGCAGGGCAATTATGTCCGGGCAGGGCAGGCGCTCTTCTCCATCGTTGAGCCGGAAGTCTGGGTGGTGGCCAACTACAAGGAAACGCAGATCACGCGCATGCGCCCCGGCCAGGCGGTGGATATCAGCGTGGATGCCTATCCCTCTCTTAAACTGCACGGGCATATTGATTCGCTGCAGAAAGGAACGGGGGCAACCTTCAGTGCCTTCCCGCCGGAAAACGCAACGGGCAACTACGTGAAGATCGTGCAGCGCGTGCCGGTGAAAATCCTGATTGATGATGGTCTGGACCCCAACCAGCAGCTTGCGCTGGGCCTGTCCGTTGTGCCGGTGGTGCATGTGGATACGCAGGGCCGCTCCGATGCCGCGCCGCGTGATGTGCAGCAGGCCGTAGCACAGCGGCAGAAGGAGGCGCCCACCCCCGGCCATGAGACCTCTGCGCAATGAGTGCGCAGGGCGAGCTGGCCGCCGGAGGGTGGAAGCCCAAACATAATCCATGGACCGTCGCCCTCATTGTGACGATGGCGGCGTTCATGGAAATTCTGGACACGACAATCGTCAACGTGTCCCTGCCGCACATCGCCGGGAGCCTTTCCAGCACCTACGATGATGCGACATGGACCCTTACGGCCTATCTCGTCGCCAATGGGATCGTGCTCACCATCTCCGGATGGCTGGGCAAGGTTTTTGGCCGAAAACGCTACTTCATGATCTGTATCGTGATGTTCACGGTCTCCTCCTTTCTGTGTGGCATGGCCACCAGTCTTTCGGAGCTGATCATTTTCCGCATGATGCAGGGCTTTTTTGGTGGCGGGCTGCAACCCAACCAGCAATCCATCATTCTGGACAGCTTTCCCCCCGAAAAACGCGCTGCGGCGTTCGGGCTGACAGCGATCGCCACAGTGGTCGGCCCGGTGATCGGCCCGACGATGGGCGGCTGGATTACCGACAATTTCTCATGGCGCTGGATTTTCTTCATCAACGTGCCGTTCGGGATTGTGACGACGCTGGGCGTTGCCGCCATGGTGGAAGATCCGCCATGGGCCAGAAAGCGCAAGGCCCCGATTGATGTGATTGGCATCAGCCTGATCACCCTCGGGTTCAGCTGTCTGGAAGTGATGGTGGACCGTGGGGAGGATGCGGACTGGTTCGGCTCAACCTTCATTCGCGTGATGGGTGTGCTGGCCGTGCTGGGTATTGGTGGCGCGGTGCTCTGGTTGCTGCATACGGATAAACCCGCTGTGGACCTGCGGGTGTTCAAGGACCGCAACTTTGCCGTCGGCACCGCCATGATGGGGGCCATGGGCGCGCTGCTCTATGCCTCCGCAATTATCGTGCCGCAGTTTGCGCAGCAGGTGATGGGTTATACGGCAACACTCTCCGGGCTGATCCTCTCCCCGGGCGGGATTGCCGTGATTATCCTTATTCCCATTGTGGGCAGGCTGATGAGCTTCACCAGTGTCCGTAATGTCATTGCGCTGGGCTTTGGTCTGATGGGGGTTTCCCTGTTCTTCTCGGCCCACCTCGCCCCGGCACTCGATTTCCGGCATCTGGTGCTGTACCGGATGAGCCAGACCGCGTGCCTGGCCTTCCTGTTCGTGCCGCTTTCAACCATTGCCTATTCCACCATACCGGAACGCCTGAATGCGGATGCCTCCGCCCTGTTCAGTATGTCGCGCAACGTGCTGGGGTCTCTGGCTATTTCAGGGGCCACGGCCCTTCTGACGGAGCGCAAGCAGGCGCATCAGTCGTATATGACCCAGTGGATGACACCGTATCATCAGCCGTATAACGACTATCTGACACAGGCGCAGAATGCGGGGATGAACCGGGGCATGACGGAGGATACCGCGCGCGCCGTGGCGCAGCATGTGCAGTATCAGGAGTTTTCCCGTCAGGTGTCCATGCTGACCTATAACGAGGTCTTCATGATCCTGGGCATTGGCGCGTTCCTGTGCGTGCCGTTCTGTTTTCTGTTCTCCAATATGAGGGGCGGCGGCAAGCCGACCGCAGCACATTAAAGGCCCCGGCGGTGCTGGAGAGGCACCGCCGGTTCCCCCGCAGGGCGTGGGTCAGAATTCCGCCGAGAGGGTGAAATGGTAGACACGCGGCAGGCCGGCATACAGGCTTGAGGCCGCGCCGGATGTGCCGCTTGGCGCGCCGGTATAGACCGAGGCCCAGTACCGCGCATTCGTGGCGTTACTCACGCCAAAGCGCACCACCCAGGAAAGCTTTGCGGCGCGAAACGTGTTACGCACCCCCAGATCCAGCGTGGTGTAGGCTCCCGTGTGCAGCGTGTTGGTGACATTGGCGGCCCGGTTGCCCATGTAGTGCACGTTGGCATTCACGGCCCAGCCGGAGGCAAAGGCGCCAAGGGCGGCGGGCAGGCGATAGTCCAGCAGCAGATTGGCCTGAAGCGGGGCCGCTCCCACAATTTCCTTCTTGTTGAGGGCGGGGGAGGCCGCGCCCACCAGCTCCGCATCCAGCCATGTCATCCCGGCAAGAACAGACAGGTTGGGCAGTACCTCTCCGGAAATCTGGGCTTCCACACCATAGTTACGCTGCGTGCCGCCATACTGGTACGTCTGGCAGTTGCTCAGGGCGGCGCATCCGGCATTGGGGTTGGGTGCGGCGACATACAGGGCGTAGGGGGAGGTCATGCGGAAGCCCGCTACGTTGAGCTGCATGGCCTGGTAACGCAGTTTGTAGCCCACCTCATATTCTTCGGAATGCGCGGCGGGGAGGGCGATGTTGGTATTCGTATAGCTCCTGCTGTTGGGCGTGACAGGCCCTGCGGCAACGGTGCGCCCATAGGTGAAATAGAAGGTCTGGTTATCAGTCGGCTGGTAGAGGATGCTGGTGGTCGGGCTGAAGGCGGCGGAGGTCTGGAAGGTGTCTCTCAGGGCGCTGCTTGCGTTCAGAGCACCCTTCTGGTGGATCCAGCCCCAGGATAATGTGCCCATGATCGACCAGTGCCGGTTCAGCCGCAGGGTATCCCCCACAATGAAGGACTGGCTCATGATGCTGCTGGATTTGTAGCGCCCGTGATAATAGGGCTGTGTGCCGCCGGAGGGCGTTGGGCCATCAAGGTTATGAATGCCCAGATTTTGCGTAGGGGTTGAAGCGCCCATGGGGTTGTAGTTTCCCATCATGTAGCCATTGGTGCCGATCACCAGATCATGCCGGATGGGCCCGGTGTAAACCCGCCCGTTGATGTAGGCCATGGTGCTGCCCACGCGGAAATCGTTCGCGGTGGTGGTGGCTGTGGCGGTAGAACTGAACCAGCCAGAACTGCCGCGCCGTCCGGAGCAGGTTTTGCCGCCGTCACACAGCGTATCGGCCACGCCGAAGGACTGCCGCGCCGCATCCTGATACAACCCGCCCAGTGTCAGGCTCCAGTCCGGGTTGAACTGGTGTTTGATCTTGCCGAGGAATGTATTGGTTTCCATGTGGTAGCCGCTCCATTCGGGGGCCAGACGCTTGCTCAGGTCCGGTGCCTCGGGGAGTGCGCTGCCGCCAACGCCGGTTGCCAGAATGCCAAAGGCGGGGGCACCGCCGCGCTGGTCATAGGTGTAATGGCTGGCGTCAATTTCAATCACCGTCCTGTCATCCAGATGAAAATCGAAATCCCCGCTGACCATGTCACGGCGGACGGAACTGCCCTGCGTATAGGCCGTGCCATCCGCATGCAGCATGTTCAGGCGGTAGCCAAACCAGCCGTTCCGGCCCAGACGCCCGGAAATATCCCCGTTGATCGTTGGGGTGCCGATGGAGTCCACCCCCACGGAAAGCCGCTCGGTCCGGCGGTTTGTCGGGCGCTTGAGGGTGTATTCAAACACCCCCGCCGGGTTTTCCGGCCCGTATAGCGCCCCGGCCAGACCGTTGAGCACCTGAAGATTGTCCACCCATTCGGCAGGGTACGGGGTGGTGGAAACCACGTTCAGCCCATCAAGGCGGGAGTTGGCCACCACATCGGCTTCAAAGCCGCGGGAC
Organism: Acetobacter farinalis; assembly: GCF_011516935.1. Lineage (GTDB taxonomy): Bacteria > Pseudomonadota > Alphaproteobacteria > Acetobacterales > Acetobacteraceae > Acetobacter > Acetobacter farinalis. The sequence goes on from NZ_WOTF01000001.1 coordinate 400,220, forward strand.
TGCGGGCGGGATGTATTGGGGTCTCCACGCACTTCCAACTGCACGGAGGGCAGATACTGCGCCATGTCATTGAGATTGCGGAGCTGCTGATTGACCACAACATCATGCGGAACCCCCATGACGGAATATGGCGTATCAAGCGTATCCCGGTTTCCCAGCGGGCCGAGATAGATCACCTTGTTCATATATCTGGCTGCCGTGCCATCTGCGGCATGGTGGCCGAGCACAGTCACGGCCTCACCGTTCGAGCCGTCCAGAACGCCCGCAATGGGGCTTGAGGTGGCAGGGTGCTGTGGCGTTTTGGCTGGGGCTGTTTTGAGCGTGCCCTGTTTGGCAGGCGTGTCCTGCCGGACGGGTGCTGCGGCGAGGGCCGATGAGGCCAGAAGGATGGCAGAAAACGTTCCTGTGATGAAAAGACTATGAAAACGATCATGCATGGGTCTGGCAGTTCCGCGATGGCACAAAGGCAGCAATACGGTCTTTTGCCGTGCGCGTGTGAGGTTGTCCATATCCATCCGTATATAACGCTATATCTGAACGGATATAATAACTCTATGATGTTTGAAAACGACAAGTATGCGGAATTTCTCGAAACGTCGCGGATAACGTGGGTGTGCAGTTGAGAGTGGGGTCTGCACAGAAAGGTCAAAGGCGTGCGCCTGCATCGGGCGTGGCGCGCCGCTCTCAGAGGGCATAACAGCAGGGCTGGGCGGCAGGAACTGCTCACAGGCAGGCAGGAGCGGCGCGTCCGACGCAGAAGGAGGGGAAGAGGAGCGGGGAGTCCGGCTCAACAGACCTTATGGCTGTGGGCCGCGCATGGGATGGCGGCGCATCCACAGGCCACTCCGCCAGAACATGTCCCGCAGGTGGTGTGGCCTGTCTATGCACACGGGCCGCGCCCGTATGTTCTCAGTGCAGCTGAAGCCTCGGGATTTCCCCGCAGGGTCAGGCCGGTGTGGCGAGTGCGCCAAAATCCTGAACCAGCCGCTCATAGATCGGTTTTTTGAAACCGACATTCCCGAAGGGCAGGTCTGCCAGATTGATCCACTGGAAGGCATCAAATTCCGCAGGTGTATGGGCGTCCAGCCGGATATCAGCATCCGTGCCGTTAAACGCCAGCGCAAACCATTTCTGTGTCTGCCCACGGAAGCGCCCGCCCAGCGCCTTGCCGATCAGGTGCTCTGGCAGATCATAGGTAATCCAGTCCGGGTGTTCCTGCAGGAGGTGCAGCAGGCTGGCATCCAGCCCCAGTTCTTCCTGCACTTCACGAAACACGGCGGTTTTCGGGTCTTCTCCCTCATCAATGCCGCCCTGCGGGCATTGCCACACACCTTCTGAGAGCGGGCCGCCCGCGCCGGGCTGGTCCATGCGGCGGGCGATGAGAATACGCCCATCTTTCCGGAAGATCATGGCGGCAACGTTCGGACGGTAGGGGAGGGCTTCCGCCGCGTGGCTGGTGCTCATTGGGGGAGTCCGAAGGAGGAAGGCTGCTGGTTCTGCCGGCCCATGTCGGGACTGGTCACATGAACATGCATGGCACCGTTTGCCGCCGTTGGCTGGCTGGGGGTGGAGGCTCCCTGCGTGGGAGGTGCGGGCTGCTGGGGGGCAACCAGCATGCTGACAGGCACCAGCGTAATGCCCACGTCTTTCAGATGCGGAATCCAGGCCCGCAGGCAGGCCAGCGCCACGGGGCGGAGCGGCCCTATGATGCCAATGGCGCGCCCGTTTTTGCGGGCGGCCTGCTGAAGCTTGAGAAGCTGGATATCAATCGTCACGATATCCGCATCGGTATTGATCGCGACATCCGCCGTGCCCACAGCGCCCGGACCATTGGAAGGGGTGCCGGGGGTGGCGTTCAGGTAGAACAGGCCGCGCTGGTCCAGGGCGGAAAGAATGGGCGTGAAAGCGGGGGAATGCGGATAGTCCCCGCCATTCTGGCCGGAAAACGCATTGGTCACACCGGCATAGCCTGCCAGATGAGAAAGCGCCCAGTTCAGATTATCACTGTTTTTCTGTGCGGAGAGGGAGGCCCCAAGCGCGTTCGGCCCTGCATCCCCGCTGGCGGCTTTCCCGCCCGTGGTGCTGCCCTGTATGGGCAGGGAAACCAGTGTTTCGTGCTTATGCGTTCTGGCCCGCTCCATCAGGCTTTCCGCATCGGATGCATAGGGAGAAACCGCGAGGGAAACCGGGCCGGGCAGGGAGTCGATGGCTTCATCACTCAGCGCGTCGGACTGGCCAACGCCATCAATCAGTAGGGCAACCTGCGCCATGCCTGCGGGCACGGGCACCACGGGGGCGGCATAAACCTGCCGGGCCATGCGGCCATGCAGGCCGCGTTTTGGCAGGGCAAAGCCGCCGGGGCCGGTTTCGCTTTCCAGCATATCCGGCTGCGGGACCGGAATATCCGTTTTGTTGGCAATGGCCGCGGCGGTTGCGGCATCGGACGCGCCGCCAACATCAATATCCTGCCCCACGACCGCCGAATGGGGCGGCCCCATGATCTGCAAAGTTATGGCGACAAGGCCCGCCAGAGCCGTGCAGCCCCCCCAGAAGCGGACAAAAGCCCGCCCGGATGCGGGCATCTGGTGCCAAAGAGAAGCCCCGGAGGGCAGTCCCGGCGCGCCGGGGGCAATGCTGGACATGGCGAGGCTCCTGCCTGATCAGTGGTGGGTGGGTTCGTCCTTGCCTGCGGCCGGTGGCTTGGCGGCGGGCAGGGCGGCGGACGGGTCTGGCGCGGGCAGGCCCGCCATGGAGCGGACAACTCTCAGGCCCTGCTGAAGCTGGAAGTCCGTTTTTGGCTTGGTGTAGTCAAACTCCGGCCAGTTGGCGGGCGGTTCGCCCGGAATGGTCTTGGCAATGGCGGGCAGGTCTGTCCGCTGCGGGGCCTTGGTCTGGTTGCCACCCTGATTTTTCAGAATGTGCTCAAGGTCGGCTTCACGCAGGCTGAAGCCGGGGTCTTCCCGCGTTTCCTTCACGGGGATATCGGGCGTGATGCCCAGCGCCTGAATGGAGCGGCCGGAGGGCGTGTAATAGCGGGCCGTGGTCAGGCGGATGGCACCGTTGCCCGGAATGGGCATGATGGACTGCACCGAACCCTTCCCGAAGGTGCGCGTGCCCAGCAGCACGGCGCGGTTATGGTCCTGCAGCGCCCCGGAAACAATTTCAGAGGCGGAGGCCGAACCACCGTTGATCAGCACGACAATGGGGAGGCCATCGGTAATATCGGTGCCGTGGGCATCCCAGCGCTGGCTGTCCTTGGGGTGGCGGGCACGGGTGGAGACAATCTCACCGGAGCGGATAAAGCTGGATGAGACATCAATGGCCTGATTGAGCAGGCCGCCGGGGTCATTCCGCAGGTCCAGCACCAGCCCGGCCAGCTTGCCGCCTGCCTGCTGCTTGAGCTGGTTATAGGCCTTGAGCAGCCCTTTTTCCGTTTCCTCATTGAACTGGGCAATGCGGATATAGCCAATCCGGTCATACAGCGCGGATTTGATCACCTCGATATGGATGATCTCGCGCGTGAGCGTCAGGATAATCGGTTTTGGCGTTTTCTCACGCACCAGCGTGAGCGTGATCTTGGTGTTGGGCTTGCCGCGCATTTTCTTCACGGCTTCATCCAGCGGCGTGCCATCCACGGGGTGGCCATCCACCGCGATGATGTAATCACCCGGCTTGATCCCGGCGCGGAAGCCCGGGGTGCCATCCACAGGGGAGACCACGCGGATGTGCCCGTCCTGTTGCTGCAATTCCAGACCAAGGCCGCCGAACTCGCCCTTCATCTGCACCATCATGTCCGCATACTGTTTTTCGGTCATGTAGGAGCTGTGCGGGTCCAGACCGGTCAGCATGCCGTTCAGGGCATTGGTGATCAGGTCTTTATCGGAAACCGGCTCAACATAATCAGCGCGCACGAGGTCCAGCACGGTGCCGAACAGGGTGAGCAGGCGATAGGTTTCGGCATGGTTGCTGGTGGGGGAGGCATCCGGAGCTGTTTCCGCCATGGCGGGGGAGGCGAGCATGCCTGCGCCAGGCAGCACTCCGGGGTGGGAGGCCATGGCAAGGCCTGCCAGGAAAGTGGCGCCAAGCATCAGACCTGTGCGGAACTTCATGCGATCTCGTCTCCTGTCGCCGGGTAAGGCCCCGTGCGGGCGTGTCCTGTCGAATGGTGCAGCGTACGTCCAAACCCGGTCTTGTAAAGGGAAGATCGGCTTCTGTCCGTCATGCGGAAAAAGGAGAGTAGCCGCTTCCGCCGGACAGGAAAACTGTCTCTTGACGTTTCCTTACAGGAAAGGTGCCGGGTTGACCGCTTTCTGCCCGTGCCGCAGCTGAATGAACAGGGTGCCGGAACTGGCGGAAGAGGTCATATGCCCCACAGGCGCACCTTTGGACACACCTTGCCCCGTTGCCACATCCAGCGCTGAAAACCCTGCCATGATAAAGCGGTAATGCTGCCCGCAGTTGAGAATGACCATCTGCCCGTAGGTGCGGAACGGACCTGCAAAATCAACGTGGCCCGCACACGGGGTGCGCACGCTGGCACCCGGCGGGGTGCGGTAGGTCAGGCCCGTGGCGGGTCCAGATTCGGTGGCACTCCCCCATCCGCTGACAAGCGTGCCCGCCACGGGGCGCGTGCCACCGCCCGGTGGCGGGTGGTCTGACAGGCCGGGACCGGCGGCGGAGGCCATGGCCGCCATCTTGCGCCGGGCAGCATCAGCCCGTTCCTGCGCGCGGCGTCTGGCTTCTTCATCCCGCGCGGCCTGATGGGCTTTTTCGGCGGCGGCAATTTCTTTTTGCAGGGCGGCTTCCGCCCCGGCCTGCAGGGCATCCAGCCGGGAGACGGCATCCTGAAGGCTGGAGGCCCGTTTGGTGGCATTTTCAAGCTGCCGTGCGGCAGCCCGGGCGGCGGCATTGGCCTGCACCTGCGCGGTGCGGGCTTTCAGCGCCTGCTGCCGAACCTGATCCCGCTGGTGGCTCTGTGTTTCTTCAAGCTGGCCGAGTTTGGCGAGTTTGGCGGTTAGCTCCGCATCCAGTGCGGTCAGCTTTTCCTGCCGGTCCCGCATATCCTCCGCCTGATGTTCCACACTGCGGGAGAGCCCGCGCAGAACCAGAAAACCGGTCACGGCTTCTCCCTGCGGCACGGGGGCGGCCAGCAGCGTATCGGACGGATACAGCGAAAGGCGTTCGGCCAGCGGCAGGATGGGGGCCAGAGCTTTGGCATCCTCCCTCAGGGCGGCCTGCAGGCTGGCCTGCTCCTTGCGGAGGTCCGCAATGCGGGAATCGAGGTCTGAAACCTGCTGTTCCGTTGTCTGGAGCTGGGCTGTGGCCGAAACTGTGGCGGCGGAAAGCGCGGACGCCTTGGCCGCGCTCTGGACGGCAATGGCCTGAGCAGCCTCGTTTTTAGCGCGGGAGGCGGTTACGGCGGCGGCCTGCGCGGCTTTTTGCCGGTCCATGGCCGCCCGCTGGGCCTGTGTGGCGGCGAGAGCCGCCTGCGCCTGCCTGACGGAGCGTTCAGCCTCCGCCTCAGCCTGCGTGGTGGAGGTCCGGGTGCCGGAACTGGAGCTCCTGTGTGCGCCTGTCGCGTGGCCCGAGGACCGGTGCGCGCCACTTTTTGGAGCGCTGTGGTGGCTGTGGCCCGTGCTTTTGCGGTTTGAGGCTGCCTGAGCCTGTGGCGCACAGGCCAGTGCGGCCAGTATTCCGGCTGCGAGCAGCCGGACGGGAAATACCCCGTGAGGGGATGCCTCACAGCTTCGCTCTCTCCACCCGGGTGTGGCGGGCAGAGAAAAAGGAAGCCGGGCAGGACGCAAGGCGAAGGGCATTCAGTCCGTTAGCAGGGAAGTTCCGGTCATGTCATCAGGTTTGGGTAAACCCATCATATCCAGCAGCGTGGGAGCCAGATCAGCCAGACGTCCGTCTTTCAGCTTTTTGTTGCCCACACCAAAGGCGACCAGCGGCACCACGTTAACCGTATGCGCTGTGTGCGGGGCGCCTGTATCCGGGTCTTTCATGGTTTCACAGTTGCCGTGGTCCGCCGTGACCAGCAGGGAGCCGTTCTGCTTTTTCAGGGCATCGACAATCCGGCCAGTGCCGGTATCCACGGTTTCAACCGCCTTGATGGCCGCCTGCAGAATGCCGGTGTGCCCCACCATGTCCGGATTGGCAAAGTTCAGGACAATGAGGTCATATTTCCCGCTTTCAATGGCGGCCACGGCTTTGTCCGTCAGTTCCGGCGCGGACATTTCAGGCTGAAGATCATAGGTGGCCACCTTGGGGGAGGGCACCATGATGCGGTCTTCCCCTTCAAACAGCTTTTCGCGGCCGCCATTGAGGAAGTAGGTGACGTGCGGATATTTTTCCGTCTCGGCCATGCGGAGTTGCGTGCGGCCAGCGTGGGAGACAACCTCGCCCAGAATGTTGTGCAGCGTTTCGGGCGGAAACAGCACCGTCAGGCGTTCGGCCAGTGTGTCACTGTAATGGGTCATGCCAAGAACGGTGGAAAACTGCACAACCTTGTGGCGGGCAAATCCGTCAAAGCCCGGCTCAAGCATGGCATCCAGAAGCTGGCGGATGCGGTCTGCGCGGAAATTGAAGGAGAGCAGGCCATCGCCATCCTTCATGCCGGTATAGCCCTCCAGCACGGTGGGGACGATAAATTCGTCGGAAATATCGGCCTGATAGGCCTGTGTGATGACATCCTGCGCGGTTGCGGCTTTCGGTCCTTCCGCGCTGACCAGCGCGTTATAGGCTTTTTCCACCCGGTCCCAGCGTTTGTCGCGGTCCATGGCGTAATAGCGGCCGGACACGGTGCCCAGCTTTACGCTGGCGGGCAGGGCGGCGCACAGGGTGCCCAGAAAATCAGCGGCGGAACGGGGCGGGGTGTCACGGCCATCGGTAAAGACATGGAACACCACAGGTACACCGGCATCCGCCACAATGTGGGCAAGCGCTGCGGCATGGTCCTGATGCGCATGCACGCCACCGGGAGAGACAAGGCCCATCAGATGGCAGGTGCCACCGGTTTTCTTCAGCGTTTCGATAAAGCGGGTCATGGCGCTACTGCGGGCCACGCTGCCATCCCGAATGGCGTTGGTAATGCGTGGCAGTTCCTGCATGACCACGCGCCCGGCCCCGATGTTGAGATGGCCAACTTCGGAATTGCCCATCTGGCCGTCCGGCAGCCCCACATCCTCTCCGCTGGTGCGCAGAAAGCTGCGCGGGCCGTGGGCCCACAGCGCATCAAAAACCGGGGTGTTGGCCAGCCGTACAGCGTTGTCCGACGAGTCTTCCCGCCAGCCAAAGCCATCGAGAATAACCAGCATAACAGGGCGTTTTGTCTGAGACGGTGTGGAAGCGCTCATGGAACCATGCCTTCTTGTTGTTTTAGGGCATGATTATGCCACCAATATCGCCCCATACAAAGGGGCGGGGCAGCATGGTTCCAGTGTGCCTCAGGCGCGGCGAACGATGTAGCGCTCGCCCAGTGCCCTGGTGATAAGGGCCGCGTGTTCCGGGTCACGTGCCTCAATCATCACTTCCAGTTCCGCGGCCTGAACGGAGGGGGCCGCGAACAGTCTCTGGTGAGAGACTTCGATAATATTGCCGCCAGCTTCGCCAATGGTTTTGGAAATATCCGCCAGCACGCCGGGGCGGTCCGGAATTTCCATGATCAGGCGGAGGATACGGCCATCCCGCAGCATGGCGCGCAGAAGCGTGTTGGCCAGAATGCGGCTGTCGATATTGCCGCCGGAGATGGGCAGCGCCACTTTCTTGTCCCGGAACAGGTCGGGGTAGGTCAGTACGGCTGCAAGCCCGACAGCCCCGGCCCCCTCGCTCACCTGTTTGGCACCTTCGGCCAGCAGGGTGATGGCGGTTTCCACCGCGCATTCCGGCACCACCAGAACACGGGAGAGCTGCCTGCGGAGGATTTCATCCGGGCGCAGGCCGATCTGCATCACGGCAATGCCTTCGGCAATGGTCGATCCGCCGGAGGGATGCGTGGCCGGGCCGGGAAAGGCAGAGAGCGAATTATAGCTTTCCACCTGCACGCCAATCAGCTCCACATCCGGGCGCATGGCCTTTGCCGCCACAGAGCAGCCGCCCAGCAGGCCGCCGCCGCCAATGGGGACGACAAGCATATCGAGCGGCCCGGCATCTTCAAACAGTTCGAGCGCGCAGGTGCCCTGACCCGCCATGATCGCGACATCATCATACGGGTGAATGAAGGTGCGGCCTTCGCGGGCCTGAAGATCCTGCGCGAACAGCAGGGCTTCCGCAAAGTTTTCACCTTCCAGAATAACGCGCGCCCCCCAGTTGCGGGTGCGCACGACCTTGGCGGCCGGGGTGAATCTGGGCATCACGATAACGGCGTCAATCCCCAGCAGGCTGGCATGCCGGGCAACACCCTGCGCATGATTGCCCGCGGAGACGGCAATCACGCCGCGCTTGCGCTCATCCTCGGAGAGCAGGGCGAGCTTGTTTGCCGCGCCGCGCTCCTTGAAGGAGCCGACCGCCTGAAGATTTTCCAGCTTCAGGGTAATGTCGGCACCGGTCGCCTTGGAGAGAGACTGAGAGGAAATCGTGGGTGTGCGGAGCACATTGCCGCGGATCCGCGCCGCAGCAGCGGTGATATCCTCAAATTTCAGCATCTCAGATAAATTTCACAGACAGGATCTCATACGTCCGATCCCCACCCGGGGCGGGAACGGAAACGGTATCACCCTCATGCTTGCCAATCAGGGATTTGGCGAGCGGGGAGGAAATGGACAGCAGGTTCTGCTTGATGTCCGCCTCATGCACACCCACGATCTGGTAGGTGGCTTCCTTGTCCGTATCTTCATCCACAACCGTGATGGTCGCGCCGAACTTGACCTGATCACCAGAGAGGGTTGCAGGGTCAATCACCTCAGCGGTGGAGATGATGCTTTCCAGCTCAAGAACGCGGCCTTCGGTAAAGGACTGGCGTTCCCGCGCGGCATGGTATTCCGCGTTTTCCGAAAGGTCACCATGGCTGCGGGCTTCCGCAATGGCGCGGATAATGGCCGGGCGCTCTACAGATTTCAGTCTACGCAGTTCATCTTCGAGCCGCTTCAAGCCCTTGTCCGTCATCGGAGTTTTCTGCAAGACATGTCCCCAGAATAAATCTGCCGGACGATCAGACCGGCATGGAAGTTATAAAAGACGCGGGTACAGGCGGCCATACCTCAGGCATGGCCGCTTTCCCCGTGGAACGCATCAGGCAGGCCTTGCGGCCTGCCCGCCCTGTTCAGAACGATCCACTAAAATATGACTGAAGCGGCGCAACTTCAAGCGGTCCTTCACGCATTGCCGCAATTGCATATGTTGCGGCCCGCGCCCCTGCCATTGTGGTGTAGTGCGGAATGCCCAGCACCAGCGCGGAACGGCGGATATCAAAGCTGTCCGCCACGGACTGTGCGCCACGGGCCGTGTTGATGACCATCTGCACTTCGCCCGAGCGGATGGCGTCCACACAATGCGGGCGGCCTTCCAGCACCTTGTTCACAACATCCACCTCAATCCCGGCATCGCGCAGCTTTTTGGCTGTGCCGCGTGTGGCCAGAATTTTCAGCCCCATGGCGGCAAGCTGCCGGCCCAGCGCCGGAAGCTGGGCCTTGTCACTCTCCCGCACGGAGAGGAAAACCGTGCCGGAGGTGGGCAGGCGCACGCCAGCGCCAAGCTGGGATTTGGCAAAGGCCCGCTCGAAGGAGGTGTCCAGCCCCATGACTTCACCCGTGGAGCGCATTTCCGGCCCCAGAATGATGTCCACTTCCGCAAAGCGGTTGAAGGGGAACACGGCTTCCTTCACGGCTACATGCGGCACCACGGCGCGGTCATCCAGATTGAAGCTGCTCAGTCTGGCTCCGGCCATCACACGTGCGCCAATCTTGGCCACCGGAACACCCGTGGCCTTCGCCACGAACGGCACGGTGCGGGATGCGCGCGGGTTGACCTCAAGGACAAAGATTTCCTGATCCTTGATGGCGTATTGCACGTTCATCAGCCCGACAATGCCCAGCTCACGCGCCATGGCTTCGGTCTGCGCCTTCAGCTCCGTCACAATGGCGGGGGAGAGGGTGTAGGGCGGCAGGGCGCAGGCGCTGTCACCAGAGTGAATGCCCGCTTCTTCAATGTGTTCCATCACACCGGCCACATAGACATCCGTGCCGTCTGCAATGCAGTCCACGTCCGCTTCAATGGCTTCGTTCAGGTAATGGTCAATCAGCACGGGGCCGGAGGCAATGTCATGCCCGGCAAGCTGAAGGGCGCCGCGCATATAGCGCTGGAGGCCCGCACGGTCATACACGATTTCCATGGCCCGGCCGCCCAGCACGTAGGACGGACGCACCACAACCGGGTAGCCGATGCGTTCCGCAATGTCCTCGGCTTCCGTCAGGGAGCGGGCAATGCCGTTGGCGGGCTGACGCAGGCCGAGCTTGTGCAGCAGGGCCTGAAAACGCTCGCGGTCTTCCGCGCAGTCAATGGCATCCGCCGGGGTGCCCAGCAGCGGGATGCCCGCTTTTTCCAGCGCGTGCGAGAGCTTGAGCGGAGTCTGGCCGCCATACTGCACGATGCAGCCCTTGACGGTGCCGTTCTGCTGTTCCCGGCGGATCAGCGCGATGACATCCTCAGCCGTCAGCGGTTCGAAATACAGGCGGTCGGACGTATCATAATCGGTCGAGACTGTTTCCGGGTTGCAGTTGACCATAATGGCCTCAAACCCGGCTTCACGCAGCGCATAGGCGGCGTGCACACAGCAATAGTCGAATTCGATACCCTGACCGATCCGGTTCGGGCCACCGCCGAGAATAATGACCTTCTCGCGGTCTGTCGGCGCGGATTCACAGGCCGGAGGGGCAAACACCCCTTCGTAGGTGGAATACATATAGGGCGTGCTGGATGCGAATTCGCCCGCGCAGGTATCAATGCGCTTGTAGACGGCATTGACCCCGACCTGATCACGCAGGGCCGAGACCTCCTCCGCCTGAAGGCCGGAGAGCCGTGCAAGCTGGATGTCGGAAAAGCCCATGGCTTTCAGGCGGCGCAGGCCCTGTGCGTCCCGCGGCAGGCCGTGGGTTTCCACAGCGCGTTCGGCGTGCACGATTTTTTCAAGCTCGCGCAGGAACCACGGCTCAAAGCGGCAGGCTTCGTTGATGTCTTCCACGGAAAGGCCAGCACGCAGCGCCTGTGCGGCCATGAGGATGCGTTCCGGGCGCGGCTGGGAGAGTGCTGCGCGGAAGGCATCTTCCCCGCCATCACCCGGCACGTCCACCGGGTCCAGCCCATGCAGGCCGGTTTCCATGGAGCGTAGGCCCTTTTGCAGCGCTTCCGGGAAAGACCGGCCAATGGCCATGGCTTCGCCCACGGATTTCATGGAGGTGGAGAGCAGGGCCGGAGCGCCGGGGAATTTTTCAAACGTGAAGCGCGGGATTTTGACAACCACATAGTCAATGGTCGGCTCGAACGAGGCCGGGGTGGAACCGGTAATGTCGTTCTTCAGTTCATCCAGCGTGTAGCCCACAGCCAGCTTGGCGGCGATCTTGGCAATGGGGAACCCGGTGGCCTTGGAGGCCAGTGCGGAAGAGCGGGAGACGCGGGGGTTCATTTCAATCACCACCATGCGTCCGTCAGCCGGGTTCACGCCGAACTGCACGTTCGATCCCCCGGTTTCCACGCCAATGGCGCGCAGGCACGCAATGGAGGCATCGCGCATCCGCTGGAATTCCTTGTCCGTCAGCGTCAGGGATGGCGCGACAGTAATGGAATCCCCGGTATGCACACCCATCGGGTCAATATTTTCGATGGAGCAGACGATGATGCAGTTGTCCGCGGTATCGCGCACAACTTCCATCTCATATTCTTTCCACCCGAGCAGGGATTCTTCAATCAGCACTTCCGTGGTGGGGGAAGCATCCAGCCCGGAGGCGACGATCTGCTCAAATTCTTCGCGGTTATAGGCAATACCGCCGCCGGACCCACCCATGGTGAAGGAGGGGCGAATAATGGTGGGGAAGCCGATTTTCTTGAACGCTTCCCGTGCCTCTTCCATGTTGTGGGCAATGAAGCTGCGCGGGCTTTCAATGCCGATGGCGTCCATGGCTTCACGGAATTTCTGGCGGTCTTCCGCGCGGTCAATCACATCGGCCTTCGCGCCGATCAGCTCCACACCATGCTTTTGCAGGAAGCCGGAGGCATCCAGCGCCATGGCGGTGTTCAGCGCGGTCTGGCCGCCCATGGTGGGCAGGATGGCGTCCGGCTTTTCTTTGAGAATAATGCGCTCAACGCATTCCGGCGTAATGGGCTCCACATAGGTGGCATCCGCAAGGCCGGGGTCCGTCATGATGGTGGCGGGGTTCGAGTTGACCAGAATAACCCGGTAGCCTTCCTCCCGCAGGGCCTTGCAGGCCTGCGCGCCGGAATAGTCGAACTCACAGGCCTGCCCGATGACAATGGGACCAGCGCCAATAATGAGGATGGAGCGGAGATCTGTCCGTTTCGGCATGATGCGTTCAGTCCTTGCGTGCGTGCGCATCAATCAGCGCGACAAACCGTTCAAAGAGATAGAAACTGTCAGACGGGCCGGGGCTGGCTTCCGGGTGATACTGCACGGAGAAGGCCGGGAAACGGTCAGAGGCCAGACCTTCGTTAGAGCCATCAAACAGGCTGACATGTGTAACGTGCGCATCCGCCGGAAGGCTTTGTGCATCCACCGCAAAGCCGTGATTCTGGCTGGTGATTTCCACGCGGCCCGTGGCCAGATCCTTCACCGGCTGGTTGGCGCCGCGGTGCCCGCGGGCGAGCTTGTAGGTCTTGCCACCCAGAGCAAGGGCCAGAAGCTGGTGGCCAAGGCAGATGCCAAACAGCGGCAGACCGGCATTCAGCACGCCCTGAATGGCGGGAACGGCGTATTCCGCCGTGGCGGCCGGGTCTCCGGGGCCGTTGGAGAGAAAGACGCCGGCCGGGCCAAGAGCCAGAATTTCTTCCGCCGTGGTGGTGGCGGGCACAACAGTGACATCACAGCCCGCGGCCACCAGGCAGCGCAGGATGTTGCGCTTCGCACCGTAATCCACCGCCACAACCTTGCGGCGGTTTTCCGGGGCGGGGCGGGTGCCTTTCGGCCATTCCCAGACGCTTTCGCTCCATGTGTAGGGCGCTTTGCAGGTCACGACCTTTGCCAGATCCATGCCTTCCAGCCCCGGCCATGCGCGGGTGGCCTCCTGCAGGGCGGGCAGATCAAACTGCCCGTTTTCAGGGAAATACAGAGCCGCCGTCTGTGGGCCGTGGTCACGGATTTTCAGGGTGAGGGAGCGGGTATCAACCCCGGCAATCCCCGCAACGCCCTGCGTTTTCAGCCATGCGTCCAGACTTTCCGTGGCGCGCCAGTTGGCTGGTTCCGTCAGGTCTTCCTTGGTGACAAGGCCGAGAGCTGAAACGCGCTGTGCTTCATCATCTTCCGCGGTGGTGCCGACATTCCCGATATGCGGGAATGTGAAGGTAATGATCTGGCCAGCGAAGGACGGGTCCGTCAGTGTTTCCTGATAGCCTGTCATGCCGGTGGAAAAGCAGATTTCACCAAGGGCGGGCTTCTGCGTGAAGGCGCCAAAGCCTTTTCCCCACAGAATGGTTCCGTCTGCAAGGACAAGGGCGGCTGTTGCGCCGTCCGGGCGGGCGTCTGGCATGGGTATTCCTGTTTTGCTGCCTCCCGGCGCCGGGGAGGACTGATCTGGGGATGTGGGGCTTGCGGGGTCCAGGTCTGTCAGGGAAAGACCGGTGGCCCGTGCGATAACAGGCCAGTGGCGGGATGGAATGGCCTGAGCCTGCCGCCATTTGCGGATAGCTTCCGTGCCAACGCCGGTCAGGCGTGCTGTTGCATCCGGCCCGCCAAGTCGGGCAATGATGGTATCGATTGAAATGGGCATGAGGTAAAACTGTGCCTCCCGTGCTGCATGATCTAGCAGCCTGCGGAGTGGGTGGGAAGAAATTTCCCACTCCGGTATGCCGGTTTTAATCCCCGGTGGGAAATTTCTTCCCACCTGATGATTTTATGCCACGCCAGTGTGGCGTGGCCTCTGATGCAGAGCAAGATGGAGTGAGTGATTATGTCCCTGCGTGAGCGCCTGATGGCTGATCTCAAGACAGCAATGAAAGCCGGGGAAAGTGCGCGTGTGGGCACGATCCGCATGATTACGGCCAAACTCAAGGATGTTGAGATTGCAGGCCGCGCCAAGGGCAGTGAAGGGCTGAGCGAGGAGGAAGGGGTTTCCGCGCTGCGCGGAATGGTCAAGACCCGCGCCGAATCGGCCGCCCTGTATCGTGATGCCGGTCGTCCTGAACTGGCCGAGAAGGAAGAGGCGGAAATTGCCGTTATCCGTGGTTATCTGCCGCAGGAAATGGATGATGCCGCGCTGGACGCCGCGGTGAAGGACGCAGTCTCCGCCAGCGGTGCCACCTCCATGAAGGATATGGGCAAGGTGATGGCGGAACTGAAGGCGAAATTCGGGGCCGGGCTTGATATGGGCCGCGCCAACGCGGTGGTGAAGGCGCATCTGACCTGACGTCTGCCGCCCCGCCTATCGGGTGGGGTGGGAGGGCTGGCGTGTGTGGGGATGTTCCTTGCACGCCAGAGGCCCGCAAGCATGATCTGAAAAAATGATACGGGCTTGGTCCGGTGTTGTGTGTTGCAAAGTTTGCTTGCCCCATCAGCGAGAAATGCGGACGGTGCCCGGCGTGGGTCTTGCAGGGCGTATTTTCCTGCGCTGTAATGTTCCCGATATTTCCTGTGATATGATAACAGGCCCGGATGGCAATTGAGTCAGGGTTTCTGGATGAGCTGCGTGCCCGTACCCCGCTGTTTTCAGTGGTGGGGCGGAGGGTCAAGCTCGCGCGCTCGGGCCGGAACTGGAAGGGCTGCTGCCCCTTCCATGGTGAAAAAACCCCATCCTTTTACGTTTATGATGATCACTTCCACTGCTTTGGCTGCGGCGTGCATGGGGATGTCATCTCCTTTGTCATGCAGATGGAAGGCAAGAGCTTTCCGGAAGCGGTGGAGGAGCTGGCATCCGCCGCCGGGCTGGATGTGCCCAAGGATGACCGCCGCTCTCAGGAGGATGTAGCCCGCACACGCTCGTTGGGAGATGTGCTGGAGCTTGTGCAGCAGATCTGGTCTTCCGCACTCTTTACGCCTTCCGGGCGGGCGGGGCTGGACTATCTTCTGGGGCGCGGTCTGACTCGCCAGACCATTGAGTCCTTCGGGCTGGGCTGGGCTGGAGACGGGCGCGGAAGCTTGACCTCGGCCCTCGCGGCCAGAGGTGTGCCCCCGGAGATGATGGCCGAAGCCGGGCTCATGCGGCTGGATGAGGAGGGGCGGCCCAAGGGGGAACTGTTCTGGGGGCGTGTCACCTTTCCCATCCGGGACCGCAAGGGGCGGCTTGTCTCCTTCGGCGGGCGCATTCTGGGGGATGGTCAGCCCAAATATCTGAACGGCCCGGAAACGGCCCTGTTTTCCAAGCGCCGCCTGCTGTTCGGGCTGGACCGCGCGCGTGCTGCGGTCCGGGCGCCACGCCCTAAAGGCGCACCCGTGACGGATCTGGTGGTAGTGGAGGGCTATATGGACGTGATTGCCCTGCATCAGGCCGGATTTAACGGTGCTGTGGCCCCTTTGGGAACGGCGCTGACACCGGAGCAGCTTGACGTGCTGTGGCAGGTCGATCGGGCTCCTGTGCTGTGTTTTGATGGTGATGCCGCCGGGCGTCGTGCCGCCGCCCGTGCAGCGGAGGTAGCTCTGCCCCTGCTCAAGGAAGAGCGCTCGCTCCGCCTGTGCCTGCTGCCGGAGGGCGAAGACCCGGACAGTCTGGTGCGCACACGCGGGGCGGAGGCTGTGGGGGCACTGTTTGCGTCCGCCAGCCCGCTTTCTGATGTGTTGTTTGATCTTCTGGCCGGAGGGGTGAGTAATCCGGGGCCCGAAGAGCGTGCGGCCCTGCGGCGCAAGCTGGTGGATGCGGCGGCCCAGATTCCCGAGCGGACTCTGGCCGCGGAATATCGCTCCACGCTGCTGGACAGGTTTTTTGAAACCTTCCGCCGCAAGAAGGGGGGCGGATTTGCAGGGGGCGCGCGTGGTGCTGGCGGCGGCGGGAGCGGCAGCCGCGTGCCGCAGGACATCCAGCCCGCACGGGTGGACCCGGTGCGGGAGCGGCAGCGCATTCTGCTGGGTCTGCTGCTGCGTTACCCGGATCTGGTGCCGGAGGTAGAGGAAGCCCTGTGCCGCCTCACTCTGCCGGAAGACTATTCCGAGGTGCGGGCGCTGCTGCTTGATCTCTCGGCAGAAGGCATGTTGCCGGAAGATGGCAGGAGCCTGCTGGAGGCTCTGGCCGGGCGGGAAGAAGAGGGGCTGGTGCGCGGCGTGCTCTCTGAAGGAGCCTTGCCTTTGAATATGGAAGAAAAAGATACGTCACTGGCTGTGGCCATCAGAACACAATGGTGGCATTTTTACGGGCTACTGAATTTCGGCCAATTTCAGCAGGACGTTGCGCAAGAGGTTGCGCGCTTTGCGCAGGATGGCGCAGATATGGCAGAATGGAAGCGGTTGCAGCCTAGGCTTGAGGCTCTGGCGGCGCTGCGGCGTGGGGAGATGGACGAGTAGGGTGGTATGAGGCGCGGGAAATGTTCAGCCCCCGTTCCTCTTGACTTCGCGGGCAGTATATCCCACGTCCTGCCCGCCTGGAAAACTGAACAATTTGTGTTGAGCTGGTCGTTCTGCATCTTGTCAGAATGCAGGCGGGTGAGGAGCAGGTCTGGCATGGCAACAAAGACAGCATCGGGTAACGGAGCGCACGCAGCTGAACAGGATGGCGATACAGCCACCCTGGATACGCAGTCTACTGCGGTTAAAAAGCTGATCGCGAAGGGGCGTGAGCGCGGATATATCACGTTTGACGAGCTGAATGCCGTGCTGCCTCAGGACAAGATGTCCTCCGAGCAGATTGAGGACATCATGGCGATGCTGTCCGAAATGGGAATTCAGGTCGTCGAAAACGAAGAGAACGACGACTCCGAGTCCCAGAAGGCTGACACGCCTGAGGATGAAGAAGAAGCCGAGGAAGAAGCGGAAGAAGCCGAGGGCGAAACCGTCAGCGGCAACGTCAACGCGGAAAATCTTGGCCGCACGGATGACCCCGTCCGCATGTATCTGCGCGAGATGGGCACGGTGGAACTGCTCTCCCGTGAGGGCGAGATCGCCATTGCCAAGCGCATTGAGGCTGGCCGCGATGAAATGATTGGCGGCCTGTGCGAAAGCCCGCTGACCTTCCGCGCCATTATCTCCTGGCATGAGAAGATCCGTAACAATGAAATGCTTCTGCGTGACATTGTGGATCTGGAAGCCATGCAGGCAGCCACCAACCCGATGGGGGAGGACGGCAGCGGAGACGCGTTTGAAGGCACCGAAAACGAAGGTGAGGACGCGGACGAGCCGGAAAACGAAGTTGAAGGTGAAGGCGAGGGAGAAGGCAGCGGCCTTTCCCTTTCCGCGCTGGAAGAAAAGCTGAAGCCGGAAATTCTCGCGCATTTTGAAGAAATCGAGCCGCTTTACGAAAAGCTGCGCAAGCTTCAGGTGAAGCGCATTGATGTGCTGACCACCGGTGAGGAAGTGCTCGACCGCTCCGAGAAAATCTACGCCACCCTGCGTGATGAGCTGGTGGGCAAGGTGGAGCAGGTGCATCTGCATAACAACCGGATTGAAGATCTGGTTGTGCAGCTCAAGGAACTGTTCCGCACCCTGAACGTGCTGGAAGGCCGTATGCTGCGTCTGGCAGAAAGCTGCCGTGTCTCGCGTGAGGACTTCCTGCTCAAATATCGTGGGCACGAGCTGGACCCGGCCTGGATGGACATGGTTTCCGCCCTGCCGGGCAAGTCCTGGAAAAACTTTGTCGCCAAACATTCGGACGCGGTGATCGAACTGCGGAACCAGGTTGCGCAACTGGCGCAGGATACCGGGCTGCCGATTGGTGAATTCCGTCGTGTGTACGCCACGGTTGCCCGCGGCGAGCGGGATTCCGCCCGCGCCAAGAAGGAAATGATTGAAGCCAACCTGCGGCTGGTGATTTCCATTGCCAAGAAATACACCAACCGTGGCCTTCAGTTCCTTGACCTGATTCAGGAAGGCAATATCGGCCTGATGAAGGCCGTGGACAAATTCGAGTATCGTCGCGGCTACAAGTTCTCCACCTACGCAACCTGGTGGATCAGGCAGGCCATCACCCGCTCCATTGCGGATCAGGCGCGCACCATCCGTATTCCGGTGCATATGATCGAGACCATCAACAAGCTGGTGCGGACTTCGCGCCAGATGCTGCATGAAATCGGTCGGGAACCAGCGCCTGAAGAACTGGCTGAAAAGCTGGGAATGCCGCTGGAAAAAGTGCGGAAAGTCCTCAAGATCGCCAAAGAGCCGATTTCTCTGGAAACCCCGATCGGGGATGAGGAAGACAGCCATCTGGGTGACTTCATTGAAGATAAAACGGCGATTATCCCGCTGGATGCCGCCATTCAGACCAACCTGCGCGAAGCCACAACCCGCGTTCTGGCCTCACTCACCCCGCGTGAGGAACGTGTGCTGCGCATGCGTTTTGGTATCGGTATGAACACGGATCACACGCTGGAAGAAGTTGGCCAGCAGTTCAACGTGACTCGTGAACGTATCCGCCAGATCGAGGCGAAGGCGCTGCGCAAGCTCAAGCACCCCAGCCGCAGCCGTAAGCTCCGGTCCTTCCTGGATGATAACTGAGGTTTCCATCCAGCAGGCTGAGCCGACAACGCGCATGAAGGTGGATGTCACATTCATGCGCATGCTTACCCCCCCGAGCGGAGAGGGGCTTGCCCTGCCGGAAGGGTGGTGGATTGAGAAAGACGTGCGGCCCGACCTTGCAACCTATCGCATGTTGCAGGACCGGGTGGGGCGGCCTTATTGCTGGTGGATGCGTCAGGCGGCGTCTGATGCGGTTCTGGCGCGCTTTCTGGCACGTGGCCCCGTGTGTATCGGCCTGCTGCGGCAGGGTGAGGCGCTGCGGGGGTTTTATGAGCTGAACATCGCGGCCCCGCAGGATATCAATCTGTCCTATTTCGGCCTGTTCCCGGAAGCGATCGGGCAGGGCGTGGGGCGTGCGTTTCTGGATAGCGCGGTGCGGCATGCGTGGTCTCTGGCCCCGCTGAGCGTGCGGGTGAACACCTGCACGGCGGACCACCCCCGGGCCTTACCCCTTTATGAGCAGATGGGGTTTGAGCCGGTTCGCACGGTGGAAGAAATCTGGGATGTGCCCGACCGGCTCGGATTGACCATTCCCGAGCAGTTTCTGGTCTGAAAGCTCTTGCTTTCTGGCGGGAAGTGTGGTTGACACGCGATCTTCCCTGCCGGGTGCGCGGCATCGCTCCGGCTATACCCATCTTGCTCTGCTCTGTGCAGGGCGCTGTTTGCCGGAACGGTCTGGCGCAGTCGGGTTGATACGATCCGAAGGGAGTACCCATGCCACTTTACGAGACCGTGCTTATTGCACGTAATGATATTTCGCAGCAGCAGGTTGATGCCATCATTGATGGCATTATCGCTCAGGTTGAAGCTGATGGCGGTTCCGTCAAGAAGCGTGAATACTGGGGCCTGCGCACTCTGGCTTACCGTATCAAGAAGAACCGCAAGGGCCACTATGTCCTGCTCGGTCTTGATATGAAGGCTGAAATGCTCAAGGAAATCGAACGTCAGCTTTCCATCAATGAAGACGTCCTGCGTCTGCTGGCGCTGCGCGTTGATGAAATTGACGAAGCTCCGTCCCCCGTTCTGTCCCGCAAGGGTGATGATCGCGGCGAACGTGGTTTCCGTGGCCCGAAGCCGACCGGACGCTTTGAAAGCGGCCGTGGCCGCCGTTCTTCCGAAGACCGTGAAGAATATCGCGCCCGTGATGATAAACCGGCTGATATCGCTGGCATGGAAGCGGAGTGAGCAGAATGTCTGAAACGACCGAAATCAATCCCGCCGCACGTCGTCCGGCCGTAGGGGCCCGTCGTCCGTTCTACCGTCGCCGCAAGTCCTGCCCGTTCTCCGGCCCGAATGCGCCGAAGATCGACTACAAGGACGTGCGTCTTCTGAGCCGTTTCCTGTCCGAACGTGGCAAGATCGTGCCCAGCCGTATTACGGCGGTTTCCGCAAAGAAGCAGCGTGAGCTGGCCCAGGCTATCAAGCGCGCCCGCTTCCTTGCTCTGCTTCCCTACGTGATGAGCTGAGAGGGCGATCATGGCTGCTACAGAAGTGATCCTGCTTCAGCGCGTTGAACATCTGGGTCAGATGGGCGATGTGGTGAAGGTTCGTCCGGGTTATGCCCGTAACTTCCTGCTGCCCCAGGGCAAGGCTATTCGTGCAAACGAAGCCAACCGTGCACGGTTTGACCGCGAACGGGCCCAGCTTGAGGCGCAGAACATCAAACGTCGTGAAGAAGCCGAGCGCCTCTCCGAACGTCTGGACGGTCTGGCTGTTGTGCTGATCCGCCAGGCTGGTGACAGCGGCAGCCTCTATGGCTCCGTTTCCACCCGTGACGTTGCACAGGTTGTGACCGAAGCTGGTTTCACCATCTCCCGTCAGCAGGTCTTCCTGGCTCATCCGATCAAGTCTCTTGGTCTGTATGAAGTCAAGGTTGCGCTGCACCCGGAAGTGGTTGTGCCGGTTATCGTCAACGTTGCCCGTTCCGCTGAAGAAGCAGAACGTCAGGCACGCGGTGAAGCCGTGAGCGTTGAAGAAGCAGATGTGGCTGGTGATGAAGCCGTGATCGAAGGCGAAATTGTCGCTGAAGATGCGGATGCACCGGCAGCAGAGGACAATAAAGCCGACGCGTAATCGTCGTCTTTTTTCTGTCATGCTTTTAAAAGGGTCCGGGAAGTATTTCCGGGCCCTTTTTTGTGTTTTATCATCAGGTTTTCTCAGGGCCATGATGGAGTGCACGCATGAACCGAATTCTTGACCGGATATTAAGGCACTTTATTTCCACCGGGCGGCTGCATGTCGTCTGGCCTGATGGCAGCCAGACGCAGTATAATGGCAGCGCGTCTGGCCCTGAAGCCGGGATGAGGCTGGTGGATAACGCCAGCGTGCGGGCTCTGGCGCTTAATCCGGGGCTGGCCTTTGGCGAAGGCTATATGGCTGGCGGCATCCAGCCCAAGGACTGCACGCTGTATGCGCTGCTGGACCTGCTGATGCGCAATGCCATGTCTCCCGGCCATCTGCCGGAGCAGATTGCCAGCACTATCCGCTATGCCTGCCGGAGCTGGATTCAGTTCAACCCGGTCAAACGGGCCCGCCAGAATGTGGCGCATCATTATGATCTTGATAGCCGCCTGTATGATCTGTTTCTGGATAAGGACAAGCAGTATTCCTGTGCCTACTTCCGGCGCGGGGATGAAACGCTGGATGAGGCTCAGGCCGCCAAGAAAAAGCATATTGCAGCCAAGCTGCTGCTGAACCGGCCGGGGCTGGAAGTGCTGGATATCGGCTGCGGCTGGGGCGGTATGGCGCTGACTCTGGCGCGGGACTACGGCGCGATTGTCACCGGTATTACGCTTTCCGAAGAACAACTGACCATTGCGCGCCGCCGCGCGCAGGAGGAAGGGCTTGAAGGGCGCGTGCGTTTTGAAATGCTCGACTACCGGAACCTCCAGCGGCGCTTTGACCGGATTGTTTCCGTCGGCATGTTCGAGCATGTGGGCGTGCATCATTATCATCAGTTTTTCGAGGTGCTCAAAAACAGTCTGGCGGACGATGGCGTGGCGGTTCTGCACTCCATCGGGCGGAATGACGGGCCCGGCACCACCAATCCGTGGATCAATAAATATATTTTCCCCGGTGGGTATTCCCCTTCACTGAGCGAGACATTCGCGGCGGTGGAACGCTCCGGCCTGTGGGTGACGGACTGCGAAATCCTGCGCCTGCATTACGCGAAGACGATTGCCATCTGGCGGGAGCGGTTCGCGGCAAACCGCGCCAAGGCTGTGGCGCTGTATGATGAACGCTTTGCACGGATGTTCGAATTCTATCTGGATGCAGCAGAACTCTCCTTCCGTGTGCAGGGCCACATGAATTTCCAGCTTCAGATCACCCGCTCTCTTGAGGCCGTGCCGCTCACGCGGGACTACATGGCGGAAGCGGAAGGACCGGCCTGACGGCGTATCTGCCCACCCGGCGCGCGGAGTAGCTCCGCGGGTATAAAAAAAGCACCCTTTCCGGGAGGAAGAGGGTGCTTTTTGTTGGGAGGCTACTTTTTTGAGCCGTGAGCCGTGAGCCGTGAGCCGTGAGCCGTGAGCCTGAAAGCCTGAAATGAATGTCGGGGGGGGGGGGCTTTCAGCCCTTGGTGGAGAGCGCCAGATGCGTCCGGGCGAGGCTGTCGAACTCTGCAATGCTGAGGGTTTCAGCGCGGCGGGTGCCGTCAATGCCGGTTTCAGCCAGCAGGCGCTCGCCTTGCAGGCTTTTCAACGAGCCACGCAGCATTTTGCGGCGCTGGCCGAAGGCGGCAGCGGTCACGCGCTCCATGGCCTTGAACAGGGCAGGGCTCGGCTGTTCCGGGTGCGGGGTCAGGCTGGCAACGGCGGACCAGACGGCAGGAGGCGGAGAAAAGGCCCCCGGCGGCAGTTTCATGACAATATCGCACCGGGCGCACCACTGGGCCAGAACACCCAGACGCCCGTAATGGGAGGTGTCTGGCTGTGCGCAGATCCGCTCCGCCACCTCGAGCTGAAACATCAGGGTCAGTCGTTCCCACGCCGCGCCCTGACGCAGCCAGCCCACCAGCAGGGGAGTGGCCACGTTATAGGGCAGGTTGGCCACGATATGGCGGGGGGCAGGGCAGAGTGCTGTCAGATCCTGTTTGAGGGCATCATCTTCCACCAGACGCAGGCGGTCTGGAAAAAATGAAATCAGCTCACGGATGATTTCAGCCGCACGCGGGTCCAGCTCCACAGCGGTGACAGATGCCGCCTGTGTGCCCAGCAAGGCGCGCGTCAGCCCGCCGGGGCCGGGGCCGACCTCCACCACATGCCGTCCGTCAAGCGGGCCTGCCAGTGCGGCAATGCGGTTGGTGATGTCAGGGTCAAGCAGGAAGTGCTGGCCAAGAGCCTTGCGGGCATCCAGACCATGGCGGCTGATAACGTCCCGCAGGCTTTCAAGGCCGGAGAGGAGCGTCATACGCCCTTCAGCTTGATGCGCATGTCAATCATGGCCTTGCGGTGCAGGTCGCTATCCAGCTGGCGGGCGGTCTGTTCCACGCGCTCATTCATCAACTGGTCGGCAATTTCGCTCGGCGCGCGGTCCGCAAAGTTCTTTTCCTTCTTGGAGCAGACCATGATCAGGTCAATGCCGTCAGTGGAAACCAGCGGGCGGGAAACCTTGTTCAGCGGGAGATCAGCCAGCAGGGTGCGCATCTGCTCGTTCATGCGTTCGAGCTGAAGCTCGCCCGGATCAGACGGGCGCTTTTCACCGTTCTGCTTGTTGATCTCGCTCATCTCGTCACAGGAATGGACGGTTTGGGAGATCTTGATGGCTTTCTGCAGGGTCTGCTGCTGCTGCGGTGTGACCTGCTGCGGGTTGAGCGGTGTTTCAAACGGCAGGAATGCCTGCCGGACCGTAATGAGGTGCCCCGGCTGGTGCCCGATAACGCGCTTGCCGTTGACCGTGATGATCACAAAGCCGCCCGGAACCCTGATGGGGTTGGAAATGGCCCCGATCCCTACAGGCATCTGCCGGACCATGGCAATCACGGCGGGGTCCAGCTCATCTTCCTGCACCCAGCCCATGGAGCCACCGTCAAGCGCGGTCTGGCTCTGGGAGAACTGGGCGGCAACAATCGGGAACGGCGCGCCCTTGCGCAGTTCCTGAATAATGGTGTTGGTAAAATCCAGCTCTTCTTCAGCGTGGCGCGGGTCTTCAACCTTCACGAACACTTCGCTCAGATTGTATTCCGTGCGGCCATCCTGCCGTTTCAGCGCCTCTTCACGCTGTGCGATTTCTTTGGCGGAAACACGGCCATGCGAGCCGAGATCCTGCCGCAGAACCTGAACCCAGCCAATCTGCACGCGGAGCTGGTCGATCAGCGTGGTCAGGGAGACGCCATCCTGAGCCAGGCGGTTGCGCAGGGCGTTTTCCGGCATACCGTTCCGGCGCTCGATCCCGGCAATGGCTGCGGCAATCTGTTCGGGCGAGATGTTGATGTGGCGTGTCAGGATTTCCTGCGTGCGCAGGCGTTCATCAATCAACTGGCGGATAATCTGCGGGCGCAGGCGCTTCATCAGCTCGGGGCTGACCGGCAGCCCGGTGGAGAGGGCGAAGAGCTTGCCGCGGTTATCCACATCACGCTTTGTCAGCGGGATGCCGTTGACCACGGCGATAATCATGTCATCCGGTTCTGGAGCCTTGGCCGCGGACTGGGAGGCGGAAGAGGCCTCATGCGCCTTGTGAGAGGCTGCCTGCACTGCTGGAGACAGGGCAAGAGCCGTAAGGGAGCAGGCCAGGGTAAGAGAGCGCAGACGCATGCAGGACAGTCTTTCAGCTTTCGGCCGGAGAAGGAGAACAGTCTCTGATACCGGAGACGGCGCAATTTTTGAAGCAGTTCTCATTTCAGGCCAAACGCCCCCAGCGTTTTGAAGCTGATGGTGAACAGGTAGGTGGAGTTACGCTGCTGGCCACCAATGGACGTGTATTGTTTGAGATACATGAAATCAAGGCCGAAGCAGTCGTTGCTATAGCCGATATCGCCCCCCATGGAGACGAATTCCTTGCGGGAGAGGCTGCGGCGGGCAAAGCCGGACAGGTGCCAGTTGGCCCAGTCTGTCGAGAAACCGCCGCTCAGTTCGTTGGTGCGGACGGAATAAAGCTGGGTCGGGCCGTAAGAGCGATAATCCGTTGCGTAGTAGTAGTAGGGTGTCACGGGTTCATACACATACCCGCCGCGGATACGGAAGTGCGGCACCCCGGCGCTGAAGAGCGCATCCCCGAAGTTGAATTGGGAGGTATAGGGGTCAAGGCGCATACGGGCCGTGAAGTCAAAATACTGGTTGGGGGCAACGCGGGCGCGGGCCACCACGTCTGACGCATGATGCGTCAGGCCCGAGTAGGGCAGGCGATCATGGGTAATATGCTCCTGGAAGCTTTCACCGGCCAGAAGGTCAACTTCGTGCCCGTTCCATGTCCAGTTTGCGTGGAGGCCCACATTGCCGCGCAGGCCGCCGTCCAACCTGTCCGTCCCCTGATAGCGGTTGAGCGAGAACAGTGTTGAGTCCGTGAACTCATAGGCAAGGCTGTCTTCATTCGGCATGAAGGCGTTCATGCCGGCACCGGTATTGGGCGCATAAATGGCCTGCACGATGGGTTCGATAATCTGCGTGCCGCGCCCATGTTGGAACATACGCACAAACGGCCAGTTGGTTTTCAGGGCGATGGTGGGCAGAACCTGCCCGCTCACCTTTGTCAGGCCGGTCTTGTAGTAGTTGGGCTGCTGGTAGAGCTTGCGCGCCTGATAGATCATGGAATCCAGATGCAGCGTCAGCAGGAACTGCTGGCCCAGACGGTTCGTGAAGGGGCGGTCCCAGTTCAGGGCAAGCTGCCCGCGGATGTCGGACGTGCCGTTGGTGCGGCGGACGTTGAAATCCGTGGTGGACATGCCAAAGCGGCCGCCCAGGGCATCTGGCTGGCCGAGGAAGCTGTAGCTGTAACGCGGCAGCACGAAGGGCAGGTCACTGTTGCGGATAACGCCCTGGTTCAGCCCCTGATAATACTGCGCATCCACACGGCTGTAGGCCCCGGTGCCAAAGCCTTCCAGATAGACATTGGAATTCAGGGTTTCCGAACCATAGCCCTGCACGCGGTAATCGCGCATGTAATCCGCCGAGGTGGCCAGATTGATATTGGCCCCCACGCGCCAGTATTTGTTGATGGAGAACCGGCCATTGGCAAAAATATAGCCCTGCATGCCGTGGCCATTGCCACGCCCGACAGGATCACCAAAGCCGTTGGTGTAGCTTTCAGAGCGGTGCGTATCATAAGCGATACCACCCTGAACATTCAGCATGCCGAAGTTGAAGAGCTTTCTGTACTGCGCGCTGAGCTGCGGGCCGGTCTTGGTGGAAAACAGCGCCTGCACCGTAACGTCTGAACTGTCATCCAGCACCCAGTAGTAGGGGATGGTGAGATACGTGCCCAGATAGCGGTCATGCGGCGTGATGCCGGGCATCAGGAACCCGCTGTGCCGTTTGGAGGAGGGGTCCGTCATGGAGAAGTAGGGCAGATACAGGACCGGAACGCCCAAGATATCGATATAGGTATCCCGGAAATCAATGCGCTCATGCTCCAGATCCTGCGTGGCATCATACGCACGGAACTGCCAGAACGGGGCGCGTGTCTTGTCCTTTTCGCAGATTTCGCAGGCTGTATAGACAGCGCGGCTCATGACGTTGACCTTGCCGCCCGTGCGCCGCATGCCGTTGGCGGCAAGCTTGGCGTTTTCCGGCAGGGTGGCGTTCACGTGCAGCATAATGCCATCACGCATGTTGCCGGTCAGTTCCGCATAATTGGCGTACAGCACCGAGCCATCGGGCTGGACTGTCGCGACATTGCCGCGGGCCGCCACAATGCCGGTGTCGCGGTCGTACACAATCTTGTCCGCCCGCATGACGTGATCACCCTGCCAGACCTGCACATTGCCGGTCCAGGTTACGGTGTTGGCGTGATCATCATAATCAACGCTGTCCGCCTGGAAGGTTGCGGGCTCATCCGGTGAGGTTTTGCTGCCTGTATTCAGGTGCATGGGCTGCGGCCGGAACTGGGCATGCGCCGCACGCGGCGGGGCAACCAGAATGCACGCAGTCATGCCCCCCAGTGCCGTGGCGGCAACAAGGGTGCGCCGGCGATGTGGACGCCGGATACGGGAAGGCCGAGAGGCCACGGTCAATCAGCCATCCTCCAGGTGAAGAAGCAGCGAAATGGCGAGGCAAAGCCCGGCAACGGTGGGAGCCCATGCCGCCAGAACGGGGGGAAGGGCGCCGGAGTTACCAAACTGCTCCGCAACTTTTGACACCGTGAAAAGCAGAAATCCCGCCGCAACGCCAGACCCGATCATCTGGGCCACGCCGCCGCGCCGCGTTGGACGCATGGAAAAACCTGCCGCCACCAGAGCCATTGTGCCCGCCAGCATAGGGAGTGCAAGCAGAGACTGGAAGTGAATCCGGTGCCGGACGGAAGAAAATCCTGAACGGTCCAGCAGCGCGATAAAGCTGGGCAGCGCCCAGACCGAGAGAGTCTCGGGTGAAGAAAAACTTTCCTGCACCCGGCTCACGGTCAGATCTGTGGGGATAGTCATCTGCCCCGCCGGGCGCAGAAGTTCATTGGGGCGGACTGTCTGGGTGTTTTCCAGCAACCAGACATGGTCACCCAGCACGCCTTCCGGAGATTCGATTCGTATCATCAGCTTGGCATCATGATCCAGCCGGAAGATGCTGATGTCATGAATATGCAGAACGCCCTTCTCAAGCTGCACGCCACGGGCATGCAGGATGGCCACACCCTTGGGGTCATACTGGGTGTCGGACTGCCGCAGCCAGAGGGAGCCGCTGGACAGGCTGAGTGGCCCGCCCCCGGTGCGCAGATATTGCTGGTCCAGTTCTTCCGCCCGGCGATACATGGCGGAGGAAAGAGGCGAGACCAGTGTGGTGGCAATGGTGCCGATCAGCATGGCGCAGGCCAGCGGGCCGGCCAGAAACTGCCAGGCGGAAATACCGGCGGCCCGCGCCACAATCAGCTCTGAAGAGCGGGTGAGCCGCCAGAAGCAGATAATGCCCCCCAGCAGAATGCCGAAGGGCAGGATTTCCACGGCAAAATACGGGATATGCAGCCCGGCAATTTCTGTCACCACATTGGTGGAGACATCGGGCCGGGTGGCCACGCGGCGCAGCAGGTCAATGAAATCGAACAGGCACACAATGCCGGTGAGAGAGGCAATCATGGCCAGCACGGAAAACACGAACTGGCGGGCGATGTAGAGCGAGAGCGTAACGGAGACAACCATCGGCGGGGCGTTCTTCCTCAGGCCGTGCGGGCACGTGTGCCCGGAAGAAGTTCCGGCACAAATAGAATGGCCGCACAGACCACACCCGGCAGCAGCGCCACCAGCGGGATGAGCGGAATGAGTACCATATTCCGGCTGGCAAGGTTTTGCAGCAGCAGATTGACGGCCAGCAGCCCCACCACGCTGAGCACGGCCGCCAGCGGCCGCTTGATATTGCCGTGGCGGGAGAACACGCCGCGCAGCACGGCAAACAGTCCGACCATGGCGAAGGAGAAGCAGGTGAGGGGGGATGTCAGCCTGCGCCAGCCTTCCACCTTGAACTTGCCGGTATCACGGGAGGAGACCTCTTTCGGGTCCGGGTTCAGCAGTTCATGCAAGGACATTTCCGCCGCATCGCGGAAG
Organism: Acetobacter farinalis; assembly: GCF_011516935.1. Classification (GTDB taxonomy): domain Bacteria; phylum Pseudomonadota; class Alphaproteobacteria; order Acetobacterales; family Acetobacteraceae; genus Acetobacter; species Acetobacter farinalis. Next base: position 428,716 of record NZ_WOTF01000001.1, read on the forward strand.
CGCGCATCCTCCTGATGGGTGGAGGAGAGATCCATCGAATCCTGTTGAAAGACCAGCATGTCGAGACGCCCCGTTTTATGGTCAATCACCTGACGGGAGCCGTCATACAGGATGACGCGGGGTGTGTCGTTGACAATCATCATCGTGCCGCGCTCAGCCAGAATGGTGGCGCGGTTGTTGGGCTGCCGGTCATCTTCCACCACAATGCCATGCAGGGTGCCATCGTGGCTGCGTTCACGGATATAGACAGTCATGACATCAGAGACTTTAGTGAAGACACCTTCCTGAAGCATGAACGCGGCCATCTTGTTCCTGATCTGGAATTCGAACTGCCGGAAATGGTGGTAGGAGGTCGGCACGATCCACAGGTTGAGCATGAAGCCGAGAAGGGAGGCCATGACGGCGCAGGCCAGCCCGGGCCGCGCCAGCGCGAGCGGGGAAAGTCCTGCGGCGCGCATCACGGTCAGTTCGCGGTCTCCTGCCAGACGCTGATACACGAACAGGCTCACCACAAAAGTCGTGATGGGCAGCACCACCGCGACAAAGGAGGGAATCAGCAGGCTGGTCAGCTCAATAAAGACCCGCAGGGACAGCCCGCGATCCACCACCAGCGACACAAAGCGCAGGGATTGCATCAGCCAGATAAGGGCGGCCAGCCCCCCTGTGGTGGCCAGCAGCGCAATCAGAAGCTGATGGAACACGTACCGGTCTAGAGTCGACAGGTATGACTTCAGCCATGATGGAGATGAACGGACGGTCATATCTGCCTTATCTACCCCCTCTCCCGACAAGGGCAACTCCCCGGCAGCCGGGTGAACCCATGCGAGACGTATCACATGGCGTGGTCATGCGTCACTGATATGGCGGAAAAGCGCTACAGGCCGGGCTGCGGCCTGCTGGCAGGGGGCATGGAAGCGGGGGAAATCAGGCGAATAAAAATTTATTCTTCACTGTGAGTGTCCGGGTTGCCCCCCAGACGGTTTCCGGCTTCGAGGCGTGCGAAGGCCGCGAGGTCCGCCTCGTCCAGTTGGAAATCAAAAACACTCAGGTTGGCCGCCATCCGGTCCGGATTGCCTGATTTGGGGATGGGGATGATGGTGTTCTGGATAAACCAGCGCAGTATGATCTGGGCGGGGGTGCGGTTATGCTTTTCCGCCAGCGCCATGATAACGGGGTTGTCCATCAGCCCCTTGCCCAGCGGCCTCCAGCCCTCGGTGAGAATACCGTGCCGCGCGTGGATGCGGCGGAGCTCGGCCTGCTGGAAGTCGGCATGAAGTTCAATCTGGTTGACGGCAGGCGCCACGCCCGTTTCCTGAATCAGGCGCTCCAGATGCGCGGGCTGAAAATTTGAAACGCCAATGGAGCGCACCCTGCCGTCTTTCTGCGCGGCAATCATGGCTTTCCAGCTTTCCACATAAAGGTCTTTTTCCGGCAGCGGCCAGTGGATGAGGTAGAGATCCACATAGTCCACATTCAGCCGCCGAAGGCTTGCGTCCAGCCCTTTGAGGGCGGCGTCATACCCCTGCTCAGCCCCGCGGAGCTTGGTGGTCAGAAAAATATCTTCCCGTTCGATCTCAGAGGTTTTCAGGGCGTGGCCAACCCCTGTCTCGTTTCCGTAGCTGGCGGCGGTATCAATCAGCCGGTAGCCGGTGAGCAGCGCGGCCTGTACCGCTGTTTCTGCGTCCTGATCATTCATGGGGTATGTGCCAAACCCCATGGCAGGAATTTTGTACCCATCATTCAGAGTCAGAAGGGGAGCGGTGGACATGGGGGCGTACTCCTTGAACGCTGCCGGAAACAGACCCGCCGCCCTGCCTTCAGGCCCGTGAGGGGTGAAGGCAGGGCGGTTTTTTGCACAACGCTCTGGCCGCCGGAATGTTTCAGCAGGCAACCAGTCTTCAGAAGAGCAGGATGACACCGCCGGAGGCTGAGTTATCACTTTCCTTGTTCGGCCCGTGGGCAGCGGATTCCGTGTGGGCATATTCGGCAACAAGGTTCAGCCAGTCGGTCAGGCTATAGTAGGCCGCCCCGACTTCAGACTGGTTGCGGCGGACCAGCAGCGTGCTGTTTTCCCCCGGAGCCTGATAGAGATTACTGACACCATAGCTGCCGACCAGTTTGAATTTCTTGGTGAAATTATACATGGCCTGCACGTAATAGCCTTCAGACGCGCGTTTGCGGCCATTGTTGGCAATCCCGTCAAAGAACAGGCCCGTGGTGCCCAGCCCGCTGCCACGGTAGTAGTAGGCGACACCCTGAAAGCCTTTGTAGGTGATTTTGGTGCCGATTTCTCCGGCTTCCACCATGGCGCTGCGGCGGCTGGAGGCATCCAGATCCGGGCTGGTGAGGGCCTGCTGGTGCTGCACGAGGAAGCTGGCCCAGATGCGGGTCTGAACACCCCCGATGTTGAAATCGTATGTGCCCTTGCCCTGCACCATGGGGGAGGAATGCTGGGAGGAGGAGGCGGAAAGCGGCCGCCCCGAGGAATCGCCCCCGGCAAAATTGAATTCATCAAGCGGCTGGAAGACGCCCACAGACCCCTGAAGGCCATGATAGACCGGAGACATATAGGAAATCTGCGGAATCCAGTCCGCATAGACATACCCGACACCAATACGGCCCAGTGATGTGTTGCCCGGTGAGGCATTGCTGCCAGTGGACCCAACGCTGAGCAGGGTGGCGTCGTTCAGGATGGCATCGCTGCCGAAAATGGCGAGGTCACGCCCGATCTTGACCGTGCCGAAGCTTTTGGTGCCGACCGTGACATAAACCTGACGCAGATCGATACCCGCCGTGCCAAGCCCGACGGGGCTGCCGCCGGTATTGGCGTTGAAGGCGCCGTTCTTGGCGTTGTCCACACCCGGATACATGCCCAGCACGGCAGACATATCAATGCCGGACTGGGTGGTGCTCAGCTTGAGAATGAAGCCTGCGGGCAGGAGGCCGTTGCGCACGGATGAGGAATCGAACCCGCTGGAGCCTGTCGAGACACCACCCGCCACGGGGCGGCCGCCGGCGGGGCTGTTATATGTGTAAAAGCCGTTCACAAAGCCGGAGAAATTGATGTCGATCGGCCCGGCCTTGAACGTCAGCCCCTTGCCCGGAACATATTTGGCAACCCGGACAACGCTGGCGCTGTCCAGCGCATTTTTGGTGGAGAGCATGGCCTCCTGAGCGGAGCGGGCACTGGCTTCCGCACGGTCTGCCGCCATCTGGGCGCGGGTGGAGGCATCCTCCGGTGCGCCGGGGTCAAACCGGATACCATCCTCATAGCCTGAGCCGACAGCATGCCGCCCCTGCGCCGCATGGCGCGTGACAGAGGCACTGGCCGTGCGCACGGAGCGCGAGGCCGCGCGCGTGGCGCCGGATGGCGCAGCCGCCGCGGCGGAGGCTGCACGGCTCAGATGTTTGGCCAGAAGGGTGTCGTGTTCATGCTTTGTCAGGCTGCCTTTGGCTTGCAGGATGTCCAGCAGGTCACTGTAGTCATCAGCCAGAGCAGAGGGTGCGGTTATGAATGGCGCACAGGCAGCGGCTGTTACAACAGCCGGTAAAAAAAGTGCCCGTTTTCTCAATGCCATAAAAGTCTGCTCCTTCACGTCTTCCGCATATCTCTGGGAGATCGGGCTTCTCTCCGTCAACACCTGATGAGAGTGGTTTTCTGGCATGCAACAGAGCGGGAAAAGCGGGCCGGGGCGGCAGGGCGGCGGGCCGTATGCGGGCGGGCAGGGGGCGCTATGGCGGCTCGGATCAGGCTTGCGCCGAGCGCATGCGTGCGGCACGGGCGGAGGGTCGCAAAAAGGCGTGCGCGTAATTTCGTTTTGTTATCAGACTGTTACGGGGGAGTGCCTGTCCTGTTATAACGATATTCAGGCGAAATAATTTCCGGAAAGACCGGCTACAAGCCCCTCATCAGGGTGAAAAGAGGTCTGTCCGGATAAGGCGTGTCAGGTCGGGAAAATTTGAAAACCCCCTGATCCGGCCCCTGTCAAACGCAGCAAAATGCTAACTAAGGTCACGCAGTTGTTATGAGCCGGAAGGCAGTGGAAGCACCCGATGCCGCACAACCTCACCGATGATGACAAGGGCAGGGCTGCTCACATGGGCTGCGGCAGCCTGTTCGGGCAGTGTTGTGAGGGTGCCGGTCAGAACACGCTGTTGGGGGGTGGTGCCGCGTTCCACAATGGCGGCGGGCCAGTCCGCCGGCAGGCCGTGCGTTACGAGCTGGGCGCAGAGCAGCGGCAGCATGGCCAGCCCCATATAGATCACCACGGTCTGGCTGCGCAGGGCGATGGTTTCCCATGCCAGATCCAGCGTGCCATCCGCACGGGCATGGCCGGTAATAAACAGGCAGGCCTGCGCGCAGTCCCGATGTGTGAGGGGGATACCGGCATAGGCCGCGCATCCGTTGGCGGCGGAAATGCCGGGGATGATGCGGAAGGGAATCCCGGCCTCTGTCAGGGTTTCAATTTCTTCCCCGCCACGACCGAAAATGAAGGGATCTCCTCCCTTCAGGCGCAGGACACGTTCCCCGGCTCTGGCGCGGCGCACCAGCTCGGCATTGATCTCATCCTGCGGCAGGGTGTGCCGGTTACGCTGTTTGCCAACAAAAATCAGTTCAGCATCCCGGCGCACATAATTGAGGATGTCCGGCCCGACCAGATTATCATACAGAACGGTATCGGCATCCTGCATCAGGCGCAGGGCGGCGAGGGTCAGCAGATTCGGGTCTCCCGGCCCGGCCCCTACCAGCCAGACTTCTCCCTGCCGGGTATGGCCTTCCAGCAGGCGGTTCAGTTCCCTGTCTGCCGCCTCTGTCTGCCCGCTCATGGCCAGTGAGCCGCCAGAGCCATCCAGAAACCGTTCCCACACCTGCCGCCGGTCAGACGGGTCCGGCAGGCGTTCACGCAGGGGCAGGCGGGCTTTTTGCATGAAATCCGCCAGCAGATGCAGCCCCGCAGGCAGGATTTCCTCAATTTTCGCCCGCAGGCGGCGGGCCAGAACCGGGGCAGCGCCCCCTGTGGAGACGGCCACCTGCACCGCGCCACGCGTGCTCAGTGCGGGGGTGATAAAGCTGGAATTGGCCGGGTCATCCACCGAGCAGACCGGTACGTTGTGCTGCTGGCACAGCTCCGCGAGGCTGCGGTTCAAGGTGGGATCATTGGTTGCGAGATAGACCAGACGGCAGCCGGGCAGGCGGAGGCGCACATCCTCTTCAGAAACCAGCCCCTGCACATGTGTCAGAACGCCATCATCGGCCATCTGCCGGAGTTCAGGGCAGAGTGTGGGGGCCAGGAGTTCAATCCGTGCTCCGGCAGGCACCAGCAGGCGCACTTTATTGGCGGCAACATTTCCGCCACCAATCACGAGAACACGGGCTTCGTCCAAGCGAAGCATGATGGGAAACCAGCTGGTTTTCTGCGGTGACGTCTGCATGAGTCCATGAGCAAGCAGGCTTGGGCGCAAGAGGCAAGCGTCAGACGCTACCAGCATGCAAAAAAAAGCTTTTTTAATCTTTCCGGGCTTCTGTGGAAGAGTGCCATGATGACGCCGTCTTCAAGAGGGAAAGGGGGCGGAAGACAGGCGCGGTAACGTGGAGAAAAGGCGCAGTGGAAGAAGACAAAACGAGTGTGGTGCCGGACCGGGAACTGCATGTGTATGCAGGGCGGCCCGTGGCGTTTCTGCTACGATATATGCGTAACCGCACGGTGGGGCACGCCATGGTGTTCGGCTCGGTCGGACTGGCCATTGGCTGTGCTGTCCTGTCGTCCTACGCCGTGCGGCATCTGGTGGATATCATGACAGCCACCGCGCATGATGGCCCGGTGGCGGCGGTCTGGCAGGCTGTGGCTGTTCTGGCGGGCCTGATTGCCATGGATAATCTGGGCTGGCGGATTGCGGGCTGGTTTGCCTCCCGCACTTTTATTGAAATGACCGGCGATATCCGGCGTGACCTGTTCCGGTTTCTCACTGGCCATTCCCCGGCCTATTTTTCCGAGCGGATGCCGACCTCTCTGGCCGCGCGCATCGCCACGGCGGGCAATGTCTGCTTCACCATTGAAAATCTTCTGGCATGGAGCGTTCTGCCGCCTGCGTTGAACGTGCTTCTCTCCGTAACGCTCATGCTCTCCGTAAGCTGGCTGATGGGGGGCGTTACGGTTGTTCTGGCCGCGGCACTCTGCCTGCTGATGTTCCGTCTGGCCGTACGCGGCCGCGCCCTGCACGGGGAATATGCCGCGGCGGCTGCGGGGCTTGAGGGCGAAACTCTGGATGTGATGGGCAATATCGCTCTGGTGCGGGCCTTCGGGATGCGCACGCAGGAGCGCCAGCGCTTCAACACGCTGGCGGGCCGGGAAATGGGCGAGCGGCTTCGCTCCCTGCGCTACATGGAAAAGCTGCGGATGGTGCATGCGGTGCTGACAGCGGTGCTGACAGCCGGTCTGCTGATCTGGGCTGTGCTGCTCTGGCAGCGTGGGGAGGCAAGTGTGGGGGAGGTGGTCATGGTCATCACCCTGGGGTTTGCCATCCTGCACGGCACGCGGGATCTGGCGATGGCGCTGGTGGAAACCATTCAGCACAATGCGCGGCTTTCTGAAGTGCTGTCTTCCCTGCTGGTCCCGCATGACATGCCTGATCGGGATGACGCCGTACCGCACCCCGGCCCTGTGCGCGGGGATATTGTGTTTGAGAATGTCGGCTTCGCCTATCCGGGCGGGGCACGGGTGCTGGATGGATTTAACCTGCATATCACCGCCGGGAGCCGGGTCGGGCTGGTGGGTCGTTCCGGGTCAGGCAAAAGTACGGTTCTGGCCCTGTTGCAGCGCCTGCGCTTTGTTCAGGAAGGCCGTATTCTGATTGATGGAGAGGATATTCGTGATCTGACGGATGATGGTCTGCGGGCCTGCCTTTCCATTGTGCCGCAGGATGTTTCCCTGCTGCACCGCACCGTGATGGAGAATATTCGCTACGGCCGCCCGGATGCACCGGATGAGGCCGTATACGCCGCCGCGATGGCCGCAGGCTGCGTGGAGTTTATTGAAGCCATGCCGCAGGGGTTCCAGACTCTGGTGGGGGACCGTGGGGTCAAGCTTTCCGGTGGCCAGCGGCAGCGGATTGCCATTGCGCGGGCCTTCCTGCGCAATGCGCCCATTCTTGTTCTGGACGAAGCCACCAGCGCGCTGGACACGGAAAGCGAGGCCCATGTGCAAAAAGCCCTTGAGCGGCTTATGGTTGGCCGCACTGTCATTGCTGTGGCGCACCGGCTTTCAACCTTGCAGAATTTTGATAGAATTGTTGTGATGCAGGACGGTCGGATTGTAGAGGATGGTGCGCCTGGCCAGCTCGAACAGCAGAACGGCCCCTACAGGAATTTTCTGAACAAGCAGGTAACCCATACGAATGATGTTGCATGATGATGCATCCGGTCTGGAAACAGACCGCCCGGCGGCCAAGGGCGCGCTGGCCGCTTATGCCTATCAGCAGATCAGGGAGCGCCTGATTCTGAGCACCTATAAAGGCGGAGAACGTCTGGTGCTGCGTCCGCTGGCGGCATCCCTCAAGCTCAGCCCGACTCCCGTGCGGGAGGCATTGCTGCGTCTGGTGTCCGAACAGGCGCTGGAGCTGGATGACCGGAACACCGCCCGCGTGCCGGCGCTCTCGCGTGAAACTTTTCTGGAAGTGCACACCTTGCGCGGAGATCTGGAAGAACGGCTGACGCGCAATGTGGCGGAGCGCATTCTTCCCGAGCAGATTGCCGTGCTGGAGGCCCGGCATCAGGCCTTTATTGACGGCTATCTGGCGGGAGACCCGCACCAGTCTGCGGTCGGGAACGCGGCGTTTCACAGCGCGATTGCCGATTTTTCCAGCCTGAGCATTACGGCGGGCATCATGCACCGGCTGTGGGCGCGTATTGGCCCGTTTTACGCGGGCACCAACGGGCTGCCGCTTATCAGCCCGGTGGAAGTGGAGCACCCCCACATGAAGCTGCTGGAGGCGTTCCGCCGGCGGGATGCCGGGGCTGCTGTGGACGCTATCCGGGAAGATTTCAAGCAGGCGCAGTTCTGGCTGGAGCCGCTTCTGCCCGCCTGAGGGATTTCTGGATTTTTCTGTGTGAGAGAAAGAAAAACCCGGCGCGCCAGATGGCGGGCCGGGTTTTTTATGCGGCGGAGCCGGAAGGCTTCAGGCCTTTTTGGCCTCAAGCGCGGCATCCGCTTCGGCCGTGCGGGCGGCCAGGGTTGCGCCCGGTTTGATGTCGGTCAGGCCCGGCACTTCCACATCAATTTCGAGCGTGGAGCAGTGCGCGCCGCGATCAAGCTTGATCTGGACCTTGTCCTGATCCACCGTGACATGCCGTTTGATGACTTCCATGATCTCGCGGTGAAGCTGGGCCAGGAGGTCATCCTTGCCATCACCGCTGGAAATCCGCTCATGGGCAAGAAGGATCTGCAAACGGTCCCGCGCGACGGGGGCGGAGGAGCGACGCTTGAAAAGCGTGGAGAGGAAGGTCATGCGACTCTCCGTTTAAACAGCCAGTCGAACAGGCCTTTGCGTTCCGTGGGAATGGTGACTTCCAGCTTCTCACCCGCCAGACGCCGTGCGGCATCGTTATAGGCGCGTGCCGCAGCACTTTCGGGCTCAGCTATCGTAACCGGGGCTCCCACGTTTGAGGCCCGCAGCACGTCGCCGCTTTCCGGGATGATGCCCAGAAGCGGGATGGAAAGAATTTCGAGCACATCGTCTGTGCCCAGCATGTCACCGCGAGAAGCGCGCTGCGGGTCATACCGGGTGAGGAGGAGATGCTTGTCCATCTTCTCCCCTTTCTTGGCTTTCTCGGTCGTGCTGTCCAGCATGCCGATAATCCGGTCACTGTCACGCACGGAAGAGACTTCCGGGTTTGTGACAATCACGGCCACATCGGCATGATACATGGCCATCTGCGCGCCGCGCTCAATCCCGGCAGGGCTGTCACAGATCACCCAGTCAAACTTCTTGCGCAGTTCATCAATAACTTTCGCAACACCCTCAGCCGTCAGGGCATCCTTGTCCCGCGTCTGGGAGGCGGGCAGGAGGGAAAGGGAGGGAACGCGTTTGTCCTTGATGAGCGCCTGAGCCAGATTGGCATCGCCCTGAATGACGTTGATGAGGTCAAACACCACGCGGCGTTCCGCACCCATGACCAGATCGAGGTTCCGCAAGCCGACATCGAAATCAACCAGTGCAACAGTCTGTCCGTTTTTGGCCAGTGCTGCACCCAGTGCTGCGGAGGTGGTGGTCTTGCCTACGCCACCTTTTCCGGACGTGACGACCAGAACCTTTGACATCCGTATTATTCCTCATTTGGTCTTAAGGCTGCGTTTGCCATCATCAACTTCATGACAGCGGTATCTGTGCGCAACCTTACAATCTGTTGTCAGAAATGAAACGCAGAATATTCACCTGAGGTGAATTCTTTTCCCCCGAAGTGTTAGATCAGAGGAAAAAAAGCAAGTGTTTCTCCGGAAAGGGCAACCTGAGTGGGTTTACTTGTCTGGCTTGCGTCCATTTCTTCGGCTGTTGCGTAAAAACCGTCAATAGCAACCAGCTCGGCTTCCAGTGCGCGGGTGAAGATACGGGCATCCGCATGGCCACCAATGCCGGCAATGGCCCGCCCGCGCAGGGCGCCATAAACATGGATGGAGCCACCCGCGGAGACTTCAGCGCCAGACGCCACAGCGCCAAGAATCACCACATCACCATCCGGCCAGACCACATGTTGGCCGGAACGAACCGGGTTTTCAACAATCAGGGTGCGGGAGACAGGGGCTTCCGGCGCTTCTTCTTCCGGCACCGCCATCTCGCCAGAGGCGCGGCCCCCGACAAAGCCTTCAGGCCAGTCCCAGCCTTCCACAGCAGGCCAGGAGCGGTCTCCTCCCTCAATACCGATCACGCGAATGCCGCGTTCTTTCAAGGCAGGCAGAAGGTCGGCCAGATGCGGCGTTTCCTCAGTCAGTGTGCCCAGATCAAGAATGATCGGCTTGCCCGCGAAAAAACCGGCGGAACGGGCAATCTGGTGGTCCAGTGCGTTCAACCAGTCTTCCAGCGGGGCTTCCGGCGTCAGGGTGAGTGCCAGAAAAGATCGGCCGGAAATGCGGATACGGGGCAGGGGGGGTGTCGTGGCGGACAAGGACGTGAGATCTCGCTAGCGTAGGGTCGGACTGGAATGCGAAACGCAGTGGTACACGCTTGACGGCCTGTCTGTCGAGCATCTGTACAGACCCTGCGGGTGCCTTTTTGAGAAGTGATCTCTTACGGCCTTTTTTCCCTCTGGCGCGTTCGCGGACAATGTCATAAATTTGTCTGATGCGTACGCTTTATCATCTCCCTCTCTCGCCCTACAGCCGAAAAATCCGTCTGGTTCTGGGTGAAAAACGTCTGCCGTTTGAAGCTGTTGTGGAACGGGTGTGGGAAGAGCGCCCGGAATTCCTGGCTATGAATCCGGCAGGTGAAGTGCCGGTTCTGGTGGAAGATAACGGGCTGATTGTGCCGGATTCCTCCGTGATCTGCGAGTATCTGGAAGAAGCCTATTCCGATACGCCGCTGCTGGGCCGTACGCTGGCCGAACGGGTGGAAGTGCGGCGGCTGGTTGCATGGTTTGACGAACGCTTTGCGCAGGATGTGTCCGGCCGCTTTATTGGCGAGCGTGTGATGAAGCGCATCAGTGGTCGCGGGAATCCGGATGGCACTGTGCTGCGTGAAGGCTATGCCGCCATGAAGCCGCACCTCAAATATATCAATTTTCTGGCGGAAAACCGGAACTGGCTGGCAGGGAACTTCCTTTCTCTGGCCGATTTTGCCGCCGCCGCTCACCTCTCCTGTCTTGATTTTATTGGTGATATTGACTGGTCCAAGGCCCCGGCGGTGCGAGACTGGTATGCCCGCATGAAATCCCGCCCCTGCTTCCGCCCGCTTCTGGGGGATCGTGTGTCCGGCATTACGCCGCCGGATTATTACGCCAATCTGGATTTCTGAGCAGCGTGACGTTTCATAAAGGCGGCGATGCCGCGCGGCGTGCGCCTGATGTCCTGATTATCGGGGCGGGTGCCGCCGGGCTGATGGCCGCGTTCACGGCGGCCCGGCGCGGGCGGCGTGTGGTGGTGCTGGACCACGCACCGGAGGTGGGGCGCAAGATCCTGATTTCCGGTGGTGGGCGCTGTAATTTTACCAATCTGGATATGCGCCCCGAGCGCTTTATTTCCCAAAACCGGCATTTTGCCCGTTCTGCGCTGAGCCGTTACAAACCCGCGCAGTTTCTGGAGCTGCTGGCCGCGCATAACATCCCCTGGCACGAAAAGAAGCTGGGGCAGTTGTTTTGCGATCATTCCGCGCGGGATATCGTGCAGATGCTGCTGGCTGAATGTGCGGCGGCGCATGTGACTATCCTGACGGATGTGCGCATCACGGATGTCAAAAAGCCGCTGGATTTCCATGTGGAAACCTCTGCGGGGACATTCACCAGCAAGGCTCTGGTGCTGGCCACGGGCGGCCTGTCCATTCCAAAACTTGGAGCAACCAGCTTCAGTTATACGATTGCCCGTTCATTTGGTCTGCCAGTTATCTCCCCGGAGCCAGCACTTGTGCCGCTGGTTTTCGGGCAGGCGCAGGAAAGCTGGGTGCAGACACTGGCCGGTGTCTCGCTCCCGGTGCGGGCCTCCTGCGGAAAGGTGGGGTTTGATGAAGCCCTGCTGTTTACGCACCGGGGGCTGTCCGGCCCGGCGCTCCTGCAGATTTCCTCTTACTGGCAGCCTGGCGAGCCGGTGCGGATCAATCTGTTGCCGGGTGAAGACCTGAACGCGCTTCTCGCCGGGTTGAAAAAAGCCAAGGGGCAGATGAAAGGCCCCGCTGCCCTCAGCCGCTGGCTGCCGCAGCGGCTGGCGCAGGAACTTGCCCGGCAGGGCGCGCCGGAAGACCGCCCCGTGGTGGAATGGCCAGACCGCACACTGCGTGCACTGGCGGACCGTGTTCACCGGCTGGACCTGCACCCTACCGGGACGGAAGGCTTTGCCAAGGCTGAAGTGACGCGCGGCGGCGTGGATACGCACGCGCTCTCTTCCAAAACCATGGAAGCGAACACCGTGCCAAACCTGTATGTGATTGGTGAAGCGGCGGATGTCACCGGCTGGCTGGGTGGCTATAACTTCCACTGGGCGTGGGCCAGTGGCCACGCGGCAGGGGAAGCATTGGGGGCAAGTGCGGCTTAGCCTGGTTCAGTCCGCATCTTGCTGGTCTGCCGCCAGTTCCAGTGCGCGGGCATAAACCGTGCGGCGCGGCAGCCCGATGGCGGTGGCGGCAAGGGCTGCGGCATCTTTCACCGAGTGCGTGCCCAGCAGGGTGCGCAGGGTGGTGTCCAGATCATCCGCGCTGCTTTCTTCCGATTCCGCCGGGCCGAGAAGCAGGGTGATTTCACCCCGGGGCGGGGTTTCGGCATAGAATGCGGCAAGTGAGCCAACCGGCCCGCGTTTGACTTCCTCAAAGCGTTTGGTGAGCTCCCGCGCTACGGCGCAAGGGCGGTCTTCCCCAAAAATTTCCGCCATGTCGGCCAGCGTGTCCGCCAGACGGTGCGGGGCTTCATGCCAGATCAGGGTGCTGCTAAGGCCTGCCCGTTCCGCGGCGCGCAGTTTGGCAAAAGCCTCCTTGCGCGCGGCGGAGCGTGGCGGCGGGAAGCCGATAAACAGGAACGGATGCGGCGGCAGGCCGGAGAGCACCAGCGCGGTGAGGGCCGCATTGGGGCCGGGGATCACCGTCAGCGGCAGGTCCGCATCAATCACGGCCCGTACCAGCCGGAAGCCGGGGTCGGACATCAGCGGCATGCCTGCGTCTGAAACCAGCGCCATGCGTGCGCCCCCCTGCATACGCTCAATCAGGGCCGGAACGCGCTGGCGTTCGTTATGCTCGTGCAGGGCTTCCGTGCGGGTGCTGATGTTGCGGTCAGACAGCAGGCGGGCTGTCATGCGGGTATCCTCGCACAGAACGAGGTCAGCTTCGGCCAGAGCTTCCGCTCCGCGTATGCTGAAATCCCCCAGATTCCCGATTGGGGTCGCGACGAGTGTTAGGCCGCCCGTATCACCGGAAGAAGAGAGGGCATGACGCGGAGCCTTTCCTTCGCTATGGAGTGGGGAGGTCCGGTCATAAGCTTCATCAGGCCGGTTGTTTGCGGAGGACGATCTGGATGGTGACGCGCACATATTCTTTCCTGTCAGGGGCCTCCACGCGAGGTCTGGCCGGAAATGGCGCAGGACGCAAGGCCGGAATGGTGGTTTTGGGTGCGGTTGGTTTGGCGCTTGCTGGCTGTGCGGACCAGTCCGGCACGGGGGGGGCTGCGGTTCCTTCTGAGCCGAAGGCGGCGAACAGCCATAAAATTGGCGTTCTGCTGCCGCTCAGCGGGCCGAATGCGGCCTTGGGGCGTGAACTCCTGTCTGGTGCGCAACTGGCCATTTCAGAGGCCACAACAGGGGCGGCCACAGCACAGGGGCAGGCCGCAGGCCTCCAGATGGATGTGCATGACACGGCTGCCGCAGGCGGTGCCGCTGCTGCCGCAACGGCCGCAGCACAGGCGGGGGATGGCATTATTCTCGGGCCGCTGACCGCAGTGGATACCGCCGCCGCTGCTCCCGCAGCACAGGCTGCCAGCATGCCGGTTCTTGCTTTTACCAGCGATGTCAATCAGGCCCGCCCCGGTGTGTGGGTTATGGGCATTACCCCGGAAGATCAAGTGGAGCGCCTGGTGGATATGGCCCGCAAGGAAGGGCGCCATCGCTTTGCTGCCTTCCTGCCGGATAACCCGCTTGGTCATGCTCTGGGGAATGGTTTGCTGGCCTCCTGCCGGGATCAGGGCCTGACGCCGCCCACTATTGTGTATCACACAGCCAGCACGGCCAGCATCACGCAGATGATGCGGGAGCTTTCCGCCTATGATACCCGCGTGGCGGATGCGAAATCCGATGCAGGGGCAGCCCCCTCCGGCACCGCAGCAGACCCGGCAGCGCCGCCTGCGGCGGATACGGCTGCGAATGGCGCGGACAAGGACCTGCCGTCCGATCTGGCAGCAGCTCTCAACAGCGGGCGCGATGCCGCCGGGGCATCCTCTTCCGGTGCGGCGGCACAGGCATCGGGGCAGGGGGCAGGGAAAACCACTCTCGCTCCCCCGCCGTTTGATGCGCTGCTGCTGGGGGATACCGGCCTTGGCCTGAAAAACGTGATCGCGGCGCTTGGCGATAGTCAGGTGTCCTCCGCCAGTGTGCGGGTCATGGGGCCGGGGCTGTGGGCGGCATTTGCCAGCAAGCTGGGGGCGCTGAAGGGCGCATGGTACGCCGCGCCGGACCCTTCGTCCCGTCAGAGTTTTGTGACCCGCTTCATGGCGCGGAACCACCATATGCCGCGCCCGCTGGCTGATCTGTCCTATGATGCCGCGACAGTCGCAACCACGGTGGCCCGTGTGGCTCCGCATGGGTATCCGGTCGATGTGCTGACCCGTCAGCAAGGGTTTGCGGGTGTTAATGGCCCCTTCACCCTGCTTCCGGATGGTCGTGCGCGCCGTGCGCTGGGCGTGTTTGAGGTGTTGGGGAACGGTGGCGGTGCCAAACTGATTGTTCCGGCTTCCACCAAAAGTGCTGTTTCGGGCTGAAGCCTGAAACCTGAAAAGGGCAGGCGGGGGGCAGCTGGAGAAAATTCCGGCTGCCCCGTTTTTTTATAGGCTTTCCAGATGTGCGGGCTTTTTGCCCGCGCAGGCCCCGTTCAGGCCCGGTATGCCGCCATGGTGCGGAGTCGATCCGCTACTTTCCCGACCACATCTTCCCACTTCCGGGGTGTGGTCTGGCGGATGATACGCAGGGTGGGGTACCAGGGGCTGTCTTCCCGTCCATGCTGCCAGCGCCAGCAGTTATCGTAGCGGTCCATCAGCAGCACGGCCTTGCCAAGGCCACCCGCCAGATGGACAGAGGACGTATCTACCGAGACAATCACATCCAGCGACATCATGAGTGAGGCCGTATCATCCATGGTATGGAGTTCATCCGTGGGGTCATACAGCGTCATGTTGCGCGGCGGGTCCAGCATCTGCTCCGCGTAAGGGCCTTTCTGCATGCTGATGAGATTGATGCCCGGAATACTGCCCAGCGGCTCCAGTGTTTGCAGGCTCATGGAGCGTCTGCGGTCCACCATGTGCGGGCCGATCAGATTGGGGCGCGGTGCGCCCCCCCAGATCAGCCCGACATTCAGCTTGTGATTGTCAGGCAGCAGTCTGGCAAAAGCCCGGACCTTCTCAGGGCCTGCTTTCAGATACGGAACGGGAGCGCCCATGGCATCAGCCGTCGCGGCAAAAACGCGCGGAAGGCTGATAAAGGGGCAGTGCCAGTCATAAGGCGGGACATCCCCCCCAACCTGCACGGTGCCCGCCCCTTCAACGCGGCGGCAGATCTGCTCCAGCGTGTCCGGCACCCACAGATGCACATGCGCCCCCCGGCGGGCCAGAGGCTCCACATAGCGCAGATACATGAGCGTATCGCCCAGCCCCTCCTCCTGCGTGACCAGAACGCGCTGGCCTGAAAGGTCTGTATCGGGGCCGAGGGAGGGGAGCAGGCGGTCCTGCGGCAGGCTGCTGTGGCCCGGCAGCTTGAGCCGCCATTCATGTTCCGCCCAGCCCTGCGCGAAGCGCCCGGCCTTGAGCAGCGTGATGGAGTGGTTCAGCCGGATCTGGGCATCTGTCGGGCGGTAGAAGATCGCACGGCGGTAGAAATCCAGCGCCTCTTCAAACCGGCCTTCTCCGGCAAGGATACAGCCGATGTTGGAGAGCGAGCCCGCATGCTCCGGGTGCGCCGCCAGCACGCCTTCCAGCACGGCGAGTGCTTCCGCCATGTCTCCGCGTTCCGCCAGGGCCATGGCCAGCAGATTGTAGGAATAGGTTGCGTTGGGGCGCAGGGTGGTGGAGTGCCGGAGCAACTCCACGGCTTCATCAAACTGCCCCATCTGTGTCAGCACGTTGGCCAGAACATCATAAATCCGGGCATCCTGCGGGGCGAGATGCAGTGCCGCACGGCAGGTTGCGACAGCATCCGGCCTGCGGTCCAGTTCCGCCAGAATATCGCTCAGCTCCTGTAACGGGTGAACCCCCGCCGGATTTTCCCCGGCAACCTCACACAGGATGTGCGCGGCTTTTTCCGGCTGGTGCAGCCCTGCCAGACAGAAGGCGTACAGAAGGGCGGCCTTCTGTTCCCCGGACCCGATATAAGGGCTCAGAGCGGCCAGAGTTGTTTCAAAATGCCCTGCCTTGATCTCGCCCAGTGCGCGGCGCAGCGTGGAGGGATCTGGCCGGACGGGAACTGAAGCCGCAGGGGATGAGGCGGGGGATGAGGCCGGGGAGGGGGAAGCTTTGCGCGTCATGGACTACATATGTATCCCGCTCCCGCAGGCCTGAAAAGCAAAACAGCAGCAGCCATGAAAAAACCCGGTGCAGCGTGGGCCGGACCGGGTTTTTTCTGTCAGTCGGGATCAGGCTTTCAGGAGCAGGCGCCTCAGGCGGCCTTCATGACTGCCGTGAGGGATTCCAGAACTTCGGTAGGGTCTTTTTTCTCAAGAACCGCTACTTCAGCCACAAACCGTTCCTGTGCTGCTTCAAACAGCTTCCGTTCACTGAAGCTGCCATCCAGACTGTCCACATTGCGGCGCAGGTCACGCAGCACCTCGGCAATCTGGACCAGATCACCCGAGTTGATCTTTTCCTGATAAGCCACAGCGCGCCGTGCCCACATGCCCTTGCTGACATGCGGCTTGCCTTTGATGATGGCCATGGCCTTATCCACAATCTCGCGCGAGACGATTTTGCGCAGACCAGCCTTGCGGGCCTTTGTCAGCGGGATACGCAGGGTCATCTGGTTGCCGGGGAAGGAAATCTGGATCACTTCCAGTTTCGTGCCGGCAATCTCATCAATGCCAATACGGTCCACACGCCCCACGCCGTGGGCGGCATAGACAATGGCGTCTCCTTCCTGGAAGGGGTCGTCGTCTTTAATTCTGGTTTTGGCCTGTGCTGCGGTTGTTGCGGCGGCAGTGCGTGCCATTGCGTCTGTCACGCCGCCTTTCGGAGTTGTTCTGAATGTGCTCATAGCTGATGCTTATACCACATTTTCCTCAGCCTGTCTTGCAAAACGGCAGGCAGGCTTTGATGCCAGATGAAGCGGGCCAGATGTATGCTCAGGGCTGGATGCCGTTTACCGCCGTGATGGGCGGCGGCGCGGGCAGGCCGGTGGGCTGCATGACATCGATTTCAATGGCGCGGGCCATAGTGGCCATGGGCAGCGCGTGCGGTGTGTTGGCAAAAGGCTCCTGAAGGTCACTCGCACTTTTGTCGAGCACCAGAAACAGAATGCCAACCAGTGATGAACCCAGAGGTGTGATCCACTCCAGTGTCTGCACCATGGAAAGGGGCAGAACAATGCAGAAAACATTCACCAGAGCACGCGGCAGGGCGGAAAACTGCATGGGCAGCGGGGTGTTGCGAATGCGCTCAAGCCCGCCCTGCGCATTGGCGAGATCGGAGAGGATGCGGTCAATCTGGCCATGCACCGCGCCATCAATCCCTTTTTTGGCAACTTCCTCACTCACGCCAAGTCCAAGCTGATAGAGAATGGCATTGGGCTGGTTGCGCGCCCCTGCAATGGCCTGTGCCATTTCCGGCGGCAGCAGGCGATTCACATCTGTCGAGACATCAACATTGCCCAAGGCCCCCCGCAGCGCGTACGGATAGGCGGCAATACCTTTGATGAGGTCCGGCCTGCCGCCGAGCAGGGTGCCCACCTGACGGGCAAAGGAACGGCTGTTGTTGGTAATGGCCCCCCACAGGGTGCGGGCCTCCCACCAGCGGGCATAGGCGCTGTTGCTGCGGAAGCCCATGAACAGGGCAAGGGCGGAGCCGATCAGGGATGTGGGCAGGCTTGGCTGCTCCATCCATTCCTGATGGAAGACCTGAAACAGGATGACCACGATGAAATCCCACGCAGTCATGAGCAGGATAACACCGACAATTTCTTTCGTGATGATGCGCAGGCCGATCCTCTGGTCAACGATCATCTCTTCAATCTCCGTTCTCTCTGGTGGGCGGAGCAACGCCCCGACCGTGAAGCACTGGCGCCGGACGGCGCAGGCAAGGCGGCCAGCCCTGCCTGCAAACTGTATAGCACAGATGCGCATATAGCACGGATAGGAGGCGCGGCATCCCCCGAAAACTGTGCAGCCCGGCAGGAGGCACCGGCACGGCTCTGCATCGGGTGCGCCGCCTGCGCCGGGTGTGCGGGCAATGCGAGCACGTTTAGCCTCTCAGGCCGCGCACTCCGTGCAGAAGCATCGGACTGGTGTGCACAGTTTCATGAGACCTGATGTTATACGTTGCAGGTCTCCTGATTCGGGGCAGGTGAGAGCCGCTCGGCTGGCTTTTGGTTCGGCTGGCGTTGGCCGGGGCTTTATCCGGGTATTCTGCCCTAGTGAAGAGATTTTGAAAACATCTCGAGACTTATTTCCGGTTTCCCAAGCTCTTTCCATGTCTGTCCCGCATGGAACGAATCTTCATGATTCCCGAAATAGGAAAACAGATGCACGATGAATTTCATTTTCGGACTGAAAAGGCCGATCATCCGGATCACCCAGAGAGGGGCCACGCGAATTTTAAGTGTGGGGTCATAGTGCCGGGATTTTGAAAGGCCTTGACCACCATCTGCGCGTAATCGGTCACGCTGATCCAGTAAATCCTGACCTTTGTATTTCCGATCCACTGGAGAGCGCGTCCGTTGATCATGTTCGGCACCATGTTCTTCCTGATGCTCTTCAGTGCCGGAGGGTAGACTCCCAGCGCCCCGATCTTGGCAATATACTGAATGTCCAGCCCTTGCGCGGCGGTTATCAGGTTTCGCACCCCCTCCCGTTCTTCGTAAAAAGGGAGGCTCAGGTCTGCCGTTTCGGTCGCAAGATTGAGGTAGAGCGCATCCACCCCTCAAGGGCGGCGCGCAGGCCTGAAACGTTCCGTAAATCTCCCTGAACGATCTCGATCGAGGCCGGAAGCATTTGTCTGGCCGTCTCTGGAGAACGGACAATCGCCCGCACCGCGAAGGTTTTTGCCAGTTCCGTGGCAACCGGTGCCCCAAGGCGGCCTGTCGCACCGAAAATGCCAATTTTTCTGATGGGTCTCATGCGCTTTCCTTTCCGATTGAGGTCAAGATCATCTTGAGTTTTTCCGGGTTGTAATGCCGTTCTATGGCGTAGCCTCGGCGAGAAGGCGGCTGCCGACCGCATTTGCCGCAACGCAATGGGCTTCGAGTTCGGCATACAGAGCCTCCTTGCCCGCAAAATGCCGGTAGAGGAGGGCCTCGGATACGCCTGCGGCTTTGGCGATTTCCTTCGTCGTTGCGCCTTCTCGCCCGAGCTAGGCAAAAACGGGGGCGGCTGCCGATAAAATTGCCTGCTTGCGGTCAGATGCGGGCAGTCTTGCGCTTCGTGGGGGCATGGGGTCTCCTTGGAGACTATTAGTAAGTACTCACTTACTTGCAGGCTTACTTGCAGGTCCCATGAAACCGCTGGAAGAGAACGAGGAAGCCGGTAGGCAGCAAGGGTATCAGGGAAGGGAATGACGTCCCGGAGATAGAAAACCGGGAAACGTGCGCCCAAAAGAGGGCGTGGGCGCACGTTCTATGGAGAGACCGCCAGAAGTCAGGCCGTTCTTCCGGGCCACAAGTCCACCGTTATCAGAAGACGCAGGCAGGCTTTCCGGCAGGAGCGTTTGCGGGGTGTGTTTCTGAAATCAGCGCAGGCCACCGGAGGCGAGCATTGTCCCACCCGTCAGCCAGCGTGAATCGTCAGAGGCAAGGAAGACCGCGAGCGGCGCGATATCCTGCACCTGCCCGATGCGGCCCAGCGGTGTCTGCGCGATAACGGACTGCTTGATCATTTCTGCAGCGGCAGCATCAATGGTTTTCGTGCCTTCGGTTTCGACCACGCCCGGATTGATCGCGTTGACCCGGATCTGCTTTGGCCCGAACTCGCGTGCGAGAGAGCCGGTTATTGCGTCCACCGCGCCTTTTGTTCCCGAATAGACGGCGGTATTGGCCGGTGTGATGCGCGAGGCAATGGAGCTGATGTTGATAATACTGGCGCCGCTTCCCAGATGCTTGAAAGCAGCCTGTGTCATCAGCAGGGTGCCCAGCACATTGATGTTGAAGTGGCGGTGGAAGAGCTCCTCGGTGATCTCTTCAATGGACGAAAATTGATACACACCTGCGTTATTGACCAGAATGTCCAGCCGCCCGAACTGGCTGATTGCAGCATCAACAATAGCCTGAGCATCGCTCTTGCGTGAGACATCGCCCTGAACGGCAATGGCTTTGCCACCGCTGCCCGTGATTTCCGTAACCACGGCATCCGCCCCAGAACTGCTGGACGCATAATTGACGACGACAGCCGCCCCTTCCGCCGCAAGTGCCTTGGCTATGCCAGCGCCAATCCCTTTGGAAGCGCCTGTCACGATTGCGACTTTTCCGGAAAGCTTGCTCATGGATATGATCCTGTCTGTATGGGCTGGGACGTGCGTGTAAGCCTCATGCCCGGTTTGCGAAAACCGATGGGTTAAAATATGGAGCGGTCACTCCAACATTAGGGATATATGGCGTGTCCCGGCGTATTCAAGGATTTGTGGAGCGATGGTATCAGAAAAAACACGCACAGAGCGGCGTGGTCGGGGGCGGCCACAGTCTTTCAACAGGCAGCAGGCTCTATGCACAGCCATGCGGTTGTTTTGGGACCGGGGATATGATGGAACAAGTTTTGATGACCTGATCTCGGCTATGGGGATCAGTGCATCCAGCTTCTATAACGCGTTCGGGAGCAAGGAAGCGCTGTACCATGAAGCGATTGAAGTCTATATGGCTGTCGCTGGCGGGTGGTTTCTGGCTGTTCTGAATGAAGACGCTGATACACGCACGGTCTTTCATGACCTGATAACGACCGCCGCTACGGAGTTCACGCGGGATGACCTGCCTGCGGGATGTATGGTTTCAACCGCGGCAACCCAGTGTTCCCCCGCACAGGCTCGCTTGCGGGAGCTTCTGGCCAGCCAGCGCACCCAGTCTGAACGGGTAATGGGGGCACGGCTGCGCAAGGGGGTGGAGGCGGGCGATCTGCCAGCTACTACGGACGTCGAGGCTCTGGCGGCGTTCTATAGCTCCCTGCTGCGCGGCATGGCCGTGCAGGCGCGAGATGGCACACCACGAGAGAGACTGCTGGAAATCGCACGGATCGGAATGCAGGCCTGGCCGGCGGCTTAGCAGCGTGCTGCCTGCAGGTGTTTGCCTTACAGAGATTCAGGTAATGTGAATGTGGCCTTGCGCTCGCTGTAGCGGTCTACGAGATAGTCCGCACGATCTCTGATGAGCACAGTGAATTTCATCAGTTCCTCCATGACATCCACCACACGGTCATACAGCGCTGAGGGCTTCATGCGGTCGTCCTCACCAAACTCCTTGTAGGCCATTGGCACACTGGACTGATTGGGGATGGTGAACATGCGCATCCAGCGCCCGAGCACACGCAGCGCGTTCACGGAATTGAAGCTCTGTGAGCCGCCGGAAACCTGCATTATCGCGAGTGTACGCCCCTGCGTGGGGCGCAGTGAGCCTTCAGAGAGAGGAAGCCAGTCAATCTGGTTTTTGAAAACGGCGGTTATGTTGCCGTGGCGCTCCGGACTGCACCAGACCTGCCCTTCGGACCAAAGCGAGAGTTCCCTGAGTTCCTGCACCTTGGGGTGGGTTGCGGGCACGGACTCTGCAAGCGGCAAATCTCTGGGGTCAAACACGCGGGTTTCAGCCCCGAGGCAGTTGAGAATGCGTTCAGCTTCCAGCACAAGCAGCCGACTGAAGGAGCGAGGGCGTAACGAGCCATAGAGCAGCAGAATACGAGGGGGATGAGTCAGGCGCTGGCTCGGCTCCAGTTTCCCCAGGTCGAGCGGGTCGAGATAATCCTGATTCAAAAGAGGCAATATGGTGTCCGGGGTATGGTTCATGCTTGGGGTGCCTTCTCTGCTTCGTCTGTGTCATTCGTTGGGCGCAGGGTCTGCATGTAATGGATGTTGAACTGGCACTCCGCCTCTTCCATGACTTGGTGGTAGACTGGCATCGTCTCGCTCTCTCTCTCAGCCGGTGCCGATAAGCGGAAGCCAGAAGGCGAGCATGGTCAGGGTTATCAGTAGTACCGGCGGCGTGATCAGAAGGCCGACGCGCATATAGTGCAGCCATGTGATTTTGTAATTTCTGGCCGCGAGCACATGCAGCCAGAGCAGTGTGGCGAGGCTGCCAATAGGTGTGAATTTAGGCCCGAGGTCACAGCCGATAATGTTGGCATAGATCATGATGTCACGTGTCACGGGTGCAATGTCATGCGCCTGCTGGATCGACAACGCTCCGATCAGGACACTCGGCATATTGTTCATGATGGAGGACAGGATGGCGGTAAGAAAGCCGGTGCCGACCGCCGCCGCCCATGGCCCATGATGACCAAGCCACACCAGAACATCGGCCACGTACTCGGTCAGGCCAGCGTTTCGCAGCCCATAGACTACCAGATACATGCCAAGGCTGAAGAGAACGATCTGCCACGGCGCTCCCTTGAGAACCTCACCCACCGCAATCACCCGTCCGCGCCCTCCGGACGCCACGCGCAAGGCGATGGCGAGCAGAATGGCGGCCGCAACACAGGCCACGATGCAGACGGGAATATGGAAAGGTGCTGTTACGAAATAGGCCATCAGCAGAGCGGCAAGCAGCGGAAAGGCGGCCTTGAACACCTGCCGGTCCTGAATGGCGGAGGCTGGTTCCGGTAGTGCAGTAATGCCGTAGGTTCCTGGTATTTCGCGCCGGTAGTAACCCCACAGGACGGCCAATGTGCCTGCCAGCGCCACCAGATCGACAGGGATCATGACAGCGGCATAACGGTTGAAGGAAATGCCAAAGAAATTGGCGCTGACGATGTTGACCAGATTGGAAATCACCAGTGGAAGACTGGTTGTATCGGCCACGAAGCCGGTGGCGATAATAATAGCCAGTGAGGCGGCCTGCGGCAGGCGTAATTGCGCCAGAAGGGCAATCACGATGGGTGTCAGCAGGAGGGCCGCTCCATCGTTGGCAAAAACCGCTGCGATTGCCGCGCCGAGAACGATAATCAGCGGGAACAGGATGCCACCGCGCCCTTTGCCCCAGCGCGCAACATGCAGGGCGGCCCACTGAAAGAATCCTGCCTTGTCAAGCAGAAGAGAAATGACGATCAGGGCAATGAAGGTGAAAGTCGCATCCCAGACGATATGCCAGACGATAGGGATGTCCTGAAGATGGATGACACCTGTTGCAAGAGCTATGCCTGCTCCGGCGAGTGCGCTCCAGCCGATCCCCAACCCTTTGGGCTGCCAGATGACAAAAACCAGCGTGATGATGAAAATCGCAAGCGCTAGCATCAGATATTCCGCTTTCCGTTTTCATCCACGACCTGCTCACCGTCTTCCTTGAAGAACGCGCCTTGTTGCGGGGCAGGCAGAATATCGAGAACAGTTTCGGACGGGCGGCACAGTTTTGTACCCAGAGGCGAGACGACGATGGGCCGATTGATCAGGATCGGATGCGCCATCATCGCGTCAATCAGGTAAGCGTCTGTCATCGCGGGGGTGTCGAGTTGCAGGTCATCATAAGGCGTGCCTTTGCGGCGCAAAAGGTCACGCACGGAAATACCCATGCTGTCGATCAGCGCGCGTAACTCCGCACGTGAAGGCGGGGTTTTCAGATACTCGATGATGATGGGCTCGATCCCGGCGTTGCGGATCAGCGCCAGCACGTTGCGCGATGTACCGCAATCCGGGTTGTGATAAAGGGTGATATTCATGAGGTGGTTTTTCCTCGGCAACAGCTGGATGCGAGTTCGGCAAACAGAGGGGCGCTCAAGTCCGGGCGCCCCGCGCAGCAACCCTCGATCAGAAACAGGGTTAGGTCCTGCAAACGCTCCAGACTGGCGCGGTAGATAATAAGGCGGCTTTGGCGTTGGGATGTGAGCAACCCCGCACGGGCCAGCACAGCGAGATGCACGGAGATGGTGTTTTGCGGCAGTTCAAGCGCGCGTGCGACCTCTCCGGCCGGGAGACCATCAGGTTCGTGGCGCACAAGAAGGCGGAAGATTTCCAGCCGGGTCGATTGCGAGAGCGCGCTGAACGCGAGGAGGGCTGCTTCTGTATCCATATATCAACGTTTAATGATTTATGGAATTATATCAAGCGGGGCAGGTTCTTTCAGGGGGGCGTGCTGTTTCGCTCAGATCAGGCCGTGCTTATTATCCTGTGCAGAAATGCGGCTTACCTCAATAGTCTGACAGACGTAGCGAATCATGCACCCTCGCTCTGGTCCCATCAAATATGCCCGCCGTTCCGTTCCGCGCGATTTCGGCAAGGATGCGGTCACGCGTCTCAATGTCCTTCTGTGTTCTGGGCAGGAAGAAAGCCCCGTTATCATCGGTCGCCAGTGCCTGGTTTGCCTCGACAAACGGCCGCGTGAGATGCTCGTAGGCCGTAAACGCCTCTTCCGGAGCGTTATGAGTAGCCAGCTCACCTGCCAGCACATAGGCGCCAACCAACGCCAGACTGGTCCCCTGACCTGATCGGAAAGAAGGGGCAAACGCCGCATCCCCGACCAGCGCCACGCGTCCCTTTGACCAGTGGGGCATCCGGATCTGACTGACCGTATCGAAATACAGATCGTCGGCTTTTACCATGGCATCAAGCAGATTCGGAACTTCCCAGCGCATGCCTGAGAACACGGTTTGTGTACGTCGGATCTGTTCTTCCGCATTGCGACAGGAGGCGCTAGCGACTTCATCTGTTGCAAAAGCAAGGAAACCGAAAACCTTCGGGTTATCCTGAACCGCCCAGATTCCGGCTGTGCGTCCTGGTTCGGCGTGAAAGATGCCGGCATGTGAAAGGCTTTTGTCATTTGGCATGGAGAAAAGATTGAATCGGAAGCCGAGGGAATGGTTAAACAGGGCCTCGGGACCGAAAACCAGATTGCGGACCCGCGAGTGTAACCCGTCTGCACCGATGACGATATCATATCGTGCCCGCTGACCGCTGGTGAATCCGATATCAACGCCCTTACCGTCATCATGGAGCGTGTCGATTGAGTCATTGAAACGGTAATCTATCCCGCTGTTGCGGGTCGCGTCATAGAGCAGGGTTGTCAGGGTTCCGCGCGGGAGTTCGACATCACGCTCGGCTTCGCTGCCGATCGCCTCGTAGATCGGTAGGCTGCCGATGATCTGACCTGCTTTATCCACGAAGGTCATGGTGCGGGATGCTATATGGGCTGCCCGGATCTGAGGCAGCAGGCCCATGCGCTCGACCACGTCAATGGCCGTGCCGCGTACGTCGATCGGGTATCCGCCAGTCCGGATGATCGGCGCGCGTTCGACCACCGTTACATCGAACCCATAACGGTCGAGCCAGAAGGCGAGCGCTGGACCTGCGATGCTGGCACCGGAGATGAGTACGGAACGGCGTTGTGCTGGAACCATCGGGATGTTCATGATATTTACTCAAAATAAGATTCGTGGAGTATCTTATCTTGTGCGCATCAAAAGGCAATAAGATTCATTTTGTATCTTAATGGAGAGTCATGAAAGCTCAAAAACAGACACGAAGGCGCGGTGTGGCTTTGGAAGAGGCGATCCTGGAAGCGACATGGGTAGAACTGGCAGAACACGGTTATGCGGGTTTGACGATGGAAAACGTCGCCCGCCGTGCGGAAACCAGCCGCACGGTGCTGCATCGACGCTGGCCCAGCCGCACGGCGCTTGCAACGGCAGCACTGGCGCAACAATTCGCGCGGTCGAATATCATCATCCCCGATATGGGCAGTTTGCGTGATGAACTCTGCTATCTTCTCAAATGTATGTCGGATCGCGCGGGTTCGAAGGACCTGCAGTTGTTTTTCGATATGCAGAAGGATCTCGTGGCCGAGCGGTCGAGCTTTGCCGACATACGGGCGCGCATTGTGGACGGGAGCCAGTTTCATGCCGTTATGGGAAGGGCTATTGAACGGGGCGAGATCGATCCGGTCCGTATCACGCCTCGCATTGCATCCCTTCCTCTCGACCTTGCTCGTCATGAAATTATGATGACATTCCAGACTTTATCGGATGACACCATCCGGGAGATTGTCGACGATATCTTCCTGCCATTAGTGCGTCGGGGTGAGCGTTCTTCTCAGGCATGACGTATCTTCCGTATTGAAGGCGTCATTCCATTTTCAGGGCGCATCGGCATGATCTGCGTGACAACCATTGGGGACGAAAACTCGGCAAGACCCTGAATGTGCTCAACGCGTCGCGGATTGATCGCTTTCGCCTGCGTTGCAGAGACATATCGGGCGCTTATGGTGTTTTCTGAACAAGGTCGCTCGTCGCAGATCATGGCGTTGGTGTTAATTCATGGTCGCTCTGGTATTGAATATTATAATGCAGTCGTAATCACTGTATCGAGCGGCGTTGTCGGATGACCGATAAGGCGCGAGAGAGTATGGCTGTCATCGAACAATGCTCCCTGCGATGCTGCCACGTCCGCGTCAGCCAGGAGTGTGGCAAAAGGTGCGGGCAGGCCTGCATCTTCGAGTGCCCTGGCATAACCGTCTTCGGAGAGATCATTATAGACGATTGTGCGCGCTGCATGTTTTGATACCGTTGCTGCAAGATCAGCCAGTGTGAAGGCCTCGTCCGCAGCGAGTTCGTAAATCTTGCCGACGTGATCATCCGTCTTCAGAACCCGGGCAGCAGCCTCTGCGTAATCACGGCGGGTTGCTGACGAAAAACGCCCCTCTTTTGCTGCGCCGATGAACGCGCCGTGCTCAAGAACTGCAGGCAGAGCCATGAGGTGATTTTCCATGTACCAGCCGTTCCGCAGGATGACGGCGGGAAGGCCGGATGCGGCAATCGCCTCCTCCGTTTGCCGGTGTTCGATGGCGAGTTGCGCCGGAGAGGTATCTGCATGCAGCATGCTGGTATAGGCAAGCAGGGACACGCCCGCCGCGCGCGCTGCGTCGATCACGGCACGATGTTGCGTCGTACGACCTGAAATTTCGGTGGATGAGATCAGCAGGAGTTTCTTCACCCCGTTCAGCGCGGCAGGCAGTGTCTCGGGGCGGTCGTAATCCGCCTCGCGCACCACGACGCCGAGTGCCGCGAGATCCTGCGCCTTGGCCGGATTGCGGACAGCGGCGATGATCTGGCCTGCGGGAACGGATTTCAACAGTGTTTCAATGACAAGACGGCCAAGCTGGCCCGAAGCGCCGGTAATAGCATACATGGTCATATTCTTTCATCAGGAGGCTTGGAGCCTGTTGTTTTGTTGTGGCCGGGTGGGGTCTCTCACCGGGACAACACCCATATAAGAACAACAGTTTCTACTGGTAACTATATATCTTGAGGTTATCGTCGCTTTTCAGTAACCTGTCGGAAACCAGGTGAGGGAATGGTTATGGTTCTGAGAATGCGGACCGCAGTGAAAGCGCTTCCGGGCTGCCCCATGTCACAGTGCATGTCTCTGCTGAGCGGCTTATGGTCTCCGGAGATCATCTGGTCGCTCAGTAAGGGGGCACGGAGATTCTCGGAAATTCGCCGCAATATTCCCGGGATTTCGGCCAAGGTTCTGACAGGGCGGCTGCGTGATCTTGAACGGCGTGGCGTTCTAAGCCGCAGCGTAATTCCGACATCACCCCCAACGGTCGAATACGAGCTCACCTCGCTCGGAGAAGAATTGCTGCCGGCGATTCAATCCATTGTGGAGGTCGGAACGCGGTTGATCCTTCGTGACCGTCAGCTGCATGACAGTGATGTGCCGCTCAAGCCGGATTAAGCTGCAATTTATGCTGTCTAAGGGGACACCATGATCAGCAAGACAATGCGAGCATACTGATGCGCACAAACATGCGCTTCATGCCGGTTCTTAGCGGAGGGGCGGGGAGGAAAACCATGGTTCGCCTGCATCCCGAACATCTCGTTCGTTTCAGGGGTCGCCACGAAGCTGGCAGTCATAGAGAAAACTTGACTGGATCGCACAGTTTTTGGCAAAATCACAACGCCTAAAAAGACAGCGATGCAGGTATGGTGAGAACCTGCGGTCTCTTTGAGACAGTCACGCTTGAGTGGGGAAGCCTGCTCTTGGCCATGGCCGGACACCGTGAGGGGTTTCCCCTCCCGTGTGGTCGGTTGTGGCTGGCTCCATGTCTCCGCTGCCGATCCGTGTCCGTTGCACAGACAGCGGAAAGGCACGATTATGAAACTCAATCACATCAATCTTTACAGCCACGATGTCGCGGCTGATCAAGCTATGTTCGAGCGTTACTTCGGCCTGCGAACTCTGGTTGTTCGCGGAAAGAAGATGGCAATCATGCAGGATGATGACGGCCTTATATTGCTCGTCAATCATTTTGATAGCGCGCTTCATGGTTTCGACTATCCGAAGGAAGTAGACATTCTGCATATCGGCTTCCTTCAGGAGACCCGGCAGGAGGTGGATGACCTGTACGCTCGCCTGATTGCTGATGGGTGGGACGTTCAGCCCCCATGCACTACCCATGGCGCCTGGGCGTTTTATCTGAAGGCGAAAGGGGGCTACTTCATAGAAGTTGCGACAGTAACGCCCATCAAGGAGTAAGAGCTTAACCGGAAGAGGCACCATAACTGTGCCATCTTCCCTATGCTGGAGCCGGGTCATACGGGCCATGCAGGAGGCATCTCCTGTATAACCCCCAGCGGAGCCTGTCTGCGGTGCATGGAGCAGGCAGGCAACCGTTGTCTGACAAGATTTTTCATTTGTGAAAAAGCGGTTTTCCGATTCCCTCTACAGGTTTATGCTTCGTGTCATACACATGATTTCCGGCGTGTGGCAGGCCTTCAATAGTCCTCAGGACGTTCAGTTGTCTGTTGATCGGGTTAACTCCTCCCAATCAGCAATTTCGCGTTCCAAGCGGGAAAGGCGCTCACGAACCAGACGCAGAGCATCACTTCCAAGGAGAAGTTGTGGTGGTGGCGTATCCGATGCAACCAGATGCAGCACCGCCGCCGCAAGTTTGGCAGGGTCTCCCAACTGCTTGCCGTCTTTCTCGCGGCGTGCGGTGCGGATCGGATCGAACAGTGCATCGTAGTCCGCAATTGAACGCTCGCTCCTGACCATAGAGCGTCCGGCCCAGTCTGTGCGGAATGACCCGGGGCAAAGTGCCGTGACATGAACTCCGAAGTGCGCCATTTCTGCGCGCATGACGTCTGAAATGCCCTGCAAGGCGAATTTGCTTCCACAGTAATACGCTATGCCCGGCATGGTGATCAGACCACCCATTGATGTCACGTTCACGATAAACCCCCTGCGGCGTTCGCGAAAATGCGGCAGAAAGGCTTTGGCGATTGCAACAGCTCCGAAGACATTGACATCGAACTGGCGGCGCATTTCCTCAAGAGAGGATTCCTCCAGAACCCCCTCATGCCCATAGCCTGCATTGTTGATGAGAACATCGACCGGCCCGTGGTCTTCCTCAGTCTGTGCGACGATGGCGGGAATGCGGTCGAATTCGGTGACATCACACAGGACCGTGCGGACATCCGGCAGTTGCGCCTCCAATGAGGTTTTTGCGGTTTGCGAGCGGACCGCACCAATCACGCGATGCCCTGCCTCAAGAGCGGCCTGAGCAATGGCTAACCCAAATCCTGAATTTGCACCCGTGATGAAAAAAGTCTGCTCTGGCATGGCTCTGCTCTGTCTGATTGCATTCATGCTTTGACCAATACTATCATATTGGCGCGTCCTCTATCTCACTTCCTCTGATTGTTTTGCTCAATCCTATGAATTCTTTCTCCGCGCGGTCTCACCTCATTGCGTTGGCGGCCAAACTTGCACCGCGGCATGGCTACAACACCACGCCTATGCAGGGCATTCGCATCCTGCGTTCCGAAACCGTTCTTGAAGATGTTCCCGTTCTTTATAGGCCTGGTGTGGTCTTCGTTTTGCAGGGGGCTAAGCAGGGCTTCCTCAATGGCGAGGTCTACCATTATGACGCCGACCATTATCTTGCCGTTTCCGTCCCTGTTCCGTTCCGGATGGCGTCGCAGGCC
Source organism: Acetobacter farinalis (assembly GCF_011516935.1). GTDB lineage: Bacteria > Pseudomonadota > Alphaproteobacteria > Acetobacterales > Acetobacteraceae > Acetobacter > Acetobacter farinalis. The sequence goes on from NZ_WOTF01000001.1 coordinate 458,911, forward strand.
GACCCAGAACACCCTCTGCTTGCTATCTACGTCGATTTTGACCTGCATCTTGCTGCTGAAATCGTGAGCATACTGGAGGGGCAGATCGATCATGACGAGAGGGCGCGGGCCAGAAGCCTTGTTTCAAGCCCGATGGTGCCCTCGATTGTTGACGTGCTTCAACGCCTGCTTCATGCTCTCCATCATCCGCGGGAACTTACCGTTCTCGGCCCGGGGCTGCTGCGCGAGTTGCATTATCGCGTTCTGGTGGGGCCTCAGGGGGGACCGCTGATGGCGGCACTGCATCGCAATAACGCGACAGGCAGGATCGTGCAGAGCCTGATGCTGATCCGCGAACGCTACACTGCCGCCTTATCGGTAACGGAAGTCGCAGCGATGGCCGGTATGAGTGTTCCTTCCTATCATGCCGGTTTTAAATCCCTTACCGGGAATACACCGATCCAATACATCAAGGCCATGCGCTTACATGAGGCCAGAGTGAAAATCGCGCAGCGCAGGGGCTCGATTGCCGCTATTGCCGCCGAAGTCGGCTATGCCAGCGCTGCCCAGTTCAGCCGCGATTTCAAACGCCATTTTCAACGCAGCCCCAGTGAGGACGCTCAATGGATGCGGGAGCATCTGGGGGAGGCGGGGCAGGGGTGAACGCCCAGTTTCTGTGCGCCCGGCTCGGGGTGACGGCCTGATGGTGACGGCCTGATGGGGGGCCCGGAACCACACCCCGGACTCTCTCCAGCCCAGAGCGCAGAGACAGGTCTCCTGTTGTAATCGGTGTATGTCTTCCCCATCTCATAGGAACCGCGTTTTTTAGGAAGGATCTGCTATGCCGAGCCTGTTTGAATCGATTGAACTGGGAAGCATTTACGCCAGAAACAGAATTCTCATGGCACCGCTGACGCGCGGCAGAGCCACCCGCCAGCATGTTCCGACTCCCATCATGGCCGAGTATTACGCGCAGCGCGCCACAGCGGGTCTGATCATCTCTGAAGCAACTGGTATCAGTCGGGAAGGGCTTGGGTGGCCCTATGCACCCGGTTTGTGGTCACAGGAGCAGGTGGAGGCCTGGAAGCCGGTTATCGCGGCCGTGCACGCAAAGGGCGGAAAGATCGTGGCGCAGCTCTGGCACATGGGCCGCATGGTGCATTCTAGCGTGACGGGCCAGCAGCCTGTATCCTCCTCGGCGACAGAAGCGCCTGCGCCACTTCATACTTATGATGGCAAGCAGGCCCCCGAGGTTGCCCGCCCCCTGACCAGGGAGGATATCGCCCGTATCCTGAATGATTACGAAAAGGCCGCCCGCAATGCTCTGGAAGCCGGCTTTGACGGTGTCCAGATTCATGCGGCCAATGGCTATCTGATTGATGAATTCCTGCGGGACGGCACCAACCATCGTTCCGACGAGTATGGCGGCTCTCCTGAAAACCGCATTCGTTTTCTGCGTGAAGTCACGGAACGGGTGATCGCCACAGTTGGCGCAGGCAGGACCTCAGTGCGACTTTCACCCAATGGCGACACACAAGGGTGTATCGATAGCCACCCCGAGCAGGTTTTTGTGCCCGCGGCAAAGCTTCTGAACGATCTCGGTATTGCTTTTCTCGAATTGCGCGAGCCCGGACCCAACGGCACATTCGGCAAGACGGATCAGCCGAAACTGCATGGTCTGATCCGCGAAGTTTTCACGAACCCATTGGTTCTGAATCAGGATTATACACGGGAAGAAGCGATTGCAACGGTTGCAACCGGTGTGGCTGACGCCATTGCATTCGGTCGGCCTTTCCTTGCCAATCCGGATCTGGTGCATCGTCTGGAAGATAATCTTCCCCTGAATAAGGATAATATCCAGACCTGGTATTCGCGGGGACCAGAAGGCTATACCGATTATCCATTTGCTCGGTAATGCCTGGTAACTTTCAGAAAGTTTCCTTCCGGCAAGGAAGCTTTCATGGTTTCAGGTCTTCATGGAGGCGTGCCAGCCTGCCGCCTCCAGTGCGGCAGGCTGGCCCGTTGTAGGATGAGGCACGATAAGAAGACTTTGCGCGTGAGAAAATCGTGTCTGAGAGGAACCGTTTCGAAAATCTTTCCCGTGTTTTGAAGACGATTTTACGAACGGACCGGTTTGCTTGCTTCGGGCAGCCATCCCCGTGCTCGAAACCAGGCGACTTCGTCATGCAGTGTTTCCTCGACAGGCCGAAAGACCAAACCGAGTTCGCGCTCGCTTTTCGCGGCACTGAAACGGGAGCGTTCATTTTCGGTTGTGAGCGCGCGCACGGTGGCCCAGCTGAACAGAACCGGTCGCCCGGTAAGCCGTGCCTTGGCTTCACTGATAGCTGCGAAGACATAGAGGAGCGCCAGCGGGATACGGCGTTCAGGTACTTTCACGCCCAGCGCCCGGCCTATCAGCGGCATGAGTTCCGCCATGGTGAAATGTCGGCCCGCCGCCAGATAGCGCTCGCCTCGGCGGCCTTGATGGTTGGCCATGATCAGGGCGTTCGCCACATCCCGGGCATCGACCAGACAGACCGAGCCGGGCGGTATTCCCGGTACCTTGCCGCGTGCCACGTCGAGAATGGTCTGCCCAGCGGAGGTTGGCCCCATATCTCCGGGGCCGTGCATCCAGCCCGGGAGCACCATGGCGCCCCAGGCATCGGGGTGATGCTCTAGAAATTTCAGGAGTTCCCGATCAGCAAGGATCTTGCTGCGATAATAATCATCAGCATCGCGCTCGTCGCGCAGCATGGTTTCGTCCACCACCTGACCGCGTTTCCCGCGCAGGACGGCAATCGAACTCACATGCATGAAACGGCGCACACCAGCAGCATAAGCATGCTCCAGCAGTGCGCGTGTCCCCAGAACGTTGGCGGCATGCAGTTCGGGCCAATGGCTGCCGCCGGTATAGGAATCACGGAAATAGGCCGCCGTATGGAAAACGACGTCAACGTCACGCAGGGAGTCTGCAAAGTCGTTTACGTCCAGCATGTCTCCGGTTACGATCTCGACGTTAAGGTCGCCGAATTGCGCTTTTGCTTTCTCGGGTGAGCGCGCCAGCGCCCGCACGTGAAATCCCTGCTTCAGTAGTGCGCGGACCAGATTGTTCCCCAGCAAGCCGGTCGCTCCGGTCACGAAAGCTCTCTGCGTTCGGGGTGAAGAAAGTGTATCCATGTTCGAGGCTCCATGAGAAGGAGCATTCTTCTATAAGTGTGAACCATGGTTCATGGTCAAGGACACGAACACTCATGTTGATCGGACATTTTTCACAGCGCACAGGCCTCAGCCCTGCGACAATCCGGTTTTATGTCCGCAAGCGGCTGCTTTCTCCGGAAAGCGGACGAAAGGGCGGGCGCAATCCCTATGCGCAGTTTACCGAGCGGGACGTGCAGAGAGCTGCCATGATCCGTTTTGGACAATCTCTCGGCATGTCTCTGGCCGATATCGCCAGGATTAATGATGAGATGCAGGAAAAGGGTCTAACCCGTGAGCGCGCGGTTGAGATCATGGATACGCAACTTCGAGCGATTGAAGACAAAGCTCAGGATCTGGCGATAATGGCTGAGTATTTGCGCGCCAAGCGCGACTGGATTGCAGATGGTCAGACGGGGGAGGAACCCAATTGTCCGCCGACCGGTTCTGTTCATTGCCAGGGTAAGAGCGGCGCATGCCGGTGAAGAATTGCCCATTTGAAACAGGAGCATGCGCCCATCGCGCCACCGGAGTTTTTATGGGCGATACGATGCGGGGAGCGGGTAAAGGACTATGAATGCTTGGCCTCAACACGTGCCACCGTTCACACCGCTGCTTTTGCAGGCTTCATGCTGAAAAACGTGATGGGTAAGAGAAGTAACAGAAACTGCATCGCGATTCCAGGTAATGAAAACATGACGCCGTTGTCACCGCCGTTGATCAAGGGAGACCCTTTTACCGATAGATAGACGATCTGGGTGGGGCTGTGTGACAAATCTGATCCGGGTGAGCCCAGAATGCTTCCGGCCAAATCGGCGACAGTATGGGCCCCGATACCGAGCCACAGAGAGCCAGACACGCGCCTCAGGCTGCAGAGTATCATTCCTGACAGGAACAGGAGCGCGACCTCGACGAAGTTCTCGCCTTGATTGTGTAGGTGGCACATCGCGAATGCCATGGACGTCATGATCGCTGCGGGCCACCACCCAAAGTTCTCTTCAAGCCTTTTGAGCGCGTACCCTCTAAACCATAATTCCTCAGTCACGCCTAAAACCAGCAACCAGGTTGTGGAAAGAAGCGCAACCATGGCTGTCGTGGCGGGAGGCCAAACCAACCCGATTATACGAAAGCCACCATAACAATATTCAAAGAGGGTGAGGAGTGCGGAGCCGAGCAGCGATAAGAAACAGCCTTGCAAGAAACGTCGAAGTGACACTCTGCTCAGAGGCACCCCACAAAAATCTGCGTCTTTTCTCTCAATGGTCGCAAATAGCGCTGTCAGGCCAGCAATGATTAGAAGCATTACCAACTCACTTGTGTTGGCATTCAATAGATAGATCACGTTTTTTAATGCGGCGTTCGAAATATCTTTCGGGCTTGCGCTCCAGAGTTTCGGTACATGAATTGAGAAAATCAAGGCTGTGGAGAGGAGGAGATATGAGGCGGCGAGTGAGAAACCTTTGATGGCGTGGGAAAATTTCGATGTGATCACGTGATTTCCTGACAGATTAAGTTTGGATATAAAAATAAAGTATCATCAGAGCGAAATGAGATTTATCACAGGGCGGAAATTGAAGACTGTTTTCCATCTCGTGATGAACGGTTTAGAGTATAACCAATTCGTCCCAAGTTGCTCATGTGTCTGTTTCGTAAGACTCTTCTCCTGAAGCGCCGCCCCGGCACTCCGGTTTTCTTCAGCTTTCAACCCAATCTCTGATGACAGAGCCAACGTGCCGGAGAACGGCTTCCCGCCCATCCATGCTTATGTGGGGAGCGTGATAATATGCCGCCATCAGGATCGCCTTTCGCCCTGGGGGCCAGACGACTGCGTAGTCATTGGTCTCGTCTGGTCCTGATGTTCCGGGCCTGTCTGCACTCACCCAGTCGCCGGGAAAAGACGCACGCAGGCGTTGCAGTCCCGGTTTTGTGTTGATCATCCAGCGTGTCAGCAGGTCACGGGTGTCCTGTTGGAGTGTCGATCCGAGCAGGATTGTTCCTGCGGTTTTGGCAATGGCGCGTGGGGTCGTGGTATCCAGCAGCCCATCGTAAGTGTTGGAGAAGGGCTCATAGCGATCCGACCGGGTGACAGTGTCGCCGAGGGACCGCACAAAGGCCGTAAGGCTTGATGGGCCGCCTATGCTGCGCATGAGGAGGATCGCAGCAAGGTTGTCACTCATTTCCACCATTGCCTGACACAGGGCTTCAACTGTTAAGGCCCCCCGCTGGACGTTGGCGGCCGTGACCGGGCATGCAAAGTTCGGGTGTCCGGCATCCTTCAGATCACGGGCGGTGTAGTGTATCAGCCGTGAAAACTGTTCCTGGCCGCGTTCGATTTTCCAGAGAACTTGCGCCGCGAGCAGGCCCTTGAAGGTACTGCACATTGTGAAACGCTCGTCCGGGCGATGCATCAGCGTTCGTCCTGATGCCGTGTCCTGAGCAAAAACACCCAGGCGGCCGCCGTAACGGTTTTCGATTGCGTCCAATGGTGGTTCATCCGCCATTGAGAGGGTGGGGATAGTTGAGAGGAGTACCGCCGGCGCAGCGGCCAGAAGAGATCTGCGTGTCAATTTGGTCATACGCGGTTCCGTGGACAAAAGCTGAAAAATGATGAGGACCTGTGCAGGTTTATGTCACGTTGAGTGGCCGGCGGTGTTTTGAAAGATGGCAGCGAAATCTCTCTGTTTTCGGAGCACCCGTCCGTCTGCTTATCGACCGTTCCTCTCAGCGCGAGACGGTTGCTTGCGTTCGCCTGCCGGATGACAGGTCAGGATTACTCCTCAGCCCGCGCTGTGTGAGGGATTGCGGACAAAGCCCGCCAGTGCGCCAAGCCATTTGGCAAATTCGCGCAGGAGAAGGCGGAGAGTTGGCTTGTGGAAAGGGTGTTCCAGAGCCGGGGGAATAACCGGGTAGGCATAGAGTGTCACGCCCGGCAGGGTGCGGCGCAGTTCCACCAGTGCCCTGCGCATATGATATCCGGCCGTAACCACTGTAAGGGTGTGGATATGGTTATCCGCCACCCATGCGGCGGTCTCACTGGCATTTTCAATGGTGGAGCGGGCCAGATAGCCGAGTGTCACACGGTCTTTGAGGGTATCCGGCAGGCGCGGTGGGAGCAGGTCCTGCTGGCTGGCCTGTGGGTCCACCCCGGAGATCAGCAGTTTGTCCCCCCGATTCTGCATCAGCAGGCGCAGGGACATGTCCACCCGGCCCTGGCCGCCTGTCAGGGCCACAATGCCATCCGTATGCGGTGTGATGGCGGGGGCGGGCCTGAGCGCATCATAGACAAACCAGCCAAAAGCGCCGCACAGCGCAAGGCTTACCAGTAATCCGACCTTGAACCACCAGACAACAAAACGATGCAGGCGTGAGGGGCGGTAGGGACGGGCGGCCTCGCGCATCATGGCATCCGTCGCAGCCAGACCCGGACCATGAACTGTGTTGTCGCCCAGCCGATAAAGGCCGCGACAAACGGCAGCGCGGCCAGCCCGGCCAGCATGTCACCGGGCAGGAGGTCGGGCAGGGTGCGCCAGTCCGGCATGGCGGTGCTGCTGGCCTGAAGGGTGGAGGCCGCAAAGGGGGCAGCCATTCTGAAAAGCAGAAGCAGGGGAGCCATGGCCAGCACTGTTCCCAGAAGGCCGCCGCCAAAGGCCAGCCCTCCGGTGCGCCAGGCAAAACGCCCGGCAATATAGCTGTCCGTTGCACCCAGCCCGTGCAGAATTTCAATAATATCGCGGCGGGTGGAGAGGCCCGCGCGGGTGGAGAGCGCCGTAATCAGGGTGGCAATACCGCCCACGGTGGCCAGAGCCAGCGCCGCGCAGGCCAGCAGGCTTTCCGCCAGTGCGCGCAGGCGGGTGCTCCATTCCGCATTATGTTCCACAACCGTGCCGGGAACATGGGTGCTCAGGGTCTGCTCGAGGTCCGCCGGGGCTTCCTGCCCTTCTGCCAGACGCACTTCAATAACCGCAGGCAGGGGGAGCGCTGTCTTGCCTGCCTCGCCCAGCCACGGGGTGAGCAGTCTGGCCAGTTCTTCCTGCGTCAGGCGATGAACCTGCGTGCCGGAGGGTAGTGTTGCAAGATCAGCCAGCACGGTGTCCGCCCGGGTCTGCTGTGTTGTGGTTTTGCCGGTTTTGCCCGAGGCAATGAGGGGCTGATCAGGCTCGGAGACCTGAATGGTCAGCAATTGTGCCGCCCCACCCGCCCAGCGGGTGGAAAGGGTGCGGGCTCCTGTCGCACCTGTCAGCGTCAGGGCCGCCAGAAAGCTCATCATGGCAACCAGCACGAACAGGCTTCTGTCCGGCAGGGCCTCGGAGAGGGAAAGACCGTCCTTGCGGCCGGAGAAAGGAAGGGCCACGGCTCAGGCTCCGTCCTGCACAAGGCGGCCGCGTTCCAGCACCAGAGCCGGGCGGGGCAGGCGGCGGACCAGTGCCTCGTTATGGGTGGCAACAATAACGGTGGTGCCCATGCTGCTCAGTTCTCCAAACAGGTCCAGCAGCTTGTGGGCCTGTGGTTCTTCCAGCGCGTTGGTGGGTTCATCCGCCAGAATCAGGCCGGGGCGATGCACAATGGCGCGGGCAATGGCGGTTCTCTGCTGCTCCCCACCGGAAAGGCGGGAGGCCCGCACCCCGATGCACTCACCAAGCCCCACCCATTTCAGGATGGCGTGGACCTCATCCGTTATTTCATCTTCCGGGCGGTGTTGCAGGCGGAGGGGCAGGGCCACGTTATCTGCCACGGAGAGGTCCGGCATCAGCCGGAAATCCTGATGGACCATGCCGATTCGCTGGCGAAGACGGACCAGAACGGCGCGCGGGGTCTGCGCCGTGACATCTTTATCCAGCAGGCACAGGGTGCCGTCGGTTGGCAGGTTTTCCAGATGCAGGAGGCTGAGCAGGCTGGTTTTCCCCGCGCCAGACGGGCCGAGCAGCCAGCGGAAGCCCCCCTGCGGCACATCGAAGGACAGGTTGGAGAGCACGGGAGCGCCTTCCCTGCGCTCCCTGCGCCATGAGACAGCTTTGAGGCGAATCATGAGATCGGCACGCTTCCGCGGGCAGGTCGCGAAAAAAGGAGAAAGGGGCTACGCATGGCCCGAGTGTAGCGGAGGGAGGGCCGGGCTGTCGATCACAAGCGATAGGGAGACGGGGTGGAAATTTCGAAAAATCGGGGGAATCTGACCGTAAAAAACCGGTAAAATGCCTCGTTCCCGGTTCCGCTCTGGCGCGCTTGTGGGTCTCTTGTGTTAAGAGGTGGTTTGTCAGGGCCATTATGCGTGTACATAAGGGGGCTTGGCATAATGTGTGACAGCAAGAAGCGCCGTATCAAGAGAATGCTGATGAGAATTGTCTGCCCGTCATGTGGCGTTGCCTATCAGGTCCCTGCGGCTCTTCTTGAAAAGCGGCATGTCCTCAAATGTTCTGCTTGCGGCGTCAAATGGCGCCTGCAACCTCCTGCTGAAGCCCCTGCCGCCGAGCAACCGCAGGCGCAGGCTCCCGTTCAGCCGTCTCTCCATGTCTCGGATTTCCTGTCGGCCGATCCGGAAACAGGCTCCCGCTGGGATGATGAACCTGCTGCGCAGCAGGCATCGGCACAGCCGGAGAGCCATGTACCTTCCGGGGTAGATGAAGCCGAACCCGAGCCTGCTCTTGCCGGGCAGGAACCTGATGCCGGGCAGGAACCTGAAACGGCGGAAGCTGCCGCCGCTGCGCACGATGCGCATGAGGAGGCCGGGCACGAGACCGGATATGAGCAGGAGCCGTCCGAACACGGGCAGACGGAAGGCGAACCGGAACATGCCGACCATGAACCGGCTGTTGGCGAACCGGTGGACGCTGAACCGGCAGAGCAGGGGCACGCTGTATATGAGCATGCGGAACATGCTCCGGCAGAGCAGCCTGTCGGGTTGGAAGCTGAAACCCATTCCGGTCTGCCTGTTGTAGAACAGGTCGAGCCGGAACAGGCGCACCCTGCCACGCCGGTTTCTGCGCCAGAGGGGCATGAAACGGCAGATGTTTATGCGGAAAATACTTCTGCGCAACCGCACCATGAAGAACCGGAGCAGCCTGCTCCGGTTGAGGCGGAGCACGTTTCGCATCCTGCGTCAGAGGGCACGGGAGATGGGGATTTAGCGGCGGATCATGAGACCAGCCGGGTTTCCGCGCCGCTCAGCGGGGTTGCGGCATCGTCTTCGCTGAACCCGGAACCGCCCCGGCCTGTTGTGCAGGAGGAGCCGAGCAGCCAGAGCCAGCCTTTCCAGTTTACGGCGTATGCCCGCAGCACGGGCGCAACCCCGCATGGCCACCCTTCCACGGGGCGTCCAGTTGCCGAGGCAGCGCCTGAGCCGGAAAGCCGCGTGCAGGCCGGATGGAAAGCAGGCCAGAAAATCGCGCAGGACGTGGCGCAGACAGCCAAAGTTGGTGCTGTGGCGGCGTACAGGCAGGTGGCGGCAAAGGGTTCGGAACTGGGCGGGCGCGTGCAGGAGATTGGCAGCCTGCGCGAGCTGATGCTGACAGAGGTGTTCTGGCGTTGGGCGTGGATTGTCAGTCTGGTGCTGGCTGTTCTGGTGCTGCTGGCCGGGGCCCACTGGTGGCATGGGCTTGTCCGGCTGTGGCCAGCCGCAGCCCGCCTGCATCAGCCCGGCTAGCGGGCTTTAAACGTCATATTGCCTGCCGGAGGGCAGGCATGCGGCTTCGGACGCGCCAGATGCCGCCGCAGGATCTGATCAGATATTGCGTCCGGCCAGAGTGGCCAGTGTTGCGCCAGCGGCGGCCAGACCCATCATCAGGATGCCATCCCAGACCATGCCGCCGGCTGTCAGTGTATGACCGGCGATGGTAATCTGCGTGGGAATGGCGGACGCGACATTGGCAATGGCGTCCCGCGCCTGAGGGTCGGCCGAGGCGCTGACGTGCGAGACTGCGCCAATCAGCGCAGGCAGGGCCTTCCATGCCACACCGGCAATCAGCAGCAGCGGGGCAAACAATTCCGCCAGTTGCTGAATGAAATAGAATGCAAAGTAGCAGACTGACCAGAGGCCGGTACGCGCCAGTTTCATCACCATGGGGGAAGACCCTTGTGAGACGGATGAGAAGGAAAGAGGCCGATGCGTATCAGCGCGATAAGGTGTCTGGTCCATAAGTGCGGGTTCCCTCAAAAATCTTGCAAGGCGTGGGTGTGGCGCAATCAGACATCCAAAGCGCGCACGAAGTTAGCCGGGATTATACACAAGTGCCGCCTTCGGCACACGCCGCACTGCTCAAAAGGTGGCGGGTGTGGCTTTCCCGCTATGGGACTCCGTTCCGCATGAAGGGAGGCAGGCCTTCGGCTGTCCGTTGGTAACGCATTCGCGAGCAGACGAGGCGGGCGGGATTTGGTTAGATGAATTCACGCTCATGAACATGGGCCACCTGTGATCGTCCTGCGTGGGCTTGCTGTAGTAAGGCGGGAACACAGGAAACAGGACGCCTGAAAACGTGAAGCATGCTTGGGAACAACCGGTGGGGAACGCGGGACTTTCATGAATATCCTCTCATGTAACATTTTGCTGGTGGGGCTGGATGCCATCAGATGTGAGGATTTTTCAGCGCTCCTGAGCCAGCGCGGGTTTCAGGTCAAGGCGGTGGAGAACGGCAGGCAGGCCTTTGAAGGGTTTGAGGCGCACCTGCCGGATCTCCTGCTGGTGCCTGCCACTCTGCCTGATATGTCCGCCGGGCAGCTGTGCCAGCGGATGCGGCTGAACGCGGCCACGCGCGGTATTCCGGTTGTGGTGGTTACGGACACACCGGATGCGGACCTGGAGCAGATGATTCTGGAGCAGGGGGCCGATGCCTGTTTTTACAGTCAGGCAGACCCTGTTTTCCTGATGTTTCGTATCTGTGCCCTGCTGCGGGAATATGATGAGGATGTCATTTCCCGCGGGGGTGCGGCGTTTCGTCAGCCCAGCGTGGCTGTGGTGACAGCGCCGGGAGGCCTCCTGTGGGCCTGGCAGGGTGAGGGGCGGGAAGTGCCACCTGTGCTGCCTGACCTGCTGCGGCGGCAGGGGGATGTTGTCACCCTGATTGATGATCCGGAACGGTTTGACCTTGCGGACTGGCCATCAGGGCGGCCACAGCCGGACTGTCTGGTGGTGGACCTCGGCTGCCCGCGGTTTGACGGGTTTGCTTTTGCCCGCACTGTGGTGGCCATGCGCCGCCGGACGCGGCAATGCCTGCGGGTGCTGGGCATGGCGGAAAGCGGGCAGGTATCCGGCCAGATGGCCAGTGTGGCCTTCAGCGCCGGGGTGGATGATCTGGTGGATGCGGATATCGCGCCAAGCCTCCTCGTGGCGCGGGTGGGGAGCCTTGTGCGCCGCAAGATGTTGCAGGACGAAACCCGGCGGGAAGAGGCGCATATTGAAAGCGCCCGGGCCCGTATGGCCCTTGCGGATGCCCTGCGGCGGGTGAATGCAGATCTGGCCGCGGCCAACCGTAAACTGATAGAGGCACAGGCCAAACTGGTGCAGTCCGCCAAAATGGCCTCACTGGGTGAACTCGCCGCCGGCATTGCGCACGAGTTCAACAACCCGCTGGCGTTTGTGCTCGCGCATGAAAATACGGTGAACAGGGGTATTACCCGCGCCCTGCAGGCCGTGCGGGAAGGGGATACGCTGGCGGCGGAACAGGCTCTGGCAAAAAGTAGCGAGCGCCTGACATCCTCCCTGCTTGGGCTTACCCGCATGCGGGATCTGGTGGTGAGCCTGCGGCGGTTTTCACGGCTGGAGGAAGGGGAGTTCAGCAGGCTGGATGTGCCGGAGGCCATTGCCATGGTCCTGACACTGCTGGCTCCTAAGCTCGGGCAGGAAATCAGGGTGGTGTGCGCGCTGGAAGCTCCACCGGAACTGTTCTGTCAGGCGGCGCTGGTTAATCAGGTTGTCATGAACATCGTGAGTAATGCGGCAGATGCCATTATGGAAAAGCGGCGTGAGAACGAGAGTGCCGTGCTGACTGCAGGCACGGAAGACCGGATTGAAATCACCTCTTGCCTGGAGCCTGCTCCTGCGCGGGGTGGGCAGGATTACGTGATCACGATCAGTGATACAGGGCCGGGTGTACCCAAAAGCCTTCAGGAACGCGTTTTTGAACCCTTCTTTACAACGAAACCTGTAGGCTCAGGGACCGGCCTTGGTCTGGCAACGGCGTATGGTGTTGTGCAGGCTCATGATGGAAGTATTGTTGTGACAGACGCGCAGGAGAATGGTGGGGCCTGCTTTATTTTGCGCGTGCCCTATCGGGCTGAAGAAGAGAAGCGGACCAATGCTGCCTGACCCTGACAAACGCGCCGTTATCCTGATTGTGGATGATGAACCGGAAATTCTGGTTGCCCTGACGGATCTGTTTGAAGACACGTATGATGTGCTCTCCGCATCGTCGGGTGAGGCCGGGCTGGCCGTGCTGCGGGGGCGGCCTGATATTGCCGTGATTATTTCAGACCAGCGGATGCCCGGCATGACGGGAGACGTGTTTCTGGCGCGCGCCAGAATGCTGTCCTCCGCCGGTGCTCTCCTGCTGACGGGCTATGCGGATATTTCCGCTGTGGAAGCCGCCCTGAACAAGGGGCAGATTTCCTTTTTTGCGTACAAGCCGTGGGATGATGAAACCCTGCTCTCCATGGTCGGGCAGGCGGCCTCACGCTACCGTTTGGAAAAAGAGCTGGAGTGTGAACAGCTTTTGCTGCGCGGCCTGCTCGATAACCTGCCGTTTGGTCTGGGGTTCAAGGAGCAGTCCGGCCGGTTTATCCGCCTGAACAGGCAGATGGCGGAGCAGTTTGGCCGGAGTGTGGATGCCTGCGTGGGCCGTACGGAAGAAGAACTGGTTGATGCCTCCCGGCTGGAAAGCCTGCGGGATGCGCGAGTAGTTCTTGAGACATCCGGGCGCGATCAGCAGGTTTTGCAACTGACAGATAAGAGCGGCCAGAGCCGCTGGCATGATCTGACACGCGTGCGGCTGGACAGCACCCCGGATGGGAGCAAGCCCGGAGATGCCTCCGGTCTGGAAAATTACTCCATCCTGATTGATCGGGACGTGACGGATCTGCTCACCATAGAGCAGCGGTTGCGGCAGGCGGAAAAAATGCAGGCCATCGGGACACTGGCTGGTGGCATTGCGCATGATTTCAATAATCTGCTGACAGCCATTCTGGGGTCTCTTGAACTGGTGATGGACCTTGAGCCTCCTAAGGAGCCCGGCGTGGCGCGCTTGTTCCATAACGCGCTGGAAGCGGCCCGGCGTGGGGGGGCTCTGACGCAGAAACTGCTCGATTTCAGCCGCCCCCGCCACCTGATGTGCCAGCAGGTGGATTTGCGCGCCCTGATGGCCTCCCTGCAAAGTTTCATGACACAGGGCCGGGTGCCGGATGAAATTCAGGCAGTACTGGGGGCTGAGGCCGTTTTCTCCGGCAGCCGCATCAGCACCGTGCGGTTTGACCTGCCGGAGGCTCCGCTGCCGGTTGTGTGGACGGATGCCACGCAGCTTGAACTGGCGGTGTTCAATCTGTGCGTGAACGCGCTGGATGCGCAGCCGGAAGGCGGGGCGACCACCGTTTCCGTGCGGCAGGCCGCGCGGCCGCTGGGCCGGACCGGCAGCGCCCCCCATGGAGAAGCCTGGGTGGTGGTGCAGGTGATGGACCGCGGTGTGGGCATGACAGAGGAAATGCAGGCCCGTATTTTTGATCCGTTCTTTACAACAAAGGATATCGGGCAGGGGACGGGTCTTGGTCTCTCCATGATCTATGGCTTTATCAGCCATTGCGGGGGTGAGGTCCGGGTGGAAAGCGTTCCGGGGGGTGGCACCTCCATTGAACTCTGGTTGCCCGCCATGACGGAAGAGCGGGCACCAACCAAACCCGCCACACCGCTGCGGGTTCAGGCGGGGCAGCCGCTCCGCTCTCCTGCCGTGCACGGGCAGAGCATTCTTGTGGTGGATGATGAACCCGGTGTCCGGGCCGTGACAGCCGGGTTCCTGCGCCGGGCGGGGTATGATGTGCTGGAAGCCGCCAGCGGGCTGGAAGCTCTGGGGGTGATTGCAGACAGGAGAGATATTGCTCTGGTGGTCCTGGATGTGATGATGCCCGGCATGAATGGGGATGAAGTGGCCCGCCGCCTGCATGATGTGCGCCCCGAGCTGCCCGTGCTGTTTGTTACCGGCTATTCGGACAGGGCCTTGCTCCCGGCGGGCGTTACGGTGCTGCACAAGCCCTACACGCGGGATGCTCTGCTGGGGGATGTGAGCGCCATGCTGGCAGCATGAGGGGGCATGCCAGCGGGCGGAGGACTTCCTGCGGGTTACCCCTTGTGCTGGCGGCAGGAACGCTTATCTCTTTGTGACTATGCAAAGCTTTCAGACATCCCCCTCTTCGCATGATCCCGTCGGATGGCACGGGACAACAATCCTCTGTGTCCGGCGAGGCCCGAAAGTGGCCATGGCCGGAGATGGTCAGGTGACGCTCGGCCAGACCGTCATCAAGGGCAACGCCCGCAAGGTGCGGCGGATTGGCCCTTCCGGCTCCATTCTGGCCGGATTTGCCGGTGCAACGGCAGATGCCTTCACCCTGCTGGAGCGGCTGGAGGCCAAGCTGGAGCGGTACCCCAACCAGCTTGAGCGCGCCTGTGTCGAACTGGCGAAGGACTGGCGGACAGACCGCTACCTGCGCCGCCTTGAAGCCATGATGGCCGTGGCGGACGCCGAACACTCCTACACCCTGACCGGGAACGGCGATGTGCTGGAACCGGAAGATGGTGTGATTGCCATCGGGTCTGGCGGAAACTTTGCGCTCTCCGCAGCGCGTGCCCTGCTGACAGTCGAGGAGTTGGATGCAGAGGAGATTGTCCGGCGTTCCATGAAAATCGCTGGTGATATCTGTGTGTATACAAATTATTCCGTGACGGTTGAAACGCTTGAGGCGTCTTCCCTGACCGGTAAGGACTCTTTGTGATGGATGTGCCGACTTTTTCTCCGAGGGAAATTGTCTCGGAGCTTGATCGTTTTATTATCGGGCAGGCGGACGCCAAGCGGGCGGTGGCCATTGCGTTGCGCAACCGCTGGCGGCGGGCGCAGTTGCCGGAGGCTCTGCGTGAAGAGGTTGTGCCCAGAAATATTCTGATGATCGGGCCAACAGGCTGCGGTAAAACCGAAATTGCCCGCAGGCTCGCAAAACTTGCGCAGGCGCCGTTCCTGAAAGTGGAAGCCACCAAGTTCACGGAAGTGGGCTATGTGGGGCGTGATGTGGAAAGCATTGTGCGGGATCTGGTGGAAGCCTCCATCACCATGCTGCGGGATGTCAAACGCAAGGATGTGGCAACCCGTGCCGCTCAGGCTGCGGAAGACCGCCTTGTGGAAGCGCTGGTGGGTGCCGGGGCTGCCGCCGAGACCAAAAACAAGTTCCGCACCATGCTGCGTGCGGGAGAACTGGAAGACAAGGACGTAGAGATTGCGGTGGTCGATGCCACGCCCTCTGGCGGTGGCGAGATGCCGGGGGTTATGCCGGGTCAGGTCATCAATTTTGGCGAGATGATGAAAAACCTCATGAACCGTGCTCCGCAGCAGCGCCGCCTGAAAGTGGCCGCCGCGCGCGAGTATCTGGAGCGTGAAGAAGCCGACAAGATGCTTGATACGGAAGCGCTGACACGCGAAGCCGTGGCGCATGCGCAGGATAACGGCATTGTTTTTCTGGATGAAATTGACAAGGTCTGTGGGCGTACGGCCGAAGGCGGTGGCCGCAGTGGGGATGTCTCGCGCGAGGGGGTTCAGCGAGACCTGCTGCCGCTGATTGAAGGAACAACGGTTTCCACCAAATATGGTCCGGTCAAGACAGACCATATCCTGTTCATTGCCTCCGGTGCGTTCCATCTGGCCAAACCGTCCGACCTGCTGCCGGAACTGCAGGGGCGTCTGCCAATCCGGGTTGAGCTTCAGCCGCTCTCCCGTGAGGATATGCGGCGTATTCTGACAGACCCTGAACATTCTCTGCTCAAGCAATATACGGCGCTGCTTGGCGCGGAACATGTCGCGCTGACCTTCTCTGATGGCGCGGTGGAAGCGCTGGCGGATCTGGCGACCGACATTAACGAGCGCGTGGAAAATATTGGCGCGCGGCGTCTGGCGACCGTTCTGGAAAAGCTGCTGGAGGAAATTTCCTTCACGGCCTCTGACCGCACGGGCGAGACCATTCACGTCGAAGCCTCTCTGGTTCACGAAAAAGTTGCTCCTTTGGCCCGTAAGGGTGATCTCAGCCGGTTTATTCTGTAATGGACGCTCCTTTCGTAATTCCCGAGGAAGCAACCGCTTCCGAAGCCATTGACGCTATTCGTGATGAGCTGGATGTTTTTGATGACTGGATGGAACGCTACCAGTACATCATTGAAATGGGCCGCAAGCTGCCGCCCTTCCCGCCGGAATGGTGTGATGATGCGCATCGGGTGCCGGGCTGCCAGAGTCAGGTGTGGCTGGAAGCACGGGAGGAAGGCGGCAAGCTCTACTTCGCCGGGCTTTCCGATGCCGCTATTGTCTGCGGTCTGGTAGCACTCCTGTTGCGTGTCTATTCAGGGCGATCTTGTGCTGAAATCATGAATACAGACCCGAAGTTTTTACGGGATCTTGGTCTGGTTCAGGCGCTCTCCACCAACCGTGGAAACGGCGTGGAAGCCATGGCACGCGCAATCCGCTCAGCAGCGGCAGCGCAGACAGCCTGAGACAGGAGGCATCGCATTTTTTTTGCGATGCCTCAGTATTGTTGGGAGGCTTTCATAAGGGGGTGTTCTTTTCCATGGAGAATGCCCTCTTGTGAATACTACATATTTTCAGAATTACTCTGAGAAATTCTGATAGCATTCAAAATTCTGCAACAGACATGAAACTATTCACCTGCGGATTGCGTGCGTGAGGTTGTCCAGCGCATGTCCTTCCGGTTTTCTGCATTGCATGCGGGTGGTTTCAGTCCGAACCATGATGCTCTCATCAAGTTGCAGCAAACCTATCAGTCGTAAACTTCTGAAATCACTCAGTTCGTTCTGGCTAACGCACAGTTAGGGTTTTCTGTTTTCAAAACCTTGATAATTTCTTTTTCCGATGGGGGATGAGCGTAGATAGAGCGGATCGACATCCCGCATGTATCCATCAGCCATGCAACATCAAGATGATAGCCTCTGTATAGTCTGCTTTGTTGATAATCGAGTGCAGGATCATTGGCTTTCAAGAGTCTTATATTGTCCGCGATGTCAAAATCGCCAGCTTTGCCGACATAGTCTGCGTATCCTTCATTCAGCCATGTCGGGTAGAACGGGAGGTAAAAGCGACCGAAAGCTCTCGCCTGCATTACGTGCGTTGCTTCATGAGCGATGAAGTAAGAAAGGGGGCGATGCGCTGCGTCCCGCATTGGTCCTTTGCGTGGGGAAACAATCCTGTTTTCCGCAATAACAGAGTTACGGATATAGATATTGGGTGTGAGCCACGAATAGACCATGCCGCCTACTTTGGTTTGGAAAAGGGCATAAAGCCCCAACCGCCAAGTCGCATTGCAAAAGAAAACTCGAAATTTCTGGTCTGAGGAATATAATTCCGACGTGCTCATCCGTCGCGTCGCATCGTCCAGCACGGTCGAAATTCCGGCATCAATCGGTCGATCGGACCAGACGTCAAATTGCCGGTAGCTGGTATGATATGCGAAAGCGGGCTGCGGATAAGAAAGCACCCCGAAATAGCTCATAACGACGGCACCCAGGCATAAACCGGGCCAGCGCAGGATTCTCGCGCGCGGTTTCCAGTGGAGAGTGATCAAGGTTTTACGATCCTTCAAGGCAGGATCAGGAATTCTATCAATCAAAATGATGTCGAGTAAAATTGCGTATTGCTCTAACCGCTCGGTCAATATGCTGATTATGGCTCTGCTGCCAACTGGATAGTGTCATTCCAAACTCTTCTTATACGTAGGCATCCGGGGCCCGTATTGTAGTGTGCGCCACTACATCAGGCTCAAGTCAAAGGGAGTGAGGCGTAATAAATATCCCTGTGGATAAATATCCCTGTGGGTTACGGGGCAAACAATCGTTTCCAAAGCAGAGGGTGAACAGAAAAAACCGGCGGCTGAAAACAGCGCGCCGGTTTTTGTAACCCGTTTATCCGTTCAGGAAAAAACCTGCTTTATGCGGGTGTTTTCTCAGAAAGACCTTTCAGGACATCCGCGGGGCGGATGGGCTGGTGGCGCACACGGACACCCACGGCATTGAACACGGCATTGGCAATGGCCGCACCAATGGTGGTCACACCGGGCTCACCCAGCCCCATGGGCTTTTCGGTGCTTGCAACAAACTCGATATCCATATCCGGGGTGTCGGGAAGGCGCAGCGGTGTGTAGGTGTTCAGATTGCGGTCCCGCACCATGCCGTTTTCGATTTCGGTGTTCTCAAACAGCGCCATGCTCAGGCCCCACAGAGCGCCGCCTTCCGTCTGGGCCATGGCGCCATCCGGGTCTACAATGGTCCCGGCATCCAGCACCAGCCAGATTTTCTGGCAGGTTACAGCACCCGTCTTGCGGTCAACATGCACCTGTACCGCGCCTGCCGTCCATGTCGGCATGGCGCGTTCCTGCCCGAAGGTGGTGGCAATGCCAATGGCCGTATCCGCGGGCAGTTGCGTTTTGCCGTATCCGCATTTTTCAACCAGACGCTTGAGCACATTAGCCTGTCGGCTTGCGCCACCCACGGAGTCCGGGGCCTTGCCTGCATTGCGGCCTTTGGCGGTCAGCAGGGAGAGGCGGAAGTCAACGGGGTCATGCCCCAACTCATGTGCCAGCTCATCCATAAACGCTTCAAGTGCCCAGGGTGTCCAGCCGGAACTTACGGAACGCAGCCAGCCGGGGCGGAAAGTAGCATCGGCCAGATCATTATCTAGTGCGCGAACGCGCATCGGGCCAACATCATACCAATGGTCAGCGCCAGCAATGGCGAACTGATCATACGGCTTGCCGTCGGCGCCTTTTTCCATGAAGGCCGCAGCCATCACGCGGGTGGGCCAGCCTGCCGAGGCATGGTGCTGCCAACCCTTGAGATTTTTCTGCTCATCCAGAGCCACGCGCACGGTCTGGATGGATGGGGAGCGGAGGGAGTCAAACTGCACATCATCCGAGCGGGTCAGGATTAGTTTGACAGGCTTGCCATCCAGCGCCTTGGAAATCAGCGCGGCGGGTACTGCGTAGTCTCCATTCAGGCGTCGGCCGAAGCCGCCACCCAGCAGGTAGGTGCGCATGACAACATCTGTTTCCTTGACCTGAAGCGCCTTGGCGATAACAGGCAGGAAAAGAGACTGCCACTGGTTCCCGCAATGGATTTCCCATTTGCCATCCTGCAGGCGAGCCAGAGCGTTCAGGGGCTCAAGCTGGTAATGCAGCACGGAGGCGCAGGTATAGGTGCGCTCGAACACCTGTTTGGCACTGCTGAAGGCGGCATCCACGCCTTCATCATTGAATACGCAGGAGCCGCCGGTTTTCTCGGCAATCTGCTTGCGGCCATGTTCGATAATGTCTTTTTCCGAAACATGAGCCGTCTCGCCCGGTGTCCAGACGACTTTCAGCGCATCTGTCGCGCGGATGGCGGCAGGGTAGGACGAGGCCAGTACGGCAACCCAGCCCGGCACGGTTTCGGACGGATCTTCCAGAACGATATAGCGCAGATAGCCCTTGATCTTTTTGGCGTCCGTATCGTCCACCGAAACAACCTTGGAGCCATAGCGGGTGGGCGGCATTTTGGGTCGTGCATAGACCATACCGTCCAGCTTGGCATCAATGCCGTAAATGGCAGCGCCAGTGGTTTTGGCCGGAATATCCAGCGCCTTGACTTCCTTGCCGATCAGGCGGCGTTCGGACGCAGGCTTGAGCGGCAGCTTTGCCATCTCCTCCGGGCTGAAGGCGCGGGTGGGGCGGGCGTGGCTGACAATATCGCCAAAGGAGATGGAGCGGCTTCCGGCAATCACGCGGCCATTGCGCGCAATGCAGTTGGCGGGGGAGGTGCCAAGCAGTTTGGCGCCTTCTTCCACCAGCACGGTGCGGGCCGCGGCTCCGGCCTGACGGAAGATGTCCCATGTCATCCACACGGACCATGATCCACCGGTAACCATCAGGCCCCATTTGGGGTCTGTATCCACATAGGTGATGCGGACTTTGTCCCAGTCGGCTTCCATTTCGTCCGCAATGATACGGGCGAGGGCGGTGCCGACATGCTGGCCCATTTCCGCGCGGATGATGTTGACGTTCACCACCCCATCCGGCCCGATGGCGCACCAGATGGTGGGTTCAAACGCGCCATTGCCGGGCAGGCTGGCGTTCTGCGGGAAGGTCTGGGCCGCGCCAGCTTCACGCGTGAAACCGAACATGAGGGCCGAGCCGAGGCCCGTCAGCAGAACACCACGGCGGGAAAGGCCTCGGCCTGCCGCGCGGTCCTGCCGCGCCGCAATGCGTTCAAGTTTACCCATTGGACTTCTCCTCACGCATGGCGGCGGCGGCTTTCTTGATGGCCTTGCGGATGCGGATATAGGTCATGCAGCGGCACAGGCTGCCGCCCATCACGCCATCAATTTCCTCATCCGTCGGGTCCGGATAGTCTTTCAGCAGGCTTACGGCCTGCATGATCTGGCCGGACTGGCAGTAGCCACACTGTGGTACCTGAATATCCCGCCATGCCTGCTGCACGGGGTGCTCACCCTCGGGGTGCAGCCCTTCAATGGTGGTGATTTCAGCGCCTTCAATGGCGCTGACGGGGGTAATGCAGGAGCGGGTGGCGCGGCCCCCCACATGCACCGTGCACGCCCCGCATTGGCCCACGCCGCACCCGAACTTGGTGCCGGTCTGGTCCAGCTCATCACGCAGGGCCCAGAGCAGGGGGGTATCGTCTGGCACATCGACGGAAACGTCACGGCCATTGAGTTTGAACTTGATCATGAGTGGCTCCGTGTGCCGTCTTAGTGAGAAGAATTGACGGGGATGGTTTTGACGGTTTTGCGAATGTCCGCAGCTTTCTTCTCAAGATCTTTCCATGGCGGCAGCGTTGTACGCGTGCGGCGCAGATAAGCGGCAATACGGGCCATGTCCGCATCGGACAGGGCGTTATAGAAGCTGGGCATGGCCACGCCGGACTGGCCTTCTTCAGCCGTCAGGCCGTGCAGCATGACCTGAAAGAGGTTTGTCGGTTCATCCAGCCACAGGGCATTGTTCAGCGCCAGTTCCGGGCGGCCCAGAACGGGTGTGGGGGCTGCGTTGTAATGGCATGCGCCACATGCGCCCTGATACAGGCGGGCATCCGGGTCCAGCGTGTTCGGGCCGACCAGATCTGTTTTTGACTGCTCCATGGCGCGGGCAAGGGCGGCCTTGTCATGCCCCTGGCGTTCTGCTGCGTGGTCTACGTCCGCAAAATAATGGGCAATGGCATGCACATCATACTCAGGCACCTGAGAGAGGAAGCGGTGGGGCACGGGAGACATCGGGCCACCAGCCGGGCCATGCAGCGGTGCCACGCCAAAGCGCAGGTACTGGTAAAGCTCGTCTTCCGTCCAGGTGGTCGGGGTGGGGTTCTTCTCGTTCAGCGGAGGGGCAATCCAGGCATCCACAACCGCGCCGTCATACATGGAGCCCTTCTTTTCAGCGCCCATGATGTTGCGGGGCGTGTGGCACGCGCCGCAGTGCGCATTGCCTTCGGCCAGATAGGCTCCGCGGTTCCACAGCGCGTCATGGCTGGGGTCGGGTTTATAGACACCGGGTGTGAAGAACATCAGCTTCCAGCCAGCCTGGAAAATACGCAGGCTGAGGGGGAAGGGCAGTTCATTCGGGCGGCGGGGCATATGCACAGCGGGCCGTGTCATCAGGTAGGCATACAGATCAGAAATGTCCTGATCCGTCATTTTTGTGAAATGATCGTAGGGGAAGGCGGGGATGAGATGCACGCCCTTGCGGGAGACACCAAGGCGCAGGGAGCGGCGCAGGGCGTCTTCAGACCATGTGCCAATGCCCATTTCCGGGTCCGGGGTGATGTTGGAGGAGTAAATGGCCCCGAACGGGGTGTCCATCCGGTAATCCCCGGCGAGTTCCGGGCCGCCGCCATTGTCTGTGCGGGTATGGCATTCCGCGCAGTAGCCTTCCGCCGCAACAATGCGGCCTCGCTCGATCTGTTCGGCCGAGAAGCTGCTGGCCGCCGGCCGCTCTATCGGAGCAATTGGCGGATACCACGCATAATATAGAAACCCGAGTCCACCCAGGACACCAGCCCCGACTGCTCCTGCTAAGAGACGTTTGATCACTCTACCCCCAATCCTGTGCGCACGACAGCCAGCCGGAGCTGTTAGGCTGAAACATTCAGCTCCCTCCATGGGGAAGGCCCTGAATCTACCGTCGGAAGGCCTGCTATTTCATATAGGACGAAACCTATCTGGATTTGGCCTGCAAATAAACGCATAGGCCTTTGCGGGAAGCGGTAAAATCTGAATAAGATTTATTTGGAACACGAGAATGTGACGCAAAATAGCCGATTTTCTCTTTTGAGTGTATTTTTCTATATACGGACAGGGGCTGTTTTGCATGAATGCCATGCGCCAGCAGCGTAATGGAGGGGCGTGTTCAGGCGCGATTTTCCAGTTCCGCAAGGTTTGGTGAAGATGTGGTAATGGGGTCTGTCATGCGTCTGCCCGAAAAATCCTGGCCAGATGCCGCTTGAAAGTCCGGGGGGTTTCCTTTATGTGAGCCCCTTCGCTACACGCGTCCGGGCTTGTGGGGCATGCCTGGCCGTGTTTTGCAGCTCTGGTGACAGAGAGGCGCGGTTCGAGCTTTCAGGAGTAAAGAAATGCCCAAGATGAAGACCAAATCGTCGGTCAAGAAGCGGTTCAAAATCACCGCGACCGGCAAGGTGCTCTCAGGTCCGTGCGGTAAACGCCACGGCATGATCAAGCGTCCGCAGAAAATGAAGCGCACCAACCGTGGCGCACAGGTGATGACACCGCAGGACGGTCGTACCGTCAAGCAGTGGGCACCCTACGGGCTGGTTTGAGGAGCATCTGAGATATGGCACGTGTAAAACGCGGTGTAACCACCCATGCCCGCCACAAAAAAGTTCTGGACATGTCCAAGGGCTTCCGTGGCCGGTCTTCCACAAACTATCGCATTGCGCTGGAACGCCTTGAAAAGTCTCTCCAGTACGCATACCGCGACCGCCGGAACAAGAAGCGCGAATTCCGCGCTCTGTGGATCCAGCGTATCAATGCCGCCGTGCGTGAGCATGGCCTGACCTACAGCCGTTTCATCAACGGTCTGGCCAAGGCTGGCATTGAAATCGACCGTAAGGTTCTGGCCGCCATCGCTTATGATGACGCCGTGACGTTTGCGGAAATCGTGAAGAAAGCCCAGGCCGCTCTGGCTGCCTGAGGCTTCTGGCCGATTTGCCCCGAAGAGGCCGTCCGCAAGGGCGGCCTTTTTTGTTTTGCGGGTTGTTTTTCCGGCTAAGGGGTTTTCTCTGCGCTGCGGAGAGGCTATCCGCCCCATAGCGTTTCCCCCTCTCGTGTGAGGTTTCATGAGCGACGATCTTGAGATTCTCCGGCAGGATGTTCTGTCGGAACTGGCTGGTGCGGCCGATATGCGGGCATGGGATGCCGTGCGTGTGGGCACTCTGGGTAAATCAGGCCGCCTGACGGCGTTGCTCAAGGCTCTGGGGAAAATGGAGCCGGAGGAACGCAAGGTACGTGGCGTGGCGCTGAACCGCCTGCGTGATGATCTGACACGGGCGATTGAAAGCCGTGGGCAGGCTCTGGAAGCCGCGGCTCTGGAAGCGCGTCTGGTGGCCGAGCGGGTGGATGTCACCTTGCCGCCGCCCGCGCAGGTGCAGGGGGCTATTCATCCTATCAGCCGGGCCATGGAGGAAATGACCGCCATTTTCGGGGCCATGGGCTTCAGTGTGGCGGAAGGGCCGGATATCGAGACGGACTGGCACAATTTTTCCGCCCTGAACACGCCGGCCCACCACCCGGCCCGGACAGACCATGATACGTTCTATCTGCCGCCCGTGCCGGGGCTGGATGTTGCGCGTGTGCTGCGCACCCAGACATCCGGTGTGCAGATCCGCACCATGCTGAGCCAGAAGCCGCCCTTCCGGGTGATCTGCCCCGGTCGCACCTATCGTGCGGACCATGACGCAACGCACTCCCCCATGTTCCATCAGTGTGAAGGTCTGGTTGTGGGGAAGGGGGTTACGCTGGGGCACCTGAAAGGCTGCCTGATCGAATTCCTGCGGGTGTTTTTTGACAAGCCGGATCTGCCGGTGCGTTTCCGCTCCTCCTATTTCCCGTTTACCGAGCCGTCCATGGAAGTGGATATCGGCTGGTCCCGCCGCACGGGGGAAATTGGCGGCGGAGAAGACTGGCTGGAAGTGCTGGGGTCCGGCATGGTGCATGCCCGCGTGCTGGCAAACTGCGGGCTGGACCCGCGTGAATGGCAGGGCTTTGCCTTCGGGATGGGTATTGAACGTCTGGCCATGCTGAAGAACGGCATTCCGGATCTGCGTTCGTTTTATGAGAGTGATATCCGCTGGCTGCGCCATTACGGGTCTGACCCGCTTGCGCCCGCACTGCTGCACGAGGGGGTGTGAGAAAATGAAATTTACGCTTTCATGGCTGTATGACCATCTGGAAACCTCGGCCACGGTTGAGGAAATCTGTGCGCGGCTGAACCAGATTGGCCTTGAGGTGGAAGGGGTTGAAAAACCCGGCGCGGCGCTGGAGCCGTTTCTGACCGCCCGTATTCTGGAAGCCACCCAGCACCCGAATGCAGACCGCCTTCAGGTCTGCCGTGTGGATGCCGGGCCGGGCATGACGGATGTGCAGGTTGTGTGTGGTGCGCCCAACGCGCGGGCGGGGCTGTCCGTTATTTTTGCAAAGCCGGGCACGTATGTGCCGGGGCTGGATATCACCATCAAGGAAGGCAAGATCCGCGGAGAGGCCAGCGGCGGCATGCTGTGCTCCCTGCGTGAGTTGGGGCTGGGTGAGGACACCGGCGGCATTGCTGAACTGCCTGAGGACACGCTGCCCGGCCAGTCCTACGCGGATTTCGCGGGGCTGGACGATGTGGTGATTGAAATTGCCGTCACCCCTAACCGGGGTGATGCCCTGAGTGTGCGGGGCATTGCGCGTGACCTTGCCGCCGCCGGACTTGGGACACTGCGCCCATGGATGGCTGAGACTGTGGAGGGAACATTTGCCTCTCCCGTGATCTGGGAAAACACGTACCCGGAAGCCTGCCCCTGGGTGCTGGGCCGCACGGTGCGGGGCGTGAAGAACGGCCCCAGCCCGGAATGGCTTCGCCGCAAGCTGGAAAGCGTTGGCCTGCGTTCCATTTCCACGCTGGTGGATATTACCAATTACTTCTGCTTTGATCTGGGCAGGCCGCTGCATGTCTTTGATGTTAAAAAGCTTTCCGGTGGCCGTCTGACCCTCTGCCGCGGGGCTGGGGAAACGTTCACAGCACTGGACGGGCAGGAATACACAGTCACCCCTGAAGAGTGTGTGATTACCGATGCCAATGGCGTGCAGTCCGTTGCAGGGATCATGGGCGGAGCAGCTTCCGGCGCGGATGAGGGCACGACGGATGTGTTCATTGAATGCGCGCTGTTTGACCCTGTGCTGATTGCGCTGAGCAGCCGCCGTCTGGGGATGTCATCTGACTCCAGCTATCGGTTTGAACGCGGAGTGGACCCGGCTTTGCCGGTTGCGGCCATGGAGGCGGCAACCCGCATGATTCTTGATCTGTGCGGGGGTGAGGCGAGTGAGGTGGTTTCCGCCGGTGCCCAGCCAGCCTGGCAGCGGGAAGCCGTGCTGCGGTTCAGCCGGGTGCAGGATCTGGGTGGCCTGGCTGTGCCTGCGCGGGAAAGTGTTTCCCTGCTGGAAAAGCTGGGGTTTGAGGTTCAGGAACAGACAGACACCTTCGTGCGGGCCAGTGTGCCCTCTTGGCGAAATGACATTGCCCAGACCCCGGTTCTGGCTCAAGGGCGGGATCTGCCGGCTGATCAGGCCGCCCGTGCGGCTGAAGGCGTTGCGCAGAGTGAAGCTGAGAGTGATCTGGTGGAAGAAGTGCTGCGCCTGAAGGGGCTGGATGCGGTGCCGCCGGTGCCGCTGCCGCCCGTAAGCGTGGTGCCGGGTGTGGCGCTCACCCCCCGGCAGGTGCGCACGGCCCAAGCCCGCCGGGTGCTGGCCGCGCGCGGGCTGGTGGAAACAGTCGGGTTTTCTTTTGTCTCGCACGAAGATGCCCTGCGCTTCGGCGGAGCGCCGGAAGCCTTGCGTCTGCTGAACCCCATTGCGTCTGATCTGGACCAGATGCGCCCGACCCCCATGGTCAATCTGGTTGCGGCCAGCCATCGGAATGCCGCGCGTGGCTGGGCGGATATTGGCCTGTTTGAAATCGGAGCCGGGTTCTCTGAAGAGGGGCAGCAGTTGATTGCCGCCGGGGTGCGGTGTGGCCACACGCCGCGGTACCCGGGGCAGGCCAGCACGCCTGTCTCTCTGTGGTCCGCCCGGGCGGATGCGCTGGAGTTGCTTGCGCAGCTTGGTGTGGTGGCTGATGGGTTGAGCACAACGCCGGATGCACCGTCCTGGTATCACCCGGGCCGGTCTGGCGTGCTGCGTCAGGGACCGAAAATGGTGCTGGGGTATTTTGGTGAACTGCATCCGTCTCTGCTTCAGGCGGAAGGGATTGATGTGCCGGTTGTCGGCTTTGAAATCCTGCTGGATGCGGTGCCGGAGCCGAAGAAGCGCCGCAAGGCAGCGCCCAGGCTTTCAGCCTTCCAGCCTGTCCGCCGTGATTTTGCTTTTGTGGTTGCGCGTGATGTGCCGGGTGAAAAGCTGCTGAAGGCTGTAAAGGGTGCGGACCGCACTCTGGTGGCCGATGTCAGCCTTTTTGACCTGTATGAAGGCGAGCATGTGCCGGAAGGTTATCGGTCCATGGGGGTGGAAGTGACCCTGCAACCCGTGGAAAAAAGCCTGACAGATGCGGAACTGGATGCCGTGTCCGAACGCATTGTGGCCGCTGTGGCCAAGGCAACAGGGGCAACCCTGCGCTAGGCGGGGCGGCTGGTGGAACTCAAAGGCAAGAGCGGAGCAACGGGCATGAGAGACCAGACATACCTCCTGAAGCAGGGGGCACGACTGGCGCTGCTCGTTGCCCCGCTGCTTCTGCTCGCCCCCCGGACCGGATGGGCGGAAGACATCACGGGCACCGGGTCCAGCTTCGCGGCGCCGCTGTATCAGGCGTGGTCGGCGGCATCATCCGCCAGCACGGGCGTGACGGTGAATTATCAGACCATCGGTTCCAGCGCCGGGCAGAACATGGCGCTGGCGGGTACGGTGGATTTCGGGGCATCTGATGCGCCTATGGGCCCTGAAAAGCTGGAAGCCGCGCATCTGATGCAGTTCCCCACGGCTATTGGTGGCATTGTGGTGATTGTGAACGTGCCCGGCGTGCCGGATGGGGCCTTGCGCCTGACCGGCCCCGTGCTGGCAGCACTGTATGATGGCAGCATCAGCGTGTGGAATGACCCGCGTGTTGTGGCACTCAATCCGGGCCTGACACTCCCCGATCTGGCCGTTGCCCCGCTGCATCGGGCAGACGGGTCCGGCACGACGTTTGTTTTCACGGATTATCTGGGCCGGGTTTCCCCCTTGTGGAGCACCAATGTCGGGCGGGGCGCTTCTGTGGACTGGCCTGTGGGCTCCGGAACCCGCGGGAATGACGGCATTGCCTCCTACGTTGCCAATACGGAAGGCAGCATAGGCTACGTGGAATATGCCTATGCGGAGCGCAACCATCTTCCAATGGTGCAGTTGCAGAACAAGGCGGGGGATTTTGTCGCGCCCTCGGCCGAGAGCTTCGGGAAGGCGGCAGAGTCCGCGGTGTGGGATGAAAAGACCCTGACAGCCGTCCTTTCAGACACAAAGGGGGAGGGGGCCTGGCCGATTGTCACCACCACCTATGTTCTGGTGCCTCAGCATTCTGCCGGAACGCCGCACGGGCAGGCCGTACGGGTCTTTTTCCGCTGGGGACTGACAAATGGCCGCCCGTCCAGCAGCAAGCTTGATTATGTGGCTATTCCCGAGCGGGTCCGGAACATGGCGCTGGGCCGTCTGGACCAGTTGGAGCATGCAACACCTGTGCCAGAGACTTCCCACTAAACTCCGGTTCAGCGGCAAGCTTTTCCCGTGATCGTTTCCACAGGTCTCGGCTCCCGTTTAGAGGCCTCCCTTTGAGCGGGAGCTGCCCTAACGCAGCCAGACCTGTGAGAAAAATAGCTTGTTAACCTGCGTGTAAAAGAAGTTCTTCATGCGGGGGGATGTGATAATCACATCATCCTTCTCAATGGCAGGGGCTATGGGCGCCTGCTCCATGATGAGGTGTTCCGCCTGCCGCCAGAGGTCATCCGTTTGCTGCCGCGTGAGGGAGACGTCTGTCTTGGCGCGGTCCATCAGAGCTTGAACGCGTTTGTCACAAAAGCCGGGAATGTTGATGGAGCTGTCCGAATTCGGATGGAAGTTCTCGCAGCCCAGCAGGTCATCCAGAAAATTGGAGGGGGAGGGGTAGTCAGCGGACCAGTCCTTCAGCGCAATCTGCACATGGTTGGCGGAGTTCTGCATGTAATTGAACGCCATGGAACTGCTCAGCGGGCGTAGCGTGGCCTGATAGCCAATGTTTTGCAGCATGTCCCGCAGCCATGTTCCCATAGCGTAATCAAGGCTCGTATTGGCGGTTACAAGCGTGACACGCTGCCCGGCGGTGCCGCTCTCACGCACCAGGGCGCGGGCCTTTTCCAGATCGGGTGCGGACCATTGCGCCGCCGGGGCGGAGGGTGAGGCTCCGCGGGTGTAGAAGCACTGGTCAGAGGCCACGGGGAAGGAGGAGGGCAGCATACCGCAAAGCGGGCGGGCAATGCCGGGGCCGCCATACAGGATGACCATGGCCTTGCGGTTCAGGGCATAATTCACCGCCTGCCGGGCTTTAAGCTGGTTGAAGGGCGGCAGGTTCACGTTCGTCGGGATGAAATACATGGCCGGATGGCGGGCAACATGCGTCTGGGCCGTAAAGCGGCTCCCCAGTTCGCCCAGCCTGTCCATGGGCACAGCATCGGCCATCCAGTCATACTGACCATTTTCAACAGCGGTAACAGCGGCTTCATCCGGAATGCCGAAGGTATATTCGATACGATCCGGAAAGCCTTCCGGCTGGGCTTGCGCATCCCACACATGAAAGGCGGGATTGCGGTCCAGATTCAGGTATTTGTTGGGGTCATAGGCCACTACCCGGTATGGGCCGGTACCGGGGGCGGGGGTGTTGCCTATATCATGGTCGGGTGTGCTGGCGGGCAGAATGACGGCATGGGTAAAAGCCAGCTTTTGCAGAAACTCCGTATCCGGGCGCGCAAGGTGAAACGTTATGGTCCGGTGTGCGGGGTCTTCTGTCAGCCCCTCTTTCAGCGTGCAGGTGGCCGGGCTGTTCAGGCAGGCGTCGGCACCGGCAATGGCGGAGTAAAAAGACCCCGCCGTGGGAGAGCCGACACGGAAAATCCGGCGGAAAGAGGCCACCACATCCGCTGTTGTCACTGGCTGCCCGTTTGAAAAATGAAGGTCAGGGCGGAGGGTGAAAACGTATGTCAGCCCGCCATCCTGCGGGGTGGGGAGAGTTTCGGCCAGATCGGCCACCACATCATTCCCGCCGGGGCCGGTGACTTTGCGGAAGGTTGTCAGCCCGTCATACACCACGGCGTAGAGGTTGATGTATTTGGCGGTGTAATTGATCTGCGGGTCCAGCGTGCCGCCGGATGCCGCGGCCACCAGCCGCAGGGTGCCCCCGCGATGCCCGGACGCAGCCGCACCGTGTTTCTCCGGCGTGGGTTCTTGCGCCATGGCGGGAGGGGGGAGCAGGCAGGCTGACAGGCTCAGGCTACCCAGCAAAGCCACGGCAAGGCCATGGCGCGGCGCATCCGGCAGGGGTGCCGCCCGGAAGAGCACGGGCAGGCGCGGATGCAGGCTGGCACACAACTGGTGCACACACCGGAGAAAGCTGCTCCGGTGAAGCGCTCCTTGGTGAAGCACCCGCTGATGGCGCGCTTTCTGGTGGCGCGCGGGGCCGAAGGCGCGCATCCGTGCCATGTCCCTCAGGGTTGCGGGGCGGGTGCGCTGCTGGTTACGGGCTGGGAGGCCTGCCCGGCGGGCGGGGTCACAAGATGCGTGAAGTTTCTGTAGAGGGAGCTGATCAGAAACATGCCCAGAGCAAGTGTCACGATAATCAGGCCGAACCGCAGGAGTTTACCTTCCATGGTCGTATGGTTCCTTACTGCTGCGTGTTTGCGGGCGGGCGATACCAGCTTGGGTTGCGTTGGCCATGATGCTGCCGGGGGTGATAATAATGCCGGGATGTCTGGTCATCATCCGCGCAGGCATTCAGGCCCAGCAGGCCCAGCAGGAAAATGCCGGGCAGCAGCCGGGCACACATGGAAAAACGTTTCATAAAACGACTATACCGGGGTTTCAGGCGGAACGAAAGGGATCAGTGCTCAGGCCCCGCCCACGCCATTGCCCACCATATCCAGCGGGTTTACCAGCCTGTCAAAGCTCTCCCCGTCCAGATAGCCTGACTGCACGGCTGCCTCCCGCAGGCTGATGTCCTGCTCCATGGCGCGATGGGCGATATCCGCCGCCTTGTCATACCCGATGGCAGGGCTGAGGGCGGTGACAAGCATGACAGAGCCGTTCACATACTGCGCGAGGCGGGCCTCATTGAGTTCCGTTTTTTCCACCGAAAAAACCCTGAAATTCCGGCAGCCATCTGCAAGGATACGGATACTTTGCAGGCAGTTTGCCAGAATGACCGGCCGCATCACGTTCAGGTCCAGCTGGCCCTGGCTGGCGGCAAAGGCCACGGTGGCATCGTTCCCCAGAACCTGGGTCGCAATCATCACCATCGCTTCACACTGGGTGGGGTTGACCTTGCCGGGCATGATGGAGGAACCGGGTTCATTCTCGGGCAGGCGCAGTTCCCCCAGCCCGCAGCGGGGGCCGGAGGCCAGCAGGCGCATGTCATTGGCAATTTTCAGCAGAGGCACCGCCAGCCCGCGCAGTCCGGCGGAGGCGCGCACCATGGCGTCCTGTCCGCTCAGAGCCGTGAATTTGTTGGGGGCGGTCACAAAGGGGCGGCCTGTCAGTTCAGCAATCTTGCTGGCAATGGCCTTGCTGAAGCCCGGAGGCGCATTCAGCCCCGTGCCCACAGCCGTGCCCCCGGCGGCAAGCTGAAGCAGGCCCTCCCGCGCCGTGCGCAGGCTGTCCAGCGTATCATCCAGCATGCAGGCCCAGCCGGACCACTCCTGCCCGACGGTGAGAGGGACGGCATCCTGAAGGTGCGTACGGCCGATCTTGACGACATTCTCCCATTGCTCGGCCTTCGCGTGGAGGCTCTCACTGAGCGCTTCCACAGACGGGATCAACCGGTTTTCAATCTCCAGCAGCGTGACGATATGCATGGCCGTGGGGAAGGAGTCATTGCTCGACTGCCCCATATTGACATCATCATTTGGATGAATCGGGTTTTTGGAACCCACAACACCCCCGGCAAGCTGAATGGCCCGGTTGGCAATCACCTCGTTCAGATTCATGTTTGTCTGGGTGCCGGAGCCTGTCTGCCAGACGTAGAGCGGGAAATGGGCGTCCAGCTTGCCTGCGCAGATTTCATCCGCCACGCGGGCTATCAGGTCAGCTTTCCACTGCGGCAGGCGGCCTTCAGCCGCGTTCACCAGAGCGGCGGCTTTCTTGACCACCGCATAGGCATGGCAGAGGGGCAGGGGCATGTGCTCCTCCCCAATGGAGAAATGCACAAGGCTGCGCTGTGTCTGGGCACCCCAGTATTTGTCGGCGGGCACCCTGATCTCGCCCAGAGAGTCCCGCTCTATCCGGAACCCCTCCGCCGCAAGGCCAACAGGACACTCGGTGAGGAGAGGGGGTGTGCTCATAGGGGTGCATCCTGAGTGGTGGTGTCTGACACGCACGGCCAGCAGGGCCGGGGCAGCGCTCTCTCCCTCATATGGGGTGTCACGCGGCAGGTGCTCCCCGGACGGCAATCACATTACGGCGAGGCTCCGGCCAGAGGCATAACCGTCTTGCGGGACAGGAAACATCGGGCCGGAGTGGTTGTTCGTCCACCAGGTGTGTTAAAGACAACAGATCATCCGGAACATTTGCCTTTCTGCTGCCTTAACACCATGAGATAGATAGAAACAGATCGAAATCGGGTGCGGAAAAAGCTGGCTGGAGGAGCAAAAAGGGTATGGCGGTAACGGGTCTGGCTGCGGTACTGCTTGCCATTGCTCTTCTTCTGGTCATTGTCAGCACGGTTCAGCCCATTGCGCGCAGGCTGGAACTTTCGGAAACCGTCCTGCTGGCTATTGTCGGCATTATCATTGGTAGTCTGGCCGATTTCGCCCTGCGGACAACGCATACGTCCGCCCTGAACGGCATAGCGGAAACACTGCTGGATTTCCCGATCAACAGTGAAGCCTTCCTGCTGATTTTCCTGCCCGTGCTGGTGTTTCAGGGGGCTCTGGCCATTGATGTGCGCCGCCTGGCGCATGAGGCCGCAACCGTGCTGCTGCTGGCGGTGGTGGCGGTTGTGGTGTCCACCGGGGCCATCGGGCTGGCGCTGCTGCCGTTTGCGCAGATGCCGCTTGTGGTCTGCCTGCTTCTGGGCGCGATTGTGGCTACAACGGACCCTTCTGCCGTGGCCGGAATTTTCCGGGATATCGGGGCGGCAACCCGGCTCACCCGCCTTGTGGAAGGGGAGGCCCTGCTGAATGACGCGGCGGCTATTTCCATCTTCTCCATTCTGCTGCCTTCCGTCACCCTGCATCATGCCATTCATCCGGGCGAGGCTGTGGTCTCGTTCGTCATCTCATTTGTCGGGGCGCTGATTGCCGGGGTGGTGTTCGGCCAGTTGACCCTGATGATGATTACGGCCCTGAGCGGCTCCGCCGCCGCGGAAATCACGCTTACCGTGGCGCTGCCCTATGTGGCCTATATTGTTTCCGACGAATTCCTCGGGGTGTCAGGCGTGGTGGCCACGGCGGCGGCGGGGCTGACGCTCTCTGTGTATGGTCCCTCCACAGTCCGGCCCCAGACATGGCTGTTCCTCACCCAGCTCTGGCAGCAGCTTGTGTTCTGGGCGGGGTCTCTGGTGTTCGTGCTGGCATCCATGCTGGTGCCGCATCTGCTTGTGGGGATGACGCGGTGGGACTGCGTGCTGATCCTGATTGCCAGTGTTGCCGGGCTGCTGGCCCGTGGCGCGGTGGTGTTTGGCCTGCTCCCGCTCCTCGCCATGACCAAGCTGGCTCCCCCTGTGCCTACTCCATTCAAGATCACCATGGTCTGGGGTGGCCTGCGCGGGGCCATTACGCTGGCGCTGGCGCTGGCCGTGACGGAGAACGAACGGGTTTCCACGCCTGTTGCGCACTTTATCGGTATTATCGCGACAGGCTTCGTGCTGATCACGCTGCTGCTGAACGGCACCACGCTGCGCTCTCTTGTGCTGTTCCTGCGGCTCGACAAGCTCTCTCCCATTGATGAAGCCATGCGGCATCAGGTGCTGAGCATCGGGCTTGAGAATGTGAAGGAACGCTCGGAAAAAGTAGCTGATGATCTGGGCTTTTCCACGGATGCCACATGTACCGTCATTGAGCAGCTGAACCGCCGCGCGAATGAGGAACAAGCCGCCAATTCGTTCGATACGGCACTGGGCGATACACAGCGCGTGAACCTCGCGCTGCTTATCATCGCCAGTCAGGAACGGTCTGTTCTGCTGGACCTGTTCCGTATTCAGGGTCTTACCCGCCGGGTGATGGAAACATTGCTGCGCTCTTCCGAGGCCGCCATTGATGGTGCGCGGCTGGAAGGGCGGCTGGGCTACGTGCGGGCCTTGCGCCGCCGCCTGAGCCCCTCCCTGCGGTTCAAGGTCGCGCAGTGGGTTCACCAGCATCTGCGCATCGACCGGCCCCTGATGCTGTGCATGGCCGAGCGCTTTGAAATGCTGATGGTGGCGCATTTCGTGTCCATTGCGCTCACTCGCTTCATGAGTGAGCGGCTGGAGCCCACCCTGGGCAGCCGTATTGGTGAGGTGGTGGCGGAGGTGCTTCAGCGGCAGAGAAAAATGCTGGATGAAGCGCTTGAAACCCTGCGCCTGCATTATCATGGCTATTCAGAAGCTCTGGAAAACCGGATTTTCCGGCAGATCGTGCTGCGGCTGGAAGGCGAGGAATATGATACGCTTATGGCGGAATCCCTGATCAGTGAAGAGCTGAATCGTGAGCTGCTGAAAGAGCTTGAGCGCCGCCGCCGCCGGCTGGACAAACCGCTGAGCTTTGACCTGCGCAGCGGGATTGAAAGCCGCCTGAAGCATGCGGCTGTTTTCCGGGGGCTGCCCAATGCGGAACTGCATGACCTGGCAACAACAACCTCCCTGCGGTTTGTAGCGCCGCAGGAGCTTATCTGCCGCCGGGGCAGAACCATCAGGCATGTCTATTTCATCAGCGCGGGTCTGGCGGAGGCCCATGTGGCCGAGCGGGATATTCTCTACGGCGCAGGGGACTTGATCAGCGCACTGTCCGCCCTGAATAACGAGCGGTGCCCCGCCACTGTCCGGGCTGTGCAGTTCGGGCACTTCATGGTGATCAGCGCATCACGCTTCCGGCGGCTGGTGGAAGATTATCCGCTGGTGCTGGAAAATATCGAAAAACTGCGGCGCAAGCGGGAAGAAGGGGAGAGGGCCGTCAAGCTGGTGCCCGGTGCGGCACCTGCCACAAAAGCCGGTGAGCGCCCCGGTCTGGCTGCGCAGCACCTGCTGATGCTGGATAAGAAAACGTCTCTGCTTCCTTCTTCCCCGGAGGCTTCGGCAGGCGGGCAGAATACCCCGGAGAGCCCGGATGCCCCCTCTTCCCAGCAAGGCTGAGGCGGGAAGGCGGAGCCGGGTGGGGCGCTTCGGTTCAAGACTGACGGTCGGACTTTTCAGAAGTCTTTGTGAAAGGAACGAGCGGGAATGTCTGCACGCTCTGGCCGGATGATCCTGATCCCGAGGCTCTGGGCTCTGACTTAAAAACTCTGGGCGCTGACTTAAAAAAAGAGCCGGCCTGCATCACAGCAGAGCGGCTCCTTTTTTGTGAGGACGGGGAGAGAGCCCCCCCTTCCATGGCAGGTGGTTACGGGTTCCGGGCCGGAGCCGTGTTCTGCCCTGCGGGCTGGCGGAGAGCCAGACCGAACTGAAGCCAGCCGAAGCCGCTGGCAATCAGTTCAATCCCCACGAACGTGCCGATCAGCCACAGGCCGGACCAGGGGAGGGTCCAATACAGGCACAGCCCAACGGCAAGGCTGATCACCCCACCCGCCAGCACAAGGCTCCAGCCGGGCAGGCTGCGATACTGGATGGCCAGAATGCAGCGCATGATACCCACCACAACAAAGCAGGCAGCAACAAAAAGCGTGATGATGACAGAACCGGTGATGGGTTCTTCAATAATCATGGCCCCGGCGGCTATATAAAGCAGGCCGAACAGCAGTGAGAACAGGAAGCCGCCCCAGTCCCGCACGGCAAAACCATGAGCGCACTGCATGGCTCCGGCAATGATCATCAGAACACCAATGAAAATTGTGCTGACCAATGTAACGGAAATGGCATCCACACAGGCAATAAAGCCCAGAACAATCAGCGCAACGCCGAGTGCAACAAACAATGCCCATTGTTTAGAGGATGGCATGTGAGTTTTCCTTGTTTTTCGCGGTTTTCTGTAGAAAAAAACGCATGGTCTAAAGCTCAAAATTAAGAAATACTATCTGTAAAGACGGGAATACTCTCTGTAAAGATGGGGGTGCTGTGCGTGAAAACCTGCACCAAAGCTGTCTTGCATCCCGCAGGCGGGGCAGGCGGCGGGCGGAACCGAGTTGACACGCCCTCCCTCTTTCCGTAATGGCTGCTCCCATTGCCGGGAATGTGGACAGGACGGCCGATGCAGGTGGACAGATGCTCCCGCCTGCCGGTGATACGGACTGCGCCCGCTCTGATCCGTGGGGGACAGAGACTACCGGCACCACGGTGGGGTGCTGAGAAATCAGCGTGCCCCGCGCAGACAGAGAAGAGTAGAGCGCCTTATGAGCAAGCGCCTCGAGAGCAAATATAAGATTAACCGCCGCCTTGGCGTTAACCTGTGGGGCCGTGCAAAGTCTCCGGTTAACCGTCGTGAATACGGCCCGGGTCAGCATGGCCAGCGCCGCAAGGGCAAGCCGTCTGACTATTCTGTGCAGCTGATGGCAAAGCAGAAGCTGAAGGGTTACTACGGTAACATCAGCGAAAAGCAGTTCCGTCGCTACTATCAGGAAGCCGTGCGTCGTAAGGGCGATACGTCTGAAAACCTGATCAACCTGCTCGAGCGTCGTCTGGATGCGGTGATCTACCGCATGAAATTCGCGATCACACCGTTCGCGGCACGTCAGTTCATCAGCCACGGCCATATTCTGGTCAACGGCCGTAAAGTGAACATCCCCTCATTCCTCGTGCGTGATGGTGATGTGATCGAAGTGCGTGAAAAATCCAAGCAGCTGGCCATCGTGCTGGATGCCACCCAGACGGGTGAACGCGACGTTCCGGAATACATGGACGTTGATCACCGCCAGATGAAGGGCACGTTCGTGCGTGGTCCGAAGTTTGCTGATGTGCCGTATCCGGTGCAGATGGAACCGAACCTGGTGGTCGAATACTACTCTCGTTAATCGGCGCTTCGGCCCGATTTGTGCAGCGCCGGGTGGAGGGTTCTCTCTCCATCCGGCGTTTGCCGTTTTAACCTGTCTCTTTCCCAGCCGGATTGCCTGTTATGTCTGAAGCGCTCGCCCCTGACCTCAGCACGGAAATTGCCCGCCGCCGTACGTTCGCGATCATCTCGCACCCGGATGCTGGTAAAACCACGCTTACGGAACGGATCCTGCGGGCCGGTGGGGCTATTCAGCTTGCAGGGAACGTGCGGGCCAAGGGGGAGCGGCGGCGTACCCGGTCTGACTGGATGTCCATTGAGCGTGAGCGCGGGATTTCCGTTGTCAGTTCCGTTATGACCTTTGAGTATGGCGGCTGTATTTTCAACCTGCTTGATACACCGGGCCATGAAGACTTCTCGGAAGATACCTACCGCACCCTGACGGCTGTGGACTCCGCCGTCATGGTGATTGACGCCGCCAAGGGTATTGAAGACCGGACACGCAAGCTGTTTGAAATCTGCCGCCTGCGCGATATCCCCATTGTCACCTTCATCAACAAGATGGACCGTGAGGCGCAGGACCCGTTCGCGCTGATGGATGAAATTGCCTCCTCCCTCGCACTGGATACGGCCCCCGCCACATGGCCGGTTGGCCGTGCCGCCGGGTTTGTGGGGACGTACGACCTGCGGACAAAGGAACTGCATACGCAGGACGCCCTGCCGCAGTCCGACCCACGGGTGGTGCAGGTTTTTGAGGAACTGGAACTGGCGGAAGCCGCCCTGCCCAGCTTCGACCGTGAGTCTTTTGATGCCGGGCATCTGACACCGGTTTTCTTCGGCAGCGCCATGAAGGAAATTGGCGTGACGGACCTGCTCGATGCGCTGGTGGCGTTCGGGCCTTCTCCGCGGAACCAGGTTGCGGAAACCCGCACGGTGAAGGCGGATGAGCCGGAGATGACCGCGCTTGTTTTTAAAATTCAGGCCAATATGGACCCGAACCATCGGGACCGCATTGCGTTCGCCCGGATATGTTCCGGCAGGCTGACGCGCGGCATGCGCCTGCGCCACAGCCGCACCGGCAAGAGCTTTGCCGTGCATACACCGCAGTTCTTTTTTGCGCGGGACCGGCAGTTGGCGGAGGAAGCCTTCGCGGGGGACGTGGTGGGCATTCCCAACCATGGCACCCTGCGCATTGGCGATACGCTGACAGAAAATGAAGATCTCAATTTTACCGGCGTGCCGCATTTTGCGCCGGAAATTCTGCGTCGCGTGCGGCTGGATGACGCGATGAAGGCCAAGAAGCTCAAACAGGCGCTCACCCAGCTTGCAGAAGAAGGCGTGGTGCAGCTCTTCAAGCCGCAGGATGGCGCACAGCCGATTGTGGGTGTGGTGGGAACACTTCAGCTTGACGTGCTTCAGGCACGCCTGAAGGCGGAATATGGGGTGGCGATCGGGTTTGATGCCGTGCCGTTTTCTCTGGCCCGCTGGGTTACGGGGCCGCGTGAGAAAATTGAAACCTTCTCCATGGTGAACCGCTCCGCCATGGCGGATGATCTGGATGATGATCCGGTGTTCCTCGCCTCTTCAGCCTTCATGATGCGCCGCACACAGGAACAGAACCCGGATATCACGTTCCACGATATCAAGCAGATCGGGCTCGAGATTAAATAATCCCGAGCCTGAGAGCCTCTACCGCCGCCGTTCAGTCAGGCAGACGGCAAACGCGAGGGCTGGGAGGGCTGCCCCCACAGCGGCGGCCAGCGGCCAGCCGCCGCGTGCATAGGTCCAGCTTCCAAGGGCTGATCCCGCCGCTCCCCCCAGAAAGAAAAGCGCCATGTAGAGCCCGTTCAGGCGGGCGCGGTTTTCCGCAGGCAGCATGAACAGGGCGCGTTGCCCGAGCACCAGATTGGCGGTTACGCCGAAATCAATCACAATACCCGCCAGCGCCAGCATGAGTACAAAAACGGACTGCGGCATGAGCGGGCTGACCAGAAAGGCAAGGCAGACCAGCGCCATGGCGGCAAGTGTTGCAGGCCATGTCCAGCCTTTATCGGCCATGCGCCCGGCAATGGGGGCTGCAATGGCTCCGGCCACACCAACGAATGCAAAAAGTGCAATCTGACCCTGAGAAAAATGGAACGGCGGGGCCGCCAGCAGCAGGGGCGTTACGGTCCAGAACAGGCTGAATGCACCGAACATGCAGGCATGATAGAACGCCCGCCGCTGGAGCACCCGTGTGGTGAGCAGCAGCGCCACCATTGAGCTGAGCAGCGCGCCATAGTGTTTTTTGGTGGCTGGCCTGTGCTGCGGCAGAACGCGCTGCAACAGGATGGACAGCACCAGCATGATCCCGGCTGAGATCAGGAAAATGGCGTGCCAGGACGAAAACTGGGTCACAAAACTGGACACGGGGCGGGCCATCATAATGCCCAGCATCAGGCCGCTCATGACATTGCCCACCACACGGCCCCGGATGCCTTCATGCGCGAGGCCGGCGGCCAGAGGCACCAGAATCTGCACAGCAACAGACAGAACCCCGATCAACCCGATGGCCAGCAGGAAGGGCAGCGGGTGGTGTGCAAACGGCAGTGCCAGAAGGGCGAGCATGACAAGGCGTGTCATCCAGACAATCAGGCTGCGGTTTTCCAGCAGATCGGCCAGCGGCACAATCAGCAGAAGGCCGAGGCAGTATCCAAGCTGGGTGATGGTGACAATCAAGCCGGACTGGCTTTGCGGGAGAGCCAGTGCGGTGCTGATGGGGCCAGCCAGCGGCTGGGCGTAATACAGATTTGCAACGATCAGCCCGCAGGCCGCGGCGATAATCCGGACAAGTGCGGGGCTTGGGGCTGCCTGTTTAACAGGGCGGCTGGATGTGGACGGATGGTGTGATGTCATGAACGGGTGGCATCCAGTAAGGCACGGGAAGTAGGGAGCAGGTCAGTGCGGTTCAGCCACGCGTCAATCTCGGCGGGTGGAACCAGCGCCAGTTGGTCATATTCCTGATTTGCCGAGCTTTCCCAGCAGGCGGTTACGGCACTGAAAGAGAGCGGGGTGCGCATGGGGATACCGATATCCAGAATCCGGGTGCCGGGGTGGCGGGCAATCAGGCGCGGGGAGCCGACATGCAGGCTTTCGGCGGTCAGGCCAAGTTCTTCCTCGGCTTCTGCCAGAAGCTGTTCGGCGAGATTGACGGCGGTGCTTTCTCCGCGCCGTTCAATGCTGCCCGCAGGGGGGCTTTGCCAGAAATTCCCCTGATACAGGGAGGAAGGGTGCCGCCTGCCCAGAACGTAGCCTTCAGGCGTTTCCAGCAGGCCGATGACGGCAAGCGGTTGCAGCCGAAGGTGCGGATACAGGGCCGGGTTTTTCATCTGCGCCAGAACGGAGCGGTAATCTGTCCAGTGGCCGGAGATGGCTGTGCGGGTCACGCGGTCTGCTGAAAAAACGCAGCCGTTGAACAGGGAGGGATTTGTCTGGCAGGCCGCCGCCCAGATGCGTGTGATCTCCGCCTCAATGTCCGCCGTATGCTGTGGAGCATGTGTGGTGACGGTGAGTGTGCAGGAGGGGGAGAGGGGCAGGAGAGGCCAGTGGCCGGAAAAGCTCGGGATCATGCCGCCCATGATACGCACGGCACGGGAACAGGTGTGAAAAAAACTGTAGCCTGAGCGGCAGGACCGCCAGAAAAAACGGGAGGCGGGTAAAACCCGGCCTCCCGTCGGCCTGAGGGCGGCTCAGACGAGCTGCTGTTTCAGGGCTGCGGTCAGATCTTTGGTAGAGGCATTGCCGCCCAGATCTTTCGTGCGGACGTTGCCTTCCGTAATGACCTTCTTGATTGCGAGGTCGATACGGTCTGCCAGATCCTGACGGCCGACATGCTGGAGCATCATCACCGCGGCCAGCAGCAGGGCCAGAGGGTTGGCAATGCCTTGCCCGGCAATGTCGGGTGCGGAGCCGTGCACGGCTTCGAACACAGCGGCTTTTTCACCGATGTTGGCACCCGGAGCCATGCCCAGACCGCCAACAAGGCCAGCCGTGAGGTCAGACAGGATGTCACCGAACAGGTTGGTGGTGACAATCACGTCAAACTGCCACGGATTGATGACGAGCTGCATGGCGCAGGCATCCACAATCCGTTCATTGAACGCAACGCGGCCTTTATATTCCTCGGCAACCTTACGGCCTTCCTCAAGGAAGAGGCCGGTCAGCAGTTTGAGGATGTTCGCCTTGTGAACAATGGTAACCGTCTTGCGGTTGTTCTTGAGCGCATACTCAAAAGCAAACCTCACAATGCGACGGCACTCTGCACGGGAGTTGAAGCCGGTGCTGAGCGCAATACCCTTCGGGTCATCCCCAACCGGAACATAATGTTCCATGGCTGCGTAATAGCCTTCAAGATTTTCACGGAACAGGACCAGATCAATCTTGTCGAACTTGCCACCGGGCACAATCGTCTTGGTGGGGCGCAGGTTGGCGAACAGCCCGAACTCCTGACGCAGTGTGACGTTGATGGATTTGAAGCCGCCACCCACCGGTGTGGTCAGGGGGCCTTTCAGAGCAAGGCCGGTGCGGCGGATGCTCTCAATGGTCTGTTTGGGCAGCGGGTCATTGACCGCATCCACCCCGGCCATGCCGGCAAGCTGGGGGTCCCACTGGAACGGGGCGCCAACGGCATCAAGAAGTTCGGTAACTGATTCAACAATTTCAGGCCCGATCCCGTCACCGGCAATAAGAGTGGCGGGGATGGTTTTGCTGTCTGTCGTCATTCTGGAAGCTCCCTTCACTTCGCAGCTTTTCTGCTCTTCTTCGGCCAGGCAAGCGATTCCCAATTGCGTGACCAGTTGCGATAATCAGGTTCTCTCACGCTCTGTTGAGAGGCGCACAGGCGGTTTTCAGCCAGTTTCTGGCATCAGATGGCAGGTGAGGGCCTATATGGGCCATGATTTGTGCATGGTAGGCATCCAGAACCTGAGCATCTTCCTCCCCCAGAAGGGCCGGATCAATCAGGTTTCTGTCAAAAGGAGCGAGAGTCAGCGTCTCAAACACATGGCCGGGGCGGTTCTCTCCGGCGCTCTCGCGCACAAGCACCAGCGTTTCCAGCCGGATTCCGTAGGCTCCCGGTTCATAATAGCCGGGTTCGTTGGAGAGAATCATGCCGTCCTGCAACACAATGGCGGAGGGGGTTTTGGCGATCCGGGCCGGACCTTCATGCACGGAGAGAAAGCTGCCAACGCCGTGGCCGGTGCCGTGATCATAATCCAGCCCGACCTGCCACAGGTCATAACGCGCCAGGGCATCCAGCGCGTGGCCGGTGGTGCCTGTGGGGAAGCGGGCGCGGCCAAGGCGCAGGTTGCCCTTCAGCACGCGGGTAAAGGTTTCCTTCAGGCGGGCTGGCGGGGTGTTGGGGCCGGTCCAGACTGTGCGGGTGACATCCGTTGTGCCTTCCGGATACTGGCCGCCACTGTCAATCAGGTAGACTTCATCCGCATTCAGGGGGCGGTCACTCTCCGGTGTCACGCGATAATGAATCACGGCACCATTCGGCCCCGCGCCGGAAATGGCGGGGAAGGATTCCCCACGGTAGTCAGCCCCTTCCGCCCGGAAGGAGTCCAGCTTGCTGGCGGCCTGAAGCTCTGTCGTGCCGCGCGCGTCTTCCGTGCTCAACCAGTGCAGGAAGCGGCACAGGGCTACGCCGTCTTTCAGATGGGCCTTGCGGGCGCCTTCCTGCTCCGTGGCGTTCTTGCGGGCTTTGGGCAGCAGGCACGGGTCCGGGCTTTCCTGCACGATGGCGCTGTGGCGGCGGAGCACCTCCGTAAACCAGATGGCATTGCTGGCCGGGTCCACTCCCACGGTCTTGCCGGCGAGTGTGGCCAGTATGGTTTCCATGGTGTCCGGCTCGTGCACGCGCACATCCGTGCCCAGCCATTCGCGCACATCTGCCGGGATCTTGCTGGCCTGAATGAACAGATCCACCGAGGCATCGGCATGCAGCACGGCAAAAGCCAGAACGACCGGAGTGCAGGGAAGATCGGTGCCCCGGATATTCAGCAGCCATGCGATGGAAGCTGAATCGCTCAAGACAGCGGCGGCCTGTCCGGCTTCAGCCAGAGCATGGCCGAGGCGGGTGCGCTTGTCGTGTGAGCTCTCGCCCGCATAAACCAGCGGATGAATGCTGGCCGGGGCGGCGGGGAAGGCCGGGCGGTCTGCCCACAGGGCGTCTGTCAGGTTTTCAGCGGTGGGGACCAGTTCAATGCCGGAGAGATGCGTGAAAGGCCGCAGCTCCGCACTGCTCATGATACGCGGGTCATACCCGATGCGGGCGTGAGCGGGGGCCTTCCGGGCGAGCCATGCCGGGGGTGGGGTCTGGTGGATGTGCTGGCGTTCCCAGCAGGTGCTGTCCACCTGCTGGTCCATCTGGGTGATGTAGCGTCCATCCGAGAAAACCGCGGCGGACTCTGCCAGCACCAGCGCCATGCCGGCGCTGCCGGTAAAGCCCGTCAGCCAGGCCAGACGGTCCGCACAGGC
This sequence comes from Acetobacter farinalis, assembly GCF_011516935.1. Taxonomy (GTDB): domain Bacteria; phylum Pseudomonadota; class Alphaproteobacteria; order Acetobacterales; family Acetobacteraceae; genus Acetobacter; species Acetobacter farinalis. The sequence goes on from NZ_WOTF01000001.1 coordinate 502,412, forward strand.
GGGAGTATATTCGCCCAGAAATTCATCACTGTGGGGGATAATCAGCCCATCCAGACCATTCTGTTTCAGGAGCGCACGCAGGGCGGCAAGACGGGTGGCGGATGCGGACGGCATGGCAGGCCTCACAAATACTGTCTTGAGGAAAGGCAATTGTAAAAAACGCCTGCATGAGGTGTCATGCAGGCGTCGGGTTCAGTGTGTTTGCGCGGAGGGGCGGCGCAGGACCAGTGTGGCCCAGTCCCCTTCCGTAAAGGTGTGTTCCAGCACCAGCCCCAGCCTGCGGTGCGCGGCCAGCACCATGCGGATCTGGGTGCGCAGCAGGCCCGCCAGAATGACCGTGCCGCCGGGGGCCAGATTATGGGCCAGATCTTTGGCCATCAGGCACAGGGGGCGGGCCAGAATATTGGCAAACACCAGATCATACGGCGCGGTGTGGCGAATTTCCGGGGTTCTCCAGCCATTGCCCAGTCGGCATGTCAGGGCACGGCCCAGCCCGTTGCGCTCTGCATTCTGCGCGGCCACGCGCACGGACCAGGGTTCTATATCAACCGCCAGCACCTTTTTGTGCAGCAGGGCCGCGGCGGCCATGGCCAGAATGCCTGACCCGCAGCCCAGATCCAGAATGTTGCGCGGGTTGCGGTAGGCAATGCGTTCCAGCGCACGCAGGCAGCCCCGTGTGGAACCGTGTTCGCCCGAGCCGAAGGCCACTCCGGCATCCAGCGTCAGCGCGATGCGGGTGGGGTGCCTTGCATCGGGCAGGTGGGTGCCACGGATAACAAAACGCTGCCCCACATCCTGCTCGGGGAAGGATTCATAGGTGCGGGCCAGCCAGCCTTCGGCCTCCGTCGCGCTGCGTTCGAGCGGTGCGCTCACGCCAGAGGTGAGCTGTGCCAGAACAAGGGCTGTGGCCAGATCATCTTCCCGGTGCCCGACGTCTTTTACGCCTTCTACCCGCCAGAGGGTGCCTTCCGGATTGGCTTCAAAAATACCAACCGTGGTGCAGACGCTGCCGATGGCATTTTCATAGGATTCGACAGCAGATTCCGGAACGGTGACCGCAACCGTTTCCAGAGCGGAGGCGTGACGACGGGGAGCAACGGCCATTAAAGCTTCTCTAAAAAAGTGGATTGGAGGTGTTTGATGCCGTCTTCATTTTCAAAGGCGACATCAACATGATGATGATTGGCTGCGACAATGATGCCCTCTCCAAATCTGGGGTGGCGCACGCGGTCTCCCAGTTGGAAGGAGGCGGCCTGTTCAGCCAGAGGGTCCCGCCGCCTGCGGGCGACAAGTGGCGCACCCCCGGCAAAAACCGAGTCCGCGGAGCGCAGGGCGCGATGCAGGGTGTCCCGCGCTTCATGCCGGATAACATGCTCGTCCGGCAGTTCCTCCAGAAAGCGGCTGGGCATGGAAGGCTGCCAGTTTGCGTAGATGCGCCGCCGGGCGGCATGGAAAATCAGGGCATGTTTGCGCGCACGGGTAATGCCCACATAGGCAAGCCTGCGCTCTTCCTCCAGCCCTTTCAGCCCGCCTTCATCCAGCGTGCGCTGGGAGGGAAACACGCCTTCCTCCCAACCGGGCAGGAAGACAATATCAAATTCCAGCCCCTTCGCGCCGTGCAGGGTCATGAGGGAAATGCGGGCATCTCCGGCATTTTCGTCATGCTCCATCACCAGCGCGACATGTTCCAGAAATTCACCCAGCGTGCCGAAATCCGCCAGAGCGCGGACCAGTTCCTTCAGGTTTTCCAGCCGCCCCGGCGCTTCCGGTGAGGTATCGGCCTGCCACATGGCCAGATAGCCGCTTTCTTCCAGCAGGTGTTCCACCGCCACCACATGCCCCTCACGCGCAAGGATATCGCGCGTGGTGTCCAGTGCTGTCATCAGCGCCCTGACGAGATCACCGGTTTTGCCCTTCAGTTCCTTTTCCGCCAGCAGGGCCTGTGTTGCGGCTGTCAGGGGAATATGGCGGCTACGGGCGGCGGCATGCAGCTTCTGCACCCCCGCAGGCCCCATGCCGCGCTTTGGGGTGTTGAGAATGCGTTCAAACGCCAGATCATCCGAAGGCTGGTTGAGAACGCGCATATAGGCCAGCGCATCACGGATTTCGGCGCGCTCATAGAATCGCACCCCGCCCACAATGCGGTAGGGCACGCCGCTCTGAACCAGCTTTTCTTCAAAGGCGCGGGTTTGGAACCCGGCGCGGACAAGGATGGCCATTTCCGAAAGGGAGTGCCCTTCGGCCCGCATTTTCTGCGCCATACCGCAGACATCACGGGCTTCTTCATCCGAATCCCCAACGCCGACCACGAGCACTTTCTCGCCGCTGGCATCATCCCGGCCGGAGCGCAGGGTTTTGCCCAGCCGTTCATCATTATGGGCAATCAGCCCGGCAGCGGCCCCCAGAATATGGCGGGTGGAGCGGTAGTTGCGTTCCAGCCGGACAATCTGCGCACCGGGGAAATCTTTCTCAAACCGCAGGATATTGCCCACTTCCGCCCCGCGCCAGGAGTAGATGGACTGGTCATCATCCCCCACGCAGCAGATGTTGGAGGGCTCACCCGGCCTGAGGGCCAGCAGCCGCAGCCACAGATACTGGATGGTGTTGGTATCCTGATACTCATCCACCAGAATATAGCGGAACAGGCGGTGGTACTGGGCCAGAACATCGGGGCGGGTGCGCAGGATTTCCGTGACATGGAGCATCAGGTCTCCAAAATCACACGCATTCAACTGGATCAGCCGGGCCTGATAGGCGGTGTAGATGGCGCGCACATGGCCATCCGCAAAATCGGAATCTTCGGCGTCGGTCACGCGCTCGGGTGTCAGGCCCCGGTCTTTCCAGCGCTGGATAACGCCCAGAATGCCCGGAGCAGGCCAGCGTTTGGTGTCAATCTGCCAGGGTGTCATCACCTGCTTGAGCAGGCGGAGCTGGTCATCCGTGTCCAGAATGGTGAAGCTGCTGCTCAGGCCCACATAATCGGCATGGCGGCGCAGCATCCGGGCGCACAGGGCGTGGAAGGTGCCAAGCCATAACCCTTCCGCCGGGCTGCCAAGCAGCAGGGAGACACGCTCACGCATTTCCTTGGCGGCTTTGTTGGTAAAGGTAACGGCCAGAATCTGCCAGGGTTTGGCGCGTTCCGTAAGCAGGATATGGGCAAAGCGTGTGGTCAGCACCCGTGTTTTGCCTGTGCCCGCACCGGCCAGAACCAGCAGGGGGCCATCCGTGGTTTCAATGGCGGCGCGCTGTTCAGGGTTCAGGCGTGCGAGATAGGACTCGCCCTGATCAGGAGATGATGAAAAAAGCGCGGAGGAAGGGTGTTCGGACATGTTCACTTCACCCTTATATAGTCTTGAAAGCCTGAGGCCAATCGGAGCAGTGGCATGGTGTCCTCCGTAAAAGGAGAAAAACCGACCCGTTTTGGAACGGGAGAGGAACAATCCTTTTCCTCCACCGGCCCAACAGGGCACCGGCAGCGGATGCGCACGCGGGTGCTGACAGCCGGAGCGGGGTCTCTGGCGGATTATGAACTGCTGGAAATGCTGCTTTTCCCCGGCGTGCCCCGGCGGGATACAAAACCGCTGGCCAAGGCGCTGATTACCCATTTCGGCTCTCTGGCGGCCGTGCTGGAAGCCCCTGCGGAGGCGCTGAAGGCGGCCGGGGCCACACGGGCCAATGCAGAACTGCTGGAGCTTGTGCCTCTGGCGGCGGACCGTCTGGCGGCCCCAAAGGCCCCCGTGCGGACTGACCTTGGAAGCTGGGATAAGCTGCTGGCCTATTGCGCGGCGCATCTGGCCCATGCGCCCACCAGCTTTCTGCATGTGCTGTTTCTGGACAGCCGAAACCAGTTGCTGGCCGATGAACGCTTCAAGACGGGAGAGCGGTTTGAAACAGAGGGAAATCCGGCCCCTGAGGGGATGAGCGCGCCCCCACCGGCCTGCGTGCAGGGAGGTGCTCAGGTAGGGCTGGAAAAGGAGCGGATTCCCGTGCCTCAGCTTGTCTCCTCCATCATGCAGCGGGCGCTGGCGCTGCATGCCTGTTCCCTGATTACCGTGCGGCTGGCCGGGGCGGATGTGCAGCCTGACCGCCAGCTCCTGCATGATGCGCCGCTGGTGCAGGCGTTGCTCCATTCCGCCCCCCTGCTGGCCGTGACCATGCATGATCATGTGGTGCTGAAAGGCCGCCGCTGGCGGAGCTTCCGGCATCTGGAGCAGCAGGGATGGTAAGCCGCCGCTCAAAGGCAAAACGGAGCACAGCAGAGGCCGGGCTGGCCGATATGGCGGGCTTCACGCTCAGCACGCTGGATGCGCAGCCTGCGCACTCTGTGCCGATGCCGCCCCTGATGTCTGGTCTGGCGGAGGTGGGGCTGTTTATTGGCGATGTGGTGGAAGACCAGAGCATTCTGGCCCGACTGATTGCGCTGGTGGCCCCCCGGCATCCCGATGCGGGCACACTGGCGGCCTCTCTGCTCCGGCGCTTCGGGTCTCTGGCGGCCCTGCTCTCAGCGTCTGAGCAGGAGATGCAGGAGGTGTTGGGAAAGGCTCCGGCCCTGCATGTTGCGCTGCGGCTGGTGCAGGAAGCCGGGCTGCGGCTGCACCGTGTGCGGCTCAAGCGCACAGGCGTGCTGGCCGACCGTGCCCAGTTGAAAGCCTATCTCAGCGCCATGCTGGCGCATGAGGTGGTGGAGCAGGTGCGCGTGCTGTTTCTGGATGCCCGCCATCATCTGCTGGCGGATGAAATGCTGGGGCGTGGGACCGTGGACCACACTCCCGTCTACCCGCGGGAGGTGGTGCGGCGCGCTCTGGAACTTCAGGCGGAGGTTCTTGTGCTGGTGCACAATCATCCCAGTGGGGACCCATCTCCCTCACAGGATGATATTCTCATGACACAGCGCATTGCGCAGGCCGCCACCCTTATGGGGATTACCATCTGGGATCACGTGATTGTCGGCGGCGGCCAGCTTTTGAGCCTGAAAGAGGAAGGTCTGTTTTAAGCCTGCCCGGTGTTGTTCCCGCAGGTGCGGTTTTCAGGCGCAGTCCTCTTCCTGTTCTTCCTCCGCCCGGGTGGCCAGCGGGCCGAGGGCATCCTGAATGCCCAATGCGCCGGGCAGGCTGCCACAGGGGAACAGGATGTTCACATGGCCCATTTTCCGGCCGTCACGGGCTTCTTCCTTGCCATATAAATGCGGGAGGAGGCCGGGTGTCGCCAGAATCTGGGGCCACAGGGCCATATCATCCGGGCCGACGAGGTTCTTCATCACGGCATCGGAATGCCGGATGGCGGGGGGCAGGGGCAGACCCGCCACGGCGCGGATATGCATTTCAAACTGGTCCGCCGGGCAGGCGTCCATGGTCCAGTGGCCGGAGTTATGCGGGCGCGGAGCCATTTCGTTCACCAGCAGGGCGCCGGAGCGGTCCAGGAACATTTCCACACCCAGAATGCCGACAAGATCCAGTTTTTCGGCAATGGTGATGGCGAGGGCCTGTGCCTGCTGCGCTGTTTCCTGCGGTACGGGAGCCGGGGCCAGCGTGAGATCCAGAATCCCGTCCCGATGATGATTGAGGCCGGGGGCGAAGCAGCGAGTCGTGCCGTCTGTACCGCGCACCACCATCACGCTGAGTTCGCAGGCGAAATCCACCATGCCTTCCGCCACCAGCGGGTGCGGAGCGAGGGAGGCAAAAGCCTCTTCCAGTTGGGCGGCCTCATAAACCCGCGCCTGTCCCTTGCCGTCATACCCGTTGCGGGTGGTTTTCAGGATGAAGGGAAAACCGAGCGCCTCTGCCGCGGCGTGCAGGGAGGCGTGGTCTGTCACGGCATGCCAGGGCGCCAGCGGGATTTCCGCGCTCGAGAGGAAGGTCTTTTCGGCCAGCCGGTCCTGACTGATGCGCAGAATGGCGCCGGAGGGGTGCACCGGGCAATGCTGTGCGAGGCAATCCAGCGCGTCAGCACTGATATTCTCGAATTCAAATGTGACGACATCCACCGCGCGGGCAAAGGCTTCCAGCGCCGTGTGATCCTCATACGCGCCGAGGGTTACGGCATGGGCAACCTGTGCGGCCGGGCCGTTTGCCTCCTGCGTGAGAATATGGGTGCGAAAGCCGAGCCTGGCGGCCGCCATGGCGGACATGCGGCCAAGCTGGCCACCACCGACAATACCAATAACAGCGTTCGGCCCGAGGCCGGACGAAGAAGAGCGGGAAGAGGAGGCTGACATTACTTTTTTTCAGAAAGCGGGGCGTTCGGGACGGAAGCAGTCTGCACAGCGCGCCATGCCTCCAGCTTTGCGGCCAGTTCCGGTTCCTGCAAGGCCAGAATGGAGGTGGCCAGAAGGGCGGCGTTTTTCGCGCCCGCAGCCCCGATGGCCAGTGTGCCAACGGGCACACCACCGGGCATCTGGACAATGGAGAGCAGGCTGTCCATGCCTTTCAGGGCGTGGGATTCAACAGGCACGCCCAGCACGGGCAGGCGTGTCCATGCGGCGCACATGCCGGGCAGATGGGCCGCCCCACCAGCGCCTGCAATAATCACGCACAGGCCGCGGCCTGCGGCAGTTCTGGCGTAGTCCGCCAGACGGTCCGGCGTGCGGTGTGCGGAGACAATCAGGGTTTCATGGGCAATGCCCATTTCTGTCAGGATGGCATCCGCATGGCGCATGGTCTCCCAGTCCGACTGGCTGCCCATGATAATGCCGACCTTCGGGGCAAGGTTTGCGTCCTGAATCGGGGTGGAGGGCAGGGGGGCGGTTTCGCTCACGGTGATGCACTATCCGGTTGTAGAAAAAGGTCAGGCAATATCGTCGGGGATCAGTTCGCTTTCAAGCCGTGTAATTCTGTCACGGAGCAGTAATTTACGTTTTTTCAGTCTTTGAAGCTGTAACTGGTCTGTCAGGACGCTTCCATCGGTCAGCCGACTGATGATGGTATCAAGATCACGATGTTCACTGCGGAGTTCATGGAGCTGGCCGAGTAGTGAATCGCGGTCTTTCAGCATGGTGCTTTCTCTCTCCTGCGTGGCGGGTGGACCGGCTGTGCACCGGCGTTTGCCGTGTGCTTCTCCAGAGTCCTGCCAGAACGTGCGGCCTTCAGTCTTGCGCATGCGTGGCACGGAGGCCAGCGGCAAAAAAAGAAATTTCAGATATGTTTCGAATGCATGCCTGAATTGTCGGGATTGTGAAAATAACATGAAAAAACGCGGAGAGAGTGCGCTAGCGTGAGGAGACCATCAACCGAATGGAGGCAGTCAATGACCTACCAGTCCAGGATTGAGAGTCTTAAGTCCCGCCACTCACGGATCGACAAGCAGATCTCTTCGGAAGGTGGGCGACCCAAGCCAGATGAACGTGTTCTGATGTGTCTCAAATTGCAGAAGCTGCGCATCAAGGAAGAAATAGAGCGCCTTTCTGCCTGAGCCATGGCCCGCTTTTTGGCCCTGTGTCAGGGCAAGGCGGGCTTTCTCTCCTCTCTGCTGACGAAGAGAGTTTCCGAAAATCGCCGGAAAGACTGCCAGAAAGGCGGTCAACAAAAGTGAGTATCATTCTGGCCTGAAAAGGACACTGGCCAGCGCAAGGCTGGCCAGTGCGCGAGGATTACTCTTCGCCTTCGGCGTGTTCCATCGCACCCATCATATCCGCAATATCCAGCGGCGGCGGCTGAGGAATTTCCTGCCCGTCGCGCTCCAGACGTGCCGTGGCGGCATTGACTGCGGCGTTCAGGTCCATCTGGCTGCACAGGCCGATGGTCACCGGGTCGCGCGGTTTGATGTTCGGCGTGTTCCAGTGCTGCTTGTCTCGCACTTTGGCAATGGTGTCTTTCGTGGTGCCCAGCAGTTTGACAATCTGAAGATCATTCAGCTGCGGGAAGTTGCGCAGCAGGAACGCAATCCCATCCGGACGATCATGCCGTTTGGCAACAGGCGTATAGCGTGCGCCCTTGGAGCGGCGCTTGACCGGGTTGCTGGTAGCCAGAATTTTCAGCCGTGCGTCCGGGTTGGCCTCGCAGCGGTGAATTTCTTCCAGCTTGAGCTGGTGGTTGGCAACGGGGTCATACCCCACAATGCCCTGAGCAACCTCACCATCGGCAATAGCCTGCACTTCCAGAGGGTGCATGCCGCAAAACTCGGCAATCTGAGTAAAGCTCAGGGCGGTTTTTTCAATCAGCCACACGGCGGTGGCCTTGGGCATCAGCGGTAAGGTCGTCATTGCTTCCATCCTGTCGGTCGGTCGGCGCTTGCGCAGGCACCGGAGAAACTGGACGGTCCGGAAACCATTCCGAAAGCCCGCGTGCCTGCCGGCGCGCATCTGTGGCGACGATATGGGGGGAGCGTCCCTCACAGGTCAAGCAGCAAATGTGCTCATTGGAAAAAGGAGGAACCGGGGTTCCTCCTTTTCCCGCTCTTTAACGCGTGATTACGCCGCGGCCGCGGCGGGCTGGGTGCCGGTGGCTGTTGGCGGGATGGCCTCACCCGGAGTGCCGGAACGCTCCGTGTGCGCCTCCGGCCCGGAGAAGCTGCCGGCGAGAGTGCCGGAAGAGCTGGAGGATACGGGGATACGGCGGGGCTTGAGGGCTTCCGGCACGATCTGGCGAACAGAAATGCGCAGGAGTCCGTTATTCATGTCGGCACCGGTTACTTCCACATGGTCCGCCAGCGCAAAGCGGCGTTCAAAGGCGCGGCGCGCAATCCCGCGATACAGGATTTCCCCTTCGTTCTGCGGTTCACTGACCCGGCCGGACACGACAAGCGTGTTATCCTGCACAACCAGTTCAATATCATCGGGGCCAAAGCCCGCCACAGCCATGGTCAGCGCGTAACGGTCGCTCCCCGTTTTGGCGATATCGTAAGGCGGGTAGCTCGGGCTGGCGGTGGTGCGGGCGGCTGTATCCATAACCTGCGCCAGCCGGTCAAACCCGATGGCGCTGCGGAACAGCGGTGCAAAATCGTAACTCATGGTTCAAAAACCTCCTCGTTCAGCAAGGTCTTGCCGTGATGCGCCCCCTTGAGGCGGGCTGCAGCGGCAGGGTGAAGAGGAAAGCCCCGGTATTGGGCACTTGCCTCTGGGCTAAACGTGGAAAACCCCGCCCCCTGTTTCAAGGGGCGGGGTTCCGGATTTTTCAACCAGTCTGATCAAGTCAGTCCGGGAAAGGGGGATCAGCCCTTTGCGCGCGTGCCGATGCCAGCAAAGCGCTTGTTGAACTTCGCAACCTGACCCCCGGTGTCCATCATACGCTGCACGCCAGTCCATGCCGGGTGAGACTTCGTGTCCACGTCCAGACGGAGCGTGTCACCAGCCTTGCCGGTGCAGGAGCGGGTTTTGTATTCGGTGCCATCGGTCATGATGACGGTGATTTCGTGGTAGTCAGGGTGAATGCCGGGTTTCATATGTTGCGTCTTTCCGTTCAAAAGGCTGTCCCGATACCGACCGGGCTATGCGTGCGAGTGCGTATAGCCGTCTGTGCAGGAGGGATCAACAACTCATGCAGTCTTCCGGGCCGCTTTTGGTCTGAACAGGCACAAAATCTGCGTTGATGCGGCTGTAAAAGCACGTCTGGTGAGGAATCACCACGAATCGTTGCGGTTTGGACTTGTTAAAAAGGGTTCATACTGGATAAAGAGCAGATATTCTGCCTGCGAATAAGGATAAGACAACTTATGGCCGACATTAAATCTCATGTGCACACCCCCGGCTGGGTGGGCGAATTCCGTGCGTTTATCATGCGCGGCAATGTTATTGATCTGGCCGTTGGTGTCATCATCGGTGCGGCTTTCACGGCCATTGTGAACAGTCTGGTGAAGGATATTTTTAACCCGCTGCTCGGCCTGATCATTGGCGGGATTGATTTTTCCAATCTTTTCATCACGCTGAAGGGCGAACACTTCGCCACTCTGGCGGAAGCCCAGAAAGCGGGTGCCGTCACGCTGAACCTTGGCCTGTTCATCAATGCGGTTATCCAGTTCCTGATCATGGCGCTGGTGATTTTCTGGTTCGTGAAGATTCTGAGCCGCCTGCACACACAGCAGGAAGCAGCACCTGCCGCACCGCCGGAACCCACCAAAACGGAAATCCTGCTTGAGCAGATCCGTGATGAACTGGCAGCCCGCAAGGTCTGACAGCGCTCTGGCTGAGCAGTCTGGTCAAAGCCAGTCTGCGCAGTGCTGGTCTGGTTCGTCAGGCCAGAGCTGATGCGGTCTCCCTGATGCGCTTTTTGGGGCGCTGAGGGGATTTCCCGGAAAGACAGATATGGGGTAGGCTCGTTTCATGACGCGTCCCGTATCTGGATTTCCGGTTTTTTTTCGTCTGGTGGCCGGGCTTGCGGGCCTTGTGGCTCTGGCAGGCTGCCAGTCTTCCGCCGGCATGGTGGCCATAAACCCCACCCCCCGCACACTGATGTACAGCTATATTATTGCCAACGGTATGGCCCGGGGGCAGGTCATGTCCGGCGGTGTGCCGTCCGGGCGGCTGCTTCAGCTTGTTGATGCGGATCGTGCGGCTCTGGCGGCAATCCTGACGGCGGAGCAGAGCCCGTCCGGCGCAGGGATGCAGAATGCGGGTCGGGCCATGGAAAATTTTCTGGCCGTGATTGAGCAGCCAGATCCTGCGCCTCCTTCAGTTGTGCGGCGCTAGAGGTTCTCCAGAACGCGGCCTGACGAGGCGTTTTCCCGCTTTTCGATTCTCCACCGATAAAAAAGCGTTCCGAGCAGAGGGTGCGGAACGCTTTTTCGTGTGAGCGGATGTGGTGTGCGGCCGACTACTTGGCCGGCGGTTTGGCATCCCGCTTGAGGCGGCCTTCACCCATAAAGAGCAGCAGCGGGGCTGCGATGAAAATGGAAGAGGATGTGCCAACCACAATCCCGAACAGCATGGTCCATGCAAAGCCGGAGAGGGTAGTGCCCCCGAACAGGGCCAGCGGCAGGGAGGCCAGAAACACGGTGGAGGAGGTGCCGAGTGTGCGGTTCAGGGTCTCGTTGATGGAAAGATCAATGAGTTCACGCAGCGGCATGGTGCGGTATTTGCGCAGGTTTTCACGCACGCGGTCATACACCACCACCTTGTCATTCGTGGAATATCCCAGAATGGTGAGGATGGCCGCCACCATGACCAGATCGAACTCAAAGCCGGTAATCACCAGAAAGCCGATGGTCTTGGTCAGGTCCAGCACCAGCGTGATCACGGCGCTGAGGGCGAACTCCCACTCGAAGCGGAACCAGATATAGCCCAGAATCATCGCCAGACTCAGGCCCAGAGCCAGCATGCCATTCCGGAACAGTTCGGCAGAGACAGACGCCCCGACGGCATCCGCCCGCAGAACGGTGGTGCCGGGTTGGGCTTCCGCCACCGCGTGGCGCACGGTGTCCACAATGGCGTTGGTTTTCTGCGCGTCTCCCGCATCCAGACGGATCAGTACGTCATCCGGCGCGCCGAAGGACTGGATGGAGGCGTGTGCAACATTATGCGCGGCCAGCGCGGAACGCAGTTTGGCGAAGTCCGCCGGGCCGGGTGTTTTGGCTTCCACCACAATGCCGCCGCGGAAATCCAGCCCCAGCGTGAGGCCGGGATGCAGGAACAGCACAACGGAGAGCAGAGACAGCGCCGCGGAGACAATCAGCCCCGCATAGCGCCCGCGCATGAAGTTGATGTGAGTATCCTTGCGTACAAAACGCAGGAGAGGACGTCCGAACATAAGCGCCTCGTCTCAGACAGGCAGGCTGGTCGGGCGCGTGCGCGCATACCAGCGGACCATGAGCAGTCGGGAAAGCAGGAGAGTCGTGAACAGGGTGGTCACGATTCCGATGGTGATGGTCAGCGCGAAACCCCGCACAGGGCCTGTGCCGAACACAAACAGCATGACATGCGCCAGCAGGGCCGTGGCGTTACTGTCCACAATGGTGGAGGTGGCGCGCTCGAACCCGGCCTGCATGGCCGCCAGAGGAGTGCGCCCCCGTGCCACCTCTTCCCGGATGCGTTCATTGATAAGGATATTGGCGTCCACCGCCATCCCCAGTGTCAGCAGCATCCCGGCCATGCCCGGCAGGGTCAGGGTGGCTTCAAAGAGGGAGAGAATGGCGACCATCAGCACAAGGTTGGCCAGCAGTGCGATGTTCGCATACCAGCCGAAGCGACCGTAAAACAGCGCCATGAACAGGATGACGAGCATGAAGCCTGCCGCCAGACTGAGCATGCCGGCCTTGATGGAATCCGCGCCGAGAGACGGGCCAATGGTGTGCTGTTCTATCACGCTCAGCGGAGCGGGCAGGGCGCCCGCACGCAGCATGAGCGCGAGGTCTGTCGCTTTCTGGGCATCAAACCCGCCGGTAATCTGCCCGTTTCCGCCCGTAATGGGGGAGCGGATGACCGGGGCTTCAATCACCTTGTTATCCAGCACGATGGCGAAGCGCCGCCCCACATTGGCCTGCGTGACCGTGGAGAAGGCGTGGGTGCCAACGGAATCGAAAGTGAAGGTCACGGCCCATTCGCCGGTCTGGGAATCAATGACGGCACCTGCATTGGTCAGGTCCGTGCCATCCACATCGACATGGTCATAAACCGGGAGCGGCGGGCCATCTCCTTCTGAGGACATGGGCAGCAGGCTGACGCCCGGAGAAGCAGCCGTTGCGTGGGCCGGATTGGGGTCCACCAGACGGAAGGTCATTTTCGCGGTGGTGCCCAGCAGGGTCTTGATCCGTTCCGGGTCACTCACGCCGGGCAGCTCAACCACAATGCGGTCATCTCCCTGACGGGTGATTTCCGGGTCCACCGCGCCGGTGGCGTCAATACGGCGGCGCACAATCTCGATGGACTGGGTGACAGCTTCCCGTGCCCGCGCCTTCAGCGCCTCGGGCGAGAGTGTGAGGACAATGCCGCCACTATCCTGTTTCTGAACGGAAAACTCGTTAGGGACCACACGCGGCAGTTTGTTCAGAGCCGCGAGGTCCGCCTCGGTTTCCGAAGGGTCGCGCGGTGTGAAGGAGACTGTGCCAGCCTCTGCGTTGGTGGTGATGTTGCGGTAGCCAAGCTGGGATTTCAGCAGGGCTTCCCGCGTGCTGTCTGCCAGTGTCTGCAACCGGTCATGCGTCAGGCTTTGCAGATCAACCTGCATGAGCAGGTAGGACCCGCCGCGCAGATCCAGCCCCAGATGAATCTGGCGCCATGGCATGGAGGGGAAGGGGTTGCGCAGACCATTGGGCAGGCAGAGCAGCAGCCCTAAAAGGCACACACCCAGTACCGAGGCCATCTTGAGGCGGCTGTAATACATTCTCACCTGATCAATCGATTTTTGTCGCCCGGACCATGCCGTTCCCCGGCCCGTGATGCAACACTTCCCGGCCAGATGCAGGCGTATTGCGGGGGATTTGATGGGGCGGAGTGGCGGGGTTGCATCACATTCCCGCAAGGGCCGTCCGGCCTGACCCCTGCCGTGCAGGGCGAAATATACGGGTATCGGGTTTTCGGGCACGGAGTCGGGCGGAGGCTGAAAAATTTATGGTTTTTTTACAGAGTGCGGCTTTGCCCGGGGCTGACGCGAAGAGGGTTTGGGTTTTCTGCGGGAGGCTGCTACCGCTGGCCGGACAATGGTGCGCTAGCAGGTCTGGAAGGTCTGAAAGATGAATGGAACTCTGCGGGTTGGGGTGATCGGGGCTGGGCATTTTGGCCGGTATCATGCCCTCAAGGTCAGAGATGTGCCCCGTGAGGCTCTGGTTGGCCTCTTTGACCCGGATGCAGGGCGGGCGGCAGACGTCGCGCGGGAAGCCGGGTGCCCGGCCATGGCTTCAGTGGAGGAACTGCTGGCGGTGTGTGACGCTGTGGTTGTGGCGGCCCCGGCGGAATATCATTTCGAGCTGGCTGTGCAGGCCCTGCGGGCTGGCAGACATGTGCTGGTGGAAAAGCCGGTGGCGGCTACGCTGGAGCAGGCGGATTTTCTGATCACGCTGGCAGAGCAGAGCGGTCTGGTGTGTCAGGTGGGGCATTTGCTGCGCTACTCGGCGGAGCACGAGGCAATTACCCGGCGAATCACCCGCCCGCTTTATATTGAGGCCACGCGGATTGCCCCCTTCAAGCCGCGTGGCACGGATGTTTCCGTAATTCTGGATCTGATGATCCATGATCTCGATCTGGTTCTGGCGATTGTGGACAGCCCCATTGCGCAGGTTGATGCGCTGGGGGCGGCTGTCAGCTCGGAGTATGAAGATATAGCCAATGCCCGTGTGCGCTTTGAGAACGGCTGTGTGGCGACCATTACCGCCAGCCGCATTTCCCTGAAGACAGAGCGGCGGATGCGGCTGTTTTCAGAGGAAGGCTATCTCTCTGCTGATTTCGGAAAACGCGAACTGACCATGATCGGCCGGGAAAAAGGCCTGCCCCTGCCGGGCACGGGAGGATTCCGCCGGGAGGCGATTTCATGGAAAGATCATGATTCTCTCTTTGCGGAGCATGAGGCTTTTGTGGCGTCCTGCCTGGATGGCGCCCCGGTGAAGGTGGATGCCCGCGCCGGGCGGCGGGCGCTGGCTGCCGCACTGGCCGTGGCGGAGGGCATCACGGAATCACGGCGCCGTATGGAAGCGTCCGGGCTGATTCACGCAGGGTGAAAAAAATCCCGGAGAGCCTGAAACAATTTATGATCGGCAAAAACTGCCATCTTTTCAAACACAAGCCTTTTTTAAAGGTTAGGGTGTAAAAAAATCACTAGATATGGGGGCATATATGTCGCAAGAACGCGACATATAGTGAGGTCCAGAGGCAGGCGGCGCGACTTGGAGCGCGGTTTTCTGCGGCTTCGCCCCTTCACGACAGATCACGTCAATGCATAAACCGGAGCAAGTCACCATGAGTCTGATCGACGTTCAGGAAAATGAAAGCCGTCGTTCCATGTCTGGCTCCGGGGAAGAAGCGGACCTATTTGAGCCCGGCAAGCTGGAAGACATGGTGCAGCTGCCCGGCCACCATCAGGTGCGGGTTGACCGCACGCGGGATGCCCTGCTGACACCGTTTGGCAAGGCCACGCTGGATAACCGCTACCTGCTGCCGGATGAGAGCTATCAGGATCTCTTCGGGCGTGTGGCCTCCTATTACGGGGCGGATGCCGGGCACGCACAGCGTATCTATGACTATATGAGCCAACACTGGTTCATGCCCGCAACGCCGGTGCTCTCCAACGGCGGCACAACACGCGGCCTGCCGATTTCCTGCTTCCTGAACGAAGCAAGTGACAGTCTGGAAGGCATTGTGGGGCTGTGGAACGAGAATGTCTGGCTGGCCAGCAAGGGCGGCGGCATTGGCTCCTACTGGGGCAACCTCCGCTCCATTGGGGAAAATGTCGGCCGTAATGGCAAGACATCCGGTGTTATTCCGTTCATCCGCGTGATGGACAGCCTGACACTGGCCATCAGCCAGGGTTCCCTGCGTCGTGGCTCTGCTGCGGTGTATCTGCCGGTCTGGCACCCGGAAATTGAAGAATTTGTGGAAATCCGCCGCCCCACCGGGGGGGACCCCAACCGCAAGGCCCTGAACCTGCACCATGGTGTGCTGGTGTCTGATGCCTTCATGCGCGCTGTGGAAGCGGATGAGGAATGGGGCCTGCTCTCCCCGCGGGATAATTCCGTGATCCGCAAGGTTTCGGCCCGCGCTCTGTGGATTCGTATCCTGACAGCGCGCATGGAGCAGGGCGAACCCTACATCGTCTATTCCGACCACGTGAACAACGCCCGTCCCGAACACCACAAGCTGGCGGGGCTTGAGGTGAAAACCTCCAACCTGTGCTCGGAAATCACCCTGCCGACCGGGATTGATCACCACGGCAAGCAGCGGACGGCGGTGTGCTGCCTCTCATCCCTGAATCTCGAGACATGGGATCAGTGGTCAGAGAACCCGCAGTTTATTGAAGACGTGATGCTGTTCCTGGATAACGTGCTTCAGGACTTCATTGACCGCGCTCCCCCGGAAATGGCGCGCGCGGCTTATGCCGCCATGCGGGAGCGGTCTGTCGGGCTTGGGGTCATGGGCTTCCATTCCTTCCTGCAGAGCAAGAATGTGCCGTTTGAAGGTGTGGTCGCAAAGGTCTGGAATCGCAAGATTTTCAAGCATATTCGCGAGCAGGCCGATGCCGCCTCCCGCAAGCTGGCGGACCTGCGCGGCGCCTGCCCGGATGCCGCCGAATATGGCATTCAGGAACGCTTCTCAAACAAGATGGCCATTGCCCCCACCGCGTCCATCTCCATTATCGCGGGCAATGCCAGCCCCGGTATTGAACCGATTGCCGCGAACGTGTTCCTGCAGAAAACCCTTTCCGGCTCCTTCACGGTGCGCAACCGCCACCTGCAGCAGCTTCTGAAGGAAAAAGGGCAGGATACGGAAGAAGTCTGGTCCTACATCACCCTCAACAAGGGGAGCGTGCAGGATCTGGACTTCCTGACGCAGCAGGAAAAGGATGTGTTCAAGACCGCGTTTGAGCTGGACCAGCGCTGGATTGTGGAACACGCGGCAGACCGCCAGCCCTATGTGTGTCAGGCGCAGTCGGTTAATCTGTTCCTGCCTGCCAATGTGCATAAGCGCGACCTGCACCAGATCCATCACATGGCGTGGAAGAAGGGCCTGAAGTCTCTGTACTACTGCCGTTCCCTGTCCATTCAGCGTGCTGATACGGTGAGCAATGTGCTGACCAAGGAAGGGGTTCTGGCGGCTGAGGCGGCCCGTCGGGCCGGAGATGCCGCTGAGGCCCAGGCTTCGAACGGAAGCAATTATGATGAATGTCTGGCGTGCCAGTAAGTCTCATAAGAGCTTCATAACTTTCTGATTTTAAAACTTTCCTCTTAAAGGACAGTCTCATGAGCGAAACATCTGCCGGACCGGGCGAGCCGGAACAGCACTTTGACCTGCTGACCGCCAACCCCGTGTACAAGCCCTTTCGCTATCCGTGGGCTTATGATGCGTGGCTGACCCAGCAGCGCGTGCACTGGCTGCCGGAAGAAGTGCCGCTGGCTGACGATGTGAAAGACTGGCACCGCGTGCTGAATGACAGCGAGCGGAATCTGGTGACCCAGATTTTCCGGTTCTTCACCCAGTCCGACGTGGAGGTGAACAACTGCTACATGAAGCATTACAGCCGGGTGTTCAAACCGACTGAAGTGCTGATGATGCTCTCGGCATTCTCCAACATCGAGACCATCCATATCGCGGCCTACAGCTATCTGCTGGATACGCTGGGTATGCCGGAAGCCGAATATTCCGCATTCCTTAAGTATAAGGAAATGAAGGATAAATACGATTACATGCAGGCGTTCTCTGTGGACAGCAAGCATGAAATCGCCAAGACGCTGGCAGCCTTCGGGGCCTTTACCGAAGGGCTTCAGCTTTTTGCATCCTTCGCCATTCTGCTGAACTTCCCGCGCTTCAACAAGCTGAAGGGCATGGGGCAGATTGTTTCCTGGTCCGTGCGGGATGAAACACTGCACTGCCTGTCCGTCATTCGTCTGTTCCGTGAGTTTGTACATGAAAACCCGGAAATCTGGACGGATGCGTTCCAGCAGGAACTGCGGGATATCTGCGCGACCATTGTCGAGCATGAAGAAGCCTTTATCGACCTCGCCTTTGAAATGGGTGAAGTGGAAGGGCTGAATGCCGAGCAGGTGAAAACCTACATCCACTTTATTGCGGACCGCCGCCTGATTCAGCTTGGGCTCGACCCGCTTTACAACACCACGACCAATCCGCTGCCCTGGCTGGATGACATGCTGAACGCGGTGGAGCACACCAACTTCTTTGAAAACCGCTCTACGGAATACAGCCGCGCCTCAACCATGGGAACATGGGAAGAAGCGTTCGAAGCCTCTGTTTTTGAATAAAAAACGGCACTGACAGGGCTCGCCCGAAGCGTTCTGTAGAAGGAGGCTTCGGGCAAGGGCTTTGTTCAGGTTGCCTCTGGGGCGCGTTGCTTCGAGGCCTGGTGGGGGACTGAAGGCGTGTCTCATCCCGCGCCCCCGTTCTCGCAGGCACACAGACTTACAGGCCGGGCAGGGCTGCTCCCTCTTCCAGTACGGCGCGTGCCTGTGGGGTAAAACGCCCGTCTTCCTCATGTAAAATCATGCCAGACACCAGACGGGCCGGGCTGCGGACCCCATAACGCGCTTGAAGGAGCAGAATGCGGGCCTCTCTCCCGGCTTTTGGCCAGAAGGGGTAGGAGGTGATGCCGCCAAAGCCGCTTTCTGTCAGATGTGTGATGGCGGCGGCCATCAGGCTGGCAGGCAGGGCAAGGGTCAGGCTGCCTTTGTGCCTGAGCAGGCGTGCAGAGCCCTGAATCCAGGTTTTCAGCGTGTCCGGCTGTGCCCGTCGGGCCAGATCGCGCCGCTCTGTGGCGGAGGCTGTGCTGTCCGGATCATGCCAGGGCGGATTCGCAAGGCAATGGTCAAACAGGCCTTCAGGGAGCGTGTCTGGAAATCTGGCATTCAGAATGCTGATGTCCGTACGGGCATTGGCGCTGAGATTCTGGTGCGCAAGGGCTGCGGTTTCCGTGTTCTGCTCCACGCCGGTGCCTGTCAGGCCGGGGATGCGGTGAGTGAGGCACAGCAGGCCAGCTCCCGCCCCGCAGCCGATTTCCACCACGCGCTGCGCGGCGCGGGCCGGGACGGCGGCGGCCATGAGCACCGGCTCCAGCCCGGTTCGGTAGCCAATACGGAACTGCGCGTAGGCAATGCGCCCACCCAGCAAGGTGTCTTGAGAAAGTTCTGAAGAATGGGCCATAAACGGGCCTTAACAAAAAGGGTCTGGCTGTCTTGAAGCGGTTGATGCTTGACCGTTTTTCTGGTGCCCCGCATATGGTTGGGCGTCAACTCATCCCATGGCTGGGGGATATAGCGTTTGAATGTTGCAGTTAGTCTGCCAGAGTCTGGTAGTCTGCCAGAGTCTGGCAGGGCCACAAGCCAGGATGGATCTAGTGTTTCTGTGAGTAAGCCAGGAGAAGCGGGCTTAAAGGCCCTGGCCGATTACCTCGCGCAGGATATGCGCGCCTGTAATCAGGTGATTGTTGCACGGATGCAAAGCCCGGTTGCGCTTATCCCGCAACTTGCCGCGCATCTTGTTGCCGCCGGGGGCAAGCGCCTGCGCCCGTTGTTGACGTTGGCTACGGCCCGACTCTGTGGGTACGACAATCAGGACGGCAAGCTGCGGCATGTTGAAATTGCGGCCTGTGTTGAATTTATTCATACCGCGACCCTGCTGCATGATGATGTAGTGGATGAAAGCCAGCTCCGCCGCGGGCTGGCCAGCGCCAATGCCATTTTCGGAAACAAGGCTTCCGTGCTGGTGGGCGATTTCCTGTTCGCACGGGCTTTCCAGATTCTCACAGCCGATGCCTCGCTGGAGGTGATGGCGATTCTGTCCGCGGCGTCCGCCACGCTGGCGGAAGGCGAAGTCATGCAGATGACAACGCAGAATGATCTCTCCACCTCGGTCGATCAGTATTTGCAGGTGATCTATGGCAAAACCGCGGCGCTGTTTGCAGCCGCGTGTGAAGCCGGTGCGGTGATCGGGGAGGGAACACCGGAGCAGCGTGAAGCCCTGCGGGTTTACGGCGCCAATCTGGGCATGGCCTTCCAGCTGGTGGATGATGCGCTGGACTATGCGGCAGATCAGGCTGTGCTGGGCAAGGAAGTGGGGGATGACTTCCGGGAAGGGAAAGTGACACTCCCTGTTCTGGCAGCCTATGAGGCAGGCAGTGAGGAAGACCGTGTGTTCTGGCGACGCGTGATTGAAGACAGCGAGCAGACGCCTGAGGATCTGGACGCCGCTCTGGCGCGTATTGCACAGACTGATGCCATCGGGGTCACCCTGCGCAAGGCGGAAGAGTATGCCGCAAAGGCGCGGGATGCCCTGAACCTGTTTGCTGACAGTGAAATTCGCGGGCTGCTGATTGAAACAGCGAGCTATTCAGCCAACCGCGAGAGTTAAGAGACGCTCCAAATTCTTGGGCGTGCGGTCAGGGAATGACCGTCAAAGGGTGGCCGTCAGGCCGCCCTTTTTTTATGGGCAGCCTTTTTGGAGAGCGTCCGCCGGAGCTGCCTTCTGAGCGGTGTCCCATAATGCAATGGTCTCAAATCCGTAGGGCGGCAGGGCCTTGATAAGGGCCGCACACTCAGGCGGCTGTGCCGTGAACCATGCGCGGGCAGGTTCGCGCCTGTGCGGCGCTGGGGGCAGGGTGCTGAGCACGGTTGCCGTGTGGCGGGCTACGGCTTCCGCCGGGTCCAGCCATGTGATGCCGGGCGGAGAGACAGCACGGAGCTGCTCCAGCAGAAAGGTGTAATGGGTGCAGCCCAGACCCACGGTATCCAGCCTGTCTGAACAGTCCCGTGTAAAAAGCCCGTTGATTTCCGCCCGGATCGCCTCATCCGGCACGGAATGCCCCCGGAAAACCTGTTCCGCATGGGCCGCCAGACCCGGGGCAGCGTGCGCGATCAGGGTGCAGTCTGGTGCGTAAAGCGCCTGAAGCGTGCTGAGATAAGGGCGCGTGCTGGTGGCGCGGGTGGCCAGTAGACCGATGACATGCGTTCGGGTTGTGCGGGCCGCCCAGCGGATGGGAGGCACGCAGCCGATGAAGGGCATATCGGGGCAGGCTGCGCGCAGGGCGTCCAGTGTCAGCGTGCTGGCGGTGTTGCAGGCCACCACAACCGCTTGCGGGCGCAAGCGCTGGATGGCTTCTGAGAGCAGGGAGACAATTCGCTTGATGAGAAACGCATCCTCCTGCTCTCCGTAAGGAAAGACGGCTGTATCCGCCAGATAGCTGACGGATACGGCGGGGCAGAGTGTGCGAATCGCCCTGACAATCCCAAGCCCTCCAATTCCGGAATCAAACGCCAGAATATGTTGGGTGGAGGGGTGGGCAGGGCTGGTCATGCGGCGGGAAAACTCAGGCAGGTTTGTCTTTGTTGGCCTTGAAGGCAGCGGCTTCTTCCAGGCTGCCTACGCCGCCGTGGCGGGCGGACCATGCAGCCGGATTTTCAAGAAAGCGCCGCACTTCTGCCGCAGCTTCTTCCGAGAAGTAAGGACGCGTTGAACAGGCTTCCAGCACATCCCACCATGTGCACAGGGCATGCAGGGAGATGTTCATGTTTGTCAGAGACTGGTGTGCCCCCGGAAAGACACCGTAATAGAAGATGACAAAGGCATGATTGATCAGCGCACCGGCATCCCGCAGCGCATTGGCGAAAGCGACCTTGGAGGCACCATCTGTGGTGAGGTCTTCCACCAGCAGGGTGCGCATGCCCTCGGGCACATCCCCTTCAATCTGGGCGTTACGGCCAAAACCCTTCGGCTTTTTGCGCACATACGCCATGGGAAGCATCATGCGGTCCGCCATCCATGCGGCGAAGGGAATGCCCGCTGTCTCACCGCCTACAACGGCATCAAGGCTTTCATAACCGACATGACGCCCGATTTTCTCAACGCCCAGCTCCATGATCTTGGCGCGGGCGCGGGGGAAGAAAATGATGCGGCGGCAATCGATATAAACCGGGGATTTCCAGCCGGAGGTGAGGGTATAAGGCTCTTCCGGGCGGAAGTTGATGGCTTTGATTTCCAGCAGCAGACGTGCCGTGCACAGGGCCGCATCGCGGTCCCAGTCGCTGGTCTCGCCAGAGTGCGGGGCGGCCAGGTTTGCGGGTGACGTCATGAAGCGCTTCCTTGAATTTGGCGGTTGGAATTTGCTTTGGCATAGCTCTCGGCGGCCTGAAAATCTATGCTTCTTCTCAGTCTTCCGTGTCGGAATGAGAAAATGACCTTCTCTGTGACAAAGTTGGCGCCTGTGTGGGTGGTTGAAACCACATTCGGGCCGGAGCCCGGCCCGGCCTATGTGCTGGCTTCCCGCCTTGGGTGCCTGTTTCGGCGGGTGCGGATGGAAATGCTGGCTCTCGATTCGTTTCTGGAAGAACGGCGTGAACCCGGGCTGATTCTCACATCCGGCTGGCGCTCGGGCTATGCCGCCCTCCGGGCCGGACGCAGGGCAGGGTGCCCGGTGGTGTGGTGTGTGCGGCATGAGGGCCGCTCAGCCTCCATGCTGCGGTCCCTGCCGTTTGATCTGGTGGTGGCGCCTTCTCCCGCAGCGCCCACGGCACGGTTCTGCCCGACATTGGGGCCAATGACGCTTTCCTCCCCCGCCGTGCTGGCCCGTGCGGGCAAGGCCTGGCAGGAGCGGCTGGAGCATCTGCCGCATCCGCGAGTCACGGTTGTGGTGGGGGCGGGTGCGTATCGCACGCAGGAAGAGGCGCTGCTGATGGGCAAAAAGCTGGCCGGGCTGGTCAACCGTCAGGGTGGTGCGGTGCTGCTGGTTGTGCGGGATGACAGCAAGCCTGATCTGACGGACGCCTTTATTACCGGGCTGAGCGAGACATTCTTGCTCGTCTGGCGGCAGGGCGAGCCGGATGAAGACCCTCTGGCAGGCTTCATGGCGTGTTCAGACTGTGTCGTGGCTGGCGGGGGAGACAGTGCACTGCTGGCCGAAGTCTGTGTGGTGGATCAGCCGGTTTTCCTGATGGAGCGTGAACAGGACCTGCGCGGCGTGCGGGGCAGGCTGGCGCGGCGTCTGGTTGAAGAAGGCCATGCACGGTTTCTGGAGCACAGCCTCGCACCGTGGCCACGCACAGTGCTGGATGAAGCTGGCCGCGTGGCGTCTGTCCTGCGGAGCCGCTGGAGTCTGTAAAGAAACTGGAGCCTGTAAAGAAAGTTGTGATCAGCCGCCCTGTGCCAAACCCTGTTTCCAGCTTGCATCTTCATGGAAATTGGCGTTTAATCTGCGTTGTTGAGAGTGGTTATTAACTAAGGATGGTGCCGTGTCTGTTGAACCAAGTCGGATCGCGCGGAAATGCGAACGCGCAGTCGTCACGGCCTATCAGGAACTGCGTGAAGTCGGCACAGAAGATGTGACCGCGTTTCACGCCTGCACAACGCTCTACCGCATTCATCACCCTGAAGCGTCCCTAAACGAAGCGCGTCGCCTTGTGTCCGAATGGATTGACCACCACGTCGTGCGTCAGTCCAAGGCCCCGACCAAGGGGTGTGACTGCGGTTAGAATAGCCGCTCTCAGGTTCTCTCGAAATTTTTGAAGAAGCCGGAGCGGGTGGCTGCTCTGGCTTTTTTGTTTTGAAAACACAGGAAGGCGCTTGCCTCGGCCAACCCCGCTCAATCAGGCCCATTCAACGAGCCGGGATGCGGCATGAGGCGGGGAACACGCTTTTTCGAGGTGGTCTCTGGCTGAGGCGTGCCGATGGGGCACGCCTCAAGTAGGTTCAGAGGGTAAGCGTGTGGCTCAGCGTTTGTCGAGCGCAACGAAGTCCCGTTCCGGAGCCCCTGTGTAGAGCTGGCGGGGGCGGCAGATGCGCTGGCCGGGTTCCTCAATCATTTCCTTCCACTGGCTGACCCAGCCGGTGGTGCGGGCCACGGCAAACAGCACGGTGAACATGCTGGTGGGAATGCCCATGGCTTTCAGGATAATGCCTGAATAGAAATCCACATTCGGGTAGAGTTTCCGCTGGACGAAATAGTCGTCATGGATTGCGATTTTCTCAAGCTCGATGGCGAGGTCAAGCAGCGGATCATCCTTGATGCCCAGCTCACCCAGCACTTCGTGGCAGGTCTGCTGCATGATCTTCGCGCGCGGGTCGAAGTTCTTGTAAACGCGATGGCCAAAGCCCATCAGCTTCACGCCGCTGGATTTGTCTTTGACCTTGGCAATGAAGTCCGGGATATTTTCCTTGTTGCCGATGGACGCCAGCATTTTCAGGACAGCTTCATTCGCGCCACCGTGGGCAGGCCCCCACAGGGCGGCAATCCCTGCGGCAATGCAGGCAAACGGGTTTGCCCCGGTGGAGCCCGCCATGCGCACAGTGGAGGTGGAGGCGTTCTGCTCATGGTCTGCATGCAGGATCAGGATCCGGTTCATGGCGCGGGCCAGAACGGGATTGATCTTGTAGGGCTCGGAAACCCGCGCGAACATCATGGAGAGAAAGTTCTCCGCATAGTTCAGGTCATTGCGCGGATAGATAAAGGCTTCGCCCTGCGTGTATTTGTAGGCCCAGGCGGCAATGGTCGGGATTTTGGCGATCAGCCGCATGGCGGCAAGCTCACGGTTATCCTTGATCGCGATATCGCTGGCATCCGGATAGAAGGCGGAGAGCGCTCCAACCGTGCCACACAGAATGGCCATAGGATGAGCATCACGCCGGAAACCGTTGAAGAAATTCCGGATCTGCTCATGCAGCAGGGTATGGTTTGTCAGGGTGTTGGAGAATTTCTGGAATTCGGCGGTGTTCGGAAGCTCGCCGTTCAGAAGCAGGTAGATCACCTCTTCATAGGACGCGTGTTCCGCAAGCTGGGCAATGGGGTAGCCACGATGCAGGAGAACACCCTTTTCTCCATCAATGAACGTGATCTTGCTGGAGCAGGACGCGGTTTCACCATAGCCGGGGTCATATGTAAAAACGCCCATCTCCCCAGGGAGCTTGCGAATGTCGACAACATCCGGCCCCAGAGTACCTGACAGGATAGGCAGTTCCGTTGTTCGTCCACCGAGCGACAGGGTTGCGACAGACCGCTGACCTTCATTCTGCGATGTGCTCATGGTGTTTCCTTCTGCATTATGGGACCGCAGCCTCTTGCGGCCTGCTCTTTGAATCTTTTCCCCGATCCCGAAAGAAACAGGAAGCTGGTGGATGATAAACCGCGCGTTATCAGGACGGGTTTTTCTTGGAAAACCGGGCTTTCTGTGCTTCAGGGTCGCGCGAATGTGTCCAGCGTCAGGCTTTTTGCATCGCACGAGGCCCAATCCGGCATGCTCTGCGCGTTTTCAGACCCCCACATGTGAAAGACCGCCAGAGAGGCGGTGGCGAATCCCTGGTCCAGAATCGGGGCCTGATCATCCAGCCAGCGGGCGAGTGCCGAGATGCCGGGATTATGGCCGATCAGCAGGACAGTGCGGGCGCTGGCAGGGGCTTGCCGGATGCGGGCAAGCAGGGCGTCGGGTTGGGCTTCATAAATATCGGGGCAGAACAGTGTGCGCAGTGCCGGAGTGGTCTGGAACGGCGCGAGGGCGGCCAGAGTTTCCCGCGTGCGGCGGGCGGGGCTGCACAGAACAAGGTCTGGCGCCAGAGCCTGCGCCCGAAGCCATGCCCCGCAGCGGGCAGCGGCGCGCTGCCCTTCGGCAGTAAGGGGGCGGGCTCTATCCGCTTCCTCGCTGAAGTCGCCCTCCGGAGGGTTGGCGGCTTCAGCATGCCGCAGCAGCAGAAGGCGGCGTGTCATTTAGCCGCCGATTCGGCGGACTGCTTCGCAATAGCTTCATGATGGCGGATGACTTCATGGATAATGAAGTTCAGGAATTTCTCGGCAAAATCCGGATCCAGATGGGCGTCTTCCGCAAGCTGGCGCAGGCGGGTGATCTGGCGGGCTTCACGCTCCGGGTCCGCCGGGGGCATGTCACAACGCGCCTTGAGCGCGCCGACGGCCTTGGTGCAGCGGAAGCGTTCCGCCAGCATCGCCACCAGAGCGGCGTCGATATTGTCTATGCTGCGGCGGAGGTCCAGCAGGGCATCCTGAGGAGAGAGCTGGTCTGTCACGGTGTGCACGATCTTTTGTTTCTGTTTCTGTCTCGTAAGAGAATAAGGCCGTAATGCCCTGAGCGCTACCGTAGACTGTTTACAGGCCTTCCCAGGAGTTTTCCATAAAATCGGCAGGGACATCCAGCCAGGCCAGATGGCCGCCCTTGCCCGCGCCTGTATCCGTAAAAATGGCCTGCCCCCCGGCGCGGCCGGGAATGGTCAGCGGGCAGCCATTGGTGGAGCGCTGGTCATGCCCGCAATAAACCGTGTAGCCGGTGGGAATGTGGTTGACCCAGTTCAGGCAGCGTTCCGGGTAGCCATCTTTCTGTATTCTGTTGGTTGTCTCTCCGAACAGGGCGCGGGAGAGCAGGAAGGTCACGCGCCCCAGGGCGGGCGGTGGTGGCTCCATCAGCATCCGGACATCAAAAGCCCCATGCACAAAGATCATGCGGCCGAGCACCAGCCACGCCGGGGCGGCTTCCAGCATGGCCAGCGCGGTTGCGAGGACATCCGCATTCTCCGGCAGGCGAAGCTGGGCGAGCGTGGCCTCCAGCGGCGGGTCCGGGCGCAGTTTCTTGCCCAGCAGGGCGCGGCCCAGCTTGCGGTCATGGTTTCCAATCAGGAACAGGCCGCGCCCTTCGGCCATGACAGACTGCATCAGCCGGAGCACGCCCGCGCTGTCCGGCCCGTAATCCACCAGATCACCCAGTTGGATAATGAATCGGTCCGTGGCGATGGCGTGCCGAAAAGCCTGCAGATCTCCATGCACGTCTCCCACAATGCGGAGTCCTTTCCGCATTGCCGCTTTCACGTTTTCGTCAAGGAAGAACCCTGTGTGCATCTGCTCTCATTACCTCTCTCCTTTCCATGTAGGCGCCACAGGCGGAAGCAGGGAAGGGAGAAGCCGTATTTTTTTGTCGGAACATGTTTGTGCACAAGCATGTGACGCGCCACGCCCGGAGTTTTCTGCCTAACTTTACCTACGTCATCCGGCTCCACTGGAGTGCCGGTGGGAAGGAGCGAAGCATTGGGGTATAAAACATATCATTTTCCCGGTTGCTTCGTTTTGCGTCGGAACAGCAATAATCAAGAACAGGAAAGCCTCTCATGACAGAGCGCATTCGTAACGTAGCCCTGCGTAGCAAAGTGTGCCCGGCGGAAGTCGCCGCGGCGTTCATTCGCCCCGGAGCCGTTGTCGGTACCAGTGGCTTTACCGGAGCAGGCTACCCCAAGGCCGTGCCGGAGGCTCTGGCCGAGCTTATGGGGCAGGCCCACGCACGGGGTGAGGACTACCGGATCAGCCTGATTACCGGAGCTTCAACCGGCCCGCAGCTGGACGGCGTGCTGGCAAAGGTCAACGGTGTGTCGTTTCGCTCCCCCTTCAATACGGATGCCGGGATGCGCAACCGTATTAACGAGGATGAGACAGAGTATTTTGACAACCATCTCGGTCAGGTTGCCGGGCGGGCGGTGCAGGGGAATTACGGCAAGTTTGACGTTGCCGTGGTTGAAGCCACTGCCATTACTGAAGATGGCGGCATCGTTCCCACCTCTTCAGTCGGCAATTCCCAGACATTTCTCGATATCGCCGAAAAAGTGATTATTGAGGTCAATGACTGGCAGAGCCCCGAACTGGAAGGCATTCACGATATCTGGGACGGGAATGTCAGCGGTGTGCCCCCGCGTGACATCATCCCCCTGCGCTCGGCTGACCAGCGCATTGGTGGCCACTTCCTGCGCGTGAACCCGGACAAGATTGTGGGCATTGTCAGAGCGCATGACAGGGACCGTAACGCCCCGTTTGCCGCGCCGGATGACAGTGCGAGGGCTATTGCCGGGTATCTGCTGGATTTCTTCAGCCATGAAGTGAAGCAGAATCGTCTCCCGCCCTCCCTGCTGCCCTTGCAGTCTGGTGTGGGGAACGTGGCAAACGCCGTGCTGGAAGGGCTGAATGAAGGCCCGTTTGAAAATCTGGTCGGCTATAGTGAAGTGATTCAGGATGGCATGCTGGCCATGCTGGATTCCGGGCGGATGCGGGTGGCCTCGGCCACATCCTTCTCTCTCAGCCCCGATGCGGCGGTTGAGATCAATAACCGGATGGACTTCTTCCGCACCAAGATCATTCTGCGCCAGCAGGATGTGAGCAACAGCACCGGTGTGATCCGCCAGTTGGGCTGTATTGCCATGAACGGCATGATTGAGGCCGATATCTACGGGAACGTGAACTCCACCCGTGTGATGGGCTCCAAGATGATGAACGGGATTGGCGGTTCGGGCGATTTTGCCCGGAGTTCCTATATGTCCATCTTCCTCTCTCCCTCCACAGCCAAGGGCGGGAAAATTTCCGCTATTGTGCCCATGGCAGCACATGTGGACCACATCATGCAGGACACTCAGGTGTTCGTGACAGAGCAGGGGCTGGCTGACCTGCGTGGGCTTTCACCTGTGCAGAGGGCGCAGCAGATCATCACCCACTGCGCGCATCCGGACTACAAGCCCATGTTGCAGGATTATTTTGACCGGGCACGCAAAGAGTCGTTCGGCAAGCATACGCCGCACCTGCTGAATGAAGCCCTGTCCTGGCATCATCGGTTTGTGGAAACAGGAAGCATGCTTCCGGCCTGAAAAAAGGCCGGGAGACCGGCCTTCAGCTGCCCCCGGCGAGAGCCTGGGTCAGCTGGGCAGGCTGGGGTGTGACAACAATATCAACCGGCCGGTCAGCCAGAAACTCTTCGGTGGAGAGGGCTGGTGTGGCCGGGTTTTCCGTAATGATGGCTTCCGCATCGCGGTGCACCAGCGTGAACAGGTTTGGTGACGCGGTGGGGGAGAGATAGGCGGCGTAGGGGTGTGTCCCCGCCATACGGTGCGCCGCATAGGCATCGCGCACAGAATGAATGGGAATGGCGACCAGCAGGTCCGGGTCAGCCTGCAGGGCGGTTTCCGTTGTTTCTCTGGAGGAGGACACCAGCACAACACGGTCCAGCATTCTGGCCTTGCGCACAAGGGCGGCGACATCTGCCGGATTGGTGTTGTTCAGATCCAGCATCAGCAGGGTATGGGCTCGGCGGGATGAGGCCAGAACATCACTGAGCTGGCTGGAACCGGGCATGACAATCACGCGCCCGTCTTCCTGAGAGGCAAGCTCAAGCCGCAGCATGGCGGGGCTGCTCTGGCGCGCCAGCCCTGCGGAGGCGGCTGTCATGCTCAGGCCGGTGCCGGGCGTGCAGATAATCAGACCATGATGGATGCGTTCAAGCAGCCCATATGCCTTGGACTGGTGCAGCACAAAGCCCGCACTGGCCAGCATGCAAACGCCCACGGCCAGCACACCTTTTCCAAGGCAGCGCTTGAGCGGGCTACCCGCGCATTTGTGGGGTTTGTCCGATGTCGTATCAGGATGCGGCATCTGTTTTTAAAATCCCTAGTCCTGTTGCTCAGCCATGGCGGCTGCGCGGGCAAGATCAACCGACAGAACGCGACTCACCCCGCGCTCCTGCATGGTGACGCCAAAAAGATGGTCCATATGAGCCATGGTCAGTTGATGGTGAGTGACAACCAGAAAACGGGTTCCTGCTTCTGTAACCATGTCCCCCAGAAGGGAACTGAAACGTCCGACATTCGCATCGTCAAGAGGTGCGTCAACTTCGTCGAGGACGCAAACGGGAGCTGGATTACAGCGAAATACTGCAAAAATCAATGAAAGAGCGGTTAAAGCCTGTTCACCTCCCGAAAGAAGGGAGAGAGTCGCCAGCTTTTTGCCCGGTGGCTGGGCATAGATTTCAAGCCCGGCTTCAAGAGGATCATCACTCCCCACAAGGCCCAGATGCGCCCGCCCGCCTCCGAACATGCGGGAGAAGAGGGACTGAAAATGCTGGTCCACCTGCGTGAAAACCGCCATCAGGCGTTCCCGGCCTTCCTTGTTCAGGGAGCCGATGGAACCACGCAGGCGCGCAATGGCGGATTCAAGATCCGCAATTTCAGCTGCCAGTGTATTGGCTTGCCCGGAGGCTTCTTCCGCTTCTATTTCCGCCCGCAGGTTGACCGGCCCCATTTCTTCCCGCTCACGCGTCAGGCGGGAGATCTTGCGGCGGAGGGAGCTTTCCGCCGCTTCTGTCAGATCTGTGGTGGGGTGATGGGGTGGTGCGGGGTTCTCGGCCAGAAGTTGGTCCAGAATGGCCTTGGCCTGCTCGCTCCGGCCTTCGGCCTTCAGCAGGTTTTCCCGCGCGGTGGTGAGCTGTGCCTCGGTCCTGCGGCGCTGTTCCGTGGCTTCGGCCAATGCGGTTTCTGCATCCGTGCGGGCTTTATCAGCTTCAGCATAGGCGGCTTCGGCTTCGGTCAGGGCCTGAAGCGTGTTTTTCTTCAGCCGTTCCGCTTCTGCCGGAAGTTCCGAGACGGTCTGATGCTCCGTGCGGGCGGCGTCCAGCCGGGCCTGTGCGTGGGCCAGGTCTGTCCGGGCGGACGCGGCCCGTGTTGTCCAGTCCTGCAAGGCAGCATCCAGAGAGGCCAGGCGGTTGGCCAGAGTGGCCTTTTCCGCATGAAGGGCGGCGCGCAGTTCGCGCACCTGCTCCAGCTCCGCTGTCAGGCTGCCGCGCTGTTCCCGCAGGCTTTCCAGATCGGCTTCACCAGTCTCCGGCAGCGCGGCGGAGGCCTCGTCCCGCAGGGTGAGGGCGCGGGCCTTGCGCTCTTCCGCCTCGGTCTGCTCGGCCTGAAGCGTGTGCAGGCGCGGGGTGAGGGCCGCCAGACGTGCGCGTAGTTCGAGCGAGAGTTCCTGCAGTTTCTGGTGCTGCTGTATGGCGTCCTGCGCCGCGGCTTCCGTCTGGGTAGCGGTGTGTTCTGCCGCGCGGCAGGCGGCTTCGGCTTCGGTCTGGCGGGCTTGGGCGGCGTGCAGGGTGGCTTCAATCTGCTGGTCGGCCTGCCCGGCGGCAAGGCGGCTTTCCAGATCAGCCACCGTACCTTCCTCTGCCGCCAGATCCTGCCGCAGGCGGTCACGTTCGGGCAGCAGGGTTTCCAGCCGCGCGCTGGCGGTGGCCTGCTGGTTTTCCGCGCGGGTGAGAGCGTCCTGCGCTGTGCGGAGGGCCTGCTCGGCAGTTTTCAGAGCCGTGCGGGCCTGTTGTTCGGCCTGCTGGGCGGCGGTGTCCTGCTGGCGGGCCTGATCCAGAGCGGCTTTCAGGGATTCTGCCTGCGGCAGAGCCTCCCGGGTGGCCGTGGCCGTGGCGAGTGCGGCCTCGGCGTCCAGACGCGCGGCTGTGGCGCGTTCCTGCTGTGGGCGTAGGCCATCCAGCCGCGCGCGGGAGGCCGCATGGCGGCGCTCAAGGTCCGCTTCCTGCGTGCGGGCCTGTTGCAGGGCCTGTTCCAGCTTTGCGCGCTGGCTGCGCTGCTCCGCGGCCTGCTGTTCCATGTCCCGCTGGGCGGCCGCGGCTGCGGTGGCAGCCTGTTCCGCTGCCGGGAGGTCAGCCTGAAGAGTGGCAATCCGCTGTTCTGTTTCTTTGAGAATACGGCGCTGTCCAAGGCGACGGGTGGCGGCATCGGGCTCCCCGCCGCGTGCATAGAACCCATCCCAGCGCCACAGGTCCCCCCGGAGGGAGACAAGGCTTTGCCCCGGCATGAGGGAGGCCTGTAAGGCGTGGCCATCCACGCCCTCTGGCAGCAGGCCGATGCGGCCCAGAATGCGGTTCAGGGCCTCCGGGGCTGTCATATGGGCCTTGAGAGGCACAGCACCACCCGGCAGCGCGGGCTGCTCGGGCAGGGCGGGCAGCGTGTGCCAGCCACGGGCGGCTTTGTCCGCCACCGGGGCATCCAGCCCTTCAGAAAGGGCTGCGGCCAGAGCGGCTTCATACCCTTCCGGAATATCCATCCGGGCAGAGACGGGTTCTTCCGTTCCGGCGTCTTCCGTGCCCAGCGCCTGCGCAAGCCCGTCCGCCTGCGCCTGAAGGCGGGTGAGTTCCGTGCGGAGCGTGTTGTGGTGCGCAAGTGCGTCGTTATGCGTGGTTTTCAGGTCCGCCAGAGCCGTTTCGGCCTGAGTGAGTGCCTCCGCTACGGCGCGAAGCTGGTCTTCCTGCGTTCTCCGCCGGGCCTGTGCGTCCTGAAGTGTGGCATCGGGGATGGCTTCGGCCTGTGCCTGCGTCAGCCCGCGTGTCAGGGTTTCCTCTTCCTGACGCGCACGATGCAGGGCTGTCTGCGCTGCGGTGAACGCTGCCTCTGCCGCCTTGCGGTGGCTTTCGTGGTCCTGAAAGGTACGGCTGGCCTGTGTCAGCGCCGCAGAGGTTTCCCGCCGGGTGCTGTCGGCCTCTTCCAGCGCCCGTATGGCGGCCTGATGCGCGGCGGCGGCCTGTTCCGCTTTTTCCCGCAGGGCCTGAAGGGCGGCGTCTTCCAGCAGGGCGCCCTGTGTTTCAGCATGGCGTGCTTCAAGGCGGGACAGATCAGCCCGGAGGGTGTTCAGCTTCGCACGGGTGCGGTCCAGAGCTTTGCGGGTTTCGGCCTGTGTCTGGCGGGCGTTTTCCGCATCGTTCCGCACGATGGAGAGGGCAACGCTGGATTCGGAGCGGGCGCGGTCTGCGTCCTCAAAGGCTGTGCGGGCCGCTGCCTGTGCCGCGCGAGCGTCCTGCACGGCGAGAGTTGCTGCCGCCATGCTCTCCTCGGAGGGCATACGGTCCTTCAGGGCGTTCAGTTCCGCCTCAAGGGTGGCAACGGCGTCCGAGGCCCGGGCCAGCAAGGCAGTTGCGGCTTCCAGTTCCTCCGTTGCGCGGTCCCTGCGTGCGCGGGCGGCGGCCAGAGTTTCTGTCTGGTGCGCGAGTGTACGCTCGCTTTCTGCCAGTGCTGCGCTCAGTTCGGCCTGGCGGGTTTCTGCTTCCGCGGCGCGGAGCGGGAGGGAGGCTTCCGCGGCCTCGGCTTCCGCCTTTTCCGCCTTCAGCCGCTCCAGCGTGCGGGTGGCGTCTTCCTCGCGGGTCTGGGCGGCAGCGTAATCGGCTTCATGCTGCTGGAGGCGGTCTGCCGCACTGCGGGCTTGCGCGGCGGCGCGTTCTTCTTCCCGAGTGACCCCTTCCGCCGTTACACGGCACCGTTCCAGAACCGTGCGGGCTTCATCCGCACGGGTGCGGATGGCGGGTAGTTTCTGGTTGGCTTCAAATTCTGCAACCACCGCGCTTTCGGCGGCTTCTTCATGCTCTGTCAGGGCATGGCGGGCGCGGGTGGCTGTTTCAATGGCGTGTGCCACGGCCTGCCGGGCCCGGGCGTGGAGCACGGCCAGCAATTCTGTCTCGGCTTCCCGCAGGGCGGAGGAGAGTTCCCGATAGCGCCCGGCCTCGCGGGATTGTTCGGCCAGCCCGCCCAGCCGCGCTTCCAGTTGCTGGCGCAGGTCTTCAGCGCGGGTCAGATTGCTTTCTGTGGCGCGGAGCTTGAGTTCCGCTTCATGCCTGCGGGCATGGAGGCCGGTAATGCCCGCGGCTTCTTCCAGAATGGAGCGGCGTTCTTCCGGTCTGGCCCCCACCAGCATGGCCACCCGACCCTGACTGACCATGGCGGAGGAACGCGCACCCGAGGCGAGATCCGCAAACAGGGTCTGCACATCCCGCGCGCGGGCGGGCTTGCCGTTTATCCGGTATTCACTGCCGGAGCCGCGTTCGGCCCGGCGGGTGATCTGGAGTTCATCCTGATCCGCAAAGGCTGCGGGGCCACGGCCCTGCGTGCCTTCGAGCGTGACGGTGACTTCCGCCAGAGAGCGGGCAGCCCGGCCCGTGGTGCCGGCAAAAATCAGATCATCCATTTCTCCGCCGCGCAGGGAGCGGGCGGAGGATTCCCCCATCACCCAGCGCAGGGCTTCCACCACGTTGGATTTGCCGCAGCCGTTCGGGCCCACAATGCCGGTCAGGCCGGGGAGAATTTCCACGGTGACGGGATCGGCAAAGCTTTTGAACCCGGCAATCCGCAAGCGAACAAAACGAACTGTCATGGAGAAACGGGCTTACCGCAGGCTGAGAGAGGCTGTCAGCTTGCGTCTGCCAGAGCCTTGGTGAAGGCTTCGTATGTCATGTCGTTCGAGATCTGCACCTTGTTGTTGAAACGGAAAGTGGGCGTGGAATCGAAATGATACTTGTCCTGCGCTTCCGTCTGCTGGGAGAGGATGAACTGCATGAGCTGCTGGTCAGCCACGGTTTTATCAAACACATCCGCGGGCATACCGGCGAAGGCTGCCATTTTTTTCAGGGCTTCCAGCGGGCTGCTGTCACGCACATAGGCCCAGCGGTCCAGACTGGCGAGCAGGGAGGCCGTAAACGGTTCATAACGTTCCGGCGGCAGGGTGCGGGCCACCATGGCGGCAACCGTTGCAAGCTGGTCTGTGGGGAAATCATGGAAGACGTAACGGATTTTCCCGGTGTCGATCAGGTTTTTCTTGACCAGCGGAAAGGTGTTTTCAGAAAAATGGGCGCAGTGAATGCAGGTGAGGGAGAACCATTCTTCCACCACCAGCTTTGCGTTCGGGTCACCCAGTTCACGCGTGGCCATGCGTGGGTCCGCCCCAGCGGCGGGAGCGGCAAAAGCCAGACCATGCGTTGCCGTTGCGGCCAGAGCCGTGCCTGCGGTGACAAGGAGTGAGCGGCGGGAAAAGGACATCGGAAATCCTGGCTCCGTTACAGGTGAGACTGATCTGAAGTTTAAGGGATGGCGGCAGAACACCTCGTCCGTCAAGACGTGCGCTGGCTCCCGGCGTCGCTCTCCCCCTCGCCGGGGGTGGGTTCCGCCGCGTTGGGCAGTTTGCGCACCCGCACCCGGCGGATATGCCGTGCATCGGCATCCAGCACCCGGAAGACATAGCCGTTTTCGTGTGTGAGCACTTCTCCGCGGGTCGGGACGTGGCCGGCCATGCGGAACACCAGCCCGCCGATGGTCTCGATTTCCGCTTCCTTTTCCGAAGGCGTGAGAATCGCGCCCACCTTCTGCTCAAATTCCTGTACCGGGCAGCGGGCATCCACATCATAGGTGCCGTCCGGCCGCTCCGTGATCATGGTCACGGCGGGTTCATCGTGCTCGTCCGCAATATCGCCCACAATGGTTTCAATCAGGTCTTCAATCGTGACCAGACCGTCCACGCCGCCATATTCATCAATCACCAGAGCCAGATGTGTCTGCCGTTGGCGCATTTGCAGCATCAGGTCCATCACCGGGATCTGTGGCGCGATCATCAGAGGCTGGCGGAGCAGGGGTTCGATATTGAACGCCTCGCTGGTGCCGACATAGGCGATCAGATCCTTCACATGGATCATGCCCACAATATCATCGAGCTGATTGCGATAGACCGGCATGCGGGAATGGTTTTCCCGGCGCATCATGGCCAGCGCGTCATCCAGACTGATGGTGACAGGCATGGCGATAATATCCGGGCGCGGGATCATCACATCATCAGCGGAGATATTCCGCAGGCGCAGGATATTGGCAATCAGCACACGTTCCTGCCGGTCCAGTTCGGGCTGTTCGCCTTCGGGCGTTTCCGACTCGTTGGCAGCCTGCTGCACCAGTGCCGCGATGGAACTACGCAGGCCCGGCGGGGGCTTCTTCCGGCCGAAAAAGGAGAACAGGCTCCGGCCCGGTGTTTCCGGCCCTTCGGATCGCGTGGTCTCGTGCTCGCTCATGCCCGTGGTTTCCATGGGTTTGGAATGTGCAGCCGGGAGAGCAGGCGCCCTTCCAGCATTTCCATTTCGCGGGCTTCTCCCGCCTGATGATGATCATACCCGGCCAGATGCAGGCTGCCGTGAATGATCAGATGCGCCAGATGATGGCTGACAGGCTTGCGCGCCTGGCGGGCTTCACGCAGCACGGTTTCCAGAGCGAGAATGATATCTCCGCCGGGAATGCCCGGGGGCGGATCAAATGTCAGAACATTGGTGGGGCGGTGCTTGCCGCGGTGCTGGCCGTTGAGCACACGCACCACGCGGTCTGTTGAAAGGACAACACTGCCGGGCTGCCTGCCGTAGCCCGCGCAGGCGGCAAGGGCGCGCCGCACCAGCTTTTCCGGGGCTGGCACGTAACAGCGCCAGCGCCGGTCCTCTGTCAGGATTTCGGGCGTTTCTTCAAACGCGTGTGATGGGAAAAGACCTGACGCAACAAGACTTTCCGGGTCAGCCACGTTCGGGGAATGAACGTGGCCTGTACTACTTGGCGGTTCCATTGTTCTCCTGACGGCCAGTGTTGCGGGGGGATCCCCGGAGAGCCGTCGTCCTTGCATCATACGCTTCCACAATGCGCGCGACCAGCCTGTGGCGCACGACATCTGTCGCATCAAACCGTGTGATGGTGATGCCGCGTACATTTTCCAGTGTTTCGAGTGCGTCCTGCAACCCGGATTTTGTGCCCGTGGGCAGGTCGATCTGGGTCAGGTCACCCGTAATCACCATCCGGGAGCCCGGCCCCAGACGGGTGAGAAACATTTTCATCTGCGCGATGGTGGTGTTCTGGGCTTCGTCCAGAATGACAAACGCGTGGGAGAGCGTGCGCCCGCGCATGAACGCCAGCGGAGCCACTTCAATTTCCCCCGCCGCCATGCGCCGCATGACCTGATCTCCCGGCAGCATGTCGTGCAGGGCATCGTAGAGCGGGCGGAGGTAGGGGTCGATCTTGTCCTTCATGTCCCCCGGCAGGAAGCCAAGGCGCTCACCTGCTTCCACCGCCGGGCGGGAGAGGATGATGCGGTCCACCGAGCCCGCCTGTAGCATGGCCACCGCCTGCGCCACGGCCAGATAGGTTTTGCCCGTGCCGGCGGGGCCAATGCCGAACACCATCTCTTTCTTGGCCAGCGCCTGCATATAGGCGGCCTGCCCGGAGGAGCGGGGTTCAATCACCCCATGGCGCATTTTCAGGGCGGGCAGGGTTTCGCGGGATGCAGAAAAAGGAACCGCAGGAGCCGTGGTGTGGTCAGTTTCAGACTCTGAACGGGGCATATCAGTAAGCCTTGTGCTTTCGTGCAGACGGGTCATGCGGATAACAGCCTCAATGGTGCTGACATCCACCGTGCCACCGGCAGCCAGTTTCTGATAGAGTTTGCTCAGTGTGGTGCGGGCCAGAGCGACCTCGGCAGGGGAGCCCTTGATGGAAATCCGGTTTCCACGGTGGGCAACCTGCACATCCAGCCCTTCTTCCAGATGACGCAGATTACGATCATGATCGCCTACCAGCCGGGCCAGCAGGGTGTTGTCTTCAAACAGCAGGGTGATCGGTTTTTCCGGCACAGGCGTGCCGGAAGGAGCGGGGGAAAGGGGCTGGGGAGTGGTGCTCAAGCGTAAACTTTCTCCTCTTCCAGAACGCCATTCAGCGAATTGGTAAGCCGTTCAGTAATACGGACAGGCAGTTCCTGACCAATCAGATCTGGCGTGCCGGTGACATGCACCGGCTGAAGCCAGGGGGAGCGCCCGGAAATCTGGCCCGGCTTGCGCCCTTCCGATGTGAACAGGACAGGCACGGTCTGCCCCACGAGCGACTGGTTGAACGCATCCTGCTGTTCCCGCAGCAGGGCCTGCAGGGCTTGCAGGCGGGCGTCTTTCACGTCTTCAGGCACCTGTAACGGCGCACCGGCGGCAGGTGTTCCGGGCCGGGGGGAGTATTTGAAGGAATAGGCCTGCGCGAAGGTTACATCCCGCACCAGTTGCATGGTGGCTTCAAAATCCTCATCCGTCTCGCCCGGATGGCCGACAATGAAGTCCGATGAAAGAGCGAGGTCCGGCCGCGCCTCGTGCAGCTTCCGGACAATCTCGCGGTAGTCATCCGCCGTGTGGCCACGGTTCATGGCCCGCAGGATCTTGTCGGAGCCGGATTGCACGGGCAGGTGCAGGAACGGCATGAGGGCCGGAATATCCCGATGCGCGGCAATCAGGGCCGCATCCATATCACGCGGGTGGGATGTGGCGTAACGGATGCGGTTCAGGCCCGGAATGGCCGCCAGTGCTTCGGCCAGTTGTGCCAGCCCCCACACATCACCCTGCGGGCCGGCGCCATGATAGGCGTTCACATTCTGCCCGAGCAGGCTGATCTCCCGCACGCCGCTTTCCACCATGCGGCGGGCTTCCGCCAGAACGGACGCAACCGGCCGGCTGACTTCCGCCCCGCGTGTGTAGGGCACCACGCAGAAGGAGCAGAACTTGTCACACCCTTCCTGAATGGTGAGGAAAGCGGTGAGGTTCCCCGGTGTCTGCGGTGCGGCGGCATCGGGCAGGAAGTCAAACTTCTGCTCCGCGGGGAAATCCGTCTCGATCACGGCACCACCGGCGCGGGCGGCGCGGGCCACCATTTCCGGCAGGCGATGATAGGTCTGCGGGCCGAGCACGATATCCACATAGGGTGCGCGAGCCAGAATTTCCTGCCCTTCGGCCTGCGCCACGCAGCCTGCGACCGCAATAATGGTCTGCTCACCGTGTGCTGTGCGCTCGTCCTTGATTTTCCTCAGCCGCCCCAGTTCGGAAAAGACCTTCTCGGCGGCCCGGTCCCGGATGTGGCAGGTGTTGAGAATGATCATGTCCGCCGCCTCGGGCGTTTCCACCGGCTGATAACCCAGCGGGCGCAGGACATCGCTCATGCGGGCGCTGTCATACACATTCATCTGGCAGCCCCATGTGATGACATGAAGACCACGTGCGGGCAGACCACGTGCGGGCGAGGGGGAAGAGGGGGGAAGTCCAGTCATGGCAGCAGTGGTTCCGGCACACCGCAGGCCCATTCCTTACGGCAGGAGGAGGGAATCAGGCGAGCGGGGCCTGAGGTCAAGAGTCTTTTCCGCTGGCAGAGGGCAGATACACCATAAAAAGGAGTCCTCACCGGTTCTTCAGGTATGAAGCAAAACGCGGGGCCACTCTGTCAAGCAGAGGTTTTGTGACACGGGATTTATTACAGGGCAGTTCCGCAGGATCACACCGGCCGGGCTGGATAACCGGGGTCTGGTTCTGGCGCAGTTCCGCAGCGCCTCGGGCCACGGCATGCCATGCGGCCTGAGCCAGCGCCTTCCGGCTGGGGAAGAGTTCCGGGTCCAGCGGTTCATGCAGCACCACCGTGGCCCGGGAGGCATGCCACTGGGCAAGCTGCCAGAGGTGGGGGCCGAGATCCATATCTCCGTACCAGGCAAAAACAGGCCGCCGCCGCCGGACCACGGGCAGGCCTTCCAGCTTATCATACACAATGGAGATCGGCTGGATGATGGGGGACATGCCCGGTGCGTAAACTACCGGCAGCGCGCTTTTTTCACCCTCAGGCAGCCGGGGCAGTTTTGCGATGGCGAAAAACGCGGACATGAAGGGTAGCACGCGGGAGCCATCAGAGGATGTGCCCTCGGGGAAGAGAACCAGATTGTCCCCCTCCACCATGCGGCGGATC
The DNA here is from genome assembly GCF_011516935.1 of Acetobacter farinalis. GTDB lineage: Bacteria > Pseudomonadota > Alphaproteobacteria > Acetobacterales > Acetobacteraceae > Acetobacter > Acetobacter farinalis. Next base: position 541,326 of record NZ_WOTF01000001.1, read on the forward strand.
ATCAGGTCACGCTCACGCCCGGTGGTGCTACGCTGGCGGCTGACAAAAATGGTGCGGCCGATTTTTGAGACCAGCCCCATGACAGGCCAGTTCTCGATATCTCCCTTGGCCACGAAAACAGACGGCAGAAGCTTGCCCAGAACCAGAACATCCAGCCATGTGGAATGGTTGGAGATATAAATAACCGGGCGTTCCCCCCGTGCGCGGGCGCGTGCGCCGCCAACCGTGCCAGCCCGCTTGCCAATAACCCGGATACGCAGGCCAAGCAGTTTGCACAGGATGCTCCAGATGACACGCGTCCAGCGGATCTTGACGGTGCCGGGCACCAGCAGGAGGCAGGCTTCAAACCCGACAGAAAGCGGAACCCACACGGCAATGGCCCCAAGCCGCAGGACTGCCCGCGCCTGATTGCCAAAGCGGCAGCAAGTCGCAACCCATTCCGGAAGCGGGGAGAGAAACACGCCTCCCGGCTGGCCGGGTGCTCCGGCGATGGGGGGCAGAGGCGGGGAGGCGCGCTTCATGATCTTGCCCCGGCCACGCACAGGCAGGGGGTGGGCTTGCTGCAGGAATGGAGAATCATAGGCTCTCATAACGCGAACTGAGCCGGTCGGACAATCGTGCTTCGCAAGTGCTGCGCAAGATGGCACAAGAGAATACGGAGTGTACTGATCCAAAAGCCTGAAAGTGATCTCATTTTCGTCATGGTGGTGGAGCACAATACGAACAGTACGACGAAATGTGACACATTAAGAGGCAGGGTAAGCGTGTGAGGGTGAAAAGCGGGTTGGGCGGAGGTGCGTGCAGGTGAGCGGTAAGGGCGTTCTGAACGGTCTCGTGTTAACAGCGAATCGTGTCGTGACCGGTTTTACGCTCTGGGGCGTGGCCGCGGGGTGTGCCTGGGCAGCGGACCCGCAGCCTTACGTGACGCAGCTTGAAAGCTCCGGGCAGGCCGATCTGGATGCCGCGCTGAAATCCTCATCCGATCTGCTGGGCTTACAGGCAACACAGGCCGTGGGGCCGTTTGCGCTCGCCGGGCGGATCCGGAATGATTATGACCGCCTTCGTTCCGCTCTGGACAGTTACGGCTATTACAATGGCACGGTGCAGATCACCCTGCATCGGGCCAAGGAAAAAGATTCCGTCCAGATGGATGGGCTCTCTCCCGCCCTTGCTGACTGGCTGAACAGTGTGCCGGCGGGTGAAAAAATAACCGCTGACATCAAGGTTCAGAAAGGCCCGCTTTATCACCTTGGGTCGATCACGGTACAGGATCCGAAGACCAAGGCTCCGGTTGTTCTGACAAAAGCACAGCAGGAGGCGTTTGGCCTGAAAACCGGGCAACCTGCCGTGGCGCAGACGGTGCTGGGCAGTGGGGGCTCCCTGCTGGATATCCTGCGGGAGGAAGGGCATGCGCTGGCGCAGGTGGACAAGCCCCGCGCCTACCTGCAGCCGCAGACCCATACGCTGGATATTGTCTACCCTGTTTCAGCCGGACCGGTGCTGAATATTGGTACGATTGATGTGGATGGGCTGAAGCGGGTGCATGAGTCCTTTGTGCGCCGCCGTCTGACCGTGCGGGAGGGCGAGCTTTATCAGCCCTCCAGAATTGAGGCCGCACGGCAGGACCTGACTTCGCTTGGCGTGTTTTCCAGCGTGACGGTGAAGGATGGCTCCACACAGCCGGTCAATGGCACCATGCCGCTGGACTTCACGTTGCGGGAAGGCAAGCGCCGGTCCGTGGGGGCGGAAGTGGGGTATTCCACGGATTTGGGGGGGCGCGTCGGCGCGACGTGGACGCATTATAACCTTCTGGGCAATGCCGAGCGTCTGAAGTTGACGGCCCTGATCACCGGTCTGGGCGGCTCCGCGCAGCAGGGGCTGGGGTATGATGTCTATGCGGACTTCATGAAGCCCGATTTTTATAGCCGGAACCAGAATCTGAGTGTGCGGATTGAAGCCCTGCGCCAGTTGTTCTGGTCCTACCGCCAGACGGCATTTCTGGTGAGTGCCGGTATTGCCCGGCGGATTGATAAACATTGGAATATCAATTTCGGGCTCTCGGGCGAGCAGGAAAAAATTGATCAGTTCAACGTCACGCGGGACTACACGATTGTCTCGGTCCCGCTGGCGGCCACGTTTGACAATACAGGTGTTGGAAACCCGCTTGAACCGGCGCAGCATGGTGTGCGGGCCAGCATCAATGCAACGCCGTCTGTCTCGCTTGGAAACAAGGGGAGTGGCACGTCGTTTTTCACCATTCTCAATGCTTCGGCCTCAACCTATTTTGACCTGACACATCTTGGCATCAGCCGCCCCGGACGCAGCATCATTGCCCTGCGCGGGATGATCGGCAGCATTCAGGGTGCCTCCACATACGATATTCCGCCAGACCAGCGCATGTATGCCGGCGGCAGCGCCACGGTGCGCGGCTACCGCTGGCAGGGTGTGGGGCCGCAATACGGGCGCACGCGCTACGCCATTGGCGGGACATCGCTGGATGCCGGGACCATTGAATACCGCCAGCGGCTCTTCAAAAGTTTTGGTATGGCCGGGTTTGTTGATGCCGGGCAGGTGGGCAGCAGCAGCATGCCCTTTACCGGCACCCTGCGTGTGGGGGCCGGTGCCGGTGTGCGCTATTATACCCCGATTGGCCCTGTGCGGGTGGATGTGGCCGTGCCGCTCAACCGGGCGTATCGCGGAGACAAGTGGGATCTGTATATCGGTCTTGGGGAGACGTTCTGATGGCTGGGCACATTGAGGAAAATCCCGCCCCACGTCGCTCGCCTCTCCGCCGTGCGGGCCGCATTCTTGGTATTTCAGCAGGTGTGCTGACGGGTGTTGCCGTTCTGGCTGTTGGCGTCATTCTGGTGGGGGCCAATACCGGGCCGGGGCGCGCGCTGCTGATCAGGCAGACCACAGCACTCACAGGCGGCAGCGTGACCCTAGCAGGGATGTCCGGCCGCTTTCCTGATCATTTCCATCTGGACTCCATCGCGCTGCATGACACGCAGGGTGTCTGGCTTTCCCTGCGCAATGTGGACCTGAACTGGTCCCCGGTGAGCATGCTCTGGCGCACCGCCCGGATCTATGCCCTGACGGCGGATGAACTGGCTATTCCGCGCCTGCCGGTGGCAGACCCCGCCGCGCCGCCTTCGCCTCCGGCCACCACGGCAACAAAGTCCAAACTCGGTCTGAGTGTGGATATCCGCACGCTGGCGGTGCGGCGCATTGCCGTGGGCGCGGCTCTGGCGGGTGTTCCGGCAAGCTTCTCCCTGTCCGGCCATGGGAGCCTCTCTTCCATTGATCCGGTGATTGACGGGCTGAGCCTGCCCAATTTGCCGAAATCGGATATCGCGCTGCACGTCAAACGGCTGGATGCCAGCGGGCAGATTGACCTGACCACGACAACCGGAGGCGGGCTGCTCGGCCTGCATCTGGATGCGCAGGAAGGCAAGGATGGCTTTGCCGCGGCCAGACTGAAGATGCCGCAGCTCACGCCCTTGTCTCTCGCGCTGGATATCAAGGGGCCGACAGACGCGGCTGTACTGGGGTTTTCCGCTGCGGCGGGGCCGGTAACAGCCAAGGCGGATGGCGTGCTGAACCTGCTGGCCGGAGAAATGGGGCGTCTGTCTGCGCAGTTTGACGCGCCCAAGCTTTCCCTGACACCGGATATCGGGTGGGACACCCTTCATCTGGCCGTCCAGCTTAAAGGAAAAATGGCCGCACCGGATGGCACGGCTGAGTTGCTGGTCGAAAGGCTGGCCGCGGCCGGAGCTGCGGTGGGAACGCTGAAAGCCACGTTCAATGGCCAGAGCGGGCGGCCCGGCGTGGCGGACCTGCTGCATCTTGTCATGACGGCGGAGGGGGTGCGCATTCCCGGCAGTGCGCCGAACCTGCTGGCTTCCGCGCCGCTGCAACTGGACGCGAAGCTTTCTCCGCAGCCCGCCGGAAAACCGCTGGAATTCGATCTTTCACACCCCCTGCTGCATCTGACAGGCTCTGTGCTGACTGCGGCGCCGCAACGGGGCACGCTCACCCTGACCCTGCCGGACCTCCGCCCCATCGGGCAGGTGGCGGGCACACCGCTGCAAGGGAATACCGCTCTCACGGCGCAGTTTGACCTGCCCGCCAAAGCGGAGGGTGACACCCACCTGAAAGCGGATGGCACTCTGGCCATTACCGGTGGCCAGCCTCAGGCTGCGGGGCTTATCGGCCCGAAAGGCACCTTTGCGCTGGTTGCCGCCATGCGCCCGCAGAGCGGTTCCGTGTCACCAGAAAAGGCCGCTCCTGCCGCGACACCCGCCGCGCCCGGCCCCAACACGAACCCGGGTGGGGCTGGCCCTGCGCCCGCGCAGAAGGCGCAAGCCCCGCAGCCTGCTGCGCAGTCTGGCGGGCAGCAGATTGATCTGACGTCCCTGACCGTGGACGGACAGGCCCTGCACCTGAAGGCGCAGGGCCGGGTGGATGTCGGGCAGGATCTGGATATCACCGGCACGCTGGCGCTGCCTGATCTGGCGCGGGCGCTGCCCTCCCTGCGGGGCGGGGTCACGCTGGCGCTGTCCGCCAAGGGGCTGATGCAGGATTTTGTGGCCAAACTGCACCTTGAGGGAGACCCCGGCACCGCGACCATGCCGCGCGGCCCTGTGGTGCTGGATGCTGATCTTGCCCATCTGCCGTCCGCGCCACAAGGCACGGTGGATGCGCATGGTTCGGTTAATCGTGCGCCCTTGCTGCTCAACGTGGCTCTTGCGCAGGATGCCAAGGGCAGCCGGCAGATTGACCTGAAAAAACTCTCCTGGAACAGTCTTCAGGGGCAGGGGTCGCTCTCTCTTGCCGCAGGAGAGGTGGTGCCGCTGGGCACGCTGGACCTGAAAGTAGGGCGGCTTGCTGACCTGAAAGAGCTTATCGGCCAGCCGATTTCCGGGGCGCTGGTGGCGGCTGTCAAAACCACGCAGGTGGACCAGAAGCCGCTGGTGGCGCTGAAGCTGGATGGCAATGTGGCCATGCCGCAGGCCAAAGTCGGTTCACTTTCTCTGGCCGGAACGATCAAGGACCCGGCAGCGCACCCGAATGTGGATTTGAACCTGAAGCTGGGCGGTCTGGCTGCGGCCGGGGTGACAGGGCAGGCGCGTCTTGCCGCGAAAGGACCGGACAGCGCCATGGCGCTGACTGCGCAGATTGGCCCGGCAAGCTGGTCTGGCAGCCCGCTCTCTCTTGATATGGCGGCCTTGCTCAATCTTCCAGCCAGGCAGGTGCGGCTGCAAAAGCTGGCCGCCACGGCCCGGCAGGAAAATCTGCGGCTTCTGGCGCCGGCGCTGGTTTCCTTTGGTGAGACCATGGGGGTTGACCGCCTGCGTGTGACACTGGGCACGCAGGGCGCGGAGCCCGCTACGGCGGATATCGCCGGGCGTATCAAACCCACGCTTGCGGCCACGGTGGATGTGCGCAACCTGACACCGGCTCTGGCACGGCCCTTCATGCCGGACCTGCGTGCGCAGGGCACGCTGGCTGTTCAGGCAAAAGTCAGCGGCACCATGGAGCGCCCTGTGGGGCAGGTGCATCTCGCAGGGCACGGGCTGCGGATGCAGGGGGCTTCGGCTGTGGCCTCTCTCCCGCCTCTGCAACTGGATGCCTCGGTTAATCTGGCGGGCACTGCCGCCAAGGTGCAGGTGCAGGCGGAAGCCGGACCAAAGCTGGCGCTGGGGGTTTCCGGCACGGCCCCGCTTTCCAAAACCGGGCCGGTTAACCTACGCACCAGCGGGCATCTGGATCTGGCCATTGCCAATGGCTATCTGGGCGCACAGGGGCGGCAGGCGCTGGGGCAGATCCAGCTTGCCTTGCAGGTGGCGGGAACACTGGGCGCACCCCGTGTGACCGGCGCGGTAGACCTGTTGAATGCGGATATTCAGGATTTTGCGCAGGGTGTGCATCTGGCTGCCATTAACGGGCGTATTGTGGGGGAAGGGAGCAGTATTGTTATCCAGAACCTGAGCGCAAAGGCGGGAGGTGGCACTCTGGGGCTTACGGGGTCTGTCGGGGTTCTGGCACCGGGGTTGCCGGTGGACCTTCATTTTGTGGCGCATAATGCCCGCCCTGTTGCCAGTAGCCTGCTGACGGCTGTGATGAATTCGGACATCACCATCAAGGGGCAGGCGCAGGCCCGGATGGATGTGGCCGGGGGCATTGATCTGCAGAAAGTGGAAATCAATATCCCCAACTCCCTGCCATCGTCCGTGGCGCGGCTGGATGTGGTGCGTCCGGGGGACAAACCACAGACGGATGCAGATGCGGCGGCCAGCGCAACGGCGAGCGTGATCGGGCTGAATCTGATCGTGACATCCCCCGGCAAATTTTCCGTGCGCGGACATGGTCTGGATGCGGAAATGGCGGGCAGGCTCAGGATCAAGGGAACGAGTTCCGCACCGTTGGTCAGCGGTGGGTTTGACCTCAAGCGCGGAAATTTCGATCTGGCCGGGATTTCGCTCAACTTCACGAAGGGGCGCGTGGGCTTCAACGGCAGCAGCGTGGACCACAAGCTGGACCCCACGCTGGATTTCGAGGCAGACCGCGTTGTGAACGGGCAGACCGCCATGCTGAAGGTGGGGGGCTATGCCAGCGCTCCCAAAATCAGCTTTGAATCCATCCCGCCTCTCCCGCAGGATCAGGTGTTGGCCATGCTGCTGTTCGGCACGGATGCCCACTCGCTCTCATCCACCCAGATGATAGAGCTGGGAACGGCACTGGCAACGCTGACAGGCGTGACATCTTTTGACCCGATGGGCACGCTCCGCAAAACCCTGCATCTGGACCGGCTTGCCGTTGGCGGTGGTTCAGGCGTGGGGAATGGCGGCACCACGGTGGAAGCCGGGAAATATGTGATGCGTGGCGTTTATGTAGGGGCCAAGCAGGCCACCTCCGGCTCGGGCACGCAGGCGCAGGTGCAGGTTGATCTGACCAAACACCTCAAGCTGAACACCACGGTGGGCACGGGCGGGAACGTGACAGGCTTCACCACCCCGGAAAATGATCCCGGCAGCAGTGTCGGGCTGCTCTGGCAGTACCGTTACTGAGAAGCTGTGCCGGGAGTGATTTGCTGAGGCTGTTCCCGCAAAGGCTGCGTCAGGCAGCCTTCAGAACTGGAAATCCACCACCACGGGCACATGGTCGGAGGGGCTGGCCCAGTCTCGTGCTTCCCGCGCGACCGTCATGCCCGAGAGGTTCGGAACCAGATCAGGCGTGACCCACACATGGTCCAGACGGCGGCCCCGGTTGGAGGCCTTCCAGTCGCGATTGCGGTAGGACCACCATGTGTACAGTTTTTCCTGCGGCGGGACAAAATGCCGCATGGCATCCACAAAGCCTGTTTCCATCCAGCGGTTCAGCCGCTCGGTTTCCGGCGGGGTGTGGCTGACAATGTTGAGCAACTGCTTGTGGCTCCACACATCATGTTCCAGCGGCGCGATATTGAGGTCTCCCACCAGAACGGCGCGCTGCGGCCTGCGGGCCTCAAACCACGCGGTTACTTCCTCAACAAACGCCAGCTTGTGCGCAAATTTCGGGTTGGCCTCCGGGTCCGGGATGTCGCCTCCGGCGGGCACGTAAAAATCATGCAGCTCCACCGGGCCTGATGGCGTGGCGAGGGTCGCGCCCACATGGCGGCAATCTTCCTTGCCATGCCAGTCCGGCAGATTATCCAGCGGGGTTATCGGGTGGCGCGAGAGAATGGCGACACCATTATAGCTCTTCATGCCCTTGTAATGCAGGTGCTCAAAGCCCAGGGCGCGCACGGCCTCTTCGGGGAAGAGCGGGTCCGGCACCTTGGTTTCCTGAAGGCAGATAACGTCCGGGGCCAGAGCGGCTGCCAGCTCTTCAAGCCGGGGCAGGCGCAGGCGGAGGGAATTGATATTCCATGTCACAAGTCGCATAGGCTGAGGCATTGCGCATCCTGGTTTGCGGGGCAAGAGAAAACCGTCACATAATGAGTGCGCACCGCAGGGTATGTGCCTTGTAATCTTTACCAGCAGGACCATTTTCCTCTCATGACGTCTTCCCCACAGGCTCGGCAGGGCCAGCCTCACTCCGTTTCCTCTCCTGAAGCTGAAGCGCTGCACCGCGCCCTGTTCACGCTGGACAGCCATATCGACATCCCCTGGCCGGATCAGGATGATGCCTTTGAGGAGACAGAGGCCCGCCGGGTTGATCTGCCCAAGATGCAGAAAGGCGGGATGTCCGCGGGTTGCTTTGTGGCCTATATCGCCCAGGCGGAGGTGAATGCGGAAAACCACGCTCAGGCGCAGGCCCAGTGTCTGGCCATGCTGGATGTGATCAACAGCATGCAGGGCACCCGGAATGGGGTGACGGCGCGCGTGTGCGCCACAGTTTCAGAAATCAATGCGGCGCATGAGGCCGGGGTTCTGGCCGTTATTCCAGCCGTGGAGAACGGCTATGCCATGGGGGATAATCCGGCTCTGCTCGCGCAGTTCCGCGCCAGAGGGACGCGGTATGTGACGTTGACCCATAATGGCCACAACGCTCTGGCGGATTCCGCCGTGCATCGCCCCAGTCTGGGGGACAAGCCGGAGACACATGGCGGGCTTTCCGCGCTGGGGCGTGAGGCGGTGCGGGAAATGAACCGGCTCGGACTGCTGGTGGATGTCTCTCATGCCTCCAGAAACACCATGATGCAGGCTGTGGCGGCGTCCGCCGTGCCGGTTGTGGCCAGCCATTCCTGCGTGCGGAGCCTGTGTGACCATCCGCGCAATCTGGATGATGGCCAGCTGGATGCGTTGAAGGAGAGCGGGGGCGTGATCCAGATTACCGCCATGCCCGCCTTCCTGAAGCCGCGTGAGGGGGATGCGCCGCGGTCTGCCGGTGTTGCCGATTTTGTGGACCATATTGACTATGTCGTGCGGCGTATTGGCCCGGAGCATGTGGGCATCTCATCTGATTTTGATGGCGGCGGCGCGCTGGCCGACTGGCAGAACGCCACGCAGGGCGTGAACCTGACGGCAGAGCTTCTGCGCCGTGGGTATGACAGGAGCGAAATTGCCGCATTCTGGGGCGGAAATTTCATGCGGTTACTTGCCAGGGCGGAAGCTGTGGCAGAACAAAGCGGGACTATTGGCTGAAAAGCACAGCGCCAGATTTTTGTGAGTTTTGTCCACTTCCTCTCTTGACAGGTCTTATTTTTAACAAACTCTCCATGGTTGGGCTGACGGCTTTGGAGTGCGGTGCATAAAATTCTTTTAAATCAATGGGTTGTTCTGTTTGGCTAAAAAATATGCAATGCGTCAGGAGTGCGGGAAATCTGCGGATTTCGGGGTGTCAAGCCCGGCTGGTCCACAGACTTATCCACAAAATCGGTGGATGAAATTCCTGCCTCGAAAGAGCGCCTGATGGCATCTGAAAACTCTTCAAACGTGCCCCCCGGCGGGGCGGAGGAGGGCACCCCCTCTGCCCCGCTGAAAGGGGTGGAGGTGATCAGGGAGGCGCTGAAAACCATGCCTCTCTCCCCGGGCGTTTACCGCATGCTGGGGGAGAAGGGAGACGTTCTCTACGTTGGCAAGGCGCTGGCGCTGAAAAAGCGGGTGGTCTCCTACACGCAGGTGAACCGCCTGCCCGAACGCCTGCGCCGGATGGTGTCTGAAACAGTCTCCATGGAGATTGTCACAACCCATACAGAGGCCGAAGCCCTGCTGCTTGAGGCCAACTACATCAAGCGCATGAAGCCGCGCTTCAACATCCTGCTGCGGGATGACAAGAGTTACCCCTGGCTGATGCTGACAGACGGTCATCCTTTCCCGCAGATCGCCAAACATCGTGGCAAACCGGTGAAAGGGGCCAGTCTGTGGGGGCCTTTTGCGTCAGCCTGGGCCGTGAACCAGACCCTCAATCTGCTGGAGCGTGTTTTTCTGCTGCGCTCCTGTGCGGATGCCGTGTTCAACAGCCGAACCCGGCCATGCCTGCTGTACCAGATCAAGCGCTGTTCCGCGCCCTGTGTGGACCGGATTGATCAGGCGTCCTACGCGACGCTGGTTGAGCAGGCGCGGGCCTTTTTGTCCGGCAAGGATCACGCCCTGCGGGAAGAGATGAGTGCGGAGATGCATCGGGCGGCTGAAGCGCTGGATTTTGAGCGTGCGGCCACCATGCGGGACCGTATCCGCGCGCTGGCGCAGATGCAGGATTCCAGTGTGGTCAATCCGGCCTCCCTCCAGAATGCCGATGTTTTCGGGATATGGCAGGAAGCCGGGCAGGCCTGCATTCAGGTCTTCTTCATCCGGGGCGGGCGCAATAACGGTAACCGGTCCTTTTTCCCGGCCCATACGCAGGAAGAGGCTCCGGGCGATATTCTGGCAGCCTTTATCGCGCAGTTTTATGATGACAAACCATGTCCTGCGCAGATTCTGGTCAATCATGATCTGCCGGAAGAAGCGCTTCTGGCCGAAGCGTTGACCTTGCGGCGTGAGCGCCGGGTGGAAATCCTGCACCCCATGCGGGGCGAGAAAAAGCAGGTGCTGGATCACGCGGTAGCCAACGCGCGGGACGCCCTGCACAGGAAGCTGGCCGAGAGTGCCGGGCAGGCCAGACTGCTGGAGGGCGTGGCGCGGGTGTTCGGGCTGGACGCCCCACCCGAGCGAATTGAAGTATATGATAACAGCCACATCATGGGCTCGCACGCCTATGGCGTGATGATTGTTGGCGGCCCGGAAGGCTTTGATCGGCGCGCTTATCGCAAGTTCCTGATCAAGGGGCCTGTAACCCCGGGGGATGACTTCGCGATGATGCGGGAAGTGCTGGAGCGCCGCTTTGGCCGCGCCTTGAAAGAAGCGGCGGAGGGGGATGTGTCAAACTGGCCGGATGTGCTGCTGATTGACGGTGGCGCAGGGCAGTATTCCGCCGTGCGCGGTGTGCTGGATGATCTGGGTGTGACGGGTGTCAAGCTGGTTGGCATTGCCAAGGGGCCGGACCGCGATGCCGGGCGGGAATGGTTCCATACCGGGGATGCCCCGCCATTTCAGCTCGAACCGCGTGATCCTGTGCTGTATTACCTGCAAAGGCTGCGGGATGAGGCGCATCGCTTTGCCATCACCACGCATCGGGCCGGGCGTTCCAAAACGCTGGTCACATCCGAACTGGATGACATTCCGGGGGTCGGGCCTGCACGGAAAAAAATGCTGCTCAACACGTTTGGCTCCGCGCGGGCCGTGAAGCAGGCAGGTCTGGCGGAGCTCGAATCGGCGCCGGGGATCAACCGGGAGACAGCGCGAGCCGTGTATGGCCATTTTCACCCGGACTGGACGCCGGGATAGCCCCCGTTTTCAGCCGTGCAGGGAACTTCTGGGTGAGTGGCTGAAAGCACCACTCAGAAACCATTTCAGCTGTGCGGGAAATAGGCTAGCATTCTACAGATGCTGACAGACCTGCCGAATGTTCTGACCATATCGCGTATCGTAGCGATCCCGATTGTGGTGCTTCTTGCCGCATGCGGCACGCCGCTAATGGATGCGATGGCGTGTCTGCTGTTTATTCTGGCCGGGGTGACCGACTATTTTGATGGCAAGCTGGCGCGGTCCCGCCATCAGTTGTCCGACTTCGGGCGGATGTTCGATTCCATTGCAGATAAACTGCTGGTGGGGGCCTGCCTGATGACACTGGCCGGGCTGGGCCGGATGCCCTATTTCACCCTGTGGCCTGCCATTATCATTCTCTGCCGGGAAATTCTTGTGTCCGGCATGCGGGAATATCTGGCCGAACGCCGGGCCAGCCTGCCGGTGACACGCCTTGCAAAATGGAAAACCGGCTTTCAGATGACGGCTATCGGCTTCCTGCTGGCCGGAGATGGCACAGGTGTACTGCTGGGGATGCCATGGCTGCATGTCGCGCTGATTGGTGCGGTTCTGCTGTGGATTGCCGCAGTGCTGACCCTCATCACCGGGTGGGATTATCTGACAACGGGGCTGCGCCACGTTAATCTCTCGTGAACTGCCGTTTTAAAATCACGCCTGCCGGATAGAGGGGCGGCAAATCCGGTCCACCGGGTTGTGTCGCCTTCGCAAACCGTTATTTAAGTTTCAGGCGGCATGCTTGGTGCCGGGGCAGGGATCTCTGATTCGCCTGCATGTGTCATGGTTAGCGGAGTCAGTTGATGCGGAAAGCCGCTCTTGTTGGTGTGTGTCTGGTTTTGAGCGGGTGCTCCGGGCTCGGGAAATTTGTATCCGATACCGCAACACTACCGGGTGCGAATCCTAACGCACCCTCCGGGGATACGCTCAACATGCGCCGGGTGCGTGGGTATTCCACTGCGGAAACCCCGCTGCTGCCCTCCGGTGGCGATATCTGGCCGGGGCCGCCCGCACCGCTGCCAACGCTCGCCGATGTGGAAAAAGAACGCTCAGGCACGGTTCTGGGTGGTAGCGCTGGTCTGGGGGGTGGACCGCTCTTGCAGGATGGTGGGGAACTCAGCGTTGGGGAGCCGGATGGCTCTTCGGATTCCATCACAGGAAAGCTGCCGGATGCGGAACCTGATGCTGCATCGCGATACGGCGCTCAGCCCGAATCTGCCTCTACCATTGAAATTCCCAATGGAGACGGCACCATAACACTCATTCACCCGGATGGGTCTGTCACAACAACACAAGCCACGAAGCCGACCACGGCTCCGGCTCCCGCCCCGACTGCGGTTCCGGCTCCAGTTCCAGCGGTAACTTCAGCCCCAGCCTCAACCCCAAACCATGTTCCGGTTTCCCCTCCGGCTCAAGCTCCTGCTCCGCAGCATTGAGCGGGGGCGTTGTGCGCGCAGGGTGGCATGCATAGAGGAGAGTGGCTGACGTGCGGCGGGCTGCGGCTACAGTGTTACGGCCACAGTGTGTGGTATGAACAGGCACGCCGCAGGTTGCCGCCTTCGGGGCATTGAAAGTTTAAGGATACGGGTATGACGCAGGACGTCACGATTTTCTATTTCGCTGCATTGCGCGAGCAGATGGGGCGGGAGAGAGAGGCTGTCAGCCTGCCTGCATCCCCCATGACGGTAGACGCCCTGATACAGGGCCTGCGCAGGCAGGACTCTGTGATGGATGAGGTTTTTGCAGCCTCTCCGCGTTTGCGGGTTGCCATCAACCAGACCCTCGCAACGTTTCAGGATACCGTGAAGCCGGGCGATGAACTGGCCTTTTTCCCTCCCATGACCGGGGGATAAGCCCCGTGCTGCATAGTCCCGAGCCGCGTGTTCTTGTTCAGGAAGACCTGTTTGATATGGGGGCGGAGATGACCCGCCTTTCCACCGGTGCGCCAGGAACAGGCGGGATCAGCGTATTTATGGGGCAGGTGCGGGGTGGGCCGGACGGGCTGGAAAGCCTTACGCTGGAGCACTATCCGGGCATGACTGAAAAGGTTCTGACTGATCTGGCGGCAAGCGCCATGGAGCGGTTCAGCCTGCTGGGGTGCACGCTTATCCATCGTGTCGGCACGCTGGCGGTGGGAGCCCCGATCGTGTTTGTGGGCACCGCCTCCGCCCACCGGGCGGAAGCTCTGGCGGGAACACATTTCCTGATAGACCGACTCAAGACCGGCGCTCCGTTCTGGAAGTGCGAACAGTATCAGGATGGACGCCGGGTCTGGGTTGAAGCGCGGGACGCGGATGATAAAGCCGCTGCCTCCTGGGATTAGCGCGTCCTGCCAGGTATCGTGAGGGCGGCTCCGCCTGTGCGTAGCGAGGCTGTCCGGTGCGCTTGCGGCATGGCCTCGGCGCACCCAGCGTGGGGGCGTGTTAGGTAGACAGAACCCGGTAAATGGCATCCGTCAGGATTCGCAGGTCTTCTGGCGGAATCGTGAAAGCCGGCGTGACGTACACGATGGAGCGGAAGGGGCGGATCCACACATTTTCCGCAATAAAGCGCTGGCGTAGGGCATCCGGGTTGGCGATTTTTTCCAGCTCCACCACGCCGATAGCGCCCAGCACGCGCACATCCTTCACGCCCGGCAGCATGCGGCAGGGTTCCAGCGCTTCCGTCAGGTGCCGGTTGATTGCGGCCACCTGCTCAAGGCGAGGCTCTGTTTCAAACAGATCCAGCGCGGCATTGGCGCTGGCGCAGGCCAGAGCGTTGGCCATAAAGGTGGGGCCGTGCATCAGGGCGTGGTCCGGCGTGTCTGAAAGAAAGGCCTCAAACACATGCGGGCGGGCCACGGTGGCGGCCAGCGCCATGGTGCCGCCTGTCAGCGCTTTGGAAAGCGTGATGATATCCGGCACAATCCCTGCCTGCTCACAGGCGAACATCGTGCCTGTGCGGCCAAAGCCGGTAAAAATCTCGTCCAGAATAAGAAGCAGGCCATAGCGGTCCGCCGCCGCCCGCAAGGTGCGCAGGACAGCGGGGGCGTGGAACAGCATACCGCCCGCGCCCTGCACCAGCGGTTCGGTGAGAATGGCTGTCAGTTCATGGGCGTGCTCATCCAGCAGCTTGAAAAAGGCGGCTTCACTCTCCTCATCCTGCGGGAGCGGGGCGATGATATGGGTGGCCAGCACATCGCCATACAGGTGGTGCATGCCTTCCTCCGGGTCACACACCGCCATGGTTGCAAGGGTATCTCCATGATATCCGCCCTTGAACGCCAGCATTTTGGTACGCTTTGGCTCGCCTGTGTTCAGCCGGTACTGAATGGCCATTTTCATGGCGACTTCCACGGCAACGGAACCGGAGTCCGTAAAGAAAACACGCTCCAGATCTCCGGGCAGCAGGGCGCTCAGGCGGCTGGCAAGCCGCAGGGCGGGCTCATGCACCATGCCGCCGAACATGACATGCGGCATGGTCTCCAGTTGTGCCTGAACGGCCGCGCGGATGTGGGGATGATTGTAGCCGTGGCAGGCTGTCCACCACGCGGCAACGCCATCCACCAGTTCCCGGCCATCGGTAAGCTGAATGCGGGCATTCTGCGTGCTTCGGGCGGCCAGAGGGGCGGGCGCTGTTTTCATCTGGCTGTAGGGTAGCCAGATATGCGGCAGGCCCTGCTGATACCAGTCGGGCATGGGGGGCGGGCTGTGCGGTGTGGCCTGTTCTGCGTGCTGAACGGTGGGGGTGCGGGGTGCTGCAGAGGGATTCCGGGGGGAAGACATTGCACGAGAACTCCTGTTGGGTGATTGACCGGCGGTCCCGGCTCCGGCACCACTCGCTTCATGACGCGGTTTGATCATCTTTTCCAGCGGGGGCTGGAGGAACTGGCCGAACAGGGGCGTCTTCGCGCGCCGCGCAGTCTTCAGCCCGCAGCCAATGGGCTGCTGGCAAAAGAAGACGGCACCGTTCTGGTTGATTTCTCCTCCAACGATTATCTCGGCCTGCGGGCGCACCCTCTGTTGCGGGAGCGTGCCCTTGCGTGGGGCGAACGGTATGGCACCGGTTCAGGCGCTTCACGGCTGGTGACAGGCACAGCACCCGGCGTGGTGGCGCTGGAAGCCCGGCTGGCGGCCCTGAAAGGGATGGAGGCCGCCTGCATTTTCTCGTCCGGCTGGCAGGCGAACGCCACTCTGGTGCCAGCCCTCGCGCAGATATCCCTTGCCGCCACGGGCGCGCCTCCTGTGCTGCTGGTGGACAGGTTGATTCATGCCAGCCTGTATCATGGGTGTGCTGCGGCGGGTGTGCGGCCGGTGCGCTACCGGCATAATGATCTGGACCATCTGGAAGACCTGCTGCGCAAGGCAGACGCGCCCGGGCTGAAAATCATCCTGACGGAAAGCGTTTTCAGCATGGATGGAGATCGGGCCGATATGGCGGCGCTGGGTGCGCTGGCCCGGTGCTACGGGGCGTTCCTGTGTGTGGATGAGGCCCATGCCACCGGCATTCTGGGGGCAGGGGGCAAGGGGCTGGCGGACGGGCAGGCAGACCTGATTATCGGCACGTTCAGCAAGGCGCTGGGCGGGATGGGCGCGTTTGTTGCATCCTCCTCCGCCGTGTGCCGCTGGCTGGTGAACAAAGGCTCGGGCTATATCTATTCCACAGCGCCTTCTCCGCTGGTGCTGGGGGCGGTGGAGGCCGCACTGGACCTGCTGCCGCATTTGGACGAGACCCGCCAGCATGTGGCCGGGCTGGCGGCCCGGTTCCGCCAGCATATGGCCCGTGCCGGGCTGGAAACGGGGCCATCTTCTACCCAGATCGTGCCCGTTGTGGTGGGGAGCGAGCAGAGAGCTCTGGCGCTCTCACGCAAGGTGGAGCAAGCAGGGTTTCTGGCCATCGCCATTCGTCCTCCAACCGTGCCCCCGGGCGCGTGCCGCCTGCGTGTGGTGCTGCACGGCACACACACGGAAGCGCAGGTGGATCAGCTTGCGCAAGGGCTATGCGCTGCCGTGGCGGAGCTTGAGGCAGAAGGGCTGTCATGACGGGCCTGCAACCGGTTTTCGTGCATGGGTGGGGGTTCGGGCCGGAGGTCTGGCGGCCCGTGCTGGAAGCGCTTGAGCAGCCTTCCTCAACCCTGTTGGATCTGGGCTACTTCGGGGCGCCACAGGCGGAAACACAGGCTCAGCACCATGCGTTGATGAAGAGCGGGCGGCCTGTGCTGCTGGTGGGCCATTCCTTCGGGTTTCTCTGGGGGCTTTCGCAGGGCGCGTGGCCGGAGGGCAGCCACTTTCTGGGGATCAATGCATTCGGGCGTTTTTCCGCGGGGGATACGTTTGTGCAAGGCGTAGCACCGCGTGTGCTGTCCCGTATGCAGGCGGGCTTGCAGCGTGATGCCGGGCAGGTGGTGAACAGTTTTCGCGCCCGGTGCGGCGCAGAACCCGCGGCCGCGCACGATCTGTGCGTGCCAGCACTGGCGGACGGGCTGAACGGGTTGATGACGCTGGATGCACGGCCTGTTTTGGCGCATCTGGCCGGGAATGTGAGGATTCTGGCGGGCGAGCAGGACCCAATTGTTAGCCCGGATATGACACGGGCTTCCCTTCCGGCCGGTGTGCCGGTTGAATGGCAGGGCGAGGGGGGCCACATGCTGCCGCTCACGCATCCGCATATCTGCGCCGGGGCTGTGCGGCGCATGATGTCTGAAACGATGGAAAAGCCATGACTGACGCCTCTTCTCACGCCCGACACGTCCGAATTCAGCAAAGTTTTGACTCCGCTGAGGCGTATGAGGCCACCGCCGTGCTGCAACGTGTGGCGGCCCGGCGTCTGTTTGAAGAGATCCAGAGACGGCTGGCAGGCCGCGTGCCGACCCGCATTCTGGAAATTGGCTGCGGCACGGGCTTTCTGACGGAGTTGCTTCACAGGGCATGGCCTCAGGCGGAGCTGGTGGCGACAGATCTGGCCCCACGCATGCTGGAGCGCGCCCGCGCGCGCGTTGGCAATACCGTGCGGTTTTATGAGATGGATGCCGCCCGCCCCGATGTTTCAGGGCCGTTTGACCTGATTTGCGGTAATCTGGTTTTTCAGTGGCTGGACGCACCACAAACAGTTTTGCGCACGCTGACTGGCCTGCTGGCTCCCGGCGGGGTGGTCGGGGTTTCAACCCTGCTGGCAGGGACATTTGAGGAATGGCAGAGGGCCTGCGCTGCGGAAGGGCTTGCGGCCGCAACACCGGAGTATCCCGCAGAGCAGGCCCTTCAGGCATGGCAGCCCGACCTGTGTTCCGGGCGCTGGGTGGCGGAACGCTGCCTCCAGTCCTTTGAGGACGGTCTGGCTTTTGTCAGGCATCTGAAAGATACGGGGGCATCTGTGCCACGGGAAGGGCGGCGGCCGTTTTCTCCGGCGCAGTTGCGGCGTGTTTTACGGCGTTTTGAAAAAGCTGGCGCTGTTGTGACCTGGAATCTGGCCTATGGCTGTTTTCAGAAGCCGCAGCGTGCCGGGGTTTTTGTGACCGGAACAGATACCGGTGTGGGAAAAACCCTGACGTCCGCCTGTCTGGTGCAGGCCTGGAAGGCGCTCTACTGGAAACCACTGCAAAGCGGCCTTGCGGATGAGGCGGGGGATACCGCAACGGTTCAGGCATTGAGCGGGTGCGCGGTGGAGGACTGCTTTGCTCCTGCTGGAGCTTATCAGGCACCGCTCTCCCCTCTGGCAGCGGCACAGGCGGAAGGGGCGGAGATTGACCCGGCAGGCCTAATTCTTCCTCTGGATCAGGCCGAGCGTCCTTTGGTGGTGGAAGGGGCTGGCGGCCTGATGGTGCCAGCCACAGAAACACTGATGATGATTGATCTGGCAGAACGTTGGGGGCTGCCGGTTGTGCTGGTTGCCCGCAGCGGGCTGGGCACCCTGAACCATACCCTTTTGAGTCTGGAGGCCCTGCGTGCGCGTGGGCTGGCTGTTGCGGGTGTGGTGTTCAGCGGGCCGCTTAATCCGGAAAACAGCCGTACAATTCAGGAAAAAGGACGGGTGCGCATTCTGGCAGCACTTCCGCAGCAGGAGAAGATTACGGCTCAGAGTGTTGTGGAGCTGAGCCGTTTGCTTCCCTCATGGCGTGATGTCTGCACACCCGTGCAGGATCAATGATACCGGCGGATCAATCCGGCCAGTTTCCCCTGAATATGCAGGCGTTCGGCTGGCACAATGCGGGTTTCATAACGCGGGTTGGCGGGCTCGAGCGCGATGGTGTTGCCCTTGCGGCGCAGGCGCTTGAGCGTGACTTCACTGTTATCAATCAGAGCGACGATAATCTGGCCATTCTCAGCATCTTCCGCACGGCGGATAATCACGTGATCTCCGTCCATGATGCCGGCGTCAATCATCGAATCTCCGGCGACTTCCAGAGCGTAGAACTCTCCTGAGCCGATCATGTCTTTCGGGATATCCAGAAACGTATCGGTTTCAGCCAGAGCTTCAATCGGCAAACCCGCGGCAATGCGGCCATAGAGCGGAATTTTCAGAGCACTGTTCTGCTGGCGTACGAAATCTCCCCGGACCACATTGGCGGGCAGGGCTTCAGACGCGGAAGCAATTTCGGGAAGGTGAATCACTTCCAGCGCGCGTGCCCGGTGATGGTGGCGGCGCAGGAAGCCGCGTTCTTCCAGTCCGGAAATCAGGCGGTGGATGCCGGACTTGGACCGCAGGCCCATGGCATCTTTCATTTCATCGAAAGAAGGAGAAAAACCCGTCTGCTTGAGGTGGGAATCAATAAAAAGCAGCAGTTTGTGCTGTTTGCGGGTCAGCATGCGGCACCTCGGAGCAGATATGTGTTTTTGTATTTATAGAAGTTTGTTCTATATAAGTTCTCTTTTTTGGTCAAGGGGTTATTCTACCAGTCCTGATGTTTTCTGCATCCTTTCCGGCGTGTGTGAAATTTGCAGCCCTGTGTCCCGGTTGCTGCCTGTGGCGGGCTCGGGCAGACTGAGGGAGCGGGTTTCATCAAAATAAACAGGATTGTCTGGAAAACGGAGTATCGCCTGTTGCTGGCGGCAATATCAAAGCATTGAAAAGAGTTTGTTTTAAAAAGATCCTATCGGCCCAGATGGCCTTTGTGGCGGCCGTTTTTCTCACCCCGTCCCGGGCCGGAGCCCAGAGTGCTTCATCTCCCCAGAGCACCAGTGAGACCTATAATTTTGACGGACGCCTGACACAGGACTGGGGCGGCGTGCGGCGTGTGCTGGCTGAGCATGGCGTGGATCTGCAGCTGACAGACCAGAACGAATTCTGGGCAGTGCCCGTGGGCGGCAGCAAGCCTTCAAACACCTATATCGCCATGACAACGGCGCAGCTTTCCCTGAACCTCGAGCATCTTGTTCATCTGCCGCTGGGCACTCTTGGCATCAGCGGCGTTGATATACGCGGGCACCCCTTCAGTAACCAGCGGCTGTATGTGTTCAATCAGGTTTCGGGCATTGAGGCCGATGTGAACCTGAGGCTCTATGAGGTATGGTATGGGCAGACATTCCTGCACAAGCGGCTCGATATGCGGGTTGGCAGGCTCGATTTCAGCCATGACTTCATGCAGAGCGACACCAGCCAGTCCTTTCTGAACGCCTCCTTCACCTGGCCCATGGTGCCGGATAACAACCTGTATGATCAGGGGCCTGCATCCCCGCTGGGCACGCCTGCCGTCAGGGCGAAATACAGGCTTTCTGGTAACTGGACGGTTCTGGCCGCTGTGGGGGATGATAACCCGATTGGTGCCAGCTTCCTGAATGACACCGACCCCTGGAACCAGAATCAGGACCCCGGCGGCCTGCGGTTTCACTTTGGCACCGGCGCGCTGATGTTTCTTGAGGCGCAGTATCATACCAACATGCTGGGCGAGAGCGGGACTTACAAGATTGGTGGATATGGCGATACAGGCCGTTTTCCCGATCAGGCAGACCCGACGGTGCGGCACCGGGGCAACTGGACATTTTATGTGGTGGCGGACCAGATTCTGGCCCGCCTTTCCGGTACCCGGACGGTGGCAGGCTTTGTGCGGGTCACATGGGCTCCGCCAACGGACAGGAACCAGATTGCGAATGCGGCGGATACCGGGATTGTGCTGAATGCGCCGTTTCAGAGAGCTGCCGACGTGCTTGGGCTGGGGTTTGGCTATGGAGAGGCCAGTCCTGTCCTGCGGCGTGCCAGACGGCAGGCAGGCCAGCCAGCGCCGCATGCCGAGTCTCATCTGGAACTGACCTATCTGGTTCAGGCTACACCCTGGCTTCAGATCCAGCCTGATATACAGGGCATGCTCTCCCCCAGTGGTGGTGTGCTGAGCATCTCAGGCCGGAAGGTGCGGGATGAGGCTGTTTTTGGCCTGCATTCCAACGTTGCGTTCTGAAGGGTCTTTTACGGCAGGCGCAGAATGCGGCAGGGCGTTCCTGCTTTTTCTGCGGGTGCGAAAGGGGCCCGGAGCAGCAGGGCCTGACTTTGCGCAAAAATATTCAACTGGGCTGAGTCCTGTGAGCTGAACGGTGTTACCAGCGGCGGGTGCCCGTTGCTCTGTGGTGTCAGGCGGCAGCGCATAAAATCCAGCCGCTGGTCATTTTCCCCCACATCCGCCCCCAGCAGGGCGGGTTCCGTCTCCATCTCTTCCGGCACCGTCTGGCCGAGCAGTTTGCGCAGGGCAGGGGCCACGAAGATGAGGCTGCACACCAGTGCTGCCACGGGGTTGCCCGGCAGGCCAAGAACCGGTGTGTGGCCAAGCTGGCCGAACATGAGCGGCTTGCCGGGGCGCATGGCAATTTTCCAGAAATCCAGCGTGAGCCCGTGAGCCTCCAGAGTGCTGCGGACGCGGTCATACGTGCCCACGCTGGCCCCGCCGATTGTCACCAGCATATCCAGTGTGTGCGTCTGCGCGATGGCGGCGGAGAGTGAGTCGGCATTATCCTGCGCGAGAGGCAGCAGGATGGCCTCTGCGCCCAGAGACTGAAGCAGGGCGATGATCATGAACGCGCCGGAATTCACGATGGAGTCCGCACTGGCCGGGTCACCCGGCAGAACAATTTCATCCCCCGTAGCCAGAACACCAATGCGCGGGCGGCGCGAGACAGGCAGCCAGATGTGCCCCCCGGCGGCGGCCAGCCCGATATCGCGCGGGCCGAGCAGCCTGCCCGCGGGCAGAAGGGTATCACCCGTATGGAAGTCCTGCCCGGCATGGCGGATAAACTGGCCCTGACGCCCGGCGCTGAGAAGGGTTGCGCTCTCACCCTCCCGGCGCACGTTTTCCTGAATCATGACCATATCGGCCCCGGCAGGGATCTGGCTGCCGGTAAACAGCCTGAGGCAGGTGCCGCGTTCTACAGTCTGGCTGGAAGGGTGGCCTGCGGGGGCTTCCCCGATAATGCGCAGCACAGCACCTTCCCGCGCGTCTTCCGCCTTCAGGGCGTACCCATCCATGGAGGAGACGGAAACCGGGGGATTGGAGAGGCGGGCGGAGAGCGGAGAGGCCAGTACACGGCCGCATCCATTGGCCAGAGAAACGGTTTCCAGACCACAGGGTGAGATTTTTTCAAGGATTCGGGCGCGCGCAATAGCCACATCCAGCATGTTTTTTTACTCCTTTCGGCTATTCCCACGCCAGAATGATGCAAGAATGCTTGACGTTTGGCTCTTGTATGCGCATTTTGCCGGCACTTGAACACCACCCGAACACGTGCAGGAGCGTTGCCGGGTTTAACGATGCTCTGCTGAGGACGCTATGGCCAAGACCAATGTTATCAAAATCCGTCTCGTTTCCACGGCGGACACCGGTTACTTCTACGTCACCAAGAAGAACGCTCGCGCGCACACCGGCAAGATGGAACTGAAGAAGTACGATCCCGTTGCCCGCAAGCACGTCGTGTTCCGCGAAGCAAAGATCAAATAATCTTTTCCGTTCTGGAGAAGATCAAAAAGGCGGCTCCTCAGGGAGCCGCTTTTTTTATGCGCATTTTCCAAAGAAAAACCCCGCCAGAGAGTTCTGCGGGGTTCAGGAACGGTCGGATCAGGGAGAGACGTGCAGGCTGAAGCGGAGAACGGCTTCAGTAAAGCGGGTCCCGCCGGTCATACGGCACCACGATATCATTTTTGTCGGCCAGATTGAGCATGGCGCGGGCGCGCTCATCCAGCGTGTCATTATCCAGAGACTGCTCCCGCAGGCCATTCACGCGCCGGCGCCAGGCAATCTGCTCGGCTGTGGCGTCCTGCTGGGCCTGCTTTGCCTGATCAAGCAGCACGAGCTGGCTCTGATAGGCCTTGATACCGTGGTCACCCTGCGTGGCGTTCCAGCCGAAATAGGCCGCAATGCCCAGAAAAACGGTGGGCGGAACAGTGGCGCGCACTACACGCCGGATAAAGCGGCCAATCTTCACGGTCTCAGCGTCCCTTTGCCTCGGAAAATATGATCCTGTTCATAACTGTATGTCTAAACCATGAATATCTGCACAGGAAAGCTTTTCGGGTATAAAAAAAGCCGTGCTCCGAAGAACACGGCTTTTGTGATGCAGGGTGTGCCCGCGGGCCTGTAGATCAGCTTTTCAGAATCGTCCGGCCTGCATACTGGGCTGCCGTTGCGAGTTCCTGCTCGATACGGATGAGCTGGTTGTATTTTGCCGTTCTGTCAGAACGGGAGAGAGAGCCCGTCTTGATCTGGCCGCAGTTGGTGGCAACAGCCAGATCGGCAATGATGGCATCTTCCGTCTCACCGGAACGATGGCTCATGACCGCAGTGTAGCCCGCCTGCTGGGCAATCTGGACGGCCTGCAGTGTTTCTGTCAGCGTGCCGATCTGGTTGACCTTGACCAGCAGGGAGTTGCCCACACCGGCCTTGATGCCGCGGCGCAGGCGCTCAGGGTTGGTCACGAACAGATCGTCCCCGACAAGCTGGATTTTCTTGCCCAGTGTCTGCGTCAGCAGGCTCCAGCCTTCCCAGTCATCTTCCGCCAGACCATCTTCAATGGAGACAATCGGGTAACGGTTGGTGAGGTCTGCCAGCCAGCTGACCATTTCACCCGAATCAAGCGTCTTGCCTTCGCCTTTCATGATGTATTTGCCATCACGGAAGAACTCGGTGGAGGCGCAATCCAGCGCGAAGGTGACATCCTCACCCGGACGGTAGCCTGCGGCTTCCACTGCACGGGTGATAAAGCCCAGCGCTTCATCAGCTGATTTCAGGGCAGGGGCGAATCCGCCTTCATCCCCAACGTTCGTGTTGTGGCCCGCGGCATGAAGGGCCTTCTTGAGCTGCGCGAAAATTTCCGCACCCCAGCGGATGGCGTCGGAAACCGTTGGCGCACCCACCGGCTGGATCATGAATTCCTGAATATCAATGGGGTTATCGGCATGTTCGCCGCCATTGATGATGTTCATCATGGGCACAGGCAGGATGTGGGCGAACACACCGCCCACATAGCGGTAGAGAGGCACTTCAAGTTCGGCCGCCGTAGCTTTTGCAACTGCCAGAGACACGCCCAGAATGGCGTTGGCCCCCATGCGGCTCTTATTCGGCGTGCCGTCCAGATCGATCATCGCATTGTCGATATCAATCTGGTCGGACGATTCCGCGCCCTGCAGGGTGGGCAGAATTTCATTTTCAATATTTTCAATGGCCTGCAGAACGCCCTTGCCGCCGTAGCGCTTGGGGTCCTTGTCGCGCAGTTCGACGGCTTCATGCGCGCCGGTGGAGGCGCCGGAGGGGACAGCAGCCCGCCCTTTTGCGCCTGAGGCCAGCTCAACATCCACTTCAACGGCCGGGTTGCCGCGGCTGTCAAGAATTTCACGCGCGATGATATCGACGATGGCACTCATAATTTTCATTCCCGTTTCAGGCGCAGGCGACTTGTCTGCTCCGGATGCGTTGTTTTTCTTTTTGATGCAACGAAACGCGGCAGCGCATGTTCCGCTGGAGTTGCTAGTGGCCTCCTGTTCGGCTTTTCTGTCAACCAGTTCAGGCCCTGAAATTGTGCAGAGGAGGCACGCCGGACACTTATGAAAAGACTTCCTTTTGTGGCTGTGGTGCTGGCACTGGCGGGGCTGCTGCCGTTTCTCCTCTGTGCATGCGGAATTGTGTTTTATGCATCCGGTGTGCCCATCCCGAATCTGATGATGGCTTTTGTTTCCTATGGTGCGGTCTCTCTGGCCTTTTTCGGGGCGGTGCACTGGGGGCTGGCGCTTGAGCCTGCGCCCGTGATCATCACCAGCGGGGCGGACCGGCTGAACCTTATCCGGATTGCGCTGGGCGTTGTGCCCGCTTTTGTGGGGTGGGTTGCCGCCTGCATGGCGTTTGCGTGGGCTCCTGTGGTCGGCGTTGCGATTCTGGCCGTGGCGGTGCCGCTGCTGGCGCTGGTGGAGCGGCAGGGCTGGCGCATGGGAGCATTGCCCAGCGGGTATATGGGCCTGCGGTGGATTATCACCGCGGTTACGGAGGCCTGCCTGCTGGTGGTGCTTATGGCGCGCCTGTTCTAGACAGATCAGGAATGCGAGACGAGGCGCGCGGACCTCTGTCTCCTGTTGTTGTGTTGTTATAACATGAAAATCCGAACGGGCAGTCCGGATGGACGTGGAAGGATTGAAAGACCATGCACAGCACTCCGCGCATTCTGGTGAAAGGGGCCGGTGTGGCCGGTGTGACCACGGCGGTCACGCTGGCGGAGCGCGGCGGGCAGGTGACACTTTACGAGTGCGCCGGGCGGATTGGCGCCGGGGCCTCATGGATGGCGGGCGGTATGCTGGCCCCGTGGTGTGAAGCAGAATCTGCTCCTGCGGAGGTCACGGCGCAGTCTGTTGACTCAGTGGACTGGTGGGAAGCGCATGTGCCCGATGTTGTGCGGGCGGGCAGCCTGGTGCTGGCCCCCCCGCGTGATGTGGGGGAAATCGCCCGGTTCGGGCGGCGCACATCCCATTTTGAAACACTGGGTTCCGAAGAGATTGCCAGGCTGGAGCCCGATCTGGCCGGGCGCTTTCACAAGGCCCTGTTTTTTGCCGAGGAAGGGCATGTAGACCCGCGCAAGGCTCTTCTTGCCCTGCGGAAGAGTCTGGAGGCCATGGGCGGGACTGTCCTGCTGGACAGTGCCCATGCACCGGATGAAACACAGTTTGACTGGGTGGTGGACTGCACCGGCCTGAACGCGCGCGCGGCCCTCAGCACGCTGCGCGGCGTGCGCGGAGAGATGCTTCTGTTGCGCTGCCCGGATGTGGAACTGCATCGCCCTGTGCGCATGCTGCATCCGCGCATTCCCATTTACATCGTGCCACGGGCTGACCATGTGTTCATGGTGGGAGCCACCATGATTGAAAGCGAGAATGCGGGCGGGATGACCGTGCGCTCCATGACCGAACTGCTCAATGCGGTGTGGGTGCTGCATCCGGGCTTTGGGGAAGCGGAAATTCTGGAAATGGGAACCGGGCTGCGGCCCTCCTACCCGGATAACATGCCGCTGGTGGTGCGGGATGGACGGCATATTTATGTAAACGGTATGTATCGCCACGGGTTTTTGCTCTCTCCCGCCCGCGCGCGGGAGGCAGCGGATATGATTTTTGGCGCACAGGACAAGGCCGCATGAGGCTGCTGTTCCAGAAGCGGGGCATGCGCGGCAAGCGGGCTGAGCCGTTCGGCGGACATGGCGCAGCCGCAGAAGAGTGAAGGGGAAACGCCCATATGCAGATCATGGTCAATGATGAAGCTCATGAGGTGTCAGCCAGAACGCTGGCGGCCTTGATTGATGAGCTGGGCTATAGCGGAGCGCGGATTGCCACGGCTCTGAACGGCCGCTTTGTGCCGGTCACGCAGCGCGCCGAGACTCTCCTGCCGGATGGGGCGCAGGTTGAAATTGTTGCTCCCATGCAGGGAGGGTGAGCACGCATGACAAAATCCTTTTACGGCACCACGCTTTCCTCTCCGCTTATGTTGGGAACGGCGCAGTATCCTTCTCCGGATATTCTGAGGGACGCGGTGAAGGCCGCGCAGCCGGGCGTTGTGACGGTCTCTCTGCGGCGTGAGTCTGCCGGGGAGCGGGCTGGGCAGGCTTTCTGGGATCTGATTCAGGAACTGGGCGTGCCGGTTCTGCCCAACACAGCCGGGTGCCACACCGTGAAGGAAGCCGTCACCACGGCGCATATGGCGCGTGAGGTGTTCGGCACGGAGTGGATCAAGCTGGAAGTGATCGGGGAACTGGATACGCTTCAGCCAGATGTGTTCGGGCTGGTGGAAGCCGCCCGGGTGCTGGCGGAAGATGGGTTCAAGGTCTTTCCCTACACCACGGAAGATCTGGTGGTGGCGGAACGGCTTCTGGCTGCCGGGTGTGAGGTGCTGATGCCATGGGGCGCGCCCATTGGGTCAGGCAAGGGCCTGAACAATGTGTTCGGGCTCCGCGCCCTGCGTGCGCATTTTCCGGATGTGCCGCTGGTGGTGGATGCGGGCATTGGCGTGCCCTCTCACGCGGCGCAGGCGCTGGAGTTGGGGTATGACGCCGTTCTGCTCAACACAGCCGTGGCCAAGGCGGGAGATCCCGCCCGGATGGCCGAGGCATTCCGCCTTGCCGTGCAGGCGGGGGCGCTTGCCCGCACGGCAGACCCCATGGAAGAGCGTGATATGGCTGTTCCTTCAACCCCTGTTGCCGGAAAGGCCATGCTGGCATGACATCCCTCCCGCAGAAAATTTATCCTGTTGTTGATACCGCCCGATGGGTGGACCGGCTGGGGGGAGCGGGTGCCCGCTTCATCCAGCTTCGTATCAAGGACCTTCCGCATGACGCGCTTCTTGCGGAAATCCGTGCGGCACATGCTTTTGCAAAAACGCACGGCGTGTGTCTGGTGCTGAATGATTACTGGCAGATCGCTCTGGACGAAGGGATTGGGTATCTTCATCTCGGGCAGGAAGATCTGGATACGGCGGACCTCGGGGCAATTCGCAAGGCGGGTATCCGGCTGGGGCTGAGCACGCACAGCCATGAAGAGCTGGACAGGGCGCTTGCCTGCAAGCCGGATTACGTAGCGCTTGGCCCCGTCTGGCCCACGCGCCTGAAAAAAATGCCGTTCGGCCCGCAGGGAACAGAACGGCTGACAGAGTGGAAAACCCTGATTGGTGATCTGCCTCTGGTGGCGATTGGCGGCATTACACTGGACCGCCTGCGCCCGTGTCTGGAGGCCGGGGCGGACAGTGTTGCCGCCGTTTCTGCTTTCACACAGCATGCAGACCCGGAAGGGCAGGTCAAAGCCTGGCTGGCCGAGGCCGGAGAGACTGCGGAACAACCCGGCTGAGGCGCGGGTCAGGCTCGGGATCGGCCTGACTGAGACGGGCCAGCCTAGAAGAGCACCAGACTGAAGTGCATCAGACTGGGATGAGCCAGACCGGGGGCGGGCTGGAGCGAGCCAGACTGGAGCACTCCAGTCTGGGCCGAGCCGGACCTCAGGGCGGACCTGAACTCCGGCAGGCTCTCTGGCGTGGGCTCTAGCAGGTTTCGATGGACGGTCCTGCCACCTTGCCCTGAATTTCCTGACAGCCATTGACGGCGAGAAACGCAAACTGTTCCTGCGTTTCAACGCCGGTGGCGCAGCACCGCATGTCCAGAGAGGACACGAGATGCAGAATGGCTCTCAGGAGCGCCTGCGCCCGCCAGTCTTCAAGAATGTTGTGCGTGAAGGTGCTGTCCAGCTTGATCTGGTCAAAAGGATAATGCTTGAGGCGTTCCAGAGAAGAATAGCCCATTCCGAAATTATCCAGCGCCAGCCGCACCCCCATGGCGCGGATACGGGCCAGTTCCTTGCGGGCAATTTCGGGGGCTGAAAAGAAGGAGCGCTCGGACAATTCCAGCTGCAGGCGCTGGGCAGGGAATCCGGTTTCCGCAAGCAGCTTGCGCAGGGTTTCGGAAAGCCGTTCATGGCTCAGCCACAGCGGAGAGATGCTGACGCTGACTCCCAGCGGCTGCGACCATGTCAGCGCCTGAAGGCAGGCATTTTTCAGGGTCCAGATATTCAGGGTTTCAATCAGCCCCAGCCGTGTGGCCTGACGCAGGTTTACGGGAGTAGTGCGGTGCTCGTGCCGGTGCTCGGGGCGGATCCAGAGCGGTCTGGCTTCAAAGCCGATAATCCGTTCACTCGTGCTTTCCATAACAGGCAGAAACTCCAGGTGAAGGTCTGCCCGTGTTATGGCGCGGCGCAGGGCGTGATCCTGCGTAATATGGTCGCTGTAAGATTCGGTGCTGTCAGCCGAGGCTTCCTGATACGAAACGCCCTTGCTGTGTGCCTCGAACAAGGCGGCGTTCGCAGCGGTGATCAGCGCGCTGGCGGTGGTCCCATCCTGAGGGAAAACCGCAGCGCCTGTCACGGCCTCTGCCAGGATGGGGCTCTCCTCAATCTCAACGGTGCGGGACAGGGCTTCTTCCGCATTCGCAACAAGCTCGGCCAGCGTTTCCCCATTGGGATCAGCCTGCAGGACAAGTGCCAGTTGCGTTGGAGAAATGCAGAAACTGTGGAGTGTTTGCGGCAAGGCCTTGTGCAGGCGCTCCAGAATCTGTCGGGTTAAGGAACTGGCGGCCAGCCAGTCTGTTTCAATCTCTGTAGAAGAGCCGTGGAGCAGAGCAATACGCAGGAGTGCCACGGAGGCGTCTTGCGGTGCCTGCATGACACCTTCGAGTGTCTGGGTCAGGGCGCATTCCAGAGCCTGCCACCCTGAGGAGCACCCGGGTAGAGTGTCCGCCTCGGGCTTTTGACCGTGCGAGGTGGACTGGTCTGAAAGATGCATACGGAAAACTATCCTTGCTGGTTCAGAAAAATGCCGGACGAAATGCTTTATCTTTCGTCTTTAAAGGAGGGGTATTTAATTTAAAATAAAAATGTAAAAAATAAGACAACAGTATTTTATTTTAGACATTTAAAAAATAACATTAATTTCCAAGGATTTGATTGTTGATGACGCGGATAGAATGAGCAGTGCGAGAGAGCGGACGCTCTAGCCGCCAGAGAAAATGCGGGCCGCATCCATTTTGTTGAACAGGAGCAGCAGCGTTCTGGCCGCCGGGGGCAGGGGGCGGGCCGCAGCGTTTGGCCCGGTATCCGGCAGCAGTTTTTCTGCTTCCGCATGAGCGGTTTCCAGCAGCATATCCACCAGAATTTCCGGTGCCATCCGGTAGTCCGGCAGGCCGGACTGGCGGCGGCCTGTCATGTCTCCACCGCCCCGCAGGCGGAAATCTTCATCGGCAATCAGGAAGCCATCTTCCGTTTCACGCAGGCAGGTCAGCCTGCGCCGCGCTGTCAGGCCGAGGCCTTCGTCATGCAGCATCAGGCAATAGGAGGCCGCAGCCCCCCGGCCCACCCGGCCACGGAGCTGGTGAAGCTGGGCCAGGCCAAAGCGCTCGGCATGCTCAATCACCATAATGGTCGCTGTAGGCACATCCACGCCCACTTCAATTACGGTGGTGGCAACCAGAATACGGGTCTTGCCCTGCGCAAACGCCTGAAGAGCGTCCTCCCGCAAGGCGGTGTCCTGCCGCCCGTGCGCCAGCCCGACAATGGGCCCGAAGCGTTCCAGCAGGCTCGCCTGCCGGGCTTCGGCAGCGGCAATGTCCAGAGCCTCACTTTCTGAAACCAGCGGGCACACCCAGAAAATCTGCCCCCCATTTGCCAGTGCGCGGGCCAGCCCCTCCACCACGTCCTCCATGGCGCTGATGGCATGGAGGGAGGTGCGTACAGGCTTGCGGCCTGCGGGTTTGCCCTCCAGCCGGCTGATCTGCATGTCACCAAAGCGGGTGATCAGCAGCGTGCGGGGGATGGGGGTTGCCGTCATCACCAGCATGTCCGTGGCGGGGCCTTTTTCGACCAGTGCGAGGCGCTGCTCCACCCCGAACCGATGCTGCTCATCAATAACAGCCAGCCCGAGGTCCGCAAATTTCACGCTGTCCTGCACCAGCGCATGCGTGCCGACCACCAGCCGGGCTGTGCCATCCTCTATGTCCTGCAAGGCCGCTTTCCGGGCTTTGCCTTTGACAGAGCTGGAAAGGAACGCCACCGGCACCGGAGAGAGGCGGGCAAAGGTTGCGGCATGCTGGCGGGCCAGAATTTCCGTGGGGGCCATCAGGGCCGCCTGAGTACCGGCCTCTACAGCCCGCAGCATGGCCAGCAGCGCCACCAGTGTTTTGCCAGCCCCCACATCCCCCTGCAAAAGGCGGCTCATGCGCCATGGGGCGGCCATGTCGGCCTCGATTTCACGAAGAGCCTTGTTCTGCCCGGGGGTGGGGCTATGGCCAAACGCGGCAAGGGCCTGCTTTTGCAGGGTGCCATCTCCCATCAGGCTGCGGCCGGGGCGGGCGCGGGAGGCATGCAGGGCAATGCGGGTGGCAAGCTGGTCCGCCAGCAGTTCATCACACGCCAGCCGGGCGTGTGCGCGGGTTTGCTCCGCGCGCCATGCGTCCCCTGTCTCGCTCTGCGGAATCTGGTCCGGGCACTGCATCCATGTCAGCGCGGTGATGAAATCTGGCCAGCGCTTCCGTTTGATCAGGCCCGCATCATGCCATTCCGGCAGGGCGGCGGGCAGGCGGGCGAGGGCCGCGGTCATGGCCTGCCGGACATGCCCGGCAAACAGCCCCGCGGTAAGGGGCCAGACCGGGTCAAGGCGCGGAATACGCTCAGCCAGGCGGGCCGGGAGCAGATAGTCGGGTGATGTCATGCACAGGCGCTCACCAAACCGTTCGATTTTGCCGGAGGCGACAAGCGATTCGCCCGCGACAACCTTCTCGGCCTGCCATCTGGAGAAAAAGGCGAGTTCCAGAAAGCCGGTGCCATCTGCCAGTGTGACACGCCACGGCTGGCGTGTGCGCGGGGCCGGGGCGCGGATGTCCTGCACGGTGCCGGAGACTGTGGCGATGGTGTCAGCCCTGAGTTGCGCCAGAGGCGGGCGCAGGCGGCGGTCTGTCACGCTTTCAGGCAGGCAGAACAGCAGGTCCAGCACCCGCGTGCCACCGGCAATACGGGCGAGAAGCTTCGCCCGTGCGGTGCTGACACCCGGCAGAGTGTCCAGCGCGGCCAGCACGCCGGACAGGTCCGCGCCATCAGGCGGGCGGGGTGTCGAAGCGGATGTGATGGGATCGGGGCTGGACACGGGCGCGACAGAAGCCTCTGTTTGGCAGGCTGACAGAAGAGAACGCCAAGGCTATAGGACACCAGCGTCATGCAACACAATTCAACCATTGCTCTCCCGCCCGAACAGGACTCCGAAGACCAGCTCGATCTTCGGCGCCGTCGACTGCTGTTTCGGGCCCTGCATCGCGGCACGTTCGAGACGGATGCGCTCATTGGCGGGTTTGTGGAAACCAATGTGGCGTCCATGAATGCAGCGGAGCTTGCGGATATGGAAGCTGTTCTGGAAATTCCGGACCCGGACCTGACAGACTGGCTGTTTGGCCGTCTGCCATTGCCGGTGGAACGGGAGACGCCCATGTTACGCCGGATGGTTGATGCGTGTCGCGCAAAGGGAGTTGGGATAGCCGGATGAAGGAAGAGACGAGCGCAGAGGGCCGGGTTGCGCCCATCTGGGGCGTGCCGGAAGGGTATGATGCGCTTTTGCTGGCCAGACGGGCCAGGGAACATAAAGGCCCCGTTCTGCATATTGCGCGGGATGATACCTCCACCGCCCGCCTGGCGGATATGCTGGCCTATGTGGCGGACGATGTGGAAACCCTGCGTTTTCCGGCATGGGACTGCCTGCCGTATGACCGCGTTTCTCCCAACCCTTCTCTTGTGGCGGAGCGTGTTGCCACACTGACACGCCTGCTCGAGCCGTCTGACGGCCGCCCCCGGCTGGTGCTCACAACTGTGGCCGCCGTGGTGCAGCGTGTCTCGCCGCGCGCCACGTTTGCGGGGCAGTCTCTGACAGTCAGGCAGGGGGAAAGCCTTGATCAGGCTTTCCTGATCGAACTGCTGATAGCCAATGGCTACACGCGTACGGATACGGTGATGGAGGCTGGCGAATTTGCCTCCCGTGGCGGTATTTTTGATCTGTTCCCTGCGGGCGCGGCAGAGCCTGTCCGCCTCGACCTGTTTGGGGATGAAGTGGAAAATATCCGCTCGTTTGACCCCGGCACCCAGCGTTCCACCGGTAAGCAGGACGCGCTGACACTCCGCCCTGTTTCAGAATTCTCGCTTGATGCGCCAAGCATTTCCCGTTTCCGCACCGGCTGGCGGGACAGCTTTGGTCCCGCCGCTGCGTCTGACCCGCTTTACGAGCATATTTCAGACGGCCGCCGTTATCCGGGCATTGAGCACTGGCTGCCCCTGTTCCATGAGCAGTTGGAAACCCTGTTCGATTATCTGCCGAATGCCTCTGTCTCCCTTGATTATCAGGTGGAGGACGTGCTCCGCACGCGGCTGGAGATGATTGCTGACCATTATCAGGCGCGCCGTCAGCCCGCGCGGGAGGGGGAAACACCGTACCGCGCCCTGCCTCCGCACCGGCTTTATCTGGATTCCGCCGGGTGGGACGCCATTCTGGGCCGTCTGCCCGTTGTGGCTTTCAGCCCCTTCGCCAAGCCGGATGGCGCGGCGGGGATGGATGTGGGCGGCAGACCGGGCAAGATGTTTTCCAAGATTGTTCCCGGTGCCCAGCGTGAGCAGGTTTTCACCCTGCTTGGTGAGCAGGTGCGGGACTGGGGGCAGGTTAACCGCCGCACGTATGTTACCGCATGGACCAAAGGCTCCCGCGAGCGCATTGGCACCCTGCTGCGTGAACATGGTGTTGCCACGCAGAGTTATGAGGACTGGGCTTCGGCCAGCAAGGCCAGGCCGGGTTCCGTTGGCCTGCTGACTCTGGGGCTGGAGCGCGGCTTTGTTGCGGATGATCTGGCATTTGTTTCCGAGCAGGATCTGCTGGGGGAACGGATTGGCCGCCCGCCGCGCCGCCGCCGCCGTGCGGATGAACTGATTGCCGAGGCTGGAGAAATTTCCTCCGGAGATCTGGTTGTCCATCAGGATTACGGGATTGGCCGGTATGACGGGCTGGAGACTGTCAGTGTGGGTGTCGCCCCGCACGACTGTTTGCGCCTGCTGTATGATGGTGGCGAGAAACTCTATCTGCCGGTTGAGAATATCGAACTGTTGAGCCGTTTCGGTTCTGATCAGGCCGGTGTGCCGCTGGACAAGCTGGGCGGCGTGGCCTGGCAGGGCCGCAAGGCGCGGATGAAGCAGCGCATACGCGATATGGCCGGGGAGCTGATCCGTACGGCTGCCGCGCGCGCGCTGAAGGACGCTCCGGTGCTGGCCCCGGCGGAAGGGATGTGGGACGAATTCTGCGGGCGCTTCCCGTTTGTGGAAACGGATGATCAGTCCCGCGCCATTGCGGATGTTCTGGATGATATGGCGTCCGGCAGGCCCATGGATCGTCTGGTGTGTGGTGATGTCGGCTTCGGGAAGACGGAAGTGGCGCTGCGGGCGGCCTTTGTGGCGGCCATGTCTGGCGGACAGGTGGCGGTTGTGGTGCCCACCACGCTGCTGGCGCGCCAGCACTACCGCACGTTTTCCGCCCGGTTTGAAGGGTTCCCGCTCAAGGTCGCCCAGTTGTCCCGTATGGTGACAGCCAAGGATGCAACCGCCGTGCGCAAGGGGCTGGCGGATGGGTCCGTTAACATCGTGATCGGCACACATGCCCTGTTGGCCAAGACCGTGCAGTTTGCCTCGCTTGACCTGCTGATTATTGATGAAGAACAGCACTTTGGCGTCTCGCATAAGGAAAAGCTCAAAGCCCTGCGGGAAGACGTGCATGTGCTGACTCTCTCCGCAACGCCGCTGCCCCGCACCTTGCAACTCTCGCTCTCCGGCGTGCGGGAGATGAGCCTGATTGCCACCCCGCCAACGGACAGGCTGGCGGTGCGTACCTTCATCATGCCGTTTGACAGCGTTGTGATTCGTGAGGCCATTCAGCGCGAACGCTTCCGTGGCGGGCAGATTTTCTGTGTGGCGCCGCGCATTGAGGATCTGGAGCGTCTGGCAGAACGCATTGCCACCATTGTGCCCGATGCCCGGGTGGTGCAGGCGCATGGCCGCCTGACGCCGACTGATCTTGAACGGGTCATGACCGAATTTTCCGATGGCAAGTATGACATCTTGCTCTCCACCAACATTGTGGAAAGCGGACT
Organism: Acetobacter farinalis; assembly: GCF_011516935.1. Classification (GTDB taxonomy): domain Bacteria; phylum Pseudomonadota; class Alphaproteobacteria; order Acetobacterales; family Acetobacteraceae; genus Acetobacter; species Acetobacter farinalis. Next base: position 575,794 of record NZ_WOTF01000001.1, read on the forward strand.
GGACATGCCTGCGGTGAACACGCTGATTATCCACCGGGCGGATATGTTCGGTCTGGGGCAGCTCTACCAGCTGCGCGGGCGCGTGGGGCGTGGCAAGCAGAGGGGTTATGCCTATCTGACCTGGCCGCAGACGCATGTGCTCTCGGCCTCGGCTGAAAAGCGGCTGGAAGTGATGCAGACGCTCGATACGCTGGGCGCCGGCTTCACGCTGGCCTCGCATGATCTGGATTTGCGCGGGGCAGGCAATCTGCTGGGAGACCAGCAGTCCGGCCATGTGCGGGAGGTGGGGATCGAACTCTACCAGCAGATGCTGGAAGATGCCGTGGCGGACCTGCGTTCCGAAACCAGCCGCCGCCGTGCGGAAGACCGGGACTGGACACCGAATATCATTGTCGGCCTGCCTGTTCTGATCCCGGATGCGTATGTGCCGGACCTGCCGGTGCGCCTTGGCCTTTACCGGCGTATCAGCGGGCTTGGTTCAGATGCCGAGCTGGAAGCCATGGAAGCAGAACTGGTGGACCGCTTCGGTATGGTGCCGCCGGAGGTCAAGAACCTGCTGGATATTGTGGACCTGAAGAGGCTGTGCCGCGCTGCTGGTGTTGAACGTCTGGAAGCCGGACCGAAGGGAATGGTGCTTCAGTTCCGTAATAACAGCTTCAAAAATCCTGCGGGGCTGGTGCAGTGGATGGGCCGCTGGAAAGACGGTACCGTCCGCTTGCGCACGGATCACAAAATGGCGGTTGTGCGTGAGTTGACCAACAGCCAGCGGATTGACCTTGCCCGCCGTGTCCTGCGGGATCTGGTGGCTCTGACCCGGAAGGGCGCTGCGGCAGCCGCCTAAGCCTGATAGCGGAAGTACGGGAGCGGAAATGGGGTGGCGGAGGGGGTTGAACCGCCCTCCGTCATGGTAACCGGCCTGCGTGCCTGCGTGCCTGCGTGCCTGCGTGCCTGCACCCCGGTCCGGTAGTCTTTATGACTGCCGGGCCGTTATGGGGCAGAGGTATGAGTGCAGGGGCTTTATTTGAGCGGGAGCGGGAAGCCGTTCACGGTCAGCACGCCACCTTCCCAGGTGGCATTCCAGACATTGGCGTCATTCTGGCTGTGGCTGACCAGCCGGGCCAGCACAAGGCCCGCTGCCAGTTTCATCTGCTTGGCGGTCCGGGCCTTATCAATCAATGCTGACAGATTGCTGACTTCCAGATGACCGGAGGCGGAGGTGGCCGCCACATTCCCTGTGAGGGTTGCTGTGCCGTTTCCTTTGAGATGCACGGTATCCCGCGCCGCATCAAAGCTGGAAATGGTGACATGCACGGAAGGCGCTGTGGCGGATTTGCCGCCAATGGCGGCCATCAGGGCCGGAAGTTCAGAAGCAGGGAGGGAGAACGCGGCCTCGGCTGAGGAGGGAAGCAGCGCTTCACTGCTGATCTCATGATAGGTCAGTCCGGCCAGAGCCAGTGTTGCGGCACTGGTGTGGGCGGAAGTGCTGCCCTCGACCTTGAAATGGGCTGAGCTGGCCGTGATGCGGGTTGCCCCTTTGGTCAGGGCGAGGCTGTTCCAGCCAATGGTATATGTGCCGCCAGCCTTCAGGGCTTTGGCGGCTGTCTGGCCCTGCTGCTCAAGCCAGGCGGAACAGGCAGCCGTGTGCTGGCCCGTGATGGCGGAGAACAGCAGCAGGGACGCGGCATCAGACTGGTCATGCCCGGCTTCACCCGAGGCGCCGGTGAAGGTTACCTTCCCGGCGTTCAGCCCGTTGCCGCCATCCGGCGTGCGGATGGTCACGTTTTCGAACGTCACCCCCTGTGCGCTGTCATGCGTGGCACCGTGTGTTATCACGGCGCAACTGGCGGGAGGAGCGGCCTGTGCTGCCCGTAACGGCACAACCGAGGCGCAAAAACCAAGGCCTACAAGAAGGAGGCCTGCGGAGGAAGGAATGGTGTGGTGTTTCATTTCCCCGTAAAGGTGACGTATGCGGAGGCCGGGTGCAATGCAGGTCCTGAAAATAATACAGCGTGCCATGTGTGCTTCCCCAAAGCGTAATTCCTGAAAAATACAGGATACAAGGAAGGACTTAAACAGATGTTCAGACTGGATCCGTTTCTTGTTGGCCTGATCTGCACTGTTTTGCTGGCAACGTTCCTGCCCTGCCACGGCGCGGCGGTGCCGGTTTTCCAGTGGCTTGCCATTTTTGTTATTGCCCTGATGTTTTTCCTGCAAGGCGCGCGCCTGTCCCGCAAGGCTGTGATGGATGGCGTCATGGCGTGGCGGCTGCATCTGATTATTCTGGCCTGCACCTTTGTGCTTTTCCCGCTGCTGGGGCTGGCGGCGCATGCGCTGGCGCCGGGGCTGTTGCAGAATGATGTCTGGCTGGGGGTGCTGTTCCTGTGTTGCCTGCCTTCCACCGTGCAGTCCTCTATTGCCTTCACCTCCATTGGCGGGGGGAATGTGCCGGCGGCGGTCTGCGCGGCCACGGCCTCGAACATTGCCGGTATTTTCATCACCCCCTTTCTGGTGGGGCTGGTGCTCAGCCGCCATGGCGGGGCTTCGGGCAACGTGCTGGATATCGTTTTTCAGCTCCTGCTGCCGTTCGTTCTGGGGCAGGTGCTTCAGCCCTGGATTGGCGAGTGGGCGCACCGCAACAAAAAGCTGCTGTCCCTGACAGACCGTGGGTCTGTTCTGGTGGTGGTGTACACTGCCTTCAGTGAGGCCGTGATGCAGGGCCTGTGGCACCGCCTGCCACTCAGCCAACTCGGCATGATTGCCGTGGTGGACTTCCTTCTTCTGGTGTGCGTGCTGCTGATCACGACGTACGGGAGCCGTCTGGCCGGTGTGCCGCTGCGTGATGAGATTGCCATTGTGTTCTGCGGCTCTAAAAAAACGCTCGCCTCAGGCGTGCCAATGGCCAATGTGCTGTTCCCGCCGGCGTCTGTCGGGCTTATCGTCCTGCCGCTTATGATCTATCACCAGATCCAGTTGTTCGTCTGCGCGGTGCTGGCGAGAAAATTCGCCAGCATGACGCAGAAAAATGCTGAAAGCCTGCACCCGGCAGGAGCGCGGCAAAAGGAGTAGAACGTGGCGGGGCTTGATCCGGAAAACTGGGAGTCATTACGGGCACTGGGGCATCGCATGCTGGATGAGATGCTCGATAACGTGCAGGGCATTGCCTCCGGCCCTGTCTGGCAGCCCATGCCAGACCCTGTTCGGCATGAATTTCGTCAGGCGGCGCTGCCCGCGCAGGAAACCGCACTGGAAACGCTTTATGAGCAGTTTTCCCGGTCTGTGCTTCCTTACGCCACCGGCAACCGGCACCCGCGCTTCATGGGGTGGGTGCATGGTGGCGGCACGGCGGAAGGCATGCTGGCCGAGCTTCTGGCCGCAGGCCTGAACGCCAATCTCGGTGGCCGGGATCACGCGCCGATTGAAGTGGAGCGTATGGTGATCCGCTGGGCCGCCGCCATGCTGGGCTTTCCCGAAACAGCCACGGGGGTACTTGTTACCGGCTCCTCCATGGCCAATTTTATTGCCCTGCTGACAGCCAGCCGGGCGGTGGAAGGCGGCGTGCAGTTGCGGCGGGATGGCGTGGCTGGCCGCAGGTTGACGGGCTATGCCGCCAACACGGCACACGGCTGCATTTCCCGCGCATTTGACATGGCAGGCCTTGGCACGGAGGCCCTACGTCTGGTGCCGGTGGATGCGGATTTCCGGATGGACATGCAGGCCCTGCGCGCGATGGTGGCGGCAGACCGCGCGGCCGGGCTGGAGCCGTTTCTGGTTGTCGGCACGGCGGGCACTGTGGACACAGGCTCCATTGATCCTCTGGAGGCTCTGGCGGACTTTGCTGAAGCAGAGAGTCTCTGGTTCCATGTGGATGGCGCATTTGGCGCGATGGCCCGCCTTTCTCCAGACTATGCCCCGGCACTGGCGGGCATGGAGCGGGCGAGCAGTATCGCATTTGATTTCCATAAATGGGCGCAGGCCCCTTATGACGCCGGATGCGTTCTGGTGCGCGAGCCGGGGCTGCAGGCGGCTGCGTTTGCGCAGTCTCTGGCCTATCTTTCACGGGAAGACCGCGGGGTTGCCGCCGGAGCCCCCTGGTTTTGTGACTTCGGGCCTGACCTCTCCCGCGGGTTCCGTGCGCTGAAGGTCTGGTTCACTCTGGCCGCGTTTGGAACGGAGCGTCTGGGCGGCGTGGTCAGCCAATGCTGTGCCGTGGCGCAGCATCTGGCCATGCGTGTTCAGGCCACGCCGAGCCTGGAGCTTCTTGCACCGGTTGCGCTGAATATTGTCTGCTTCCGCGTGCGCACGGCGGAGGGGGATGAAGACGCCCTGAATAGCGAACTGGTGAAAGACCTGCATGAAAGCGGCATAGCCGTGCCCTCACTCACGCGAATAAACGGGAAACGCGCCATCCGTGCTGCCATTATCAATCATCGCACGGTGACAGGTGATGTTGACCTGATGCTGGAGGCCCTGCTTGATCTGGCGGAAAAGCGCGTGGGGCATAAGCTGGAGCGTGTCGCGGCCTGAGTGAGGGCGCGACATGGCAGAGTTTAACGCCGCCCGGTTTTTCCCCGCCGGGCGGACAGGTTCTGTTTTTCATCAAACAGACCGGATAGCGCCTGAAGCATGGTGCCCCCCAGCTCTTCCGCATCGGTAATGGTGACGGCGCGCTGATAATAGCGCCCTACATCATGGCCAATCCCGATGGCGGTCAGTTCCACGGCGCTGCGGTCTTCAATATGGTGGATTACTGACCTCAGATGGTCTTCCAGATAGGACGCAGGATTGGCGGACAAGGTGCTGTCATCCACCGGTGCGCCATCTGAAATCACCAAAAGGATTTTCCGCGCCTCCGGGCGGTTCTTCAGGCGGCGCCATGCCCAGAGCAGGGCTTCGCCATCGATATTTTCCTTCAGAAGCCCTTCGCGCAGCATAAGGCCCAGATTGGCGCGTGCGCGCCGCCACGGCATGTCCGCTGCCTTGTAGATAATATGCCGCAGGTCATTCAGGCGGCCGGGTTCCGGCGGTTTGCCGTCCTTGAGCCACATCTCGCGGCTCTGGCCGCCTTTCCAGGCGCGGGTGGTAAAGCCGAGAATTTCCACTTTCACGCCGCAGCGTTCGAGTGTGCGGGCCAGAATATCCCCGCAGGAGGCCGCAACAGAAATGGGCCGGCCCCGCATGGACCCGGAATTATCAATCAGGAGTGTCACGACGGTATCGCGGAATTCCGTCTCACGTTCCCGCTTGTAGGAGAGGGAGAGCATGGGGTTGACCACAATGCGGGAGAGCCGCCCGGCGTCCAGCAAGCCCTCTTCAAGGTCAAACTCCCAGGAGCGCGTCTGCTGCGCCATCAGGCGGCGTTGCAGCTTGTTGGCCAGACGCGAGACAACGCCATGCAGGGTGGCCAGCTGCAAATCCAGTTGATGCCGCAGGCGTGTCAGCTCTTCCGGGTCACACAGGTTTTCCGCGTTGATTTCCTCGTCAAATGCCGTGGTAAAGGCATGATAGGTTTTTGCGGTGTCACCCGGTTCGCGCTCGGGGTTGCTGCCGGGGCCTGCGGCTTCGCCCGAGCCTGTGGCACCGGGGCCTTCGCTGTTTTCTTCCTGTTCCTCCGGCGCACTTTCGCCACTGCCGGACATCAGCTCAGGCTGTGGCACCGGCTCGGAAGAGCTGTCCGGTTCGGGGGGCGCATTCTCTTCCTGCGCGTCGGGCGGGGTTGTGTCGTTTTCTTCTTCGCTGCCTGCGGAATCGGAGCCGTTTTCATCGGCCTCCATCTCGTCCGATGGCGTATCATCCTCACTCAGGGAGCAGGCGGCCAGAAGCTGGCGGGTGGCTTTGGCGTAGGCCGCCTGATCATCCTGGCTCTGTACGAGGGCGTTGAGCGCGGCCATGGCTTTGGGGGAGAGAGAGGCCTGCCATGTGCGGAGAATGGGCTGGGCGGACTCTGGCGCAGGGTCACCCGTCATGCGTTCACGCGCCAGCAGTTCCAGCGCGACAGCGGGGGAGAGCTGGTCCGGGTCTGTTATCCTGTCCAGCCCGGCGGCCTGACAATCCTGCTCCAGCCGGTGGCGCAGATTGGCCGCCACGCCGCGCATGTGCCGCGCGCCCACGGCTTCAATGCGGGCCTGCTCAAGGGCGTCATACACATCCCGCGCCATGGCGTCATCCGGCTGGCGGGCGCGGTGCAGGGCGGAATCGTGGTGCTTCAGCCGGAGCGCCTGCGCATCCGCCGCCCCGCGGATGCGGTCGATTTCCGCCGCATCCAGATGGCGGGAGGGCTGGGGGAGGCGGATTTTCCCCGCAAGGCTGATCGGCCCCACGGGCATACTCCCCGCGTGGAATGAAACCTCAGTCTCCCGCTGCCCGCCAAGCGCGCGCAGTGTGGCTGCGGTGGCCTGCTTGAAGGCATCAACCAGATTTCCCTCATCTGCCTCACCGCCGGGCCGGTTATGGCCGGACAGTGGGGCGCGGGTTCCTTCCCTGCGGTCAGCCATTGAAAAGCCGCTCTCCGTATTCTGCCTCAGCTACCCTTTCTGGGGAGGGGGCTCGTGTTGAAGCAGCGCTGATAATATTCCGCCACCATGCCGCGTTCGGCTTCATCGCACTTGTTGAGAAAAGTCAGGCGGAAGGCGAAGGCCGTATCCTTGAAAATCTTCTCGTTTTCCGCCCAGGCAATCACGGAGCGGGGGGACATCACGGTGGAGAGATCTCCCGCCATGAAACCGGCGCGGGTGAGTTCCGCCAGAGCCACCATGCTTTCAATGGTGCGGCGGGCTTCCTTGTCATCCGGGCTGATTCCCATGCGGGAGAGCACAATGCCCACTTCCTGCGCATGCGGCAGGTAGTTGAGGGATGTCACGATATTCCATCGGTCCATCTGCCCCTGATTGATCTGCTGCGTGCCGTGATACAGCCCGGTGGTGTCCCCCAGCCCGATGGTGTTGGCGGTGGCGAACAGGCGGAACCACGGGTGCGGTTTGATCACGCGGTTCTGGTCCAGCAGGGTGAGCTGGCCTTCCACTTCCAGCACACGCTGGATCACGAACATCACATCCGGCCGGCCTGCGTCATACTCATCAAAAACCAGTGCGCACGGGTGCTGGAGGCACCAGGGCAGAAGCCCTTCGCGAAACTCGGTAATCTGCTGGCCATCACGCACCACAATGGCATCCTTGCCGATCAGGTCGATACGCGAGACATGGCTGTCAAGATTGATGCGCACGCACGGCCAGTTCAGGCGCGCGCAGATCTGCTCGATATGGGAGGATTTTCCCGTGCCGTGAAACCCCTGCACCATCACGCGGCGGTTGAAGGCGAAGCCGGCCAGAATGGCCAGTGTGGTGTCATGGTCGAACAGATAGGCGGTATCAATCTCGGGCACGTGCTCCGTGCGCAGGGAGAACGCCGGCACGATCATGTCGGATTCGATACCAAACACATCACGCACCGAAACCTGAAGATCAGGCGCAGAAAGAGCTGAAATCGGGGGAAGGTCGCCTGTGGCGGGCAGGCTGGCAGAATCAGTCATTCTTTATCCGTCTGGTAGGTGGTGCATTCCAAAAAAAGCGGCGGCTGACGCGCGGGCCATCTCGCTACAGCCCTGCAATACGTCCAGCATGGCATGATCAGCCTGCTTTTTCGAGGCCCTCTGACATAAGATGTGTTCGCACAAGCGTGAACGCAACATTGATGCTTTTCAGGCGCTCTTCCGAGCTTCTGTCACCATTGTTGGCATCGGGGTGATGCTTGCGCGCCAGTGAGCGGTAACGCGCTTTTGCATCATCCAGCGTTACGGGCCAGGGCAGGCCAAGTGTGGCCAGAGGCTCGCGCAGGGCTTCCGGGGCCGCAGGTGTTGCGCGGCTTTTCATCCGGTCCGCGCGGGCGCGGCGATTCTGCCCGAGGATATCGAGCGGATCGAGCACATCCTCTTCATGAAATGTCTGGCGAGAGGGCCTCGCACTCTGGCCAAACGCCCACGATGGCCGATCCCATGCGATATCGGCACGCAGGTGCGCTTCAATCTGGCCGGGCGACATGCCTTTGTAGTAATCCCAGCGTGCGTTATACTCCCGCACATGTTCGAGGCAGAACCAGTAATACTGGTTAAGGGTCTCGCGTGAACGGGGGGCACGATAGCCTGCCGGTTTTTCACATTCAGGCATGTCACAGCAGCGCTGGGGCGCGTCCGGGTCCGGATCGAACGCCCGGTGACGGGTATTCCTTCGCTTCATCATCAGGGTTATGTGCGTGCTGAAGTGTTCTGTGCAAGAGGGAACGTATAATGACGCAACGCAATGCAGCTTCCACCCCGGAGGCAGATGGCGTCCGGGCCCGCAGGGTGCGGGATGCCCTGACAGCAGCCTTTGAACCGGCCAGGCTCGAAATTCTGGATGAAAGCAGCCGTCACGCTCACCATGTGGCCATGACGCGCGGCCCGGAAGCCGGAGCCACGGAAACGCATTTTCGCGTCTACCTAGTCAGCCGCCTGTTTGAAGGCGTAAACCGAGTGAACCGCTCCCGCATGGTGCATGACGCGTTGGGGTATGAGTTTGGCAGCGGCTTGCACGCCCTTGCCCTTACCTTGCGCACACCGGAAGAAGAAAGCGCTCTGGCATGACCCGCGCCCCGCACGGCAGCGCCGCACTGCGTCTGACCCGCCGGAGGGGCTTGCTGCTTGCTCCGGTTTTTCTGGCTGCCTGCGCGACAGGGCAGGGCACACGCACGGCCCCGCAGGCTGGTGATACGGCACGGGTGGAAGCCTGGCTGCGCGCCGCCCGGCTGGAGGATGCGCCGTTTACCCAGACATGGCCAAATGGGACCACCGGGGGTGGCGTGCTGACTTATCATGCCGGGTATCTACATCTGCACTACACGGCGCCGCATGTCATGGAGCTTGTGGCATCAGGCAGCCACGCCGTGTTTACGGACAGCCAGACCGGCTCCGAAACACGGATGGGGCTGGCGCATAACCCGCTGGGTGTGCTGATGGGCAATCCCCTGACGCTTTCCGGGCCGGTGACGGTGACCGATATCCAGAAAACGCCGGGTATTTTGCAAATTTCGCTCACACGCACGGAAAATCCGTCACAGGGGCTGGTGACGCTGGTTTTTCATGATGTGGCGCATGAGCTTGATCTTCGTGAAATCCGTATTCTGGATGAAAGGCAGCGCACGCTGTTCATTCGTCTGGGAGCGGTGTGAGGGCGGAGGGCACGCTGCCAAAAACGGCGTGCCAGTTTTCAGCCAGTGCGGCGTCAAGCTCGGCCATGGTGGTTTCAAGCCCCAGTTTTTCAAAACTGGTGACGCCGAATTCGCGAATGCCGCAGGGAACAATGCCCTCAAAGTCAGACAGGCGCGGGTTCAGGTTGATGGAAACCCCGTGCCAGCTCACCCAGCGTGAGACGCGCACGCCAATGGCGGCAATTTTTTCTTCCAGACCGGTTTTCGGGTCGAGAATCCAGACCCCGACACGCCCTTCGCGGCACTCGCCTTTCAGGCCGAAGGCGGCCAGTGTGCGAATCACCCACTCTTCCAGCCCGTGTACGTAAGAGCGCAGGTCCCGCGCCCGCACGGTTCCGTGTGGCGTTTGCAGGTCCAGCATCGCATACGCGATTCGCTGGCCGGGGCCGTGATAGGTCCATTGCCCGCCCCGGCCTGCCTCATAGGTTGGGTAGGCGTGCGGGTTGAACAGATCTTCCGGCCGGGCGGATGTTCCGGCGGTAAAAAGCGGAGGGTGTTCCAGCAGCCAGACGCGTTCTTCCGCCGCTTCCGCGCGGATTTCTCCGGCCAGTGTCTGCATGCGTGTCAGGGCGGCAGGGTAGGGAACAGGCTTTTTGCTGATTTCCCATAAAAATCGTGAGTTGGTCATTGCCGCGTGATCCGGGTTCGGTTATAGGGCTTCTCACCAAACGGTATCGCCTTTCAGATGCCGGTTGTCACGGGCGGTCGTGGCGGAATGGTAGACGCGCAAGCTTGAGGTGCTTGTGGGGGAATACCCCGTGGAAGTTCGAGTCTTCTCGACCGCACCATTTTTCAGACCTCACAAAAATCAGATTAGAAATTTTTCTGGTTCTTGTGAGGTCTGTTTTTTTCCAAAAGATTAAAATTTTAACGGCTATGGCAAAGAATTGGTCTGTTTGGCCATATTCAGGCCGCTCTTTCCCGGTTTAAAAGAAAAGAGAGCCTTTGTGGCGTGTAGGTCACTCTCACCAATATGCTTCTGTTAAAGGAAAGTTTTTCTGGCGGGGCAGGGGTGATTTGACGGGCGGGGTCTCCCGCTAGTACGAGCCGCAGAGTTCATTCGTGTTGCAACTCAATTTTTAAGGTGTCGTATTCGTGTCCAGGCCCAAGCCTTTACGTAAAGCAGTCCTGCCGGTTGCAGGGCTGGGTACACGCTTTCTTCCGGCAACCAAGGCGATGCCGAAGGAAATGCTCACGGTTGTTGACAGACCGCTGATCCAGTACGCCATTGATGAGGCGCGTGAAGCCGGGATTGAAGAATTCTGCCTGATCACGGGGCGCGGTAAAGATTCCCTGATCGACTATTTCGATATCGCGTATGAACTCGAAGCAACGCTGCGTGAGCGCAACAAGCTGGATACGCTGAAGGCGCTCGAACCCAGCTCCATTGAGGCTGGTTCTCTTGTGGCCGTGCGCCAACAGGAGCCGCTGGGCCTTGGTCACGCAATCTGGTGCGCCCGCAGCTTCATCGGGGATGACCCGTTTGCCATCCTGCTGCCTGATGACATCGTGAAATCCGGCACCTCCTGCGTGAAGCAGCTGGTGGATGCCTACAACCAGACCGGCGGGAACGTCGTGGCCGTTACGGAAGTGCCGCGTGAGCACACCAACCGTTACGGGATTCTGGAAGTTGGCGCGGATGATGGCCGTCTGGTTGAAGTGAAGGGCCTGGTTGAAAAGCCCAAGCCGGAAGATGCACCGTCCAACCTGTCCATCATCGGTCGTTATGTGCTGACAGCAGATGTCATGAAGCACCTGTCCAAGCTCGAAAAGGGCGCAGGTGGTGAAGTGCAGCTGACGGATGCCATGGCCAAAACCATCGGGCATGTGCCGTTCCATGGCCTGCGCTATGAGGGCGAACGCTTTGACTGCGGGAACAAGATCGGCTTCCTGGAAGCCCAGATCGCGTTTTCTCTCGAACGCCCCGATCTTGCGGATGAAGTCAGGGCTTTCCTGAAAAAATATACCTCTCAGGTCTGATGGCATTTCTGCACACGTTCAACCCGACCAGTCTGCGCGAATATGATATTCGCGGGATTGTCGGGGAGACCCTGACGGCTGAGGATGCTTATGCCATCGGGCGGACATTTGGCAGTGTTGTCAGCCGCCGTGGCGGCAGGACCGTTGTCACGGGGTATGATGGCCGCCTCTCTTCGCCAGAGCTTGAAAAAGCTCTGGTTGAAGGGCTTCTTGCCTGCGGGGTGCGTGTTGTGCGGGTAGGCTGCGGGCCTACGCCCATGCTGTATTTTGCCTCGGCCACCCTGGAAGCCGATGGGGCTGTCATGGTGACAGGCAGCCACAATCCCGCAGCCTATAACGGCTTCAAGATGGTCCTTGGCGGCAAGCCGTTTTTCGGGCCGCAAATTCAGGAATTGGGCACGCTCGCCAGAACTGGCGATGTGGTGCCGGATACACAAGGTGCGGTGCGCGGGCTTGATCTGCGGGCGGAGTATGTCCGCCGTCTGCTGCACGACTGGGATGGCGGCGAAAAACCCCTGAAAATTGTGTGGGACAACGGCAATAGTGCTGCCGGTGAGGTTCTGCAAAAGCTGGTGGCCGGGCTGCCGGGTGAGCATCATATTCTGAATGGCGCGATTGATGGCCATTTTCCCGCTCACCATCCGGACCCGACGGTAGCGAAAAACCTTGAGCAACTGATTGCTGAAGTCCGCGCGCGGAAGGCGGATCTCGGCCTTGCGTTCGACGGGGATGCAGACCGGATTGGCGTGGTGGATGATCAGGGAGAGATCCTCTGGGGGGATCAGATTCTTGTGTTGCTTGCGCGGGATGTTCTGAAAACGCACCCGGGCGCCACAATCATTGCCGATGCCAAAGCCAGTCAGGTTTTGTTTTCAGAAGTTCAGAAGGCGGGTGGCGTGCCGCTCATGTGGCGCACGGGGCATTCGCTCATCAAAACAAAAATGGCCGAAACCGGTTCTCCGCTGGCCGGAGAGATGTCGGGCCACATTTTCTTTGCCGATAAATGGTATGGCTTTGATGATGCCCTGTATGCCGCTGTCAGGCTTCTGGGCCTTCTGGCCCGTCAGGACACGCCTCTTTCCGCATTGCGAGAGGCTTTGCCCCGCACGGTCTCAACCCCGGAAGTGCGCTTTGATTGTGATGATACACACAAGTTCAAGGTGATTGAGAGCATTGCGGCCCGGCTGCGGCATGAGGGGGCGGATGTTTCTGAAATTGACGGGGTGCGTGTCACCACGCCCGATGGCTGGTGGCTGCTGCGTGCGTCCAACACGCAGGCGGTTCTGGTTGCGCGGGCGGAAGGCGCGGATGCTGCGGCCCTTGAGCGCCTGAAGCAGGCTGTTGTCGCGCGACTGGCGCAGGCGGGTGTGGCGGCACCGGATTTTTCAGGCAACAACGCAGGCCACTGAGGCCTGCCCTGATCAAGGCGGTTGGGCGCCAAGGCTGATGATGCAGGGTGAAGCAGGGCTGAACCTGCATCGTCATGCACAAATGCGGATATTTTCCTTGCGGCGTTCTTGAAGTTTACCAGATGGATGGCCACTTTGGGCTTCGACAAAATGTTTCCCTCCGACTATATAGAGGACCTATGTCGTCCTGTTTAGTGGACCCTGCGGGGCGCCGCGTCTCTTATCTTCGCGTTTCGGTCACGGACCGATGTGACATGCGGTGCACGTACTGCATGTCCGAACGCATGACCTTTCTGCCACGTGCCGATGTTCTGGATTTTGAAGAACTGCTCCGGCTGTGCAGGGTTTTTGTCAAACACGGTGTCAAACGCTTGCGGATAACCGGGGGAGAGCCTCTGGTGCGCCGGGATATCGGCCCGTTTTTTGAAGCGCTGGGGGAATGGCTGCATCACCCGGAGCAGGCTGGTTCGCTGGAAGAACTCACGCTGACAACCAATGGCAGCAGGCTGGCTTTGTATGCGCAGACCTTGTTTCAGGCCGGGGTGAGGCGGGTCAATGTCAGTCTGGATACGCTGGATGAAGAGCGTTTTGCCACCATTACCCGCCGGGGCAAGCTTGCCGCCACGCTGGAAGGCATACAGGCGGCGCGGGATGTGGGCATGGCTGTGCGGGTTAATGCCGTGGCCATGGCGGGCGTGAATGATGATGAATTTGATGCCATGCTTGCATGGTGCGGCAAGGTTGGCGCGGATCTGTGCCTGATTGAAACCATGCCAATGGGCGATACGGGGGAGGACCGGACAGCCCGTTATCTCCCGTTGTCAGAGGTCAAGGCTGATCTCGCCAGACGCTGGACGCTGGAACCGCTGGCCGAGCGTTCAGCCGGTCCGGCGCGCTACATGCGCGTAGGGGAGACGGGCCAGCGGATCGGGTTTATCACACCGATGAGCCACAATTTCTGCGCCACCTGCAACCGTGTGCGTCTCTCCTGCACTGGCCAGCTTTATACCTGCCTCGGGCATGAAGACGGAATGGACCTGCGGGCCATCCTGCGTTCCGGCGGGGATGATGCCGCCCTGCTTGCAGGCATACAGGCGGCTCTGGACCGCAAGCCAACCGGCCATGATTTCCAGCTTGGAGCGAAGCCGGGTGAGGTGTCCGGCCCTGTCCGCCATATGAGTGTCACGGGCGGTTAAGGGGCTGATTTTTCGGAAGATGTGTCGGCCACAGTGCCCGTCTCTGCCAGAGCCGTTTCCAGCGCGTGTGTGAACGCTCCGGGTTTGAGGGGCTGCTGCTGGTTTGGAGAGGGCGCCCATCCTGTCAGGATCGCCATATGGAGCGGCATGGGCAATGCGCCCTCAGCATCCGGGGCGAGGTCCGCCGCCGCGGCGGCGAACAGCATGCGGGGTGAAAAGGTGCGGGCCCGCAGTGCCAGCGCATTGTTTTCCCCGGCGGCGCGCAGATCTTTCAGAAGAGCGGTGACAGTGCGGTAACGCAGATCAAGAACTTCCGTATCCACAACAGGCAGCGCGAACCCCGCACGCTGGAGCAGATGGGCGCAGCTCTGTTGGGTTGGCAGGGGCGAGACATGGGGTGAGACGCCATCACACAAGGCCAGCTCAGCATAATCCAGCGCCTGCTTAAGCGGGCGGAGCGTTGGCAGGACGGGCATGCTGGCAAGGAAAAGCCCGTCTGGCTTCAGAATTCGGCAAATCTGGCTGAGGGCACCGGGGAGGTCATTAATCCAGTGCAGGGAGAGGCTGGCTGTGACCAGATCAAAACTGTGGGGCGCGAAGGGCAGGGCCTCTTCCGTCGCACAGAGCGCCGGGGGAGGGGCGGATGCGGCCAGGGCAGGAGAAAAATCGCTCGATATGACAGGAATGCCCCGTGCGGTAAGACGCGCCGCCACGACACCACGCCCGCCCAGATCCAGAGCAGAGGTAAAACGCCGGGTGACATCGTCCAGCCGGTCCATCAGAATATCCGCGGCGGTCTCCAGAATGGGCATGACTGTGGTGTGCAGTCCGGCCGAGCGGGTTCTGTGTGCTTTGACAGCCTTGCGGTCAAAAATGATGGGGGCATCATTCATGGGGCGAAATCTGCGCGTTTCAGGCTGACTTGCCAAGGGGAAGGGGTTTGAAAACGTCTGATGCACGAGGCTTTGTGATGATGTGGAAACAGGCGCGCAAGGCAGGGGGAGTGATGCTGGATGCGCTGTTTCCACCCTCCTGCCTGCTCTGCGGGGCGGATGTGGCGCAGGCGGGGCTTGTCTGTGCGGGGTGTTTTGGTCGGCTGCACCCGGTTGTGCCCCCCAGTTGTGATGGCTGTGCGATGCCACAGGTCGCGCAGGCGTACACGGGGGCGGAAGGGTTATGCCCGGCGTGTGAGCGGCATCACCCCCTCTGGGCGCGCGCCCGTGCGGCATTCGTTTATGATCAGGCCAGCCGCGATCTCATCCTGCAGTTGAAATATGCGGACAGGCTCGAAAATGCCCGGTTTCTGGCAAACAGGATGGTGCAGGCCGGGCAGGATATGCTGACACCCGGCAGTGTGCTGGTGCCTGTGCCCGTGCATCGGTGGCGGCTGATGCAGCGGCGCTATAATCAGGCCGCGGTTCTGGCGTGGGCAGTTGCGCGCAGGGCCGGGCTGCCCTGCGTGCCGGATGCGCTGGTGCGCCGCAAGGCGACATCCCGGCTGGCGGGATTTTCAGCGCGGGAACGGGAAGCCGAAATGGCGAACGCCATTGTCCTGCGTGCCAGCCGTGCGGCAGAAATTGCAGGGCGTTCTGTCGTGCTGGTGGATGATCTGCTGACAACGGGGGCCACAGCCACGGTCTGCACGCAGGTGCTGCTGGCTGCGGGGGCTGCGTCCGTCAGCCTTCTGGTTGCGGGAAGGGTGCCCGCGCAAAAAGAAGTTGATCTTGATTTTCCGCTCATGGAAACGAACTTCTAGAAGCTGATGCGTGCCAGTCGTGCATGCATCATGAACAGTCGGGCCATGTGGAGCAGTCGGCCCCATGGTCCAGCAAGAGTGAAGGAGCGCAGCGCAATGCCTGCAATAGAGATTTATACGCAGCCCGGTTGCCCGTATTGCATCCGGGCGGTCCGGCTGCTTGAGAGCAAGAATGTGCCGTTTCAGGAAATCAATGCGCCGCGAGGCACGCCAGAGCGTGAGCAGGCTTATGAGCGTTCTGGTGGCGGGACAACCGTGCCCCAGATTTTTGTGGATGGGCGCTCTCTGGGCGGCTGTGATGATCTGATGCGTATGGAGCGGCAGGGCACGCTTGATTCCGTTCTCGGGCTGGCAGCCTGATGGAAGCGTGCCGGGCATGATCTGTTATCGCCTGCGGTGCGGCAGGGGGCATGAGTTTGAAGGCTGGTACCGGAACAGTGCGACATTCGCGCAGTTGCAGGCTGATGGCTTTCTCTCCTGCCCGGAATGTGGCCATGCGGACATCCAGCAGGCACTGATGGCTCCCGCCATTGCCAAGGGGCGGGAGGTTTCTGCCCCTGCACCGCAGGACGCAGCGCCGCCGGCGGGCATGGTGAAGGACCAGCCCGGCAGGCCGGTTCTGCCTGATCAGCTTGTGGCTGCCTTGCAGAAAATGCGACAGGTGGTGGAAGAGCGATGCGAAAATGTGGAAAATCGCTTTGCGGAAGAAGCCTTGCGCATTCACCACAAGGAAGCCCCCGAGCGCGGTATTTACGGCCATGCCTCAGAAGAAGAGCGGATCATGCTGGAAGAGGAAGGCGTGGATGTGCTGAGTATTCCATGGGTTCGCCCCGCCGATTCCTGAGTGTTGAAGGGGGTGCGGGAACGTGGCATGACCACCTGCTGGTTCCGGCCTGAAGAGGGAGAAGAGCTGCGTGACGATCAAGACCGCGTGGACTGCGTCGCTTTTTGGCGCGTTTCTGCTCAGTGCTTCAATCCCGGCGTCAGGCCAGACGAAAGCGGGCACACAGGAAAGTGCCTTCATGGGCTACTGGCTCAGCCAGGGGCATGATGGCGTTTTCCGGATCGGCAAGTGCGGAGAGACAGTCTGCGGGCAGCTTGTCGGGCTGAGTTATCAGGGTGATGATGTGCCCAGAGACTATAAGGGCCGCTCTGAATGCGGCCTTCAGATGCTGACTGATTTCCGCCAGTCGTCTGATGATGGATCACGTTGGAACGGAAAGATTCTCGATCCGGATAGCGGGCGTGTCTATCAGGCCCAGATATGGTCTCCCCAGAAAGATGTTCTCAAGTTGAGAGGCTATATAGGTCTGCCACTTTTTGGTGAAACACAGACATGGACACGGTATAGAGGAACATTGGGGCCTGTTTGCAAGATGCCCTGAAATAAAAAGAACAAGGCGATGACAGCATGACACACTCCTTTTCCCGCCGTGCTTTTGGGCTGGGTAGTTTTGCAGGGGCTTTGACTGTAGCGGGACTGCCCGCGCAGGCAGCGGATGACACAGCAAAGGCGCCCTCCCAGGATGCAACACCAACAGGGCGGACCATCTGCTACGTTGGGGGATACACGAAGCATGGGCCGCCCGGCGGGAATGGGGACGGGATCAGCGTTTTCGAGATGAACCAGAAAACGGGCATCCTTACGCATCAGACAACGTTTACGGATATTGCCAGCCCCTCTTACATCACGCTTTCTCCTGACCGCCGCTTTCTTTACGCCGTCAATGAAATCAGTGATTTCGACACGACGCACAGCGGAGCCGTAACGGCGTTCAAGGTGGATCAGGCAACCGGTGGCCTTACAAAGCTTAATACCGTGGCGTCAGGTGGTGCAGACCCGGCGCATCTGAGCGTTCACCCCTCTGGCCGGTTTGTCATGGTGGCCAACTATACTGGCGGCACCGTGGGGATCCTGCATGTGATGGCGGATGGCTCTCTGGGGCGGATGGTTGACCTTATTCACAATTCCGGTCCGCGCATGCCGGACAGGGCGGCTGATAATCCGCCCGGCAATTTTGCAATCAGTGATCATTCTTCCGCGCATCCGCACATGGTGAAGACTGATCCGGGCGGCAAGTTTGTGCTGGTGATGGATGCCGGGTTGGACCGCGTGTATGTCTGGACCATCAATCTTGAGACCGGCAAGCTCACTCCTGCCGCAGTACCTTTCACGACCATGACGCCGGGCTCCGCACCGCGCCACTATGTTTTCGGGGCGGATGGGCGGAAGCTTTATCTGCTGTGTGAGCAGGACTCCAAGGTTGTTGTGGCGGATTTTGACCCCCGCACCGGCAATATCGCCCCAAAGCAGACTGTGAGCACTGTTACCGCGCACTTCCGTGGCAGCACGCTGGCTGCGGGGATTGTCCTCTCACCAGACGGGCGTTTCCTGTACGCCTCAAACCGTCTGGGGGATTCTCTGGCAGTCTTTCAGGTTGCAAAAGACGGCAGCCTGACTCTGGTGGATGAAATCTGGACCCATGCCGATTATGGCCGATCCCTTATGTTCGATCCGTCTGGCAGCTATCTGTATGTTGCAAACCAGAGAAGTGATTCGATCACATCTTTCCGTGTGGACAAAACCACGGGCAAGATCAGTTTCACATGGGACTTCACACCGATTGGAAGCCCCACCTGTTTCGAATTCCTGACGATTCCGGCAGATCCGGCGGGCGTCAGCCCTTCCTGAAGGCGGCGATATAATTCACGCTCAGATCCCGGCTCTCTTTCCACCCGGAAAGAGAGGGGGTCATGCCGGCAATGGCCTGAATGCGCAGGTTGGCCGCTCTGGCAAAGCGGCCAAGCTCCGCCGGGGTGAGGAACTTGCGCCATTCATGCGTGCCAATGGGCAGCAGGCGCAGGACATATTCCGCACCGATCTTGCCAACGGCCAGAGACCGCAAGGTGCGGTTCATGGTGGAGACAATCACGACCCCACCCGGCTCAACCAGATCAGCAAGCATGGACATAAATACTTCAGGATCAGTCACATGTTCGATGATTTCGAGAGCCACCACAACATCAAACCGCACCGTTTCAGCCACCAGCTCCTCGGCGCTGCCAACCCGGTAAGCCAGTGTGCCGGCCCCTTCCGGCAGGGGGTGGGTCTCAAGGTGCGTGCGGGCGGCTGAAATGCCATCGGCGGAGGCGTCCAGCCCCAGAACATCATGGCCTGTTTTTGCCAGCGCTTCACTGGCCAGGCCAGCACCACACCCGATATCCAGCACACGCACCCGGCGTGTTGTGCGGCCCCGCAGGGGAAAGTGGCGGCAGGCCCAGTCAATGCGCAGCGCGTTCATGGCGTGCAGTGGGCGCATTGGGCCGGTCGGGTCCCACCACTGGTCGGCCAGCGCGCTGAAGCGGGCGATTTCTTCAGGAGAAACGGAGGACGCAGCGTCTCGGCTGGAGGGATGCATGGAACAAATTCCTTTCCTGCTGATCTCCCCCGCTGGACGAGAGGGGGCCGGGAAGGGTATGTGACGCGCCTTGTGCAGCTTCGCAACTGTCCTCTTGCGCTTTCTCTGGTGCTGTGGCGTGGGTGATGTGCAGAAAACGGTGTGTTTGCAGCCAGTCTGGTGGAGAAAAAAATTATGCCCGGTTCCGTCCCTCGGATCGTCATGAAGTTCGGTGGAACATCCGTGGGGGATCTTGAGCGCATCAAGGCCGTGGCCGAGCGTGTGAAAAAGCAGAAGGACGCCGGCTGTGACGTGCTGGTGGTTGTCTCCGCCATGGCCGGGGAAACCAACAAGCTTGTCGGCTATTGTGACGCGCTGTCTGACCTGCATGATGCCCGGGAATATGATTCCATTGTGGCCACAGGTGAGCAGGTGACCAGCGGGCTGCTGGCTATTGCGCTGCAGAAGATTGGCGTGGCGGCCCGATCCTTTGCCGGCTGGCAGGTGCCGATCCGGACCGATTCGGTGCATGGCAAGGCCAGTCTGGACACCATTGATGGTGAACGCCTTCTGGGGTGTATGGCTGAAGGCATTGTTCCCGTTGTTGCCGGGTTTCAGGGGGTGGGGCCGGATGGGCGTGTGACAACGCTGGGGCGCGGTGGCTCCGATACATCCGCCGTGGCCCTTGCCGCCGCCATCCGGGCTGACAGATGTGATATTTATACCGATGTGGACGGGATCTACACGACAGACCCGCGCATAGTGGCAAAAGCCCGCAAGCTTGAAAAAATCACGTATGAGGAAATGCTTGAGCTTGCTTCTGTAGGCGCCCGGGTGCTGCAGACGCGCAGCGTTGGTCTGGCAATGCGGGAGCGGGTGCGCGTTCAGGTACTTTCAAGCTTTGAGGATGGCCCTGCGCTGGTTGAGGGTGAACTTCCCGGCTCTCTTGTGGTGGATGAGGACGAAATCGTGGAAAAAAAACTGGTTACCGGCATTGCCTACTCCCGTGACGAAGCAAAGCTGTCGGTAAGGCGCATTCCTGATCGTCCGGGTATTGCCGCGGCCATTTTTGGCCCGCTGAGCGAAGCCAACGTGAATGTGGATATGATTGTGCAGAGCACCGGGGCTGATGGAACGACGAACATGACGTTCACCACCAGCAAGAGCGATCTGCCGCGCGCCATCAGCACGCTGGAATCCATGCGGCATGCCGTGCAGTATGAAGAGCTGGCAACCGATGCGGATGTCGTGAAAATCAGCGTGGTCGGCACCGGCATGCGCTCTCACACCGGTGTGGCGGCAACCATGTTCCGCACGCTGTCCGAACGCTCCATCAATATTCAGGTGATTTCCACCAGCGAGATCAAGGTCTCTGTTCTGGTTTCCGCCGAGTATGCGGAACTTGCCGTGCGCGCCCTGCATACTGCGTATGGACTGGATGATGTCTGAGATGTCTGTATCCGATATGAACGCCCCCCCCACTGACGCTGAAAAGGCGCGTGCGCGGAAGCGTTTTGACCATCTGTGCCAGCGCGGGACCGCATTTCTGGGAACAGAGTACGCCATCCTTGGTGGCGCGATGTCCTGGGTGAGTGAGCGGCATCTGGTTTCCGCCATTTCCAATGCCGGTGGTTTTGGCGTGATTGCCTGCGGGGCCATGCAGCCGGAGCGTCTGGCTGAGGAAATTGCTGCAACCCGCGCGCTGACAGACCGGCCGTTCGGTGTGAACCTGATTACCATGCATCCGCAGTTGGATGATCTGGTGCAGGTCTGTTTGCAGGCCGGGGTCGGGCATATCGTTCTGGCGGGCGGCATTCCACCTGCCGCGGCCATCAAGGCAGCGAAGGACGGGGGCGCGAAGGTTATCGGGTTTGCTCCCGCTCTGGTTCTGGCCAAGCGGCTGATCAAGATGGGCGTGGATGCGCTGGTGATTGAAGGTGCTGAAGCGGGCGGCCATGTCGGGCCTGTTTCCCTCACAGTGCTGGCGCAGGAAATCCTGCCCTATATCGATCAGGTTCCGGTGTTTGTCGCCGGTGGTCTTGGCCGGGGGGATGCCCTGCTGTCCTATCTGGAGCAGGGGGCTTCCGGCGGCCAGCTCGGAACACGCTTTGCCGCTGCGGCCGAGAGCATTGCGCACGAAAAATTCAAGCAGATCTTCGTGCGCGCCAACGCGCGTGATGCTGTGACATCCGTGCAGCTTGATGAGCGTTTCCCGGTTATTCCGGTGCGGGGGCTCGCAAATGAAGGCAGCCGCCGTTTTCTGGTGCATCAGGCAGAAGTGATCGAACGCTTCCGCAGCGGGGATGTGACGCGCGAAGAAGCACAGCTCGAGATCGAACATTTCTGGGCTGGCGCTCTGCGCCGCGCTGTGATTGATGGGGATGTTGAAAACGGATCTGTCATGGCCGGGCAATCTGTGGGTATGGTAAAGGCCGTTCAGCCTGTGGCTGAAATTATCTCTGACCTTGTTGAGCAGGCTGTAGTGGCGTTGGTGCGCCAGCAGCGGCGCATGGATTGTAATGGCTGAACCCGGTTTTGTTCCCGAGCAGGACGCTCCTGTGTCCGCTCCCGCGTTACCTGATGTTGAGAGCCTCGGGGTTGGGGCGGCGTTGTGCAAGCGGCGGGAGCAGTTGGGCTGGTCTTTGGCGGATGTTGCCGCATGGCTGCGCATCCGCGAATCCTATCTGGAAGCTCTGGAAAGCGGGCGTGCCGGGGTTTTTCCGGCAGAAGCCTATGCTCTGGGGTTTTTACGGACGTATGGCTCGGCTCTGGGGTTTGATGCGTCTGTTCTCGTGCAGCGCTACAAGCGGGAAGGAAAGGGGGCGGCGCGCAAGCCGGAACTGACTTTCCCGGCACCCGTGCCGGACAGGCGTATTCCTCCGGGTGTGACCGTATCTCTCGGGCTGGCCGTTATTCTGGCAAGCTATGTCGGCTGGTACCACTTCATCGGGCATGCCCCGCCGGTGCCGGAGCATGTGCCGCCCGTTGAAGCCATTATTCCCGGCGCGCAGACAAACAACACCCCCTCTCCTCAGGTTGCATCTATCCTGCCCGGGCCCGATGCCGTGCCGGCACACAGGCCGGAAGACCAGTCTGCCGCTCCGCTCCAGCCGCAGGCGGGCACCCAGCCCGCAGTGATGGCTGAAGGCCAGACATCGGCACCCTCAACGCCATCATCCACTGCGGCAGGTCCTGCTGTGCAGGGTGGAGAGGGGCCGGGTGCTGCGGCTCAGGGCGGTTCTTCTCCGGCTGACTCTTCTCAGGCGGCTTCGTTCCTGCCATCGGTCGATCAGGCGCCGCATCCTCAGTCCGCAGACTCTGCCCAGCCAGTGACGGCGCCTGATAATCAGTCAGATAATCAGATTGTCCTGAAGGCCATCGGTTCCAGCTGGGTGCAGGTGAAGGATGCCAGCGGCAAGGTGGCCTATGACCATGTCATGCAGCCCAATGACCAGTGGAGTGTCCCTGCGGAAGGCGGCCCGTACATCCTGACCGTGGGGAATGCGGGCGGTATTGTGCTCAGTGCTGGTGGGGTCACCACGCAGCCTCTGGGCCGCAACGGCGCTGTGCGCAGAAAGCTGGAACTGACGCCTGAAGCGGTGAAGGCTGGCTCACTGGCTGCGCTCGCGCCTTCAGGGGCTTCGGTTGGTGCTCCGGTTTCTCCTTCGGCTCCGGCTGCGCCGGCGTCCGTTCCGGCAATCCCCCCAGCCAACCCGGCCAGCGGCAGTTCTGACGGTAGTGCGGCATCCGCACCTCAGAATGACGTCCCTGCCGGTGTGAATGCGGCGGGTGCCATGCCGGGGGTGAGTGGTGAAGGGCAGAGTGGTCAGGCGTCACCTGCGGTTGATACGCCGCCGCCAGTTTTGCCCAAACCCCGGCCACGGCGGCGGCCCGCGCCGAAGCCTGAGCCGAGCGCGGATGATCTGAATGCACGCCAGTTACAGAGCATAGCTGGGCACTGAGGGTCTGATTTTCGTGCTTTCATGTAGCCAACACGGATTGATTTTGGCAGGAAGGCATCAAACGTAATAGGGCAGGTGCGCGGCGGAACGCAGTTTGCCTGACAACAGTCGTCTCGACAAAAGGATGTAACATGAGTGGCTACCGGCCTTACCAGCATATCGAGCGTCGGAAATCACGGAAAATCCATGTCGGCAAGGTTGCCGTCGGTGGGGATGCGCCGATTTCCGTCCAGACCATGACCAACACCCTGACCACGGATGCACAGGCGACAATCGAGCAGATCCGCCGTGCGGAACTGGCCGGTGTGGATATCGTGCGTGTGTCCTGCCCGGATGAAGAGAGCACCAAGGCGCTGGAAGAAATCGTGCGGGAAGTGAATGTGCCTATCGTGGCCGATATTCACTTTCACTACAAACGCGCGATTGAGGCCGCCAAGGCCGGTGCCGCCTGCCTGCGGATCAACCCCGGTAACATCGGCAGCCCGGAGCGCGTGCGTGAAGTTGTGCAGGCCGCCAAGGATTATGGCTGTTCCATCCGTATTGGTGTGAATGCCGGGTCTCTGGAAAAGCACCTTCTGGAAAAATACGGGGAACCCAACCCCGAGGCGCTGGTGGAAAGCGCTCTTGAGCACGCAAAAATTCTGGAAGATCATGACTTCCGTGAATTCAAGATCAGCGTGAAAGCGTCTGACGTGTTCATGGCTGTGGCCGCGTATCAGCAGCTTGCTGATGCCTGTGATTATCCTCTGCATATCGGCATTACGGAAGCTGGCAGCAAACGCGCCGGAACCGTGAAGTCCTCTATCGGTCTGGGCAACCTGCTGTGGGCCGGTGTGGGTGACACCATGCGCGTCTCTCTCTCCGCTGCGCCGGAAGAAGAAGTGCTGGTGGGCTGGGATATTCTGAAGTCCCTCGGCCTGCGCCACCGTGGCGTGAAGATTATTTCCTGCCCGTCCTGTGCCCGTCAGGGCTTCAACGTGGTGGAGACAGTCCAGACGCTGGAAGACCGTCTTGCCCATATCAAGACCCCGCTGACACTCTCCATCATCGGCTGCGTGGTGAATGGCCCCGGTGAAGCGCTGATGACGGATCTGGGCGTGACCGGCGGTGGCTCTGGCCGCCACATGGTCTACTCCTCAGGCAAGCAGGATCATACCGTGCCGGGGACTGATATGATCGAGCACGTGGTGGAATTGGTGGAAGCCCGCGTTGCCGCTATTCAGGCGGAAGAAGCCAAGGAAAAGGCAGAAGGCATCGTGCCGGAACTGCCGGAAATGTCTTCCGCCAAATAAGAGTTCCCACCAGTGTGCGGCCGGGTCAGGCACCCGGTTTGCGCACTGGTGGAACGTTTCTTGTCTAAACCCTGTCAGGACAGGATGCCCGGCTGATCTGAAGCCGCGGCGGCATCATGTCGGAAAGAGTCATTCGTGAGCAGCATTCAGCCCGTAAGAGGAACGCACGACCTTATTGGGGAGCAGCAGCGCCGGCATGCCCATGTGGTCTCTGTCGCCCGCCATATTGCCGGTCTTTACGGGTTTGATGAATGGGCTACGCCTATTTTTGAGGAAACCCGCGTTTTCTCCCGCTCTCTGGGAGATACGTCCGATGTGGTGTCCAAGGAAATGTATTCCTTTGACGATCGGGATGGGGAAAGCCTGACCCTGCGTCCGGAAGGCACCGCCGCCATCTGCCGGGCGCTGGTGACAAACGGCCTGACCCAGTCCCTGCCGCAGAAGGTGTTTTATGCCGGACCGATGTTCCGGTACGAACGCCCGCAGAAGGGGCGGTATCGCCAGTTTCATCAGATTGGCGCGGAACTTCTGGGTGCTGCGGAACCGCTGGCCGATGCGGAGGCTATTGCTCTGGCATACCAGCTTCTGACAGCGCTTGGCGTTGCGGGGGATGTCACGCTGGAGCTGAACACGCTGGGGGATATGGCCAGCCGTGACGCATGGCGGGCGGCGCTGGTGGCCTATTTCTCCGGGCACAAGGACAAGCTTTCAGAAGAAAGCCGGACACGGCTGGAAAAAAATCCACTGCGGATTCTGGACAGCAAGGACGCGGGAGACCGTGTTCTGGTTGCCGATGCGCCGATGATGGAGGAATTCCTGACGCCGGACGCACGGGTCTTCTGGGAGGGCCTGCGCCGCACGCTGGACGGGTTCGGGATTGCATACACCATCAACCCCAGCATTGTGCGCGGTCTGGATTACTACAATCACACGACCTTTGAGTTCGTGACGCGCCGCCTTGGTTCGCAGGGTACGTTGCTGGCTGGCGGGCGGTATGACGGGCTGGTGCAGCAGATGGGCGGGCCGGAAGTGCCCTCTATCGGCTGGGCAGCCGGGGTGGAACGCCTCGCCATGCTGCTGGAGGCCGCTCCCGCCGCGCCGCGTTCCGTGGTGATTGTCCCCGTTGGCGCACCCGATGAGGCCGCCCTGCTGGGCATTCTGCAAACCCTGCGGCAGCAGGGCGTGCGGACGGAAATCGGGTATCGCGGTTCCCTGCGCAAGCGGATGGAGCGGGCTGGGAAGCAGAACGCCAGCCATGTGCTGTTCCTCGGGGATGATGAACTGGCGCGCGGCAGCTTCCGGGTCAAGAACATGGAAACGGGTGAAGAAGCCGAAGTCTCGCGCGAGACCCTGTTTTCCAACGCAGCGAGCGTGTTTGCAAAAACGGGTGAGTCTGCTGCTCAATGACTCTTGAAGAACGGTTGGACAGGATTGTTGGCCGGGCGCTGGAGCTGGAAGCCCTGCTGGCAAGTGGTGTGAGTGGAGAGGCGTTTACACAGGCTTCGCGCGAGTATGGGGAAATAGAGCCCGTTGTCTCGCGCATCAACGCGTTGCGGGCGGCGGAGCAGGAAGCACGGCAGGCGGAAGCGCTTCTGGCTGACCCGGAAATGAAAGAGCTGGCAGAAGCCGAGCTTGCGGAACTGCATGATACGCTGCCAAAGCTGCGGCAGGACGTGCGGCTTTCCATGCTGCCGCGTGATGCGGCGGATGAACGCAGCGCCATTCTGGAAGTGCGCCCCGCGGCAGGGGGGGATGAAGCCGCCCTGTTTGCCTCGGAACTGTTTGATCTTTATCGCCGGTATGCAGACCTGCGCGGCTGGCGCTTTTCCGTCATGGATTATGATGAAAGCGAACTGGGCGGCCTGCGCTGCGGCATTGCCGAAATTAGCGGCAAGGGCGTGTTCGCGCGCCTGAAATATGAATCCGGCGTGCACCGCGTGCAGCGTGTTCCCGCGACAGAAAGCCAGGGGCGTATCCACACATCAACCGTGACGGTGGCTGTGCTGCCTGAAGCGGAAGAAGTGGATGTCACCATTGATGACTCCGACCTGCGGATTGACGTCTATCGGGCGTCCGGCGCTGGCGGGCAGCATGTGAACAAAACGGAAAGCGCTGTCCGGATTACGCACATGCCCAGCGGCATTGTGGTGGCCATGCAGGAAGAGAAAAGCCAGCACAAGAACAAGGCGAAAGCCATGAAAATCCTGCGGGCGCGCCTCTATGAGCAGCAGCGCGCGCAGGCGCATGAATCCCGTGCGGCGGACAGGCGTTCACAGGTGGGAACGGGTGACAGGTCCGAGCGTATCCGCACCTACAATTTCCCTCAGGGGCGTGTCACGGACCATCGTGTCAATCTGACTCTCTACAAGATCGACCGCATCATGCTGGGTGAGATTGATGACTTTGTAGACGCCCTGACGCAGGAAGAGCAGGCAGCTCTTCTGGCCGCCGAGGGTCTGTAAGGGACGGCTTCCCCGCCTTGCGGGCCAGCCTTGCTGCGCTCTGACGGGGATGCGGGGCGCAGGGGCTTTTCCGGTGCCCTTAGCTGACCGGCATTGCGCAGACGTTGGACTGGCCCGGATGATGCTCCGCAGCCTCCGGGTCTTCCGGGTCATGCAGGAAGAATTCGGTGAAATTGTTGGACCCAAGCGCGTAGAAATGGTGGTGGTCAGGGTTGTGCAGGGTGCCGTCGCTATTGACCTCGTGGGTCTCAACCCGGCCTTCGGGCGTGCGGATCGTAATTTCACCGCAAAGCGTATAGGTGTGCTCAACCCGACCGGCGGGGGTGGTGACGTGGATGGTTTTTTCCGGTGTGCGGTCATCCAGCCTGATTGTGCCCGCGAGGGCACCGTCAATATAAATGCGGGAGACTTCCGAGATTTCAGCATCAGCCTTGCCATCAGTCACCGTGAACTCACCTGCCAGTGCGGGTGTGGCACACAGCAGGGCTGTGAGAACGGCACCGCAAATCGGCAGTGCCGTGCGAGGCAGGGAACTGGGGCTGAAAAAACGCATCATGAAACCGGGACCGCTGACAGGAATGCACTCTTGTGACTAGAGCAGAAAACAATCAGGCCAGCCAGACTTTGGAACAACTTCTTGCTCTGGGCACCCGGCAACTGGCTGATGCCGGGATTGACTCTCCCCGGCGTGAGGCGCGGCTGCTGCTGATGTATGCTCTGGGGCTGACACCCGAGCAGATGCTCTCCCGCTCTCCGCAGGATCTGGTGCCGGAGCAGCCTTTTCTGGCGTATCTGGCGCGCCGTGTGCAGCGTGAGCCAATGGCGTTCATTACCGGCAATCAGGGCTTCTGGACGCTGGATCTGGCTGTTTCTCCCGCCACACTGGTGCCGCGGGGGGATAGTGAGACGCTGCTGTCCTGCCTGCTGGATTATTGCCCTGAACCACAGGCCCCCAAAGCCATGCTGGATCTGGGCACCGGCACGGGGTGCCTGCTGCTGGCCGCGCTGGTGGAATACCCGCAGGCATGGGGCATTGGCGTGGATATCAACCCGGATGCCGCCCTCCTTGCGCAGGGGAATGCGCAGAGATGCGGGCTGGCCGAGCGGGCGCTTTTTATGGCCGGGGTGTGGGATAATGCCCTGCATGGACAGCGCTTTGATGTCGTGCTGAGCAACCCCCCCTACATTCCCACGGGGGATCTTGCCGGCCTGATGCCGGAAGTGCGCCTGCATGAGCCTCTGGCCGCGCTGGATGGCGGGGCGGATGGTATGGAGGCTTATCGGGTTCTGTGTGCCCGCCTGCCGTACCTGCTGGCGGAAGGCGGGATTGCCGTTTTTGAGATCGGTATCGGGCAGGGGGAGGATCTGCGCGTGATCGCGCAGGCGGCGGGCCTTGAGGTGCTGGAGATTCGGTCAGATTTTGGTGATGTGCCCAGAGCCGCCGTTTTGCGGGTCTGTCCTGACAAGGGCGTATAAAAAACAGGTTGGCTTTATGTGGGCACGTTGCTATTGTTCTCAAAGCTTATCCTTTAGGTAGCGATGGTCTTTTTTAGCCGCCACCCGGACAAGCCATGGGGCTTTTCACTCAGCAGCGGTTTCTCTGCGCTGGATTAAGCCCGTTCCGAAAGACAATTCGGCCTTCAGTCAGGAAACGCGTCTTAACACTACCCTTGGACTGTTTCTTCATGCGGAATGCCATGAACAGGAAAGTGCTGCGATAGCTCATGAATGTAAAACGGATGCGACCCAGAAATCATCGCTCCAGCGGTGGGGGTGGTGGCACTTCCCGGCATCTGAATGGTCAGATCCCGATGAACCGAAACCATGTTTTCGATAGCCACGGACCGGATGTCCGTGTGCGTGGGACAGCCCAGCAGCTTTTTGAAAAATATCTTCAACATGGTCGTGATGCGACTGGCGCAGGGGACCGTGTGGCGGCTGAAGCCTATTTCCAGCATGCCGAGCATTATTTCCGCATCATGAACGCCATGGCGCAGGCAGCTCAGCAGAGCCAGCAGGAGCGTGCTGAACGTCAGGCTGTCCGCCAGTCAGCAAGCCGCTCACAAGCCAGTGGCGCGGACGAGATGGAAGATAACCGTCAGGACGCAGAAGACGCTCAGCAGCCTTATGGCGAAGCGGACCCGCAGCCGGAACTTTCTGAAAACTGAGAAAACTTCCCGACCTTCAGTCCGCTTTGCTGCGGGCTGAAGAACCGGGGAGGGATCTGCTCCATGCTGATCTGCTCAGCATGGAAACAGCGTGCGCGCCTGTCCTGTAGGATGCGCGCAGCATGACCATGAGCATGCTTTTATAGGAAAAAAACCGAACCCTTGTGAAACCAGAAGCAGGAAGCCTGTATAAGCTTTATGAAAGCTATAGAGGATAACTGCTTGATTTTTAAGGAAAGATGGTAGCGGCGGACGGATTTGAACCGCCGACCAAGGGATTATGATTCCCCTGCTCTACCGCTGAGCTACGCCGCCATCGTTCGGTGGAGGTGATCTACTATCGGGAGGGGGAGGCCGTCAAGACGTGTGCGCTGAATTTGTTACAAAAAATGCGCAGCCGCCTTTACTGGTCCAGATTTCCGCCCCCGAAAATATAGTTGCTGACCTGCTGCTCCAGGCTGGAGGGTTCCAGCGTATGCGTCATCATGGTGCCGGGTGCGACCGTGGTGTGGGATGTCCCGGGCTCGATAACCAGTGCGTTATCGGATGAGAGAGTGGTGCTGCCGATTGTCAGCAGGCTGTCTTCAGGCAGTTTGAGGTCTGCATTCAGGCGGAACCGCACGATGGCCATCTGGGAGACCGGGTCCAGGGTGATGGAGGAAACCCGGCCGACACTCACTCCGGCAAGATTCACATCCGCACCACGGTTCAGGCCGTTGGCAGAGACAAAGCGTGCGGAAAGATCATACCGCTCCAGCCCCGGAGCGGTCTGGGTCGCACGGGCATACAGGGCAAAAGCCAGAGTGCCCGCCAGGACAGCCCCGCTGAAGATACTCGCACCTGCGCGGCCGCGTCCAATCATGCTCTACATTCTCCGTTTGTGCTTCTGTGGCCGTCTGGCCCGGTTCCATCAATGCTTGCAGCACGTAAGCACATGGTGCAAGGACAACCTTCTTTCATCGTGCGGTCAGATCAGGGGTTTGTGACAGGTGTCTTTCTTTCAGGCGATGATCATAGCGCTTCTGCAAGGGGCTACAGAGCTTTTTCCAGTGAGCAGTTTGGGGCATGCCGTGGTCCTGCCGGCGCTCCTGCACTGGTCTTTTGATCAGCATGCGCCAGCCTTCCTGCCTTTTCTGGTCATGCTGCATCTTGGCACGTCCATCGCGCTGCTGATTTTTTTCTGGAAAGACTGGTCAGCCCTGTTCCTGGGTGCGCTGGGCGGCGCGGGCCGTCGCGTGCAGAGGGAGAGCCTGCATATCCTTCTCCTGCTGGTGGTGGCCACCATCCCGGCTGTGGTGATTGGCGGGTTGTTCGAGCATATGCTGCGCAGCCTGTTCGGCTCTGCTCCGGCGGCGGCTGTCTTTCTGTTCCTGAACGGTTTGATGCTGCTGCTGGCAGAAAGGCTGCGGGGGCTTTCAGGGCGCAAAAATGTGCAGACGGTGGCGGATATGACCACCAAGGATGCGCTGGTGATTGGCGTGTTCCAGTGCATTGCCTTTTTCCCCGGCTTTTCCCGTTCGGGAGCAACAATCTGCGGCGGGCTGCTCCGTGGGTTGCGGCATGATACCGCCGCCCGCTTTTCGTTCCTGATGGCTGAGCCTGTCATTCTCGCGGCAACGGTGCGTGAGGCCTTCAAGCTTCGCTCGGCCCCGCCGGACCCGGCTCAACTGCATCTGGCGCTGATTGCCGCTGTTGTTGCGGGGTGCACGGCCTTTGTCAGCACGGCTTTCCTGATGCGCTATTTCCGTGATCATGATAGATGGGCGCTCTCTCCGTTTGCCTATTACTGCATGGCGGCCGGAGCGATCGCGACTATAATTTTTCATTTCTATGCGTAAACGAAAAGCCTGACTTATATCAGGCGCTGGTTCATGATGCATTGGCGGGCCGGGTCGGACACTCCGGCCCGGTTTCTGGTTGGAGGTTACACAGGCTCTCATGGGGATTTCATCCTGCCCGGATACAGGGCGGTCTCGTCGCAAATCACTTGAGAGAATCGAGCGGGAAAACAGCGCTCAACGGCTGAAGAGAACGCTCGGGCCTGTGCAGCTCACCATGCTGGGGGTGGGCTCCACCATCGGGGCTGGCATTTATGTCATGACGGGTACGGCTGCTGCGAATTATGCAGGGCCTTCCATTCTGCTCTCATTTATCGTGGCCGGTCTGGCCTGCCTGTTTACGGCTCTTTCTTATGGTGAGCTGGCGTCCGCCATGCCGGTTTCAGGCTCGGCCTATACCTACGCCTATGTGTCCATGGGCGAGGCCTGTGCCTGGGGGGTGGGGTGGCTCCTGCTGCTTGAATACGGCATTTCCTGCGCGGGTGTGGCCGCAGGGTTTTCGGGCTATGCTGTCAGCCTTCTTCAGGATTTTGGCATACAGGTGCCGCATGCGCTGGCCACTACCACCCTGGAGGTCACGTTCGACAAGGCCGGGCGGCATATCTCCGGTGCGGGGCAGGTGGATCTGGTAGGCGCCTTTTCCATTCTTGTGGTGACGGGCCTGCTGATTCTGGGCGTCAAGGAATCCCTGCGGATCAATACCGCCATTGTCTTCCTCAAAGTGGGCGTTCTGGCGGTGTTTGTGGCGTTTGGTATCTGGGAAATTCACCCGGCTTACTGGACACCGTTCATTCCGCCGCATGAAGACGGGTTCCGCTACGGTATTCCCGGAATTTTCCGCGCGGCGTCCATCATATTTTTTGCCTATGTGGGGTTTGAAGCGGTCTCGACAGCCTCATCTGAAGCACGAAACCCGCGGCGGGATATTCCGGTAGGCATTATCCTCTCCCTGCTGCTCTGCACGGCCGTATACATGATTGTGGCCGCTGTTCTGATTGGTGTCGTGCCGTGGAAGCTGCTGGATGTGGCAGACCCTCTGGCTGTGGCCGTGAATGCCATGCATCAGCCATGGCTTGCGTTTTTTGTAAAAATCGGGGCCGTGATCGGCCTGTGTTCCGTGCTGTTTGGCCTGCTTTACGCGCAAAGCCGCATTTTTTTCGCAATGGCGGAAGATGGCCTGCTCATGCCGCTGTTCAGCAAGCTGCATCCGCGCTTCAGCACCCCGTGGATAGGGACTATCCTGCTGGGCGTTGTGGTGGCTATCGCGACAGCAACGCTGCCTATTGATGTGATTGGTGATCTGGTGAGCCTCGGCACGGCCACGGCTTTCGGGATTGTCTGCTTTACCGTGATCTGGGTCCGGAACACGGCGCCGGACTTCCCCCGCACGTTCAGTGTGCCGGGGGGCGGTTTTACGGTGAAAGGCATCTGGATTGGATATGCCCCTCTGCTGGGCATCCTGTTCTGCCTGATTATGGCTGCACCACTGTTTGTTGATATGATTTTCGCGCTCTTTTCGGGTGACCCTGTCCCTGCGACGCTGCTTGTTCTCTATAGTCTCTGCGGCTGGGCCAGCTACCGCTTTTACGGGCGGAAACACTCCCGCCTTGGGCGCGAGCTGGCGGCGGACTGAGGGGTTAGCCGGGCTGGCGGATGCAGCCCGGCCTTCAAGTCTTCAGGGCGTCAATCGTTCAGGGGGTAGGAGGCCAGCAGGCGCTTCTGCTGCCGCCACAGGCGCACACCGTGCCATAGCCCGCTGGATTTCCAGCCTTCCTTTTTCTTCTTCGCCCCGATACGGAATGTTTCCCGGTAATGGTGAAACTGGGCCGCATAGGCTTCACGCAGCGTGGTTCTGGAATCCCAGATATGGGTGGCTTCCGAACCCACGCCGTTGATTTCGATGATCTCGAAGTTCTCACCCCGTTTCAGGGCGTCAACAGACTCGAATTTCACATCGATCCGGCCAAAATGAAAATCAGGAATATCCTGCATGATCTCGTCCACCCGCGTGACCAGAGCGGGGGTGATGTCGGCCGCGCCATTATGAAAAATGGCCCCCTTGCAGTGGTTACCGGCAAAAACGAGATCCAGCGTTTCTCCCGCAGCCAGCACCTCATTCAGGCGGGCGTGCAGGCGGGGGGTGTAAATATGGAGCAGGAGGCTGGTGCGCGGGTCCTGTTTGAGCAGATCCAGCACGGTGGCGTGGCCATTGCCGACCAGTGTGGGGATGTCCTTGTAAGTCAGTGAGGAAATTTCGCCACGCGGGCTGTCGGGGTGGCGGATATAGAACAGTCCCGCCTCATGCCTGTAGGGAATCAGCCGCTGGAGAACCAGCTTGATCTGGCGCGGAAAGGCCGCCAGAGCGGCGCTCAGTTCGGCTTCCGTGCGGGCCAGTTTTACGCCGGTGCCGTTGCAGCCGATATCGGGTTTGACCACAACGGGCACGCTCAGCCCCTTGGCGGTCATGGCGTCCAGTGCGCGGTGTGTATCGTCCGTGCCGGTTGTCAGGGTGACGTAGGGCGCAATCCAGCGGGATGCGATGCTGCCTGCCATATCCAGAATGCCGCTCTTGCTCTCACCACACAGGCCACCGGTTTCAATGCGCGGGTTGGCGGCTGTGGGTGTGCTGAAATCTCCATACCGGATACCCAGAAGAATCCAGTACAGGACAACAGGCGTGTAGAACGCCCAGCCGGGCCAGAATTCAAAGCTGGAGAGAGGGGAGGCGGGCTTGCCTTTGGCTGCCTCTGAGGGTGTGGAAAGCGCAGCGTGAGCCTGAGAGGGGTTGGGCAGGTAGGTCATTTTCCCTGTTTCTGAATGTGGGCGGCAACGCGGCCCATAATGATAATGACCAGCACAAAGCCGAAGATGCCGACCCAGCGCCAGGTTCCGAGGTGGGCCAGAAGAAATCCGCCAACCCGCAGCGATAGCGCAAACAGGGCAGATGTCCAGATCATGGTGGCCAGGATGGTGGCCAGGGTAAAGGTGCGCAACCCCGCATTGAAAAAACCGCAGGCCGTATAGAGCGGCAGGCGTGTGCCCGGCACAAAGCGGCTGATGAAAACAACGCGGAACAGCTTTTCCGTCAGCCACCGGCGTTGCACATCCCGCTCCGGAGTGTTGATCCATTTGCGGGCCGGTGGCCAGTGGGCCGCAAGGTATCCGAGCCCGTAAAGCCCGACATCACCCGCAACAATTCCGACATAAAGCGCTATTAAAGCGGTGGACGGAGAGAGTGTATGTAGTTTGACCTGAATAGCGGTAAGAACTGTTGCAGCATCTTCAAGAATAAATGTGGCGATGATGACGATGAGAACCTGAACCAACGGGTATGCGGTTGTCACTTCAAGGAAATGGTCCAGAGATCCGGGCATCAGGCAGAAAAATCCACAATTTCAGAGTGCAGGAGGAGCGTGCTACGGCGCGGTGAAAAAGATAAGGGCGTCAGGTTAAGCCTGCGCCATGCAGGGCGTGAGTCAGAGCATGAGCCGGGGCGCCGACAATGCGCGTGGCCTAGGGTATGGCGTGCAGCTTTCTTTAATGAACAAGGCGCTAAAACAGGCGCGGCACGGAGGAATGTCAAGCAATACAGCAGGTGTTGCGTTTGTACAGATAGCGAAACCTGCAGGATGCTGTATCTGAGAGACAGAAAAGATGCGGGAGGATAAAGTGACATTCTGTCCCGCTGGGTTCATGTGCTTAACAACAGGAGCTGGTACGGAATGCTGAGAAGAAAGTTTCTTGTCTGTGGCGCGGTGTCTGCCGCGGTGGCGACCCCGGCCTTTGCCAAAAACCGGGGGCATCATGGCGCATCTGCCGAAGGGGAGCAGGGGAGCTATGCCGTGTTTCTTGCCGGTGTGCGGCGCGAGGCCATCAGCAAGGGGCTTTCGGCATCTCTGGTGGATGAAGCCCTGGCGCTAACCCCGGAGCCCAACCAGAAGGTTCTGAAGGCGGACAGGCATCAGCCGGAATTCACCCTGACATGGGCGCAGTACAAGGCGCGGGTGATTACCGACAAAAAGATTTCAGACGGGCAGGCGGCTGTCAGCCGGCGCGAGGCGCTGTTGGGGCAGGTCAGCCAGCTTTACGGGGTGGATCGTGGCGTGATTGCCGGGATATGGGGGCTCGAATCCGCATATGGCACCAAGATGGGCACGTACCATGTCATCGATTCGCTCGCGACTCTGGCTTATGACGGCCGCCGCGCCGCGTTTTTCCGGGCGGAGCTCTTCAAGGCGCTGCATATTCTGGGGCAGGGGGACATAACCCCCGCGGGCATGATGGGGAGCTACGCGGGGGCCATGGGCCAGCCGCAGTTCATGCCCAGCGCCTATGAGCAGTATGCCGCCAGCTTTCCCGCCGGTGGGCGCCGCGATATCTGGAAAAATGAAGGGGATGTGTTTGCATCCATTGGCAACTATCTGGCCAAATGCCACTGGAAAGCGGGCGAACCATGGGGTGAGGCCGTAGATGTTCCCGATTCACTGGATCAGGGGCAGATCGGGCGGACTGCGGTGCGTCCTCTTTCCTACTGGGCGGCGCAGGGCGTGCGGCCGCAGGGCGGGGGAGACTTTACCCATATGGATCTGGATGGGGCCATTATCCGGCCTGATGGCGTTGGGGGGGAAGCCTATATGGTGTACCACAACTTCAATGTGATCCGTCGGTATAACCCCTCCGATTTTTATGCTCTGGGTGTTGGTCTTCTGGGTAGTGCGGTGGCGTGAAAAAAGCCTTTCTTCTTTGTTTTGCCGGTGTGGCGGCCTGTTCCAGACCTCAGCCCGCCGTGCAGCCCGATGTTCATTATGTGGTGGGTCCGGCCTGGAAGGCCGGGGCAGCCTGGATGTACCCACGGGAAGATTTTTCCTATCAGGCCATGGGGCTCGCCGTGCGGGATGCCCCCTCTGACCAGCCGTTGACAACGGATGGAGAGGTGCGCAACCCGCTCTCCATGAGCGGCAGCCACCCCACCTTGCAGCTTCCCGCGGTGGTGAGGGTGACAAACCTTGAAAATGGTCGGGAAATTACCATCCGCCTGAATGATCGCGGGCCAGCGGAAGCTGGGCGTATGCTGGGCCTTTCACGCAAGGCGGCTGATCTTCTGGGAATGGGCGCAGGCCCGGCCCGCGTGCGCGTGGTGGAAGATGAAACCGCAAGCCGCCAGTTGGCGGAAGAGCTGCCCGGTGGCCCGATGCTGCAGATCAGTGCGGCACCGCTGGAAACTGTGCAGCAGACGGCCCTTGGCCCGGTAACACAGCAGGCGGCGGGCGCGGTGGCTGGTGCGCCTCAGGCGACACCGGCGGACCAGACGACATCCCGCCCGGCTGTCCGGCTGCCGGACCTTCCGGTTGCGTGGCGGCAGGGGCCGCCTGTGGAAACCCGGCTCTGGGTGGAAACGGCCGATTTTACAGCGCGTGGCCCTGCAGCAAGGCAGGCCGCGCAGGAAGGAGGCACGGTCTGGCCTTCTTTCACACCACAAGGCAAGATGTGGGCTGTCCGACAAGGACCTTTTACGACTATAAGCGACGCGGATACGGCCCTGAAGCGTGCTCTTGCTGATGGCTTGACCGGATCTCATATCGTCGTCGAATAGGAAAGAACGTGCAAACTCGACGGTTTCTTCTCGCAGGGGGCGCTGCCCTCCTCTCAGGCAGCTACTCTCTGACTGCCTTTGCCCGCAAGCCCAAGGGAGCGCACGCTGCCGCGGCTGCGGCCGCAGGGGCACCTCAGCCTGCTGAGGCGGCTGTCGCGCAGACGCCTGCCACCACGCCTGTTGGTCCGGTGGACACCATGGCGCGCTGGGCCTGCATCCTTGATTACAAGAGCGGGGCAACCCTGCTGGAAAAAGCAGCGGATGAGCGGATGCCTCCCTCATCCCTGACCAAGATGATGACAGCCTATGTCACCTTCAGCATGCTCAAGGCTGGCCGCCTGCGCCTGGATCAGGTGCTGCCTGTCAGTGAGCGCGCCTGGCGGATGCAGGGGTCACGCATGTTCGTGCCTCTTGGGCAGAGCATTCCGGTGCAGGACCTTATTCAGGGGATGGTGATCCAGTCCGGTAACGATGCCTGCATCGTGCTGGCCGAAGGGATTTCAGGTTCTGAAGAACAGTTTGTCGCGCTGATGAATGATATGGCAGGCAAGCTTGGGCTCACCAATTCCCATTTCATGAACGCAACGGGCTGGCCTGCGGAAAATCATTACATGTCCGCACGCGATGTGGCCTATCTGGCCCTGCGGCTGATTCATGATTTCCCGGAATATTATCACTACTTCTCGGAAAAAGAGTTCTATTTCAACAAGATCCGTCAGGCGAACCGGAACCTTCTGGTGGTCAAGGGGCTGGCTGACGGCCTGAAGACCGGCCACACCGAGGCCGGGGGCTTCGGGCTCTGCGCCTCTTCTGACCGTGAAGGACGCCGCGTTATTCTGGCGATCAACGGCCTGCCGACAGATGGCGCGCGTGGGCGCGAAGGTGAGCGGCTTATGGGCTGGGCCTTTGCGAATTTCGAGTCTGCAAAAATTGTCTCGAAAGGTGATGTGCTTGAACAGGCCCCCGTCTGGATGGGTGTCAGCCAGACTGTCCCGCTTGTTGCTGCGCAGGATTTCACAATGATGCTGCCGCATGGCTGGCGGAATTCCACGCACATGTCTCTGGACTATCAGGGGCCGATAGCGGCTCCCGTGCAGCAGGGGCAGGCGGTTGGGCAACTGACGGTTCTGCTGCCCGGCGGGCGGCAGGCGCAGGTGCCGGTTGTGGCTGGCCAGAGCGTGCCGGAACTCGGGCTGCTGGGGCGTGCGGCCCGCCGCCTGCATCTCTGAGTCATGAAGCACGGTCTGTTTGTCACACTGGAAGGAAGCGAAGGGGTGGGGAAGTCCACCCAGCTCCGCCTGCTTCACTCCGCTCTCGCGTCTTTGGGCTATGATGTTCTGACCACGCGGGAGCCGGGAGGCTCTCCCGGGGCGGAAGACCTGCGGCAGCTTTTGCTGTTTGGTAAAAACCCGCTCTCTCTGCGGGCTGAAATCCTGACGCATTTTGCCGCGCGGGCTGATCATGTTGATCAGGTCATCACACCCGCTCTCTCTGCGGGCCAGATTGTGATCTGTGACCGGTTTACAGATTCCACCATGGCCTATCAGGGGTATGGGCGCGCCCATGGGGAAGCAGCCGTGCTGGACTTTATCACCGGCCTTCAGAACCAGCTTGGGTGCACCCCGGACCGGACCTTTCTACTGGAGGTGCCGCGTGATGTTGCCCGGCTGCGTCTGGCGGCGCGTGGGGCTCCGGTGGACCGGTATGAGCAGTCTGACGAATCGTTCCACGCACGGGTGAGTGCCGGGTTTCGGGATATAGCCCGCCGGAACACGGACCGGATACGGTGCGTGCATACGGATGGGCAGTCAGCCGAAGAGGTTAACAGTCTGATTGTGAAAGATATTCTCTCCCGCGTGCCGCTCCGCGCATCTCAAGAGTAAGCTGGTGCAGGAAGACCCCCGTCTGGCGTCTCTCCATCTGCATGGGCATGAGGCTCCGCTTCAGGCCTTCCGCAGGATTTTTGAAGGGGGGCGTCTGCCACATGCCTGGCTGATTACGGGGCCGCCGGGTATTGGCAAGGCCACCTTTGCGTTTCGTCTCGCCCGGATGATTTTGGGGGGAGAGACGCCCGAAAGCCCGGCCGGGCGACGTATTTCCGCCGCCACACATGCTGACCTGCTGGTTGTCAGCCGCAGTTTTGATGAAAAGAAGCAGCGCCACCGTGGCGAGATTGTTGCGGATGAAGTGCGGCCTATCAATGCCTTCCTGCGCCGCACGGCGGCGGAAGGCGGGTGGCGCGTGGTGATTGTGGATGGCGCGGAGTGGCTCAACCGCAGTGCAGCCAATGCCTTGCTGAAAATTCTGGAAGAGCCACCACCAGCCGCCGTGTTGCTGCTGACCTGCTCGGCACCGGGCCGCCTCCTGCCCACCCTGCGCAGCCGCTGCCGCAGGCTTGAGCTGGAACCGCTGGATGCCCGGGCCATGATGGCTGTGCTGAAAGACATCCAGCCCGGAGCCTCCGCGGAGGATATCAGCCGTGTGCAGGCTGCAGCACATGGCGCACCCGGCCGTGCAGTGGCCTTTCTGGCGGACCAGAACGGCCAGATGGCTGGAATGGTAGAGGACGTGCTGAAAGGTGTTTCCGCCAGCCGTGAGTACGATATTGCCGAAGCCGTCCTGCGCAAGGATGAAGGTTTTAATTTATTTTTCAGCCTGTTATCGGACTTTCTTCAGGAGCGTGCGCGTCAGGCCGCCCGGCAGGGGCATCCCTCCTGCGTGGCGCTGGCGTCTGCCTGGGAAGCGATCATGAGTCTTCAGAGCGAGACGGAACGCTTTAATCTCGATAAACAGGAAACACTTCTCGAAGCCATGACTATTGCGAGTATTGCATGACCCGCCCTTTCTACGTCACGACCCCGATCTATTATGTGAATGGTGCGCCTCATATCGGCCATGCCTATACGTCCGTTGCGGCAGATGTTCTGGCACGCTTCCACCGGCTGGCCGGGGATGACGTGTTTTTCCTGACCGGCACGGATGAGCATGGCCAGAAGGTGGAGCAGGCGGCGCAGGCTGCCGGTGTCGCCCCGAAAGCCTTTGCGGACCGCGTGTCTGATGATTTTCGCAGCATGGCGGATGCCATGGCCATTTCCTATGATGATTTCATCCGCACGACTGAGCCGCGCCATATTGAAGGCGCTCAGGCACTGTGGCGGAAAGTGGCGGATAATGATGCCATTTACCTCGGAGCCTATGAAGGCTGGTACGCCCTGCGCGATGAATGCTTCTATGGTGAGGATGAGCTGATTACCGGGCCGGATGGCCAGAAAGTGGCCCCGACAGGCGCGCCGGTGGAGTGGGTGAAGGAGCCGTCCTACTTCTTCCGGCTTTCCGCGTTTCAGGACCGGCTGCTGGCTTATTATGAGGCCAATCCGGAGTTTCTGGGCCCGCATGGCATGAAGCGGGAAATCATCAGCTTCGTGAAGCAGGGGCTGCGGGACCTTTCCGTCAGCCGTACCAGCTTCAACTGGGGCATCCCGGTGCCGGGCGATGAACAGCATGTGATGTATGTGTGGTTCGATGCTCTGGCCAATTACCTCAGCGCGCTGGATTACCCGAATACGGATGCAGCCCGGATGCGCTTCTGGCCTGCCAGCCTGCATCTGGTGGGCAAGGATATTGCCCGTTTCCACGCCATTTACTGGCCTGCCTTCCTGATGGCGGCTGGCGTTGAACTGCCGCAGAAGATCTTCGCAAACGGCTGGTGGACCATTGAAGGCCAGAAGATGAGCAAATCTCTGGGGAATGTGGTGGACCCGCGTGACCTGGTGAAAGAGTTTGGTCTGGATGCCGTCCGGTTCTTCCTCCTGCGGGAAGTGCCGTTTGGCGGGGATAGTGATCTGTCCCGCAAGTCCCTGATCATGCGGAATAATGTTGAACTTGCGAATGACCTTGGGAATCTGGCGCAGCGCACATTGTCGCTCGTTGCGCGCAATTGCGGGGGAATTCTGCCGGAACGCCGTGCCCTGACGGAAGAGGATACGCATCTTCTGGGTCAGGTGGCTGTTCTGCGCGAACTGATGGCCAGTCAGATGGACCGCTGCGCCCTGACTGATGCGCTGGAAGATGTGTGGAAGGTCATCCGCGCCTGTAACGCCTATATCGATCATCAGGCGCCGTGGGCTCTGAAGAAAACAGACCCGGAGCGGATGAACGATGTGCTGCGTGTGCTGGTGGATGCCCTGCGCGGCATTGCGACCATGCTCCAGCCCTTCATGCCCCAGAGCATGGAGCGGATGCTGACACAGCTTGGCGTGGCGGAAGAAGAACGGATTTTTGCAGCGCTGGAAACACCCCTGCCGGGAGGCCGCGTGCTGCCCGCGCCGCAGGGTATTTTCCCGCGTTATGTTGAAGCCGCAGACCCTGCATGAAAGGGGCGACCGTGACCGGATTGATCGACTCCCACTGCCATCTGGACCATTACGCGGATGAAGAACTGCCGGCACTGCTGACTGCTGCCAAGGATGCTGGTGTCAGCGGGGTGGTGACAATTGGAACCCGTCTGGCGAATGCGGACGAGCAGAAGCGTCTGACAGGGTTTGCCACGCCGGACGTGCGGGTGTGGTGCACGGTGGGCACCCACCCGGACCATGTGGATGAGGCTCCGGTTCCCTCTGTGGAGGAGATCATCAGCCGTGCGGACGCGCCCTGTGTGAT
The DNA here is from genome assembly GCF_011516935.1 of Acetobacter farinalis. Classification (GTDB taxonomy): domain Bacteria; phylum Pseudomonadota; class Alphaproteobacteria; order Acetobacterales; family Acetobacteraceae; genus Acetobacter; species Acetobacter farinalis. Next base: position 616,744 of record NZ_WOTF01000001.1, read on the forward strand.
TGGCATCGGGGAAAGCGGTCTGGACTATTTTCATGGCATGCCAGAGGTCAGGCCGCGCCAGCAGGAAAGCTTCCGCCAGCATATCGGGGCCGCCCGTGCCCTGAATGTGCCCATTGTGATCCATGCGCGGCAGGCGGATGACGATGTGGCGCAGATCCTGCGGGAAGAAACGGAAAAGGGCGCTTTTCCCATTCTGCTGCACTGCTTTGCTTCCGGCATGGATCTGGCGCGCTGTGTGGTGGAACTTGGCGGGTATGTCAGTTTTTCGGGCATCGCGACATTTCCCAAATGCGGGGAATTCCGGGATGCCGCGCGTCACCTGCCAGCCGACCGCATTCTGGTGGAAACGGATGCGCCCTATCTGGCCCCCATGCCATACCGGGGCAAGCGTAATGAGCCGTCTTACGTGGCCTGCACCGCAGCCTGCCTTGCGCAGGAGCGGGGGCAGGAACTGGCTGAATTCATAGAGATGACGACCGGGAATTTTTTCCGTCTCTTCCGCAAGGCGGCCTGAGCAGGAGAGGCGGGCGCTATGAAGGTGATTATTCTGGGGTGTGGCGGGTCTGCCGGAGTTCCTATGCTGGGCGGTGAGGATGGCCGCGGCATATGGGGTGACTGCGACCCGTATGAACCCCGGAATATCCGCACCCGCGCCTCGATTTTTATTCAGATGGATGATGGGGAAGGCATTCTGGTGGATACCGGGCCGGATGTCCGGGCCCAGCTTCTGGCTCACGGAATCAGCGCCTTCAAATCCATTTTCTATACCCATGCCCATGCGGACCATATTGCCGGGCTGGATGAGGTGCGGGGGATTAACCGCGTCGTGCAGCAGCCTCTCAAGGCCTATGGCACCCCCACTGTGCTGGAAGAAATCCAGACACGGTTCAGCTATGTTTTCAAACCGTGGACACCGCCGCACTTCTTTCGCGCTGTGGTGGAGGCGCATCCTGTGCCGTTAGCGGGTGATGTGGTGATAGGGGGCTATAAGCTCTCCCTGTTTGAGCAGAGCCATGGCCGTATTCCGTCATCCGGCCTGCGGTGCGGTGATTTTGCCTACAGCACGGATGTTGTGGAGCTGCCGGAACGGTCTTTGCAGGTGCTTTCCGGAGTGGATACGTGGGTGGTGGACTGCTTTCAGAAGCAGCCGCACAGTGCCCATGCATGGCTTGAACGGGTTCTGGAGTGGAAAGAACAGATCAAGCCGCGCCGCCTGATTCTTACCCATATGGGAACAGATATGGACTGGGCCTGGATGCAGGATAACCTGCCAGAGGGCGTGGAGGCGGCATGGGATGGCCTGACCCTTACGCGGCCCGACCCCGAACGCGGGTGACCTTTTCCTCAGGCATTTAAACGCCTCTCCAGACAGTCAGACCATCTGGAGAGGCAAGTCCCACGGCGGGGCGTCCTTCTGAAAAATGCGCGCGTATTTTCTAGCGGCTCATCAGAACCGTCAGATCGGCATGTTCCAGGATGTAGCGTGTGACGCCGCCAAGAATAAGCTGGCGCAGGCGGGAGTGGGAGTAAGCGCCCATGGCCAGCATATCGGCATCAAAGTCATGGCAGGCGGCCAGAAGGCCTTTCCCGACATCCCGGTCAACCGGCGGGAATTCCACAGCATCGGCCTTGATGCCGTGGAAGGAAAGATAGTCGATAACATCCCGCGCCTTGGGGCCACGGCGCTGATAATCCTCACAATGCAGCACGCGCACAGCCTCTGCCGTCTGTGCCCATGCCAGTGCCCCCCGCAGGGCTGATGACGATTCCGTCGTGCCGTTCCAGCCGATACAGACACGCTTGATCTCCCCCGTGGGGGGCGTGCGCGGTGCGATCACCACAGGGCGGCCACTGTCGAACAGAACGGCATGCAGTGTTTCGGAGGAAGAGACCTCTACGCCCGAGTCAGGATGCGGCACCAGCGTGAAATCGGACAGGCGGGCGTGAGACGGCACAATCTCGCTTTCCGCGCCGTGCAGGACGTTGAAGCTGATGCTCGGCTTGTCCCACGGGAAGGGGGAGCGGGGCGGCACGACTTCAATATCCGGATGTGTTGCCACAAACTGCTCGAACAGGGCGCGGACTTCATGCGCGTGGCGGGAGCTTTCATGTTCCGCGGCGCGCATCAGGTCTTCCACCATGGCACCGGACAGGCCCTCGCCAGCCAGCGGGGCAATGTCCCGCCCATCGGGGCGCACATGCAGCACAGCCAGATGCGCCCCAAAGCGGCGCGCAAAGTTATAGCCACGGATCAGTGCGGCTTCCCCGTTTGAGGAGCTCACCATGGGAAGCAGGATCTTGCGGACGTCTTTCATAGTGCTGGTTCTCCCCGTTTCTGAGAATCGGACTGGCCGGTCGGACTGGCTGGCTGGTCTGTTCCGTGATGGTTACGGATATAAACGCGTGACATTCCAGTGGTTTCCATCCCGCGTCCATGTGGCGCGATCATGGAGGCGGTAGGGTCTTTCCTGCCAGAACTCGAAACAGGCCGGCTCAACCCGATAGCCGGACCAGTTGGCAGGGCGGGGGATCAGATCCTGCCCTTCATACCGAGCTTCGACATCCTTCAGGCGCTGTTCGAAAATAGCGCGGTCCGCCAGTGGGCGGGATTGGTCGGAGGCAACGGCTCCCATGCGGGAGATGCGGCTCCGACTCGCAAAATAGGCGTCCGCCTCTTCCGGGGTGACGGGGGTGACCACACCTTCAATCCGGATCTGCCTGCGCAGGCTCTTCCAGTGGAAGAGCAGGGCAACATGCGGGTTCTGCGCCAGTTCATCGCCCTTGCGACTATGCTGGTTGGTATAAAAAACAAAACCGTGCTCATCAGCGCCCTTCAGCAGCACGATACGCGCCGAGGGGTGGCCATCGGGCGTGCTGGTTGCCAGAACCATGGCATTCGGGTCTGAGGGTTCGGTTTTTTCCGCATCCTGCATCCACGCGGCGAACAGGGTGAACGGGTTTGCCGCAAGGTCAATCAGGGCCGGTGCGGAAGCCGATGAGGAAGATGTGGTTGTTTCAGTCATACCCGGGTCTTTCTGCAACGAATGGCTGTCTTCACGCTTTGTAACGAAACGGAAGAACGGTTTGAAGCGGTACGCAAGCGCTTAGGTCTTGTTTAGCACGCTGTGGTATGCGACCAACCGGAACGGTTATCAGACTAATATTCAAACAGACAGGTCGAGGTCACAGCATGTCTTCTCACAACACCACATTGCCCGCCCAGGGCACATTGATGCAGGGCAAAAAAGGTCTGGTAATGGGTGTTGCCAATGATCGCTCCATCGCCTGGGGTATTGCGCAGGCCGTTGCGGCGCAGGGCGGGGAGATGGCTTTCACCTATCAGGGGGAAGCGCTCGGCAAACGCGTGAAGCCGCTTGCTGAAAGCATCGGGGCTTCTCTGGTGCTGCCCTGTGACGTGACGGATGAGGCCGCGCTGGATGAGCTGTTCGCCACGCTGGAGCGCGAATGGGGCAAGCTGGACTTTGTGGTGCACGCCATTGGCTGGGCAGACAAGCAGTTTCTGCGTGGCCGCTATGTGGACACCCCGCGTGACGCGTTCCTGACCGCCATGGATATTTCCTGCTTTTCCTTCACCGCCGTCGCCCAGCGGGCTTCTGCCCTGATGAAGGATGGCGGCTCCCTGCTGACCCTGACCTATCTGGGCGCAGAGCGCGTGATGCCGCATTATAACGTGATGGGTGTGGCCAAGGCCGCGCTGGAAGCTTCTGTCCGGTACATGGCGGCGGATCTGGGGCGTGACGGGATCCGGGTTAACGGGATTTCCGCCGGCCCGATCAAGACGCTGGCGGCCAGCGGTATTGGGGATTTCCGCTACATCCTGAAGTGGAACCAGTATAACGCACCGCTCGAACGCAATGTGACACTGGAAGAAGTGGGCGGGGCAGGGCTGTATATGCTGTCCGACCTCTCCTCCGGCGTGACGGGTGAAATTCATCACGTTGATTGCGGGTACAATATCGTAGGGATGAAAAACCCCTCCGCCCCTGATATCTCCGTAGCTGGCGACTGAGGTAAACCGTGTCCTTCAACAGCTTTGGCCATCTTTTTCGCGTCACCACATGGGGTGAAAGCCATGGACCGGCCATTGGCTGCGTTGTGGATGGCTGCCCCCCCCGGCTCCCTCTAACGGAAGCGGATATCCAGCCGTTTCTGGACCAGAGGCGCCCCGGACAATCGGCCTTTACCACCCAGCGCAGGGAGCCGGATGCCGTGCGTATCCTCTCCGGCGTGTTCGAGGGGCAGACCACAGGGACACCAATTTCCCTGCTGATTGAAAATACGGACCAGAGATCCCGCGATTACGGGGATATCGCCCAGACCTATCGCCCCGGCCATGCCGATCTCACCTATGACCTGAAATACGGCATCCGTGATTATCGGGGGGGCGGCCGCTCTTCCGCGCGCGAGACGGCGTGCCGTGTCGCGGCAGGTGCGGTGGCGCGTCAGGTGCTGGGGCAGGGGGTGCGTATTCGCGGGGCTCTGGTGCAGCTTGGCCCGCATAAAATTAACCGGTCCCGCTGGGATTGGGATGAAGTGACACGCAACCCGTTTTTCTGCCCGGATGCCGCCTGCGTGCCGGAGTGGGAAGAGTATCTGGCCGGCATTCGCAAGGCAGGGCTTTCCATCGGCGCGGTGATTGAAGTTGTGGCGGAGGGTGTGCCACCCGGTCTGGGGGCGCCGATTTACGGCAAGCTGGATTCCGATCTGGCCGCGGCTCTGATGAGCATCAATGCCGTCAAGGGCGTTGAAATTGGAGATGGCTTTGCCTCTGCCGCCCTGACCGGGCTTGAGAATGCGGATGCGCTCTCCATGCAGGATGGTCGGATTGTGTTTGGCGCCAATCATGCGGGCGGTATTCTGGGGGGCATTTCCAGCGGGCAGCCGATTGTGGTGCGGTTTGCCGTCAAACCGACCAGCTCCATGCTGGCGCCGGTGCCGTCTGTCACCCGTGATGGCCAGAACAAGGACGTAATCACCAAAGGGCGGCATGACCCGTGTGTGGGGATTCGCGCCGTGCCGGTGGGTGAAGCCATGATGGCCTGCGTACTGGCAGACCATCTGTTACGGCATCGTGGTCAGGTGGGCTGAACTTTAGCCCACCAGTCTGGCGTTCAGCGTGATAGGCGCGTTGAAAAGCTTTGAGACCGGGCAGCCGGTTTTGGCCTTGTTGGCCAGAGCCTCAAACTGTTCGGGTGTCGCCCCCGGGACATCGGCTTCCAGCGTGAGGGCGATGCCATCAATCACAAAACCCCCTGCATCCCTGTTCAGGCTGACTTCAGCCGTGGTGTTGATGGATTTTGCCGTCAGGCCCGCTTCCCCAAGAATGAGGGAGAGCGCCATGGAAAAACAGGCCGCATGTGCAGCCCCCAGCAGTTCTTCCGGATTTGTGCCGGGTGCGCCTTCAAAACGGGTGTTGAAGCCATAGGGCTGGTTATTCAGGGCATGGCTTTCGGTAGAGACCGTGCCGCGCCCTTCCTTAATGGACCCTTCCCAGTGGGCGGAGCCGTGTTTCTTGATGGTCATTGTGCGATCCTTTGCGCCATGGGCGCGCTGTGGGGCAAGGAGTGCGGAAAACGCTGCCTCAGCCGTTAGGTTCACGCAATGCTGCTCCGCTCTCGCAGAGATGAGAACTGCCCTGAGAAAAAAATGTGGCATATGATAGCAGCTTAACGACCAAGATGACCCGAAGCACGCTCTTGCATCGGGGCGGGAAGCACGGCATGCGGAAAAACTTTCTGCCCGGTACCTGATTTCGATGGGACGCAAGAGGCTGATAATGATGCGGAGACCAAGATGAGTTCCACCACACCCGAGAGTTCTTCGTCCGTTGATGTCGTCCTGATTGGTGGAGGCGTGATGAGCGCCACGCTCGGGGTGTTTCTCCGGCAGCTTCAACCGGACTGGAGCATCAGTATTTTTGAGCGTCTGGACAGCGTGGCGGAAGAAAGCTCGGACGCATGGAATAACGCAGGGACTGGCCACTCCGCCTTGTGTGAGCTGAACTACACGCCGCAGAATGCTGATGGCAGCGTGGATATCACCAAAGCCGTTGGCGTGAATGAGGCCTTTCAGATTTCCCGCCAGTTCTGGTCTCATCTGGTTGAGAACGGTGTTATTGCCTCTCCGCGTGATTTTATCACGCCGGTGCCGCACATGAGCTTTGTCTGGGGGGATGCCAATGTAGACTTCCTGCGCAGGCGCCATGAAGCACTGAGCGCGCACCCGCTGTTTGCCGGAATGGCCTATTCGGAAGATCCGGCCCAACTGGCCGAATGGATGCCGCTGGTCATGAAGGACCGGACGCCGGGGCAGGCGCTGGCCGCAACCCATACGCTGAATGGCACGGATGTGAATTATGGCGCACTCACGCGCCTGCTGTTCAGCTATCTGGTGGAAACAGCCGGTTGCCCCCTGCACACCCGGCATGATGTGCAGGACATTAAACGTGGGCCGGACGGGCGGTGGCAGGTTCTGGTGCAGGATATGCGCCTGAATACGCAGCGTACCGTCAATGCGCGCTTTGTGTTTATTGGCAGCGGGGGTGGTGCGCTGTCCCTGCTTCAGAAAACGGGAATTCCCGAAGCAAAAGGTGTTGGCGGTTTTCCGGTGAGCGGGCAGTTCCTGCGCTGCACCAATCCGGAGATTGTGGCCCAGCACAAGGCCAAGGTGTATGGCAAAGCCTCCGTGGGCGCGCCGCCCATGTCTGTGCCGCATCTGGATACCCGGATGATTGACGGCAAGCCTGCCCTGCTGTTCGGGCCGTATGCGGGCTTTTCAACCCGCTTTCTCAAATATGGCTCCCTGATGGATCTGCCGCGCTCCATCCGCGCGGATAACATCACCGCCATGCTGGCCGTGGCGCGGGATAACTGGCCTTTGACCAAATATCTCATCCAGCAGGTCATGCAGTCCAACAGTGAGCGCATGAGCGCCCTGAGGGACTTTGTCCCCACAGCACGTTCAAAGGATTGGGAACTGGTTGTGGCCGGGCAGCGTGTGCAGATTATCAAGAAAGACGCCAAAAAGGGCGGGGTGCTTCAGTTCGGCACGGAAGTGATTTCCAGCAAGGATGGGTCTGTGGCAGCGCTTCTGGGAGCCTCTCCCGGGGCCTCCACCGCGGCACCGATCATGCTGACGGTGCTGAAACAATGCTTTGCCGACAAGCTGCCGGAATGGGAAGCAAAGCTGAAAGAGATGGTTCCGTCCTACGGCCAGACACTGGCCAATAACCCGGACCTGTGCGCGCAACTGCGTGAGAAGACCACGAAGGTTCTGCAACTGGCCTGAGCAAGGCCGGTTTTCAGAAAATTTCGATATGGCTTTTAAAGCCCAGCATGGCGGCATCGGGCAGGTTGCCCTGCCCGTTGGGCCGAAAGTAATATTGAAACACCGGCTGGAAAATAACGCCACGCATGACATGAATGGAGTAGTTGACCTCCAGAGTGCTGGCGTGGCGTTGCACCCCGGTGGCATGGTTGATCATGGGGTGCATGGTCTGCTGCAGCAGCGCCTCGGTCCTTTGTACATTCGGCGCAATATGAGTGTAGGTGAAGGCAATGCCGAGTGTGTCATAGGGGCGGCTGCTCCAGAAGCCCCTGCTCAGCATGGCCAGATAAACCTCGTAATCCCGCAGGGCGGTGCGCGGATCGTTATAAACCAGCCCCGCCAGCGCGGTAAGGCCGGAGTCTTTCTGCGCCTTGTGGTAGCGCATCAGTTGCTGGTCCATCATCAGCCAGCTTGACCAGCTATACTGGTGCTGTGCCGCTTTGGCTCCTGTCAGCACATAAGGTTTTCCCGTGATGTCCCGGTAGGTGTCCGGCACAGGAACATCCTGCAAGGCTGCACCAATTTTATAATGGCCTGCCAGACTGTGGCTTCTGCCCAGTTTTGGCTCCCAGCCGGCCTCAACAGGCACGACATGGCCGACAATATTGGCCCCGTTGAATTTGAAGCCCGTACGGTGCTGCGCAACCTGATAGACGCCGTTTTCTGCAAAATAGACGCCTGTCTGGACGTAAATACTTCGCGTTGGCCGCCCGCGCACGCGGAAGGCCCATGTTGCGGCCGGATACCCTGCAAAGTAGTTGCTGTCCGAAATGCCTTTGGGGCGACCACACATGCTGTTGTTCATGAAATTGCAGAACAGCTCACTCGCGGCAAAATCGGAAAGCTGGGCCATGCGCCCTCCGGCAATAGCCAGACGGTTATTGAGCAGGGTTTCTTCCGCATACAGCATGACCAGATGGACGGCCACATTTCCCCCGCCGCCATAATCTTCAGAACTATGATTCAGCCAGTCTCCAAACATACGGTTGGCGGTGGTGCCGTAGCGGCCGACCGTGATCATATGGGTGGCCAGGCCCTTCAGTCCTGCCAGTGTTTCCCAATCAATATTCAGCGAAGTGGCATATTGTCCGGCGTTGCTTGCACCTTGCCGGTAAGAGCGGAACTGCTCACCTCTGGCGGGTTTTGTTACAGCCCCCGCAAACTCGTTGGTATTGTCCAGCAGAAAGGCAATGCTGTGCCGCCTCAGCCAGCTTGTCATCCCACCCGGGTCTGCAAACATGGCTTCAGGGCGGGAGAAGGGCGGGACACTGGAGAGGTGTACCGTTTTCTCTGGTAAAGGAGTATCGACGCGAATGGTGGGCTCAGAGCCAATATTCAGATCTTCAGTCTGGGCATGGGCTGAGTCAAAAACGGAAAATGAAAAAAGAAGAATGAAAGAAACTGCAAATAAGGGAAGCGTTTTTTTGAATTTATTACACAGCGCTGCATATAAGTCAGGGTAAGGCTGAAGGTAATTTTTCGATGCTCTGCTTATTTGTTTCAAAATTTTACCATTTGTTTGATTTTATTGGTAAAATCTATTATTTAGATAATTTCCATGAAATTAAAGAAAATTAAAGGGCGCTCCAAAAAATGTGTTCACTGCTCCGGTTTCACCGGGGGAGTATATTTTCGGGAGAAATACGGAGGTGGGTTGCCCAGTCTCTCCGGTAATTTTTCAGGCAGTCTTGCAGGCTGATGGCCTGCATGCTGGCGGATCAGATGTCGGAGATAGACATATCCGCACGGTGCCACCAGCAGGCCTCAGGCGGCCTGACAGCAGGGATCAGATCGTCAGGATTTCCGCTGAAGGTGACCGTATTGGTGGGTGTTTCCTGCAACGAGACTTCTGTGCAGCGCAGCAGGCCGCCTTCGGCGTGTAGAAAAGCGCTGAGTTTTGCCATCATCAGGCACACCATCAGCTCTGTTGTCGGGTCCCCGGGGGTGATGACAATACGCTGCGCCCGTGCGGGCTCATGGGCCTGAAACCATGCCAGAAGGGGATCATCCTCCGCCAGTTGCAAGGCATGATCGAGCTTTTCATCCACAAAGCGATGCCAGGTGCTTTTGGCTTTCTGGAAAGAGACCGGCATGTTGCCCTGGCCATCAAGCCGGGCGCGGTGCACCGGGCTGAGGCGCACGGTCACAAATTCATTATGCCCGTGAGGCAGGGCGCAGGATTCACTGGCCCCGTGGATCAGCCGATGCCCCATGGAAAAGCGACGGGTAAAAACCAGATCAGGCATTGGCTTTTCCCTTGATATATTCTTCCCACCCCGTGCGGCGCAGGGCGCAGGCCGGGCATTCCCCACACCCATGCCCCCACGGGTGCATGGTGCCGCGGTCCCCCAGATAACAGGTGTGGCTTTCCTGATTGATCAGGGAGACAAGGGAGGCTCCCCCCAGTTCTTCCGCCAGCGCCCATGTTGCGGCTTTGTCGATCCACATCAGAGGGGTATGCAGCACATAACGGGCGTCCATCCCGAGATTGAGGGCCACCTGCACAGCCTTGATGGTGTCATCCCGGCAGTCAGGATAACCCGAATAATCTGTCTCACACACGCCGGTGACGATATGGCGGATGCCCCGGCGCGCCGCGAGTGCAGCGGCAAACGTCAGGAAAATAATATTGCGGCCCGGCACGAAGGTGTTGGGCAGGCCACCTTCCGCCATGGCGATTTCCGCCGTGCGGGTCAGGGCGGTTTCGGAAATATCCCCCAACGCGCCAAGTGCAAGGGTGTGGTCCATCCCCAGACGCTCGGCCCAGAGCGGATTTTGTGCCCGCAGGCCAGCCCGCAGCGCCTCCCGGCAGTCCAGTTCCACTGCATGCCTCTGGCCATACTCAAAGCCCAGTGTTTCCACGCGGCCAAAACGCGCCAGCGCCCAGGCCAGGCAGGTGGCGGAATCCTGCCCGCCGGAGAACAGGACAAGAGCGGCGTCTTCAGGGGCGCGTGTGGGTGTGGACATGGGTCAGGGAATACCGGTCAGCTTGTGGGTCTGTAAAGAAAGGCCCCATTTCGGGTGGGCCAGACAGTAGCGGATGGCGGCCTGTATCGCCTCATTCTGGTTGGGGCCATCCATGGGCTGAAGCCAGAAATATTTGAAATCAAGGTGTTCCAGCGTTGCCGGGTCCAGCCCCGGCTGGGGGTAGACCAGCTTGAGTTCCGTGCCGTGTGTCTGTTCAAGGGCCGCGCCAGCTTTGGGGCTGATGCACAGCCAGTCAATGCCGGCAGGGGCGGGCAGGGTGCCGTTGCTTTCCACCGCAATGGAAAAGTTTCGTGCATGCATGGCCTCAATCAGCGGGGCGTCCAGTTGAAGCAGCGGTTCACCACCGGTGAACACCACCAGCCCCGGCACACGCATGGCATCGGCCTGCTCGGGCCAGAAGCCGGCAATTCTGCTGGCGAGCGCATCGGCTGTTTCAAACTTGCCGCCGCCTTCACCATCCGTGCCGACAAAATCGGTATCGCAGAAGGTGCAGATGGCTTCAGCCCGGTCAGCTTCCCGACCGGACCACAGGTTGCATCCCGCAAAACGACAGAACACGGCTGGTCGCCCAGCCTGTCCGCCCTCACCCTGAAGGGTGAGGAACATTTCCTTGACCATATAAGACATGCGACAGCACCTGACGCAGATCAGGCACAGAATGCAAGCAACTTTTTAGACTGTAATGCCGGTTGTGCGCATGCCCAGCTTGTCCAGCAGCTTGCGGTCGCGCGTTGCCTGCGGGTTGGGCGTGGTCAGCAGGCGTTCACCATAAAAAATGGAGTTCGCACCGGCAAGGAAGCACAGGGTCTGTGTTTCATCGCTCATATTTTCACGCCCGGCTGCCAGACGAACCCGGCTTTTGGGCATGGTGATCCGGGCAGCAGCAATCATGCGGATGAAATCGAGCGGATCGACCGCTTCAGACTCTCCCAGCGGCGTGCCTTTCACGCGCACCAGCAGGTTGATCGGCACGCTTTCCGGGTGTGTGGGCAGGGTGGCGAGGGCTGCAATCAACCCGGCGCGGTCCGTTTCGCTCTCACCCATGCCGACAATGCCGCCGCAGCAGACGTTAATACCTGCGTCACGCACGTTGGAGAGGGTGTCCAGGCGGTCCTGATAGGTGCGGGTGGAGATGATATCCCCATAATATTCCGGGGAAGTATCCAGATTATGGTTGTAATAATCGAGCCCGGCGTCACGCAGTTTGCCGGCCTGCCCGGCGTCCAGCATGCCCAGCGTCACGCAGGTTTCCAGCCCCAGTTCCTTTACGCCCTCAATCATGGCGCACACGGTTTCCAGATCATGCTCCTTGGGGGAGCGCCATGCGGCACCCATGCAGAAGCGGCTGGCTCCGGCATCCTTCGCCTTGCGGGCTTCGGTCAGGACAGCATCCACCGCCATCAGGCGTTCGGCCTTCACGCTTTTTTCGTGCAGGGCGCTCTGGGGGCAATAGGCGCAGTCTTCCGGGCAGCCACCGGTCTTGATGGAAAGCAGCGTGGAGATCTGCATGTCTGTGGGGTCAAAGTGCGCGCGGTGCGTTGTCTGGGCGCGGAACATCAGCTCCGGAAACGGAAGATCCAGCAGCGCCTGAATTTCCGGCACCGTCCAGTCATGACGGACTTCCGGCAAATTGGCTGAAGAGGAACGCGTTACAGGAGAAGAACCGTCAGGCATGCGCAAAAACCAGATTTTGAGTGGAAAACAGGGCCGAACATATCCGCTTTATCCCGGCAAGGCCAGCCTGTACGACCTGCCTGCACAAACGGCGCACCTTGCCGGGCCGGGAGTGGACCCGGCCCCACGGGGAGATGAGGTTTTCTACAGCGCGGCGTGAAGCTGCCTGATGTCTTCCGCCAGAGCGTCAACCTGAGCCAGATCAGCATTCCATGCGAACATGAAGCGCGCCCCCCCTCCGATAAAGGTATAAAACCGCCAGCCTTTTTCCCGCAACCCGTCCAGCAGTGCCGCCGGGGCTTTCAGGAACACGGCATTGGCTTCCACGGGGAACATCAGCTCCAGCCCTTCAAGCGGGCGGATCTGTCCGGCCAGATGGGCTGCGGCGGCGTTGGCGCTGCGGCCATTGCGCAGCCAGGCTCCGCTTTCCAGAATACCGACCCACGGGGCTGCCAGAAAACGCATTTTGGAGGCCAGTTGCCCGGCCTGCTTGCAGCGGTAATCGAAGCCTTCCGAGAGTTTGGGGTCAAAAAAGAGAATTGCTTCGCCTACAGCCATGCCGTTCTTTGTGCCGCCAAAACACAGCACATCCACACCGGATTGCCATGTCATTTCCGCCGGGGAGCAGCCGAGGGCCGCGCAGGCATTGGCAAAGCGGGCGCCATCCATATGCAGCCGCAGGCCCAGATCCCGGCATACGGCGGAAATGGCCCGAATTTCCTCCAGTGTGTAGACCTGCCCGGTTTCTGTCGGCTGGGTGATGGTCACGGCGCGGGGTTTGGGGAAGTGGATGTCCGAGCGGCCAGTGGCCAGAGAGCGGATGGCCTCCGGCGTCAGCTTGCCGCCCTGGGTAGGGACTGTCAGCAATTTGGAGCCGTTTGAGAAAAACTCCGGAGCCCCGCATTCATCCGTTTCCACATGCGCCACGGCGGAACAGATGACACTGTTATAGGACTGGCAGAGCGAGGCCAGAGCCAGCGCGTTGGCTGCCGTGCCATTGAAGGCGAAGAAGATCTCGCAGTCTGTTTCAAACAGGGTGCGGAAGGCATCTGAGGCTTTGGTGGTCCAGATATCGTCCCCATAGGCGGGAACATAGCCCTGATTGGCATCCTGCATGGCGGCCCAGGCTTCAGGGCAGATGCCTGCATAGTTATCGCTGGCAAATTGCTGGGTGTTCTGTGTCATGTTGATCTTTCCATGCAGTGTAGATCAAAAGACAAAGCGACGACGCGCGTGGCATGGGTCCGTTATTGCCGGTCTTCTGGCCACATCCCTTCTCTGCGCTTGCAGGGAAGGCACCACCTTGCACGGGCGCAGGTTGGTGCCAGGCGTCGGCCTGACTCTTGATGCTTCTTGAGTCCTTTCATAAATAATTGATAAGAAAATGCAACTGCCCGCATAGAAAAGCAGGGGGAAGGGGCGCTTGATGCAACCATCTTCCCCCGCTGGTGGTTATTTGGTGGTGTAGCCGCCGTTGACCAAAATGGTCTGGCCCGTCATCCACCAGCCATCAGAGACCAGACACCGGATGATGGGGACGATATCTTCAATATCCGTCAGCCCGGTCTTGCTGAATGCGGAGAGAGCTGCGGCGGATTTGTGATACGCCACGGCATCGGGCGCTTCCTGACCATAGAAGAAGGGCGTATCCATCGGCCCCGGACCTATGGCATTGACCGAAATGCCACGGGCGCCAAGCTCCTTGGAAGCAGCTCGTGTGAAATGTTCGACAGGTGCTTTGGAGCCCGCATACGTGGAATAGAACGGGGTATAGGCACCAAGCAAAGATGTGACGAGTGTCACGATCTTGCCGTTGTCATTCAGGTGCTGCCCGGCTTCCTTGATAAAGAAATAGGCGGCCTTTGAATTGATGGCGAACATCTCGTCAAATTCAGCTTCCGATGTGTCTGCAATCGGCTTTTTCAGAACTTTACCAACGGTATTGATGGCAATATCCGGCTTGCCAATGGCGGCAATCGTATCTGCAAAAAGTTTGGCGCAGGCGCCTGCGGTGGTGAGGTCCGCCTGAAATGCCACGGCCTTCACACCGGCGGCCTTCAGGTCTGCCAGGGTTTTCTCCGCATCGGCGCGGCTGGCGTCACTATTATAATGGATGGCAATGGCTTTTGCGCCGTGTGCGGCCAGATCGCGGGCAATCAGTCCGCCAAGATTCTTGGCACCGCCGGTAATCAGGGCGATTTTTCCTTTAATGCTGTGGTCTGCCATATCCGGTTCGTCCTTTCGTTGAAAGAAACCGCAGGATGCGGACTTTCATGGTGAACACGCTATCATCTCATTTCCATTAATAAAGGGGTGTTTCAAGACAACACTTGTCGTATAATCCGAACAATGGCAGGGTGTTCCTGAGGGCCGATGGACCGGATTGATCTTTTTCGTATTTTTCTGCGGGTTGTGGATGCCGGAAGTTTCTCTCGGGCTGCCGATACGCTGAACATGCCGCGCTCCTCCATCTCCACCGCAATCCAGACTCTGGAGAGCAGGGTAGGGGCGCGTCTGCTCTCCCGCACAACACGCTCGGTGTCCATCACAGCGGATGGGCGGGCTTTTTATGACGTGTGCCATCGTCTGGTGGCTGATGTGGAAGAAGCCGAAAGCCTGTTCCGGCGTGATAAATCCGCCCCGCGCGGTGTCCTGCGTGTGGATATGCCCGGGCGCATCGGGCGCTTGATTGTGGCTCCGGCTTTACCTGAGTTTCTTGCGCGGTACCCTGAAATTGACCTTGAACTGGGCGTGACCGACCGGCCGGTTAATCTGGTGGAGGATGGTGTGGATTGCGTGGTGCGGATTGGCGCCCTTCAGGAATCCGGCCTGATTGCCCGCAGGCTGGGAGACCTTGCCGTGGTGAGCGTGGCAAGTCCGGCCTATCTGGCCCGCTATGGGATGCCGCGCACGCCGCAAGACCTGCCGGGGCATCAGGCTGTGGGGTATGCCTCAGCCTTCAGCGGGCGCGTTGAAGAGTGGGAGTGGCAGGAAGGCGGGCAGATACGCACCTGTGCGATGGAGGCCCGGGTGACGGTGAACAGTGCTGAGGCGCTTATTGCCTGCGCTCTGGCGGGTCTGGGCCTGATTCAGGTGCCCGCCTACGATGTTCAGCAACACCTGAAGTCGGGCGAGCTTGTGGCGGTGCTCCCCGGATATCGCGCCGCCCCCATGCCAATGGCGCTGGTCTACCAGCATCGGCGGCATCTCTCCCACAG
Source organism: Acetobacter farinalis (assembly GCF_011516935.1). GTDB lineage: Bacteria > Pseudomonadota > Alphaproteobacteria > Acetobacterales > Acetobacteraceae > Acetobacter > Acetobacter farinalis. Next base: position 631,971 of record NZ_WOTF01000001.1, read on the forward strand.
GTTGCAGGTCTTTGCAGACTGGCTCTGCGCGCTGCTGGAACCCTGTCTGCATTCCGCAGGGGCGTGACAAATCCTGAACATTGGGGAACACTCTTTCCAACATGATAGAAACAGGAACTGGTTTCATGACGTCTCTTTCCATTCGCCTGACCCGTGCAACCCTCGCACTCTGTGCCGCAGGCATGCTGGCAGGGTGCGAACATCAGCAGCAGGATCGTGCGGCAAGCAGTGTCAGGCCGCTGCGTGTTCCCAACCCGGCGGCAGTGTATTGTATCAAAAAAGGCGGCACGCTGAGCATGCAGCAGGAAGCCGGCAAGGGGCAGGTTACCTACTGCCACCTGCCGGATGGCACAGTCATGGAACAATGGGCGCTGTTCCGCCGCGATAACCCGCGCCCGGCCCGATAAGAGCGGGGTTCAACTGCTGGTTTTGTCCGGGAGGGGGAGGGTTCCTCTGGAGCCCTTTCTTCTGCCGTCAAATATATGCAGCTTTACCGTGAGAGGCGCATTTCCGGTTTTGCTTGACGCGCCGCCGGGGCCGCTTCAGGCCAACCAGCTTGGCATGTCAGGCGCGATCGCTGTTGTTGTGGCCGGGCTTTGTTTTGGACACGGTATAGCCATACCATTTTTGATAACGCATCCCGCAGGGAACTCGATATTATTGTGTAGGGGCTAAGCATGGAGCGGCTTGTACGCAGGCTCTATCCCGCAATAGCATCCGAGCCGTAGCGGGACCGTATTACGCGCACAGACGTAAATCGCATAAGATATATTATGCCAACTAAATACCATGCGGCGCTCGAAAACTGTGCCCGATTGGTATGATGGTCGTGGTTTGGAATGAGCCGTACCATGCTGTGGTCTGGCGCGGCCGAAGCGGCGTTGGTGATGGAGTTCTGGTTTATGGTGCCTGCCAGAGCAAAGCTGATCAGGCGGCCCGCCATCGTGACCCCTTCTATCATATTGAAATAGAATAATTTTCTATGTGGTTCGGGCGTAACATGAGTCTGTGAGCGCGTCAGAGTGGCGGTGAGTGGTGTGAAATGCATCGTACGATGCATAGTCTCGGCGGTGCATAAGGCCTCTGTGCGCCCATCTGTGCCCCTCTTTTCTTGCGGGCTTCGTGCCATACTCTCGCAGGGGTTTCACTGCCAGAATGTGACAAAAATAAAAAACGACACCTTGGCGGACGATATCCCGCGTGGGGCCATGCTAAAATTAGACGCGTTCTGGTGTGGAATGCCTTCCCTGCAAAATACGTATTTCTTTCGTGGAGAATGCGCTTGAGTTTTCTTAAAATTTCGATCAATAAGCTTTAAATACTATTTCGTGTCGTTGATGCTGGAATTCCCGAATGGCCGTTGCTCCATCAGTTCTGACTGTCTTGCGTTCCCAGGCTCAGGATCCTGTCGGGCTTCTGAGGGCTGCTTCGGCCCAGCTTGGCAGCGCGGTGGGTGTGCTGTCCTCCTTCGGGGCGGAATCTGCGCTTCTGCTGGCCTTTGTGGCGGAGGCTGATCCGCACATGCCGGTGCTCTTTTTAGAAACCGGGCGGCATTTTCCCGAAACGCTGGCTTATCGGGCTGAGCTGGCAGAGGCTCTGGGGCTGACGAATGTGCAGGATATTCGCCCGACACAGGCCGAGCTGGACGCACGCGACCCAACGGGTGAACTCTGGGCGTTTGACCCGGATGCGTGCTGCCGCCTGCGCAAGGTAGAGCCGATGGATCTGGCCTCTCTGCCATACGCGGCACTGGTGACAGGCCGGAAACAGGCGCAGGCCGCAACACGCGCCCTGCTGCCGGTGGTGGAGGAAAAAGCCGGAGGCCAGCTTCGGCTGAACCCGCTGGCGCACTGGCAGGCCGAAGAGATTACGCGGGAAATGAAGCGCCGTGGCCTGCCCCCGCATCCTCTGGTGGCTCAAGGCTATCCTTCCATTGGCTGCGCGCCCTGCACACAGCCTGTCGGGCAGACGGAGGACCCGCGTGCGGGCCGCTGGGCCGGGCTGGCCAAGACCGAATGCGGCATCCACACGGCGTCCTGACGAACAGCCGGAATTCCTTCCCTTTTCTTTCTTCAAACAGGTTTGACCAGATAAATGGACCATCTTGATCAGCTCGAAGCACAGAGTGTCTTCATCCTTCGGGAAGCCTATCGCAAGCTTCGGCCACTCGCCATGTTGTGGTCTTTGGGGAAAGATTCCAACGTCATGGTGTGGCTGGCCAAGAAGGCCTTTCTTGGCCGCGTGCCCTTTCCCGTCATGCACGTGGATACAGGCAAGAAATTCCCTGAAATGTATGCGTTTCGGGATGAATATGTGAAGAAGTGGGATCTGGACCTGCTGCTGGGCACCTGCCCGCCAGTGGAGGATATGGACCCTTCCCTGCCTCCGGCTGCGCGCTCGGCTGCCCGTAAAACGGCAGGTCTTGCCGCGATGATTGAGCAGCACAAGCTTCAGGGCGTGATTGCCGGCATCCGGCGTGACGAACAGGGAACACGCGCCAAGGAGCGTGTTTTCAGCCCGCGCGGCGCCAGCCACAAGTGGGATATCCGCAACCAGCCTCCCGAATTCTGGGACCAGTATGCAACCCCGCATGAAGAAGGGATGCATATCCGTGTGCATCCGCTGCTCTCCTGGCGGGAGATTGATATCTGGCGCTACATCGAGCGTGAAGGCATTCCGCTGGTTGATCTGTATTTTGCCAAAAATGGCAAGCGTTACCGCTCGCTGGGTGATCAGGACATTACCAACCCGGTTGAAAGCAACGCATCCACCGTTGCAGAGGTTATTGCCGAGCTGGAAACCACCCGCACGTCTGAACGCGCTGGCCGGGCCATGGATCATGAATCCGAAGATGCGTTCGAGCGGCTGCGTGTCGCCGGTTATCTCTGAGCCTCAGCACGGACTGGAACAGATTTTATGAGCGATACTCTCCCCCCTTCCCTGACGCAGTCTCAGGACCCTGCAACGCCCATCGTGATTGTCGGGCATGTGGACCACGGCAAGTCAACGCTGATCGGCCGCCTGCTGCATGACACGGATAATCTGCAGGATGGCAAGGTTGCCCAGATTATTGAATCGTCCAAGAAGCGCGGTCTGAAAATTGAATGGAGCTTCCTGCTCGACTCTCTTCAGATCGAGCGTGATCAGGGTGTGACGGTTGATTCCACCCGAATCCCGTTCCTGCTGGGCTCGCGGGAATATGTGATTGTAGATGCCCCGGGCCACCGGCAGTTCCTGCGTAACATGATTACCGGCGCGGCTGATGCGGAAGCCGCCGTGCTGGTGGTGGATGCTGCCGAGGGCGCGCGTGAGCAGACCCGCCGCCACGCCATGCTGCTGCACCTTATTGGCATCAGGCATGTGCTTGTTCTGCTTAACAAGGTGGATCTTCTGGACTTTGATCAGGCAAAAGTTGCAGCGGTTGAACAGTCCGTTGCGGATCTGCTGAAGAAGCTGGACCTTGAGGCCGCACTCTTTATCCCGGCTTCCGCGCGCGATGGCGATAATATTGCCAGCCGCTCCGAGCGCATGCCCTGGTATACCGGCCCGACGCTGACAGAGGCGCTGGCTCAGGTTCCCTCCCCGGCCTCCCGCGCGGAGCTCCCGCTGCGCCTGCCGGTGCAGGATGTGTATCGCTTTGATGACAAGCGCTATGTGGCCGGGCGGATTGAGCGTGGCCGGGTGCGCGTGGGTGATACTGTGATTATCGGCACCCAGAAAACGCCTGCGAAAATTGCCTCCATTGCAAGCTGGCACGCGGCCCCGCAGATTTCCGCTGCGGCGGGCCAGTCCGTGGCGGTAACACTGGAGCCGGATGTAATCCCGGACCGTGGGGACTTGCTGCACAAGGCTGAAACCGCGCCAATGGCGGCCTCCCGTATCCGCGCCCGCCTGTTCTGGCTGCGGCAGGAGCCCCTGCGTGTGGGGGAAAGCTTCCATCTGCGGCTGGCCACGGCGGAGCACGCCGTTACGGTGACATCCATTGAATCCGTGGTGAATCTGGATGATCTGACCGAATATGCAGGCGAGGAAGTCCCCGCCGAAGGCTTTGCGGAAATTACGCTTTCCGCCGCGGAAACCATCCTGTTTGACCCGTTCGTGCCCGGCACGGCAGATGGCCGCGGGGTGCTGGTGGACCGGCAGCAGCGGATTGTGGGGGGCGCGCCCCTTCTTGGCCCGGCGAGCATTGCCGCGGGTGAGAAAGTGATTCACCCCACCGGGAGTGAGGTCACACAGCAGGACCGCGCACGCGCCAAGGGGCATCGGGGCGGTGTATTCTGGCTGACCGGCCTTTCAGGCTCCGGCAAGAGCACGCTTGCCCGCGCAACGGAAGTCGCTCTCTTTGCCGAGGGCGTTGATGTGACCGTACTGGATGGAGACACCCTGCGGGCGGGCCTGTGCAAGGATCTGGGCTTTTCTGAAGCCGACCGCACCGAGAATGTGCGCCGCGCTGCGGAAGTGGCCCGTATTCTGCGGGACTCCGGTCAGGTTGTGCTGGTGGCGCTGATTTCTCCCCTGCTTTCTGATCGGGCTCTTGCCCGCCAGATTCTGGGTGAGGATTTTGCGGAAATTTTTGTGGATGCCGATCTCGCAACATGCGAGCAGCGGGACCCCAAAGGGCTGTATGCAGCCGCCAGATCGGGCAAGATCAGTGGTTTTACGGGCATTGATGCGCCGTATGAACCACCGCTCAACCCTGCCCTGCACCTGAAGACCAGTGCTGGAAGTGTTGAATCCGAAACAAAAACACTGGCATCCTTCATCACGAAGTCCGTCACACTCTCCGGAGCATTTAAGGCCCGCTCCTGAGGCGGTCCGGCAGAGGCACAGGGCAAGAGGCGCGCCGCTATGGCGCATCCTCTTGCCCTGCCTTGCAGGCGGGCGGATGGTGTTGAAGCCCGACTCACTGGGGTTCGGGCTGGCAGCCGTATTTTTGGTCAGGCTTTTTGGGTGGCATGAAGCAGGCGGTCTTATCTTTTTTTCGAGGTGGCGGTTCCGCCCTGCCGGGCTATCGGCTGGCGCTGGCGGCAACGCTTCTCTGGACAGGTTTTTTCATTGTCCTGCCGCTTTGCGCGCTGGTCATCCGCCCGTGGCAGGATGGCGTGGGTGCCATGCTGGCCGCGACGCGCGACACGCGGATGTTTGCGGCTCTCTGGACCAGCTTTTCCAGCGCCTTTCTGGCTGCGCTGTTTAACCTGCCGCTTGGGCTGCTGCTGGCATGGGCTCTGGTGCGGGGCGATTTGCCGGGGCGCAGGGTGGCGGATGCCCTGATTGATCTGCCTCTTGCTCTGCCCACCGCAGTTTCCGGCATTACGCTGGCAACATTGTATGGCCCGCAAGGCTGGATTGGTGCGCCGCTGGCCCGCCTCGGGCTGGTTGTGGCCTACAGCCGCACCGGCATTGTGCTGGCGCTGATGTTCGTTGGTCTGCCTTTTGTGGTGCGCACGGTTGAACCTGTGCTGAAAAACCTGCCGCGTGATCTGGAAGAAGCAGCACTGCTTCTTGGGGCCAGACCTTGGCAGGTAGTCACGCGTGTGATTATCGCCCCGCTGCTGCCTGCGCTGGTAACCGGGTTCGGTCTGGCTTTTGCGCGGGGCGTGGGGGAATATGGCTCGGTTATCTTCATTGCGGGCAATCAGCCTTTCAAAAGTGAAATTGCTCCGCTGCTGATTGTTGTCCGGTTGCAGGAATTCGATTATGCGGGCGCTACGGCCATTGCGCTGATCCTGCTGCTCACGTCCCTGCTCGCTCTGGTGCTGGTCAGCGCGGTGCGCAGGCGGCTGTCCGTGTGGGGGGACGCCGGATGAGGCGTTATGCTCTCTGGGCTGCAACATGGGGGCTGATTGCCCTGGTGCTGCTCATGCCCCCCGCCGTGGTGGTGGCCGAGGCCCTGAAAAATGGTCTGGCCCCTGCTCTTGCGTCCTTTTCCGATCCGGATGGACAGGCGGCAATCTGGCTCACGCTGGAGGTCACGGTTGTCTCCGTGCTGCTCAATACCGTCTTTGGTGTTCTGGCGGCGTGGGTGCTGACAAAATACCGTTTTTCCGGTCGCTCTGCCCTGCTGGTGCTGGTTGAGCTGCCGCTGAGTATCTCCCCGGTGGTGTCGGGCCTTGTCTGGCTCCTGCTGTTTGGCGCGCAGGGCTGGTGGGGCCCCGCGCTGGAGCGGGCGGGTGTGCATATTGCCTTTGCCGTGCCGGGTATCATGCTGGCTACCGTGTTTGTCACTCTTCCCTACGTGGTTCGTACCCTTGTGCCCCTGATGGAGCAGCAGGGGCGTGATGCGGAAGAGGCCGCCATGCTGGCGGGAGCCGGGTTCTGGAACATTTTGTGGCGGGTTACGCTCCCCGGTGCGCGGGTGGCCCTGTTCTCGGGCATTCTGCTCACAACGGCGCGGGCCATGGGTGAGTTTGGCGCGGTTTCTGTTGTGTCGGGCCACATTCCCGGCCTGACTGAAACCATGCCGCTGCATATTGAAAGTCTTTATAATGGGTATCAGACCGTTGCGGCCTTCACGATGGCGGCCTTGCTCGCCGGAATGGCGATGATGGCCGTGCTGCTCCGCTCCGCGCCGGAGTATCTGGCCCGCTGGAAGGAGAAGCAGGCATGAGTGTGCAGGTTGAAAATCTGGTGCGCCATGCGCCGGGCAGCACGCGGCGCCTGCTGGATGATGTTTCCCTGACTGTGCCCACCGGCGCGTTTGTGGCGCTGGTCGGCCCCTCTGGCGCGGGGAAAACCACCCTGCTTCGCGCGATTGCCGGGCTGGATACGTTTGAGCACGGAACACTTCTGCTGGACGGCCAAGGCATGGGGTCCATGCGTGACCGTGCCCGTAAAATTGGCTTTGTCTTCCAGAATTACGCGCTTTTTCCGCATATGACGGTGGCACGGAACATTGCCTTCGGGTTGGATGTGCTGCCGCGTTCAGAGCGCCCGACCCGCTCCGCAAGTGCAGCCCGCGTGCAGGATCTGCTGGAGCTGATGCAGATTCCCGATGCCGGGCCGTCTTACCCTGCCCGGCTTTCTGGCGGGCAGAGGCAGCGAGTGGCTCTGGCCCGTGCACTGGCAACAGGCCCGAAATTGCTGCTGCTGGATGAACCGTTTGGCGCGCTGGACCCCATTGTGCGGCGCTCTATTCGTACATGGCTGAAGGCCCTGCATGAGCGGCTTGGGCTGACAACCATTCTGGTCACGCATGATCAGGATGAGGCCGTGGAAATAGCAGACCGCATTGTGGTGATGCAGGGCGGCCGGATTGTGCAGGACGCCACGCCGGAAGTCCTGAACCAGAACCCGCAGACAGCCTTTGTCATGGAATTTCTTGGCGAGGCATCGTCTTTTTCCGGGACGGTGCGGGATGGCCTGATGGTGCCGGATGAAGCTGGCGTGCTGCCTTTCCCTGTTGCCGCGAGCGTTTCCCCCGGCCCTGTGACAGCTATGCTGCGCCCCTATGAAATTCAGGTGCGTCCGGGTGTGGAAGGAGGCCCGGCTGTTGTGTTTTCCGCGGACGGCGCACGGAACGGATACCGGCACTACAAGGCCCATCTGGCGGACCGCCTTATTCCCTTCTGGGTGCCGGATTATGCGGGAAACCCTGTAGAGGGGCAGGCATCCGGCCTGCTGGATATCAGCCGGGCAAGACTGTTCCGGGAGGGCCAGCGGTGCGGGTGACCGTACTGGCATAGCAGGAGAGAGTATTGCGCCGCGCCGCGTAGTATTTATTTTACAATCACTCGTTTTGATCCGTGGTATATTGATGCCTTGCCTCGGGTCATGTAGATTTCTTCTCAGGGGTCATTCCGGAAAGGGATATACCGTGGACCGTAGAAACAGTCGCCGGGATGCCGAAGGCTCCAGCGTCATTACCGCCAATCGTCTTCTTGATGGCCGCATTGTCTGGCTGGGTGAGGATGGCCAGTGGCGGATCCTGATTGAAGAGGCCAGACTCTTTCCCAACAGCGCGGTTGAGGACGTTCTGAAGGCCTGTAACGCCCGTGCGCAGGATGATGCTCTGGTCGGGATTTATGGCGTTCAGGTGGTCCGCACGGCCTCTGGCCTTCAGCCTGTAACCAGCCGGGAGCGTATTCGTGCGGCTGGCCCCAGCGTCCATCCGGAATTCAGCCCGGACTGGCAGATGGCCCAGTCCGCGGTACATGCCTGAACAGAACGATCAGAATTGGCTTTTTCCATGTCTCACTCGCCATCTTCTCCCCTGCCCGTCGGGCATTATGCTTATGATGATGTTGACCGTACGTTTCTGAAGCAGCGCGTTGCCCAGTTCCGTGATCAGGTTGAACGCCGCCTTTCCGGTGCGTTGACAGAGGAAGAGTTCAAGCCGCTCCGGCTCATGAACGGCCTCTATCTTCAGCTCCATGCCTACATGCTGCGGATTGCCATCCCCTATGGGGTGATCAGTGCGCGGCAGATGCGCACATTGGCGCATATTGCCCGCACGTATGACAGGGATTACGGGCATTTCACAACGCGCCAGAATATCCAGTTCAACTGGATCAAGCTGGAACAGGCCCCCGAAATCCTGAATGTTCTGGCGGATGCGGACATGCACGCCATACAGACAAGCGGGAACTGCATCCGGAACGTGACGGCCGATCAGTTTGCAGGCGCTGCGGTGGATGAAGTGCTGGACCCGCGTGTGTATGCGGAAATCCTGCGGCAGTGGTCCACCCTGCATCCGGAGTTCACCTTCCTCCCCCGCAAGTTCAAGATTGCCGTCTCCGGCAGCAGGCAGGACCGCGTGGCGGCGCGCTTCCATGATATCGGGCTGATCGCGCATGCAGGTGAGAACGGTCGCCCTGTGTTTGAAGTCCTTGTAGGGGGCGGGCTGGGGCGCACGCCTGCTGTTGGCGTAAGGCTGCGGGATGATCTGCCGGAAGAGGATCTGATTGCGTATCTCGAAGCCATTCTGCGTGTGTATAACGCGCATGGGCGGCGGGATAATATCTACAAGGCCCGGATCAAAATTCTGGTGCAGGCCCTTGGCGCGGAAGAATTCCTCTCTCAGGTGAATGCGGAATTCGCGGCAATGGATCGTGCGCGCTACCGCCTGCCCGAAGCGGTGGTTGAGGCCATCCGTGCACGTTTTGGCGCGCCGGTTTTTGCCCCTGCGGGAGATGCTGAAGCAAAACTGGCGGCCCAGCGGAAGGCGGACCGGGCGTTTGATGCATGGGTCAGCACGAATAGCCACCCTCACAAACAGCCCGGCTATGCGTCCGTTACTGTCTCCTGCAAGCCTGCGGGTGGAATTCCGGGGGATGTGACATCCGCCCAGATGGACCTGCTGGCTGATCTGGCGGAGCAGTACAGCTTTGGCGAACTGCGTATCACGCACCTGCAGAATGTGGTTCTGGGGCATGTCCGGCAGGATGCGCTGTATGAAGTCTGGCAGGCGCTGGAGAAAAACGGTCTGGGGACTGCGAATATCGGCTTCGTGACCGATATCGTGGCCTGCCCGGGGCTTGATTATTGCTCGCTGGCGAATGCACGCGCCATCCCTATTGCCCAGAAGCTGAGTGCGCGTTTTGCAAACCCCGATCTGCAACGGGAAATCGGGCCGCTGCGGCTGAATATTTCCGGCTGTATCAATGCTTGCGGCCATCACCATGCCGGGCATATCGGCATTCTGGGGGTTGATAAACGGGGTGAGGAAGCCTTCCAGATCACTCTGGGCGGCAGTTCCGGAGACAAAGGCGCCTCTATTGGGCAAATTCTGGGGTCAGCCATGTCGGAAGAGGAAACGGTTGATGCAATCGCCCGGATCATTGATACGTATCTTGCCAGAAGGACGGCGGGTGAGCAGTTTATTGAAACGTGCCGCCGTTTAGGCACAGCACCATTCAAGGACGCCGCATATGCCCCTGCTTGAGAACGGCCAGATACTCCCGGACACATGGCAGGTGGCTGCTGAAGGTGAACCTCTCCCGGCGGGGGATGTTCTGGTACCGCTGGCGCGGCTTTCTGAAGGGCTGGGCCGGAACAGTGAGGGACGGCTGGGTGTTGTGCTGACATCCTCTGATGAGGTTGAGGATCTGCGTGATGTCCTGCCCCGGCTGGATGTTGTGCTGCTGACATTCCCGGTGTTTCGGGATGGCCGGCCTTTTACGCAGGCCCGGACCCTGCGCGAGCATCTGCAGTTCAAGGGGGCTATCCGTGCGGGGGGCCATATCCTGCCGGACCAGTATGAATTTCTGCTCCGCTGCGGCGTGACGGCGGTGGTTCTGCCTGAGGGGGCCGATCCGGCTGTCTGGCAGAAAGCGCATGAGGCCTTCACGGTGGCGTATCAGCCCTCCATACTGGCTGAACCGGCGGAAGGATTTGCCTTCAGGCGGAGGCTGCTCTAGCGCGGAGGGGCTGACGTCGTGGCACGCCGTCTGCTTTCTCCGGGGTCTTTTGTTCGCAAAATTCTTGTCGGTACAATCCGGGGGTATCTTGGTTTTGCCCTGCGCACAACGCGCTGGACAATCAGTGTTGAGCCGGAGGCCCGCCGGGTTCTGACATGCGAGGATGGCCGGACGGGCGTGGTTGCCTTCTGGCACGAAGTTCTGCCCCTTACCCCCGCCTTGTGGTGGTGGGCGGAACCACAAAATCCGGCCATGCGCCTGCATGTGCTCATCAGCCGCAATCAGGATGGGCGGTTGATTGCCGATATTGTCGGGAAATGGCGGATCTGGTCCATTGCCGGTTCATCCGACACACGGGGTAAAGACAAGGGTGGTGCAGCCGCCTTGCGGCGCATGCGGGCCAGATTACGACACGGTGGTATTGTTGCCATTACGCCCGATGGCCCCCGGGGGCCACGCAGGCAGGCCCAGCAGGGGGCGACGGCTGTGGCCGCTCTTGCCAGAAGGCCAATTGTTCCGGTTGGGGCAACCTGCCTGAGTATTCGCCTGAAATCATGGGATAAAATGATCGTGCCGTTGCCGTTTGGGCGCGGTTATCTGGTGTGTGGTGCACCGCTGCTGCTCCCGCGCGAGAAAGAGGCTGACCCCGAGCATAGTGCAGACCGCCTTCTGGCCGAGGCCATTACGCGGGTCACGACGGAGGCCGAGCAGTTTTCGGGCGCTCATCCGGGGTGGCGGCAGGAAAAACTCTGGCTTGCCCCCTTGTCTCTCCAGCCATCACGAGTGTGGAGTGCCGTGGCGACTGCTCTGGCCCCGCTCCTGCCCTTTCTGCTGCGCTGGCGGCAGACACGCGGCAAGGAGAGTCCGGGCCGCGTGCGGGAGAAAATGGGGTTTGCATCCCGGCAGCGGCCGCCGGGGCCGCTGGTGTGGTTCCATGCCGCCAGTGTGGGAGAAGTGGTTTCCATTCTTCCGCTGGTGGAAATCTGTCTGGCAAAAAATGCCGCACTTACCGCGCTGGTCACAACCGGCACGGTCACGGCTGCGAGCCTGCTGCAGCAGCGTCTTACGCATCCGCGGCTGGTGCATCAGTTTGTCCCGCTCGATGTTCCGCGTTGGGGGCGGCGTTTTCTGGCGCACTGGCAACCACAGGCGGTGGTTTTTACAGAAAGTGAACTCTGGCCGAACCTGATCGGTCTGTGCCACCAGCAGGCTGTGCCTGTGGCGTTGGTTAATGGACGCATGTCCGGGCGTTCGTTCCGGGGGTGGCTGAAGCTGCGGCCTGTCGCGCGGCGGATGCTGGAACGCTTTGCCTGGATCGCACCGCGTTCCGAAGAGGATTCCGAGCGCTTCCGTCGTCTTGGCGCGCGCTCTCTGCTGGCGGCCGGAGATATCAAGACCGCAGCTCCGGCTTTGCCGGTTGATCCGGCGGCCTTGCAGGCTGTCACGCAGCAGCTTGCCGGGCGGCCGGTTTTTCTGGCGGCGTCTACGCACGAAGGAGAGGAAGAGAGGATATGGCAGGCCGCTCAAAGCCTTCGTGCCAGTTTTCCTTCTCTGTTGACCATTCTTGTGCCCCGTCATCCTGAACGGGGGGCGGCGGTCAGCGCGATTTGTGGTGGCGCGCCCCGCCGTGCGCTGGGGCAGTTCCCGGCCCGGACGGATGCTGTGTGGGTGTGTGACACGCTGGGAGAACTGGGGCTGTTTTACCGGCTGGCCGAAGTGGTGTTTCTCGGCAACAGCCTGCCGGATGTCCGGAACGGCGGCGGCGGGCATAATCCGTTTGAACCGGCGCGGCTGGACTGTGCGCTGGCCACCGGGCCTCTGACCCAGAATTTTCATGAAGCCTTTGCTGTTCTTGGCAAAAGCGTTGCGTCTGTCTCGACGGCTTCAGACCTTGCAGGCTGGGTTGCCACACTGCTGAAGCACCCGGACCAGCGTGAAGCACGGGCGGCAGAAGCGCGGGCCGTGGCAACGGCCAACACGGCTTTACCGGAGGAACTGGCCGAAAAAGTTCTGGGGCTTCTGTCATCATGAGCAGTCCTCGCATCTCCCGGTCCCCTCGTTTCCAACCGCGCCGTTTCTGGCCGCCCCTTTTCTGGACAAATCCCGAGGCCAGATGTCTTCCCGGCCTGCTGTGGCCAGCTTCTGCCCTTGTGGCGGCCTGTGCGGCGGCACGGCAGAAAAAGCCAGGCTGGAAAGCGCCCGTGCCGGTGCTGTGCTGTGGCAATATCTCTGTAGGCGGCACGGGCAAGACGACGGTGGTGCTGGACATTGTGGCCCGCCTGCAAAAACGGGGAGTTGCCGTTCATGCCCTGACGCGCGGCTATGGCGGGCGCATTAAAACCACGACGCAGGTGGACGCTGCCCGACACACGGCACAGGATGTGGGGGATGAAGCCCTGCTGCTGGCCCAGTGCTGCCCCACATGGGTTGGGGGAGATCGGGCTGCATCCGCCAGGGCGGCGGTAGCTGCCGGAGCCGCATGCCTGATCATGGATGATGGATTTCAGAATCCGGGCCTGCACAAGGATATGTCCCTGCTTGTGGTGGATGGCGTGGCAGGGCTTGGCAATGGGCATGTACTCCCGGCCGGACCCTTGCGGGAAAAGCCCGAGAATGCGCTGCGTCGGGCTTCGGCTGTTCTGCTCATCGGGGAGGATGAGACCGGCGTTCTGGAGCGTTATGCTCCGGTTCTGCCTTCCGTCCTGCAGGCGCGCCTGCAAACCGGGCAGGATGTGGAGGCCCTGCGGGGTACGCGCTGCATTGCGTTCGCAGGGTTGGGGCGGCCATCCAAATTTTTTGAAGGGTTGAGGGAGGCCGGGGTGAGCCCCGTTCAGTGTCTCGCTTTTCCGGATCATTATTTTTATACAGATCAGGATATGACCCACCTTGTTTCTCTGGCCCGCGAGGCCGATGCGCAGCTTGTCACCACCCCCAAGGATACAGTGCGGTTTCCCCCAGCGTTCAGAAAACAGCTCCGGACAGTGGGGGTTGGCCTGTTCTGGCAGGATCAGGCCGCGCCGGAGGCCCTGCTTGACCGGCTTTTAAATCCGGTGCGGGCATGAGTGCTGTGAAAATTACTGCCCTGATGCGGCTGGAAGCCTGTGTTGCCCGGGCTGTGCTCCGGGTGTTTCTGCGTATGGGGCCTGTGCGGGCGTCCAATGTCGCCGGGCGGGTCTGCCGGTTTATCGGCCCTCTTTTGCCTGTATCCGGCATAGCGGACACAAACCTGCGTCTGGCCATGCCGGACCTGAAAGCTGCCGAGCGGGCGCGGATTATTCGCGGGGTCTGGGAAAATCTGGGCCGTACGGTGGGGGAGCTTCCGCATCTTTCCAGCTTGCAGGAAAATACGCCCACGGGGCCGGGTTTTGAAGTTCAGGGCGCGGAGTATCTGGAAGAGCAGGCCCGGCGGGGCGGCCCGGTCCTGTTTGTTTCCGGTCATATCGGAAACTGGGAAATGCTGCCTCCCGGCGTGGCCCGGCATGGCACACCGTTTGCATCCTTTTACCGGGCCGCGGGAAACCCGTTGATTGATGGCATGATCCGCGCCCTGCGGGATACGGCGATGGCCCCTACTCCCATGCCGCTTTTTGCCAAGGGCGCACGCGGCGCGCGAGAGGCGCTGGCCTATGTCTCCAAAGGCGGGCGGCTGGGCATGTTGGTGGACCAGAAAATGAATGATGGTGTTGAAGCCACGTTTTTTGGTCTCCCCGCCATGACGGCTCCGGCACTGGCGGCCATGGCGCTCCGGTATCGCTGCCCGGTGATTCCCGGCTATGTCGAACGCCTCGGCCCGGCCCGGTTCCGAATTGTTGTAGAGCCGCCCATGGAGCTTCCCGATACGGGAGACAAAAAGCAGGACCTGCATATCATGGTGCAGCGCGTGAATGACAGGCTGGAAAGCTGGATCAGGCGTAAACCTGAAAGCTGGCTCTGGCTGCATCGGCGCTGGCCGAAAGCGCTTTACAAGTAAAAACAGCAGGCGGATGCAGGCTGCCTTCTGCGGAGCGTTATCTGCCAGACGCGGCAGAAAGGCAGTCGCTTCCATGCAGGCTTCGGGATATGGTGCGCCAGATTATGCGTTAACCCGGAGTTATTTCGTATGCCGCCAGTCAGCCCAGCCTTAGCCTCCCGTCTCGAAGCCGCCCGGGCCGTGGTGCAGGATGCAGCCCGTCTGGCCATGTCCATGCGCCCTGCCCCGGGTCGCCCGGCAGGAACGCAGAAATCCGCGCAGGACTGGCTGACAGAAACCGATGGCGCGGTGGAAAATTTTATTGCCGCTCGCATGCAGGCGCTCTTCCCGGATGACGGGTTTCAGGGGGAAGAAGGCGGCGTTGCGCGTGAGGGCGGCCTGCGCTGGGTTGTGGACCCGATTGACGGCACATCCAACTATGCGCGCGGGCGGAACCGCTGGTGTGTTTCTCTGGGTTTGCTGGAGGGGGATGAACCTGTTGCCGGGGTTATTGAGGCTCCGGCGCTGGGAGAGGTCTACACCGCTCTGCGCGGTCATGGGGCCTTCCTCAACGGGAAGCGGATTCAGGCGTCCCCGGTGAAGGACCCGGCCAGCGCCATGATTGAAATGGGCTGGAGCAACCGCGTTCCCAAACCGGTTTTTATAGAAAAGATAGATGCAATCATGGCGCTTGGGGCCATGCCCCGTTCTGGTGGCTCCGGGGCGCTCGCGCTGGCGGATGTGGCCTGCGGGCGTCTGGATGGCTATATCGAAATCGTTATCAATCTGTGGGATGTCGCCGCGGCTCTTCCGCTGCTGGCTGAAGCCGGAGCGTGTGTCTCCCCGTTCCTGCGTGAGGGCGGGCTGACAGGCCCGGCGACCATTCTGGCGGCAAACCCCCATATTGCGCAGGCTCTTTCCTCTGCCGTGGGGATTGCGCTCGATTAATAACGGGCCAAGGATGGCCTTCGGGCCATTCTGCCGCCACAAACCATGCTTACGGTTGGCCAGTACTATAGGTCATCTGATTCAGGCCATCATGGAGACCATCAGAATGCGGTCAGTTTACCGTTTTTCGTTCTTTCCTCTCGCTCTGGGGATGGCTGCAGCACTGACCTGCGCTCCACTAACGGCTCAGGCGGCTGATACGGAGCAGACGCTTGTCGATAAGGCAGCGCTGACGGTGCAGGATATTTTTGCGGGCGCCACGCCACAGAGCAATGTGGCCATCAATCTGGGCAAGGCTCGGGCTGTTATGGTGTGCCCGTCCATTTTCCAGATGTCTATTGCCTTCGGTGGTGCGGGTGGTGGTTGCCTGCTGCTGGCGCGTGATGCGCGTGGCTCATGGTCCGACCCTGCATTTTATACGCTCAGCACGGCATCGGTGGGGATTCAGTTCGGCGTTCAGAATTCCCAGGCCATCTTTTTTGTCATGACGGATCGTGGCCTGCAGGCCCTGCTGGATAGTCAGTTCCAGTTTGGTGCCAATGCGGGGGCTTCCTTTGCGACCATGAGCAGCAATGTTGAACGTGGCACAGCCGGGGTCAGCAATACGGATATTCTTGTTGCCCAGAAATCACAGGGGGTGTTTGCCGGGGCCGCTCTGGGTGGCACCAAGCTGACAGTCAACAGTGATGCCAACCGCGCCTACTACAAGCAGGCGGTTGGCCCGGAAGACATTGTTGTTTCCATGCGCGTGAATAACCCCGGGGCGGACCCTCTACGGAGTGTCCTTATGCGTTACGGCAAGATGGCTCCTGCTACCACGACAAGCGTTAAAGCGGCCTCGGCCCAGCGTAGTGGTGGTGCAGCAAGTGCGGATACGCTTTCCAGTGACAATGTCAGTACGCCTAGTACGGGGCGTCTGGGGAGTGTGCAGCACGAAAATCTGGCACCGATAGCCCCTCGGCACAGATAAGGCGTAGGGCGGTTATCGCCTGCCGTTTTTCACAGCCTCCTGCCCGTCATCCGGGGGGAGGTTCGGCAATACCCCCTATTCCTGAGGTGTAGGGGGATGGTCCGCCTCTTTCCTCTGCCGTAAGGCCTGCACGTTTTTATTGTGCTCTGTCAGGCTGGCTGCAAAGCTGTGCCCGCCCTGCCCGTTTGCCACAAAATACAGCATATCGCCCGTTGCCGGATGCGCCACAGCGTTCAGCGAGGAGAGGCCCGGAGCACAAATGGGCCCCGGCGGCAGGCCTGCAATACGATAGGTGTTGTAGGGATTGCTGATCTGAAGGTCCGCATGCGTCAGGGCGCGGCCAAGGGGTGCCGTGCCATTTGTCAGGGCGTAGATGACTGTCGGGTCAGTTTGCAGTTTCATGCCCAGCCGCAGGCGATTGATGAACACACGGGCCACCAGAGGGCGTTCGGCCGGGACAGCCGTTTCTTTTTCCACCAGAGATGCCAGTGTCAGAAACGCTGTTTCATCCGGAACTTCAGGCACGGGGGTACGCTGGTTCCAGATCGCCTGAACTGCTTTTGTCATGGCCGCCTGCGTCCGTTCCAGCAGGTTTTTCCGGCTGGTGTTTCGCAGATAGCTGTAGGTTTCCGGCATCACGCTGCCTTCGGGCGGCAGCGGTGCATCTTCGGTCAGGAAAGGGGCAGCCTGAAGCAGCGCCTGAATCTGGTGCGCGCTCAACCCTTCAGGAATAGTCAGCTTGTGCAGAACAGGCCGGCCATGCCGCATGATATGCAGGGCATCCCGCATGGAGACAGAGGCCGGAAAATGGAGTTCCGCAGCATGAAGCTGCCCGTCATGCCGGGTGAGCAGCACTGCGACCAGACACAGCCGCTCCGTCCAGAAACCGGACTGAAGAACGCCAGCCTGCTGAAGAGTATGGATGGTGCTCAGATAGTCGCCATGCGGGATGACGACATCACTGTCATGAAGAAGGGGGCCAGGATTTTTATAATCCTGCCATGCTTTAAAGGCTGTTCCCCCTGCCCCAAGAAGGAGCAGAAGGAACAGAACCGATAAGAACCTGCGCATATCGTCTTCTCTTTCCCTCCAGAGAGGGAAGGCCTGATTGCATCAGACGCGGCGCACAACCAAGCTGGCATTTGTGCCGCCAAAGCCGAAGCTGTTGGACAGGGCAACATTGATCTGCCGCTGCTGCGCTGTGTGCGCGACCCGGTCAATCACGCTCTCGCGTGAAGGATTATCGAGGTTAAGCGTAGGCGGTGCGACATTGTCACGAATGGCCAGCATGCAGAAAATGGCTTCAATCGCACCGGCAGCCCCGAGCAGATGCCCGGTTGACGATTTGGTTGAAGACATCGCCAGCGTGCGGGCATCATCCCCAAACAGGCGTTCAACGGCTTCAAGCTCAAGGTCATCCGCCATTGTGGAGGTGCCATGCGCATTGACATAGCCGATATCCGCAGGCGTAACCCCGGCACTTTTCAGAGCCGAACGCATGGCGCGATATGCACCATAGTGCCCTTCTGCGGGGGCCGTGATGTGATAGGCATCGCCTGACATGCCGTAACCCACGATTTCCGCGTAGATTTTGGCACCACGGGCCTTGGCGTGTTCGTACTCTTCCAGCACAACCACACCGGCACCTTCACCCATCACGAAGCCATCACGGTCCTTGTCCCACGGGCGGGAGGCTTTCTGCGGGGTTTCATTAAACCCGGTTGAAAGCGCCCGTGCGGAACAGAAACCGGCAATCCCCAGAGAGCAGACTGTTGCTTCTGCGCCACCTGCCACCATCACATCCGCATCACCGAACATGATGAGCCGCGCGGCATCACCAATGGCATGCACACCGGTTGCACAGGCGGTCACCACAGAATGGTTTGGCCCCTGAAACCCGTATTTGATGGAGACATGTCCGGAGACAAGGTTAATGAGAGCGGAAGGAATGAAGAAGGGGGAGAGACGCTTGGCGCGCCCTTCATGCACCGTGATGGAGGCGTCATAAATGGTCTGAAGACCACCAATGCCTGAGCCGATCATCACACCTGTGGCGCATTTATCTTCTTCAGTCTGAGGTTTCCAGCCGGAATCCTCCACAGCTTCAGTCGCTGCGACCAGTCCCATGTGAATGAAACGGTCCATCTTGCGCTGGTCCTTGGTCGGGACCCAGTCAGAAAGCGTCAGCTTCCCTTCTGAAGTAGGCCCTTCCGGAACCTGTCCCGCAACCTGCGCAGGCAGATCGCTCGGGTCAAAGTGCGTGATTCGACCAATCCCGCTTTCCCCTGCGATCAGACGTGACCATACGTTTTCGACACCGAGGCCCAGAGGCCCCACCATGCCCATACCGGTGACGACGACGCGTCTCCGGCCCGAATTTGCTCCGGCCGACTGCAACAAACCAGCCCGCTCCCCGCTTGAATCTGTCTGGCCCCTCAAGGACTGAGGGACCTTATTTTGGTCTGCAAGAAATAACGGCCTGACTCAGGCAGCTTTCTGCTTCTCGATGTAGTCAATCGCGTCTTTGACAGTGGCGATTTTCTCGGCAGCGTCTTCCGGAATCTCGACGTTGAAAGCTTCTTCGAAAGCCATCACGAGTTCAACGGTATCAAGGCTGTCTGCACCCAGATCGTCGATGAACGACGCTTCCGGCGTGACCTTGCTTTCCTCGACGCCGAGATGCTCGACCACAATTTTCTTAACCTTGTCAGCGATTTCGCTCATCTGTCTCTGCTTCCCATGTGCCCTGAAAATGAGGGCAAGTTATCAGGCGCTTAGTCTGCCAGTTTTGCCTGCCGCCGGAGAGCTGGAGCAGCGCTCCATGATCTTCCCGGTCAGCAGGGTTGCGGGCGCTTAGCACGTTTTTCCGGCTCACGCCAACATGAACCGGCTAACAGTATTCCGGATGTCTGCATCCAGATCCTTTACGGAGCCTCTCTGCCACATCCGAAAACATTTTGCACGACCTCTTGAAGCAATAGCTCCGCGAGCGTGCTTATACCATAGCCATCCCGCCATTAACATGCAGTGTGGCGCCTGTAACCCACCCGGCTTCTTCAGAGCACAGATAGAGCACGGCAGAGGCAACATCTTCAGGTTTGCCCAGGCGACCAAGCGGAATGGCGCTGGTCAGCTTTTCTTTTTGAGACTCCGGAAGGACGTCCGTCATGGGGGTCACAATAAAGCCCGGTGCCACGACATTGACTGTCACGCCGCGGGAGCCTGCTTCCTGCGCCAGAGACTTGCTCATGCCAACCATCCCGGCCTTGGCTGCGGAATAGTTCGCCTGACCGGCGTTGCCGGTTGTTCCAACCACAGAGGCAATATTGACAATACGGCCCGCGCGGCGGCGCAGCATGCCCTTCAGGGCGGCGCGGCACAGGCGGAAGGGAGAGGACAGGTCTACATTCAGAACCTGATCCCAATCCTGATCCTTCATGCGCAGGGCAAGGGTGTCCCGCGTCAGGCCGGCATTGTTGATCAGGATATCCAGCGGCGCACCGGAGACATCTTCGGCCTTGCTCACAAGCGCATCGGCTTCAGCCGCGTCAGACAGGTTGGCGGTGACATAAAATGCCCGCTCTCCGCCCAGTTCCGCCACCTGCTCCTGCAGCACCGCTTCCCGCGTGCCGGAGAGCACGACTGTCGCACCCTGCGCGTGCAGGACGGCCGCAATGGCGCGACCGATGCCGCCTGAAGCGCCCGTGACAAGCGCAGTTTTTCCATCAAGCCTGAACATATTATTCTATTCCGTTGTTTTAAAAAGATTTCAGGAGGGCTTCGATGTCTGCTGGCGTGCCAACAGAACTGGTTGAAACTTCCGGATCAATACGGCGCACAAGGCCAGACAACACTTTGCCCGCGCCGATTTCAACAAACGTATCAACACCCATGCCCGTCATGGCCTCAATGCTTTCACGCCAGCGCACACGGCCCGTGACCTGCTGGGTCAGCGCCTGACGAATCGCATCCGGGGCGGTCACTTTTTCTGCGGTCACATTGGCAATGACGGGGATGATCGGGGTGGCGATCTCGGTCGTGGCCAGTGCGTTTGCCATGACATCTTCCGCCGGGCGCATCAGGGAGCAATGGAATGGGGCCGAAACAGGCAGCTTGACGGCCCGTTTGATGCCCATTTCCTTGGCCAGTATGATCGCGGCGTCGATTGCAGCCATGGTGCCGGAAATAACGATCTGGCCGCCACCATTATCATTGGCGATTTCCAGAACCCCGCCCTCACCGGCTTTTTCACAGATCTCCTGAGCCTGAGCGAGTGTCGCGCCAATCAGGGCGGCCATGCTGCCCTCACCAGCCGGAACAGCTTTCTGCATGGCCAGCCCGCGTGTGCGGAGCAGACGGGCCGCCTGCGCAACACCAAAAGCGCGGCCAGCAGCCAGCGCGGCATATTCGCCAAGAGAATGCCCAGCCAGCAGAGTCACTTTCCCGGCCAGATCCAGTCCGCCCTGCTCTTCCAGAACCCGCAGGACGGCCATGGAAACAGCCATGAGGGCGGGCTGCGTGTTTTCCGTGCTGGTCAGAGCCTCCATCGGCCCTTCAAAAATGGTTTTGGAGAGCTTTTCGCCCAGAGCGTCGTCCACCTCCTCAAACACGGCGCGTGCTGCGGGAAAGGCTGCGGCAAGATCTGCCCCCATGCCGACGGACTGGCTTCCCTGCCCTGGGAAAATAAAAGCGTAAACAGCCATATTACCTACTGTTTCAAGAGGTTCTTCAAGCCTGTCAGGCTGAAATCAGATCACATGCAGTTCATGGAGCGTTGTTTGAAAACGAGGTTTCGCCATCACGGAGAAGGCGCTGACAGACGCAGAAGGCGCGCTGTCAGGGCATGAGGTGGAGAGTGTTTTCAAACCAGCGCCCCAGGAGAGAGTGGGAAGATACGTTGCCTGTGGTCAGCGCACAATACGCCAGCGCAACACCAGGAAGGCATCCCACGCGCTGGCAAGGATTTCGTGGCCAATCCGCACGAGTGTGCGAAACAAGCTCTCCCGGCCCATGAGCGGGAACGGAAAAGGCACGGCCCGCACGCGCCATCCGGCCAGACGCATGAGCAGCAGGCAGCGTGGCATGTGATAAGTGCTGGTTGCCAGTGCGAGGGTGCACTCTTCAAGTGACTGTTCCTGAAGAATTTTTGTGCAATACAGGATGGAGTCAAACGTATCTGTCGCAGCGGGTTCCACAAGGATTTTTTCTGGGGCGACCCCAGCGTCAGTCAGGAGCCTGTGCATGACAGCGGCTTCCGTATGGCCTGCGCGGGGCACGCCGCCTGTCACCAGATAAAGGGGGTTTGTCTGGTGCGCACCAAACTGGACCGCCGCCTGAACCCGGTGCTGCAAGGCTGGAGAAGGAGAGCCGTCAGCCCGGAGTGCCGCGCCAAAAATAATAATTGGCGTGACGGCGCTCTCGCCAGTTTTTTCACTCAGGCGCGGCTTCGCACGCGTCATGCCGGGGGGAGAAGCAGCACGCGGTTCAGGCGCTCCAGCGTGTGAAAGGTTTCCTGCCAGATGGTGCGGAATTTCGTGTCCGGCACGCCGCGCGTTGCGAGAATGGCGGCCAGATCACCCACTGTGCGGCTTCCATCAATCAGCGGCAGAAGCCCTCGGGCCTGTGCAGGCAGAGGGACAGGCACAACCAGTGTCCCGAAGGCAAACGGGAGCGTATGGTCAGCGCGCATCTGCTTGGCCAGTTCAACCCCCGGAATTTCCCGCATGACAGGCACGGCCTCAAAAGAGGACGCATCCGGCGGCGTGGGTTTGCGCCCTTTGCGGGTCACATACACCACATGTGTTGCCATGTTGCCGCTCAGGCTTTCTGCGAGACTGGCCTGTTCACGCAGCGGGAGGTGCGCGATCCGTGCCCGCACCTTGGGGTCGGGCAGGAACAGGGCGGGGTCATAGCGCGCGGGTTCCATCAGGCAGGTGGTTTCCAGCCCCGCCCCGTCCAGAAGGTCCAGAAATGCCCCGATTGTGTAAGCACGGTCTCTGGGGTTGAGAAGCAGGTCATAGAGCCCTGCATCGCCACCGCTCAGATGGTCTCCAAAATTGCCATTCTGCCGCAGCCAGGCTGTAGCGGGCAGATGCCGCATGACCCGCTTTGCCATATCAAGCCGGGTGGCCGGGGGTTCATCACAGGGGGCCAGTTGCTCCAGCGCCTCTTGCAGCATGTAGACGCCAGTCCGGCCATAGGGGGCGTAGACCATCAGCCCCATGCCACCACCGGGAGCCAGTATGGAAGTCAGGCCGTCCAGCGCGGCTTTCGGGTCCGGCAGGTGGTGGAGCACGCCGCAGCAGTCAATGTAGTCAAAGTGCCCGAGCGCAAGTGTTTCCAGCTCCGTGAGTGAGCCTTCCACAAACCGGATATTACCGAGTTCACGTGCTTCGGCGCGTGCCCGCGCTATAGAAAGAGCGTGCGAGGAGCGATCAAGACAGACGACTTCTCCCGCCCGTCCCTCCCGCGCCATCTGGGTGGCGAGCATGATGGCACCATCCCCGGTGCCGCACCCGGCAACAAGGGCGCGCAGAGGCGTGCTGCGGGGCCGCTGCGCACCAAAAACCCAGTAATCTATTTCCCGCAGATGGCTTGGGCTGCCAATGAGCAGACGCCTGTGTTCATCCTGCGGGTTCCGCTCCGGGTATGGGTATGCTTCATACTGCGCGGCCAGTCCTGTGTCCCGTGCGTCGGGGCTGGTGTGGTCTGTCATGCCCGGCTTCCTTTCAGCGTGGCAGCAGTTTGCCCCGCTGCCAGGATTCTGCGGCTTCTTCTGCCGTCAGCCCTTCTGTGCGCATGGCAAAATCCATCGCGCTGATCACTTTTGTGCTCAGCATCAGTTCATCCAGCTCGTCCTGCAAATCCTGATCCATATCCTCGGTAAGGCCGGGCCGCATCAGCATTCTGGCTTCCTGCTCCTTGCCCATGCTGCCTTTTGGGTCGGACAGGATGCGGAAGCCGCCCTGATGAAACAGGAAGCACGGCTGAACGAGCGGCATAAGGATGCACTCTTTGGCGTTCAGGGCCGTGGTGAGTGCCGCCAGCGCCTCCTCATCCGGCATTACCGCAAGGGTAAAACCTGCCTCGGCCAGTGCGTAGTCTGCCATCATCTGTTCGACGCGGGTCCGCAGGGAGGCGGGTGTGATGATGGTGCGGGAGAGTTCCGGGCCAGCCTGTGCCACGTCATTGAGGGAAACAACAGGTCCATCTTCGCGCGAGATGCAGCAATATGCGCCGGGGTTGAACAGCCTTCCGAGGGGTGTCACACCCGGTGCCAGCAGGTCTGCGTCGTCCTCTGGCAGCCATGCGGAGATATAAAGATCAACCTCGCCATTTTTCAGCATGTCCGCCAGTGCGGCCTTGGGGCCGATGACGATTTCAGGTTCGACATCATGCGCTTCCAGAACCCGGATGATCGCCGCCGCTGTCGCCTCATGAACTGTTGAGTCTGGATGGGCGAGAGTTATCGTCGTCATATCATCTTCCTTAAAGTCGGGCTTGCAGGTCTTGCCCAGTCCTTGCAGCAGGAGAAGAGCCGATGCGCAATCCCTGAATTGGCGTTACCTGCCCTTCTTGTGACATGCGATGCGCTGCTGAACAGGGTTTGCACACTTATTTTGCAGGCTGACAGCATATCATAAAAAAACACTCTGACGCAGGACGTCAGAGTGTTTCAGAAAGAAGCTGTGTTTGTGGAAAATGCGACGGGCGACCGCCGCGCGCCTGCGTTATGCGGCGACAATTTTTTCCGGGCGCGGCAGAACCGGCCGAACCATGTGCAGCGCATCCGCAAAAGAGCGGAACTGGCCCAATGTGTTTTCGCGAATGGCGTCCATCACAACCCAGCTGATTCCGCGGGAATAGATTTTGTAGGCCGGGTCTGCCGTTTCACGCACCCAGATCAGAACATAGTCGGACGACACACCTGCCTGCCGCTGCTGGACAGAAAAGATGTCCGCATCACAAACGCCCATGGGCAGGCCTGCATTCAGCCAACGGGACAGATATTCCCGATGGGCTGACAGAATTTCCAACTGAAACGGGATAACATTGCTGACAGATGGGGCATCATTCTTACAGGGCATCAGAACTTCCATTTCCATCGAACACCAGAGGGTCTTTCTGTGTCCAAATGTAAAATGGCAGTTTCCGGAACGCCAAGATAAAACGCGGCTTTGCGCCT
The DNA here is from genome assembly GCF_011516935.1 of Acetobacter farinalis. Taxonomy (GTDB): domain Bacteria; phylum Pseudomonadota; class Alphaproteobacteria; order Acetobacterales; family Acetobacteraceae; genus Acetobacter; species Acetobacter farinalis. Next base: position 656,378 of record NZ_WOTF01000001.1, read on the forward strand.
CAGAATGAGGCAGAAACTTCATAAAGTTGCGCAAAAACCACAAAAAAAGAAATATTACTAAAAGTTAATGCCTATTTTTTGGTCAACCGCCTTTTTGTTGCTCAGCGAAGTTAAAACTTCGCTGAAACCATGAGCGATCCGTAGTTGAAGAGCCCGGACTTTGCGCCATCAAACTGCTGAGTCTGCCATACCTGGCTGTAGGACACGCGAAGCCCGTAGAACATCACGGCCAGACCTGCGTGGATTTCACCCACATCCCATTTCTTGCGGACATGCAGGGAATTGCTGCGCATGGTGTTGCCTTCAAGAGAGGCATCATAGCCAACGGCTTCTCCGGTGACGCCACCGAAGAAATACCAGGCGAAGGGGCGCGTTGCCTTATAGGCATCCGTGCCATCCGTGCCGGCGGCCTGAATGGTCGGAACGCCGAAATCGCTATCAAGCCCCTGCCCGATCCGGATCATGTCGCCAATTTTGCCGTAGATCTGATAGTCGCCGATAGCAGCTGCGGCTGAGGGCAGCATGTCGAATTCAATCGGACCAAGGTGCGCGAGCGGCAGGCGCCAGGTGCGGCCGCCCTGAACCTGAAAGATTGGCTGATTCTGGAGCTGGTGGCTCCAGCCCTGATTCTTCGTGTCCCCAATCGCGCCATGGAAGCCGTTCTGCAACTGCCGCCCCAGACCTGCCGGACCCATGACACCAACCTGAATGCCCAGCACGCTCCGGGACGTATCCGTATCATTGATCAGGTTGATGGTGCCCAGCAGAAGGCTTGCGTAAGGGCGGTCACGCAGAAGGCTTGTGTGCGGCTGGCCTGCGGGCCACGGGCTGGAGGCCTGCGTATCGCGCGGTGTGAAAATCAACTGCTGGAGTCCCATGCTGATACGCTGAACCCCTTCCCCCCAGATTGCCTTGTTGATGGCGGCAATGGGTGTGGGCAGTGTATCCGTGCCGGATGTCCAGTTCAGGCGCAGGCCGCTGGTATAATACTGGTCAGAGGTGCTTTTCAGAGTCGAGACGGCATCGTTCTCGCCCTGCAGGGTCCATGTTCCCTGCTTGTCCTGCAAAGGGGTCGCGTGTGCGGCGGAACGGGAGGCAAGAGCGCTGCCGGCCAGCATAAGGGTTGCAGCAGCAATATGCCTCACGCGGGGCAATTTCATGACGGTGGACATAGCTTTCCTCTCGTTCTGCCTGATGCAGATGCAGTTTTATTTTCTTTAATTGATTGCGTCGCAACAAGAAACCCCGATTTCTGCCAGTCAACCTGACAGAAGCTCCTGATGCGCGTCTCAGTCTGCCAGACTATCACAAAAATGTTATGACTGGAAAAAGACGTGAAACCCTGCGTGATCTCATGCTTTTCTGTAGCGACACCACACTCGGTATGGTAAGGAAATACTTGGGTGTGGTTGCAGGGCAATCGGCCCGTTTTTCAATATCTGGAGAAGCAAATGCCTTCTCCATGCTCCAGGATCAAGACCGTTGAGAAGTAACAGGACCGACCGCAGCTCTCGTTCTCCGCGCCGCGGCGGATTTGACGACGATTTTATGTCAACACCGTCCTATGGCGAACGCCCCGCCTTCGGTGGTGGTGACCGTGGCGGATACGCTCCGCGCAGACCCGCTGGTGGTGGTGGCCCGCAGGTTATCGCTTCCGGTCCGGAAATCGGAGCGACTGTCAAATGGTTCAACAGCGAAAAAGGCTTCGGCTTTGTTGAACTGTCTGACGGTTCAGGCGATGTCTTCCTGCATGCCAATGCCCTCTCTCAGGCTGGTCACGATGGCGTAAGCCCTGGTGCAACACTGTCCGTGCGCATCGGTCAGGGTCCGAAGGGCCGTCAGGTTGCAGAAGTCATTTCCGTTGATGAAAGCACGGCTCAGCCGGAACGCCCGCGTGGCGCACCTGGTGGTGGCTTTGGTGGCGGCCCGCGTGGCGGCGCTGGTGGTTTTGCCCGCGCACCGCGTCCTGCCCCCGATCTGTCTTCTGCTGAAGAAGTGCGTGGCACCGTGAAGTGGTACAACGCCACAAAGGGCTTCGGCTTCATCACCCCGGATGGCGGTGGCAAGGACATTTTTGTTCACGCTTCTGCTCTTGAGCGGTCTGGTCTTGCCAGCCTCAACGAAGGTCAGGTCACGAATGTGCGGGTTGTTCAGGGCCAGAAAGGTCCGGAAGCCGCTGCAATCGATGCAGACTAAGTTTCATACGTCTGTATGAAGCAGGAAAAACCCCGCCTTGTGCGGGGTTTTTTTTATGGGCTTTTGAAAAGTCGGGAGTGTGAAGGCTGCGGCTCTGTGAGGCTGGAGTCTGGCCTTCAGCCTTTAGTAGTCTCCGCGCCCCTTGTTTCGGAGCAGTCTGGCTTTGTCTCTCTGCCAGTCGCGGTCCGCAATGGCATGGCGTTTATCCACGCTCTTTTTTCCTTCGCCCAGACCAAGGGTTACTTTCGCGCAGCCGCGGGCATTGAAGTGGATATCGAGCGGGACCAGCGTGGCCCCTTCCCTTGCAACTGCACCCAGATATTTCTCAATCTGTTTGCGGTGCAGCAGCAGCTTGCGGGGCGCGCGCGTATCAAAACGGGATAAGACACCGCCCTGATATTCGGGAATATAGCTGTTGAACAGCCATAGTTCCCCATTCCGTTCCGCAGCAAACGCTTCAGCAATTGTCGCACGACCCAGACGCAGGCTTTTCACCTCAGCCCCTTTCAGGACCAGACCCGCCTCAATTGTTTCTACAATAGTATAATTAAAGCGGGCCTTGCGGTTCTGCGCGGCAATACCATGAGAAATCATGGTCGGTTTTGCTGGTTTTTTTGCCATGGTTCAGTTCAGGAGCCCTGTATCCACCAGAGCGGCACGGACAAGCTTGCGCGAATGCTCCGAAATCGGGGCCAGGGGCAGGCGGCAGGTTTCTCCTGCCAGACCAAGAAGGCTGGCGGCATATTTCACGGGCCCCGGATTGCTTTCACAAAAAAGGGTATCGTGCAGGGGAAGGAGCTTATCCTGCGTGGCAATGGCATCCGTCAGGCGGCCTGCCTGCCAGTCTGCCTGAACACGGGCGCACAGGGCTGGCGCAATATTCGAGGTAACGCTGATGCAGCCATCTCCCCCGGCGGCAAGGAAGGAAACCGCCGTGCCGTCTTCGCCCGAAAGCTGGTTGAAGTGTTTGCTGATAGCCCGGCGGACCTGCAGCGGCCGCAGCAGGTTGGCCGTTGCATCCTTTACACCGATGATATTGGCGTGGCGCGCCAGCCGTGCCGTGGTTTCCACGCTGATTTCAACAACCGAGCGCCCGGGAATATTATAGAGGATGACAGGGATGGAAATAGCATCCGCAACTGCCATGAAGTGCTGGTAGAGGCCTTCCTGTGTCGGCTTGTTGTAATACGGGGTGACAACAAGCACAGCAGAGGCACCGGCTTTTTCAGCATGCTGCGCCAGATCAACTGCTTCTGCCGTGCTGTTCGAGCCAGCGCCTGCAATCACGGGAACACGGCCTGCGGAAATTTTTATGGCCCGTTCAATAACGGCATGATGCTCCTGGTGCGACAGGGTCGGGCTTTCCCCCGTGGTGCCCATGGCGCACAGAGCCGAGGTGCCCTCTTCAATCTGCCAGTTCACCAGATGTTCAAAGGAGGTGAAATCCAGGCTGCCATCCCGGTTCATGGGGGTAATCAGCGCGGTGATGGAGCCTGTAAAGCGTGTGTCTGACATGAGCTGTCGTCTATCCCGAAATGGCGTCTGCTGGGCCTGAAGTCTGGTCTTCAGAGGAAGCGCCGGTCATGTGCCGCCGGAAGGGCGACTGCGTGTATACACCTAGAATTTCAGCATTCTCAGTAAAAAATTCAAGTTCAGACAAAGCTTTGCCCAGCTTCTCATCATCCGGATGACCTTCAACATCCATCAGGAAGCGTGTTGCGGCAAAGCTTCCGGCTGTCATGTAGCTTTCCAGCCGTGTCATGTTCAGGCCGTTGGTCGCAAAGCCCCCGAGGACTTTATACAGCGCACCGGCGACGTTTTTCACGTTGAAAAGCAGGGTCGTCATGACATGTGGCGCACCCCGCGCGGGGCGTTCTGGCTCGCGGGAGGCAATATAGAAACGTGTGGTGTTATGTCGGGCATCTTCCACATTTCTGAGCAGGATATCCAGCCCGTTGAGTTGGGCGGCCAACTCGGACGCCACGGCGGCTTCTTCCTTTTTCCCCCAGAGTGCGACTAGTTCCGCAGCGCCTGCGGTGTCAAACTCCGTTACCGGAGTGAGCCCGCGTTCACGGAGCAGGTTGCAGATCTGCCCCATGGCGACCGGATGCGTATGCACGCGCTTGATATCCTCAAGCCGCGCTCCGGGCACGCCGAGCAGGCAGTGTTCGATGCGCTGGAAATGCTCTCCCACAATATGCAGGCCGGACGCAGGCAGGAGTGTGTGAATATCAGGCACACGCCCAGCCAGACTGTTTTCGCATGCCAGCATAGCCTGATCCGCACGGCCGGAATGCACGGCCTCAATAGCCCCGGCGAAGGTCTTGCAGGGCAGAGTGCGCCAGCCCGGTCTGGCTGTGCGGCATGCCAGATCGGAATACGCGCCCGGAGTGCCCTGAAACGCTATGATTTTGTCACTCATGCCTGTGTCGTGCCCTGAAAATGCGTGCCTTGAAAATGCTCATCCTGAAAATGTCGTCTGGCCCGCTCCAGATCAGCCGGGGTATCCACCCCGAACGGAGCCACTTCGATACGGGCGCAGCCGATGCGCATTCCGGCTTCCAGAGCGCGGAGCTGTTCCAGGTTCTCACGGCGTTCAAGGCCGGACTCCGGCAGGGAGACAAAGCGTTTCAGCGCCTCACGACGCCAGCCATAGATGCCAATGTGATGCCACAAGGTCCCCTCACCCCAAGGAATCGGGGTGCGTGAGAAATACAGCGCAGGCGCACAGAGGGTATCGGCTTCAAAATGGCAGGCAACCTTCACCACGGATGAGGCCTGCTTTTCTTCTTCAGACAAAACAGGGGCGATCAGCGTGCCGATATCATAGGCCGGGTCGGGCATCACACGCATGACGGCGCGCAGCGCATCCGGCGAAAGTGTGGGAAGATCCCCCTGAAGATTGATGATGACATCATGTGCGCCATCCGGATCAAGTACCTGCGCGGCCTGCCAGGCCCGGTCCGAGCCGGATGGAAGGCCCGGGTCTGTCAGCACGGCGCGGCCGCCAGCCTGTGTCACAACGTCATAAATAGCCTGATCTGCCGCGGCAACGGCAACCGGCCCCACATCGGCTGCCAGAGCGACGTCCAGCACGCGCAAAATCATGGCGCGTCCGGCAATTTCGGCCAGCGGTTTGCCGGGCAGACGTGTGGAGGCAAGCCGGGCGGGAATGATGACAAGCGGAGAGATCATCAGCTTGCTCTGGAATACGGCACAGAATATAGCCTTGGAACGATGTGAAAACGCTGCCGAAACTGGCACGGTCTCCTGCTTAACAGGAAGCGGCGCGCAGTCTAGAAAAGGCGTGAGCCAAACGCAACCGGAGGAACCGGCTTCTCGGATGGACAGCATGTTTCTCAATCGGCTTGGGGCGGCCGTTCTGCTCTCGGTCGTGTCTGTATGGGTCTGTCATGCCGCAGGTTTCGCCCTTGTGCCGCAGACAGCTCCGGCAAAACCTGCGTTTTCTCTTCCGGGGCAGGACAGCAAGCCCATAGCGCCGTATCTGGCGCATGCCGATGCCTCGCGGGGTGATGCGCTTGTTCATCAAATCTGCACAAGTTGCCATGCCCTGAATGAAGGTGCGTCCGATGGCGTTGGTCCTGATCTGGCCGGGGTGACAGGCCGTAAGATCGCGGGTCTTGCTGGGTATGCATATTCCGCAGCGCTGAAGGGGCAGGCCGGACATGTCTGGTCCGATCAGGCCCTTTCGGACTGGCTGACCTCCCCTGCCCGCTTCGCGCCGGGCACGCGCATGTCTCTGGTCGGGCTGACTGATCCGGCTCAGCGGGCTGATGTCATCACGTATCTGCATACGCTGGGGGATGCGCGGCCCCTCGCCACTCCTCCCGAAGCCAAAGGAACACCATGACTGATGATCTGACACCCTTTCTGGATGTTGCGACCATGATGGCGGATGCCGCCCGATGTGTGGTGCGCCCGTGGTTTCGGCGTGGGGTTACCGTGGCGGACAAGGCGGATGAAAGCCCCGTCACGATTGCGGACCGGACTGCCGAGCGTGTGATGCGCGCCATCCTGGCGGAGCGTCTGCCGGAGCATGGCGTCTTTGGGGAGGAATTTGGCCTTGCCAATGAAGCCGCCCGGTATCGCTGGCTGCTGGACCCGGTGGATGGGACCCGCGCTTTTGTGACTGGCCGCCCGCTTTTTGGAACCCTGATTGCCCTGCTGCGGGACGGTGAGCCTGTGCTGGGAGTGATTGATCAGCCTGTCCTGCAGGAACGATGGATTGGCCTTGCGGGTGCGGCAACGCGCTTCACCTCCCCTCTTGGGGGTGTTGCGGTGACACGCCCCTGCCTGCGTCTGGCTGATGCCGAACTGTCCTGCACTTCGCCTGAAATGCTCGAAAGTGCGCCGCATGATGGCTGGAAGACGTTGAAGGCACGCGCCAAGCGCATGACATGGGGAGGTGACTGCTACGCTTATGGTCTGCTGGCGCTGGGGCAGATCGACCTTGTTGCGGAATGCGACATGAACCCGTGGGACTGGGCGGCTCTGGTGCCTGTGATTGAAGGTGCTGGTGGAAAAATTACCGCATGGGATGGCAGCCCGCTGAGAGCGGATGGGGACCGTACCGTGCTGGCCGCAGGCAGCCCTGCCCTGCATGCGGAGGCCGTACGCGCCCTTGCCGGACATGGCTGACAGGCAGACTGATTTTAACGATTCCGCGTATCAGACCTATGAATTTACCGCATTTTGCGATAGGGCTGCGCTTCGGCACAACAGGTATGGTCATTCCTCATGAGCACGCAACTGTCCCTCCCCAAGGATAAGATCCGCATTCTGCTGCTTGAAGGCATTCACGATAGTGCCGTCGCTCTTCTGAAAGCCAGCGGTTATGAAAATGTGGTTTGCCACAAGGGAGCGCTGGAAGGCGAAGCCCTGAAGAAAGCGCTGGAAGGTGTGCATATTGTCGGGATTCGCTCCCGCACACAGTTGACCAGAGAGGTCATAGAAAGTGCTGACCGCCTGATTGCCATTGGCTGCTTCTGCATCGGGACCAATCAGGTTGATCTGGATGCCGCGCGGATGAACGGCATTCCCGTTTTCAACGCGCCTTACAGCAACACGCGCTCGGTGGCGGAACTCGTCATGGGCGAAATTGTCATGCTCATGCGCCGTATTTTCCCCGGTTCTCTCGGCTGCCATCAGGGCCTGTGGAATAAATCCGCAGCCAATAGCTGGGAAGTGCGCGGCAAGACGCTTGGTATTGTTGGCTACGGCTCTATCGGCTCACAGCTTTCCGTGCTGGCTGAAGCCTTCGGCATGCGCGTGATTTATTATGATGTGGTGGACAAGCTTGGCCACGGCAACGCCATACCGGTTGATACGCTGGAAGACCTGCTGAACCAGAGCGATGTGGTGAGCCTGCATGTGCCGCAGTTGCCGTCCACAAAAAATCTGATGAAAGCGGAACAGATCCGCGCCATGAAAAAAGGCTCCTTCCTGATCAACAATGCCCGCGGCAATGTGGTTGATCTGGACGCGCTGGCTGAAGCCCTGAAGGACGGGCATCTGCTGGGTGCGGCGGTGGATGTGTTCCCCAAAGAGCCCAAAGGCCCGAATGACCGGCTGGAAACACCCCTGCTCGGGCTGGATAACGTGATCCTGACACCACATATCGGTGGCTCCACGGCGGAAGCGCAGGAACGTATTGGCGTGGAAGTAGCCCGCAAGCTCATTGAATATTCCGATGTTGGCTCCACTTTTGGTGCGGTCAATTTTCCGGGGGTGCAACTGCCGCAGAGCCCGCGCGGGACACGCTTCATGCATGTGCACCACAACGTTCCGGGCATGATGATGCGCCTGAACGAAATCTTCCTGAAGCAGACCTGCAATGTCACCGCCCAGTTCCTGCAGACTGATGGTGAGATTGGATATGTGGTTGTGGAAGCGGATACAGGGAAAAACAAGGATCTGGATGAGACCATCCTGCATGCCCTGCGCACTCTTGAGGGTACCGTGCGGGCCCGCCTGATCTATCAGGGGCATTGAGAGCATAAGCCCCGGAGTCTGCGGGCGTGATCAATTCCCGCATCCGCAGCTTTGCCTTTGCCGGGATTGAGGCGCGCCCCGTGTGGGTGGAAGTCCAGATTTCTTCAGGGCTTCCTGCGTTTCTGATTGTCGGCCTGCCTGACAAGGCTGTGGGTGAAGCGCGGGAGCGTGCGCGCGCTTCCCTCACCTCCATGGGAATGGCGCTGCCGGCAAAGCGCATTGTCGTTAATCTTGTGCCCGCGGATATTCCCAAAGAAGGCTCACATTTTGATCTCCCCATAGCGCTGGCCCTGCTCTGCGCGATGGGGGTTCTTCCCGGCGAAGAGCTGGCCCGATTTGCCGCCTTGGGTGAATTGTCTCTGGATGGCCGGCTCAATCCGGTTGCGGGTGTGTTGTCTGCCTCCATTGAGGCCGCTGCCATGTCACAAGGGCTGATCTGCCCCGCCGTTCAGGCGGAAGAAGCCTTGTGTGGTGGGGATATCGCCATTCTGGGCGCGCCCACACTCCTCGCACTTCTCAACCATTTTAACGGGTTGCAAATTCTCTCCTCGCCTGAGTTTTCAGGCCGGGAGCAGGAGCCTGCCGAGCGGCTGCCTGACCTTGCGGAAATCAAGGGAATGGAAACCGGGCGGCGTGCTCTGGAAATTGCCGCAGCCGGTGGGCATTCCCTGCTGCTGTCCGGCCCTCCTGGTGCGGGCAAATCCATGCTGGCGGCGCGCCTGCCGGGTTTGCTGCCGGACCTGACGCATCGGGAAAGTCTGGACGTGTCACGAATCTACAGTGCGGCGGGCCTGCTGCAAGGCGGCCGTCCCGTCAGGCGTCCACCATTCCGGGACCCTCACCATTCAGCAACCCTCCCCGCGCTGGTAGGGGGTGGTAATCGGGCGCGTCCGGGCGAAATCAGTCTTGCAGACCACGGCGTTCTGTTTTTGGATGAGTTGCCCGAATTCTCCCGCCCCGTCCTTGAGGCTTTGCGACAGCCTCTGGAGACCGGGCGGGTGAGCATTGCCCGTGCGGCGTTTCACATCACCTACCCTGCCCGCTTTCAGCTCATCGCTGCCATGAACCCGTGCCGCTGCGGGTATCTGGGGGATGCGGGGAAAGAGTGCCGCAAGGCGCCTCGCTGTGGCGAGGAGTATATGGGCAGGCTTTCCGGGCCACTGCTTGACCGTATTGATATTCATGTAGCCATGCAGCCCTTTGTGCCGCTGGATTATCTTTCCGGCCCATCGGGAGAAGCCAGCGCGCCTGTCGCGGCGCGGGTGCGTGTTGCCCGGCAGAGGCAATATGCGCGGCATGACGCCATGAAAAATGCACAGGCCACGCTGGAGCAGATGCCCATCACTCCGGCCGCACAGGAGATGGCGCAGAAGGTTGCAACGCGGTTTCGTTTCTCGGCGCGTGGATACACCCGGATGATCCGTGTTGCGCGCACCATTGCCGATCTCGCAGCAGAGGCGGATATTCTGCCAGCCCATGTTGCCGAAGCGGCGACATTTCGTCTCCGCTCCGGGCTTGATTGAAAAACCTATGCGCTGAAAGGCGCGCGGTTATCCATGCGCTTTTAGCAGGGCCAGCCCCTGTTCGAGATCAGCAATCAGATCATCCGGGTTTTCAAGCCCGATTTGCAGGCGCATGGAGGGGCCTTCCGCCTCTGCGGGCGGAAAATTGCGCGTGATGCTTTTGCTGGTTGGCAGCACGAGGCTTTCATAGCCTCCCCATGAGGCACCAATACCAAAAAGCTTCAGCCCGTTGATCATGGCCTCCATGGCGTTCTGGCTGAATGTGTCTTTCAGGATGAAGCCGAAAAGGCTGCCAGCGCCCGTAAAGTCGCGCTTCCAGAAGAGATGGCCGGGGCATTCCGGAAAAGCGGGGTGCAATACCCGCGCCACTTCTGGTCTGTCTTTCAGCCACTGGGCAATCTGTAGGGCCGCGCGAGCCTGATGCGCCAGCCGCACACCCATTGTGTGCAGGCCACGCAAGGTCAGCCAGCAGTCATCCGGCCCGGCGAGCTGGCCAAGCTGGATGGCGGTATCCCGCAGCAGATGCCAGTCTTCCTGTTTTGCAACCGTGACCGCTCCGGCAACGACATCGGAATGGCCGGAAGGATATTTGGTCAACGCCTGAATGGACACATCCACGCCATGGGCAAAGGGGGCAAAAATGCCGAAGCCCCACGTGTTGTCCATAATCAACCTCGCCCCATGAGCGTGTGCAACGCCTGCGAGCATGGGCACATCCTGCACTTCAAACGTATGGCTGCCCGGGCTTTCTGAAAACAGCACCCGCGTGTTGGGCTGCATCAGGCGGTTCAGTTCCTCGGCCGAGGCGCAGGGTGGGTAATAAGTTGTTTCCACCCCAAAGCGCTTGAGCACGCTATCCGCAAAACGGCGGGTGGGGTTATAGACGGAGTCTGGCAGCAGGCAGTGTTCACCTGCATTCAGAAACGCCAGAAGAGGCGTTGTGCAGGCGGCAAGGCCGGATGAAACCACCTGACAGTCTGTTCCACCTTCAATGACGGCAATGGCCTTTTCCAGCTCATGCTGCACCGGTGTGCCCATGGCGCCGTAAATATAGGCATGATCAAAGCGCTTCTGGCCCTGACGGCGCATATCTTCCAGCGTGGGAAACAGCACGGTGGAGCCGCGCGTCATGGGCATGTTGACAGGTACGCCTTCGGGGGCGGCTTCGGGTCTGGCCAGACGGGTCAGTGTGGAGGAGAGCTTGTCCCACCCCCCTGCGACATTGATGGCGGATGTCATGCGTCAGTATCCTTTTGTCACAGGGGCGTCTGGCGTTGCACCCCATTCCGCCCATGATCCGTCATAAAGCGCCCCTTCGTCAAAACCCGCCAGCGCGAGACCTACATTGAGCACGGAGGCAGTCATGCCGGACCCGCAGGTTGTTACGGCTGGCTTGTTTTCCGGCAGGCCAGATTCAAGGAAAACCTGCCTGACATGGTCGGCCGGCAGAAATTGTCCGTTTTCTGCCAGCAGGGTTTTGTGAGGAATGTTGATGGCGTTCGGCATGTGTCCAGATGCCAGACCGGGGCGCGGTTCAGGAGCCTGCCCGTAAAAACGGGCGGCGGAGCGTGCATCCAGAACAGGGCGTGACGCACCGGTAACAATCTCCAGCATATCTCCCAGCCCTTTCAGGCGGGAAAAGTGGGGCTGGCAAAGGTAGGTCTGGGGGGAAGGTTTGTTCGGAGTGCCCTGTTCGACAGGAAGGTTTGCGTGCTGCCAGGCAGGGAGCCCCCCATCCAGAACCTGAACCGTATCATGCCCGAACAGTCTGGCCATCCACCAGCCACGGCAGGCCGAGGCGGTATTGCCCTGATCATAAAAAACCACGTGTGTTGAACGGGTTATGCCCAGAGAGCCAAACAGATTCCCGAAGCGTGCCGCTGAGGGGACGGTATGGGGCTGCGTGCTTTCAGGGTCTGAAAACGCCGCAAGATCAAAACGCTGGCTGCCGGGAATATGCGCTGCCTGAAACGCCTCTTCCGGATCGCGTGTTTCTCCGGGCAGGAGGGTCGTGGCATCTAGCACACACAGGGGAGCGGTGCTTTTTTGCAGGAGGAGCAGGTCTTTTACGGTAATCAGCGGAGACATGGTCTGGCTTTAACCCTTATGGCGGCAGACGGAAGCGCTGAGGGTAACGCAAGTCAGGCCATAAAGGTATCGTGTTCAGACTGCCCCGTGTTGCGCAACCAGTGTTTTGAGGCGTTCCATGGCGTCTTGTCCTTTCAGGGACGTCTGCCAGAGGGACTCAAGCATACGCTGGTGCGTGAGAACCGCTTCCGGAGAGGCGGTGATCATGGCCACACCGGACGTGTAGGCAGGGCAGCAGTCAGACCGGAACGGATTGATGGCAACAACGACCTGCTCACTCTTGCGCATGTAAATGCACGGTGTGACCGTCATATTCTCCGGAATCACACTGAACTGCAAACCCATCGGGACGGAATCCATCAGGGTTATGATGTTCCGGATTTCCTGAACCGCGACCTGACGCGCCTTCTGGCGCAGTGTTTCGGACATGGGCACATGAGCCCCTACCCCCTGCCTCAGGAACTCAACGACCAAGCCTTCAGGGAGCATGGAAATAATGGAGGGCTTGCGCTGGTTATAAAGAGCGCGGCGGTTTGCCTGTGTGAGAATGGCAGGGGCAGCGTTTTCTTTCTGTTCAGGAAGGCTGGTATGCGCTTCCTGCAGGATGACATCGTAAGCAGGAGACGTCACCTGATAGCAGATGGGGTCACAGATCTGGAGACTCTGCAGGACATCACTTTCAAGTGCGGTAAGTTTTTCAAAAAACCTGTTGGGACAGTTGTAATAATCGAATCCTACCCCCAGAAGGGTAAGAGGAGAGATTTTGAGAAGCTCAGCCAGCCGCTGGACGGTATCCAGCTTGATGACTTCTCCTTTTTCATAACGATAAAGAGCCGCGCGGGAAACGCCCAGACGGGTGGCAATTTCATCAGCACGCATACCGGATTCAAGGCGAAAAGCCCTTAACTGCTGACCGATTTCACCAAGATGCATTGTGACTGCGGCCATAGCTTTCACCTTCATGAATACGTAGGGCATGAAAAAAACATTTATTAATTATGTCGTTAATAATACGTTAATTAACACATTGTAAAGTCTCGTGGTGTCGGTGCTATGCCAGAATAAGGCGCGGGATTCTGTATGCCTGCCTTACGGTACAGACAATGCTTCAAGGCACCAGACAAAGGGCCGGATCCGTGGTTTACTGATCCCATGATGGATGGCCTGACCCTGACGACAGAACGTATCATGCTCGCTTTGCTGCTGGGCGGCATTGCCTATGGGTGCATTATTGTCCTTGCGCCCTTCTCATCAGCCATCCTGTGGGCTGGCGTGCTGACATACGCGACGTGGCCTGTTTTCCAGTATTTGCGCCGCCGCATGAACGCCCTAGCCGCCAGCCTGATCATGACATGCCTGTGCGCTGTCGGGTTTGTCATTCCGCTGGCGTTTCTGGCGTCAACCACTATCGCGGCCAGCCCGCGCTGGGCGGAGCGCCTGAATACCCTGTTCAGCTTTTCCCACGAGCTTCCCCCTCCCCCCGCCTGGCTGGCAGGTTTGCCCATGGTCGGGCAGGATATGGCCAATCAGTGGCAGCACTGGAGCCATGATGTTGATCACCTCGGGGCCAGTCTGCGGCCCTATGCGGGAGACATCATCCAGTCCCTGCTGGTGCTCTTCATGCAGGTGGCGAATGGTGCGCTGCATCTGGTCATGGCGCTGTTCATTGCGTTCTTTTTCTGGCTGAGCGGTTCTTCTCTTGGGGATACGCTCAAGGCCGTCATAACGCGCATTGCCGGTCCGCACGCGGGCCGACACCTGCATATTATCGGCGGTACGGTGCGCGGCACGGTTTACGGCATTCTGGGCACGGCCATTATTCAGGGAACACTGACCGGGATCGGTTTCTGGCTGACCAATCTGGCAGAGCCCGTCATGTTTGGTGTTCTGGCGGCTTTTCTGGCGGTACTGCCCATTGGCGCGCCCCTTGTCTGGGTTCCGGCCGCGCTGTGGCTGCTGGCGGAGCATCACGTCTGGAATGGTGTATTTCTGCTCCTTTACGGGCTTCTGCTTATTTCCGGGGCTGATCATATTATTCGCCCGCTCTTTATCGCGCGCGGCAGCAAGCTGCCTTACCTCCTGACGGTGCTGGGTGTTATTGGCGGCGTGATGGCCTTTGGAGGCTTGGGTATTTTTCTGGGGCCTATTCTTCTGGCCGTGGGATACACGCTTACTGTGGAATTTGCAGCAGAGGAGCAGCCTTCCCATACTCCTGCTGAAGATCAAAGGAGACTGCCTACATGAGGCGTCATTTTCTCCGTCTCATTGATGGCCACCGTCGGAAAAATGCTCTTCATCGCATGACAGAGGGAGAGCAGGACTGCACCAGAATCATCAGCTGGAACCTGCTGCGCCGCACAGGGGCGACCGTGCATGATGTCATTGCGCTGATCGAAGCGGAAAAGCCCGATATCCTCCTGATGCAGGAAGCAACGGCTGAAATTGATGTTCTGCCCGATCTGGTGGGCGGATTTTATGCACGCGCTCCCCTGCCCGGCCGCATACATGGTCCTGCCTGCTGGAGCCTGACACCATTTGCCCGCGCGCCGCGGGCCTGCACCATTCCGTCCGGCGCCATGGTGAAGCGGCATGCGCAGATCATTGATTACGGAGCATTTTCTCTGGCCAATGTGCATCTGTCTCACGGGCAGGTGCTGAACCGGCGGCAGTTGCGCCGTATCGCGGCTCTGCTGCATGCGCCCTGCGCCATTCTGGGAGACTTTAATCTGGTCGGCCCCACAATGGTGCCGGGCTTCCGTGATGTCGGGCCTAAAGCGCCGACGCACCGGATGGTGGATATGGTGCCATTACGGATTGACCGGTGTCTGGTGGAAGGCATGACCTGCCTGAACGCAAGAGTCCTGCCGGTTTTTGCGTCTGATCACCGACCGATTTCTGTCAGTCTCCGGCCCGATATCAGGGTTCTGGCCGCTGTTGCATCATAGAGACCTGGGCGAAAATGCATGCCCGCCGTTCACAGGTAGGGCATGAACAGTCTGGCTGTGGCATCACGGATCTGGATCAGCTTGTTGCGTTTGTCGAGATCATGATGGGTCAGGCGGCGGTTTCTGTGCCGACAGATAAAGTCATCCAGAGTTTCGGCCATCACGACATCATAGGTCTCCAGATTGATCTCGAAATTCAGCCGAAGGCTGCGGATGTCGAGATTGGAGCTCCCGACAAATGACCATGCCCGGTCTACTACCATCAGCTTGGAATGATTGAAGGGCGGGTTTACCCACCAGACCCGCACGCCTGAATCCAGCAAGGGCGCAATATTGGCGGCACATGCCCAGTCCAGCGGCAGATGATTGCTTCTCAGGGGGATCACCACATCCACCTGAACGCCGCGCAGCGCCGCAAGACCCAGTTCAGCCATCAGGCGTGACCCCGGCAGGAAGTACGGGGTCATGAGTCTGATCTGCCGGCGAGCCAGAGTCGCGGCCTGCAGCATGGTATATTCAATTTTTTCGAGGTCTGTGTCCGGCCCCGCTGTCACAATACGTGCGACGGACTCTCCCGTGCTCTTATGCTCCTTGAAGTAGATGTCCCCTTCCAGCGTTTCCTGCGTCGCGAAAGACCAGTCCCACGCAATGGCTTCAGCCAGTTGCTTCACCACCGGTCCTTCAAGCATGAAATGTGTATCGGAAACGGGGGATGGCGGGTTTCTGGAAACCAGATTTTCATCACCGATATTCAGGCCTCCCATGAATCCGATCTTGCCGTCCGCCACCAGAATTTTCCGATGGTTGCGCAGATTGATGAAGGGCATGCGCCAGGGGAGCAGGGAGTGCATGAAGCGCGCGCACGGAACCCCTGCCCGCCTGAGCCTGTGGTAGACGGGAGAGAGAAAATAACCGCTTCCAATTCCATCAACCAGAACACGTACCTGCACGCCGCGTTTTTGGGCGGCAATCAGCTTTTCAATAAACTCTCCGCCAATCTGGTCATTCCGGAAAATATAGGAGCAGAGCAGAACACTGTGCTCCGCATTATCAATAGCCTGGAGCATGTGAGGATAGGCACCATCTCCATCATGCAGGGTGGTGATGGTATTGCCCCCCACCAGTGGTCTGCTGGTCAGCTTGCCCACCATCAGGGCGAGCGGTGCAAACTGCCCATCCAGTTCCCTGTTCCATGAGGAGCTGTGTGAGTCTTCAAACCGGTGGGATGAGCGGCCACGCACCAATTTTTTTGCCAACCGGCGCACGCGGTTGATTCCGAACATGACGTAGAGCACTGTCCCCAAAACTGGCATGAGAATGCAAATGCCAATCCAGCCGATTGCTGAGGACGTGTTCCGTTTTGTAAGAAGAATATGCAGTGCGACACCTGTCACCAGCACAAAACGAATGATCGTGAGTGTCAGGAGGGAAAGATGCGGCAGGGTATCAAACGTCATGTGGTGCAGTGCTTCCAAAAAGGAATAAACATATGGCCGTAAAGCCTGACACATTCAGGAACGTGCCAGCGCCGGTAGAGTTTGCCCGGCAGATACGTGGGGCAAATGCTTATCGGGACGGCCTGAGTGCTGAAGACGCCGCCAGCGCCTTTTGTACGAAAGAAGGGTGGTCTATTCTATTAAAAAGAGCCCGTACGCGCCGTGGCGAAATTGATATTGTTATGCGCAAAGGCAATTTGATTTGTTTTGTGGAAGTAAAAAAGCGCAAGACTCTTCGTGATGCAACCGAGTGTCTGGCGGTTTGCCAGCAAAAGCGCCTTTTTCGGGCAGCGGAGTGCCTGCTGGCAGCGCACCCGGAATGGTCATATGAGGACCTGCGGTTTGACCTGATGGCTGTTGATGAACAGCATGCCATTCACTGGGTTAAGGACGTTATTCGCCAGATGTAGAAAAAGCGCGGTGCCTGAGCGAACCGCGCTTCTAAAAGACTCTACAGAGGCCTGAGTGGCTCAGGTGCGATGGCGGCGCGCGGTGAGATGCACTGTTGCGTGCTTCGCAGGGCGGAAGGTGACTAGATGCACCATATTACGTGCAACGCTGCGTGACGGTGCGGCCTGCTGGTGGCTGACACGCACCACGTGACTTACGCGGCGAACATGCACAACCGGGGCGGGGGCAGCCGTAAGAGACGCGAACGTCAGCTTGCTGGCTTCCAGGTCAGAAATAACGCGTTCCGCGTGCGCTGAAGAATTCAAGGAAAAGACGCCAGCGCTCAAACCAACAAAAGCGAAGGCGCAGCGCACAAATGGAAGACGCATCATGAAAAACTTTCCCACCCCTGTTTGTCCTGTTGTCAGACTACACAGACCGTGAATTGTCTGACAACTTAAAAAATCAGGAAGCCGCCGTGAGAGCGATATTTTTTTCTTTCAGAAGCGCCTGCAGTTCACCCGCCTGGTACATTTCCGTCACGATATCGCACCCGCCAACAAATTCCCCTTTGACATAAAGCTGCGGAATGGTCGGCCAGTTTGAGAAATCCTTGATGCCCTGACGAATGCTGGCATCGGCCAGAACGTTCACAGATTTGAACGGAACGCCCACATGCTCAAGAATCTGCACCACACGGGCAGAAAAGCCGCACTGCGGGAAGTCGGCATCACCCTTCATGAACAGCACGACCGGGTTGGTATCAATTTCGTTCTGAATCTGCTGTTTGATAGTTTCCGACATGAACCTGAATCCTTGTAAAAAAGCGGAAAAATACGCCGCTCAGGGCGTAGACGTCTGTAAAGCAAGCGCGTGCAGCTTGCCGCCCATGTGGCCCTGCAG
The DNA here is from genome assembly GCF_011516935.1 of Acetobacter farinalis. Classification (GTDB taxonomy): domain Bacteria; phylum Pseudomonadota; class Alphaproteobacteria; order Acetobacterales; family Acetobacteraceae; genus Acetobacter; species Acetobacter farinalis. Next base: position 673,931 of record NZ_WOTF01000001.1, read on the forward strand.
GGCCTGATAGACAAGCTGGTGCTGCCTGACGCGGGTGAGGCCCTTGAACGCCTCACTCACGATAGAACAGGAATAATGGTCACCGTCCCCGGCCAGATCATCAATTCTGATCTGGGCATCGGGAAAAGCCTGACGAAGATACGTCTCAAGTTCAGCGGCGGTCATCGCCATGGCTTACAGATCCCTTTTTCAGTTACTCAGCGCGTCATCAGGGCCGGAAAGAAGGCCTCATGCGCGCTCACGAGCCGTGCAGCAGATATTGTGACGCCACTTGGCAAAATCAATTCATTGCCGCCAGAATGACCGATCACACGTGCCGGAACCCCGGCTTCTGCCGCTTTGGCGCAGAAATCCGCAGCATTTTCCACGCACACCAGATAACGGGCCTGATCTTCCCCAAACCAGAAGGCTTCGGGACGAATGCCGCTGTCCGGGCTTTCCAGTTCACAGCCTGTTCCGGTTGCCATCACCATTTCCGCAACAGCGACCATGATACCGCCATCGGAAATGTCATGGCATGCGGAAACCGTGCCATTCAGGATTTCCTTACGGACAAAATCCCCGTTCCGTTTTTCGGCGGCAAGATCGACCGGCGGCGGCGGTCCGTCTTCACGGCCCAGAATTTCCCGCAGCCAGATGGACTGGCCGAGTTCCCCACGGGTTTCCCCGATCAGAACCACGGCTTTGCCGTCCTGCATGCCCAGACCAATGGCTTTTTCCACGTCATCCAGCACACCAAGGCCGCCAATGGCGGGCGTGGGCAGAATGGCCAGAGTTGAACCGTCCGGCTGGCGTGTCTCGTTATAGAGAGACACGTTGCCGCTCACGACCGGGAAATCCAGCGCACGGCAGGCATCCCCCATGCCTTCAATCGCTGCGATAAACTGCCCCATGATTTCCGGTTTTTCCGGATTTCCGAAATTGAGGTTGTCTGTCACAGCCAGCGGGCGGGCGCCGGTTGCGGTAATGTTGCGCCATGCTTCCGCCACGGCCTGCGCGCCCCCGGTTTTGGGGTCTGCGTGGCAGTAACGCGGTGTGCAGTCGGTTGTAATGGCCAGAGCCAGGGATGTGTCTTCAATTTTGACAATGGCGGCATCAGCCGCACCCGGACGGCGGACCGTCTGGCCACCAACCGTGCTGTCATACTGGTTCCACACCCATGCGCGGGAAGCGAGATCGGGCGAGCCGATCAGTTTGATCAGCATCTCATCCAGAGAAAGCGGGGCATGAACCGGGCCGAGCGGTTCAGGCACGACCGGCTGAGATGCCGGACGATCATAAACCGGAGCCTGATCCGCCAGCGGGTCCAGAGGAATGTCGGCTTCCACCTGCCCCTTGTGTTTCACCACAATATGGCCGGTTTCCGTCAGATGCCCGATAATGGCGAAATCCAGTTCCCATTTCTCGAAAATCTTGCGGGCAACGTCCGTCCGGTCCGGTTTGAGCACCATGAGCATGCGCTCCTGGCTTTCGGACAGCATCATTTCATACGCTGTCATGCCCGGTTCACGCTGCGGCACGGCATCCAGATCCAGTTCGATCCCGACACCCCCCTTCCCGGCCATTTCCACGGCGGAAGAGGTCAGGCCCGCGGCCCCCATGTCCTGAATGGCCACGATGGCATCCGTTGCCATCAGTTCCAGACAGGCTTCAATCAGCAGTTTTTCAATGAACGGGTCACCCACCTGTACGGTCGGGCGCTTTGCCAGGGCGTTTTCATCAAACTCGGCAGAGGACATGGTGGCGCCATGGATGCCATCACGCCCGGTGCGGGAGCCAACGTAAACAACCGGGTTCCCGACACCCGCCGCAGCGGAGAGGAAAATCCGGTCCTTACGGGCCAGCCCGACCGTCATGGCATTGACTAGCGGGTTGCCATCATAGGCCGGGTGGAAATTGATTTCCCCGCCTACGGTCGGCACACCCACGCAGTTGCCGTATCCGCCAATCCCGCGCACAACGCCGTCAATAATCTGGCGTGTCCGGGGTGTTTCCGGGTTACCGAAACGCAGGGCGTTCAGGTTGGCAATCGGGCGGGCACCCATGGTGAACACGTCACGCAGGATCCCGCCAACACCTGTGGCAGCGCCCTGATAGGGTTCAATAAAGGACGGGTGGTTGTGGCTTTCCATCTTGAAGATGGCCGCATAGCCCTGCCCGATATCCACCACACCGGCGTTTTCACCCGGACCATGGATAACCCAAGGGGCTGTGGTGGGCAGCGTACGCAGCCATTTGCGGGAGGATTTGTAAGAACAATGCTCGGACCACATGACCGAGAACACGCCCAGTTCCGTCAGGCTCGGTGTCCGGCCCATGATGGAGACGACGCGTGCATATTCTTCAGCCGTCAGCCCGAATTCCCGGGCCAGAGATTCATCAACGGTCTTTTTCACCGGACAAGAGCCTCCACAAGACCTTCAAACAGCGGCAGACCATCCACACCGCCCATCAGGGGGTCAACAAGATCTTCCGGATGAGGCATCATGCCGCAGATACGGGTGTTTTCACTCAGAATGCCCGCAATGCTGTTCACGCTGCCATTGGGATTGCTGGCGGTTTCTTCCGCCACAACCTGCCCGTTGGGTGCGGCATAGCGGAAGGCCACAAGCCCCTCGCCGTCCAGCCGGTCCAGAGTATTCTGGTCCGCCGTGTAGTTTCCGTCCCCATGCGCCATGGGTGCGCGGAACACGTCCCCTTTTTTCCATTTGTGGGTGAAGGGCGTATCAGCCCGTTCCACCCGCAGATGGCAATCCTGGGAGAGGAAGCGCAGGTTGGCATTCCGCAGAAGGGCACCCGGCAGGAGGCCTGCTTCCGTCAAAATCTGAAAGCCGTTGCAGACCCCCAGAATATGGCCGCCTTTCTGAGCAAAACTGCGGATTTCCGTCATGACGGGAGAATGGGCCGCCATGGCGCCACAGCGCAGGTAATCCCCATAGCTGAATCCACCCGCCAGCACGACCAGATCAAGCCCCGTCAGGTCAGTTTCATGGTGCCAGACCATACGGGGCATATGCCCGGTAACACGCCGCAGCGCGATAGCCATATCGCGCTCACGGTTGGTGCCCGGGAAAACAACAATGGCTGCTTTCATTTTTTTGCACTGCACGGATAGGAGTCATGCAGAGCCTTGAAGACGCTCTCGCCCACAGGCTTGGACATCGCATCAGAATGGTCTTTCAGCCATGCCATCACCTTGACGCGCATGGCGGCACCATTTTCTGAAGTCGGGACGCAAAAGCCTGCGGGTGCTGCCGGGTCGCCTTCATTGCGGTCATTGATTTTGGAGAGTGCCACGGCATCCGCCACACCAGTGATGTAGGCATCACACAGGCTGGCACCGGCCGCACGAGTGCAGATCCGCACGAAATTGCCGGTCTGCATGGGGGAAATACGCTGCGCATGCGCCAGTGTGGGGGCAAGCAGCGCGCCGCCAAGGGCGATTAGGGCAAGACGCTTCATCCCAGCACCTCCACCGTGAAATCTTCAATGACCAGATTGGCCAGAAGATCTCGCGCCATGTCTTCAGCCTGTTTCTGAACAGCGGCACGGTCCGTGCCATCAACATCCAGATCGATAATCTTGCCAACCCGGACGTCGTTCACGCCCGGGAACCCCAGTGTGTGCAATGCGTGGCCGATGGCTTTCCCCTGCGGGTCAAGCACACCCTCCTTAAGCATGACGGTTACACGTACTTTCATGATAAAGCCCCCGTTGCTGTCGGCATGGTCACTGCATGGTCTCCGGACCCTTCATGTCTCCGCCATTGCCTGCTTCGGGCAGGATGCCCAGTCTGCGGGCAACTTCCTGATACGCTTCCCGAACATTGCCCAGGTCGCGGCGGAAACGGTCCTTATCAAGCTTTTCGTTGGTCTGGGTGTCCCACAGGCGGCAGTTATCGGGCGAAATTTCATCCGCCAGAACAATCCGCATGTCGTCCCCTTCCCAGGAGCGGCCGAATTCAAGTTTGAAGTCTACAAGCTGAATGCCAATACCGCTGAACAGCCCGCACAGGAAGTCATTCACCCGCATGGCCATGGAGGTCATGTCTTCCAGATCGTGCAGGCAGGCCCATCCAAACGCGATGATATGGTCTTCAGAGACAAGCGGATCTCCCAGCTCGTCATTCTTGTAGTAAAATTCCACGATGGTACGGGGCAGACGGGTGCCTTCCTCAATACCAAAGCGTTTGGCAATACTGCCCGCGGCAATATTGCGGATCACAACTTCAAGCGGAATGATTTCCACTTCCTTCACCAGCTGCTCACGCATGTTGATGCGGCGGATGAAGTGGGTGGGGATGCCGATTTCCTGCAGGCGGAGCATCAGATGTTCACTGATGCGGTTGTTCAGCACGCCCTTCCCGGTAATGACGCCGCTTTTGGCACCGTTTCCTGCCGTGGCATCATCCTTGAAATACTGCACAAGGGTGCCGGGTTCCGGACCTTCAAAAAGGATTTTGGCTTTACCTTCATAAAGCTGGCGGCGACGGGCCATGGGCATCCTTACCTGTCTTGAAACTTGAAAACCGATCCCTGCAACCGGTCTGGGGAAGCACTGAAACCAGCCTTCCCTTCTTCAGACGCGTCATAGCAGGCTTCGGACGTGGAAGATATAGGGCTGACCCCGCTCAGAGAGCCGGGCCGGGTTCCCCGAATACTTTCTGATACAGGCCATCCAGCGCCTTCAGGTGCTGGCGGCTGTCCATGGCGGCATCCAGAACGTCTGCCGGAATACGGCCCGAAATTTCCGGGTCAGCCGCCAGATTTTCGCGGAATGTCCGGCCCTCGGGGGTTCCGAGCTTCGTCCATGTCTCCATCGCGTTGTGCTGGACAATGCGGTAGGCATCCTCACGGGAGAGGCCGGCGCGAGCCAGAGCCAGCAGCACCTCACCGGAATGCACAACGCCGCCAAGACTTTCGATGTTGGCTGCCATACGCTCCGGGTAGACCAGCAGCTTGCTCATCATGCCTGAAAGGCGTGAGAGCGCGAAGTCCAGCCCGATTGTGGCATCCGGGCAGATGTTGCGTTCAACGGAAGAGTGGCTGATGTCGCGCTCATGCCACAGGGCAACGTTTTCCAGCGCCGGGATCACGGCGGAGCGCACAAGGCGGGCGAGGCCCGTCAGGTTTTCCGTCAGCACCGGGTTGCGCTTGTGCGGCATGGCGGAAGAGCCTTTCTGGCCCTTGTGGAAGAATTCTTCCGCTTCCCGCACTTCCGAGCGTTGCAGATGGCGCACTTCAATGGCCAGACGTTCAATGCCGCTGGCAATCACACCAAGCGCACAGAAATAGGCTGCATGACGGTCACGCGGGATAACCTGAGTGGAAACGGGCTCGGGCTTCAGGCCCAGCCGTTCGGCCACGTAGGCTTCAACGCGCGGGTCGAGATGCGCAAAGGTGCCTACTGCGCCGGAGATGGCACAGGTGGCGATTTCCTCACGGGCGACTTCAAGGCGCGTCTTGTTCCGCACGAATTCGGCATAATGCCCGGCAAGCTTGAGGCCGAAAGAGGTGGGCTCGGCATGAATGCCGTGGCTGCGGCCAATGGTCAGGGTGTGTTTGTGTTCAAACGCACGCGCACGCAGGGCCTCGAGAACCTCATCAAGGTCTTTCAGCAGCAGATCGGTCGCCTGCGTCAACTGCACGGCAAGGCAGGTGTCCAGAATATCGGACGATGTCATGCCAAGATGAACAAAACGGCTTTCCGGACCAACTTTTTCAGCAAGCCAGGTCAGGAAGGCAATCACGTCATGCCGGGTTTCCGCTTCAATTTCATCAATGCGGGCCAGATCGGCAGCGGAGAAGGCGGCCAGTGCGGCATCACCCTTTTCACGCACGACTTTTGCGGCTTCTTTGGGCACTGCGCCGTATTCAGCCATGGCTTCGCAGGCAAGTGCTTCAATCTCAAACCAGATGCGGTAGCGATTTTCAGGCGACCAGATAGCGGCCATGACGGGACGGGTATAGCGCGGCACCATAACGCGGTGTTCCTCCTGCGAGCGGAATGATGCGGGCTTCTCTACCTGATTTCCTGCGGCGCGTCTGCCCGTGAAACAAGAAAACTTTGACACCCGGCCCTGTTTCAGGATGCTCAGGGCCTTTAGCGTTCTGCTTCAGTTTCTCGAATCGGAGTTTTCGTGCACGGTTTTCTGGATGGTTTCAGCCTGAATGCGCTGTTTGCCTTTCTGCAGGTTGTGATGATTGATGTCACACTGGCAGGAGATAATGCTGTTGTTATCGGGCTGGTGGTGCGCTCCCTGCCCGCCAGTGAGCGCCGGAAAGCCATTTTTGTTGGCATCACACTCGCGGCTGTCATTCGTATTCTGATGGCGCTGGTGGCCGTACAGCTTTTGCAGATTATCGGCCTGACCCTGGCGGGGGGGCTTTTGCTGCTGTGGGTCTGCTGGCGGATGTATTGCGAGATGCGGGCCGGGCAGCATGAGGATGCAGAGGGCGGAAAGCCCCCTTCCAGCTTTGGCAAGGCCGTGTTCCGCATTCTTCTGGCCGACCTTTCCATGAGTCTGGATAACGTTCTGGCCGTAGCCGGTGCCGCGGCGGAGCATCCTGCGGTTCTGGTGGCCGGGCTGGTGCTTTCGATCCTGCTGATGGGGGTGGCGGCTACCTTTATTGCCCGTTTGCTGGACCGGTATAAATGGATTTCGTGGGTTGGCCTGCTGATTGTTCTGGCTGTGGCTGTTGAACTGATTGCCAAGGGTGGTGGTGAGGTCTGGACACATCTGCCCGTCGCGCATTGAACTGCGGCACCACGGTGTGAGGCAAAGTTTGCGATAAGGTTTGCGGCCAAAGTTTTTCCGCCGCTGACGGATCATGGACTTGCCAGCGCCTGCGGGATCGCTGATCTTTCGGGAATGTCAGTTTCACATTTCTCCGCATGGGGTCAGCGGGCTGCGTTGCCGCTGGCTTTTCTGCTCCTGAGCGCCTGTTCTTCTCCGTCAGGGACCGCTCCTTCAGCCTCGTCACCCGCACCTGTGGCGATGGAGCCGCAGGAGGGGTCTGCGCCTGCCGGGCAAACTGCCGTGTCTGGTTCGGTTTCAGAGCGCCTGACAGTCTGGCTCAGTCTGGTGGGCTCCCATCATGCCAGCGCGCAGGAATATGCTGATTTTCTGAAAACACGCCCCGTCTGGCCGCGTTGGCAGCTTTTGCAGACGCATATGCAGCAGGCTCTGTCAAAAGAGACAGATCCTGCCGTTCTGGCGCGCCTGTGCGCACAAGCCCTGACGTACGGCCCCGCTCTGGCGCAGTGCCAGAACCAGTTGGGCGCTTCGGATTCCGGGCTTTCCAGCCATCTTGCCGCGGAAGCTAAGCAAGGGTGGATGAATGGGAATGATGCCCCCTCTGCCGCGGCAGCTCTGGCAGCGGCGTTCCCGCAGGCCGTGACGCAGGAGGCCTCGTGGCTGAGGTTTAACCGGCAGGAAAAAGCAGGCCTGCTTTCTGCAGCCCGGCAGACCGTGCCGTATCTGGGTGGCTCCCGACAAGCGCAGGCACAGGCCCGCCTTGCCTTCCGCGCCAATGATGCCGGGGCTGAGGCACTCGCGGCCTCCCTGCCCTCCTCTGAGGCCGCTGACCCGTATCTGACGCTGGATCATCTGCGCTGGCTGCGGATACAAAAGCGGGACGCCGAGGCCGTGGCGCTCTGGAAAAGTGCCGGGGTGCGGGCCGAGGCAGAAGCGCGGCACCCCGCTTTCTGGCGTGAGCGCGATGCGCTGGCGCGTGACCTTGTGCAGGCCGGCCAGAATGACGATGCGCTGTATCTGGCCAATGACACGACCCTGACCGGGGCCAACCGGCTTGATGCGCAATTCCTGAGTGGCTGGATCGCGCTGCAGAAGCTGCATAACCCTACACAGGCCGAGGTCTTTTTCAGGCCGCTGGCGGACTCTCCGTCTCTTATTACCAGAAGCCGTGGGTTTTACTGGCTCGGGCGCGCCCGTCAGGCGGCGCAGGACACCGCATCCGCGCAGGCGGACTGGCGGAAAGCCGCAAGTTATCCGGGCACCTTCTATGGGCAGATGGCCGCAGCGCAACTTGCCGGGGATGAGGCCACATTGCTGGCGCCTGACCATATTCCTGCGGGCGTCACGCAGGCTCTGGCGGCGCAGCGGGATCAGGCTCCAGCATCTGGCGGTAATCGCCTTGCCGGGAGTGATCTGGCTCAGGCGGCGCAGCTGCTTGTGTCCTGGGGAGACAAGCCGCATGCGCGTGATTTTCTGATGCTGCTTGCGCAGCAGCTGGTTTCCATGTCCGACCGGGTGGCGCTTTCTGATCTGGCGATGCGCCTTGGTCTGCCGGATGTGGCCGTTACCGTGGCACGGCAGGCGGGCCGTAACGGCGTGTTCCTGCTGCATTCCGGCTGGCCTGTTGCTTATAAGCCGCCCGCAACATCCCTGCCGTCCGGGTTGGTTCTGGGGCTGTCACGGCAGGAAAGCAATTTCAATCCCGACGCTGTCAGTTCATCCAACGCCATCGGGCTGATGCAGCTCAAGCCCGCCACGGCAGGTGACATGGTCGGGAGAGCCGGTGTTCCGGCGTCAGCCGCGACAGCATCCGGCCTGCATGATCCGGAAAACAACATGGCGCTTGGCGCGGCCTATCTGTCTTACCTGCAGGATAAATTCGGGAATATCGTGCCGTATATGACGGCTGCCTATAATGGCGGCCCGACCCGCCTGAACCGTTGGCTTGCCGCGGCGGGAGATCCCGCCCGGAGTGGTGCCTCCCAAGCCGAGATGATTGACTGGATTGAGAGCATTCCTTTCTCGGAGACGCGAAACTACGTTCAGCGGGTATGGGAAAACATGACGATTTATGCGGCTATGAGGAAACACTCATGACACCTGCCCGTTTTCTCGCAACCTTTGGTGGCTGTGGGCTGGCGCCGCGTGCTCCCGGCACCGTGGGCTCTCTGGCGGCGCTCCTTCTGGGCCTCCCTCTCCTCAAGCGCCCCCGCATGCTGGTGGGGGCAATCGGGTGTGTAACCCTTGCGGGCTGGTGGGCGGCTGATCGGGCTGGAGAGGGTGAGGATCATAGCTGGATTGTGATTGATGAAGTCGCAGGGATGTGGGTCAGCCTGCTGGCCTGCCTGCCAGAAAATGCTGAAGACCCTGCTTCCGTGAAAAAAAGCGTGGGTTTTTCCCTGCTGGCATTTGCTCTCTTCCGCCTGTTTGACATCAGGAAGCCCGGCCCTGTGGGCTATCTGGACCGCAAACATGGAGCGACCGGGATCATGGGGGATGATCTGGTCGCTGGAGCCATGGCGGCAGCCTGTATTGGCGCAGGGCGTCTGGTTGCGCGCCATATCCGGCCTTGCAGGGGGTAGAACATATGGACACCTCCCTTCTGGTCGAGGCTGATGAGGCCGATCTTGTTCGACTGTCAGGAGACCTTCTGGCGGCGCTGCGGCGTTCCGGCGGGAAGTTGGTTACGGCTGAAAGCTGCACAGGCGGGCTGGTTGCGGCCTTGCTGACACAACATGCAGGCTCTTCCGATGTGATGGAAGGCGGGCTGGTCACGTATTCAAACAGCATGAAGCAAAGTGTTCTTGGCGTGCGAAAGGACACTCTGAGTGCGTTCGGTGCTGTCAGTGCCGAAACAGTGCGGGAAATGGCTGTGGGGGCTTTGCGCATCGCGCAAGATGCCACGCACTCTGTTGCCATCTCAGGTATTGCGGGGCCGGGTGGCGGCTCTGCGGAGAAACCTGTGGGGCTGGTCTGGTTTGGAACTGCGGTAAGAGGCGGTGAGGTGTTGGCGGAAGCCAAAGTGTTCAAGGGCGGGCGGACAGATGTGCGCTCTCAGGCCGCGCGCCACGCCCTCTATCTGGTCAGGCAAAGGCTCTCCTGACGTCAGCCGAAAGGCCTGAAAACAGAAAAACGCCAGAAGGCCCTGCCCTCTGGCGTTTTTCTTGGCGCTTTCAGAGTGCGGGAGGCCCGCACCCTCAAGGCAGTAGGCTACTTACTGACCAGCAACCGGAGCATTGGCCGGTACAGTTGCTGTCGGCATTGCCGGGGCAGCAGGAGCCGTAACATTCGGCATTGCAGGAGCAGTCGGAACAGCAGGAGCGGTCATACCCGTACCGGCAGCCGGAACGCCAACCGTCGCGCCCGGAACGGTGACAGCAGGAGCTGTTGCGGTCGGAGCGGCAGCGAAAGCCGGAGCATTGGCGCGCTGGGCGGCGGACAGGCTCTGGTTGTTCAGGTCATCCGTGGTGGAGTCTCCAGCAGCACCACATTTCGTGCCAGAGCAGTGCATTGCATGCTTGTGGCCGTGATGCGGCGCAGCGAAAACCGGGCTCGCAACCAGTGTGGCGGAAACGAGTGCTGTCGCGGCAAAGAATTTTTTCATACTCATCAGTCCTTATCCGAATGCTGAACTGCTTTTACAAAAAGCAATTTTCCAACAGAACTGTAATGTATAGAAAATTACACGCCGAAACAACAAGCTGAAATACTTTGAACGTCCATGTGAAGAGCGCCTGCCCGGCCTACTGCGCGACCTGACGCTCTTCCGGCCGTACAAAAACCGTTTCAGGCGGCCCGTACACATCCCGTGCGCGGCGCAGAAAGGCTGAAACCATCAGGCGCACGGCTTCACCAAACACAACGCCGATGGCAGCCTGAAGGATACGGGAGCGAAATTCAAAATCGACAAGGAATTCGACCAGACACCCATGCTCGTCTGGCGTGAATTTCCAGAGGTTCTTGAGGTAACGAAACGGCCCCTTTTCATACTGGACCGTAATGGAGTCCGGCCGGTTCAGGGTGACGCGTGAGGTGAAACTTTCCCGGAACGGCCCAAACCCGACAGTCAGATCGGCCACCAGTTCCGTGGCCGTGCGGGTGCGCACGCGGGCGGCGACGCACCATGGCAGGAACTCCGGGTAACGCCCGACATCCGCCACGAGATCAAAAATCTGATCCGCCCGATACGCGAGAACACGCTTTTCCGCGTGTTTAGGCATCAGTTTGCTCCTGCAAGACGGGCATTGCGGGTTTTCTGCAATTCGGCAAAGTCAGAATCCGCATGGTAGGATGAGCGGGTCAGCGGGCTGGAGCTGACCTGAAGAAACCCTTTGACGCGGGCCATGGCGCCATACTCCTCAAACTCCGCGGGGCTGACAAACCGGGCAACCGCCGCGTGCTTCACTGTAGGCTGCAAATACTGGCCCATCGTAATAAAATCTACATCTGCAATACGCAGATCATCCATGACCTGAGCAATTTCCATCTTCTCTTCTCCCAGCCCCAGCATCAGGCCGGATTTGGTGAAGATTGACCCGTCAAGCTGTTTGACACGGTCAAGAAGGCGCATGGACTGATAGTACCGCGCACCCGGGCGAATGCTCGGGTAAAGGCGGGGTACGGTTTCCAGATTGTGGTTGAAAACATCAGGTCGTGCTTCAACAACAACTTCCAACGCATTGTTTTTGCGTAAAAAGTCTGGCGTCAGAATTTCAATGGTTGTCTCAGGTGCCGCATCCCGGATCGCGCGGATCACGCGGGCAAAATGCCGTGCGCCACCATCCTCAAGATCATCCCGGTCCACCGAGGTGATCACCACATGGCGCAGCCCGAGCTTTGCCACGGCTTCCGCCACGCGGGCGGGTTCATCTGCATCCAGAGCGTGCGGCAGGCCCGTTGTCACATTGCAGAAAGAGCAGGCGCGCGTGCAGATTTCCCCCATGATCATCATGGTGGCGTGGCGCTGGGACCAGCATTCGCCAATATTGGGGCACGCCGCTTCCTCACATACCGTCACCAGACGGTTATCACGCATCAGCTTGCGTGTTTCGTGATAAACAGGATGCGTTGGCGCTTTAACGCGGATCCATTCGGGTTTGCGGGCAATCGGATTATCGGGCCGGTGTGCCTTTTCGGGATGGCGCATTTTGCTCGCCCCCCCATTCCGATGATCAATCAAGACGCGTGTAGACATGATATCGCCCGCTCCCACACTCCGGGTTAAGAAGGACTGGAACGCTCTTTCCTCCGGGTCAAGGTAAGAACGCCCCCTTTCGCGCTTCAGACGGCATCACACCCGCGAGAGGCCGTCTGGTTTTGCAGACTAGAAATGCAGCGCGCCGTCATAAGCTGCCAGAACAGCTTCATGCATGGACTCAGAAATGGTTGGATGCGGGAAGATGGTTTCGGCCAATTCGGCTTCCGTCAGTTCACCCGTACGGGCAATGACATACCCCTGAATCATTTCCGTCACTTCCGCCCCGATCATATGGGCCCCCAGAAGTTCACCGGTTGCGGCATCAAAAACGGTTTTCACCAGCCCATCCGGTTCACCCATGGCCAGCGCCTTGCCGTTTGCCACAAGTGGGAATTTGCCCACTCTGACTGTGTAACCGGCTTCTTTCGCGCGGGCTTCCGTATACCCAACAGAGGCAATCTGCGGACGGCAGTAGGTGCATCCGGGGATTTTCGTCGGGTCGATAGGATGCACCGTTTTGCCGGCAATGGCTTCAACGCACATGACAGCCTCATGGCTGGCTTTGTGCGCAAGCCAGGGTGCACCGGCAAGATCACCAATGGCATACACGCCGGGTTCACCGGTGCGGCACAGGGCATCGGTCACGACATGCGTGCGGTCTGTTTTGATCTTTGTGCCTTCCAGCCCGATATTCTCGATATTCCCGACAATACCAACAGCGGAAATCACCCGGTCAACCGTGAACTCTTCGGTTTTTCCGTTCACTTCAACCGGCACGGTCACATCTGTGTCCGTTTTCCGCAGTGCGCCGATCTTGGCGCTGGTCAGCACACGAATACCCTGCTTCTCAAAAGCCTTGCGCGCCAGTGCGCTGATATCCTCATCCTCAACCGGCAGAATACGCGGGGCCACCTCAACCAGTGTGACCTCGGACCCCATATTGCGGTAGAAGGATGCGAATTCACTCCCGATGGCCCCGGACCCGATAACCAGCAGGCGCCGTGGAAGCGCATCAGGCACAAGAGCCTCCCGATAGGACCAGACCAGCTTGCCATCCGGCTCCAGCCCGGGCAGCGTCCGGGCGCGGGCGCCGGTGGCCAGAATGACATGCTTTGCAGTCAGGCTGACAGCATCACCCTTTTCAGGCGTGACCAGTACCTTGCGTTTGCTGCCAGTAACGCCGTCCAGCTTGCCGTATCCTTCAAAAACCGGAACCTTGGCCTTTTTCAGCAGGTGGGCAACCCCGGAGGAAAGCTGTTTGGATACGGCGCGCGAGCGTGCGATGATTTTAGGGAAATCAAACGAAACCTTCTCGGCGCTGAACCCGTAAGAGCCCAGATCATGCAGAAGGTGATTGATTTCAGAGGCGCGCAGGAGCGCCTTTGTGGGGATGCAGCCCCAGTTCAGGCATATGCCCCCGAGATGGCGGGCCTCTACCACCGCAGCGGAAAGGCCGAGCTGTGCCGCCCTGAGAGCGGCCACATATCCGCCCGGCCCGCCGCCGACAACGATAATGTCAAAATCTGTTTTGCTCATGGTCGTGCTCTGCAAACGCGATGTTAAACAACAAGTGTCAGAGGAGATTCGACCACTGACCGGAAAGCGGAAAGCCACTCAGCCGCCACGGCGCCATCCACCACGCGATGGTCAACCGAGAGTGTCACGGTCATGACCGTGGCAATAGCCAGTTCGTTCCCCTTGACCACAGGCTGCTTTTTGCCTGCGGCAATGGCGAGAATGGCCGCCTGGGGCGGATTGATAATGGCCGAGAAGTCACGCACGCCATACATCCCCATGTTGGAGATGGAGAACGTGCCGCCCTGAAACTCTTCCGGCTTCAGCTTGCCTGCGCGGGCGCGTTTGACCAGATCCTTGGTTTCCTGGCTGATCTCTTTCAGGCTCTTCCGCTCCGCATGCTTGAGGATCGGTGTAATCAGGCCATCAGGAATGGAAACGGCAATGGAAATATCCGCCGATTCATGCAGGATCATGGCCTCATCCGTGAACGAGGCATTGACGTTCGGCACCCGCTTGAGCGCGATGGCCGCAGCCTTGACCAGCATATCGTTCACAGACAGCTTGAAGGCATCCGGCCCTTCGGCGGGGGATGTCGCATTGAGCTGGGTGCGCAGGGCCAGCAGGGCATCCAGTTCGACATCCACAGAAACATAGAAATGCGGAATGGTGCTTTTTGCTTCGCTCAGGCGGCGGGCAATAACCTTCCGCATGCTGGAATGCGGCACGGAACGGCTTGCCGGAGCCGGGGCCACCGCAGCAGTGACGGCAGGGGCAACCGCTGTGGCCTGAACCGAGGCATTCTCGACATCCCGGCGGATGATGCGCCCGTGCGGCCCTGTCCCTTTAATGCGGGAAAGGTCGAGCCCTTTCTGGCTGGCAATGCGCTTTGCCAGGGGGGATGCAATAATGCGTTTGCCCGTGGGGGCAGCCGCTGCCGGAGCGGCTGAGGCCGCAGGTGCGGCAGGGGTTGCTGCGGGCTGGGCTGCGGGTGCCTCAGCTTTCTGTGCCTGTGGCTTCACGGCCCCCGCTTCAGGCACGCTCTCCCCTTCGGCCACGAGAATGCCGATAGGTGTGTTGACGGCAACCTCCTGCGTTCCTTCCGGAACCAGAATACGCCCCAGAATGCCTTCCTCCACGGCTTCCACTTCCATGGTCGCCTTGTCGGTCTCAATCTCGGCAATCACATCACCGATTGCAATCTTGTCGCCTTCCGCCTTCACCCAGCGGGCAAGCGTGCCTTCCGTCATGGTGGGCGAAAGGGCTGGCATCAGAACTTCAATAGCCATCTCTTTTTCCTCAGATCAGACGACGCACGGCTTCAATGACGTGCTCGGGCTGCGGCAGGGCCAGTTTTTCCAGATTGGCGGCAAACGGCATGGGGACATCCACACCCGTTACACGCACGGGGGGCGCATCCAGCCAGTCAAATGCATGCTCGATCACCTGCATGGCGACTTCCGCCCCGATCCCGGCAAACGGCCAGCCTTCTTCAAGAGTGACCAGACGGCTGGTTTTCTTGACACTTTCCACAATAGTGGCGGTGTCCAGCGGGCGCAGGCTGCGAAGGTTGATGACTTCCGCCTCGATGCCTTGCTCAGCAAGGGCCTCAGCTGCTTCCAGAGCGGTTGTAACCATGATGGAGAACGTCACGATGGTGACATCCCGCCCTGCCCGCTCAACCTTTGCCTTGCCGATCGGCAGGATAAAGTCTTCATCCACCGGGCATGGGAATTTGCGCCCGTAGAGAATTTCATTTTCCAGCACGATAACCGGGTTCGGGTCCCGAATGGCCGCGCGCAGCAGGCCCTTCGCATCGGCTGAGGACCAGGGAGCAACCACTTTCAGGCCCGGAACATGGGCATACCAGCTTCCGTAGCACTGTGAATGCTGCGCGCCAACGCGCGCTGCCGCACCGTTCGGGCCACGGAAGACAATGGGGCAGCCCATCTGTCCGCCAGACATATACAGGGTTTTCGCAGCCGAATTAATAATATGATCAATGGCTTGCATGGAGAAATTCATGGTCATGAACTCCACGATCGGCTTGAGGCCGGTCAGCGCGGCCCCAACAGCCATACCGGTAAAACCATGCTCGGTAATCGGCATGTCAATAACACGCTTGTCACCAAACTCAGCCAGAAGACCCTGCGAGATCTTGTAGGCACCCTGATATTCCGCGACTTCCTCACCGATCAGGAAAACATCCGGATCACGGCGCAGTTCAGCCTGCATGGCATCATGAAGGGCTTCACGTACCGTGATTTCAGCAGTCGGGCCCCAGTCTTTTTCCGGCTCAGGGGCCAGTAGCGGAGCAGAGGTCTGCTCTGCGGCAGCCTTTGGCAGCGGCGCGACAGATGCGGGCTGCTCTGCGGCAGGCGCAGATGCGGCACGGGCCTGCGGCGCAGAGACGGCATCCGGCACGGCCTCGCCTTCGGCCACGAGAATGCCGATGGGGGCGTTGACTGCAACGTCCTGCGTCCCTTCCGGCACCAGAATACGGCCAAGAATACCGCCTTCCACAGCTTCCACTTCCATGGTCGCCTTGTCGGTCTCGATCTCGGCAATCACATCGCCAATGGAGATGGTGTCTCCTTCGGTTTTAAGCCAGCGTGCCAGCGTCCCTTCCGTCATCGTTGGAGAGAGAGCAGGCATTAAAATTTCAGTCGCCATGATCCGTTACGCCTCTAGCAGGACATCTGTGTAAAGCTCGGCAGGATCAGGCTCGGGACTGGTCTGCGCGAATTCAGCAGCATCGTTTACTGTCGCTTTGATATCGTCTTCAATTTTACGCAGGTTATCGGCATCCACACCGGCATCGAGCAGAATCTGCCGCACATGCTCAATCGGATCCCGGTTTTTGCGGACTTCATCCACTTCTTCGCGTTTGCGGTATTTGGCCGGGTCGGACATGGAGTGGCCGCGATAGCGGTAGGTCATCATTTCCAGCAGGTAAGGCCCCTTGCCTGCCCGGCAATGCGCCACGGCTTCGGCTGCGGCTTCATGCACGGCGGCAACATCCATCCCGTCCACGCGCCGGCCGGGAATGCCCCACGGCTCTCCATTGCGCCAGAATTCATGAGAGGCCGAAGCACGCTCAACACTGGTGCCCATGCCGTAAAGATTGTTCTCGATAATGAACAGGCAGGGCAGCTTATGAAGGGCGGCAAGGTTGAAACTCTCGTAAACCTGCCCCTGGTTGGCGGCGCCATCCCCAAAATAGGCAACCGAGACTTCATCTGTTTCACGATATTTATTGGCAAAAGCCAGACCGATACCCAGTGCGACCTGCGCGCCGACGATCCCGTGTCCGCCATAGAAGTTTTTCTCGCGCGAGAACATGTGCATCGAGCCACCCTTGCCGTGCGAATAACCGGTGGCGCGGCCCGTCAGTTCCGCCATCACGCCGCGCGGTTCCATGCCTGAGGCGAGCATCTGGCCGTGGTCACGATAGGAGGTGATCAGCTTGTCACCCTCCTTGAGGGTCATCTGAATACCGACAACAACGGCTTCCTGCCCGATATACAGGTGGCAAAAACCGCCGATCAGGCCCATGCCGTAAAGCTGTCCGGCTTTTTCTTCAAATCGACGAATAAGCAGCATTTCATGAAAAGCCTTCATGAATTGCTCACGGGTTAAGGATGGTCCATTACCCCCGGCACGTATTTTGCTTTTTTGCCCCGCCGTCATCGGCTTTTCCTTATTAATGTGTCGTGTTCTGCTTTTAGAAATCCGCGCGCGGACGCGGGGTTTATGAAAACGAAGAAATCCGCATATGTCCGTCGTTTACCGGCTCAATCCTGCATGATCTTATCATTCATTCCGCGTTGTAGTCGCCTGAACGGCCCCCGCTTTTATGCAGGAGCCGGATACCGTCAATTCTCATGCCGCGGTCAACTGCCTTACACATGTCATATAAAGTCAGTGCAGCAGCACTTGCTGCGGTTAACGCTTCCATTTCAACACCGGTTGCGCCCTTTGTTGCAACAGAAACCGTGATCTCGATTTTGTCATCTGCCGGAACCAGATCGACCGAAACACGGCTGAGCGCCAGAGGGTGGCAGAGCGGAATGATATCCGCCGTTTTTTTTGCCGCCATGATACCCGCGATGCGGGCGGTGGCCAGAACATCACCCTTGGGCATGGCGCCTGAAACAATCAGCGCCAGAGTTTCGGGGCGCATGGAAATGCTGCCGGTTGCAACAGCTTTCCGGTAAGTGTCTGCTTTTTCGGAAATATCGACCATCCGCGCATGCCCTGCGGCGTCCAGATGAGTCAGCGTCTTCCCCGGTACGTCAGGCACCTCAGGCAAATCCAAGCAGACCCCGCGCTGCTTGACCGGGGTCAGGCAGCCGCAGCAGGGATTCCCCTACCAGAAAGCCCGTTACACCAATATCAGCCAGACACATGATATCGTCATGCGTCTTGATGCCGCTTTCTGAAACAATAATCCGGTCAGGCGGCACAAGCGGTGTCAGACGTCTTGTTGTCTCAATATCGGTCTGTAACGTCTTGAGATTACGGTTGTTTATGCCGATGAGGAACGTGTCCAGCGCCAGAGCGCGGTTCAGTTCTTCTTCATCATGCACTTCCACCAGAACATCCATATCCAGCCCCTTGGCGTGGTCCACCAGAGCCAGAGCTTCCTCGTCTGTCAGAATGCACATGATGACAAGGATGCAGTCTGCTCCCAGCACCCGGCTCTCATAAACCTGCCAAGGGTCGATAATGAAATCCTTGCGCAAAACCGGCAGAGCGCAGGCAGCGCGGGCTGTCTGGAGGTCTTCATTCTGGCCATGGAAGCACGAGCTTTCCGTCAGCACGGACAGACACGCGGCACCAGCCTGCTCGTAGGCCGTAGCGATTTTTGCCGGATCATAGTTTTCGCGCAGAATGCCAGCCGAAGGAGAGGCCTTCTTGATTTCGGCAATCAGCCCGATAGTTCTATCCGCCGCTTTTTCCTTCAGGGCGCGACCGAACCCGCGCGGTGGCTCTTTCACATCCTGCGCTTTGGCCATCATCTCTTTCAGAGGCACAAGAGTTGAACGGTGTTCAACCTCAACTCTTGTCCGTGCACAGATACGGGAGAGGACATCTGGCAGGTGGTCTGCCTGAATGCCAGCCTCCTCGGTGCATGTTCCTGCAGCGGACGAATTGGGTGCTTCGTTCATAATCATCCTGTCATGTCTTGAGCATGCGCACCAGAAGATGACGTACGCAAACCATTGAGCACCGCCAGTGCGGCACCATTATCCAGTACACGGCTGACATCGGCCACGCACTCTCTCAAAGCCTGAGGGTCTATCTGCAAACCCCGCAGGATGGAACGCTTTCCGGCCACATGAAGGGCACAGGCCGCGTTCAGCAAAACAGTATCACGATAAGCGCCACACGCGCCATTGAGCAAGGCTTCCAGAGCGTGCGCATTATACTCCGCATCTCCGCCCAGTATGGCAGATACTGGCGCACTGGGGAGGCCCGCCATCCCCGCCTCTACTACAAGGGTGTAAGAAGAACCGTTTTCAAGGGCTGCAACCTGAGTGGGCCCCGCGAGCGTCAGTTCATCAATTCCTTGTGTTTCTCCGGCAGGCTGCCCGCACACAGCCCAGATCCGCTCGGAGCCAAGGCGATGCAGGACATCGACAACCAGAGGCAACCACTCGGGAGCGAAAACCCCGATCAACTGATTCTTGACGCATGCCGGATTGACCATTGGCCCCAGCAGATTGAACACCGTCCGGATCCCCAGCGACTTTCTGACAGGAGCGGCATGGCGCATGGCCGGGTGATGATGGGGGGCTGCCAGAAAGGTCAGGTTGTGCCGCGCAAGCTGGCGGGACAGTTCCGCCGGGTCTGCCAGCAGGGGTACCCCCAGAGCGGTCAGAACATCGGATGCGCCGGAGCGGGAGGAAACGGCCCGGTTCCCGTGTTTGGCAACGGGAACGCCGAGTGCCGCCAGCACGAAGGCCACGGCGGTTGAAACATTTAGGGTGCCATAATTGTCGCCCCCGGTTCCGCAGACATCAATCGTTCCGGGGGGAACCTGCGGGAGAGAAATCATGCGCCGCCTCAGGGCTGTAACAGCCCCCTGCACTTCTTCCGCCGTTTCTCCGCGCACGCGAAGCGCCATCAGAAAGGCGGCAACCCGCTCTGCTGGCAAAGTGCCTTCCATAATGACGCCGAAGGCGGCCTCAGACTCAGCCGGGGTCAGTATCCTGCCCTGCGCCAACGTGTTCAGAACTTTTGTGAAAAATGCGTCCTGAGTGTCTTCTGAAAAAGCGGATGCGTCCGGCATGTCAGACCGCTATTTTCTTTTCGTTCCATGCGCGGGCTTCCTGAAGGAAATTGCGCAGAAGATCATGCCCGTATTCGGATGCGATGCTCTCAGGGTGAAACTGCACGCCGGAGACAGGATACTGCGTGTGGCAGACACCCATAATCACACCGTCTTCCGTCCAGGCTGTGACAGCAAGACTGTCTGGAATGCTGGGTGGGTCCAGCGTCAGGCTATGGTAGCGCGTTGCGTTGAACGGATTGGGCAGGCCAGCAAAAACATCAGTCCCGTTATGAAAGACGGGACTGATCTTGCCGTGCATGGGCACCGGAGCCCGAACCACTTTGGCGCCAAACACCTGCCCGATTGCCTGATGCCCCAGACACACGCCAAAAACGGGAATGTTTCCGGCTGCGGCAGCTATAAGGTCACAGCAGATTCCGGCCTCATTCGGTGAGCACGGCCCCGGTGAGAGCACAATGGCTTCCGGCCTGAGGGCCAGCGCATCCGCAACACTGAGAGAATCGTTGCGGCGCACATCACAGCGTTCACCCAGCTCGCCCAGATAGTGAACGAGATTGAAGGTAAAGCTGTCGTAATTATCGATCAGAAGGATCATGGTTTTATGATGACCTTAATGCGGCGTGCGGGTCAAATGACGTACGTGCAAGAACTCAGCTTTTTTCCCGCAGGGCATAATGAACGGCCTCTTCCGCGGCCCGGAAAACGGCGCGGGCTTTATGATGCGTTTCTTCATATTCCAGTTCCGGAACGCTGTCAGCCACCACACCACATCCGGCCTGCACATGCATCATGCCATCCTTGACGACAGCCATACGCAGCCCGATGCAGGTGTCCATATCGCCCCCTGCCCCGAAATATCCGATGCACCCGGAATAGGTCGCGCGGCGGCTGCGTTCGAACTCGTCAATGATTTCCATGGCGCGGATTTTGGGAGCCCCCGTCAGGGTGCCCGCCGGGAATGCCGCAACCAGCGCATCCAGCGCGCCCAGATCGGGGCGAATGGTGCCTTCCACAGTGGAGGAAATGTGCATGACGTGGCTGAACCGTTCAATGACGAACTGTTCCGTCACCCGCACAGAGCCGGGCTGGCACACACGGCCAACATCGTTCCGGCCCAGATCAATCAGCATCAGATGTTCGGCGCGTTCCTTGGCGTCGGCCAGCAGGTCCTGTTCCAGCCACGCGTCTTCTTCCGCATCTTTGCCACGGGGGCGCGTGCCGGCCAGTGGCCGGACAGTCATGGTGCCTTCGCGCAGCCGGACAAGAATTTCGGGTGAAGAGCCGACCAGAGAGAACGTGCCCAGATCCAGATGGAACAGAAACGGTGCCGGGTTAATGCGGCGCAGTGACCGGTACAGCGCGAGAGATGGAAGCGGGAATGGCGCGGAAAAACGCTGGCTGGGAACGACCTGAAACGCATCCCCGGCGGCAATATATTCCTGAATTTTCGTGACGACGTCACAGAATTCTTCGCGGGAGAAGGTCGAATGCGGCGCTTCGAACGCTGGCGGAAGAGCGACTTCAGGCGTAGCCGGCAGGGCTCCGGCCAGACAGGTCCGTGCGCGGGCGAGCAGTGCATGGGCTTTATCCCACGCCACACCGGCATCCTCTCCAGCGGCAGGCCGCACGGGCGCCGCCAGAATCAGCTCATCGCTCACGGTATCAAAAACAGCAAACAGGCCGGGGCGCATCATGATGGCTTCCGGCAGGCCCAGATCATCCGGCGGGGCATCTGGCAGATATTCCATCTGCCGAACCATGTCATAGCCCACATAGCCGAACAGCCCTGCAATCATGGGCGGAAGCCCAGCGGGCAGATCAAGCTGTGTTTCGCGGATAAGCTGGCGCAGCGCATCAAGGGCCTTGCCTGCCACCGGGCGTGGAGCCTGCTCCGCGTTTTCCGGCGCATCATCTATCGTGACCTCGCCATTATGGCAGGTCCAGACCAGATCGGGTTTGAGGGCAATAACGGAATATCGCCCACGGGAAACCCCACCCTCAACACTTTCCAGCAGCAACGTGTGGCGGCCTGTGCCGCCATCAAACCCGGCCAGCCGAATATAGGCGGAAACCGGTGTCAGAAGGTCAGCCGGTTCAACCGAAAAAACGACGGATGATTTCCCGTCCGCCCACGCGGCCTGACAGGCCTCGCGCGAGGGAGAAGCCGCAATCCGTGCTGAAACACTCATGGCGCCGTGCTTCCATCAAGACCAAGGGAGGAGAGTGTGGCTGTCACGGCCCGTCGGATAATAACCGGCGGGGTTCGTTTGCTCAGGGCTTCTACATAGGAGGCCAGAAGATCATCCCCTGTGGACTGCGTCAGCGCGGCTTTCAGGCGCTGGTAAGCCGGGAGATCCGCCATCGGGTTGGGAGTGGAAACCGCCGTGACGGTGGCGACGACAAATTCTCCAGCAGATTCACCCATCACAGACTGCCCCGCCTTCATGCGCGGCAGTGTTTCCATGAGTTCGGACGGAATGGCCGGGTTGGGAGCGGAACGTGAGAATGTCAGGCCGTGCACGACCTGTGTTCCGGCTCCGGTAACGTTGGAGAGGCCACCTTTTTCCTGCGCGGCGGTGTAGAGGGCTGTTGCGCGCTCATCGGCGGCGTGCCGCCGGGCGTCCGCCTGCCACGCCGTCAGGACGCTGGCTTTTGCCTGATCGAATGTCAGCTGTGCGGCGGGTGTGGTGGTATCAACTTCAACCGCATACCAGCTGTTGTCCGGCCCTTCTATCAGATTGGGGCGGGCGCCTTTGGCCTGGGTGAAAATCTGCTGCACCACGGCAGCGCGGAGCTTTCCGCTCGCGGGGAACGGTGCCGGGCTACCATCCTGCGTAGTGCCATTGATATCCAGCGTGCCAGCCGCAGCGGCGGCGCCAATGTCTGTCGGGATGGAGTCAAGACCATTGCTGGCAATGGCATCCTGCAACTGACGGCTGCGCTCACTCACAACGGACGGTGCCTTGGCGGTCCGATACTGCTGGAGGATGTCTTTTTTCGCCACATCATACGGTGTGTCTTTGGGGGGTGTGACTTTGGTCACGCGCAGCACAACCCACCCGCCTTCAGACTTGAAGGGCCCCTGAATCTGCCCCACCGGTGCGGCAAAAACAGCTTTGCTCAGCCCTTCAGAAGGAATGGTGGAAGGGCGCGCCCCCGGCATTTCAACGGATGCCCCCGCCTTGGCGGCCGCCTGCACGGCAGCCCAGTCGGCTCCTTTTGTCCACAAGTCGGCAATTGTGCGGGCCTGTGCTTCATCCGGCATGGTCACAACCTGCACATCGCGTGTTTCAGGCACGTGATAGCGGTCGCTTTCTTCATCATAAACGCGGTGCAGGTCTTTTTCATCAATGGTGATGGTGTCCGCCACCGTGGCGGGAGAGAGCACGACAATACGCGCATGCCTGAATTCCGGGGTCCGGAAATTCCACAGGTGGTTGGCATAGTAGCGGCGCAGAACGGCGTCATCCGGCGCGGATGGGGTCGGCTGGTCTGCAAACGGAATGCGCACAAGGTCAAGCGTGCGTGTCTGCATGCCAAAATCCGAGAGGCGTTTTGTCAGTGTGTCGGAAACGCTGGCGGCCTGCCCGATGGGCTGCAGCATGGTGCGGCTGGCCAGATCATCACGCACCAGAGACAGGAAGCGCTGCTCCGTAATATCGCGTTCCCGCAGGCGCGCGTTCAGGATGTTCCGGTCAAACTGGCCATTGGCTCCCTTGAAGTAAGGGAGAGAGAACACTTCTTCCCGCACGGCCGAATCAGGCACAGACACCTTCAGGCGGCGTGCGGCATCCAGCAGCTCTGCCTGCCCGATCAGTCTTTGCAGAACCTGATAGGCCATTTGCTGCCGCATGGCCACGGGGACCTGTGCCGGGTCTGAAATGCCCATCTGCTTCGCAATGGCCGGCATTTCCCCCTGCAGGGCCTGCCCAAGCTCCGCTGAGCTGATGCGCTGCTGGCCGACTTTGGCCACGACGTCAGTCTCAGTGCCCATATAGCCGAGCACATCCCCCACCCCCCAGCCGATGAAAGCAAGGAAAATGACGATGGCGGAGACACGCCCAAGCCAGGATTCAACAAAAACGCGACGCAGATAGGAAATCATGAACCCAAGGATCCGTAGGAGACAGAACACCATGCCACGGGCAAACCCGGGCGCGGCACCATAAGCGGAGCGGCCGCTCTTGACCAGCGGTAACGCACCACAGCGGAATGAAACACGCACACAGCATCTTGCCCCACAGGCCGGGTGTATGGTTTAGCCTGTTTCTACGGCCCGAGTGGCGCGATGATGATGCGGGCACAGGTAGCACGGAAGGACCCGGAGTATGACCAGACAGATTATTGTCGGCAACTGGAAGATGAACGGCACCAGCCGTGATTCGCAGGCGCTTGTTGAGGCCCTGCTGGCAGGGCTTCCGGCCACGCTGCCGGATATCGTCATCTGCCCGCCCTTTACGCAGCTTGCCCTGGTGGCGGAGAAACTGAACTCTTCCCCCATCGCCCTGGGGGCGCAGGACTGTCATCAGAATGCTTCTGGCGCGCATACGGGTGATATTTCCCCCGCCATGCTTGCAGATCTTGGCGTTTCTTATGTCATTCTGGGTCACTCCGAACGCCGGCAGGAGCATGGCGAACTGGATGATACCGTGCGGGGAAAAGCCATTGCCGCGACACAGGCGGGCCTGACCCCCATTGTCTGTATTGGTGAGACCGAAGAACAGCGGGAAAGCGGGCAGCATTTTGATACGCTTGGCTGGCAGATCAAAGGCTCCCTGCCCGACAATTTCACGGGTATTCTGGCATATGAACCCATCTGGGCCATCGGCACGGGGCGCGCTGCGACAGAGGAAGAAATTGCCGAAACCATGCACTTCCTGCGTGAAGAGCTGGTGCGTCAGTTTGGCGAGGCTGGCAAAACGCTCAGGATTCTGTATGGTGGCTCGGTTAATGCCAAGAATGCGGCTTCCATTTTGTCGATTGCAGATGTAGCAGGTGCCCTTGTCGGGGGTGCCAGCCTGAATGCAGAGGCATTCCTATCCATTATCGGCGCGGCGTCTGCTGCCTGATTTCCGCACTTTATCGGGAACTCGACATGATTACAGCCCTGCTGATTCTGCATATTTGCGTGACCATAGCCCTGATTGGCACTGTGCTGATCCAGCGCAGTGAAGGGGGCGGCCTTGGCATTGGCAGCAGTCAGGGCATGGGTGCGTTCATGTCCGGCCGTGGCACGGCAAACCTGCTGACCCGCACGACGGCAGTCCTTGCCGGGCTGTTCATGCTGCTGTCACTGGTGCTGGCGATTCTGAACCGCGGCTCCTCCACCGGGGCCGGGCATGATATTCTGGCTCAGCCGCCTGCCCCCGCTCCGGCTGCGGTTACGGCCCCGGTTCAGCCCGCTGCTCCGCCGGCAGCCCCGGCCCCGTCCAAACAGTAACATGGTTCCCGCTCTCTCCTTCCCCAGGATGGAGAGAGAAAAAGAGTCTTTATTCCTCTGCGCTTGAGCAAGGCTGCGGAGGAATTCCTGTGTCCATCTTTACCCACCCGGTTTAATCCGTGTAGGAAGTCTGTTCATGACCCGTTTCGTATTTATCACCGGCGGTGTGGTATCCTCTCTCGGGAAAGGCATTGCCTCGGCAGCCCTTGCCGCACTCCTGCAGGCGCGCGGCTACAAGGTCCGCCTGCGCAAGCTTGATCCGTACCTGAACGTTGATCCCGGCACCATGAGCCCCTATCAGCATGGGGAAGTGTTCGTTACCGACGATGGGGCCGAGACAGATCTGGATCTGGGCCACTACGAGCGGTTTACCGGCGTGAACGCCACCAGAGAAGACAACACCACAACCGGCAAGATCTATTCCGATGTCATCGCCCGGGAGCGGCGCGGAGATTATCTGGGTGCTACGGTGCAGGTCATTCCGCATATCACGGACGCCATCAAGGATATCGTGGTGGCCAATACGGATGATGTGGATTTCGTGCTGGTCGAAATCGGCGGTACGGTTGGGGATATTGAAAGCCTTCCGTTCCTTGAAGCTATTCGCCAGTTGCGCAATGATCTGGGCACTGACCGGACCATGGTCGTGCACCTCACGCTGCTGCCGTGGATCCCCTCTGCTGGTGAACTGAAGACCAAGCCCACCCAGCACTCTGTCAAAGAGTTGCAGAATGTTGGTATTCAGCCGCAGATCCTGCTGTGCCGGTGTGACCGCGCCATTCCTGACACCGAACGCCGGAAAATCGCCAATTTCTGTAACGTCCGCCCGGAAGCGGTTATTGCCGCGCGGGATGTGGACACGATTTATTCCTGCCCCCTCGCCTATCATGCGGAAGGGATGGATACCGAGGTCCTGCGGTATTTCAATCTTCCTCATGCTGAAGAGCCTGATCTGTCCGGTTGGGAAAGGATTGTGGATGCCATCCGCCGTCCGGATGCGGATGTGCGGATTGCGGTGGTCGGGAAATATACGGCCCTGCTCGACAGCTATAAGTCCCTGAATGAGGCGCTTTTGCATGGTGGCATTGCACACCGCGCCAAAGTGAAGCTGGACTGGATGGAAGCCGAAGCCTTTGAAGAATCTGAGGCTGCTGTGGAACGCCTCTCAAACGCGCATGGCATTCTGGTGCCGGGCGGGTTTGGGGAGCGCGGTTCCAAGGGGAAGATTGCGGCCGTGCGGTTTGCCCGTGAGCATGGCATTCCGTTCCTCGGGATCTGTTTCGGGATGCAGATGGCCGTTGTTGAATGCGCCCGCAATCTTGCAGGTCTGCCAAAGGCATCCTCAACCGAGTTTGGTCACACGGATGAACCGCTTGTCGGCCTGATGACGGAATGGGCGCGCGGGAATGAGCGCCTGCGCCGCAGTGAAGGCGGAGAACTGGGCGGCACGATGCGGCTTGGCGCGTATCCGGCCAAGCTGGTGGAAGGCTCCCGTGCCGCGGCCATTTATGGCACGACCGATATCCGTGAGCGGCACCGGCATCGTTATGAGGTCAATATTCACTACAAGGAGCAGCTTGAAAAAGCCGGGATGAAATTCTCCGGCCTGTCTCCTGATGGTATTCTGCCGGAAGTTGTCGAATATCCGGACCATCCGTGGTTTGTGGCTGTTCAGTATCATCCGGAACTGAAGTCCCGCCCCTTTGCGCCGCACCCGCTGTTTTCCGGGTTTATTGGCGCAGCACTTGAAAAGGCACGCCGTGCATGACGCAGGTAGCAGCACATAATTTTCAGCTTCAGTCCCTGACAGTCGGGAATGATCAGCCTTTTGTGCTGATCGCAGGCCCGTGTCAGATTGAATCTGCGGCGCATGCCATGGAAATGGCGGTTGCGCTGAAGGAACTCTGTGCTGCTGCCAATGTGGGGCTCATTTACAAAAGCTCCTTTGACAAAGCCAACCGGACCAGCCTTTCCAGTGCCCGTGGCATCGGGATGAAGGAGGGGCTGGCTATTCTGGCGGATATCCGGAGCAGCCTGAATATCCCTGTGCTGACAGATGTTCACAGCCCGGAGCAATGTGCTCCTGCGG
Organism: Acetobacter farinalis; assembly: GCF_011516935.1. GTDB lineage: Bacteria > Pseudomonadota > Alphaproteobacteria > Acetobacterales > Acetobacteraceae > Acetobacter > Acetobacter farinalis. The sequence goes on from NZ_WOTF01000001.1 coordinate 701,227, forward strand.
CTGAGGCTGTTGATGTGCTGCAAATCCCGGCCTTTCTGTGCCGCCAGACAGATCTGCTTCTGGCTGCGGGGGAAACCGGGGCTGTGGTGAATGTCAAAAAGGGTCAGTTTCTGGCGCCGTGGGACATGCAGCACGTTGCCGCAAAAATTGCCTCCACAGGCAATCAGCGCGTCATGCTGTGTGAACGTGGGACCAGCTTTGGCTATAACACCCTGATTAACGATATGCGTGGCCTGCCTATTATGGCGCAGACGGGTTATCCTGTTGTGTATGATGCGACGCATTCCGTGCAGCAGCCGGGAGGATTGGGTGGTTCTTCCGGGGGGCAGCGAGAATTTGCCCCTGTTCTCTCTCGCGCCGCTCTGGCGGTTGGCGTGGCGGCTCTTTTCATTGAAACGCATGAAGACCCGGACCGCGCACCAAGCGATGGCCCGAACATGCTGCCTATCAGAACGCTCCCGGCATTGCTGAAGCAGTTCCGCGAGATTGATCAGCTGATCAAGACGCAGGCTTAACGTCCGGGCGGAATCGCAGCACGCACCTCTTGGGAAGCGGAAAGTCGGGGCATAACGCCCTGCTTTCCGCTTTTTTGTTATCTGCCCAGCCGGGATGGGTCATCCTTGGTTTCCTGAAGACAGTCGCTGCCCGGCAGGCAAAAAAATAGGGAGCCACAAGGGCTCCCCATCAGCCAGACGGCAAGGCAATGCGCCTTACACGTCCAGATTGGCCACTTTCAGGGCATTGCCGACAATGAAGTCGCGGCGTGGTTCGACAACATCCCCCATCAGGGTGGTGAAGACCTGTGCGGCATCTTCCACATCCCCGACCTTGACCTGAAGCAGGGTGCGCATGGACGGGTCCAGCGTGGTTTCCCACAGCTGTTCATCATTCATTTCGCCCAGACCTTTAAAGCGGTTGATGGCCAGACCGCGGCGCCCCAGTGCCAGCAGACGCGTATAGAGGTCTGACGGCCCTTTCATGAGCAGATCCGTCGTGTCCACACGCAGGGTGACACCCGTGCCAAATTCACGCACCAGACGGTCCATCTGGCTGGTCAGCCAGCGGGCATCCCCGCCTGCCAGCATGATGGGATCAATCCGGTAAACTTCTCCCACACCGCGAACGCTGCGGGCCAGTTCCAGACCATCCGTGCTGGCCACGGCTTTCCAGCCGCGTTCGGTCTCTGCGGAGGAAGCATCCAGACGCTTCTGGAGGTCCGGAATACGTTGTTGCAGTGTTTCAAGGTCAGCCGTCAGGGCACCAGCCAGTGCCGCCTGCTCGATAATCCAGTTCGGCACGCGGTTGGACAGGCGGGCAATAGCCTGCGCGGCGTGGCGAATAAACGGCAGGTCAGCTTCCAGATCAGTCCCGGAGACTGTCCGGCCATCCGCATAGATAAAGGCGGCATTGTTCAGGGCCTTGTCGAGCAGGTACTGCTCCAGAGCCGCATCATCCTTCAGATACCGCTCTTCATTGCCGCGTTTGGCGCGGTAGAGCGGCGGCTGAGCAATATAGAGATACCCGTTTTCAATCAGTTCCGGCATCTGGCGGAAGAAGAATGTGAGCAGCAGGGTGCGGATATGGGAGCCGTCCACGTCAGCGTCAGTCATGATGACGATACGGTGGTAGCGCAGCTTGGCAAGGGAGAAGCCGCCCTGCTCAGCCTCGCCACGGCCAATGCCTGTGCCCAGAGCCGTAATCAGGGTTCCGATTTCAGCAGAGCCAAGCATCCGGTCAAACCGGGCGCGCTCCACGTTCAGGATCTTGCCCTTCAGCGGCAGAATGGCCTGAAAACGGCGGTCCCTTCCCTGCTTTGCGGTCCCGCCTGCGGAGTCACCCTCAACGATGAAAATTTCAGCCTTGGCCGGATCACGTTCCTGACAGTCAGCCAGTTTGCCCGGCAGAGAGGAAATATCCAGAATTCCCTTGCGGCGGGTCAACTCACGGGCCTTGCGCGCGGCCTCACGTGCCGAGGCCGCATCCAGCACTTTCGCGACAACAATCTTGGCTTCTTTGGGGTGCGTTTCGAACCAGTGGCCGATCATGTCCGCCGCAGCGGCATGGACCACAGGCTGCACTTCGGAGGAAACCAGCTTGTCCTTGGTCTGGGAGGAGAATTTCGGGTCCGGCACCTTGACGGAGAGAACAGCCGTGAGCCCTTCACGCATATCTTCCCCAACCAGAGACTGCGCATCCTTTTTTGCAATGCTCTCGGCATATTTGCCGACAATACGGGTCAGCGCCTGCCGGAAGCCTGCCAGATGGGCACCGCCATCGCGCTGGGGAATATTGTTGGTGAAGCACAGCATGGTTTCGTGAAAGCTGTCATTCCAGCTCAGCGCGAATTCAACCTTGATCCCGTTATCGGGGTTTTCCAGACTGCCGGTAATGGGCGGTGTGACAATCGGGGTGCGGGCGCGGTCCAGCCACTCCACAAAAGCCTCAAGGCCGCCTTCGTAGTAAAACACTTCTTCACGAGGTTCTTCGCGGGCATCCCGCAGAACAATTTCCAGACCGGAGTTCAGGAAGGCCAGCTCACGCAGGCGGCGTTCCAGAACGGAGAACTCGAAAACGGTCCGGGGGAATGTCTCGTGGCTCGGTTTGAACGTAACCTGCGTGCCGCGTTCTTCATCGGAAGGCCCGACGACTTCCAGCGGTGCTTCCCGTTCACCATGGCGGAAGCGGATCATATGCTCCAGCCCGTTGCGCCAGATGCGCACTTCCATGAATTCAGAAAGCGCGTTCACCACAGCGGCACCCACACCGTGCAGACCGCCGGAAACCTTGTAGGAATTCTGGTTGAACTTACCGCCAGCATGCAAGCGGGTCAGCACGACTTCGGCAGCGCTGATTCCTTCTTCGGCATGCATGTCGGTAGGAATGCCGCGCCCGTTATCGCGTACAGTCACGCTGCCATCAGCGTTCAGTGTCAGGATGCAGCGGGTGGCATAGCCAGCCTGCGCTTCATCCACGGCGTTATCAATGATTTCAAACGCCATGTGGTGCAGGCCGGAGCCATCGTCCGTATCACCGATATACATCCCCGGCCGCTTACGAACGGCATCAAGCCCTTTCAGCACAGAGATCGACGCGGCGTCATACTCTTCCATTCCGGTAGACGGCGTGGGCTGAGAAAGGTCTGTCATAAGGGAACGGTACTCCGGAAAAGAACAATAGGACCTGAGAGTATCTTATACTCCGGCCAGTGCAGTCCGACCAGATTGGAAGGTCTTTTTTATGGGATTGTTTCCCGATTTATCCGAGAAATTCACCCTGTTTTAGTGTTACAAACCGTGCCTGAGGCCGTAAGTCCGCAAAAGGCACTTCATCTGTGCCTGTCAGGATCACCGTGGCGCGGAAATCCTGAACAATTTCCAGCAGGGAACCACGCCGGACGTGGTCCAGATGCACCAGAGGTTCATCCAGCAGCAGGACTGGCGGTGTGCCGCGATAATCCTCAACCAGTCTGGCATGCGCCAGCACCACGCCCATCAGAAGGGTTTTCTGCTGGCCGGTGCTGGCTGTGGCGGCCGGAAGGCCTGTCCGCAGGTCTGAAAGGCGGAAATCCGTGCGGTGCACGCCAAAGGTGGCGCGCCCACGGTCCCTGTCTTGCTGGCGGTTGGCGGCAAGCTGGTCCCGCAGCCAGTCTTCCACACTCAGGGCGGGAGCATGCTCAAGCTGGTTTCCCACATCGCACAAGACCGCCACATCCACACTCGGGAAGGCCCCAAGGCTGGAGCGGGCGAAAAGACAGAGCTGCTGAACCATTTCTCTTCGGCCCGCGGCAATCGCCACGCCATGCCGCGCCATGGAGGCTTCCAGCCCGGCCAGCCAGGAGGCTTCCGAAAAACGGGTTTGCAGCAGGCGGTTCCGCTGCGTCATGGCTCGCTCGTAAGCAATCAGTTCGCGGGCGTGGTGGGGTGTCACCGCCATGACGAGCCGGTCCAGAAAGCGGCGGCGGCCTGAGGTGCCCTCGCTGAACAGCCGGTCCATCTGTGGTGTGATCCAGACCGCGGAGAGCGTATCCTCCAGAGCGTCACGGTTGCGGATCTGCTGGCCATTCAGCAGGAAAACCCGGCGTGCGGCCTCCCCCTCCCCGGTCAGGCCGGTTCCGAGTTCCAGACTATCCTGATCAAACGTGAAGCGTGCTGAAATGCCCCAGTTCGCCGCATTGTTGCGGCCCAGTTGCGCCAGCGGCGCGCCGCGTAATCCCCTGCCGGGTGTCAGCAGGGAGAGAGATTCCAGAAGGTTGGTCTTGCCGCTGCCGTTCTCGCCGGTCAGCACCACAAGAGACGCCTCTGGTGACCACACCAGACGCTCGTAATTACGAAAATCGGAAAGAGTCAGTTTGAGAAGCTGAGCCACAATCTATCCGATGACACCACCGGGTTTGTGCCCGTCCGGCAAAGCCATGCCCCGTATCCTGTCTTGCGATAAGCGGATGGTGGGCATGGCGGCAGGTAGATTTTAAACGCGCATGGGCATCAGCACATACAGTGCTGATGGGCTGTGCACATCGCGCACGATGGTGGGGGCGGCGCTGTCAGAGAACGCGAATTCAACGTCCTTTTCCACCTGATCGGTAATGTCGTTCAGGTAGCGGGCCTGAAAGCCGATTTCCAGAGCTTCGGCAGTATAGGAAATGCGGCTGTCATCCAGCTCTTCCGTTGCCATCCCCTGCTCTGCACTGCTGGCTGAGAGTGTCAGCAGGCCGGGTTCCAGCGCCAGCTTCACAGGGCGCGAACGCTCCTGGCTGATTGCCGCGACACGCGCCACGGCATCGGAGAAGTCTTTCTTGCCAACCCGCAGGATGCGCGTGTTGTTATTGGGAATAACGCGGTCATATTCCGGGAATGTCCCGTCAATCAGCTTGGAGGTCAGCATGACCGGCCCAGCCGTGAACTGCACACGCGTTTCCGAAAGGGCGACTTCAATTTCTTCCGGAGCTTCATCAATCAGCTTGCGCAGTTCCGCCACGGTTTTACGCGGGATAATCACGCCAGGCATGGTTTCGGCCCCGGCGGGAAGCGCGGTTTCCACACGTGCCAGACGGTGCCCGTCTGTCGCTACGGCGCGGAGCAGCTTGCCCGCTTCGGTATCTGCCGCATGGAAGAAAATGCCGTTCAGGTAGTAGCGCGTTTCTTCGGTGGAAATGGCAAAGCGAGTCCGGTCGATCAGGGAGCGCAGTGCGGCTGAACCAACCTTGAAGCGGCATGGCAGGTCGCCTGTGCCCATGGACGGAAAATCATCCACACTCAGGACATTGAGGCGCGTTGAATACCGGTCTGCCCGCAGATGCAGGGGGCCGCTCGCATCAGCCTGATCCAGCTCCACCTCAACGCTGTCCGGCAGTTTGCGGACAATTTCATAGAGCACGGAGGCCGGAACTGTGGTGGCGCCATCCCGCTTGATGATGGCCGGAATCTCTTCCACCACCTCGATTTCCATATCGGTCGCCTTCAGGCTCAGGCGTCCGTCAGCAGCCTGAATCAGAACGTTGGCAAGGATGGGGATGGTGTTACGCTTTTCAGCGACACTCTGGATGTGTGCCAAAGCTTTGAGCAGTATTGCGCGCTCAGCTGAAAACTTCATCTTTGCCTCTTTCCTGCATGACCGGCCCCACGCAGGAATACAGGCGGGCCGGGTTCTATCCTGTTGAAAACTAACAGCGGTAACGGCGCAGTCAATCTTTGAGTGCCTGCTTCCCCTGCGCGAGGCAGCAGGCCCCCGGGTTTCAGCTTTCCAGCATCCGGCGCATCAGCTCGACATCTTCAGCAAAAGCGGGGTCACGCTCCATCAGTTCCGCCACGCGTGAGACGGCGTGCATGACGGTGGTGTGATCCCGGTTTCCGAATTTCCGGCCGATTTCGGGCAGAGACCGGCTGGTAAGCTGTTTTGCCAGATACATGGCGACCTGCCTTGGCCGCGCCACGGCGCGGGCACGGCGGGCGGAGGACATATCCGTGAGGCGGATATTCCAGTGCTCGGCCACTTTCTTCTGGATTTCCTCAATCGTCACGCGGCGATCATGCGCCTTGAGGATGTCGTGCAGAACATCCTGCGTGGCTTCCAGCGTGACCGGACGCCCGAACAGGTTGGCATGGGCAATCAGACGATTGAGAGCGCCTTCAAGCTCACGCACGTTGGACGTGATCTTGTGGGCCAGAAATTCCAGAACCTTGGCCGGAACAACCACGCCGGATGCCGCAGCCTTGGCTTCCAGAATGGAAATGCGCAGCTCAAATGTGGTGGCGTGAATATCCGCCACCATGCCGCAGCCCAGCCGGGTGCGCAGGCGGTCTTCCAGCCCGGAAAGGTCTGAGGGAGATTTGTCGGCAGACACCACAATCTGCCGCCCGGCATCCACCAGCGCGTTAAAGGTATGGAAGAACTCTTCCTGCGTGTTGTCTTTGCCGATCAGGAACTGGAGATCGTCAATCATCAGGACATCCACGGAGCGGAGCTGCTCCTTGAATTCCATGGTGGATTGAGAGCGAATGGCCGCAATGAAGCGATACATGAACTTTTCAGCGGACATATATGCAACAGAGACATTGCCGCGCTGCACCAGCTCCGCGCCGATGGCATGCATCAGGTGGGTTTTGCCCAACCCCACGCCGCCATACAGAAAGAGCGGATTGAACCCGACGCTTGAAGGCTTTTCCGCCACACGGCGGGCGCAGGCATAGGCGAATTCGTTCGGTTTACCCACCACAAACGTATCAAACGTAAAGCGGGTATCAAGAGCCGTAACAAGATCGCTCCGCACTTCCGGTGCATTGCGGGGTGCCTCTTCCGCCTCGACACCCTGAGGAGCCGCCACAACTGCGGAGGTATCACTCTCAAGAACCAGTGCGGGAGCCGAAGGGTCACCGGGGCGGGCAACCTGAAGTTCCACCCGGCGGATGGAAGGCAGAACCTGATTCCACAGTTCGCTCAGCCGGTCGCCATACTGGCTGCGCACCCAGTCACGCAGAAAGCGGGTGGGCAGGAGGAGTGTAATCTCATCACCATCCACCGGGCCCAGGGCAATCTTGGTCAGCCAGGTGCGGTATTCAACCTCCCCGACTTCGCCTTTCAGTCTTGAACAGATCTGTAACCACGATTCCTCAAGCGCCTTGCCATCTTCAAGATGGGGGGAAGCCCTTTCGTCATCGTCCACTCCGATTGTCATCTGCGCTCCCGAGCGGTCATAGAACGCGGCCTTCCGCGCGTGATTTCCGATAATGGCATCGCTTGCGCGACAGCCAGACAGCCGGGCGTCCGGCAGGTCTCACGCCCGCCAGAAAAGGCGGCGCAGGAGCGCAGTAAAGCGCGCTTTCCCGCAGCGGAGACTATCTCCCAGAACTAAAGCACGACCGAGGGATGAGCAATGAAAATCTCTGGCTCCGGCCCTCATTTCCGCATGCCATGCCGAGGGCTGCACAAAGCAAAGCCGAACCACCCCAAGATGATTCGGCTTTACAAAAACGCATGCTTCAAATGGCTGCTGACGCAGCCTGAAGGTCTCAGGCGCTTGCCAGAGACTTCACGCGAGCAGAGAGGCGGGAAATTTTGCGTGCAACCGTGTTGGCATGCACAACGCCCTTGATCACGCCGCGCTGCAGTTCAGGCTGGGCAACACGGAGCGCTTCACGCGCTTCATCATGATTGCCAGAGGCAATTGCAGTTTCGACCTTCTTGATAAAGGTGCGCATACGAGACTTGCGGGCTGTGTTACGAGCAGTCCGCTTCGCGGTCTGCCGGATGCGCTTACGCGCTGAAGCGATATTCGCCATAGTTTCTATTCTATCCAGCACAAAAAATGAGGAGCCACCCGAGAACGCCGGGCTGGCTGCAAAGAGTAGCGGTGCTGTAATCCACAGCAGTATCCACAGTCAAGTCAGTTCCCTCGTTATTGAAGGAATTTTACCTTATTTTCTGCTGCAACGGGCAGAAAAAGGTCGAACGGCCCGCCTGTGTGAGGTGCGCCACCCCCGTGCAGGCCGGGAGACCGGGGCAGTCCGGGCAGGGTTCTCCCTTTTTGCCGTAAACGCGCCAGGCATGCTGAAAATAGCCCAGACTGCCTTCCGGGCGCACGTAGTCTTTCAGGCTGGAACCGCCTGCGGCGATGGCTTCTGTCAGAACAGCCCGGATGGCGCGCACCAGACCGCTTATCTCCCGGGGCTTCAGGCTGCCGGAAGCGGTCTGCGGATGAGTGCCCGCCCGGAAAAGGGCCTCGCACACATAAATATTGCCAAGCCCGGAAACTGTTTTCTGGTCAAGCAGCACGGTTTTGACCGGGGCTTTCCGCCCCTTGAAGGCAGCCTGAAGCACGGCGCTGGTAAAGGCAGGCTCAAGCGGTTCCGGCCCCATGCCGGCCAGAAATTTATAGTCGTCTTCCTGCGCTGTGGGGATGAGGTCCAGCATGCCAAAGCGGCGCGGATCAACAAAGCCACAGCGGCGCCCATCAGCGGTGATGAAAATGACGTGCTCATGCGGTGCCGGGGTGGCGGGAGAATCGAGAACAATGCGGCCCGACATGCCCAGATGCAGCACAATCGACAGATTATTCGACAGACGGATAAGAATATATTTTCCGCGGCGGCGGAAGCCGGTGATGGTCTGTCCAGACACGCATTGGCGAAAATCGGCAGGAATCTGCCATCGCAGATCGTGTCGATGGAGAATGACATCGCTGATAACATGGTCTTGCAGAGCGCTCTGCATGCCACGCATCACGGTTTCGACTTCAGGGAGTTCCGGCATGACTGCAAAGCAGGGTATAGGGTAACACCATGACCGACAATAGCTTTGCGCCCTCCCCCGCCTCTTCCGCTGCGCAGCAGGAGGAAGAAACCGATTTCGGCTTCCGTTCCGTCAGGAAGGAAGAAAAGAAACCCCTCGTCCGCGCCGTGTTTGACAGCGTTGCGGGCAAGTACGACATCATGAACGATCTGATGTCTCTGGGGATTCACCGCGTCTGGAAACGGATTTTTGTCACGGAGCTGGGGCCTCAGCCCGGCCTGTCCCTGCTTGATCTGGCAGGTGGTACGGGTGACATCAGCTTCGGATGGTTGCAGGGCGGCGGTGGCCCCACCATCATGACCGATATTAATGCCAGCATGCTCTCTGTAGGGCGGGATCGTGCTCTGGGCCGGGGGGTTGTGTCAGACCTCTCCTTCGCAGTGGTGGATGCCGAGGCAATTCCTCTGAAGGATATGTCGGTTGATCGTGTCTCCATTGCGTTTGGTCTGAGAAACTGCACTGATAAAATGGCCGTTATCCGCGAAGCACGGCGCGTGCTGCGTCCGGGTGGCCGCTTCATGTGCCTCGAGTTCTCACGTGTTCAGGTTGCGGCGCTGGCCCCGATCTATGATGCCTGGTCCTTCAAGGTTCTGCCCGTTATGGGCAGCATGGTGGCGGGTGATCGGGAGAGCTATCAGTATCTGGCGGAAAGTATCCGCACCTTCCCGGATCAGGAAACGCTGGCCAACATGTTCCGTGAAGCTGGCCTCTCTCATGTCCGGTATCAGTCTCTGTCTGGCGGAATTGCCGCCATTCACTCAGGCTGGCGTCTCTGAGGGCACATGGCAGGGTCTGGCACATCTCGCACGGTTCTGCTGATTGTCAGCGGGAGTATTGCCGCCTTCAAGGCGCCTGAGCTTGTCCGCCTGCTGGGGGCGGATGGCATTCAGGTGCGCTGTGTGCTGACACAGGGGGGAAGCCAGTTTGTCACGCCGCTCACGCTTCAGGCGCTGAGTGGCAATCCGGTGCATACGGACCTGTTTTCTCTCACGGCCGAGCAGGAAATGGGGCATATCGCGCTCTCGCGTTCAGCGGACCTTCTGCTCGTGTGCCCTGCATCGGCCAATCTTCTGGCGCGGATGGCGGGAGGGCTGGCTGATGATCTGGCCAGCACACTGCTTCTGGCAACCGATACCCCCGTTATGGTCGCACCCGGCATGAATGTGCGGATGTGGGAGCATGCTGCCACACAGGCGAATATCCGGACTTTGAAAGAACGGGGTGTGCAGGTTCTCGGCCCAGTTTCCGGTCCGATGGCGTGTGGGGAATTCGGTCCGGGCCGCATGGTGGAGCCGACGGATGTGCGGGATTCTGTGCTTGCATTTTTCCGGCAGCAGGCACGGCAGGCAGGCCGTCTGGCGGGGAAATCCTTCCTTGTTACGGCGGGCCCCACGCATGAACCGTTGGACCCGGTGCGTTATCTGGCCAATCGTTCTTCAGGCAGACAGGGTTATGCTCTGGCCGAATCTCTGGCGGATCTTGGCGCGGATGTCACTCTGGTCAGCGGGCCGACGGGCCTGCGTGCGCCTGCTGGTGTTACCGTCTCCTTTTGTGAGACCGCGCGCCAGATGCGCGATCTGGCCCTGAATGCGGTTCAGGCGCATCGGTTTGATGCCGCCATCTGCACTGCTGCCGTTGCTGACTGGCGTCCTGCTGTGATGCAGGACCAGAAAATAAAGAAAACCGGCAGGGATGATCAGCCAGCACCTCTGGCGCTGATCCCCAACCCGGATATTCTGGCCGAACTTTCAGAACTCTCCCCTTTCCGTCCCTCTCTTGTGGTGGGATTTGCCGCGGAAACCGAGAAGGTGGAAGCCCACGCCCGCGCCAAGCTTGAGCGCAAGGGGTGTAACTGGATTGTGGCCAATGATGTCGGTGCGGGATCAGATGTGATGGGAGGGCCGGACAATCAGGTTATTCTCATGACGCAGGATACCGTTGAACACTGGCCACGTCTGAGCAAGGAAGAAGTGGCCCGCAGACTTGCCATGACCCTTGCAGACTGGTTTTCTAAGGCTAACTGATTTTTTTATAGAAACTGACATATGGAGTGCCTGATGCCCGCATCTGAATCCCGGATTGCCGGTCTGACAGTGCGGGTGCAGCGCCTGCCACACGGGCAGGACCTGCCCCTGCCATCTTATGCTACGGCAGGTGCAGCCGGTATGGATCTTCTGGCCGCCGTGCCGGAAGCGGTAACCCTTCAGCCCGGTGCTCGCGCCGTTATCCCCACAGGGCTGCGCATTGCACTGCCACCCGGGTATGAACTTCAGGTGCGGCCGCGTTCGGGCCTTGCCCTGAAGCACGGGATTATCGTCCCGAACTCTCCCGGTACCATTGATGAAGATTATCGTGGTGAAGTCGGCGTGATTATCCTTAACGCCGGTGATCAGCCTTTTACGGTCGAGCATGGAATGCGTATCGCGCAGGCCGTTATCGCGCCGGTTGACCGTGTGTCCTGGGCCGAGTGCGACAGTCTGGACGAAACCGCCCGAGGGTCTGGCGGCTTTGGCAGTACCGGAACCGGCCTGCCATGACGGCAGCTCGCACAGATTTTTCATATTCTTCCCAAAACTCGTCCACGCGCCTGCCATTCCGCCACCTGACTGCGGCGGATGCGGTTTTATCAATCTGTGTGGTCGGTCTGGCTGTTCTGGCTGGAACCAGCGTGGGGCCTCTTCTGGGGCCGCTTGTGCCCCCGGATCTGCCGCCTCTTCATCTCGGTCTCCTGTGGTTGCCGGACTATGCCCTGCGGACGTCCTTGCGGATGCTCGCGGCGCTGGCAGTCTCGCTGATCTTCACGTTTGCTTATGCGACGCTGGCGGCCAAAAGTCGGCGCGCAGCCCGGATTCTGGTGCCTTTGCTGGATATTTTCCAGTCCATTCCCGTTCTGGGTTTTCTGGCCTTCACCGTGACATTTTTTCTGGGGGTGTTTCCCGGGCAGGTGATGGGCGCTGAACTGGCGGCTGTGTTCACCGTTTTTACGTCTCAGGCGTGGAGAATGGCGTCTGGCATGTATCAGTCCCTGCGGAGCGTGCCTGCGGAACTTGAAGAAGCCGCACGCGGCTTCGGGCTGACGGCCTGGCAGAAATTCTGGCGGCTTGAAGTGCCTTGCGCCATCCCTGCTCTTGTCTGGAATGCCATGATGTCCATGGCCGGTGGCTGGTTCGTGCTTGTGTACGCAGAAGCCGTTACGGTGGGCAACAGGGCTATCATGGTGCCCGGCATCGGCTCCTATGTCGCCCTCGCGGCCCGGCAGCGTGATAGTCTGGCGGTGCTGGCTGGGCTTATCGCCATGCTGGCGGTCATTCTTGTTTATGAGCAGGTTCTGTTTCGCCCGCTGACTGTCTGGGCCTCGCGTTTCCGGCTGGAGACAGGTGTTCAGGATGAAGGAATGGCAGAACCGTGGGTTTTGCGGGCGCTGCGTCGCACACGTATCCTGCGGGTCAGTATAGACGCCCTCCTCTCCGCCACAGGCAAAATCGGCTCCCTCCCCCTCGGCCGCCGGCAAGGCCGGGGCCAGAAGACACCCGCAGCGGCTTCAAACACGGTTTTGGAGTGTCTGTGGTGGGGTGTGCTGGGGCTGGTTTTCCTGTCCGCACTGGAGCAGACCCTGCGTTACGGCCTGAGCGCCTACACGGCTGGCCAGATCGGACATGTGGTGGTGGCAGGTTTTTATACGCTTCTGCGCGTGCTTGGCATGCTGTGTCTGGCCTCTCTCATCTGGGTGCCAGTCGGTGTCTGGCTGGGGCTTGATCCGGTGCGGGCTCGCCGCGCATACAAGATCGTGCAGTTTTGCGCAGCTTTCCCGGCCAACCTGTTTTTTCCTGTTGTCGCCGCAGGGGTTCTGTATTTCCATCTGTCACCAGACTTCTGGCTTACCCCTTTGGTGATGCTGGGTGCGCAATGGTACATCCTGTTCACTGTTATCGAGGGGGCATCTTCCTTCCCGCCTGCCTTGCTGGAAGTCGGGCAGAATTTTGAGGTGAAGGGGGCGCTCTGGTGGCGCAGGATTATCCTGCCGGGTATTATACCCTATTATCTGACCGGTGTTCTTGCTGCCTCGGGCGCTGCCTGGAATGCGGCTCTTGCCGCGGAATCTGTACAATGGGGCACCGAGACACTGAAGGCGCATGGTCTTGGCGCGTATATTGCGCAGTCCACCGCTGAGGGAAACATGAGTGACGTGGCACTGGGCGTTGTTGTGATGGCGCTGTTTGTGCTCATTCTGAACTGGCTGGTCTGGCGTCCACTTTCTGATTACGCCCACCGCCGCCTGAAATTGAGCTGACAGGACAGCCCCGACCATGACTCCCGCTCCTTCCACCACCGATCAGACGCCCGGACATTCCACGCCTCTGGTTGAGGCCCGGCATATCAGCCAGTCTTATCATAAAGACAGTTCAGCCGATCTGCTGGTGCTGGATGATGTCAATCTCACACTCAATGCCGGCGAGATTGTTGGTCTTCTGGGGCGCTCTGGCTCGGGGAAATCAACCCTGCTGCGTATTCTGGCCGGGCTTCTGGAGCCCACATCGGGGGAAGTGCTCTGGAAGGGAGAGCCCCTGAAGGGCCCGGCAGATGGCATTGCCATGGTCTTTCAGTCTTTTGCGCTGTTTCCATGGATGACCGTGGAAGAAAATGTCGCACTGGGGCTGGATGCCAAAGGCATTCGTGGTGAAGAGCGTGACAGGCTTGTAGAAAGTGTGATCGAGCTGATCGGCCTCGGGGGGTATGAAAATGCCTGGCCCAAGGAGCTTTCCGGCGGCATGCAGCAGCGGACGGGGCTTGCGCGCGCGCTGGTGGTGCATCCGGACCTGCTGCTCATGGACGAGCCGTTTTCCGCTCTTGATGTCCTGACAGCCGAAAATCTGCGGACAGACCTGGTTGAACTCTGGTCAGAAAAAAAACTGCCCGTTCAGGCCATGCTGGTGGTCACGCATAACATTGAGGAAGCGGTTCTGATCTGTGACCGGATCATGATTTTCTCCTCCAATCCCGGCCGTATCGCGCATGTTCTGACGGTACCATTCGCGCATCCCCGGGATCGTGAGGATCCGGCGTTCCGTCAGTTTGTTGATCACATCTACGCGTTGATGACGCAGCGTGCCCCCATTGTTTCCGAAGCCGATCTGGCGACAGGTGTGAAGCCGGCTGCGCAGCCTGCCCCGGCCTTTGTGGCCCTGCCGCTGGTGTCCATCACAATGATGATCGGGATGATGGAGGCTCTGGCGGCCCCTCCCCTCAATGGTCGTGCCGACCTGCCCATGCTGGCGGAAAAGCTGCAACTTGAGCTGGATGATCTCTTCCCTCTTGGTGAATCTCTTGAGCTTCTGGGGCTGGCGGAGTTGGAGGATGGTGACATCCTTCTCACGAATGAGGGCGTGCATTTTGTTCTGAGTGATCTTGAAGAACGCAAGGCGATCATGAGCCATGCGCTGCTGCATCATGTACCGTTGGTTAAAATGATCTGCACCGTGCTGGACGAGCGCCCGTCACACAGCACCAATGCCGAGCGCTTCCGTGAGGAACTGGAAGAAGGCATGTCTCCCGATTACGCCCGCCAGACCCTCCAGACCGTTATCGGCTGGGCCCGTTTTGCAGAGCTGTTTGATTTTGATGAAGAAGGTGATCGCTTCTATCTTGAAGACGATGGCGCTGAATAACGGGAAGAGGCTGCTGCAAAGCCTGTGAACCAGCCCACCTGACTGGCTCACGCAACCTCTCCCGGAGTAGTGGGTCTCAGCGCTGGAAACGGGCGGCGTACAGTTTGCGGGCTTTGGCAACCTTGGGGGCAATCACAGCCTGACAGTAGCCGGTGCCGGGATTCTGCTCGTAATAATCATGGTGCATTTCTTCCGCAGGCCAGAATACGTCGAGCGGAACAATTTCGGTAACCAGTGGGGCATCCCACAGCTGGGCCTGTTCAATTTCCGCTTTTGCGGAAAGGGCGGCTGTTTTCTGGGTATCGTCAGCATAGAAAATAACGGAACGATACTGTGTTCCCACGTCCTCCCCCTGCCGGTTCAGTGTGGTGGGGTTGTGCAGGGTGAAAAATATTTTCAGCACATCGTCATAGCTGATCACCTGCGGGTCCAGTTCCAGCCGGATGACTTCCGCATGCCCGGTTTCTCCGGTGCAGACCTGTTTGTAAGTTGGCTCGGCTTTGTGTCCGCCAGCATAGCCCGGCGTGATGGACAGAATGCCCTTCATGTCCCGAAAGATCGCTTCCATGCACCAGAAGCAGCCACCACCAAGAACGAGAGACTGAGACATGCTTTTTTCCTTACAGGTATTCTTTATGGTGCCGGGGCTTTCCCCGCTCCTGCCCGCCCCCTCATGAATAGAGCATGAGGGGGCGGAGGAGAGAGAGGTAGCCCGGTTCAGGCGATACGAGCCAGAGCAGCCTTCAGGCGAAGGCTTTCACCCTGCTGGGCTGCCAGACGGTCCCGCATTTCCTGAACGATGTCAGGTTTGGCGCGTGAGACGAAATTTTCGTTTCCGAGTTTGTTCGCGGTTTTGGAAATTTCATCCTCTGCCTTGGCGAGTTCCTTCTTCAGGCGCTCCTGTTCGGCAGTGATGTCAATCAGCCCTTCCAGAGGGATGATCAGGGTCGCCTCATCAACAACCGCCTGCGCTGAACCACGCGGCACAGGCCCCACTTGCGGTGCAATATGAGAAACGCGGGCCATCCGGCCAATTGCTTCCTGCCACCGTTCGGCGCGTTCCACGGTTTCCGGCGCGGCATCCTGCAGGAAGACCGGGGCTTTCTGAGAAGGCGGCACGTTCATTTCAGCCCGTACCGTCCGGATTTCGGAAATCAGGCGGATGATGTGGTCACACTCCGCCCGTGCCGCTTCAGCATCGGTCAGAATCACCGGTTCGGGCCAGGCTTCAGAAATCAGGCTACCCTGCTTTCCAAAACCGAAAGACGTCCACAATTCATCCGTGACAAACGGCATGACAGGCTGAAGCAGCTTGAGAATGACCCCGAACACATAGGCGGCGACAGCCCGGATTTCAGCCGCTTCCGCCGCATCATCCGAGGCAAAGACCGGCTTGGCGAACTCCAGGAACCAGTCACAGAAACGGTTCCAGACAAAGCGATAGCAGGTCAGCGCGTACTCATCAAAGCGGTAGGAATTCAGAGCATGCGTTGCATCCTGAACAGCGGCGGACGCTTCGGAAATGATCCATTTTCCAAGGGGGGAGGTCACGCTCTGTGGGTCAAACCCTTTCTGGGCCGTCACGCCGTTCATTTCGCAGAAGCGCGCCGCATTCCAGATTTTCGTGACAAAGGCCCGGTAATCCTCAACCTTCTTGCGTCCGAGCTTCACATCGCGCCCGATGCCAGTCAAAGCGCAGATGGTAAAGCGCAGGGCATCAGCACCGTAGGCATCAATCAGCTCCAGCGGATCAATCCCGTTGCCTTTGCTCTTGGACATTTTCTGCCCATGCTCATCACGTACCAGACCGTGGATGAAGATATCCCGGAACGGCACATCCTGCATGAAGTGCTGCCCCATCATGATCATCCGGGCGACCCAGAAGAAAATGATGTCAAACCCGGTAACCAGCACGTCTGTGGGATAGTAATGGGCCAGTTCAGGCGTCTTGTCGGGCCAGCCCAGTGTGGAAAACGGCCAGAGGCCTGAAGAAAACCACGTATCCAGAACATCTTCGTCCTGAGAGAGCGGTTCTGTCCGGCCATAATGGGCGTCAGCCTGCGTCTGGGCCTCGGCGGCGTCATGCGCCACGAAAACATGCCCATCCGGCCCGTACCATGCGGGAATACGATGCCCCCACCACAACTGGCGAGAAATGCACCAAGGCTGAATATCGCGCATCCACGCAAAGAAGGTATTTTCCCACTGTTTGGGAACAAAGGTAATCTTTCCGCTGGTCACAGCCTCAATGGCTGGTCCGGCCAGCTTGCCGGCATCGCAATACCATTGCGTTGTCAGGCGTGGCTCGATCACGGCCCCGCCCCGTTCCGCATGGGGCACCTGATGGCGGTGCGGTTCAATTTTTTCGAGCCATCCCAAGTTTTCCAGCTCGGCGACAATCGCCTTGCGTGCGTCTTCACGGGAAAGACCTGAAAGGCTTTTCACAAAGTCAGGGTCGGACAGACCTTCGATGCGGGTCAGTTCGCCTTCAATCTCGTCCAGAACAATGCGGGCCTGTTCGTCGAGAACGGAGAGCATGGGCAGACCGTGCCGCCGTCCGACTTCAAAGTCGTTAAAATCATGAGCCGGGGTGATTTTAACGGCGCCGGTGCCCTTTTCAGGGTCGGAATACAGGTCCGCCACGATGGGAATAAGGCGTCCTGTCAGGGGGAGCCTGACATGCTGGCCGACCAGAGCCGCATAGCGCTCATCTTCCGGGTGAACCGCAACGGCGACGTCGCCCAGCATCGTTTCCGGGCGGGTCGTGGCGACAGTGATGCTCTCGCCGCTTTTGCCTTCCACAGGGTAGCGGATATACCAGAGTTTTCCGGCAACATCCTTGCTTTCCACCTCAAGGTCGGAAATGGCGGACCGGAAAACCGGGTCCCAGTTCACAAGACGCCGGTCGCGGTAGATCAGGCCTTCCTTGTGCAGGGTGACAAAAACTTCCTTGACGGCGCGGGAGAGGCCTTCATCCATTGTGAAGCGCTCGCGCGGCCAGTCCAGAGAGGCTCCCAGCCGGCGCAACTGGCGCGTAATGCCGCCACCGGATTCCTCTTTCCATTTCCACACGCGTTCTACAAAGGCCTCACGGCCCAGTTCCTGACGCGTGGTGTTTTCTGCCGCCAGTGCCCGTTCGACAACCATCTGCGTGGCAATGCCGGCATGGTCCGTGCCGGGCTGCCACAGCGTGTCAAACCCCTGCATACGCTTCCAGCGGATCAACGTATCCTGCAAGGTCATGGTCAGGGCATGCCCCATATGCAGGGTACCCGTAACATTCGGCGGGGGGATCATGATGGTGAACGACTTTTTGCCGCTCTGCGGGTCAGACGAAAAGGCTTTTTCGCTTTCCCACAGTTCGTAAAGTTTCTTCTCTGTCTCAGCAGGCTCAAAAGTCTTGTTCAGCATGATATCCAACCAGAAAACGTAAAAAGGCGGAAGGCATATGCTGCCCCCGCCTTTGCAGAGTTATAATCGCTGCCACGCGGGCAGGAAACATCTGGCAGCCCCGCTTTTTCGTGTGAAATCGAAAAAGCGGGGCTGTCGACGTTTTAGAGCTCTGCCTGTTACAGGCCGCGCTGCGTCAGGCGCTCAACTTCCTTGCGGACGGCAGCCTGCACGATGCCGGCAAGATGTGCATCAAGCCATTTTTTCAGGAAAACCCGGACTTCCTGACGAACAATATCTTCAACGGTCAGAGACCCTTCATGCGTAATCGCCACTTTTCTCTCCTCGTGCTCTCTCAGATATTTTTCCTGCAATGTTTTCTGCAGGACTGCAAATGAATTCCCAGTGTCGGACATAGTCTCGTCATTGAGAGGAATCGGCAGGGAACCGGACATATTTTCGGCCTTTTCAATCAGTTCAATTTGCCTGAGATCAGTGACAGACAGAACCTCAGAGTCATCAGCGGCCGAGGTAAACGGTACCGGAGAGCGGTTCCCGTTCTGTTCAGCCGGTACAAGGGCGCCAGGTGCATCTGCATGACTGTCATGCAGCAGATTTATTGACCCTGAATCTGCCAGCTGTCCAGAAGAAGTTTGGTCATGCGGCGCGAGTGAGGGATCCTCTTCCATCATGGCAGGAGAAAGGACGAACACCTCATCATCTTCATCACCGGGCGCTCCGTCGGCGTGGGCCGAAGGCTCGCCCTCTTCAGCTTGTCCCCCGGATTTTTTTTCCTGCTCTCCGGAATTCAGAACCTGCCGGATAGAAGACAGGGCGTCTGCGACAGATTGCCCTGACTCTTCTGTGCGTTCTGGTGGCGCCATTAAAATATCCCTGCTAAAAACCCTGATCAGCGGTTAACGACCTGGCTGGTTGACGGCGTAGTCGTTAAGCCCCCACAGCCGATCTTTTACCGCTTTATAATATGCTTTGTCATCATAAAGCGGAACATTCAACTGTAGATCTGCGGCAGTCAGGCGGCCGATGGCCGAGGCCACATTGTATGAGGCGATGACCATGTTGCTCAGGCTCTGCACCAGGGCGACCTGTGCCTGCAGCAGGGTTCCCTGCTGCTGGAGCACTTCCAGTGTCGTGCTGGTGCCCACAATGGCCTGCCGCTCCACGCCATCAAGAGCAATGGTGCCTGCCCGGATGGCCGCACGGTTGCTCGAAATGGCAGCCTGATAGGCCACAAGCTTCTGCCAGTTTGACGCGGCATCCTGTGCCGCGGTCCGGCGCTGGATGTCCACTTCACGATGCGCGGCCTGAGCCTGCTGCTTGGCCTGCCGTACTGCCGCGTATTCCGAGCCCCCCTGATAGATGGGGATATTGAAATTCAGCGTGGCATATTTGTTTTCATCAATCTGATGATTCAGGCTCTGGTTTATCTGCCGGCTGTATGCCGCTGTTGCCGAAATTTTCGGCATGATGGCGGCCATGGCAACTGCGACAGCATCTTTCTGTGAGGCTTCCGTGAACAGGGCATTCACAACATCGGGGTTGTTTTTAACCGCCATGGCGGCTGCTGTCTGTTCGTTTTTGACGGGAAGCACCAGAGGCTGGGGCGGCACGAGGTTGGGTGGCGGCGCCATGCCGACAATCTGCATATACGTGGCCTGTGCAGTCTGAAGCGTGCCTTCGGACTGCTGGCGTGTGGCTTTGGCTGTTGCGTAAGCTGATTCGGCCTGGGCAACGTCGGTGCGGGTAATTTCCCCAACCTTGAAACGTTCATTGGTGGCACGAAGCTGCTGCTGCAGAACGCGTTCGTTGTTGATGTTGAGCTGAAGAAGCTGCTCATCTTCAATCACGCTGACATAAGCGGCGACTACGTTCTTGAAGACCTGCTGTTCGACTGAAATCAGATTGGCCCGCGCGGCCATGACCTTGTTGACCGCCTGATGCGTGGAGGCCGTAGTTTTGCCGCCGCTGTAGATGGGCTGCTGAATGGTCACGCCTGCCGTATAACCCGGGGTGTTGTACTGACGAAGATATCCGGGCTGATCAGCTGTGCCCTGATAGTCGTTCGTGCCTTCGTAATAACTCAGGCCTACGGATCCGGTCACGGTCGGGCGCCAGCCAGCCAGAGCTGCGGGCACCTGCTCATCTGTAGCGCGCAGGGTGGCGCGGGCCTGCTGGAGTGTCGGGTTGGTCAGGTAGGCAGAAGCCAGGGCTTCCTGCAGCGTATGGGGGACGAAGGTTGGCGAGCCGCTCCCATCATATTTCTGGCCCCACGCAGTGGAACTGCAAAGCATAGCCGCCATGCCTATCCCTACCCCGTAAAAACGCCGCATATGTTTCTCCTGCCCTGATTACAGCACTCAATAAATAGCTGCCACTTCATGCCACGACACTGCCGGTATTTCTATCATTTATAATCCAAAAAACACGGAATTACGGAAAACTACCGTTTTTCATTAAATTGCACGGTGCCGGTGCGCGCGCCAAAGCCTGATATTGAGCAGTCCCGGGTCTGTGCCGGAGAACGCAATACTCTTCTTTAAAGCCCGGCGCGGTGGGTGATAAAATTCCGAAAATCACGTGACAGAACGACTTGACCTGAACCGCGTTAAAGGAGATAAGGCCAGCACACCGCACCGGTCCGGTGGCAGAATGGTGATGTAGCGGACTGCAAATCCGCGAATGTGGGTTCGATTCCCGCCCGGACCTCCAGTTTTCAGTGAAATTGAAAACAGGGTGTAATTCTTCCTTAAATTCATAATCCTTTCTTGCAGTGCCTGCATGCAGCGGAACTCTCGCGGCTGTTTCCTGGCAAAGGTAGTCGCGCTGGCTGCTGGCTGCTGGCTGCTGGCTGTCCGGCGGGGGGGCACTGGGCGCTCTGGCGAATGGCGGATGTGCCACCTGTTCGCCAGACGAAACCCCGTCCTTCACCCCCCCGCGTGTTCTTTCTGGCCAACGCCAAGATTCATCAGAATACGTTTGCGGAGGAACAAGGGGAGCAGACGTTCCACCACGCGCAGGACTCGAAACTGCCAGGGGAAAATATACTCGGCCTGCCCGTTCCGGATGGCCTTCATGATTTGCCGGGCCGCACTTTCGGCCGAAACCAGAAATGGCCGTGCTCCTTCCAGCCGCTGGCTCATGGGGGTATCCACAAATCCCGGAATGATCAGGGTGAGCTGGACGTTGGCGGGGCGCCACGCCAGATTGGCCGCCTGGGCAAAACAGGCAAGACCAGCCTTGGAACTGCTATAGGCCGCGGCAAATGGCAGCTCATAAAATCCGGCTACGGACCCTATCAGAACAATTTTTCCATGCCCCTGGCGCATCATCCCCTGTGCGGCGGCAGTCGCCAGCGTTGCTGGTGTTGCATAATTGACCAGCGCGAGCCTCAGAACGCTTTCCGGGTCTTCGGTGGGTTGGTCAAGGGGTTTGATATCGGACAGGCCAGCCCCTAGAATCAGGAGGTCTAGGCCATGCCGTGCCTGATCTTCCCGGAGGGCGGCCAGGGCGGCCTCTCCTTTGGAGAGATCAATCTGGCGAGGAGAAACCTCAGCCCCACGCGCGCAGCAGAGTTTGGCAACGTCATCCAGCCGCTCTTTGTTTCGTCCCCATAAAATGAGCACACGGCCCGGTCTGGCATAACGCTTTGCCAGTTCTGCGCCGATCCCGCCCGTGGCCCCTGTGATCAGCACAGACCGCAGGTCCTGCCCGTTTGCTGAGACGTTGTTCACACTTCCCCCTTTTCCATTCCGTCGGAATGATGCATCACCTTGCGGTTCCAAGGCCCAGTTTGATGGAGTTCCGATGACTACCCCGCACCAGATCGTCGTTTCCGCCGTCTCGGGCGCTCGTCAGCTCTCGCTCTTCATCAGGCTTCCGCGCCTTCTTTATAACGATCAGCCCAGCTATGTCCCGCCTCTGGATATGGAGCAGAAGGATATGCTCCATCCGCGCCGGGCGCCGTTTTTCACCCATGGCACGGCATGTTACTTTCTGGCCTGGCGGGATGGAAAGCCCATCGGGCGCATATCGGCTCAAATTGATACGCTTGTTCTTGAGCAGGCCGGACCAAGGACCGGCTTCTTTGGGGCCCTGGACGCTCTGGATATGGAATGCGTGAAACCTCTGCTGGATGCCGCGACAAGCTGGCTCAAGGTGCAGGGAATAGAGCGGGTGCGCGGGCCGTGGACGCTGAATTACCATGGTGAATCAGGCACCATGGTTGAAGGTCAGATGGAACCCCCGATGATCGGCACAGGCTGGCATCCCGCCACATTGGGGCCAGCCATCGAACAGGCGGGTTTTTTCAAGGCCATGGACCTGCTGTCCTACAGGATGGAGTTGGGGCCAGCGGCAGAGCAGGCCAACCGCATTCCCGCCAATCTGAGGGAAAGACTGGGGGGGATTACAGTCCGCGGATTGCGCAAGGACCACATTGACGAAGATGCGGATATCCTGCGTTCCATCTATAATGATGCGTGGGAAGGTACATGGGGTAATGTCCCCATTACGGAAATTGAAATCCGCTCCCTGCTTAAAGCCTTGAAGCCGGTTTTAAAGCCCCAGCAGTATGTACTGGTTGAATACAAGGGAGAGCCGGTGGCGATTGCTCTGGTTATCCCGAATATTTTCGATCTGAACGGAGATATCGGTGGCGCGCCCTCCCCGCTTGGGTGGGTCACTCTGGCATCGCGTCTGCTCAGGCATGACTTCTATTCCGCTCGCGTGATCCTGCTGGGGGTAAAGAAGAAGCTGTCAGGCACGGCGCTGAGTGCCATTATTCCGGGCCTGCTGATTGATGAACTGATGAAGCGCGGGCGAGAGTTGCCCTATCGGACCATTGAGCTGGGGTGGGTTCTGGAAACCAATATGCCGATTCGGAATCTGATCGAACGGATTGTACCTGTTCCGTACAAGCGGCATCGCATGTATGAAAAGCTGATTTCCTGACCGGGCTCGGACCGCCATTTTCAGATTTTTTAAAGGTGGCTCCAGCCGGTCTTTTTAAAGCGCATGGGGGCACCGTTTTCATCTAAAACCTGCACGCCTGTAGCGCTCGTGTGAAACTGGCCAATACGCGTGACAGGAACAGGGCCTGACAAGGTCATCAGAACGCCTGCCCTCATAAGGCTCTCTTCGCGCGCGGGAGGCACGGCAAACAGGATCTCATAATCATCCCCTCCCGTGAGGCAAGTCTCCAGCCACTCCGGGCCGCAGGCTCTGGCGGCCTCTGATAAGGGAACGGTGCTGGCCTGTATTGTTACGCTCAGGCCGTTTTCACGTGCAAGATGGCCGGCATCCTGCACAAGCCCATCAGACACATCCATGGCGGCAGAGGCCAGACCATGGAGCGGCAGGCCAACACGCGGCCGAGGAAGTCTGTAGCGCTCAGCCAGATGCCCGGATGGATCAGCCAGCCCTCCCTGCAGAACACGCAGGCCCAGCGCGCCATCCCCGATGGTGCCCGTCACCCAAAGCCCGTCGCCGGCCTGTGCGCCGATACGGCGGATGGCTTGGCCGGGGAGCACGGAGCCCAGAATGGTCAGGGAGAGAACAAGAGGCCCCTGTGTGGATGTTGTATCCCCTCCCAGCAGGCTGAGGCCAAAATGGGTCTGATCAGCCTTCAGCCCGCCACAGAAGGCGGAGAACCATGCATCATCAAGCCCCGGACGGCGCGCCAGTGTCAGAAGCCATCCTTCGGGGCGGGCTCCCATGGCGGCAAGGTCTGAAAGGTTGCAGCGCAGGAGTTTGCGCCCGATGGTTTCTGCCGGGTCATCCGGCAGAAAATGGACATTCTCCACCATGGCATCGGCCGCAATCACCATCTCCCTGCCTGCAGGGGGCATGAAAACGGCGGCATCATCCTTCAGGCCCAGCGCCGCCGGGCCTGCAAGTTCAGAAAAATGCCGGTGAATGAAGCTGAATTCCTGAGGCAGATCAGTCCGTGTGGGCACTGTCTTCTGCCGACCCTTCTGCTGTTCCGCCTGCCAGCCTCTTCATGATGGTATCGAGCACGCCGTTCACCAGCTTGGGTTCATCGCCCGAGAAAAACCCATGAGCAATGTCCATATATTCGTTGATGAGAACGCGTGCGGGCACCTCACCTGCCAGCGCTTCGCCCAAGGCGGCCTGAAACAGGGCGCGCAGGACCGGGTCCAGACGTGCGGCGGGCCATGTTGCGGGTAATGTCTGCGTCAACTGTTCCAGAGTGGTGCCGCGTGTGGCCACCCCCTGCCGGACAATCGCGGAGAAAAGGCGCGTGTCAGCTTCAGGAATAAATCCGTCATCGTAAGAGGCATTGTCCAGCGTGGTGCCGAAACGATGTACCAGAAACTGTTCAATGACATTTTCCAGACGATCTTCATTCTGGTCGATCTGAAAAAGTGCCTGAATGGCGGCAACACGGGCAGCCGTGCGGGGCCGTTGCGCGCCGTGAAGTTCTGAGTGGTCCTGCAACTCTGTCATCCCTATCTCCTGGCTGCTCGTATGAGGGGAGCGGGGTTTCATGACTTCTTTATGGCACGAGGTCCAGTCTTTTCCTCTGGATCTTCCGGATCAGGGTCCGGAGAATCCATGGATGTGAGGATTTCCGAAAAATCCCGACCTTCCGTGAAATCCCGATACACGCTGGCAAACCGGACATAGCCGACCGTATCAACGCCTCTCAGGCCGTCCATGGCCAGTTCCCCGATACGGGCCGAGGGCACTTCCGTTTCGCCGGTTGCTTCAAGCTGGCGCACAAGGCCGGTCACAATCTGTTCGATTCTGCTTTCCGGCACGGGCCGCTTGCGCAGGGCGATCCGGATGGAGCGTGTGATTTTTTCCCGCTCAAACGGTGCGCGGCGGCCATCGGCCTTTACAACAATCAGGTCCCGCAGTTGCACGCGTTCAACCGTTGTAAAACGCTGGCCGCAGGACAGGCAGGCCCTGCGACGACGAATGGCGGAGCCTTCCTCATTCGGGCGACTGTCCTTGACCTGGCTGTCCGGGTTCCCACAAAAAGGGCAACGCATGTGACCTGAGCCTTTCCTACCTCTGGCACAGAAAGAGTTTGCGCTTTTTCAGGCTTGTCCTTCTGGCGAGACCTTGCGGTATAGTGACCGCAACAAAATTCTTTCTGCCCCGCCAGTTTATACCGGTCCCGGGCGATAAAAAACTGGAGTGACGATGAAAATTCGTTTTCGTGACGGGTTTGTGTTTGCCCTGCTTGCAGGCGCTGCTCTTTCCGGCCCTGTTCTGGCCGAGGATCACAGCTCTGGTAACGCCCTGCCCGGCCAAAGTGATGCTCAGAAGGATATCACGATTACCAACGCCAGTATGCAATTCATTCATGGCGAGGGGCGCATGGCGGCTGTTTATTTCACCATCAAAAATGACGGCGAAAATGCTCATCTGATCACAGATGTACAGTCTCCCGCATGCCATACTCTGGTGGGCCATCATTCAGATCAGGAAGGCCTGCCGGGCCTGTTTACGCATCTTGCCCTGCCTGCGCATACAACCCTCGTTTTTCCGCGCGGGGGGTATTATCTGCTGTGTCTGGATACGAATGCGGCGGACCAGCCCGAGCAACGCGTGCCGTTTACATTCACGTTTCTTGGTGGGTCGTCCAAGACTGTTACTATTCCGATCGATCAGTCTCATCGGGCGGACTGAGGGCACCGTCTGGCCTGCCCTCTTTTGTTGCTCGTGCAGGAATGCTTTTCCTCCCGGCGCACACCCCTGTTCTGAAGGGCGGTGAGCCGGGAGGAAGAAGTTAAACCGCTGTCGGGTTTGTGAGCGTCCGTTTAACGGCCTGGTGCCAGCCTGCAATCATGGTTTTGCGCTGCTCATTCTGCATGGAGGGTTTGAACAGTGCGCCACGTGCCCACTCGGAGGAGAGTGTGGCTTCATTGTCCCACACGCCTGTTGCCAGACCCGCAAGGAAGCCCGCCCCCAGAGCGGTTGTTTCAATATTTTTCGGCCGCTCGACATTCACCTGAAGCATGTCCGCCAGAAACTGGCAGAACCAGTCGTTCGCTGCCATGCCACCATCAACACGCAGGGCTTCGGTCGTGCCGGCTCCATCCTGTGTCATGGCCGTCACCAGATCCAGGGTCTGATAGGCAACGGATTCCAGAGCGGCGCGGGCAATATGCGCGGCTGTTGCATCCAGCGTCAGACCGCAAATCAGGCCGCGTGCGTCCGGGTCCCAGTGCGGTGCGCCAAGGCCGACAAACCCCGGCACCATATAAACGCCGTGGCTGTGCGGAACGCGGGTTGCCATATCGTCGGTCTGGGACGCATGCGTGATGAGGTGAAGACCGTCACGCAGCCATTTGATGGCAGCACCAGCAACAAAGATGGAGCCTTCAAGAGCGTAAGACGTCTTTCCACCGATGCGGTAGGCAATGGTTGTCAGCATCCGGTTTTTGGAGAGCGCCGGCTTTTCGCCCGTATTCAGCAACACGAAGCAGCCGGTGCCGTAGGTGGCTTTTGCCATGCCGGGTGAAAAACAGGCCTGCCCGACAACGGCGGCCTGCTGATCTCCCGCCATACCGGCAATAGGAATGGCGCGGCCAAACAGCGCAGGGTCAGTTTCACCGAAAATGGTGCTGTTGTCCTTCACTTCCGGCAGGAGTGACGCAGGGATACGGAACAGGCGCAGCAGTTCTTCATCCCACTGCTGCTTGTGGATATCGAACAGCAGCGTGCGGGATGCGTTTGTGATGTCCGTTGCGTGCACCTTGCCGCCCGTCAGGCGCCAGAGCAGGAAAGAATCAATCGTGCCAAACGCCAGCTCGCCCTTGTCGGCTCTCTCACGCGCACCGCTGACATTATCAAGAATCCATTCCAGCTTTGTGGCGGAAAAATAAGGATCAAGCAGCAGCCCTGTGCGTTTACGCACAAGGGGTTCAGCTCCGCTTTCCCGCAGTTTCTGGCAGGCTGCGGCCGTGCGGCGATCCTGCCAGACAATGGCGCGGTAAATGGGCTTTCCGGTCGCACGCTCCCACACCACAATGGTTTCACGCTGGTTGGTGATACCGATGCCAGCAATGCGGCTGGTGCCCCCGGCCTTTTCCAGTGCGGTTGTGGCAGTGGCTTTCGTATCGTTCCAGATATCTTCCGGGCAATGCTCTACCCAGCCGGGCTTGGGATAGTGCTGAGCAAATTCCTGACGGGCACTCGCAATGTCCTGGGCGTTCCGATCAAACACAATACTGCGCGTGGACGTCGTGCCCTGATCAATCGCCAATACGTAATCTTGCTTGCTCATCACACGTTATCCTTATTGCTTGATTTCTCGAGGTGTTAATCTTGAGCCGTATCAGACTTCTGTGCCCGAACATTTGCAGGCATGAAAGGCCTCATAACCCCCTGATAGAAGCCGGCACCCAGAACGCCGCCCAGAAGCGGTCCGGCAATCGGAATCCACCAGTAGTTTCCGGGGGAAGGAAGGGCTGTTTCGCCCCATCCGGCCAGGTAGCAGAACAGGCGCGGCCCGAAATCACGTGCGGGATTAATGGCCCACGCTTCGAGATACCCTGCGGAAGCACCAATCGTAGCTACGAGCAGCCCGATAATCAGCGCGCCAGCGTTCGCCTGAGGAGCCTGAGTATTATATTCACAGGTGATCGCAAAAATTCCGATCAGCAGCATGGCGGTCAGGATGACTTCATCAACAAAGGCGTGGAGCGGCGTAATGAAATCACCCGGATGCGTGAAAAAGACACCCGCTGCCGCGCCATCATGCGTCCAGTCGAGATGATTGACCGCGGCATAGTGCGCGATAACCGGAGAGAAAAGTGTGTAAACAATAGCGGCACCCAGAAAGCCGCCAATAACCTGCGCCACGCAGTAAGGCAGCACCTTCTTCCATGAAAAACCACGGTAGCAGGCCAGGGCCAGAGTGACCGCGGGGTTGGCATGTGTCCCGGAGACGGCGCCCGTCACGTAAATGGCGATGGTTACGCCCAGCCCCCAGACAATACACACCCCCCAGTACGCCATCTTGTAGGGGCTCGGGTCGTAGAGCGAATACATCGCGGCTACGGAATCCCCGAAAACGATAATGATAAAGACTGCCAGACATTCGGCAATCAGTTCGCCTATAAAAGCACGTTGTGCGGTCGTCATACTTTCCTCTTTTTGTTTTATTTTTTGGAAAAGTGTAGTTTTTCAAAGAGAAATCAGGATACCTTTTTCCTTACATAGTCTGCAACGCTGTTCTTTTCTGCCTCATTCAGGTGCAGGCCAAGTTTGCTGCGCCGCCACAGAACATCTTCCGGTGTGCGCGCCCATTCCTTCTCAATCAGATAATCCACTTCCCGTGTGGTCAGGTCACCCCCTAGAAGTTCCCCCATATCCTGCATGGAGGTGGAGGCACCAACTATTTCATAGGCCCGGCTTCCGTAATTGCGCATCAGGCGCCAGGCAAGCTGTTCAGGAAGCCATGGCGCGGCGCGGCGCAGGCGTGCCAAGGCGTCACTGAAGTTGCCTTCACCAAAATCTCCCCCCGGGAGGGCTTCGCTTGCTGTCCAGCTCGCCCCGGACACCACAGGCAGAACAGGAGCCAATTTCTCGAGAGCATGCTCGGCAAGCTTGCGGTAAGTTGTTATCTTGCCGCCAAAAATGGACAGCAGCGGCGCGCCGTCTGTCGTGTCCAGATCCAGTACGTAATCCCGGGTAACAGCGGAGGCATTGGCAGACGCATCGTCATAGAGCGGGCGCAGGCCAGCATAGCTCATCACAACATCGCTTTCCCGAACCCCAATCTGGAAATAGCGGTTCACGCTTTCGCACAGATAGGTGACTTCTTCCGGCGTGATGCTGACGGAGCCGGGATCGTCCGTCCAGGGAATGTCGGTCGTGCCGATCAGGGTAAAGTTCTGCTCGTACGGGATGGCGAACACGATGCGCTTGTCAGGATTCTGAAAAATGTAAGCCTGTGGCCCCTCGAACTGGCGGGGCACGATAATGTGGCTTCCCTTTACCAGCCTTACGGACTTGGAGTTGGGGATGTGCAGAGTGTCAGACAAAAGTCTGGCCACCCACGGTCCGGCAGCATTCACCAGAGCGCGCGCCCGCACAGTGCTGGTCTTGCCGGTAGCGCGGTCTTCCAGAACAGCTTCCCACAGGCCATTGACGCGTGTGCCCTTGATCAGGCGGGTGCGTGTCCGGATTTCAGCGCCGCGTTCTGCGGCATCCAGCGCATTCAGCACGACCAGACGGCTGTCCTGCACCCAGCCATCTGAATACACGAACCCTTTCTTGTATTCAGGCTTGAGCGGCCGCCCGGAGGAATGGGTCCGAAGATCCACAGAGCGGGATTTCGGCAGCGTCATGTTGGACGCAAGGTGATCATACAGGAAGAGGCCTGCCCGGAGCATCCATGCCGGACGCACCAGCCGGGAGTGCGGCAGCACGAAACGCATGGGCCATATGATGTGCGGAGCGATCTTGAGCAGGCGCTCACGCTCGGTCAGTGCTTCCCGCACCAGCCGGAACTCATAATATTCCAGATAACGCAGGCCGCCGTGAATCAGTTTTGTACTGGCGGAGGATGTGTAATTTGCCAGATCATCCTGCTCGACAAGCAGAACTGAAGCCCCTCGTCCAACTGCATCACGCGCAATACCAGCGCCATTCACGCCACCGCCAACAATCAGAAGATCATATGGCTGTGCAGGAGAGGGAGTGGAGTCTGACATTTTTTCTTCCCGTTACACCAGATAAAAAACTACTGACATCATTCGTATCCGAAAATACAAGCGAAAAACAATGGCTATAATGTGATGTAACGCTGTTATTTATCCTCCTTTCTTTTCCTTTCCGAAAAAGGGGCTTCGTTTGCTATGTGCAGGCCAACCCCGGCCTCTTTCAGAATGCCGCGAATGGATGCGGGTGGAGGCTGATCCGTATAAAATGCGCTGATCTCGGAAATGTGCCCGACCCGCGCCATGGGGCGGCGCCTGAATTTGGTACGATCAGCCAGCAGAAAGACAGTGCGGGAATTCCGGATGATGGCTTGGGCCGCGGCAATTTCATCCACGTCAAAATCCAGCAGGGTGCCATCCTCATCAATGCCGCTGATGCCGATAACGCCAAAATCAGCCCTGTACTGCTCAATCATGGCGGCGGCAGCCGGTCCGACAATTCCGCCATCACGCAGCCTGACTGTGCCACCTGCAATGACAACACTGCATTCCGGTGCCGGGGTCAGCAGGCTTGCAACGTGAATATTGTTGGTAATCACGCGCAGCGCCCTGTGCATGCGCAGGGCGCGGGCAAAGGCTTCTGTCGTGGTGCCAATATTAATAAACAGGGATGCGCCATCGGGAATGGCTGTGGCGGCACTCTGCCCGATAGCGTCCTTCTGGGCCAGATTGAGGATCTGCCGGTCCGAATACGCGATATTTTCTGAAAAAGAGATGGCGCTTGCCCCGCCGTGATGCCGGGAGAGCGCGCCTTCTGCCGCCAGGGTGTTTACATCGCGCCGCACGGTCTGCACCGTTACCTGCAGGGCTTTGGCCAGATCTTCGTTTGCAGCGTATCCTTGTTGCTGCACGATCTGAAGGATGCGCGCGCGCCTTTCCTCGACAGAGGCCATTGTCACACTCCTTGTGTGTTTTTCAGAACAGCCAGAACCGCATCCCCATAGCGTTCCAGTTTGGATCGTCCGACCCCCTTGATCTCTCCCAGCTTTGTCAGAGTGTCGGGCAGTCCGAGTGCAATATCCCGCAAAGCGGAATCATGGAAAATCAGATAAGGCGGAATTTCCTGCTCCCGCGCTTCTTCAAGGCGCCAGGCGCGCAGGGCGGTAAACAGAGGCAGCCTGTCTTCGGGCAGGTCCGCCAGCGTTTCGGAAGAGCGTGTGCGTCCGGCGGCTTTTTGCAGCTCCTGCGTGGCGTCTGCCCTTAGCTGGACAGTCTCCTCACCGCGCAGGATCGGCCTTGCAACCTCATTATTAAGGGCCAGCCCGCTATATTGGCCTTCGCTCCGCAAGGCACCGCGCGCAATCAGTTGCCGCACGACACCGCGCCAGAAGGGCTCGCTTTTATCTTTCCCGATACCCCAGACAGAGAGCGTATCATGGTGGTTCCGCTCCACGGACTCAGTCAGCGTGCCACGCAGAACGGAAATAATGTGCAGTGCGCCGAATTTCTGCCCGGTGCGATAAACGGCGGAGAGAAATTTTCTGGCGGCATCCGTGCCATCAAAGGTGACAACCGGAAAGCGGCAGTTGTCACAATGGCCGCAAGGCCCGGCCAGCGTTTCCCCAAAACAGTGCAGGAGTGCCTGCGTGCGGCAGCCGGTTGTCTCGGTCAGGGCAATCATGGCTTCCAGCCTGCTGCGCATGATCCGCTTTTCCGTGTCCGGTGCGCTGGACTGATCCAGCCAGTAGCGGGCGCGGGCCATGTCTTCCCCGCCGTAGAGCAGGAGCGTTTCAGAGGGCAGACCATCGCGCCCCGCCCGGCCGATCTGCTGATAATAGGCTTCGGGAGAGCCCGGCATGTCCAGATGAATGACGGCTCGCACATCCGGACGGTCAATCCCCATCCCGAATGCAACAGTCGCCACAATCACGATGGGCTCACCCGAGCGAAACCGGAGCAGGGCCGCCTTTTTTTCAAGGGGAGAGAGCCCTGCGTGGAAGGGTAGAGCTGTCCAGCCTTTTTCCCGCACAGCGGCGGCAATGCGTTCGGTCCGTGCGCGGCTGCCGCAGTAGACGATACAGGCTTCATCCCTGTGCCGCTCAAGTACGGCTGTGAGCTGCCGCATTTCAGAGGCTTTGGGGAGTGCCGCGATATTGAGATTGGGCCGATGGAAGCTTGATACCAGAACTTCAGCATCAGGCATCCCGAGGGCTGAGAGGATATCTTCCCGTGTCCGCTCATCCGCCGTGGCCGTCAGGGCGATGCGCGGCACATTGGGGAAATGGGCGGGGAGAGACGCCAGCGCGCGATATTCCGGCCGGAATTCGTGGCCCCATGCCGAAATACAGTGGGCTTCATCAATCGCGATGACAGAAATGGTCTGCCGCGTCAGCCGTTCCAGCGTGCCGGGGGAAAGCAGGCGCTCAGGTGAGACATAGAGCAGATCAACGCGCCCGGCAGCCAGATCGGCGCGGATTTTTGCGGCTTCATCGCCCTCCAGTTCTGAGTGAAGGGCGGCGGCGTTAATGCCCACCTGCCGCAACCCGGCCACCTGATCATCCATCAGGGCGATAAGGGGGGAGATCACCAGCCCCATGCCCCTGCGGCACAGGGCGGGGATCTGATAACAGATACTTTTGCCGCCCCCTGTGGGCATGAGCACAAGTGCGTCATGCCCGCTCATGACACACTCTACAGCTTGCCCCTGCAAGCTCCGAAAATCAGGAAAGCCGAAAACGGCGTGCAGAACGTCTTTCGGGTTCACACCCACAAACCGGTCACGCCCCCCGGCCTCCCGCGTGAAGGAAGCGGCCGGGGGTGTCGTCACATCGGTTTCAGTCTCACTCATGAAAAATCAGGGGCTGACCAGCTCGATTTCCACACGGCGCGCACCGACAACCATACCTTCCCCACTGGTGGGGGCACGCGGCGTCTGGCGGATACGGTCCCCGGAGACACCATCCTCATGCAGGGTGGCGGCCACGAGCTTGGCGCGCTGGATGGCAAGCAGCGCATCGGCTGAGAGATCGCCCCCTGCGGCGGCATACCCTTCAACCTGCACAATCTTGCCGGGATGGCTTTGTGCTTCGCGCGCAACGTCCGCAATCACGGCTTTGGCGGGCTCATTCAGCTCAACAGACTGGTTGGTAAAGAAAACAACATATTTGCGCGCGGGCAGAGACGCACACGCGGTAAGAACGGAGAGACCCAGAACAGGCAGCAGGCGACGCATGGTAGTAACCCCCAACACTACAAACAGACGCAGACTCAAAGACTGCATGATTTTGGCCCCGCACCGTTTCGGAAGCCAGTTCCTTCGTGCCCTGTGGCTACAGGGGCGTCAACTTTTGTCTTTTAAGCCGCCGCCGCTGTAGCCAGACCACCAGACAGACGCCAGATACGGTCCAGTGATTCCACGCCTGTCAGGCGATGTGCAATCAGAATAACCGTGCGGCCTTTTGTGACGTTATTGAGTGTGCGGAGAAAATCCTGTTCTGTCTGAGCATCCAGCCCTGTCGCCGGTTCATCCAGAATAAGGATGGGGGCCTGTGTCAGCAGGGTCCGGGCCAGCGCAATACGCCGCCCCTGCCCGCCGGACAGCTTGATCCCGCCCTCACCCAGCCATGTATCCAGCCCATCAGGCAGAGTGCGCACGACATCCGCCACGGCGGCCTCTTCCAGCGCAGTCCACAAATCCTCTTCCGTGGCATCGGGGCGGCCGAGCAGGAGATTGGCACGAATGGTGTCATCAAACAGGTGTGTGGCCTGAGAGAGCCAGGCAATCCGCCGACGCAGAGAGGCCGCACGGATATGGCTGATCTCTTCGCCTCCTAGCGTGATGCTTCCGGCTTCCGGTGCGGCTGCCTTGAGCAGAAGTGCGGCCAGACTGGATTTGCCAACACCAGACGGACCAAGAATGGCAACGCGTGCGCCTTGGGGAATATCCAGCGTCAGCCCATCGAACACCAGAGGGCGGTCCGG
This sequence comes from Acetobacter farinalis, assembly GCF_011516935.1. Taxonomy (GTDB): domain Bacteria; phylum Pseudomonadota; class Alphaproteobacteria; order Acetobacterales; family Acetobacteraceae; genus Acetobacter; species Acetobacter farinalis. The sequence continues at coordinate 734,708 of NZ_WOTF01000001.1, forward strand.
AGCCCAGCGGAATTTGACATCTTCAAGATGGATATGTGTGTCTTCCGGCGCATCTGTCTGAGTGCTGGCCTGCACTGTCTCCGGCGTGCTGGCGGCAACTTCGACCACCCGTCGTGCGGCAGCCCCCATAGCTCCGCTTTGAAGCCCGGCGCGGGTGAGTGCTGCGGCACTTTCGAAAGAGGCGACTGTAAGAAACAGGATGCCAACTGCCGCAAGCGGCGACACATGCAGCGAAAATACCCCGATAGCGGCAAGCAGCACCAGAAACACAGCCACCTGACCGCATAAAAACGCAGAGGCATTGGCATAGGCCGCCCGGCGGGCCAGCCGCATCTGTCCGGCGAGTAGTGAGGCATCGTCTGCCTGAACGTGCGCAAGAATGCGCCCTTCGGCACCGAAGGCGCGAATTTCCCGCAGCCCGCCGACCAGATCAAGAACGCCAATCCTCAGGGATGCGAGATTTTTGCCAAGACGTTCCCCCTCAGCCCGACCGGAGCGGGCAATCAGATAAGGCACCAGAAACGCAGAGCAGGCGAAAAGCAGCCCGACCACCCCGGCAAGCGCCACACTCTGCTGCCCAAGCTGGAGGACCAGAATAGGCAGAGTCAGGCAGGCGCATGCAAAGGGAATGAGAATGCGCAGATACAGGCCATCCAGCGTGCCGATGTCCGACACCAGACGGGAAAGCATGTCCCCCGCCCGCCGGAAGCCAAGCCCCGCCGCGGCCCCCTGCGCCAGAGAATGGAAAAACCACACCCGCAGGTCTGCCAGAGCGCGGAACATGGCGTCATGCGCAAAAAGGCGCTCTGCATAGCGCAGGATAATGCGGCCTCCCCCCACCCAGCGTAACAGGGCGGTGGTAATCACCACTTCTCCCAGCACACTGCTGGCCAGCCGGAGGCCGGATGCCTGCATCAGCACAAGCCCGAGGCCAAGCGCCATCAGCGCCAGCATGATGCCCGTGATCAACCGGGCAGCCTGCTTCTGCCAGAGTGCGAGAATACGCAAAATGGCCTGACAATCCGTCAGAGCAGGCACCGCGCTGGCGGGCGCTCCGGCTCGTGCGTGTGTGGTGCGCGTATGCTGATCCGGATTGCTCATTTCAGGCCACTCCCTGCCGCGCCACAACGCATCCGGACTGAAGGTCCACGCGGCGACCGTTAAACATATGCGCAGCGGCGGAATGGGTGGCGAGAACAACAGTCCTGCGCAACGCCAGACGCTGCAGGCTTTCAAAAACACTTTTCTCGGTGGCCGGGTCGAGATGCGCGGTGGGTTCATCCAGCAGCAGGATGGGAGCATTTTTCAGGTAGGCGCGAGCAATGGCAATGCGCTGTGCCTGCCCGCCGGAAAGCCCGAAGCCCCCTTCTCCAATCCGTGTTTCAAGCCCTTCGGGGAGAGAGGGCAGAAACTGGTCCACTGCCGCGGCTTTCACCGCGGCCATCAGATCGTCTTCATCCGCGTCCGGCCGGGCAAAGAGGATGTTATCCTTCAGGGTGCCGGCAAACAGGACTGGCTTCTGCCCGATCCATGAGACCATGCGGGAGAGCGCATCAGGAACAATGCTCTCCAGCGGTGCGCCATTCAGCCGCACGCTTCCGCTGTCCGGCTGAATGAAGCCGAGCAGAAGTTCCATGATGGTTGATTTACCAGAGCCGGACGGGCCCGCCAGAATCACGGTCTCTCCCGCCGGAACGGTAAAGCTGATATGGTCCAGCGCCGGGCCACGGGCCGGGTCCCAGGTGAAGCACACATCTTCGAGAGAAATGGTTACGCCAGATGCGTTGACCGTGCGTGCGCCTTCCGGCGAGGGCCGCGGCGCGGGGGCCGGGAGATCCAGAATGGCGGTGGCCGCCCCCTGTGCGTGGGCGCGGTCCTGATATGCCAGCGCCATGCTGCGGAGGGGGGCAAAAAATTCCGGCACAACCAGCAGGACAAACAGCCCGCCAGTTAGTGTTGCGGCAAGGGCCGGAGAGGCCCCGCCTGAAAGCAGCGCCATGGCCTGCCGGGCGTCCGTGATGGCGATGACCACCAGAGCCAGCACCATGGCGCAATCAATGGAGGCGGAAGAGAGGAATGCAACACGCAGCACCTTCATGGTGCGCTGGCGCAGTTCATCCGCCGCCTGCCCCAGCCTCTGTGTTTCTTCATCAGCGCGGCCAGCCAGCACAATGGTGGCAATACCTTTCACGCGATCCAGAAAGCGCGCCTGAAGGCGTGTCATGGCCAGAAACTGGTTCCGTGAGGCCACGGCCGCGCCGATACCGAAAACAGCCTGCCCGAAGGGCACAGCAGCGCCACATAACCCGAGGATCAATGCGGCATGTGGCTGTACGAAGCAGACCGGCACCAGAATGAGGAGCGGGGCCGCGAACCAGAGAATGGATGCAGGCACCCACCGGGCAAAAAAGCCATCCAGCGCTTCCACACGGTCCACCGCGATGGTTGTCAGCTCGCCACTATGCGTTTTCCGCAAAAGGGCCGGGCCGCCGGTCAGAATGGATGCCAGGACTTCGCCCCGGAGCCTGCGCCGGGCATTGATTCCGGCTTTCGCGGCAGCGGTATCACTCAGCGCCATAATTAAGGCACGAACGAACGCTAGCCCGGCAAAGGCAAACACAGGCCACAGGTCATGGGGATGCGCACCGGCCCCTGAGACAAAGCCGATCAGCCCCTGCCCCAGAACGGTTGCCACACACCATGCCTGCCCAACACCAAGAAGACTGGACAGCAGCCCGAAAATTATAACCGGCCGTGCCGCCTGACGCCCCAGACGCGACTGTGTCCGCGTCCAGCCGCGTATCGCTGCTTTGTCACCACTCATAGGAAGGCATTTATACCGGACAGCGAGGGACGCAAACACTTAAGGATGCCTTTCCCGACTGCTAAGAAAGCATAGCCCCCCTGCCCGCGCGTTTGCCGGCCCTGTTTTTTGCTCTTCAAAGAGCGTTTCTTCACTCTCTGATCAGCGGAAAGACAAATCTGTAGACTGTTCCGTTCTCCCCGCTGCGAAAGAGTTCCGCGTTGAGCTGGCGGGCAAAACCGCGGATCAGTTTGCGGCCGATCCCACGCTGTTCTTCCGGGACCTCTTCATCAAACCGGCATCCGATTCCATCATCCGCGATTGTCAGGGTGACAATATCGTCCACCAGACGCAGGGCGACGGAAATGGTCCCCTTCCTGCAGGCCGGGAAGGCATATTTGATGGAGTTGGTGACAAGTTCGGTCATGATCAGGGCCAGAGGGACGGCCTGATCCGGGTTCATGCGGAAATCATCCGACTCAATTTTCAGTGTAATCCGGCCGGTTTCGCCTTCTCCGGCAACATGCAGGGTCTGTTCACACAGTTCCCTGAGAAAGGCGGCCATATCCAGACTATCCAGCCTGTCTTCCGAATAGAGCGTGCGGTGCAAGGTCGCCAGAGCCCGCACGCGGTCACGCGCCATGACAAATTCAGCCCGCACGTCAGGATGAGAAATGCGGCTTGCCTGCAGATTCAGCAATGACGCGACAATCTGAAGATTGTTTTTCACCCGATGATGAATTTCACGCATCAGCAGTTCCTGATGCGCCATGGCCTTGTTCAGACGCGCCTCATGCCGGGTCAGGCGGCGTGTGGCACGGGTAAAGGCCTGCCCGAGCCGTTGCAGTTCCAGAGGCATGGAGCGGGTGATGCGGGCATCGAACACGCCTTCCATCTGCCATTTCTGCACAGAATAGGTCAGCCGCCGCAAAGGCCAGACCAGAACAATATTGGCTGCCAGCGTCACCCCGATCAGCCCTGCGACAAGAAGGAGCATCAACGCCGAGATTTCCAGTACCATCGTATGGAGTGCATCCGCCTCTCGCGGCGTTCTCTGGGTGGCCACCAGAATATCGGCTCCACCGGCAATGGCGCCCAGCGCGTAGCCTCCCTCACCGGTTGGGATGGAGACAACCGAGCCCTCACTGGCTTCAAGCTTTCTCTGCAACTGATGCACAACGCTGGCGGGTGGTGGAACCCAGTGGCAATCCGTACAGACGGAGGAGAGGGTTCCGTCCTGATTGATCAGCCAGGCCTTGAGCGGGTTGCTCTCATCAGAAAAGGCCTGCCACCCGGCACTGTTCGTCAGATAGGCGGCTTTTCTGGAAAGTTGCAGAACACCCACCAGATAGCCGCGTGTTTCCGGAATGGAGAGGAAAATGGCCGGAACCGTGATGCGCAGGAATGTTCCTTTTGAATCCGGGTTTCCGTCTTCCTGAACCGCTTCAAGCAACGTGCCCTGAAAAGAGGGCCGAGGCGCAGTGGTGCCAATCTCGTTGCAGTTGCTGCCGGGGGGTGTCACCGTTTGGATAAGCTGCCCGTCACTGTCCAGAATGGCCAGAAAGCAATAGCGCTGGCCGCTCATGGTTTCAGCCAGACGAAGCGCGTGGCCTATCTGCTCCGGTGTGAGCCCCATCCCCCCGATTGTTTCCAGCGCACTGCGCAGCCGGTCCGTATCATGGCGAAACTGAAGGTCCAGCCGCGTGATGGCTGTTGCGGCACGCCGCGCACTGCCAACCATCAGTTCATCGTAATTGTGGAGTGCGAGAACAGCGCTGATTGCCAGAACGGGCACACCCGAAAGGCAGATCAGGACACGCATCCGTGCGCTGGTGGTGGCAAAAATATGCCCCAGTCCAGACATCAGCAAGAGGAGGATATGGCGCATCGAGCGCCAGCGCCGTCTCTCCCTTCCGCGTGAACGGCCCCTATTCTCCTCGATCTTCTTCAATCAGCCTCAGCAACTCTTCGGGGATAGGCTCATTGGCCACGTCATCAAAAAGCTGATGCAGTCCGCGTTTTAGCCAGAGATCAAAGGCCTGATCGGAGGGTTTCTCCGGTTTCTGCCGTGGCTTTTTATCCATGGTCTTGTCCATCTGGGGGTGCTGCAGCACCTGGCCTGATGGAAAGGTCATATCGTCTGCGTGAATCGTCATCTGACATGCCCGGGTCCGCTCAGTCTCTTCCGCCTCTGCCGGTGAGCCAAAGCTCACCCACTCCTTGTTTCAGACCGCCCTGGATGCGCCCTGACTGCCATGCGGGCTGAGCTTCCGGCGCAGTGTGGTGGCCTGCGTCTTCAAGCGTTCCGTTCCAACATGTTCTTCGCCAGTCATCCAGGCTTCAAGCTGCCTTCTTGCCCGGAATACACGACTTTTGGCCGTTCCAACAGCGCATCCGGCAACATCGGCCAGTTCCTGATAACTCATTCCTTCAAGCACACCCAGAACCAGAGCTTCCCGCTGGTCGTCTGGCAGGCGTGCAAGGGCTGCATCCAGATCTTTCAGGACAATGCGGTCTTCATGCGGTGCATTTGTGGCGAGAAAAGAGGGGGCTATATCATCAATATCCGTGGTGTCCCGCTTTTTCCGCAAATCGGAAATAAAACGGTTCCGCAGAATGCGGTGCATCCACGCTGCAAAGTTTGTTCCGGGCGCGAAGGTGTTCTGGGCGGCAAGGGCATTGCAGACGGCATCCTGCACTAGATCTTCCGCCGCAGCCCGATTGCGGGTGAGCGCAAGAGCCTGAACACGCAGCTTGGGGAGAATCCCTATGACCTGATCGTGGAAGGAGGTTGTCATGATCGTGTTCTCCGCTTCTGTTGCCTTAAATCGTGCCCTATCAATGAAGGGGAGAAGAAGAAGGTTACATCCGGTTTCAAAATTGCCGTTCACTTAAATGTGATTGCCGTCTTTACGGCGTATTCCCGCCCTGATTTTCGGTCAGGGTCTGCAGTCTTACGCGTGCGCGAGAGACACGGGCCTTCATGGTGCCAACCGTGACGCCGCAGATCATGGCGGCGTCTTCATATGTCATTTCCTGTGCGCCAATCAGCACCAGGGCCTCCCTCAGCAGTGGAGAGAGCTGCCACAGAAAGTGGTCCAGTTCCTGAATGGCGGCTCTCTCTACCGCCGCGGACTGGCTCTGCGCCACACGGTCCGGGCTTGCCGCATAATCGCTCAGCACGGCCCGCTCCCGGTTGCTGCGGCGGGCCTGCTCCAGAAAGAAATTACGCAAAATTGAAAAAAGCCAGGCCTTCAGGTTGGTGCCCGGTGCGAACTGCCCAGCCTTGCTTAACGCACGCACAACGGTTTCCTGCACCAGGTCATCCGCCAGGGTGGTGTCTCTCGCCAGAAAACGGGAAAATGCGCGCAGGGCGGGTATCAACGCCAACAGATCTGTGCGGGAGAAGGATGCCGTGGCAACATTGGCAGAATGTTGTCGGTCTTGAATCAGAACACTTCCCCTTTCCTGCAAACAATGACACATGTCATCGTTACGGACGTGCTTAATTTAAGCCACACTCCACGCGAAGGAGCCTTGTCATGCCAGAGTCGCTGCGCAGCGCTTTAATTCAGGCGTTACCCTACGGTAGGCGTTACGCCCGCGCTCTGACAGGGAGCCAGCCCCGTGGAGATCTTCTTGTGGCGGAAAGCCTGCGGACTCTTACCACAAGCCAGCATACGGATAACCTTCCTTCTCTTTGCAGGCTTTATCAGGCCATTTCCAGACATTTCGCGGCACAGCAGGAGCATGACACCCCCGAGCATGGGCTCTCCACTATTCAGCGCCAGCTTCTCCTTCTCACGACCCTGGAAGAGGTTTCTCTGGAGACGGCGGCCAGAATAGTCGGTCTTGCCGCCAAGGACGCATCTGCAGATCTTGAAGCCGCCTATGCCTATCTGAAAACCGGCGTTCAGACATCCGTCCTGATTATTGAGGACGAACCGATTATTGCCATGGATATTGAAGAACTGGTCCTGCAGTGTGGCCATAAGGTGGCAGGGGTCGCCCATACGCAGGCCGATGCGATCCGTCTGGCGCAGGAAACGCGCCCCGGGCTGATTCTGGCGGACATCAATCTTGGGGCTGGGGGCGATGGCATGCGTGCCGTGGCGGAAATCACCAAAACTCTTTCCGTGCCGGTTATTTACGTTACGGCGTATCCTGAAAGATTGCTGACAGGCGAGACATCCGAGCCCAGCTTCGTCATCACCAAGCCGTTTGAGCCTCTCACACTTGCTGTCGCGACGTATCAGGCTGTCAGTAACCGCACAATGGCACGCTCAGGTCCGTAAAAGCCTCTTGCGTCAGCGGTCACTCTGCCACAGAAACAGGGCATGGCTCCCCCTCTCCTTCTCCTTCAGGACATTACTCTCACGCTTGGTGGAAATCCGCTGCTCGACAAGGCAGGTTTTTCCGTTTCAGCCGGTGAGCGGTTATGTCTGGTCGGCCGCAATGGTTCCGGCAAATCCACCCTCCTGAAAATTGCAGCGGGCGTTATCCAGCCCGACTCAGGAACCCTGTTCCTGCAACCCGGCGCCAGCCTGCGGTATCTGCCACAGGAGCCGGACCTGTCCGGCTACGCAACCACGGCGGACTATGTTCTGGCGCAGATTACCGAGCCGGCTTCAGAGTGGCGCGCCGCAGCCATGCTGGATGCGCTGGGGCTGAGCGGCAAGGAAAACCCGGCAACTGTCTCCGGGGGTGAAGCGCGCCGCTGTGCCATTGCGGGCGCTCTGGCGTCCTCCCCGGATATTCTGCTGCTGGATGAGCCAACCAACCATCTGGACATGCCCACCATCGAATGGCTGGAGCGTGAACTTCTCAGCCTGAACTGTGCAATGGTTATCATCAGCCATGACCGGCGGCTGCTTTCCACCCTCTCCCGCTCCGTTGTCTGGCTGGACCGCGGGGCAACAAGGCGGCTGGACCAAGGGTTCAGCCGGTTTGAAACCTGGCGTGAGGAACTGCTGGAGCAGGAAGAGCGGGACGCCCACAAGCTGGACCGCCAGATTGCCCGTGAAGAAGACTGGATGCGGTATGGCGTGACCGCCCGGCGCAAGCGGAATGTGCGCCGAGTGGGAGAACTGGCTGCCCTGCGTGCGGCCCGGCGCGATGCAGTGCGTTCACAGGGGACAGTCACGCTGGCTGCACAAAGTGCCTCCACCTCCAGCCGTCTTGTGGCTGTTGCTGAAAATGTCAGCAAATCTTGGGGTGAGCGCTGCATTGTCCGTAATCTGGACTTGCGTGTGCTGCGGGGGGACAGGCTCGCAATTGTCGGCGCAAACGGTGCAGGCAAAACCACCCTGCTTCACCTTCTGGTCGGGCAGGATCAGCCGGACAGTGGTAGCATCACGCTTGGCCCTTCTCTGTCCATGGTGACGCTGGACCAGCAGCGCCGCACGCTGGACCCGGACAAGACACTGGCCGACACCCTCACGCGCGGCGGGGGAGACATGGTGCAGGTCGGCACCGAAAAGCGGCATGTTATCGGGTATATGAAAGACTTCCTGTTCAGGCCGGAGCAAGCCAGAACTCCTGTTGGCGTGCTCTCGGGCGGTGAGCGTGGCCGCCTGATGCTGGCCTGCGCGCTGGCGCAGCCCTCCAATCTGCTGGTGCTGGACGAGCCGACCAACGATCTCGATCTTGAAACGCTGGACCTGCTTCAGGAAATGCTGTCCAGCTATGAAGGCACAGTTCTGCTGGTCAGCCATGATCGTGATTTTCTTGACCGGGTTGCGACCTCGGTCCTCACGACAGACGGTAACGGCACATGGCTGGAGTATGCCGGTGGCTATTCCGATATGCTGGTTCAGAAAAAAGGCGGCGTGGAAGAGGCTGTTGCCTCTGAAAAAGCGGTTGTGCGGCCAGCACCTTCCAAAGAGCCTTCAGGCGGCCCCCGTACGACAACAGCCAGAAAGCTGAGCTACAAGGACCAGTTCGCTCTGGATAACCTGCCCCGGGAGATGGAAAAACTGGAGCAGGAAGCAGCCGCATTGCGGACAAAACTCTCGGATGCCTCTCTTTATAGCCGAGACCCTGCCTTGTTCCAGAAATACAGCGCGGACCTTGAGAAGATTGAGGGAAAACTCTCTGAATCTGAAGAAAAATGGCTGGAACTGGAGATGAAGCGGGAAAACCTTGCAGCGGGTGAAAATTAATTCCTTTCTCCCACTTGCCACCCCTGTTTCTCTCGGCTAATAGGATCCCCACAAACCGGGTGCGTAGCTCAGCGGTAGAGCATCGCCTTCACACGGCGGGGGTCACAGGTTCAATCCCTGTCGCACCCACCACGATAAACCGCAGTTTTTTTTGCGGCTCTTACGTGGTTTCCGGTTTTTTCCAAAATTCATATCGGTGCATTTCGGTACGGCTCAATCCGCATTGGCACGTAGAAATCCGTGCCATCAAATCCCGGAATTGAACATCCAGTCGATTTCTGATGCGGCTGGTCGCGCAGTGTCCTGCTGCCGGCTACGGGCTGTAACCGGCAGCAGTTGCGCCTCAGAGTAATCCTTCTTCACGCATCGCCTTTTGGGCTGAAGGACGGGCAAGAACGGTGTCGCGCAGGGCGCGTGTTTTCGGGTAGGCGGAGATGTCTATTTTGAGGGGTGTTGTCCAGTTCAGGAGAACGGCCATGAGCGCATCTGCCTGTGTGAAGCCGGCTGGAAGAATATAGCCATTTGTCCCCTGCGCCAGAAGCGCTTCAACTTCACTCAGGCGGCGTGTGACAACACGGTTCAGGAGTATTTCACGTGTGGCATCTGGAAGATCAGGGGAAAAAAGAGGCCCGATCGCGCTGTGCACGTCCTCACAGAACCCTAAAGCTTCCAGCAGGCGAAAAAATTCGATGGTATTGGTGGCGGGACGAAATGCCGCCTGATCGGCGTGTTGTCCGATATACGTCAGAACAGCAACGTTCTGCGTCAGAATAGTGCCGGGTGAGACTTCAAGTGCCGGTACGGCTCCGCGTGGGTTAATGGTTGTATAATCCTGATGGTCTGCCGTTACCTTGTTTTTGAGATCCACCCGCACGAGGGTGTAAGGCAGGCCCGTTTCGTTCAAAATGATATGCGCTGCAAGTGAACAAGCCCCGGGAGAGTAATATAACTTCATGGAACAGTTTCTCTCTTTCTCTTCAAAGTGCCAAAGAGCACAGAGCAGCTAAAGCCCGTTCGCTCTATAGCGTGAAGCATGGCACGATGGATTGGTGCTTGAGAAGGGCAGGAGAAAACGTAAGGGGCTGTTATGAATGGGCATGGGCCACGGAAAGGCGCCTGGTCTGGCCCTGTTCAAACACCATGGCTGCCCGAACAAAAACGGGCCAGAGAGTGACTCTGGCCCGTTCTGGTGTTCTGTGGCGTGGCTTTAGTGCGCGGGAACCGCAGCCAATTCCGGGTTCAGGCGATAGCCGCCGCCTTCTGTAATCAGGAGTGTGGCATTGGCCGGATCGGGCTCAATTTTCTGCCGCAGCCGATAGATGTGTGTTTCAAGCGTGTGCGTTGTCACCGCGGCATTATACCCCCAGACTTCATTGAGAAGCACCTGACGGGGCACAGGGCGCGTGCCGGCACGGTAGAGAAATTTCAGGATAGCCGTTTCTTTTTCCGTCAGCCGAATGCGGCGGTTCTTCAGCGGCTCCTGAAGGAGCTTGGCGGAAGGGCGGAAGGTGTAAGGCCCGATGCTGAACACGGCATCTTCACTGTTTTCAAACAGGCGCATCTGGGCACGCAGGCGCGCCAGAAGCTCGGCAATCCGGAAAGGCTTGGCGACGTAATCGTTCGCGCCGGCATCCAGGCCCCGCACCACATCCGCTTCATCATCTGAACCTGTCAGCATGATGATGGGCATCCGCAGGCCATCTTTCCGCAAATCCGCGCAGAAATCGCGCCCATCGCCATCAGGCAGGCTGACGTCAAGCAGAAGAGCATCAAACCGGCTGTCTGGTGCTTTCAGTTTTTCCCGTGCTTCAGCCAGAGAGGAGGCCTCTTCAACTGTAAACTCACCTTCAAGCTGCAATTGCTCAACAAGTGTCTGGCGAAGGATCCGGTCGTCATCAACAACCAATATTGGACGTGCACCCGTCATTCGGTTTTCTTCTCCTTGGTATCGGCCTTCTGGGCGGGCTGTCTGGTCTGTTCACAGTCTCTCGAACTTGTCACGATTCGGCTCAGAGCTCTAGTCTAGATATGGTATGTTACCGCCCTGAAAAATCTGCAAACGGGTAATTTTCACGTATGATGATACACCTCCTGTCCCGCTCATGCTTTGCCGCTGATGCACAACTGCATTGCGGGGGCAAAATCATGAATGTGGTCATCGGAAAGAACGGCCTTACAGACGTGAAACAGGAAGGTGATCATGCAACGCCCATTGGTATTTTTCCTCTCAGAAAGGTGTACTACCGGGCGGACCGGGTGATAAAGCCGCAAACAATACTTCAGGTTGAACCACTTGCACCACAGGACGGGTGGTGTGATGACCCTGCTCATCCTGATTATAACTGTTCTGTGAGATTGCCACACCCAGCCCGGCACGAGCAGTTATGGCGTGAGGATGGGGTTTATGATCTCATAGTCGTGATGGGATATAACGATAATCCGGTCGTTCCGGGAAGAGGCTCGGCAATTTTCATGCATCTTCAGCGCCCTGACAGAACACCAACCGAAGGGTGCCTCGCCCTGACTGAAACAGACCTTCGGGCAGTTCTGGCCGCCGGAGCGGATGCGGTCCACATCCACGCTCCGGGCTGAATAACTGATTTGGGAAGGCTCCCCTTCCCTTACAGAATGTCCTCCGCCGGAGGGACAAGAGCAATCACACACTGCCCGACTTCCGGGAGAGCCGGGCGTTCATCTTCCGCTGAGACAACGGTCATGGAAATGCCCTTGTCCAGCACCAGAAACACCAGAAGATTGCTGCTTTCCTTTAAAAGCATGTCCCGATTGTCCGCCGTGACATTAACCCCCTGAAACTGCCAGCCTTCTCTCACCAGGGTTTCCAGCAGTGTAAAATTCCACGAGGGTTCGCCCAGCACCTTTCCCCGGGCATCCCGGCTCAGGCCCCGGTACAGATCCAGCCGGGCAATGCCGGGGCTGACCTGATAAACGCGCTGCCTGCCGAAATGCGGAGCCAGATGGGCACAGACCAGACCATTGTAAATGGCATCGGGCGTTGCGGAAATCAGGTAATCTCCGGGGCGTTCCTCCAGGCTTTCAGCGCCTTCTTCCGAAAGCACTTCGGCCCTGAGCACCGGTACGCCAGCTTGTGCGGCAGCCCTGAGATCACTGGCGGAGTTATCCACCAGAACGACCGGCGCGCCGGCCCGATGCACAGCAATGGCCAGCCCGGTTGACCAGACATTTGCGCCCACAATGGCCAGAGCAGGCTCATCAGAGAGGGTGAGTTTGAGCTTGCGGCCGAGCGGGCGAAGGGAAAACCCATGCAGGATCATGGTGGAGGCAATCACCGCGAAGACGGCGGGCATCACGAGCCCTGCTCCCGGATAACCGGCATCCTGCAACCGCATGCCGGCAATACCTGCCACAGCGGCCGCCACAATCCCGCGCGGGGCAATCCAGCCGACAAAAATACGCTCGGCCCAGCTCAGGCTGGACCCCATGGTTGCCAGCAGAATACCCAGCGGGCGCACCAGAAACAGCACCACAAGGGTCAGCGCGCCAATGGACCATGAGAGGTTGGAAAGCTGCTCCCGCTGAAGGTCCGCCGTCAGCAGGACAAACAGAACCGACACGATCAGGACAACCAGAGATTCCTTCATGCGCTGGATTTCAGCCATGCCCGGAATACGCAGATTGACCAGCGCCATGCCGAACACGGTAGAGGCAATAAGCCCCGCGCCATCCATGGTGAGCGTGCCAAGGGCAAACAGTATCAGGGCAATTGTGATCAGGATGGAGCTTTTCAGGACTTCGGGCATCAGATCCCGCACCAGAAGCCAGCGCACTCCGAGGGCCGCACCAATACCCAGCCCGATGGTCAGCCCCGCGCTGGCCAGCATATGGGGCAGGATAAAGCCGAAAAATGTGCCTGACCCTTCTCCGGGGCGCATCAGCAGCACTTCCAGCACCAGTGTTGCCAGAATGGCCCCTACGGGATCATTCACGATGGCTTCCCAGCGCAGGAATGCCGCAACTTTTGGCTGAAGCTTGGCATGGCGCAGAAGGGGCAGAACCACCGTGGGGCCGGTCACGACAATAATGGAGCCGAACAGGAACGCAGGCCCCCAGCCCATGCCGCCAATATAATGAGCGGCCATGCTGCCAAGAAGAAGGTTGATGGGAAGTGCGACAAGAGTAAGACGGATAACGCCTTCCCCTGCTTCTTTCAGTTGCCTGAAATCCAGAACAAGGCCGCCCTCGAACACGATCAGGGCCACGGCGAGAGACACCAGCGGGTGAAATGCCGAGCCGATCATCACGGAAGGATGCAGGATTTTAAGCACTGGCCCATATAGCAGGCCAAGGCTGAACAGCAGGACAATTGCCGGCAGGCGGAAGCGCCACGCGCTCCATTGCGCGAGCATGCTGCCACCGAGCACACAGAAAATGCTTAGAAGTATGCTCTCACTCATGGGCATCCATCTTAAAAAACCCCGTTATACGCCTGATGCGCCAAGCAAAGGCGATAAGTTATGCACAGGCTTATTAAGTTGAACACACATTTTTTGTCGAACAGACTTGCCTTCAGGGGGCTGTCGCGTCGATTTTCTGATCGGTTTCCGCATCAGCCTTGCGTTCCAGCACGGCCGCAAAGAACCCGTCCGTTTCATTCCGGTGTGGTGTGAGAGAAAACATGGATGCGCCACGCAGGGACTCAGGCAGGGCGCTGCTGTCTGACGGCACACGCTCAAAATCCGGGTGGCGGCTCAGGAACGCCTCGACCTGGTTGGCATTTTCCGCCTGCAGCACGGAACAGGTGGCGTAAACCATCCGCCCGCCCGGTTTGACCAGAGAAGACGCCCTGTCCAGAATTTCAGACTGCTTGACCAGCAGTTCTTCCAGATCCTGCTCTGTCATCCGCAGGCGGGCATCAGGGTTGCGCCGCCACGTGCCCGTGCCACTGCACGGGGCATCAACCAGCACGCGGTCGAACGATTTGGCGCGGCGTTTGGCCCATTTGTCTCCGGCTTTCAGCAGATGCCGTTCAACATTATGCACACCCGCGCGGCGCAGGCGGCGCACCGCGCCATCCAGACGGACTTCAGAGACATCACACGCGGTAATATGCCCCTTGTTTTCCATCATCATGGCCAGCGCCAGTGTCTTGCCCCCTGCCCCGGCGCAGTAATCCAGAACGCGCATGTCCGGGGTGACCCCCATAATGGCGGCAACAAGCTGGCTGCCTTCATCCTGAATTTCTACCCGTCCATCCTTAAAAGGCGCGGTAGACGTCACGGGCAGACGCCCGTTCAGCCGGAGGCCCCACGGGGAAAGCGGGGTAAGGATGGCATGCAGCCCTTCCCGCCCCAGTGCATTCTGGGCATCCCGACGGTTCGTGCGCAGCATATTCACGCGCAGATCAAGCGTTGCCGGTTCAGAAAGAGCGGCAAGCTCGGCTTCCAGCGTGTCACCAAAGGTTTCTTCAAGACGCGGCAGCAGCCAGTCCGGCAGTTCCAGCCGGACGGCACGCGGCATCTCCGCATTGTCCAGCTTTTCACCCGCCAGAGCGGAGACAACATCCTGTTCGGAATAGCTCAGTGCGCCCGGCGCAAACCGGCCTTCCGCAAAGAGAGCTGCAATTTCTCTGGCAGGCCAGCCTTTCAGGGCAAGATTGGCGACGGCAAGACTGCGGGGGGTGATCTCCACCCCGCATTTTGTCAGCCACCAACCCAGCCTGCGCCAAGCCCGCATGATCTCCCAGACCATACCGGAGACCGCCCGACGATCTCCCCCGCCGATATAACGCCGTTCACGAAAAAAGCTGTTGGCAACGGCGTCAGCCGGTTTTCTGGGCGTGGCCTCCATGGCCGTAAGAAGATCAATGGAGGCACCCAGCCGAGCAGAAGGAGTCATAGGTAAGGTTCAGTCCCGACGGTAGTTAGGGGCTTCACGCGTGATGGACACGTCATGAACATGGCTTTCACGCAGCCCTGCACCGGTAATCCGGCGGAATTGCGCGTTCTGCTGAAGGTTTTTGAGTTCCCGGGAGCCGGTGTATCCCATGCCGGCTTTCAGGCCACCCACCAGCTGGTGAATGACAGCCGCCATGGCGCCTTTATAGGCCACGCGACCTTCAATACCTTCCGGTACCAGCTTCAGGGAGTCCCGCACTTCCTGCTGGAAGTAACGGTCTGCCGAGCCGCGCGCCATGGCGCCAAGGCTGCCCATGCCACGGTAGGATTTATAGGAACGGCCCTGATACAGGAACACTTCGCCGGGGGCTTCTTCCGTGCCCGCCAGCAGAGAACCGACCATCACGACATCCGCCCCGGCCCCGATAGCCTTCACGATGTCACCCGATGTGCGGACCCCGCCATCTGCAATGCAGGGAATATCCAGCTCACGGCAGGCTGCGGCTGTTTCCAGAACGGCGGAGAACTGCGGCACACCCACACCGGCCACAATGCGCGTGGTGCAGATGGACCCCGGACCAATGCCGACTTTTACGCAATCCGCCCCGGAGGCAATCAGAGCCTGTGCTGCTTCCGGTGTGGCCACATTGCCGGCAATGATCTGGATAGAGCTGTCATGCGCCTTCAGGCGTTCCACCGCACGCAGCACGCCGGAGGAATGGCCGTGGGCTGTATCAACGACCAGCACGTCCACTCCGGCTTCCACCAGCAGTTTGGCGCGATTGAAGCCATCATCTCCCACGCCGGTTGCCGCAGCGCAGCGCAGGCGGCCCATGCTGTCCTTGATGGCCAGCGGGTATGCCACGGCCTTGTCCATGTCCTTGACGGTGATGATCCCGACACAGCGGTCGGCTTTATCCACCACCAGAAGCTTTTCAATCCGGTGCTTGTGCAGAAGCTGGCGGGCGGTATCGGGGTCTGCCCCGTCACGCACCGTCACCAGCCCGTCATGCGTCATCAGTTCGGCTACACGCTGGGCAGGGTCCACCGCAAAGCGCACATCGCGATTGGTGATGATGCCGATCAGCTTCTGTGTGTGCGGCTCAACAACCGGAAGGCCGCTGATCCCGTTGCTCTGCATGATCTCGCGCACTTCCGCGAGGGTCTGGTCAGGCCCTACGGTTACGGGGTTGACCACCATTCCCGATTCGAAGCGCTTGACGCGACGAACATGCTCGGCCTGCTCTTCCGGCGTCAGATTTTTATGAATCACGCCAAGACCGCCCTGCTGCGCCATGGCGATGGCCATCTGGTCTTCTGTCACCGTGTCCATGGCGGCAGAAATCAGAGGGATATTGAGTTCAATGGAGCGTGTCAGACGTGTGCGAACAGACGTCTGGCCGGGAACAACCTCAGATGCCGCGGGAACGACGAGAACGTCATCAAACGCCAGGGCTTCTGTAACGCGGCTGTAGGGGGAAGAAGTCATACAACGGGAACCCTTGACCAGATTGCGAGAGGGGGGACCCGACAGCAGAGCATCGCCGCAGGTCACCGACCATTGGCGCTTCCTCTTATGGTCTTGCAGCAGCAAACGCAAGTGAAGAGGCGTAAAATTGACATGTTTTTAAAAATGTCACCTGCGGAGCACGCCTGTTTTCAGCGCCGTGCGAAAGGCTTCAAGCGTTGCATCACTTACAAAATGCTCCATGCCTTCCGCATCTAGCCGCGCTGTCACGGCATCCACGCCGAGGGCAAGCAGGAACTCTTCAACAAGCTGATGTCGCGCCCGGACGGTTTCCGCCAGCGCCAGCCCGGCATCGGTCAGGAAGATGCCCCGATAGGGTTTGCGTGTCACAAAGCCTTCCGCCACCAGACGGACGAGCATTTTCGCCACGGTTGGTTGAGACACGCCAAGGCGGTCCGCAATATCAACCTGCCTGGCCTCCTGCCCTTCTGTCAGCAGATCATCAATCAGTTCCACATAGTCCTCAATCAGGACATTGCGCCGTGCCTCGCGCGCGTGCCGAAACCCTTCACACTGGCTTTCAACATCAGGCATGACCGGCTGGCGTTCTTTCAACGGGAGACCTCCGTCTGCGGGGGCGGCGTTTAACCGCGTGCTGGGGAGCTATAGCCAATCAGGCCGCGGAGCAAAAGCATTCCGGCTGCCTGTATCCATGCAGGGTCACGAAAATATGCATAAACTTTACCTTATAGCCTATTGCATATTATTTCGCTGCCCCTGTAGTGTTTCTTACTGTTTTCAAGCAAAGCCCTCTTCATGCCCTCCACCCCGGACACACGATACGGTTCTTTCAGGAAGCCTGTTTTTTCCACGCAGGACAGCCGCCTGAGCCTGCCTGAAGCCCATGCGTCCGTTCCCGTTCCGGAAGGCGCTTCCAGACTGCGGCGCTTTCTTGCATTTGCCGGGCCGGGATACATGGTGTCCGTCGGGTATATGGACCCCGGCAACTGGGCGACAGATCTGGCAGGCGGGGCGCAGTTCGGTTTTACCCTGCTGTCTGTCATCCTGCTGTCCAACCTGATGGCCATTCTGCTTCAGTCTCTGGCGGCCCGGCTGGGAATTGCGACCGGGCATGATCTGGCGCAAGCCTGCCGGGCCTATTTTCCGCGCCGGGTGAATATTGTGCTCTGGCTGGCCTGTGAGGTTGCAATCATCGCGTGCGATCTGGCCGAGGTTATCGGCACAGCCATTGCCCTTCAGTTGCTGTTTGGCATCCCTCTGCTGTTGGGGGCGTGCCTTTCCGCGCTGGATGCGTTTTTGCTGCTGCTCCTCATGCGCCTTGGCTTCAGGTGGCTGGAGGCCTTTGTCATGGCGCTTCTCGGGCTGATTGCCCTCTGTTTTGCCGTGCAGATTATTGCAGCCGCTCCCCCGGTTGCCGCGATCCTGAAGGGCTTCATGCCGTCTCCAGTCATTCTGACCAATCCGCAGATGCTGTATGTCGCCATTGGGATCGTCGGGGCGACGGTCATGCCGCATAACCTCTATCTGCATTCCGCACTGGTGCAGACCCGCACCTATGCACGCACGCCCGCCGGCAGGCGCGAGGCCATTCGCTGGTCCACATTGGACAGCACCATAGCTCTCATGCTGGCCCTGTTCGTGAATGCAGGCATTCTGATTGTGGCGGCCACGGCGTTTCATACCACAGGGCATCAGGATGTTGCGGAGATTGATCAGGCCTACACGCTGATCTCCCCCATTCTGGGGCTGAGCATCGCCTCGACCTTATTTGCCGTGGCGCTGCTGGCAGCGGGCACCAATTCGACCGTAACCGGCACACTGGCCGGGCAGATTATCATGGAAGGGTTCCTGCACCTGCGCATGGCCCCATGGGCGCGCAGGTTTCTGACACGAGGCCTCGCCATTCTGCCCGTTATTCTGGTCACGGTGCTTTTTGGCTCCAAAGGTGTCGGGAACCTGCTGGTTTTCAGCCAGATTGTTCTCTCCATGCAGTTGCCTTTTGCCGTGATTCCGCTGGTGATGTTTGCGTCTGATCGTCAGAAAATGGGCGAATTCGTGCTTTCCCGACCCGCCTCACTCCTCGCATGGGGTGTGGCGGGTATTATCCTGATCCTCAATTTCAAGCTGCTTTACGATACGGTGTGCGGGTAACGCCCCCGGCCCTTCATCCCTGCCGCAGGGAACATCTCGGCGTGTGAACAGTTCTCATTGAGAAGAGTCCTGTTTCCGCCCGGTAAAGAAGGTTGGCATGCTGCATCACGGTTCATATCCACGCCGCACCCTTCCCTTGGCCATTGGAGAGTATGCCTTGCTGGGGGACTGCCATACCGCCGCGCTGGTCGGGCGGGATGGCACTCTGGACTGGCTCTGCCTGCCGCGTTTTGACAGTCCCGCCTGTATGGCCGCGCTGCTCGGCACGTCTGAGCATGGGCACTGGAGCCTCTGCCCGGATGAACCGGTGCTCAGCTCACATCGGCAGTACCGTGATGACACGCTTGTTCTGGAAACCACGTTCGTGACCGCGGGTGGTGAGGTCACGCTGGTTGACTACATGCCGGTCGAGCAGGAACACCGTACCCTGATCCGCCAGATCAAGGGCGTGAAAGGCAGGGTCAGGATGCGCTTCACCCTGCTCCTGCGCTTTGATTACGGGCTGACAGTGCCCTGGGTTACATCTTCGCATGATGGGCAGGGCCTCCGTGCCATTGCCGGGCCGGATCAAGTCGTCGTGCGTTCCACAGTGCCGCTGCACGATGGACCACACCGGACGATTGAGGCTTTTTTTGAGGTCAGGGAAGGCCAGACCGAGAGCTTTGTTCTGCTGCATGCCGCGTCTCACTGCCCGGTTCCCACGCCCCCTGTGGATGTAGAAGCCACGCTGGCGCAGACAGAGGCGTGGTGGCGTGCGTGGTGTGCGCAGTGTACCTATCGCGGCCCCTGGCGGGAGGCCGTCATGCGGTCTCTCATAGTGCTCAAGGCTCTGACCTATGCGCCCACAGGGGGGATTGTCGCCGCGCCCACAACCTCTTTGCCGGAAGATCCGGGCGGGACCAGAAACTGGGATTACCGGTATTGCTGGCTACGTGACGCCAGCCTGACTCTGGCTGCCTTTATATCCTGCGGCTATTCTTCAGAGGCTCAGGCATGGCGGGACTGGTTGCACCGCAGCATTGCCGGAGAAGCCCGACAGATGCAGATCATGTATGGTGTCTGTGGAGAGCGAAACCTGCAGGAATGGAGTGTCGGGTATCTCCCCGGATATCATGGTGCGCGCCCGGTACGCGTGGGCAATGCGGCGTCGGACCAGGTGGAGGGTTCGAAAAACCCCCTGGTTTTGAGAGCTGCTCTGTGATTCCATTTCCCTTGAGTTGATTGGGGGCATGGATCATGAAGCAGACTGGTTTCTTTGATGTTGAAGA
>NZ_WOTF01000002.1 GCF_011516935.1 Acetobacter farinalis
AGGCCAATGAAGACTTCATGGAAAAGGAGGGCTTTGTCTCGAAGGTTCACAGGAAGAAACCGCATCTCAAGCCTATGCCCAGGCATATCCAGAAATCCAATGCTGGAAAGTCGGTGATCCGCTCGCGTGTCGAGCATGTCTTTGCCGATCAGAAGTCACAGACGGGGCTCTTCATCCGGACCGTCGGTATCACCCGAGCCACCATGAGGATCGGGCTCGCCAATATCGTCTACAATATGCGCCGTTTCCTCTTCCTGGAGCGGATCAGCGCGAATGCATAGCAATCCAGCGGGGGGCAGCCCCTGATCTGCTCAAAACGCAGATCAAAAGCTCTCCAGAAAACCGTCAATCAAATCGCCAAAACCCAGAAATTACTGGCCAAGCACATCAATCAACGGTTCTTCGATCCCTCCATCTTTTACATACCAGAGCGTGTTGAACAGAAGTTTTTCCGGCAGAAACAGGCGGACAGACGAGGGCACCAGTTTCAACACCCACATGTAAACCGCTTCCATTTTTTCGCGGTCGTTGAGCACTTCACTGGCAGCCGCAACGGCCACCATCAGAACGGCTTTTTCAATATAGGGTTTATATTTCTTAAGGAATTCTTTCGGGATTATTCTTTTCGGGGTGTATTTCTCAACAGCCCTCCTCCCTAAAGACCCAGCTTTCTGGCCAGCCGTCACCAGTCTGGTTTTCAGCCGCTCCACCTTCTTCGGTTTTTCTTCAGCAAGCAGAAACTGTGCCTCATGGGGCGGGAGACCCTCTGGCACCAGACTGGCTCTGACAACATCTTTATCTGGCACTACGGATCAACCTGAAGGTGACTTTCAAAAGCAGGCAGAACACAATCCTGTGGTTATGTTCCCGCCCTGACGATAGCAGCCGGACGAGCAAGGTTCAAACCACCTCGTAGGACAGGATATCAGGGCGTTATGGACGGCAGGCCGGAGCGGATAAAGGCAAATTGCGCGCCCCCCTCTTCCTGCGCCTTCACTCCCGGTGATGAGCCCGTGCGCCGTGCCGACACTTTTTGCAAAAGTGGCGCAGCTACGCGGTCTTCCTGCAAAAGGCCGATCAAGGCGCGCGCTCGCAGCATTTCATCATCATTCGCCAGACTGTAGTAAATGGCCCGGGACTCGCGGCGAGGCAGAATAACGGACGCCCGCCGTAACGTGCCCAGTTGCTGGCTGAGGGTCGGCTGGCCAATGCCTGTTCTGCTTTCCAGTTCACTGACAGCCAGAGGACCATCCAGCAGGGCATCCAGAATCATCAGCCTCTGCGGCTGGGCAAACAGCTTGAGCCGCTCCACAAGCTGCTTCGCCATAGCGAGAGAAAGGCTGCTCATACCTTCTCATCCGGCCGGAGCACCATGAACCATGCCGGGCCAGCTTCCGCCACAGCCTCCTGCCTCTGGGGGGTGGGCTTCACCACGTCCTCTCCCGGCATCCATCCCTCCGGGGCCAGCACATCCCCTACCGCAACCCGTTGCAGGGCCGCCAGCAGGCGCACCAGTTCGGCCACGGAGCGCCCGACTGTCATGGGGTACCATGTTATGGCCCGCACAATGCCATCCGGGTCTATCATATAGGCGGCCCGCACCGTGGCACTGCTCCGGGCGGTGCTGTCCAGCATGCCATAGGCCCGGCTGATGGCCATGGACGGATCTTCCACCACAGGGAACGGGATCACCACGCCAAACTGTGCCCGGATGGCATCCACCCACGCCAGATGAGAGGGCAGACTATCGACCGAAAGCCCGACCAGCGCACAGTTCATGGCGCGAAACTGCGGCTCCGCGCGCGCCAGAGCAATAAATTCACTGGTACAGACCGGCGTAAAATCCGCAGGATGGGAGAACAGCAGCACCCAGTGCCCGCGAAGGGTACTTAACGTCAGGTCACCCTGCGTGGTCCGCGCCACGAAATCGGGGGCCGTATCTCCAATCCTGAGGGGAGACGGCGCCTGAGAAAAGGAACAGGCTTCAAACGTAGGATCGCTCATGCTGCGTTACTTACGCGGATTGCTCTTCTTGACGCAAGATGGTTTCATATTTAATGAAAACGAATATACATTCTTAAGTTAATCCATAAACTAAAAAGGATGCTCCCCATGACGGATGCCTCTGTTGCCTCGGCCGCGGAACAGATCCTGCTGGCTGAACGCGCTCCAGACAAACGGCCTATCGTCAAAACCTTTTTTGATGACGCAACCTTTACCGCCAGCCATGTGGTGCATGACCCGGAAACAAAGGCCGCCGCCGTGGTGGACAGCGTTCTGGACTATGACCCTGCCTCCGGTCGCACCCGCTACGACTCTGCCCGGAAAATTGTGCAGTACGTGCGGGAGAACGACCTGAACGTCATCTGGCAACTGGAAACCCATGCCCACGCGGACCATCTTTCCGCCGCCCCCTGGCTACAGGAGCAGATTGGCGGGAAACTGGGCATTGGGGCTGATATCACCCGTGTGCAGAACGTGTTCGGCAAGATTTTCAATGCAGGGACCAGCTTTGCGCGGGATGGCTCACAGTTCGACCACCTGTTTCATGATGGTGACCGCTTCCAGATCGGCTCCCTGAACGCCATCAGCCTGCATGTTCCCGGCCATACTCCGGCAGACATGGCCTTCGTGATCGGCGATGCCGCCTTTATTGGCGATACACTGTTCATGCCCGATTATGGCACCGCCCGTGCGGATTTCCCCGGCGGGGATGCCCGGACGCTGTATCACTCCATCCGTCGCCTGCTTTCCCTCCCGGAACAGACACGCCTCTTCCTGTGCCATGACTACAAGGCGCCGGGCCGCTCGGAATTCGCGTGGGAGACCACAGTAGGGGCCGAGCGCAGGCATAATATCCATGTGCATGACGGCGTGCCGGAAGAGGATTTTGTCAGCATGCGCACAAAGCGGGACGCAACCCTCTCTCTGCCCAACCTCATCATGCCATCCGTGCAGATCAACATGCGCGGGGGACATATGCCGGAACCGGAAGAAAACGGCGTCAGCTACATCAAGATTCCCGTCAACACACTCTGAGCGGTTAGTCCGGCAGCGCTCCTCCTCCGTTTTTTGAGGCACACCCTACAGAATGACAACTCCCCTTGTGCAGACCGGTCTGGAACTTTTCTCCGGCTCTCTGGTTGGTTTTACTCTCGGGCTCATTGGCGGCGGCGGCTCCATTCTGGCTGTGCCGCTCATGGTGTATCTGGTGGGTGTTTCCAATCCGCATGTCGCCATTGGCACCAGCGCACTGGCTGTTGCGATCAATGCACTGGTGGGACTTGGGCAGCATGCGCGTGCTCACACTGTCAAATGGCGGTGCGCGGCCATTTTTGCCTCATGCGGTGTGCTGGGGGCTTTTCTCGGCGCGGCTCTTGGAAAAGCCGTTGATGGCAAAAAACTTCTTCTGTGCTTTGCCATTCTGATGATTGGTGTGGGGATTCTCATGCTGCGCGGATGCAGAAACGAAGGCTGCCCCGGCGCAAGCTGCAACCGTGACAATGCTGCGAAAGTTGCAGGGTTTGGCGCAGGAACCGGTCTTCTGTCAGGCTTTTTCGGCATTGGCGGGGGGTTTCTGATTGTACCGGGTCTGATTGCCTCTACCGGCATGCCGATCCTGAATGCAGTTGGTACCTCACTGGTGGCTGTTTCGGCTTTCGGGCTGAGCACGGCTATCAGTTACATGTTTTCCGGGTATATTGACTGGTCTCTGGCCGGACTGTTCATTCTGGGCGGAGCGGCAGGCAGCCTGCTGGGAACACGGGTGGCACGCTCTCTGGCGCAATCCAGAGGAGCCCTGACGATTTTCTTTGCCTGCGTGATTTTCTTCGTGGCCCTCTACATGATCTGGCAGAGCCTGTACGGCGGATAATTCCTTCAGACCGTATATGCGCGCGCCGCGGCAATGGCGGTATGGAGCTGAGTGTAGATATTGTCCGCTCCCACAACAGCACTGATCCCGTGCCGGTCCATATCCGCGCGTAAAAACGGATTAACCCTGCCAAACAGAATATGAACCGGCTTTGCCTGTAACTCTCTCAAAACATCCCGCAGCAGGCTGGCCGCAGAATAATCAATATCCGTAATGGCGGAGGCATCCACCACAATACAACAGACAGGCGCGTGCGCCGTGTTGATCAGAAACCGGATATCCTCTGAAAAGCGATTGCAGTTTGCATAAAACAGATCCGCACAGAAGCGATATACTATCAGCCCCGGCTCAGTCTCAACGCCCGCTTTCACCTGTGTTGCTTCCAGAAGATGTGTATGGGCATCTTCCTGCAAAACCATAGTATGTGGCTCATAACTATGCCGAACATGCCGGAAAAGAGAGAGCATGATGGCCACCAGAATACCCTGCTCCACCCCGACACCCACAACAGTAGCCATGGTTATCAGCGCCAGACCGAATTCACCGGGGCTTTCCTGCCGGATCCGCCTGAGTGCCCGTAGATCGATCATTCCCATTGCAACACTGAAAACAATCGCGCCCAGCACACAGCGTGGCAGATAGTGGAGTGGTGCCGTGAAAAACAGCAGGACAATCAGGGTCACACAGGCAAAAACAAGCTGCGCCCGCTGGCTGCGCGCGCCAGCCTGCACCGCCATGGCTGTCTGTGTCGGGCTGCCATTGACCGTAAAAGTTCCGCTCAGCCCCGCCAGCGCATTCGCAAGACTGAGGCCAAGAATATCCCTGTTTTCATCAACAGTTTCCTGAAATTCCCAGGCATATGCACGGGATGTGGCCGCACTTTGCGCAATAATCACAAAAACACAGGATGCCGCAACAGGAAGAAGGCTGAGCGTGTCATTCCAGCTCACATCAGGCAGGGACAAAGAGGGCAGTCCGCCAGAAAGCGGCCCCACCAGCGCAACCCCCCGCGCCTCCAGCCCCAACGCCCAGCTTGCAAAAATACTGCACCCTACAACCAGCAAAGCAAGAGGCTTATGCGGCGCAAGCTTTGCCCCCGCGAACAACAGGGCATACACCCCCAGAGAAATTCCGGCACACAGCGGCACCATATGCGGCAGGGCCTTTAACAGATCGAAGCATTGCAAAAGCGGATTATGTGCCACACCATGCAGGCCAAGCATGTCATACGCCATGGCGATACCAACCTGTAACCCCACTCCGGCCATAAACCCGACCAGCACCGTGCGGGACAGAAAATCTGCCAGAAACCCCAGCCGGAACAGCCGCGCCACCAGCAGGCACACCGCACTGAGCAGTGCCACCATGCTGACCAGCGCCATGTAATGGGCACTGCCCGGCGGTGCCATACGCCCCAGCGCACTGGAAAAAATAGCGGCCGTTGCGGAATCTGCCGCCACCACCAGATGCCGTGAAGACCCCGCCCAGGCAAACGCCACCAGCGGGAGCAGAACCGTATACAGCCCTGTGACGGCTGGCATGCCGGCAATACGGGCATAGCCGAGAACCTGTGGAATATTCATGCAGGCCAGAGAAAGCCCCGCCAGGCTATCCCGCAGCACCCCGGCCCGCAGAACTCCGCCCCGCACACCTTGGGCTCCTGCCCTGAACAGGCTCTTCAGCATTGCATCCACTCCAATGGTCTCTTGGTCCATCAGAGCCTTTTGCAGCCATTCCCGGCTTTCGTCACCTTATTTGCCGGATTTGCCGGGCAACCCAGTTTACTGACCAGCCCAGCCCCAAAGCCAGAGGCAACCGGACACAAACCGCGCCGGGGCGGAAGGGCTGGTTTCGTCCCGCGCTTTATTCCGCCGCCAGCGCCTCATGATAACGGAAACGCGCCGTCTTCACGTCACAGGTGTAAGACTGCATGAGGACGCTGGCATTTTCAGCCAGTTCACGCACGGACTCCAGAATATATGCCACCTTGGCATCATCCATCAGAACACTGAAATTCAGCCGCACCCAACCCGGTTTTTCCACTTCCTGCCCTGCGCGGATCGCTCCCTGCATCCGCATAGACTCCTCCTGCTCCACGCCCAGAAGCCGGTGTGCGTATGGTCCCGCACAGGCACAGCCTCCGCGCGCCTGAATACCGTACAGGTCTGACAGCATCCGGGTAAACAACTGATGATGCACACGTGCGCCTGAAGCATCTCGCACACGAAACGAGAAAATGGGTAGATGCTGTTTTGCCTGAGAAGACCCTAGAATTTCCAGATACGGGCTCCCCTGCCAATACTCAGAGGCCCGCTGATACAGCGCCTGATTCCGCTGCGCCATAAAATCCGCCCCGATGGCCTCTTTCACCAGAAAACACAGGGCCGCGCGAATATTCCCCACCACATCGGGTGTTCCGGCCTCTTCCCGCACGATCACGCTGGCAGAATACTCATGCCCCCATGGGGAGACAAACCGCACCGTGCCACCACCCGGCAGCGTGGGCTCCTGCGTGGCTACCGCCGCCTCACGCACAATCAGCACCCCGGACGCTGCTGGGCCACCAATGAATTTGTGCGCTGACACCACAACAGCATCTTTTTCCGCATCTGTTCCTGCCTTCATGTCAATCGGCAGATACGGGCCGCCCCCCGCGTAATCCCAGACAACTTTCGCGCCATATTTTTTGAGAATTCTTGTGACAGAATCAGTCTCTGTCACAATACCCGTTACATTGGAAGCTGCGGAAAAAGCGCCGATAACCAGCCGCCCCGCCTCAGCCCCGGCCAGACAGGCTTCCAGTTGGGCCAAATCCGGTCCGCCCTCCAGCGCCTCCGCAATCTCGACAAGCTCCGCACCGCTTTCGCGCCAGGGCAGAATATTGGAGTGATGTTCATACGGTCCAACCAGCACCAGCGGACGCGCTCCGGCACGCACGGCATCCCGCACACCCAGCAGATGCACAAGGCGGTTCAGGCCAGCCGTTGCACCGTTCCCGGTGAAAATGGTCGCAAAACCCTGTTCCGCGCCGCACAGCCGGGCAATGATCTGCCGGGCCTCATGCCGCATGCGGTTCATGACCTGCCCGCAGAACGAAGCCTCCGTGTGGCTGTTCGCATAATACGGCAGAACCTGCGTCATCACGGCCTGCTCGATCATCCCCAAAGCCCGGCCGGACGCCACATAATCCGCATAGACCAAAGTTTTCGGGCCGAACGGACCGGGGATGGTCACATGATCCCCCACCAGATCAGCACGCAGGCGGGCAATATGCTCCCCACCGCGAAGTGCTGCGGCAAAATCGGTAAAAAAATTCTCGGGAGACGATGTGATCATAATCGGGAACCATGAAGGCTGGAAAGCAGGATGCGGTGCCAATCGTAAAATGGATCGCATCAAAAAAGATTCCCTATTTCATGATTGAATCGCCCTCAGTTCGATCATATGATCGGGCATGTCCTATAAACTCGATAGTTTTGATCGCGCTATTCTACGCGCTTTGCAGCAGGATGCATCGCTTTCCCAGCGAGATCTGGCTGAGCGGGTCGGCATGTCCCAGAATAGCTGCTGGCGCCGCCTGCAGGCGCTGCGGGCCGCAGGGATACTGCAGGGAGAAACATTGCGTCTGGACCGGGCCGCAATAGAGCTGGACCTGACAGTGCTGGTCCTGATCAAGACCCGCCACCATTCGCAGGAGTGGCTTCAGAACTTCCGGCACATCATCCTTTCCATCCCCAATATCGTCGATTTTTACAGGATAGCCGGGGAGTATGATTACATGCTGAAAGTGGTTGCGCGGGATATGAACGCGTTTGATGCGATATATCGGAAAATGATCGAAAAAATCGACATCGATACCGTCACATCCTACATGGCCATGGAAGCCATCGCGGATAACCGCCCCCTGCCTGTCTAAGGGGGCTCTCTCTGATTCAGCAACCCATTTTCTTACTGCTAGCAAGGAGATTTTCATGACTGTCACACTGTATCACAATCCCGCCTGCGGTACATCCCGCACTGTTCTGGGCCTTATTCAGGACGCCGGGATTGAACCGGAGATTATCCTGTATCTGAAGACACCCCCCACCCGGGAGGCTCTCGTTGAACTGGTCCGGCAGACAGGCAAACCCGCCCGTGACCTGCTGCGCCAGAAGGGCGCATTATATGAAGAGTTGAAGCTGGATGCCCCGACAGTAACGGAAGACCAGATTCTGGATGCCATGGCGGCACATCCGGAACTGATCAACCGCCCGATTGTCATCACCGAAAAAGGCACGACTCTCTGCCGCCCGGCAGAACTTGTAAAAGACCTGCTCCCCTGAGCGAGTTTCCTGCCCCGCGCAAAGCGGGGCGGGGCGCTCTTTCAGCACTCAACATCTGGCGCGATTTTTTCATTCCGATTTATTATGTAAAGCTTTCCCCATATTCCCAGAGAACGTGCTTTCACGTAAGATTATCAGTGATAATCTTATTCTTTTCTATTTTGAGACGATATTTCTGAATATCTTTCCAGCTTTCAGCATAGACAAGATATCTGACTGGCCAGTAAAGACGCCACCAGAACCAGACACGCCGTACATCCTATATCGCTCAACATGCGCGACACACACAGGCGTTCTCTCAATCAGAGAACCGCCGCACCCTTACGTCCGAAAATCATATGATTCTGCAGAGACATCATCCCGAATTTGCGTATCACAATATACGCGCGATACGCGCGGGCGTGATCGCCATATCAACCGTTCTGATCCGAATTCCCCACGCTATAGGGGCCGCCTGCCCGGACATCGAAGGAGAGAATGCCCATAGCACCCTGAGCACTTTCTTCCAGAGGCAGCAGGGCCCGTCCATTTGTCCAGGCACACCCCGAGAGGCTGGGCTCATACCAGCCCTCCGGCTGTATCTTCTCAAGAAAAACCCTTACGTTTACAGGTCTTTTATCCCTCGCAAAGGTCATATTCCCCACAAACACACCCAGAACCCGCTGATCTCCTACCACTGGACCGAACACATCTACCGGCCGCATCACGCGGGACATGATCCAGAC
Organism: Acetobacter farinalis; assembly: GCF_011516935.1. Taxonomy (GTDB): domain Bacteria; phylum Pseudomonadota; class Alphaproteobacteria; order Acetobacterales; family Acetobacteraceae; genus Acetobacter; species Acetobacter farinalis. Next base: position 8,922 of record NZ_WOTF01000002.1, read on the forward strand.
ATAACGGATGCGGGCCAGAAGCATGAAGCTGTATCGCACGCCTTCCCGCCGCATCGGTCGGATGACAGCGCCGGTATTGCTGAGCAAATGCACATCGGGGTCCGTTGGGATGAGACAGCGTCCACTCATCGCACACGCCCCTGAAAAATCATGTATCTACCAGAGGCGTTTCTGAGAAAGACTTCCAGAAACTGTTCATTTTCTGTCATCACCCTGCCTCCCGGACAAACCGGGCTTTCATACCAAACACTCAAACTGAGCCTTGATAGGCAGACATGAAAGAAGGTGCCAGCCTTTTTTACAGACTGGCACCTTCACATTTCAGGCGGAGTGACGCAGGGCCGCAGGAGTCTGCACAGGAGCCACGCTATACTGCTCGGCAGGCACAGCCGTGATGGTCAGCATCCCCATGACACCACCTGTCTGGGCCGCCAGCGGCAGCAGGGCATTGCCCTTCGTCCAGACATAGCCGGAATCGCCCGCGGCATCATGCCAGCCCTCGGAAGCCCCGCCATCCAGATGCGTGGTGATCTGGTGACGCTGGTTGCTATCCGTGAAGCAGATCGCCCCGACGGCAACTCCCAGAGAACGGCGGTCATCCACAAACGGCCCAATGACCTCGCTCGGGCGGCTGACACGAGAGACAATCCGGACAGAGTCCACGCCTGCGGGCAGCATGAAGCTGTAGTCCTGCCCCTGATGACGGATGGGGCGGATCACCGCGCCATTGCTCATCACGAGATGCAGGCCCGGGTCCTGCGTTGTCTGCACGGCATCCACGGCAGGTGTCTGGCAGCCTTCCACCTGGTCTTCCCGTGTTTCCAGATAGCGGAACAGCGGCTCCACAAAGCTGCGTTCCACACACAGGGGGGCTGCGGCATCATGGCTCCAGCTCCGGGTGCCGGTGGCGCGCAGCGTGGCAACCTTGCCCTCCTGCCGGAAGGAAGAGCGGTTCCCTGTATCCAGATAGCTTTCCGTCAGCATACCATCGGCTGTGATCACGGAGTGCTCTGCCGTTTCCACATGGTAGTAATCATAAGAGGTGATGGATTTGTCGTAGAAGATGGACACACCATTCACCAGCATACGCACCGGCACAAACCTGCCCTCAAAGAACAGACAATGTTCGGCAGTAATCAGCATATCCTTGTAGGGCACGCCATCGGAAATGGCGTCTTTAAGGACACGAACAGGCCATCCGGCTTCATCATCCGGCAGCCTAGCCCGTACTTTGGCAGAAGCCTTGCCAACCCAGACAACAGGGCGGACAACGTCCTGATTGTTCTGCCAGTCAAACGCAAGAACCTGATCACCAATTTCGATATCCTCAACGGCGACATCCCCTGCCGGTGTACGGATCATGCTGCCGGAAAGGAAGCAGATCACGGCATCACCACCCTGGATCCCAGCACTGAAGCTCGTCCCTCTGACAACATCAGAGCCATAGGTCACATCACTGTATGTGTATGTTTGCCCAGAGGTGGTGTGAAGGACAATCGGCCCGGAGCCGCTTGAATCAGAATAGGTTGCACTGCTGACCGTAGCGCCATTGACGCCAATTTTGTCTCCGTTTGAAATATTGGAGATCGGGAGGTTTGTCTGCGACGCACCGGAGGAAACCAAAACGGTGTTGCCGGTCCCTGTGCCGTAAACCACATGGGCACCGCTGTTATAGTTCCCGGTGAGCGCAAGGGTAGATCCACTGTTAACTGTAACCTGACACTGCAGGTTGCTCACAGTCATGTTGGAACCATTATTCAGAACAATCTGTCCATTATTCTGCACATTGCTGCCGCTGAAACCGGAAAGCGACGTATTGTTCAACTCAAACGTGCCACCAAACACGTTGATGTTGCTCATTGAATAATTGGTAAGATTATTAACCGCCAGCGTGCCAGCACTTTGCACAGCGGCCTGAGTCAGCTGGATGCCAGAGCTTGCAATGTTCGTGGTACCGGAATTGACATTGAGCGTAATATTGTTGCCCGAAGCACCACTGGCAAAATTAATGGTCCCGCCACTGTCAGTAACTGTTTGTACCTGGATGGGAGAAGAAATTGTCAGCGTAGAACCAGCATAAACCTGAATAGACTGTACCTGCGGAATACTTGACGGGCTCAAGTTAAACGCCGGACTACCGGACGATGAACCAATCTGTACAGCATCATTCTGACCTGGCGGAGAAGAAGGAGGGGCAGAAGAGCCGGAGATTTGCCAGTTTCTGACGTCGCTCCAGTTTCCGTCGTTTGCAGCGCCAGTCCAGATGTATGTCGACATTTTTTTAATTCCTGATTAATGAAAATTTCCAGGAATTAATATTCTCAAAGGTAATTCATGTTTTGCTTGCTTTAACGGAGCAAATTAATATATATGTGTTCACGTATTTTTAACGAGGTTCACCTTGGGAATTGCGTTCCCATTAATCAGGATTAAAAATAATACCGAATCTCCTTTATATGACGTTTGAGAGTTATGAAAAAAAATGAAATTCGCCGTAAAATTGGCTACGCACGGGTAAGCACAACAGGCCAAACCCTTGATATGCAAATGAAAACCCTAAAAAAGACCGGCTGCGAGAAAATATTTTGCGAAAAAATCAGTGGCGCGAAGGCGCAGCGTGCACAACTTCGTAAAATGATAAATTGTATCAAAAAAGGCGATACAGTCGTCGTGACACGCATCGATCGTCTGGCACGTAGTACCTTTGATTTATTCTCAATTGTCCAGAATATTACACAAAAGGGTGCCTGTTTTTACTCTCTTTCAGAACCTTGGGCTGATACGAATACCAGTACAGGAAGGCTTATGCTTGCCGTTCTGGCTGGTTTGGCAGATGTCGAACGGGATCTGATTAAAATACGCACGGCAGAAGGGCGTGCCAGAGCCATTGCCCAAGGCAAGCGTATGGGACGACCGTCCAAAATGACCGCCGTGGAAAAGCAGGAAATCATTACCCGGCGGCTAGGAGGCGAACCGCTGAAGTCTGTCGCCAATGCATTCGGGATCAGCCTGACGACTGTCTCCCGCTTTGCCCGCCAATCCAGCCTTGACAACATGAAAAAAAGAACCAGCCCGCATCTTTAATGTCCCGGCAGGAAATGCTTGGGACCATTTCCTGCCAGCCGGGCCAGAGTCTGCGGCCTTGAAACGAGTGCGGCATGTTTCCAGAACCGTTTGCAGGATACTTTGTGAAATTTCCATATCCTGTTCCGGCATTTTCGCACACACTGCCCAGTATCCGCCTTCCGCAAACGGAGTTTTGCACATCATGTCGTTCTGGAGCAGCTTCGGCCCCTTGACCGCTTTCGCTCTGGTGGCGTCCATCACGCCGGGCCCGAATAATACCATGTTAACCGCATCCGGGTTGAACCACGGCTTCAGGCGCTCAATTCCGCATATTCTTGGCGTCACGCTCGGCTTTGTGCTCATGATCGGGCTGGTCGGGCTTGGGCTGGGGGTAATTTTTGCACGCTTTCCCCTGCTCTATACTTGGTTGAAATATGCCAGTGCGGCTTATCTGCTCTGGCTGGCCTGGAAAATTGCCACTGCGGCTCCGGCCTCTGCCCAGGCTGAAGCTGGCAGGCCTTTCAGCTTTTTACAGGCAGCGGGATTCCAATGGGTCAATCCCAAGGCCTGGATTGTCGCTATCGGCATTGTGTCGGCCTATCTGCCGCATGACAATTTCCTGTTCGGGCTGGCATTGGCCTGCCTGATCTGCGGGCTGGTAACTATTCCCAGCGTCAGCCTGTGGACCGGCTTCGGAGCTATCATGCGCCGCTGGCTGACACGCCCCGGTATTTTGCGCGGCTTCAATCTGACCATGGCAGCCCTGCTTGTGGCGTCTCTCTACCCGCTCATAATGGAAGCCCGTACGCACTGAAACACCAGCAGGCAGACCGGCAGGCACTCGCCCGCCGTGCGATGCCTGCCTGATTTCAGGAATTGCCTGTTTTCAAGAATTTCTGGCCTTTATCCTTGAGATAGCCCTGTTCTACCCCTAATATGCCCGCCACTGAAGCATCTGGCTTCACTGATCAGTGACATTATGAAAAGGTGCCTGTGCATGGAGTGGACCGATGAAACAATCGCCCGGCTCAAAGAGCTCTGGGCGGAAGGCCTTTCAACCGCAGAAATTGGCCGTCGGCTCTCCATTACCAAAAATGCCGTGGTCGGCAAGGCACACCGCCTGAGCCTGCCCCCGCGCCCCTCCCCCATCCGGCGGAATGACAAACCCAAGGCGGCAGCCCCAGACAGCGCGGAAAAGGCCTCTCCTTCCGCTGCCCCTGTTGCCCCCCCCGCACCGGTAAAAGAAAAAGCCGCACAGCCTGCTGTGGAAGCAAAGCCCGCTGCCGTAACCGCGCCGGTTGCGGCCGCCGCCCCTGCCCCTCAGGCAGCAGCAGCCCCTCAGCCCAAGGCTGAAGCCGAAGCCAAACCGGCCAAGGTGGAAAAAGCCCCCGCGGCCCCGCGTGCGCCTGCCAAACCCAAGGCCCCGCTGCGCAGCATTTCAGACCCGGAACCCAAAAAGCGGCGCGGCCCGTCCTGCTGCTGGCCTATTGGAGACCCCGGCACTCCGGGCTTCCATTTCTGTGGGGCAACACCGCTGCCGGGCAAGCCCTATTGCGCTGAACATGCACAGATCGCGTATGTCAAACTGCGCGACCGGCGCGATAACGTCGCCTGATATAAAAAGCGCGCCTCCTTGCTTTCGCAAAGGGCGCGCATGCTGACCGTGGCCTGAAACAGGGGCTTGCCCCCTGCCAGACCACCGGGACAGTCAGTTTTTCAGCCTTCAGTCGTTACAGGCTTATCAGCAGCCGGTGCTGCCGCAGGCGGCTTCGGCGCGCTGGCGTCATCACCCAGCATTTCAAGCTGACCGGTGATCTGCCCACCATCTTCCACTTTCAGGCGGCGGCAGGCTGCCTTACCCAGCAGACGGCCCGTTGCGCGCAGCGTCAGGCTGCCACGGGCTGTCAGGGAGCCATCAACGGTCCCGGCAATTTCCGCGTTCTCAACTTCCACACTGCCCCGGAACAGGCCACCAGGCATCACAGCAAGTTCCTTGGCGGAAATCATGCTCGATTCCACTGTGCCTTCCACAACCAGACGTTCGGCATCCTGCACGGTGCCCTGAACGCTGATCCCGCGGCCAACAACCAGCGTCCGCTGCTCAGCCGTTTCCTTTTTAGGCTGCTGCGGGTTGAGGCCACGCGCTGCGGCACCCGGCAGAGGCGGCACAGAGGGATTGGGAGGAAGTGGGGAACCGGGAGGAAGAGGCGCACGACCCATGGGGGTCTCCTTTGCTGCGTCTGGACGGGAAGCAGGTGCCGTACCGCTGCCGGATGGCGGTGGCGAACCCGCGGGAGAAGAGGATGGAGGAAATATTGTACCAAACGCCCCGGCTGGACGCGGTGCGTCCGGCTGGCTGGCACTCTGACCGGCATTTTGCCCGGCCGGTCGGTTGTCTTCAGGCTTGCGTCGTTTAAACAAGAAACCCCCCGCCATGCTGGCTGCCGTTATGCGACAGCGGTTGTACTATTCCGTATCTGCCCGCGTCGATCCATCAAGCCGGCATTCTATTTTGTTATACAGGCGACAGGTCTGGCGGCAAGCTTCCGTTATCCCCTGCTGTTGCCCTTTTTATGGCAGCGCGATACCGAAAGAGCCGATCTGCTCTTTTTTTCAGGAAAACATACCGTCATGACCGGCTCTGAGGCAAAATACGATATTCTTGGCATTGGCAATGCGATCACTGACATTCTCGCCACAGTCGACCCTGCTTTTCTGCTCGAGCAGAATTTGATTCCCGGCAGCATGACTCTGATTGACGCCGCCCGCGCGGAAGCCCTGACCGCCAACCTGAAAGTGGAGCGGGTGATGGGCGGTGGCTCTGCCGCCAATACCTGTGTGGTGGCAGCGCAGTTTGGCGCACGGGTGGCGTATCTGGGCAAGGTCGCGGGGGATGCGGCTGGCCAGAACTTTGCGCAGGACCTGCGGGATAACGGCATTACCTTCCCCTCCACGCCTCTGGACGGACGTGTGTCCGAAAACCTGCCAACAGCAAAATGCGTTGTGATGGTCACGCCGGACGGCCAGCGAACCATGGCAACCTATCTGGGCGCATGCACCCAGTTCACCACAGAAGACGTCCTGCCGGACATGATCGCGGCCTCACGGATTGTCTATCTGGAAGGCTATCTGTTTGACCCGCCGCATGCGCAGGAAGCCTTCCGCCGCGCGGCCACGCTGGCGCACCAGAATGGCCGCCAGGTTGCACTCTCCCTGTCTGACCCGTTCTGTGTCGGCCGCCACCGCGAGGCATTTCTGGATCTCGTGAAGGGCCATGTGGATATTCTCTTCGCCAACGAAGATGAAATCTGCGCCCTGTATGAAACGGAAGATTTCGATACCGCCGCCCGCCGCACACTGGAAGACACCACCTTTGCCGCCCTGACACGCTCCGGGCTGGGCAGTGTGGTGATTCATGACGGGCAATGCACTCCGGTCGCCCCCGTCCCGACACAGGTGGTGGATACAACCGGCGCAGGGGATGCCTATGCCGCAGGCTTCCTGGCAGGGCTGACATCGGGCCGCACGCTGCCTGAATGTGGCCGCCTGGCCTCTGTCGCGGCTTCAGAAATCATTTCGCATGTCGGGGCACGCCCGCTGACCAATCTCTGGCAGGAAATGGGTTTCTAAGAAACCCTCCTCCCACACCCTCCTTCCTTCCCGAGAAGGGAGGAGGCCTCAGCAGGGAAGAAGTTCGACTTTCCCGCCTTTGACACCCAGCGCGATCTTGCCCTGACACAAGGACAAAGCCGCATCTCCAAACACTGCCTTCCGCCAGCCCACAAGAGCCGGGTTGGGTGCTGAGGGATCAAGCGCCAGAGCTTCCAGATCTTCCATGGACGCCACAAGCTTGGGAGCAACATCATGCTCTTCGCAGCAGCTTGTCAGCAGCACTTTCAGCAGAGCCATGAGCGCGGCTGAAGCCCGGGGCGCATCCTTGCCGCGATTTTTGGGCAGGCGTGGCAGTTCGGCTTCCGGCAGAGCCTGCGCCTGCTTCACAGCCTCCAGCAGGCCCGCTCCCGTGCGGCCTTCCGCCAGCCCGCGCGATACCCCACGCACCCGCGCCAGCGCCTCGACCGTTACGGGCACTGTCGCGGCTATTTCCAGCAGGCTTTCATCTTTCAGCAAACGCTGGCGCGGTACGTTCACACGCTGCGCTTCCCGCTCACGCAGAGCCGCCACAGCCCGCAGAACGCCCAGCATCCGCCGGTTATTGGTGCGGGCGCGCAAACGCTCCCACTGCTTTTCCGGGTCTGCCCGGAACGTGGCCGGGTCTGTCAGCACCGCCATTTCGGCAGAAACCCAGTCCAGCCGCTTTTCCTGCTCCAGCTTTTTCAGCAGCCGCTCATACACAAGACGCAACCACGTTACATCTCCCGCAGCATAAGTAAGCTGTGCCGCGGAGAGCGGCCGCGCGGACCAGTCCGTAAACCGGTGGCTCTTATCAATGGCATGGCCGGTTATGGAGCCGACAAGGCTGTCATACCCCACCTGATCCCCATACCCGGCAACCATGGCGGCCACCTGGGTGTCAAACAGCGGCGTGGGCAGCGCATCAAACAGGTGCAGGAAAATTTCCAGATCCTGCCGGGCGGCGTGGAAAACCTTCAGAACCGCTTCATCCGCCATCAGGGCCCCCAACGGCGCCAGATCCAGCCCTTCCGCCATGGTGTCAATCAGCACCACTTCCCGCGCACCGCCAATCTGCACAAGACACAGCTCCGGCCAGTAGGTACGCTCGCGCATGAATTCCGTATCAATAGTCAGATACGGCTCTTCACGCAGGCGGGTGAGGGTGCTCGCCAGGTCATCCGTTGTGGAAATGAGGCGGGGTTCAGGGAATGCGGGGGAGGAAGCTCTGGCCATACCTGCCTTCATACACCACCTGACGGGAAAAAGAAGCGGACAGCAGCCCTGACGTCCTGAAAAGCTTGACGAAACCCTACCCAGCTTCAACATGAAGGACATAGTGACCACAACTGAAGGAAACGCCATGACCCGCCCTGACGATGGCAGTAATGCCCTTACCCAGCTTGGCCGCTTCACCCCTGCCCCCACAAGCCCGGAAGAAGCCATTCTGGAGCGTGTACCCGCCCCCTATCCGGGCAAGAATTATCTGGTGCGCTTTACGGCTCCGGAATTCACATCCCTCTGCCCGGTTACAGGGCAGCCGGACTTTGCCCATCTTGTTATTGACTACGTTCCGGACCAGTGGATTGTTGAGAGCAAATCCCTCAAACTGTTCCTGACAAGCTTCCGCAATCACGGCGCATTTCACGAAGCCTGCTCCGTGCAGATTGCCACAACGCTGGTTGAGCACCTCTCTCCGGTCTGGCTGCGGATTGGGGCCTACTGGTACCCGCGCGGGGGTATGCCTATTGATGTGTTCTGGCAGACAGGCGCCCCCCCGGCCGATGTCTGGATTCCCTCGCAGGACGTTCCCAGCTATCGGGGGCGCGGTTAAGGGCACCGCTTCGGGCTGAAGCCCGCACATAAAAAAAGCCACCGCAAGGGTGGCTTTTTAAACCTGTCCGGTGCCTTGAGGGATTATCCTCAGAACCCGGAAGACCCTGCGTCGATTTCAGCACGCACGGACAGGATCTTCTCCTGAAGCACGTCCAGACGCGAGATATCGTTCTTGTCGGCTTTGTCCCAGACCTCTGTCAGAGCTTCGAGCTGGGCTGTGGCGTTATCAATGGAGATCGCGCTCACAGGCTTGGCTTCATCGGCCAGAATGGTGCAGCGGGTTGCTGTCATGTCCGCAAAGCCACCACCGACGAAATAACGATCCGTCACGGTGTCATTTTCGTACAGTGAGACAACACCGCCACGCAGCAGAAGCATCATGGGGGCCCGTTCGGGCATGGCGGCGATATCACCTTCCATACCCGGCATGACCACCATATCTACTTCACGCGACACCAGAACCTTTTCAGGGCTGATGATCTCGATCTGGATCGGCATGAATGCTGTTCCTTCCCGGAACCGGCTGTTAGACCGATTCCCTCATTTTTTCTGCCTTGGCAACGGCTTCTTCAATCGTGCCAACCATGTAGAACGCTGCTTCCGGCAGATCATCATACTCACCGGCACAGATCGCCTTGAAGGAGCGAACCGTATCTGCCACGGAAACCAGCTTGCCCGGTGCACCCGTGAAGACTTCCGCCACATGGAACGGCTGGGACAGGAAGCGCTGGATGCGGCGTGCACGGGCCACAATCAGCTTATCGTCTTCAGACAGTTCATCCATCCCCAGAATGGCGATGATGTCCTGCAGGGACTTGTAGGTCTGCAGGATACGCTGCACGTCACGCGCCACGTTGTAATGCTCTTCACCCACAATAGCCGGGTCCAGAGAGCGGGACGTGGAGTCCAGCGGGTCAACAGCCGGGTAGATGCCCATTTCAGCAATGGAGCGGTTCAGCACGGTTGTTGCATCAAGATGGGCGAAGGTTGCCGCCGGAGCCGGATCGGTCAAGTCATCCGCAGGGACATACACGGCCTGAACGGACGTAATGGAGCCCTTCTTGGTGGACGTAATACGTTCCTGAAGCGCACCCATTTCCGTTGCCAGTGTCGGCTGATAGCCCACGGCGGACGGGATACGGCCCAGCAGAGCGGACACTTCAGAGCCCGCCTGCGTGAAGCGGAAGATGTTGTCCACGAAGAACAGCACGTCCTGGCTTTCTTCATCACGGAAGTATTCAGCCAGCGTCAGGCCGGAAAGTGCAACGCGGGCACGGGCACCCGGGGGTTCGTTCATCTGACCGAACACCAGCGCCACTTTGGAGCCTTCGGTGTTGTTGTTCTCGTCCAGCTTGATAACGCCGGCATCCTGCATTTCGTAATACAGGTCGTTCCCTTCACGGGTACGTTCACCAACACCGGCAAACACGGACACGCCGCCGTGTGCCTTTGCAATGTTGTTGATGAGTTCCTGAATAATAACGGTCTTGCCCACGCCGGCGCCACCGAACAGGCCGACCTTACCGCCCTTGAGGTACGGGCAGAGAAGGTCAACGACCTTGATGCCTGTCATCAGGATTTCAGATGCTGCGGCCTGCTCTTCAAAAGAAGGGGCATCGCGGTGGATGGGCGCACGGCGCGCCGTGACAATCGGACCTTTTTCGTCAATCGGTTCACCGATGACGTTCAGGATACGGCCGAGCGTCTCGGGGCCGACAGGAACAGAAATCTGCGTGCCGGTATCGGACACTTCTGCACCGCGGACCAGACCATCTGTGGTGTCCATGGCAATGCAGCGCACTTCGTGCTCGCCAATTTCCTGGGCCACTTCAAGCACCAGTGTCTGTTCACCCAGCTTGACGTGAAGGGCGTTGAGAATTTTCGGCAGTTCACCTTCGAACTGCACGTCAACAACCGGCCCTCTGATCTCGGTGATGCGGCCAACAGAATTGGTCTTCGTGGCCGCAGGGGCCTGGGTCTGGGTTGTGGTATCCGACATGGGTCAGCTCCTGCGGGGCAAACGAGCGGGCTCAGACAGCCTGTGCGCCCGAGATGATTTCGATCAGTTCGTTAGTAATATTGGTCTGGCGGGTCCGATTATAGACCTTGCTCAGACTGTCGATAGTCCGGCCTGCATTGCGCGTGGCGTTATCCATGGCCGTCATGCGGGCGCCGTTCTCACCTGCGGCTGTTTCCAGCAGCGAAGCGTAGATCTGAACCTGCAGATTTCGCGGAAGGAGCATTGCCAGCAGCGTTGCTTCATCCGGTTCAAATTCATACTGCGCGACATCTTCAGCCGTGGTGGAGGCGGCATCGGCTTTTGCCACGACATCATCCATCACCATGGGCACAAGCTGCTGGCATGCCGGAACCTGCGTCATCGCGTTTCTGAACTTGTTGAACACAAGCGTGCAAACATCGATCTCGCCAGCTTCCAGCAGCGCATTGATCTTGTCACCAAGATCGCTCGCCACAGAAAACGGTACGTCCTTCCCGCTGAACCCGGTCACCTTATCAACAATCAGGTCCGCATAATCGCGGGTGAAGAAGCTCAGGGCACGGCGGCCAACCGGCAGCAGTTTGACGGTTTTGCCTTCTGCCTGAAGCTTCTTGATCGTCTGAAGTGTCAGCCGGTTCACGTTGGAGTTGAAGCCACCGCACAGACCACGATCACTGCTGATCGGGATCAGCAGATGAATCTTGTCCTGCCCCGTTCCGGCCAGAAGACGCGGCGCACCCTCTTCCCCCTTGGTGGCAGCAGCAAGTTCACCCAGCATCCGCCGCATAGCGGCGGCATACGGACGAGCAGCCTCAGCACTGGCCTGGGCGCGGCGCAATTTTGCGGCCGCGACCATTTTCATCGCGCTGGTGATCTTCCGAGTCGACTTGATACTTCCGATACGGGCGCGGAGTTCCTTGAGGGAAGCCATGGATGGGTCCTGCTCCTCAGCCGCCGAAGTTGCGGTTGAAGGTGGTCAGATATTCCGTCAGGCGGGCTTCAGTTTCTTTCGAAATCTGCTGCTCTTTTCTGATGCTTGCCAGAATATCTTTTCCACCGTTCGGCAGATCGGCCAGAAGAGCGTGCTCCCAGGCCACAACCTTATCGACCGCGATCCCGTCAATAAAGCCACGGGTTCCGGCGAACAGCACAATAACTTGTTCTTCAACCGTCAGCGGGGAAGACTGGGGCTGCTTGAGCAGTTCAACCAGACGGGCACCGCGGGCAAGCTGCTTCTGCGTTGCGGCATCCAGATCGGATGCGAACTGGGAGAAGGCGGCCATTTCACGATACTGGGCCAGTTCCAGCTTGATCTTGCCGGCAACCTGCTTCATCGCCTTGATCTGCGCGGCGGAGCCAACGCGGGACACGGAGCCACCAACGTTCACAGCCGGACGGATACCACGGTAGAACAGATCGGTCTCAAGGAAGATCTGCCCGTCCGTGATGGAGATCACGTTGGTCGGGATGTAGGCGGAAACGTCACCAGCCTGCGTCTCGATAACCGGCAGAGCCGTGAGAGAGCCACCGCCATGAGCGTCAGACATTTTCGCGGCGCGTTCCAGCAGGCGGGAGTGCAGGTAGAACACGTCACCCGGGTACGCTTCACGGCCCGGCGGGCGGCGCAGCAGCAGGGACATCTGGCGGTACGCCACAGCCTGCTTGGACAGATCGTCATAGCAGATCAGGGCATGCATGCCGTTGTCACGGAAATATTCACCCATGGCGCAGGCGGCGTACGGTGCCAGATACTGCAGGGGAGCCGGATCAGAGGCAGTCGCGGCGACAACGATGGAGTATTTCATCGCGCCTTTTTCTTCCAGCAGACGCACGAGCTGTGCGACCGTGGAGCGCTTCTGCCCGACTGCAACGTAGATGCAGTAGAGAGACTTTTTGTCGTCGCCTTCGTCATTGATGGTTTTCTGGGCGAGGATCGTGTCGGTCAGAATGGTCGTCTTGCCGGTCTGACGGTCACCAATCACCAGTTCACGCTGGCCGCGCCCGACGGGCACGAGGGCATCAATGGCTTTGATGCCTGTCTGCATCGGCTCGCTGACGGACTGGCGCGGCATGATGCCCGGAGCCTTGACTTCAGCGCGACGCATTTCGACGTTGGTCAGCGGACCCTTGCCGTCGATCGGGTTGCCCAGACCGTCCACAACGCGGCCCAGCAGGCCTTTCCCTGTGGGGACTTCAACCACAACGCCGGAGCGGGAGACGGTGTCCCCTTCGCGGATGTTGGTGTCATCACCAAAAATAACGATACCGACGTTATCGCTCTCAAGGTTCAGCGCCATGCCTTTCTGGCCGGAACCCGGGAATTCCACGAGTTCACCAGCCATCACATGCTGCAGGCCGAACACACGGGCAATACCGTCTCCAACGGACAGGACAGTGCCGGTTTCGACAACATCGGACTCTTTGTCGAACGAAGCAATCTGCTGCTTGAGGATATCCGAAATCTCTGCGGGACGGATTTCCATCACGCGGCTCCCTTCATGGCGTAGTGCAAACGAAACAGGCGGGTCTGAAGACTGGCGTCATAAAGCTTTGCCCCGACACGGACGACAAGGCCGCCGAGCAGGCTGGAATCGACACGCTCACGAATAGTGATACGGGAATAACCGGCCTCGGCCAGGCGAACCTGAAGCTGGGCGCGCTGCGTGGTTGTGAGCGGCTGGGCAGACGTAACGTCCGCCACCACTTCACCACGGCGGGCGGAAGCGAGGGCATCGATGGCTGCCAGAATCTGCCGCAAGGCAGGCAGACGACGGTTGTCAGCAACAACACCCACAAAATTCCGGAGAGTCGGGCAAAAACCCTGTGCGTCCAGCACGGCCAGAACAGCCTTGCGGGAGACACGGATATCAAGCCGCCGATCATCCAGAACAGTGCGCAATGGCGCACTTTCATCGATCAGGCGGGCAAGTGCCGCACATTCATCAAGCACTGCATCCAGCTGCTGCTGTTCCGCTGCAAGCTCATAAAGCGCAGTTGCATAACGGCCTTCAAGACCGTTGGGAGCAAAAGCAACCGGTTGTGCTGTCGTTACGCCCGAGGCCACCACTCTTTAGGCTCTTTCCTTCTGTGCGCGCCGGCATTCCACGTCATGACTCCACCTCTGGCTTTACGAAGCCACAAGCATGCGTCGGCGCGGCCTCTAGCATGCTGACATCCACCACGCAACCGGCAGGCTCTGCCAAAAATTGCCAGCCATGCCGCTTTTCTCCCACCGGGCACGCCCGATGTGCTTCCTGCGCCACGGAAACCTCCTTACGGATGCCGTCCGGCTTGCAATCCCGCGCACACATGATGTGTGCGCGGGCGCGAAAAAATCTTTCAAAAAATAATTTCATTCCCTGAATGAGCAGGCAAAAATCTTTCGGCCGCTCCGCCCCTTCGCCAGACCAGCCGGACGCACACCGCGAATCCACCCCCACCCCGCCTTGCCATTACCGGCATTACTCCGACCGGCATTCCCCCTTGGCATACAGAGGCCACACACGGCACGGTCCTCCTGAAGAGGGAGAGCAAAAAGCCCCTGTCCTGCATCTTTTGACCCCGCATGCGTACGGAGCCACGCGCAGCCTGATGGCACACGGAGGAACACACGGGCACGCAGGACAACGCACAGCTATGCCGCTTGTAAAAAAACATAAATTTTTGGGAAATTTTTGGAGCGGACGGAGGGAATCGAACCCTCCTCGGTAGCTTGGAAGGCTACAGCATTACCACTATGCTACGCCCGCGCTCTGAAAAACCTCTTACCCTCAAACCGGCGCGCTTCGCAACCCCCTCACAAATGAACTTTTTTAACCCTTCTTTTCGTATTCTGACACGATATCGCGTTCTGCCTCTTGACTTTAGGCTCACAACATATTTTGTTCCGCCTCCTGCAAGGGCCGCGTATGGGTGGTCAGGCTGACGGGTTTCCGTTATACCTGCTTTCCGCGTCGGCTTGTCGCACTGCAGGGGTGTAGCTCAATTGGCTAGAGCGCCGGTCTCCAAAACCGGAGGTTGTGGGTTCGAGACCCTCCACCCCTGCCAGACAACACTGGCTGGAAAGCCTCGCAGGCACTGCGGCGTTTTCTGACAGAAAAATATTCAGGCTGCGCGTCTGTCCGCTCGAATCGGACCGGGCAGCGGAGAGAGGATAGTTCGTGTCGGTCAGTCCCGGTAAGTTTCTGCGTGATGTACGAGCCGAGGCCGAGCGGGTCACATGGCCGTCCCGGCGTGCCACTTTCGTTACCACGGGTGCGGTTCTTGCCATGGCAGGGCTGGCGTCTGTTTTCTTTTTTGTCGTTGACCAGCTGATTGGTCTCGGCGTGCGTCAATTGTTCGGGCTGGGAGGCTGAGGAAACGACATGGCCAAACGTTGGTACGTGGTCCACGTCTATTCGGGCTTCGAGAAGAAAATCGCCCAGCATATTCGCGAACAGGCAGAACAGAAGGGTCTTGCGGACCACATTGACGAAATTCTGGTTCCTTCAGAAGAAGTCATTGAAATGCGTCGCGGCCAGAAAGTGAATGCTGAACGCAAGTTCTTCCCCGGCTATGTGCTGGTGAAGATGGAAATGACGGATGAGTCCTGGCATCTGGTGAAAGATACCCCGAAAGTCACGGGTTTTCTTGGCACCAAAAACCGCCCGACCCCGATTTCCGCAGCGGAAGCTGAACGGATCATCAAGCAGGCCGAGGATGGCATCCAGCATCCGCGTTCTGCCGTGACCTTTGAAATTGGTGAACAGATCCGCGTTGCGGATGGTCCGTTTACCTCCTTCAACGGTGTGATTGAAGAAGTTGATGAAGAGAAGGGACGCCTGAAAGTCAGCGTTTCCATCTTCGGGCGTTCAACCCCGGTCGATCTGGAATATGGTCAGGTTGAAAAACTCTGATCCTGTGATGACCCGGACCTGAATGATTGCAAAAAGAGGCGCCTTCGGGTTGCCTCTTTTTTTATTGCCTGCTTTTTATTCCCCGGTCTTCCTGAACCCTGCCCGGCGCGGTGCGTTCTTCTTTAAAAGGAGCCGCAAGACCAAACCGCGATAGAACATGGCTCACCCTTGAAATTTTCAGTCGTATTTTGCTAAGTTTTTGTTATTTTCGGAACATTATTCCGTACACCCCGCTCGATACTCCCTGCTCATGCGGGCGATATTCTATGTCTCACCACGTTTGAAGGGTCTGTAATGCCACACACCTCCGTCCCTCACCTTCGGGGAATGTCCCTGTTGAATGATGCCAGCCAGAATAAAGGCACTGCCTTTACGGCTGAAGAACGACGGCAGTACGGGCTGGAAGGCCTGCTTCCCTCTCATGTGGAAAGTCTGGACCGGCAGGAAGAGCGTATTCACCGGCATCTGGAAGCCAAGCCCAGTGACCTTGAGCGCTATATCTATCTGAGCGGACTGCGGGACCAGAGTGAAACCCTGTATTACCGGGTTCTGATGTCCAACCCCGCCAAATATGTTCCCATTGTTTATGCACCAACGCTGGGGGCTGTCTGCCAGCAGTTCAGCCATATCTACCGCCGCCCCCGGGGCATGTATATCAGCCTTGAGATGAAGGGCCGGATAGAAGAGGTTCTGCGCAACTGGCCGGTGGAGGACGTCCGCGTGATCTGCGTGACAACCGGCGGCCGGATTCTCGGGCTGGGCGATATCGGCGTGAACGGGATGGGCATCCCCATTGGCAAGCTGGATCTCTACACAGCCTGTGGCGCTGTGCCCCCTGAAACCCTGCTGCCCATCCAGCTTGATATTGGCACCACCAACAGCGCCCTGCGCGCGGACCCGCTTTATCTGGGTCTGCGGCGCGAACCGCCCGCGCTGGACGTGCTGGACGAGTTTGTGGAAGAATTCGTGCAGGCTGTGCAGACTGTTTTCCCGCGCTGCTGCCTGCATTTTGAAGACTGGAAAGGCACGGATGCCATCCGGTATCTTGAAAAATACTTTCCGCGCATCCGCTGTTATAATGATGATATTCAGGGTACCGCAGCCGTAACACTGGCTGGCCTGATTACGGCGCTGCGTATTAAAAACGAGCCTCTTTCCAGTCAGCGCGTGCTTTTCCTTGGCGCAGGCTCGTCCGGTCTCGGCATTGCCGACATGCTGGTGACTGCCATGCAGAGGGAAGGGCTTTCGGAACAAGAGGCCATCAGCCGCATGACGCTGATGGATGTGGATGGTCTTCTGGAGGCATCCCGCACAGACCTTTCTCCGCAGCAGGCCCGCTATGCCAAGGACATGCCGCCCTCGCGTGATCTGCTGGCCATGGTGAAAGCCGTCAAACCGAGTATTCTGATCGGTGTCTCCACCTGTGGCGGTGCCTTCACGCAGGAGGTGGTGGAGGAAATGGCCGCGCTGAACGAGCGCCCGATTATCTTCGCGCTCTCCCTGCCTGACAAAAACAGCGAATGCACGGCAGAGCAGGCCTACACATGGTCAAACGGGCAGGCACTGTTTGCCGCCGGCCTGCAATACCCCGCCGTAACCCTGAACGAGAGAACCTTCTACCCCGGGCAGGCCAATAATTTTTACATCTTCCCGGCTCTGGGTCTGGCTGTTTATGCCACCTGCCCGGACCTGATTACCGATGATATGGTGATCAAGGCCGCCAGCGCGCTGGCGGATCAGGTAGACCCGGCGGCACAGGAGCGCGGGCGGTTGTTCCCGCCGCAGAGCGAGATTCTGGAAGTGTCCATCACCTCTGCCACGCGCATTGCGGAATTTATTTTCGATCAGGGTGCCGCCACGGTGCCGCGCCCGCAGGATATCCGGGCATGGATTGAAAGTCTGGTCTACACACCGCACTATCACGCTCAGGACGCCCTTTAAAAACCCGCTACAGGGGCCGAGAAGAGGCTCCTTGGCTGGCAGACCAGTATACGAGCGTGCCCGGTGTGAGGCGCCCAATGCACGATGCCCCGTGCGGGGCGCCCGCTGCCGGGGAGGCAGAAACAAAAAAGCCGGACCTCACATGTGGGGTCCGGCTTTTTCCTTTTTTCAGTCCAACGCCGAAGGATGGGAAAACGTCTCACCCCCTGTCGGCTTTTAGTGATCACAAAGACGTATAGCCGCAGCCTTCACACCGTGAACCCGAAGACACGGCCATAAAACGCCAGCTCTTCTTCCAGCGCTTTCCGGATGGTGGCTTCCTGACGGAAACCGTGCCCTTCACCGGGAAACTCATGCAGGGTGCAGGGCGTACCCACGGCCTGCAGGGCGCGGGCCATGGCATGTGCCTGACCGGGAGGAACAACCTTGTCTTCCGACCCTTGCAGCAGCAGAACCGAGGCCTTGATGTTCTCCGCCACGGAGAGGGGAGAGCGGGCCAGATAAACCGCCTCTGCCTCCGGCCAGGGGCCAATCAGCCCGTCCAGATAGCGGGCCTCGAATTTATGGGTCTCCTGCGCCAGCGCCCTCAGGTCTGTCACACCATACAGGCTGACACCCGCGGCAAACAGATCCGATTCGGCAAGGGCCACCAGCACCGTCATACCCCCCGCGCTGGAACCGCGAATGGCCAGACGCCGCGGGTCTACCCGCCCGGTGGCCACCATATGGCGGCAGGCGGCAAGACAATCCGCTACGTCCACCACACCCCACGCCCCTTTCAGCCGCTCACGCCATGCACGCCCGAACCCGGTGGAACCCCCGTAATTGACATCCAGCACCGCGAAGCCGCGTGAGGTCCACCACTGCACCTTGAAGGAAAATCCTTCCTGCGCACGGGCTGTCGGGCCGCCATGCACCTGCACGATCATGGGGGGCAGCGTGCCGTCCGGCACACAGGCCCGGCTGTTGGCAGGTGGGTAGAACAGTGCGTGCCCCTGAAGCCCGTCTTCCCCCGGCACCGGAAAACGAATGGTTTCGGCGCGAGAAATATCGGCCGGGGCAAGATCCAGCGGGGCCGCACGCTGAAGCACCTGTTCCACACCGTGCGCGGCTGTTCCCACCACAACCGCAGGCAGACCATCATCCGGGGACTCAAGCCATGCAAACCGCCCATCCTCCAGCGGCACCGGGCACTGCTCCGGCTGCGCGGCAAAAGGCTGCGTCTGGCCCTCTGCGGAGACCCGCAGACACCGGGTGCGGCCATCCCGCACAGCCAGAACCAGACAGGCCCCGCCCGGCAGGGGCTGGTAACTCCGCTGACCGAACACCCATGCGGGCTGGCCAATCTCCCCCTCCGGCATGGCGCAGGGCATCAACTGAGGAGGAGAGTGCTGAAACAGAGCCTCCCACACCGTCCAGCATCCGGCGCGGTCCGAGAGTGCCAGCAGGCGGCCCTCTTCCGTCCAGCGCGGTTCCAGCACCGATTCGCGCTGCTCTACCCCTGCCAGAGTCTGTTTGTTTTCCAGCGCCGTGACGCGCCCTTCCGCATCCCGCACCACCTTCGCCAGACACAGGCGTGTGGCATCCCACGGCATATCCGGGTGCTGCCACTCCACCCACGCCATGTACGCTCCATCCGGAGAGAGCGAGGGAGAAGAGAGAAAATCCGGCCCGCTATACAGCACGGATTCCTCGGCCTGCATGCCGCCTGCCGGGAGCTTCAGCGCGACCAGCGCGGCTTTGGCCTCCCCGCTGCCACGTTGGTCTTCCCGCACGGCCAGAACGGTTGTGGCTGCCGGGTCAAACCGCAGGTCCGCATAGCGCACGTCCTCCCCCTGCGTAAGCCGCACAGGCTCCGCCCCAGGATGTGGCACCAGCCAGACAGCTCCTGTCTGTTTGTCCGAAAAGGCTATGCGCCCCGCCCGCGCCGCATAGGCACCCCCGCCATATTCATGCACACGGGTTGCAACATCAAAGCGGGACGGCACGGCTTCCGCCACCTCCTGCCCTTCTGCCCACCGCATCAGGGCGGAGCGGCCTTTTTCCGCAGGGCGACGCTCCAGCCAGAAAACCGTGCCACCATCCGTGCTCACTTCGGAAAGGGAGAGTGTCTTGCCCGCCACCAGCGCCGCCGTCACACGGGAAGGCCATGTGCCACAGGCCAGAGGCTCCGCTTGCCCGGCAGGCAGGATGGAGGAAGAGGGATCGGACATTTCATACACTCCCGAACAAACTGATACCGTCATCGCACCGCGCATCCTGCACAGGGTTATCGGCTCTTTCCGTGCGCAGGGCTAACACTCTACAGGCTTGCAGTACCATGTCCCGCTCCAGTCGTCTTCTTGATCTCATTCAGGCGTTGCGCCGCCGCCGCAGGCCGGTGCCCGCCGCCATTCTGGCGCGCGAGCTTGGTGTTTCGCTTCGTACTGTCTATCGCGATATCGCCACTCTGGTTGGTCAGGGAACCCCCATCGAGGGGGAGGCGGGCATGGGATATGTCCTGAAGCCCGGCTTTCTGCTCCCGCCCCTCATGTTCTCCGAAACCGAGCTGGATGCCCTGCTTCTGGGCCTGCATCTGACCTTGGAGCGGGGGGATGCCGAGATCAAACAGGCGGCCCGCGACGTTATCGCCAAGATTTCCGCCGTTCTGCCCGACCAGTTTGCGGATGAAGCCGAAACCAGCGGCATGCTGGCAGGCCCGATGCCCCATGAGGCCTCACCCCATCTGACCCTGATCCGTCAGGCAATGCGGCATGAGATCAAGCTTCGTCTCGCCTATACCGACAAGAAGGGGGATGCGACGCAGCGCATCGTGTGGCCTGTTGCCATCGGCTTTTTCGAGGCCGCAGAGGTTCTGGCGGCATGGTGCGAAGCCCGTCAGGATTTTCGCCATTTCCGGCTGGATCGCATCAACAGTCTGGAGGTCACGAGCGAGCGCTTTCCGCGCCGCCGCCGCGTTCTGCTCGCGGAGTGGCGCATGAAGACAGGGATAGACAGGCCGTATTGATCACTGCTGACAGAAACTGACACGGGCAGGCGCTAACAGGAGGGCCATCACTTTTCAGGAGGCGTCCCGATGCTCAAACCCGATATCGTTATTCTGTATGTAGAAAATCTGAGCCGGAGTGCCGCGTTTTATGCGGACCTCCTCGGCGTGGAGCCTGTTCAGGCCTCCCCGGCTTTTGTGCTCTTCACCTTTCCCAATGGCGCATCGTTCGGGCTGTGGGTGCGCAACACTGTCGAACCTGCCGCCCCAGGAGCCGGGCAGGGGGCCAGAGCAGGGCAGGACGGAGAACTCGCGTTTGTTGTTGAGGAGGTGGACGCACTGCACACGGCATGGACCGACAAGGATATCACGATCCTCCAGCCGCCAACGCGGATGGGGTTCGGATATGGCTTTACGGCTCTCGACCCGGACGGCCATCGCCTGCGCGTCTTTCGGCCTGCGCCGAAATGAGCGGGTTCGCAATAAACGGGTTCTGGCTGGCCATTGCCTCCGCCGAGCATGTCCGCCGTGGGAGGATGGAGGGCATCATGCAGGTCTGCCACGGCAAGGCCGCCCCGCTTCGCCGCATCCGGCCGGGTGACGGCATTGTTTATTACTCCCCGACACTCCGGATGGGAGACAGGACCCCTTACAGGCGGCTGACCGCCATCGGCATCATCGCGGCGGGAGACCCGTACCCGTTTGATATGGGCAATGGCTTTCATCCATGGCGGCGGCACGTCACATGGATGGATGCGCATGACGCCTCCATCACTCCCCTGCTGCCCCATCTAAGCTTCAGCGCAGGCCGCCGGAACTGGGGGCAGAGCCTGCGTTACGGCCTTATCCGGATTCAGCAGCATGACTTCGCATGCATGAAACACGCCATGCACTCCGCACAGGAACAGCTCTTCTCTCTGGATGTGTGAACGGTTGAATGCTGGCGCCTTGGGGCGGATATGGCGCGTGGCAGGCAGGTGTTTCCAGAACAAACGCCAGTATAGAAGGGTGTCTCCATTTCAAACACCGGGCAAAGCCAAAGCTTGACAGGGTGCGACGGAGGCTGTTCCTCATCCTCCCTTTGAAGCATGCTCAACCGGAAGTGGATTTTTCGTCCTGCTACACTCTCTCGAATCCATTTTTTCACTGCATTACCTGGACACACTATTCTCCCATTACGGTTATGCCGTGATTGGTGTGGTGGTCATGCTTGAAAGCATGGGGCTTCCGCTGCCCGCAGAGAGCCTGATCATCACCGGGGCCCTGTTCTGCGCCACCACGCACAAGCTGCATATCAGCGGCGTGGTGATTGCGGCTGTGGTCGGGGCGGTCATGGGGGACAATTTCGGGTATCTGATCGGACGGGCGCTTGGCCTGAAGCTTTTGCAGAAATACGGACCGAGATTTGGCCTGACGCCAAACCGCCTGCTGCTGGGCCGCTATGTGTTTCTCAAACATGGCGGGTCCGTTGTGTTTTTCGGGCGCTTTATTGCCGTGCTGCGCATGTTTGTCGCCCTGCTGGCCGGAGCGAACCATATGCCCTGGCATACGTTCCTATGGCACAATGCTCTGGGTGGCGTATGCTGGGCCGGTGGATACGCCATCTGCACCTATCTTCTGGGAAATGAAGTGTTGCGGCTTTCCGGGCCGGTGGGAATTCTCTTCGGGGTTTCCGCCGCAACCATTATCGTCGCCTCATTCTTTTTCCTGAAACGCAACGAAAACCGTCTGACGGAGGAAGCCTTGGCAGCAGCAGCACAGGACGAACGCCTGCGGATTACGCCGTTATGATGGGTAAACCCGGCAAACAGGACTGGTCTGTCACCAGCCGTCAACCTGCCCTGAAGGGCCGGGTGGCTCTCGTCACCGGGGGAAACAGCGGTCTGGGGTTTGAAGTGGCCTGTGGTCTGGCCGCACGGGGTGCGCGCCTGCTGCTGCCCGTGCGCAGTGCCGGGCGGGGTGAAGCCGCTCTGGCCGCCCTGCGCGCCCGCTACCCGGATGCTGAAGCCGAACTGCTGATTCTGGATCTGGCCTCCCTGAACTCCGTAGCCGCCTGCGCCGCGGATGTCGCCAGCCGTGTTGGTGCGCTGGACCTGCTGGTCAACAATGCAGGTGTGATGGCCCTTTCCCGCAGGCAGGAAACGGCTGACGGATTTGAAATGCAGTTTGGCACCAACCATCTGGGCCATTTCGCACTCACCACCCGCCTGCGCCCGCTGCTGGAAGCCGCGTCCGGCGGCGGCACAGTCGTGACCGTTGCCAGTCTGGCCGCCTGCAAAGGGGCCATACAATTTGATGACCTCCAGTCCCGCCGCCGCTACAGCCCCTTTGGGGCATACCAGCAGAGCAAGCTCTCCAATCTGCTGTTTGCGCGCGAACTGGCCCGCCGGGCCGGAGAAAATGGCTGGAACCTGCATTCCCGCGCAGCGCACCCCGGCTGGTCTTCCACCTCCATCATCGCCAATGGCCCGGCGTCCTCCCTGCCCGGCCCTGTTGGCAAGGCGGAGCAGGTGGTGGGCACGGCTATCCTGCGTATCATGGGGCAATCCGCCGCGCGTGGCGCGGAGCCGCTGCTCTATGCGGCTCTCTCCCCGGCAGCGCGGGATGGGGATTATTACGGCCCGCAGGGGGCTGGTGAACGGCGCGGTCCGCCCGGCCCGGCCCATGTCCCGCCTGCCGCACAGAAAATCAGCACAGCCACCCGCCTGTGGGATGTATCCGAGCGTCTGACTGGCGTGGCCTGGTAGACTGACCCCGTAAGGGTGGCCCTGCAGGGCCGCCCGCTCAGCGCCTGCGGGCGCTTCGGCCCGGCGCTACACCCGGTGTCGCGCTGCGTGTGCGGCTCTGCTGGCGCAGAACATTTTCAATCCATTCATTCAGGCGGCGCGTGGTCTCTTCGGCCTCTTCGCGGTCCGGGTAGAATTCCGGAAAACGCAGGGCCAGCCAGCGCCACGCCACCAGCCGCTTATGGCGTTTTTCCGCCCGCTCCAGCTCTTCCCGGCTGGCGCGGTCGCTCGGCGGCAGCCGCCCCGTGCCCGGCGGGAGCACCCGGCGGCCCGCGGCATGGTCCGCCGCCCAGCCCACCAGACGACGGATGCCGTTATCCCGATCATCCACCGGGCACATGGCGTAGGACCAGCGCGTGGTGAGGTCCAGCCCGTCCACCCCTTCCAGCGCGGAGGCAATGGCAAAGGCCTGCTCCATATCCGCCAGACGGTAATTCGGATCATCCTTGCGCAGCACGGCGCGATGAATGCGGGAGAGAACGCCATACAGGCTTTCCGAGCCGATTTCCGCCGCCACGGCCTTCACGATATCCGCATCCGGCTGCACGAAGGGACGCAGGTCCTCCGGCGTTTCCGGGTCCGCCGCAAGCTGCCGGCTGATGAAGGACGGGCTGCCAGCACCGCTCAGCACAGACACCACACCCACTTCATGCTTGCCATACCGCCCGGCGCGACCGCCAATCTGCTTGACTTCCTGCACCGTAAGATCCCGCGTCTCCTTGCCGTCAAACTTCTTGAGCGAGGCAAAGACAACGCGCTTGATGGACAGGTTCAGCCCCATGCCAATGGCATCGGTTGCAATCAGGATATCCGCAGCCCCGGAATTGAAGCGCTGCGCCTCGGCCCGACGCACCTCCGGACTGAGAGCGCCATACACCACCGCCACACGCCGCCCGTGCTGCATGAGGGCCGCGCGCAGGTCCAGCACCTCCCGCCGGGAGAAGGCAATCAGCGCATCCCCTGCCTGAAGGTCCTGCAGCCGCACGGGCTGGGAGGCAGGTTTGAGCGGGCTTTTCCGCTCCAGCGAGATTTCATCCAGCGGGTCTCCGCACAGTTCGGCAATGCGCCGCACCATGGGAATACAGTCCGGCGCGCCCAGAACATACAGGTGGCGGGCCGGAGCCCCCATGATGGCCGCCGTCCATGCCGCGCCGCGATCCGTGTCAAAGAGCATCTGCGCTTCATCAATCACGGCGACATCGACTGGATTATAGAACGGGCACATTTCCACCGTGGCCGCCAGATGGCGGCTGCCCGGCACCACAATCCGCTCCTCCCCGGTTGCAAGCGAGGCCTCAACCCCGCGGGATGCCAGAGCCTCACGGAATTCATGCGCCAGCAGGCGGAGGGGGGCGAGCGCCAGCCCGCTTTCCGCCTGAGCCAGCGCGTTCAGCGCCGTGTAGGATTTCCCGCTGTTGGTCGGCCCCGTGACAAGGGTAATGCGCCGGTTGAGCGCCCGTGCGGTGCGGAAATGCGCGGCATACCGGTCCAGCGCCGCCACGCGGGCAATCACCGCATTGGCCACCTTGCGCCCCATGTCCGGCGCTTTTGCTCCGGCGTCCGGAATGGCCGGAACCCCACCGTTCCGCCATTCCCCCAGCTTGCCGCGCAGGGCAACCAGTTCTGCCGGGTCAAACTCCCAGCGCTCCCGCCCGCCCGATTCGAGCACCTTTCGGGCCACGGGCAGACGATTTTCAGCAATCCAGCGCAGCGCTTCCTTATGGGAGCACCGCAAGAGGCGTGGCACCTCCTGAAACGGCACCAGACTTTCTTCCCACGTGCGGAGGCGGGCTTCTTCCTGCTCGCGCTTTTCCCGTGCCGTGCGCTCGATGGTGCTGGCAACCTTCTGCCGCTGCGACTCCTCCCGGCGGGCGGTATCCAGAAACGGGTCCCCCTCCGGCAGGTCAAACGCCCGCGCGATGGCCATCAGCAGCAGGTCTGTCTGGGCGGGGGAAAGCACGCGCCCCGTATCCACCAGATCGGCCTGCACGGTCTCGAACACGGCGCGGGGCGTGGTGCCGCAGGCGCGCAGCCGCGCGCGGGAGACGGGAGCCAGAGCGCGTTCCAGCGCGGCATCATCCGCTTCGGGGTCTTCTATCGTGCCAACGGCTTCTTCAATTTCATCCCGGGAGACCCAGATGCGCCCGCTGCGCCGTGTGAGGTCCACAAGGCGGGAGACACGCTTCTTGCGCCGGACAGTGCACAAAATGAGACGAAAGACATCATCCGCAATATCCCGCCCGCCCGGCTCCAGAGAACGGGCGATGCGGCGCAGGACGTCCTGCTCTTCCCGTGGTTCAACCGCCAGACCGGTACGGGCCGAAACACGGGCAAAAGCTTCACGGGCGGGGGAGGAAAAAGTCTCGGATGTCATGGTGTATTCATGCTGCATCCGGACCGGCTGAACAATGCCTGGAGAGACAATAAAATACCACCCGTGCGCTGCCAGAAAGCAACGCGTGATGAATTTGCACTGGCGTCCTGCTTTCTTGCCCCTTAGAAACGCGCCACGACCAGAAGCACGCCTTCGTGCCGTTCAAGAGTCCGCACCGGGACAACAGGCCGGCTACGGGGCATATCCTCTCGATCTGCTGCAAGCGGAGTACAAGCTGCCCATGTCTGAGACCATGTCTGACGCGCCAACACCATCAGCCGGAACTTTTTCCGACATCCTGCCCAAACTCTCTGCCTCTGAAGTGCCTACAGGCCTTCTGCCGGTAGAAGGCCAGGACGGTGTCTGGCATCTTGCCTCCCCCACCAAGGAATACGGCCACCTGTACCCGGCAACGGTGCTGACCGTACACCACTGGACGGACCGCCTGTTCAGCTTCACCACCACGCGTGACCCCGGCCTGCGGTTTGAAAACGGGCAGTTCGCCATGATCGGCATTGAAGTGGACGGCAAGCCCCTGCTGCGTGCCTACTCCATTGCCTCCCCCAACTATGCGGATGAAATGGAGTTCCTCTCCATTGCCGTGCCGGAAGGCCCGCTGACCTCCCGCCTGCGCCACGTGAAAGTGGGGGATACGGTTCTCATCGGCCGCAAGCCCACCGGCACGCTGCTGCTGGACAACCTGCGTCCGGGCCGGAACCTGTATTTCCTCTCCACCGGCACCGGTCTGGCCCCGTTCATGAGCCTGATCAAGGACCCGGACTGCTATGAGCGGTTCGAGCATGTCATCCTCAGCCACACCGTGCGTATTTCCGGTGAGCTGGCCTATGCCAACCACATCCGCCATGAACTGCCCGAACACGAATTTCTGGGTGAGGATGTGTCCGGCAAGCTGCTCTACTACCCGGCTGTCACGCGTGAGGACTTTGCAGTGACGGAGCGCATCACCAAGTTGATCGAAAGCGGCAAGATCTTCACGGACCTGAACATTCCGGAACTGGACCCCGAGCATGACCGCGTGATGATCTGCGGATCACCCGAAATGCTGGCGGATACGGAAGCCCTGCTTCAGGCCCGTGGGTTTGATGAAGGCAACATGTCCAAACCCGGCGCGTATGTTGTGGAAAAAGCCTTCGCTGAACGCTGAAACCCTTCAGAGACTGGCGGCCTTCGGGCCGCCAGCGCCTGACTACTGAAACGGAGCCTGCGCCATGACGCATGAGTTTGATCTTCTTGTCATCGGAGCCGGTTCCGGCGGGGTGCGCTGCGCCCGTATTGCCGCAGGGCACGGGGCCCGTGTGGCTGTGGTGGAAAGCCGCCACTGGGGCGGCACCTGCGTCAATCTGGGCTGCGTGCCCAAAAAGCTCATGGTTCAGGCCAGCGAGTATGGCGATATGGTGGAAGACAGCCACGCCTTCGGCTGGTCCTCCACCCGTGGCACGCATGACTGGTCCACCCTGATTGCCGCCAAGGACAAGGAAATTACCCGCCTCAACGGCATTTATGTCTCCATGCTGGAGAAAGCAGGCATCACCCTGCTGACAGGCCATGCCCGGTTTGTTGATGCCCATACCGTGCGGATTGAAGCCTCACCCCTCGCCCCGGATGAAGCGCCCCGCACCGTAACCGCGAAAACCATTGTGATCGCCACCGGCTCAACATCTGTGCGCCCGGATATTCCGGGAGCTGAGTTCGCCATTACGTCTGATGAGGCCTTCCACCTGCCCGCCCGCCCCCAGCGCGTGGTGATTGTGGGCAGCGGCTATATCGGGCTTGAATTTGCCGGAATTTTCGCCGGGCTGGGGTCTCAGGTGGATCTGGTCTACCGGCAGCCGCTCCCCCTGCGCGGCTTTGATGAGGATATGCGCGCCGCCATGGCGGAGGCCATTACCGTGCGCGGCATTACGCAGCATCCGCACACCTCCCCCACCCGTGTGAGCAAAGAGGGCGAGACCTATACGGTCACGCTGGATAACGGGCGCACGCTTGAGGCCGATTGCGTGTTTTTCGCCACCGGCAGAAAACCCAAGATCGAACGGCTCGGGCTTGAGCACACCGGCGTTACGGTTGGCAAACACGGGCAGATCACGGTGGATTCCGGCAGCCAGACCACGGAACCCGGCATCTATGCCATCGGGGATGTGACAGACCGGCTCAACCTGACCCCGGTTGCCATTGCCGAGGGCCATACTCTGGCCGACCGCCTGTTCGGCACCGCCCCGGCGCGGGAATGGGCGTTCGACACCACGCCCAAGGCCGTCTTCTTCTCCCCCCCGCTGGCTTCCGTGGGCCTGACGGAGGAGGAAGCCACCCATCATGGCGCGGTGGATATCTACCTCACGCGCTTTACCCCCATGCGCCACACGCTGAGTGGCCGCAAGGACCGCAAGACCGTCATGAAGCTGGTTGTGCAGCAGGACAGCCAGAAAGTGGTGGGCGCGCATATTCTGGGGGATGATGCCCCGGAAATGCTTCAGGGGGTGGCCGTGGCCGTTACCGCCGGTCTGACCAAGCAGGATTTTGACCGCACCATCGGCATTCACCCCACCTCCGCCGAGGAACTGGTGACACTGCGCACCCGCACGCGGGAAACGCCTGCCGCCGCCCCTGAAGCCCCCTGACCCTTCCGGGCGGCCCGCGCCGCCCGTTCTCTTCCGCCCGTTTTTTCCCCGCCGTTCCCTCTTTCAGCCGCCAGAACAGGAAAAACCGCCATGCCCTCCACCCCTCCCTCATCCAGCACCACGCCGGGCAGCGTTGCCGCTCACGCCCGCGGGTCTTACGATCTGGTTCTGAAAGGCGGCACCGTGGTGCTGCCTGATGCCACCGTGCAAACGGATGTCTATGTGCGGGATGGGCTGATTGCCGCCATTGGCGGGCAGGCCGATGCCGCCCGCACGCTGGACTGCACGGGCCTGACCATCCTGCCCGGCGTGATTGATACGCAGGTCCATTTCCGTGAACCGGGTGCCGAGGAAAATGAAGACCTCGAAACCGGCAGCCGCGCCGCCGTTCTGGGCGGCGTGACCGGCGTGTTTGAAATGCCCAACACCCGCCCGCCCACAGCCACGCCGGACGCCGTGGCCCACAAGCTTGCCCGCGCGAAACACCGCATGTGGTGCGACCACGCCTTTTATGTGGGCGCCACCGTGGACAATGCAGACCAGTGCGGTGAGCTTGAAAAGCTGCCCGGCACCGCAGGCATCAAGGTTTTCATGGGGTCTTCCACCGGCAGCCTGCTGATTTCGGAGGATGACATGCTGGAGCGCGTCCTGCGTTCAGGCATGCGCCGCGTGGCCATTCATGCGGAAGATGAAACCCGCCTGAAGGAGCGTCTGGACTACCGCGTGGAAGGAGACCCCGCCTCCCACCCTGTCTGGCGTGATGATGAAACCGCCCTGCGCGCCACCACCCGTGCCCTGCATCTGGCCCGCAAGACCGGGCGGCGCGTGCACATCCTGCATGTGACAACACCTGCGGAACTGGCCCTGATTTCCGCGCATCGCGATATCGCTTCCTGCGAAGTCACCCCCCAGCACCTGACACTGGCCGGGGAAGAGGCTTATGCCCGTCTGGGCACACTGGCGCAGATGAACCCGCCCATCCGCTCCGGCGCGCATCGTGATGGCCTGTGGCACTGGGTCAGCCAGGGTATGCCGGATATCATCGGTTCAGACCACGCCCCCCACTCCCTTGCCGCCAAGGGAAAACCCTATCCGGCTTCCCCCTCCGGCATGCCGGGCGTGCAGACCATGCTGCCGCTGATGCTGGACCATGTGGCCCACAACCGCCTGAGCCTGCGCCGCCTGGTGGACATGACCTCCGCCGGGCCGCAGCGCCTGTTCGGGCTGGTGCGCAAGGGCCGCATTGCCGTGGGGTATGATGCCGATTTCTCCATTGTGGATCTCAAATCCCGCTGGACCATCGAGCAAAGCTGGCTGGCCTCCCGCTGTGGCTGGTCTCCCTTTACGGGGCAGACGCTTACGGGCCGCCCCGTTGGCACCGTGATCCGTGGCCATCAGGTGATGTGGGAAGGCACTCTGGCCGAGCAGGCGCTGGGTGAGCCCCTGCGTTTTGACGCAACAGACAGACCGCAGGCCCCCCGCTGACACATGACGACTCCGCCTTCCAACACCCTGAAAATCGGTCTTGATTTCGGCACCACCAACAGTGTGGTGGTGCTGGCCCACCCGGACGGACGCACGGAAACCGCCCGGTTTACCTTCCCCCCGCATGAGGCGTCCGACACCTGCCGGACGCTGCTGTGCTTCTGGCATGATGAAGACGGCAGCCGCCTGAAGCTGCATGAAGCCATCGGGGCGGCGGCGGTGGATGCCTATCTGGAAGATCCGGCGGAAAGCCGCATGATCATGTCCATGAAATCCTACCTCGCGCAGAGCTCCTTCCGCGAGACACAGATTTTCAACCGCCGCATGACGCTGGAAAGCCTGATTGCCCACTTTCTCACCCACCTGATGAACGCCGTGGGGATTGACCCCGCCGCGACACAGGTCACGGTCGGGCGGCCTGTGCATTTTGCCGGAGACCGCGCGGATGATGCGCTGGGCGAGCAGCGCCTGCGGGACAGTTTTGCCGCCGCGGGCTTTGGCCCCATCGGCATTGCGTGGGAGCCGGAAGCCGCAGGCTGGCGGTTTGCCCAACGGCTGGAAAAGCCCACCACCATTCTGGTGGGGGATTTTGGCGGTGGCACCAGTGATTTCTCGGTGCTGCGGTTTGACCCGGCCACCGGGCGCGCCGCGCCACTGGGGCATGCCGGTGTGGGCCTTGCGGGGGATCAGTTCGATTACCGCATCATCAACACCGTGATCGCCCCTCTGCTGGGGCGGGACAGCACATACCGCATCATGGGCGGGCAGCCGCTGCCCGTGCCCATTGAATGGTACGCAAGCCTTGGCCACTGGCACCGTCTGGCCCTGATGCGCACACCCCAGACCCTGCGGGACATTGAAGACGTAACCCGCACCGCCGCAGAGCCGGAAAAACTCCGCGCCCTGCTGGATCTGGTGAAGGACCAGCAGGGGCAAGCCCTCTACCGTGCCGTAGGCGCGGCCAAAAGCGCCCTTTCTTCCGCTGAAAGCACGGTGCTGACATTCCAGCACAAGGGGCTGAAGGTGGAACGCACCATCACCCGGCAGGAGTTTGAGGCATGGATCGCGCCGGACCTCGCCCGGTTTGATGGAGCCGTCACGATAGCGCTTGAGAATGCGGGGCTTGCCGCATCCGAGGTTGACCGGGTGTTCCTGACCGGCGGCACATCCTTCGTGCCTGCCGTGCGAAACCTGTTCATCACCCGCTTTGGGCAAGACCGGGTTGATGCCGGGGGCGAGTTTGTCTCCGTTGCGGAAGGGCTCGCCCTGATGTCCGGCCGGGGGGACTAACCCCCGGCCTGAACGCCGGGAGCTTGCCCTCGGGGCTTGTTTTTGAGCGCCTTACGGAAACGCAGAGCGCTTGAAAACATGCTGGTCCACCAGCGCGCGCAGGGGGGCAAAGGCTTCATCGGAAAAGCTTTCCGTGCGGACTTTGGAGCCATCAGGCGCTTCCACAAACACCGTATCGTTCCAGTCCGCGGCACTGATGCCGGTCCAGAGCGTGATGGCCAGCACATCCTTGCCGCTGGCATCCTTCAGCATCATCCGCGAATCCCCGGAAGAAGGAGGCGTGCGGCCCAGCGGCCCCCAGCCGCTTTTATGCTGCGCCAGCCATGTGTTGATGGAGTTTACATCCTCGGCACTCAACGCCCGCTTGTGGCGCATGGGGCCGACCTCGATTTCGCCACTGGCAACCTGAGGGAACACCACCGGTTTGAAATTGGGCAGCGCAACCATCCAGATCATGGATGCCGTACCAATCGTCAGCACCAGAAACCCGATGATAAATGCGGTTTCCTTCCTCATTCCCCTTCTCCCCCTCAGCCGCGCACGGCCGTAATCACACGGGCAACCTCTGCATCCGTCAGTTCCGGATGAATGGGGAGGGCCAGAATCCGCTGGGCCAGATCTTCCGAAACCGGCAGGGCCGCCCCGTCATGATGCTCCCGGTAGGCCGGCTGTTTATGCAGCGGCATGGGATAATAAATGGCGGAGGGCACCCCCCTGTCTTTCAGGCGCGCCTGAAGGGGCTCGCGCTCTGCCGGGTCTTTCAGCAGAATGGCATACACAGCCCAGGCACTTGCACTGTCCGGCACGCGCGCAGGCACCTGCACAGCCCCCGCAAGACCAGCATCATACGCCTGCGCAATGGCATCACGCCGGGCCAGTTCTTCCCTGAACCCTTCCAGCTTGGCCAGAAGCACCGCCGCCTGAAGTGTGTCCAGCCGCCCGTTCATGCCGGTGCGGAGCACTTCATACCGCGTGCCGCCTTCACCATGCGTGCGGAGCGAGCGGTACAGCGCCGCGCGTTCCGGGTCATCCGTCAAAATCGCGCCGCCATCCCCATAGCCACCCAGCGGTTTGGACGGGAAGAAGGAGAGCGTGGTGGCCGTGGCTTCCCGCCCGAGCGGCCTGCCGCCGAGAGACGCGCCGAAAGACTGGGCACAGTCAGCCAGCAGGAACAGCCCTTCCTCCTCCGCAATTGCGCGCAGGTCTGCCCACGGCGCGGGCTGGCCGAACAGGTCCACCCCCACAATGGCGCGCGGCGTGAGCCTGCCTGCCTCCCGCACGGCGCGGATGCGCGCCCGCAGGTGGTCCGGATCAATCTGGAACGTGTTCGGGTCCACATCCACAAAAACCGGGGTCGCGCCCAGAACCAGCGGCACTTCCGCCGTTGCGGTGTAGGTAAAGGCGGGCAGGAAGACAGCATCCCCCCGGCCAATACCCTCCGCCATCATCACGATCTGCAGCGCATCCGTGCCGGACGAAACCCCCACGCACTCTTTCGCGCCGCACCACTCCGCCAGACGCTGCTCCAGTTCCGCCACTTCCGGCCCCATTACGAATCGGCAATGGTCCAGCACGGCATTCACCCGGGCGCGAAGCCCCGGACCCAGACGCTTCTGCTGCGCAGGAAGATCAAGAAACGCAATCGGTTTATCTGCTGTCTTATCGGTCATGATGCTACCTGTTTCCTGCTGCCGTTCGGCCCCTCTTCCGGGCCTCCGGTGTGTATCGTCCCGGACTGCTCGGGTTCTCTCGCGCCCAGTGGCACAACAGACCGCACTTCTCCAGTGGGGTTATGATCGAATTCCGGCACCAGCAATGACAGAATATGCAGGGCTGCCTTCACCTCCCCTTTGCGGGCACAGGCGGCTATCTGGTCCACCGCCTCGGTGACAGCCGCCATATCCACCACGCGGGGGGTTGCCATCAGCAGGCCCGGCGCATCCGTCGGCACCGGGGCCTCACGCCCGTGAAACAGTTCTTCATACAGTTTTTCACCGGGGCGCAGGCCGGTAAACCGGATTGCCACATCCTCATCCGGGCGCAGGCCCGCAAGACGGATCATCTGTCGGGCGAGATCCACAATTTTAACCGGCTCGCCCATATCCAGCACAAAAATTCCGCCATCCCGCAGCAGGGCGTCCGTGCCGGAACCATCCACACCACAGGTGCCACGCACGCTGGCCTGCAGCACCAGCCCCACAGCCTCCGGCACAGTCATGAAATACCGGCGCATGTCCGGATGTGTCACCGTGAGCGGGCCACCCCGCTCAAGCTGCCGCCGGAACAGCGGCACAACGGAGCCGGTCGAACCCAGCACATTGCCAAAGCGCACGGTAATGCAGCGCATGGCCTCCGGGTTACCCGATGTCCGCGCCTTGATGTCCAGCGCCTGGCAATACATCTCCGCAGCCCGTTTGGCCGCTCCCATCAGGCTGGAGGGATTAACAGCCTTGTCTGTCGAGATCACCACCATGGCGCGCGCGCCGTTCCGTGCGGCGGCATCCGCCACCACGCGGGTGCCGTGCACGTTGGTCAGCAAGCCTTCCGCCGGGTTGGCTTCCACAATCGGCACATGTTTGAGAGCGGCTGCGTGAAACACCAGATCGGGCCGGAAACGGGACATCACCTCTTCAATGCGGGACTCATCCCGCACATCCGCCACCACGATGTCATAGGGCACATGAGGGGCGCACTCGTTCAGCTCGGTTTGAATCTGCCACAGCTCAAATTCACCATGGTCCAGCAGGATCAGCCGGTCCGGCTCCAGCGTGGCAATCTGCCGCACCAGTTCCGAGCCAATGCTGCCGCCGGCCCCCGTCACCAGCACAGTCTTGTGGCCAACCAGCCGCTCCATTCCAGCCTGATCAAGCGGCACCTGCGGGCGGTTGAGCAGATCTTCAATCGGCACGGGGCGCAGTTCTACCCGCTCCGCCGGGGTCAAGGCCGTAAGGGCCGGTGTGCGCAGCACGGGAATTTCATGCTCGGCGGCGGCGTCCAGCACTTTTGTCAGCGCGGCCCCACGGAAGGAGGGGTCTGTCACCACCAGCGACTCGGGGAGCGTTCCGGCTTTCGCCAGCCGGTCCAGCACCGGCACGATATCGTCCACATGGCCGAGAATAGGCACATTATGCAGCCGCCTGCCCGCCTGATGCGTGCCAAGAGCCACCAGCCCCACCACACGGATCCCGGCGGCGGGGTTACGCTCAAGCGCGCGCAGATACAGATCCGCCACCGTATCCACCCCCACCATCACCACGCGCCGCTGGTCTGCCTTCCGGGCCGCCAGCTGGTATGCCAGCCGATAGCCAATCCGCAGGCCGCCCAGCATGATGAGCAGCACCAGCGCGTAGATAATGGGAAAGGTCGTGCTGGGCAGGCGGAAGCCAGCCAGCACCAGCCCCACGGAAAACAGCACGGAACTGGCCACCGAGGCTCCGGCAATTCCCAGAAGATCGGACACGCCGGAAAAGCGCCAGTACTGCTGCGGCATTCTGAAAGGCAGGCCGCTGATAACCAGCGTGATCGCGCCGCTGGCAAGAAACCACAAAGGATGCAGAAGCCCGTCCTGTGGCGCGGCAAGCCATCGGGCAATTGGCGCGGCCAAAGCCGCCAGCATCCCATCCAGAAGAACGTTGACCATAATTCTGTTAAGGGGGCGCAGCCGGGGGCTGCGGTGTAGAGGCTCAGAGCGTTGCGGTACCATTGTTTTGTATCTTACACCTATCGCCTGACACCTGCCATCCTAGAAGCCGCACAACCTGACGAGACCATGCCCATCGTCCCTTATCCTTTTTTTCTGGCAGTTTTCTGCCTGATCTGCGCCGCCTGTCTCGCCGCGTTCCTTGTGCGGATGATGATCCGTGTGGCCGTTCTGGACCATCCGGGTCACAGGAGCGCCCATGAGCGCCCCACTCCCAAAGGCGGTGGCGTGGGGGTGATGATTGCTTTTTTTGTCGTATTTCCTGTCCTGCACCTGATCACCGGTCAGCCTTTCCTGAATACCGCAGTGATCACGACAGCGCTCGCCACAGGCCTGCTGGCCGGTATTTCATGGCTGGATGACCTCTACCAGTGGCCTCCCTCCATCAAATTTGCAGCGCAGTGTCTGGCGGCTGGTCTGGTGGTGGCTGGCGGAACCAGCCTGCCCCTACCGGCCATATGGGGCGGGACTGTGGCAGGAGCCCTGCTCTCCGCCCTCTGGCTGGTCTTCATGACCAATGCCGTCAACTTCATGGATGGGCTGAACGGCCTGATTTCCGGTTCTCTGGCCACATGCTGCCTCGTGATGGCGGCAGTCGGCTCCGCCTTTGGCGTGCCGGATCTGGTCTGGCCCGCACTGCTGCTCTGCGCCTGCCTGTGCGGTTTTCTGCCCTTCAATTACCCGAAGGCCCGTATTTTTCTGGGGGATGTGGGCAGTCAGGGCTGCGGGCTTCTTGCGGGAGCCGCAGCCCTGCATATTGCACGCACCAGCCCCCTGCCATCCGGGTGGCTTCTCGGCCCCTGCCTGCTCTTTCCGCTGATTTATGATGTGCTGTTCACACTGGCACGGCGCAAACTGGCCGGGCACTCTCTGGTGCAGGCGCATCGGGGGCATCTTTATCAGGTGCTGCACCGGAGCGGCGTAAACCCGGCGCTTGTCACGCTGGCAGAATGGGGATGTGTGCTCTGGGGCGGGCTGGTTGCCTCTCTTGCGGCCCCCATGCCCCCTGTTCCCGGCTTTGCCTGCGCGCTGGGGCTGCTTCTGGCCCCACAGCTTCTCTGGACAGGCTTCGCAGTCATGCGGACACGCCGGCACCCGGTCGGCCCGTGGTAGGCAGCGCGTCAGCCTGCTGCCAGACCCGTTTGAGGCACTCAGGATAAATTTGACTGAGTGCGCGTGAGGGAAGCTGCCCCCATCGCATCCGCCGGGCAGGCGGCAGGCAAAGGGCGCTCCTTACGCTTCCGCGCTTTTCCCCGTTTTCATACCCACGGCAGACCGCCGGGGTTTTTTCGGGAGGCAGGCAGAAAAGGCACCCTGTTGTAAAAGCTTGCCGCAACCGGCCTGTCTGTCATGCCCTGTAGAAAGGAATGGCAGACAGGACCGCATTCGCGGTCTTCAGGCAGCGGCAATGCGGCGCAGGGTGGCGCGGCGAACCGGCTTTTCTTCCTGACGCATCTTTTTGGCCTCTTCTTCAGCCGCACCGCCCATGATGGAACGGATTTCCTTCAGGTACGCGGCCCCTTTGGGCGTGCGCTGCACTAGAACGGAGCGGCGGTCCAGCGGGTCTACCTTGCGGCGGGCCAGATCCAGCTCACCCAGACGGTCCAGCGCGCGGGTAATGGCGGGCTTGGAGACATTCAGGCTGGATGCCAGACCACGCACGGTATGGCCGGATTCATCAAGGTAGCAGGTCAAAAAGACCGCAAGCTGCCTTGCAGACAGATCGGGCCCCTCGCCCCGCACCAGCGAGACAACTGTATCGCGAAGAGTTTTAACCAGCTCTTCGGTTTTGGCGGCAGTATGTGCCATCAGACTTTTTCCTTTCCAAAGACCGCCTGCCAGCCTCGCGGCCTGCATTCGGTCCCTTTAATTTTTACTTCCGGCATACTTGGTGACGCTTATATAGGAGCCGGTGTACATATTTAAATCCTGTACTACGAAAATAGTTCCAGGAATGTGACATTTCTTTACGACATCGCGTCAGTTTTTGTCTCAAAAATTCGACACAACGCATCAAAAAGTGCCCGAACCCCAGGAGAATCCCCGCCTTCAGGCCGTCCGGGGCGGCTGCTATCATTCCACGCATAGCTGTCGATATGCGCCCACCGCTGGCCTGCATTTACAAAACGCTCAAGAAACAGTCCGGCAGTTATTGCCCCGGCCATGGGTTTAGAGGAAATATTGTTCAGATCCGCCACAGGACTGCGCAGCCATCCGGCATAGCCCTGCCAGAGGGGCAACCGCCAAAGCGGGTCTGCCTGCCGGTGGCCTGCATCCAGAATAGCCTGCGCGACAGTATCATCATTACTCATCAGGGCGGGCAGGTCCGGCCCGAGCGCCACACGGGCGGCGCCGGTCAGGGTGGCAATATCGAGCAGCAGGTCCGGCGCGTGCTCCCCCGCCTCACTCAGCAGGTCACACAGCACCAGCCGCCCCTCGGCGTCCGTGTTCCCGATTTCCACCGTCAGGCCCGCACGGCTCTTCACCACATCCAGCGGGCGCATGGCATGACCGGACACACTGTTTTCAACACAGCCCAGCCGCACTTCCAGGCGCACCGGCAGATCCTGCGTCATGATCAGCCGGGCCAGAGCCAGCACGCTGGCCGCGCCACCCATATCCTTTTTCATACGCAACATGCCGGAGGAGGGTTTGAGGTCATACCCCCCGGAATCAAAGCACACCCCTTTCCCCACCAGAGAAATCAAGGGGGCCTTCTCTCCCGCCCGGCTCCCCTGCCAGCGGGCAATGGCCACGCGTGGCCCGCGCTCGGAGCCATTGCCCACATGGGCCAGCAGCGGATACGCCTTCTCCAGCTCCGCCCCCTTGATGATCTCGACCTCCGCGCCAAAAGGTGCCAGCGCGGCCCGTGCCGCACGGGCCAGATCAGACGGCCCCAGCAGATTGGCCGGCGTGTTGATGAGATCCCGCGCCAGACAGACAGACCGTGCTGTCTCCACCGCCAGCCCGGCCTGCTCCGCCTCTGTCACCACCAGCCGTGGCTTGTCAGCCTTTCCGGCGGTTTCGGTTGATTTCAGGGAAAACTGATACGCCCCCAGACAGAAGCCCAGAATGACATCCTCCCGCGCGCAATCGGCTGGCGTCTCAACCCGCCAGTCCCCCGCAGGCAGGTCCTGGGCCAGTGTTCCAAACAGATACGGGTCACGCAGCCCCTTCTCAGGCAGGCCGAACAGCCCCACTGGCGCGCCTCCGGCATCAGGCACCAGCACAAGCTGGCCCGGCTTGCCTGTAAAGCCACAGGACAGGGCAAAAGCGGCCGCTTCCGCCCCCAGCAGGGTGGCAAGGGCCTGCGGCGCGGCCCCCCGTACGCCATGCACGGTGCGAATGGCTTTTTTCCCGGCTTTGCGGGCACTGCGGGACACACTAAGACAGTCTGGGAAACAGTCTGATTCACGAACGGACATGGGCACTTTCTCCTTGAGCAAACCTGCGCCGCGCGCCGTTCTGGCGCAATGCTCCGCAGAAGGGAACGGGTTGCTTTTGAACGCATACCAGCGGACCATGGCATCATGATGGATACCCCAAGCCGACAGGCCAGCTCCCTGCGGCCTCCCGCCAGCCATGCCGACGCTCCCGTTCGCGCTGTACTGGGCCCCACCAACACCGGCAAGACCCATCTCGCGCTTGAGCGCATGCTGGCCCACACGTCCGGCATCATGGGGTTTCCACTCCGCCTGCTGGCGCGGGAAAACTATGAACGGATGGTGCGACTGAAGGGCGTGCGCGCCGTGGGCCTGATTACGGGGGAAGAAAAAATCATTCCCTCTGGCGCACGCTGGTTTTCCTGCACGGTGGAAGCCATGCCCATGGACCGCGCGGTGGAGTTCATCGCAGTGGATGAAATCCAGCTCTGCGCGGACCCGGAACGCGGCCATGTGTTTACGGACCGGCTTCTGAACGCCCGCGGTCAGGCGGAAACCCTGTTTCTGGGGGCGGACACCATCGCGCCGCTGCTGCGCAGCCTGATTCCGGGTATTGAAATCGAGGCGCGCCCCCGCCTCTCCAACCTGAGTTATACCGGCGTCACGCGCCTCTCCCGCCTGCCGCCGCGTTCCGCCATTGTCGCCTTTTCCGCCGGGGATGTGTACGCCATTGCCGAAGCCATCCGGCGCAGGCGCGGCGGCTGTGCGGTCGTCATGGGTCAGCTCTCCCCCCGCACCCGTAACGCACAGGTGGAACTCTACCAGAAACGGGAAGTGGACTATCTTGTGGCCACAGATGCCATCGGCATGGGGCTGAACATGGATATCCAGCATGTGGCCTTTGCCGGGCTTTCCAAGTTTGATGGCTCCCACCGCCGGATGCTGAGTGCGGCTGAAATTGCCCAGATTGCCGGGCGCGCAGGGCGTGGCGCGCAGGACGGCACATTCGGCACCACAGGAGACTGCCCGCCACTGCCAGACCACGTGGCCGAAGCGGTGGAAAACCATCAGTTTGACACGCTGCGCCACCTTTTCTGGCGCAACAGCGCGCTGGATTACACCTCTCCCCGCACCCTGTACGCCAGCCTGTGCCAGAAGCCGCCCTACCCCGGCCTGCGGGCCGCGGAACCGGCATCAGACCTCATTGTGCTCAGCGCCCTGATGCGGGACCCGGCCATCCAGAGCCTCACGCGGGAACCGGGGCGCACCCGCCTGCTGTGGGAGGTCTGCCAGATCCCGGATTTCCGCAAGCTGGGGGAAGACAGCCATATCCGCCAATGCGCCCAGATTTTTACCGTGCTGGTGCGGGAGGGCCGCCTGCCTTCAAGCTGGCTGGAACCCCGCCTGGCCAATCTGGAACGCACAGAGGGCGATATTGAGACCCTGATGCAGCGGCTGATGGGAATCCGCATCTGGGCGTATGTCGCCACCCGGTCCGACTGGGTGGAAGACCCGCAGCTCTGGCGCAGCCGGACCCGGACGCTTGAAGACACCCTGTCCGACCTGCTGCACGAAGGGCTGGCTGCCCGCTTTGTGGACAAACGCGCTACCAGCCTGGCGCGCAGGCTGGAGGAAGCAGACGGCAGCCCTCTGCTTTCCGCCATTACCCGCAGCGGAGACGTTAGCGTGGAAGGCCACACGGTGGGCCATATGCAGGGCTTTACCTTCATTCCCGACCCGGAAGCCGCCCGGTCTGACCAACCTTTGCTGATGCGGGCGGCGCGTCGGGCGGCACGCAGTGAAATCCCCCGGCGCGTGACACAGTTCCTCCAGTCACCGGACGAAAGCCTGACACTGGACGCGGAAACCGGCACGCTGCTCTGGGATGAAAACGCCATAGGACACCTCCAGAAAGGCGAGGAGCTGCTGCGCCCCGCCGTGCATGCGACAAGTGCCGAGTTTCTGGAACCCACGCACCGCGAACGCATCCGCATGCGGCTGAACGCCTTTGTGGCGGCCACCCTGCAAAAAACCCTCAGCCCTCTTTTCCGGGCCGCCAGTGCTGTGGCGGATAAGCCCACCCTGCGCGGCATAGTGCATGGTCTGGCGGAACAGGGCGGCGTGATGCCCCTGCCTCCCGAAAGCCAGATCACCAGAAAGGACAGCCATTTTCTGCACAAGCTGGGGCTGCGCATAGGGGGAGGGCTCCTGTTCTGCCCCCAGCTCCTGCGCCCGCGCCCCATGCAGCTCCGGGCCCTGCTGATTCATCTCCACACCGGCAGGCCCATGCCACCGCTCCCCAAACCGGGCGCTGTCTCCAGCCGCATTCCCCCCGGCACGTCTCTTTCCGTACAGGACCGCCATATGCTGCTGCAAACAGGCTGGCAGACGGTCGGGAATTTTCTGATCCGGCTTGATAGTGCGCAGGAGATTTACCAAACCCTGTCCGAACGCGCCGCCCGCACGGGAGGCTGCCCGCTTGAAGCCAGCGTGGCATCCCGCCTGGGCGTGCCTGCGGCAGAGCTTCTCACGGTCCTGCCCGCACTGGGGCTGCGCGTGCAGAAAGCCGCCATCCCGTGCAAGAAACAGTACGGCCCCCCTGCTCCAGCCATGCTTCTGCCTGCACGCACCCCTGCACCGGGCCAGCAGGGCCGCAAACACACCCGGAAGACGGAAACCAGAAAATTACAGGTTCCGGCAGGCCCGTTTGCAGCTCTGGCCGTGTTGCAGAAACGCCGCTAGAGGCCGCGCTGCTCAGGAAGAACAGGAAGAAAAAGTCATCCGTGACAGAAGCGGGTTGCCACGAAACAAAAAGCCCCTCATATCTTCGCCATCCTTGATGGCGTGGCCGGGACTGACCATGCCATTTGTCCCGGGACCGGAAGCCCTCCGATCCCCCAAAAATCTTCGGAGATGGCAATGACCTACGTGGTCACTGAAAACTGCATCCGCTGCAAATTCATGGACTGTGTGGAAGTCTGCCCTGTTGACTGCTTCTACGCCGGCGAAAACTTCCTGGTCATCAACCCGGATGAATGCATTGA
Source organism: Acetobacter farinalis (assembly GCF_011516935.1). GTDB lineage: Bacteria > Pseudomonadota > Alphaproteobacteria > Acetobacterales > Acetobacteraceae > Acetobacter > Acetobacter farinalis. The sequence goes on from NZ_WOTF01000002.1 coordinate 49,976, forward strand.
CTGTGGCGTGTGCGAACCTGAATGCCCCGCAGAAGCGATTTTCCCGGACAGCGATGACCGCGCAACAGCCTGGGCAGAACTCAACGCAACCTATTCCACCAAATGGCCGAACATCACCCGCAAGGGCACACCCCCGGCTGATGCGGAAGAGTGGAAAGACAAACCCGACAAAGCCGGCCTGCTCTCTCCGGAGCCGCACAAGGGCTGAAGCCCCCACCTTCGTGGTGCTTGGACAATCAGCGCATAAAAAAAGCCCCGGAAAATTTTCCGGGGCTTTTTTCGTGCCAAACACAAGACCCTGCCAGTGTGAAACCGGCAGGGCTGTCCCTTTTTAGCGGGACATCATGTGCAGGGCGGTGTTGTTCATGACGAACAGCGTGCCGATAACCAGAATCACGACGAAACCAACAGTGAAGAAGAAGCACATGTTGTTCCAACGCTGTTCGGACCCGCCGCCCATGTGGAGGAAGTAATGCAGGTGCACCAGCACCTGAACGAAGGCAAGAACCGCAATGGCTGTCAGCGTACCTGAAGGAGAGAGGCTATGGCTCATAACGACGCCAAAAGCCGCTGCCGTCAGGATAACAGCAAGAACAAACCCGATAATGTATGAAGATACACTACCGTGGCTCTCACCCGAAGGGGATGTGTGAAGATCGCTCATCAGATCATGCTCGCCAGATAGACATAGGTGAAGACGCAGATCCAGACGATATCCAGGAAGTGCCAGAACAGGCTCAGGCAAGTGAGCTTATTCATCATACGTTCCGGGATCTCGGTCGTGCCCATCAGCTGAACCATCAGGGTCACAATCCAGATCAGACCACACGTCACGTGCAGACCATGGGTCGACACCAGCGTGAAGAAGGCGGACAGGAACGCACTGCGGTCCGGACCAGCACCTTCATGAATCATGTGCGCAAATTCATTCACTTCCAGGCCAACAAAGCCCAGACCGAGAAGGAAGGTTACACCCAGCCACATGATGACTTTGCTGATCTCGTTCTTATGGGCGGCAATCATGCCAAACCCATAGGTAATGGAGGAGACCAGCAGAAGGGCTGTTTCCAGCCCAAGTCCACTGAATTCAAACAGTTCATGACCGCTCGGGCCGCCATTGAACTGGTTACGGAGAACTGCAAACACGGCAAAAAGCGTGCCGAAGATGATGCAGTCGGTCATCAGGTAGACCCAGAACCCGAACACCACCGGGGACTCATGATGGTGTTCGTCGTGGCCTGCGGTCTGAACAGTTGTGTCGTGCGCCATTACTCAGCTGCCTGTGCCATGAGTTTACGGGAATGCTCGTTCTCGATCCGGGCAACTTCTTCAGCAGGGATGTAGTAATCGATATCCTTGTTGGCGCTACGGGCAATAACCGTCCCGATCACACCGATCAGGCCGATGGCTGCCAGCCACCAGATATACCAAATAGCAGCAAAGCCGAAGATGAAGCTGAACGCACCGACGAAGAACCCGGCAGCCGTGTTTTTCGGCATATGGATCGGAGCATACGGACCACCGGCATGACGTGTATCAATGCCATTTTCCTTGTCGTGCATGAACGCATCAAGTCCATGAACGTGCGGGACAATAGCAAAGTTGTACGGCGGCGGCGGAGAAGACGTGGACCATTCCAGAGCGCGGCCATTCCACGGGTCACCCGTGAGATCACGGTTGGCCGGCAGGTTACGGTCACGGATAGAGACAAAAAGCTGTGTCAGCTGGCAGACGATACCGAGCAGGACCAGAACGGCGCCCACTTCAGCAATCAGCATCCAGATGTGCCATTCCGGATTGTCGTAGTGGTTCATACGACGGGTCATGCCCTCGAAGCCCAGAACATACAGCGGAATGAACGCAAAGTAGAAACCAACAAACCAGAACCAGAACGCACGGATGCCCCAGGCCTCGTTCAGCTTGAAGCCCGTAACCTTCGGGAACCAGAAGTTCATGCCGCAGATGTAACCGAAATACACACCGCCGATAATCACGTTATGGAAGTGGGCAATCAGGAACAGGGAGTTATGCAGAACGAAGTCGGCACCCGGGATGGCCAGCATCACACCGGTCATACCACCGATGGTGAAGGTCACCATGAAGCCAACGGCCCAGTACATGCAGGCATGAAACTGGATCCGGCCCTTATACATGGTGAAGAGCCAGTTAAAGAGCTTCACGCCAGTCGGGATCGAGATGACCATGGTTGCAATGCCGAAGAACGCGTTCACGTCCGGACCAGCACCCATCGTGAAGAAGTGGTGAACCCACACGAGGAAGGACAGAATCATGATGGAGCAGGTTGCATAAACCATGGTGGCATAACCGAACAGCGGCTTGCCGGAGAATGCAGGAACAACTTCAGAGAACACACCAAAGGCGGGAATAACAAGAATATAAACTTCAGGATGACCCCAGGCCCAGATCAGGCTGAGATACAGCATCTGGTTGCCGCCACCATCATTGGTGAAGAAGTGCATGCCGAAGTAGCGGTCCAGACCAAGCAGCGCGAGGGCTACGGTCAGCACCGGGAAGGAGACCATGATCAGAATGGAAGAGCAGAACGCCGTCCAGGTGAAGACGGGCATACGCATCCAGGTCATGCCGGGGGCGCGCATCTTCACGATCGTCACGAAGAAGTTCACACCGGTCAGCAGCGTGCCGACACCCGAAAGCTGCACGGCCCAGATATAGTAATCCACACCAACGCCGGGGCTGAACTGAGATTCAGACAGCGGCGGATAGGCAAGCCAGCCGCACTGTGAGAATTCGCCGATGAACAGGGAGACATTCACCAGGACGAATGAAATCGCAGTCATCCAGAAGCTGAGGTTGTTCAGGAACGGGAAGGCAACGTCACGCGCGCCGATCTGAAGCGGCACAACGAAGTTGAACAGCCCGGTCATGAACGCCATGGCCAGGAAGAAGATCATGATCGTTCCGTGAGCGGAGAAGATCTGATCATAGTGATGCGGTGGCAGATAGCCGGGGTTACCAGCATAGGCCAGGGCAAGCTGGGTACGCATCATGATGGCGTCCGCAAAGCCGCGGAACAGGGCAACCAGCGCCAGCACGATATACATGACAGCCAGACGTTTGTGGTCAACAGACGTCAGCCACTCTCTCCAGAGATAGCCCCACTTGCCCAGATAGGTAATCAGCCCCAGTACCGCGAGACCGACAATGGCAACGCCCAAGAACGTGCCTACCAGGATCGGCACATCCAGCGGGATAGCCGAGAACGATAGTCTCCCTAGCATAGATCCTATTCCTTCATATTCATGTCGGACATCGCGGACTGCACCTGAATCATCTTGCCAGTGCTTGTGTCCATGACCATGCCGTTGTTGTATTTGGCCACGATCGTGTTGAACAATCCGGGTTCAACATGCGCGAAATATTCGACAGGATTTGCTTCACTCGGGGCAGCAAGCTTCGGATAGGTCTGGCCATCCAGCTGCTCGGAGGAAGATTTCACTTTATCAACCCATGCGTTGAATTCATCACCACTGACAGCCAGCGTGCGGAATTTCATGTCTGAAAAGCCACGGCCACTGTAGTTGGCGGATTCACCCAGATAGTCACCCGGCTCGCTGGCCATCAGGTGAAGCTGGGTCTGCATACCGGCCATTGCGTAAATCATGGAACCAAGACGCGGGATGAAGAAAGAGTTCATCACGGAATCAGAGGTGATTACGAAATCAATGGGGGTGTTAACCGGAATAGCCAGCTGGTTGACAGTCGCAATACCCTGTTCCGGGTAGATAAACAGCCATTTCCAGTCCAGAGCCACAACCTCGACATGAAGCGGCTTGGTGGTTGCTTCAGCTTCCAGCGGTTTGTACGGGTCAAGAGAATGACTCGTCTGGTAGGTGATCACGGCAAGAAAGAGAATGATCAGGGCAGGTACACCCCAGATGATCACTTCGATCTTGTTGGAATGTGACCACTTCGGAAGATATTCCGCGCTGGTATTTGACTGGCGGTAATGCCAGGCAAAAACCAGAGACAGAATAATGGTCGGAACGACCACAATCAGCATTGCGATTGTAGAGGTGGCAATCAGTGATTTCACCCCATCGCCAACCGGGCCCTTCGGATCCAAGACATCCATCTCACACCCGGCAAGCAGCAACGCTGACGATAGGCCGCCCAATCGCGCCATTCTCGCCAGTAACTTGTTTTTCATCGCACGCCTCTTGGTTCTGACATCTACTTAGCCTCACAAAGACTCTTCGCTCCGGCTTCCCTTGGTTGCCCAAATGCCAGCAAACCCCGCCTCAGGCTCTGCCCCTCCTGAAAAGAGGCGGAAAACCTGAGCCGGCACGACAGCTCGACAAGCTCCTCGGGCAGCGAAAGCGCCTTATGGCCTACTTTATTCCTAAAGCTCAGATTCTCAATGTCCGAAAAGTTCCATCAGCCTTTCATTGCAGTCGATCCGTTCCCGGAAGAACATTCGGTTCCTGTGTTATTTCCCCGAAATTTCGAGGGTTACAGGTATTCACTATTTGTTACCGATTATTTCATACCAAAAGTGTCCTGATATTGTTCTGTATTTAAATCAAGATGTTAAAGGGGTATTACTCAAATCACGGAGACGTTACTCACCTCATCGTGCGCAGCATAAGTCTTATTTTGAACGCATTCTGAACGAGCAGGGCACCTTTCCGTAACTGCATAGCTGATCACACAAAAAAACCCGACCTTTGCAGGTCGGGTTTTTTCACATCTCTTCAGACTCCCCCTGAAAAAGGAGTCCGGTTCAGGCGGCTGCCATGCTCAGTCGCTGGAATTCCGCACACCCATGAACTGAAGCAGGAACTGGAAGAGGTTGATAAAGTTCATGTACAGGCTCAGCGCATCATACACACTGCGCTTGGCCGCTTCATCCGGGCCTTCATAAGCCGCATATTGCGGATAGGTCACGCGGATACGCTGGGCATCAAAGGCGCTGAAGGCCGTGAAGATGAGCACCCCGACAATGCTGTAGACAAAATACAGGGCGGAGCTTTTCAGGAAGATGTTCACCAGCCCGGCAATGACCAGACCAAAAAGCCCCATCATCAGAAAAGAACTGAACCGCAGCAGATTTGCCTTGGTCGTGTAACCCCACAGGGATGTGGCCGCGAATGTGCAAGCTGTCACCAGAAACACGCGGACAACGGAAACCCCGGTATAGACCAGAAAGATGCTGGCCATACTGGCTCCCATGGTGGCGCAGAACGCCCAGAAAAGCCCCTGCGCGGCCTGACGGGAAAGACGGTTCACGCCGAAAGACATCACCAGCACAAAACCCAGCGGCGCGATCATGGCCAGACCGCCCAGCAACGAGGGGCGCAAGGCCAGACCACCGGCTGTGGGAGCAAGCTGGAAGAACAGGGACCGCAGGCCGGTAAAGGCCACGGCATAAGCCACAATGCCTGTCAGCAGCAGGCCAGACGCCATCCAGTTATAGACACGCAGCATGTAGGCACGCAGGCCTGCATCCAGAGCGCCTGCCTGGGCATTCCAGCCTGTCGCTGCTGTCTGTGAACGGTAGTCGTGACTGAACGACATTTTTTCCTCTCCTTGTCTGGACTTGCCAGCGTTGCTTTATACTTGTGACTGCCCTGTCTCTGCGTCAAGGGTGGGCGGCTTTTCTCTCCCTGCCCGGCGTGCCTGCGCGCAGGCACGTTCATGACCAGCCTCAAGAGTTGATAAAGGTCCGACGATGTACCTTATAATTGGCGCGACACTTCCCACAGATATACGGACATCCCTGCTTGGGCTCCAGTCCCGATTTCCTGACAAAAGCTGGCGGCCGGAACCTTTCCTCTTCCTGCCCTTCTGCACCCTGGGCGAGATCACGGAACGGGCGACGCTGGAGGACATTGATCACGCCTTGCTGAGCCTGTCTTCCCGCGCGCCGGTTCCACTCACCACGGGTGGATTTGACGTGTTCCAGCGCAAAGACCGAATCACTCTCGGAATAAAGATTGGCGCGCCGGAACCAGATCACCTTTCCGTGAAAATCGAGGTCGCCATGCGGCGAGCCGGAGTGCAAAACCCCCAGCCCGCCACACCATTGATCATCCCTCTGGCGGACGTGACAGAGGTCTCCCCCCCGCATGTCAACCAGTGGATTCAGATGCATCATCCACAGACATTTTCCTCTTGGTGCGTTTCTGAAATTACCCTTTTCAGGTCTTGGAAAAACGCAGATATGCCTCTCATCGTTCCAGAGGAAGACTATCCCTTCAGCACGGCTCTCTAAGCCTCACTCGTTCTTGTTACAACATAGAATATAACCATTTGTGACCCCCTGCCCACAAGCAGATTAAGAAGGCTCTACGCCTCTGTAACGGCTGGATAATATCAAACGGCAGGACACAGCTATTCATCAGGCGTGATTGACAGAAAGTGGCCATATTGGCTGAGTGTCGAAAACCGGCCTGCCGGCTTTTTTTTCTTCTTTCCTCACCTTAATATCAGTCGAGGACGCTAACGCATGACCCGCCCCGCCTCCGCCAAGAGACGTTCGCTGCTAGGAATTCTCGCGGCCGGAACGATCTGCGCCGCATCATTGCCGTATGGTGCAGTGCCGGCTTACGCCGACGCTCAAAGCAACACAGGGGAAGCGATTATCCATGCGGATGATCACCCCGAAAACTGGCTCACTTACGGCCGGACCTATACGGAACAGCGCTACAGCCCGCTGGAAGACATCAACCGGTCCAACGTTGGCAACCTGAAGCTGGCCTGGTTCTATGATCTGGATACCAACCGCGGGCAGGAAGGCACGCCTCTGGTTGTAGACGGTGTCATGTACGCGACCACCAACTGGTCCAAAATGAAAGCGCTCGATGCAGCCACCGGCAAGCTGCTGTGGGCCTATGACCCGCGCACTCCCGGTAACATTGCCGACAAAGGCTGCTGTGACACGGTGAACCGTGGCGCGGCCTACTGGAACGGCAAGGTTTTTTTTGGAACATTTGATGGTCGCCTGATCGCACTGGATGCCAAGACCGGCAAGCTGGTGTGGAGCGTGAACACCATTCCCAAGGACGCCTCCCTCGGCCAGCAGCGCTCCTACACGGTTGATGGCGCTGTGCGCATTGCCAAAGGCCGCGTGCTGATTGGTAACGGTGGCTCAGAATTCGGTGCCCGCGGCTTTGTCTCCGCATACGATGCGGAAACGGGCAAGCTGGACTGGCGCTTCTACACGGTTCCCAACAACAAGAATCAGCCTGACCACGCAGCATCAGATTCCGCACTGATGACAAAAGCCTACAAGACCTGGAGCCCGACCGGCGCCTGGACCAAGCAGGGCGGCGGCGGCACGGTGTGGGACTCCATCGTCTATGATCCGGAGGCCGATCTGGTCTATCTGGGCGTTGGCAACGGCTCCCCCTGGAACTACAAATACCGCTCCGACGGGATTGGCGATAACCTGTTCCTGGGCAGCATCGTGGCTGTTAAGCCCGAAACCGGCGAATATGTCTGGCATTTCCAGGAAACGCCGATGGACCAGTGGGATTACACCTCGGTCCAGCAGATCATGACGCTTGATCTGCCGATCAACGGTGAAAAGCGCCACGTTATCGTGCATGCTCCGAAGAACGGCTTCTTCTACATTCTGGACGCCAAAACAGGTGAATTCCTGTCCGGCACCAACTACGTGTACCAGAACTGGGCCTTGGGTCTGGACCAGAAGACCGGCCGTCCGATCTATAACCCCGAAGCGCTGTATACCCTGAACGGGAAAGAATGGTACGGCATTCCGGGTGACCTTGGTGGCCATAACTTTGCCGCCATGGCCTACAGCCCCAAGACGGGTCTGGTCTATATTCCCGGCCAGCAGGTACCGTTCCTCTACAAAAATCAGGTTGGCGGCTTCAAGGCTCATCCGGATTCCTGGAACCTCGGTCTGGACATGAACAAGGCCGGTCTGCCGGATACCCCGGAAGCCCGCACCGCATTCATGAAGGATCTGAAAGGCTGGATTATCGCCTGGGATCCCAAGACGCAGAAAGCCGCATGGGTTGTTGACCATAAAGGTCCGTGGAACGGCGGTATTCTGGCAACCGGCGGTGATCTGCTGTTCCAGGGTCTGGCCAACGGTGAATTCCACGCCTACGACGCCACGAACGGTGCAGACCTGTTCCACTTTGACGCACAGAGCGGTATTATTGCTCCGCCCATCACCTATAAGGCGCAGGGCAAGCAGTATGTGGCCGTGGAAGTGGGCTGGGGCGGCATCTATCCGTTCTTCCTGGGTGGTCTGGCCCGTACATCCGGCTGGACAGTCAACCACTCCCGCGTTGTGGCCTTCTCTCTTGATGGCAATGCTGTTCTGCCCCCGCAGAACGACAAGGGCTTCCTGCCCGTGAAGCCGCCGGCACAGTATGACACCAAGGTGACAGACAACGGCTACTTCCAGTTCCAGACCTATTGCGCCGCCTGCCATGGCGATAACGCAGAAGGTGCGGGCGTTCTGCCTGACCTCCGCTGGTCCGGCGCTATCCGTCATCAGGATGCATTCTACAATGTTGTCGGCCGCGGTGCTCTGACCGCCTACGGCATGGATCGTTTTGACACGAGCCTGAAGCCTGATGAAATTGAGGCCATCCGCCAGTTCATCATCAAGCGCGCGAATGAAACGTACCAGCGTGAAGTGGATGCTCGCAAGAATGACAAGGGCATTCCCGAAAACCCGACCCTCGGCATTACGCCGTAATGGTCCTGCAGAGTCATGACGTCATTCGGCACACAAGCGATACAGTGGTAAAAACGATGATCAAAGGACTGAAAACCGCTCTTGGAGCGGTCACTGTCGGGCTTCTGGCAGGAACTACTCTGGCCCACGCCCAGAGCACTGATGATGAACTGGTCAAGAAAGGTGCGTATGTTGCCCGTCTGGGTGACTGCGTGGCCTGTCATACGGCGCTGCACGGCCAGGTCTATGCAGGGGGTCTGTCCATTCAGACTCCCATCGGCACCATCTATTCCACGAACATCACGCCTGACCCCACCAACGGGATTGGCAGCTACACGTTCGAGGAATTTGATGAAGCCTTGCGCCACGGCATACGCAAGGATGGCAGCACGCTCTATCCGGCCATGCCGTATCCCTCTTTCGCCCGGATGACACAGGATGACATGAAGGCGCTCTATGCCTACTTCATGCACGGTGTGAAGCCGGTGGCACAGCCCAACAAGGCCCCCGGAATCTCCTGGCCGCTGTCCATGCGCTGGCCGCTGGCCATCTGGCGTTCCGTGTTTGCCCCGGCACCCAAGGCATTTGTCCCGGCTGCGGGTACGGATGCTGAAATTGCCCGTGGTGAATATCTGGTGACAGGTCCGGGCCATTGCGGCGCATGCCACACGCCGCGCGGCTTTGGCATGCAGGAAAAGGCGCTGGATGCCTCTGGCGGTCCTGTCTTCCTTGCCGGTGGCGCCCCGATTGATAACTGGGTAGCTCCCAGCCTGCGGAATGACCCGGTTGAGGGTATCGGCAGCTGGCCTGAAGAAGAAGTCTACCAGTTCCTGAAGTCCGGCCGTACAGACCACGCCGCTGTGTTTGGTGGCATGGCGGACGTGGTGGGCTGGAGCACCCAGTACTTCACGGATGCTGACCTGCATGCCATGGCGAAATACCTGAAGGCCCTGCCCCCGGTTCCGGTTCCGCCGGGGCGGAGCGCCTACACGTATGATGCCTCCACAGCACAGGCGCTGGATTCCAACAACACCTCCGGCGCCCCGGGTGCCAGCGTGTATGTTGAACAGTGCGCGATCTGCCATCGTAACGATGGGGGTGGTGTGGCCCGTATGTTCCCGCCGCTGGCAGGAAACCCTGTTGTTGTGTCTGCAGACCCGACATCCATCGCCCACATCATTGTGGCCGGTGCGGTTCTGCCGCCCACCAACTGGGCTCCGTCCGCTGTCGCCATGCCGGGTTACAAGAGCGTTCTGTCCGACCAGCAGATGGCTGATGTTGTAAACTTCATCCGCACCTCCTGGGGCAACAAGGCTCCGGCAAACGTCACAGCCGCCGATATCCAGAAGCTGCGCGTTGACCATGCTCCCATCTCCACCGCCTCCTGGGGCTTTGGAAGTGCTGATGCCGCAACATGGGGTGTCTATCATCCGCAGCCTTACGGTGCGGGCTGGACATTCTCTCCGCAGACCCACACGGGTGAAGACGCAGCTCAGTAATAGAGCCGCTTCTTTCCCACCCTGCTCCTTCAGGGGAGCAGGTCCGAAACACCGCGATGGCAACATCGCGGTGTTTTTTTATGCCCCCCCTTTTGGGCGGGCGCATATTGCAGGCATGCCGCTCCCGCCACATATCTTGAGGCATGACATCCCTTTTCTCCCGACAGCCTTCCTGCTTTCAGGAAAACAGCACTACAGAGCAGCAGGATGAGGCGCTTGCGCACTTTCTGGAAGAGCTGAAGGGCTGCCGGGCCTGCGCGCACAAACTGCCGCTTGGACCACGCCCCGTTGTGCGCCTCTCCCCCCGCGCCCGGCTGCTGATTGCCGGTCAAGCCCCCGGAACCCGTGTCCATAATACCGGGATTCCGTTTAATGATGCCTCGGGTGAACGTCTGCGCTCATGGCTGGCCATGAGCCCGGATGTTTTTTACGATACAGAGCGTATTGCCATTGTGCCCATGGCCCTGTGCTATCCGGGTGTTTTGCCAAAAGGGGGAGACAGGCCACCCCCACCGGAATGCGCAGCCCTCTGGCGGGAACGCATTCTCTCCTTCCTGCCCAACCTGCGACTGACCTTGCTTGTGGGGTCTTACGCCCAGAATTATGCATTAGGAAAAGGGAAGGTTTTTGAACGGGTCTTGGATTTCCGGTCTTATCTTCCCAGAGATTTTCCGCTCCCGCACCCCTCATGGCGCACGGAAGCATGGGAGCGGAAAACACCCCAGTTTCAGGAAGATGTAATTCCGGCCCTGCGGGAAGCTGTCAAATCGGCACTGGAAGACTGAAAATCCTTTTGAAAACACTCTGATATTCAGAATTTCAGAGTGTTTTCACGAACTCCTACAGAACCAGAATCAGACGAATGTCATTGACATTGGTCAGAGTTGGTCCGGTCATGACCAGATCATCAAGCTTCTTGAAATAACTGTAACTGTCGTGCCGTTTCAGAAAATCTTCCACGCTCATACCAAGCTTCGCACCGCGCTCAAGCGTTTGCGGGCCGATCATGGCACCGGCGGCATCTTCCGTGCCATCAATCCCATCACTGTCTCCCGCCACGGCCCAGATTCCCGCCTCACCCGCAAGACTTAGAGCGCAGGACAGCAGAAATTCCGTATTGCGGCCACCTTTGCCCGGTTTTTCGCCGGGCCTGATTGTCACTGTTGTTTCGCCACCGCTCAGCAGCACCGCCGGAGCCTTCACGGGCTGACCATGCTGTTTGACCGAGCGCGCAATCCCGGCAAACAGGGTACCCGCCGCACTGCTTTCCCCTTCCAGCGCATCTCCCAGAATAACGGGTGTCACACCCGCACGGCGGGCAACCTCCGCAGCGGCCCCCAGTGCGAAAAACGGCGTTGCAATCATGGTCACGCTGTTGCCCTCAGCCATTGGGGGCGGGGCGGTTCTGCTCTGATCTGCCTCCCGCTTCAGGAGCGCCTCAGCCGCAGGGGGCAGGGTGAGATCATATTTGTGGATAATCCGCAGGGCATCCAGCGCTGTGGTATCATCCCTCACGGTCGGGCCGCTGGCGATAACGGCCGGGGAATCCCCCGGCACATCGCTGATAATCAGCGACACAACACGTGCGGGGTACGCCGCCTGCGCCAGCCTGCCGCCCTTGATGGCCGAAAGGTGACGACGCACCGTGTTCATTTCCGCAATGGTCGCGCCCGAGTGCAGGAGTTGGCGGGCAATCTGCTTTTTCTCACCCAGCGTAATTCCTTCGGCTGGGAGCGCCAGAAGGGCGGAGCCTCCCCCTGAAATCAGGGCAATCACCAGATCATCCGCGCCCAGCCCCTGCACGGCCTGCAGGATCTTCCGCGCAGCCTGCTCGCTTCGTTCATCAGGCACCGGATGCGAGGCTTCCAGAACGAGAATGGAGCGGGTGGGCATGGCATGGTCATCTCGCGTGACCACCACCCCTTCCAGCGGGACATCCGGCCATGCGGCCTCCAGCGCCGCAGCCATGGAGGCCGCAGCCTTGCCCGCCCCCACCACCACACAACGCCCTTTGGGCTTTTCCGGCAGAAACTGCGCCAGAACATGGAACGGGCTCGCACTCGCCACAGCCGCATCAAACATCTCGCGCAGGAACGCCCGTACGCGGGTTTCTGACCAGCCTTCTTCGGGGCAGGATACAGCAGTGGGAGACTGGTCTGGCATCGGGGTTCCCCCTTAATTTATCTTGAGCACCACCCAGACTGTTCAGGTAATGAACTCTGGGCATGCAGAATCACAGCTTTTGCGCGCTAACGCAAAAACCGCCCCAAGGGTGGCATATCCTGCATGAAAATGAGTACATCCCGGTATTCATTTGTCTGTGACACACCACACCGGGAGACAGAGCGCCAAGAGGGCAGGGTACCGGGGAGACAAGGCACTAGCCTGATGTATAAACCCCGGTTCAGCCCGCTATCCGGCTCTGCCCCCGTTCTGTCACACGCTCTGCCACCTGCTCTGGTTCGGCTTTGCGGATGTCAGTAACGAGAGAAAACGCAACAACGCAACCGGACGTTCAGAGCGCTTTTTCAAAATCCAGCCCGAAATCAAGGGCTTTGACAGAATGTGTCAGCCAGCCGACAGACAGAAGGTCAACCCCTGTCCGGGCAATGGCGGGCGCAGTCTGCGGCGTGATGCCACCCGAGGCTTCTGCCAGCAGGCGGCCATCAATCATCTCAACACAGGTGCGCAGCACGGGCACGGGCATGTTGTCCAGCAGCACAGCATCCACCCGTTCCCCGGCCAGAAGCTCCTGCAACTGCTCCGGTGTGTCCACCTCAACCTCAATTTTCACCATATGGCCCGCAGCCTGCCGCGCCCGTGCAATCGCTTCCCGCACGCTGCCCACCAGAGCAATATGGTTGTCCTTGATCAGGATCGCGTCATCCAGCCCCATACGGTGGCTGACGCCCCCGCCGGCCCGCACGGCATATTTCTGCACCGCCCGCAGGCCGGGCAGCGTTTTGCGCGTGCAGGCCAGCCGCGCTTTTGTGCCTGCCATGCTGTGCACAATCTCGGCCGTTGCCGTGGCAATGCCGCTCAGGTGAGACAGGAAATTCAGCCCTACCCGCTCCCCCGTCAGGATGGACCGCGCAGAGCCTTCCACCACGGCCACCACATCTCCGGGCTCCAGAGCCGCCCCTTCTTCCTTCAGGCGCTCAAACCGCAGGGAGGGGTCCATCAGGTGAAAGGAAAGCCTGGCCAGATCCAGCCCGGCCAGAACGCCCTTCTCCCGGCTGCGCAGGGAAACACGCACGCGCTCGCCCCCGTTCAGCACGGCATTGGTCGTGAGGTCTCCCCCACGCCCAAGGTCTTCCAGCAATCCGGCCCGCACCAGCGGTTCCAGCATGATATCAGGCAAGGCAGGCAGCATGAGAAATCCTGTTCTCTGAAGAAACCAAGGCGTTACGCGTGCTCAGGCAGGGGACTCAGACCGCCAGCATCCGCTCGATGGAGAGCCGGGCACGGTCTGCCACGCTGGCATCCACCGTGACCTCAACCTCCATCTGCTCCAGCGCTCTGCGGATGGCGGGCAGCGTGATGTGCTTCATGTGCGGGCAGAGGTTGCATGGCCGCACGAACTCCACCTCGGGATGCTCCACAGCCAGATTGTCGCTCATGGAGCATTCCGTAACCAGCAGCACGCGCCCGGCTTTGCCCGAAGCCACAAACTCCGACATCCCGGCGGTTGAGCCCGAGAAATCTGCTTCCGCCACCACTTCGGGCGGGCATTCCGGGTGGGCCAGCACCACAAGGCCCGGCCACGCCGCGCGCCACTGGCGGATTTCCTCCGGCGTGAAGCGTTCATGCACCTCGCAGTGCCCTTTCCAGGTGATGATTTTCACGCCGGTCTCATTCGCCACGTTCTGCGCAAGGAACTCATCCGGGATCATGATCACTTCATCCACGCCAAGGCTTTCAATCACCTTGCGGGCATTGCCGGATGTGCAGCAGATATCGCTTTCCGCCTTCACATCGGCTGAGGTGTTCACATACGTTACCACCGGCACGCCGGGGTAGCGGGCGCGCATGAGCCGCACATCCGCCGCCGTGATGGAATCCGCCAGAGAGCAGCCTGCCTCAACGGACGGCAGCAGCACCTTGCGGGACGGGTTCAGCAGTTTTGCCGTCTCTGCCATGAAGGCCACGCCTGCCATGACAATCACATCGGCTTCCACTTCCTGCGCCTTACGCGCCAGGGCAAGGGAATCTCCTGTCACATCGGCCACGCAATGGAAGATTTCCGGCGTCTGGTAGTTATGCGCCAGAATAACCGCATTGTGCTTTTCTTTAAGCGCCAGAATAGCCGCGATATCTTCAGAAAAAGCGGGCCATTCCATGGCAGGAATAACATGGCTTACACGGGGGTACAGGCTATCTGCCTGCTCTTGCCAGAATGACATCTTGGGGGACGCGGTCATCTTGAAGTATCCGTCTGAACAGAAAGGGGCCGGCACATCTCTTTACGGAGGCGCACTGGACCGCCGAAATGAGACCTTTCCATGCCCGCTGCGGCTGCAAGAGTCAAAACACTCTCAGGAAAACGCCTTGTCCAGATAGGGGGTAGACGCATCGAAGAACTCCCGGTTCTGCTCCAGTTCGGTTTCAATCACCCGCAGGCTGGCCAGAGCCCGCAGCATCTCCACCCGCACGGAGAGGTTGGTTTCCACCTGCTCACACTGCACCAGATAGCGCACCGCCAGCCGCGTTGCGCGGGCCGTGCGCCCATACTGCCCGCCATAGCGGCCTGTAAAACGCTGCATCCGGTTCATCATGGCCTGCGTGGCACGATGCGCGCCCGCGGGCAGCACACCCTGCGCCAGAATACTCCGCAGCCGCAGCACGTTCAGCCCGATGGTCATGCCGGAGAGCACGCCGCCCAGATAGCGGTTAAGCACGAAGGTGTTCCCGTCCGCCGCCATGGTGGACAGGCGCACAAACCACTCCACACTCCGGCCCACAACTTCGGCAGGCCGCTCCGGCGCACGCTGGCGGGCCAGCCGCCGCAGCCCGTGCAGGATGCTCGTCCGGGCATCCCACCGCATGCCATCAGGATCAAACGGCAGGAAAACCCGATACATCCACATGGCGAACACCATGGCCAGCAGGAGCGGCAGGCTCGTGTTGAAATACAAGATTTCATCCATCCGGCCCTGATTGAGCGGCCCCACCAGAATGGGCAGAAACAGGTTATAGGCCACCGCCGCCAGCACCAGTGGCCCGTAGGCAAACGCCAGCCCGCCCACCAGCATGGGTATGGAAAGGCACAGGGCGAGCATTTCATACGTGGTGGGCCGGGCCAGAACCCACAGGTCCAGCAGGCCGCACATGCCGATGACACACACCGTGCCGTGCAGAAAGGCCTTTGTGGCCAGCGCTGGCTGCTCCAGCGTGGAAAACAACGCGCAGACAATGGCGACAAACATCATGAATGTCAGGCCATCCGGCCAGCCCGTGGCCACCCAGACCAGCCCCGCACAGAAGATGGTGACAGACGCCCGCAAGCTGTTGGTGAACGCCATCCGCCAGTCCCGATACGAGCGCATGGCATAGCGGAAATGGTCATGCAGGCGCGGCGCACGGCTCATGTCGAACTGCTCCAGCGCCAGCCGCAGCTCATCCATCATTTCACCCAGCTTGTGCAGAAGCTGCCCCTGCCGGGAGATAACCCGCTCCTGCTCAAGGTCCACCGGCGGGTGCGTGGCCGCCACCATTTCCTCTTCCAGACAGGTGGCGGCCTGTTGCCGGCAGGTAGCGCACAGCGCATCCAGATCCCGCATGACCGGAGCCGTGGGCTGCCCCCCTTCCAGCCGGACCGGAAGGGTTTGCAGAAAATGGCTGATGCCGGAGGCCGTTTCCCGATAGTGGCCGCCCGTACTGTCCGGCACCTGCAACAGGGCGGCCAGATCAAGCCCGCGCGACATCAGGACTGTCATGGCCGCAAGGGCCGCGCGGGCGTGGTCCCCTTCGTGCTTGTGTTTGCCCATCTCGATTTCGGCAAACTCAACCTGATCACTCAGCGCCAGAATGGTGGAAAACACCTCTGGAGAGGTGGAAACCGAGCGCTGCTCCCCTTGCAGCAGACGGCTTAGCGTGCGCGTCACCCCGCCAAGCGCCTGCACAAAATTGCTCGCCAGCCGGTTTCTGGCCCGGTTTTCAAGCTGATACTGAAACAGGGAGGAAATGGTGGTTTCCACCACAATGCCCAGCGTGATGTATGTGGCGCGCGCCATGGCAATTTCAAAAATATGGTCGGGGGCCAGCACGCCATCCAGCGCGATAATGGCGTATGTAAAGCCCGAGGCCCGCATGCCGTGAATACGGTAATTGGTCATGGCCGCGGGGCCGGGCAGCAATGTTCCGATAAAGCAGAACGCCCCGATCCCCCCGGCCAGACAGAACAGATACAAAAGCGGGGCCTGCGGCATGCACGCCACCAGCAGGATGGCGCAGAGCGTGCCCACCACCATGCCGAACATATGCCAGCGCGCCTTGGCAATGGACTTGCCCCGCGTCCCCTGCGCCACCATCCAGACTGTCAGCGCGGCCCATTGCGGGCTGCCAAGCTCCCACCACAGCGCGATACCGAGCGCGATCAGCGCGGAGACTGTCGTGCGCAGCGCATAACCGAAAGACAGGAGATCCGGGGCGAAGAGCCAGCGGAAATGGTCAAGCCGACGCGGCGGCCCGGAGGACGCCTGCCTGATGGCAGACCCGGCCACGGCCAGAAGCTGGCGCACCCTGTGGGCAAACGCCTGCCAGAGCTGGTCCGGGAAGGCTGCCGCACGCTTCATGCAGCACCCTGACGGGCATATTTTTCGGGAAAGCCGGACATACTGCCTTCATAACGCAAGGCAGTATGAAACTGTACTTACACCTGACTATGTCCGCTATGCCCCTCAGACAGGCTAAGCGGACCTATAAGTGTTATTCGTCGTAAGATAGAAGGGTTTTGACGGGCGCATTCACTTTTGCACGCCCGCCAAGGCCGGTCAGTTCCACCAGAACAGACGCCCCGACAACATTGGCCCCGGCCTTCTGCAGCAGCGTGACAGACGCGGAAAGCGTGCCGCCCGTTGCCAGCAGGTCATCCATCACCACCACGCGCTGGCCGGGTTTGACGGCGTCAGCCTGAATTTGCAGTGTATCACTGCCATATTCCAGATCGTAAGTGTGGGAAATGGTCGCGCCCGGCAGCTTGCCCGGCTTGCGCAGCATCAGCATGCCACAGCCCAGACGGTCCGCCAGCGGCGCTGCTGTCAGAAACCCGCGGGATTCCACGGCGGCCAGCATATCCGGCTCCCACGCAGCAATCTGCCGGGCCAGACGGCCCATGGCAATCTGCCAGGCATCCGGCTCACGCATCAGCGTGGAAATATCGTAAAACAAAATACCCGGTTTCGGAAAATCCGGGATATTCCGGATATAACGCTTCAGGTCTATAGCCTCGTGCTGCGTCATGGCCCGCGATGATCCTTTCCGATGTTTTGCGGCACACGCTCTAGCCTGCCCCTCCCCCTTCTGCAAGAGAGAAGAAAAAGCTCAGACCCCCGCCCGCGCGCTCAGGGCCGCCGTGACAGCCTGCATCAGCCCATCCCGCCGGAACGGTTTGGCCAGCAGCCGGGCACCCTCCAGCGCACCGGGGGGCGGGGGGCTGTCCGGTGTCAGCTCACCAGACATATAGACCACGGCCAGGCCGGAATCCCGCCCGGCCAGCACGCGGGAGAGGGTGAGGCCATCCAGCGGGCCGGGGAGCTGGATATCCGTAACCAGCAGGTCAATCCGCCCCTTGGCGGCCGCGGCAACATCAAAGGCGTGTTCACCATCTCCGGCTTCCAGCACCCGGTGTCCGGCCATGCTCAGGATTGTCACAACAATATCCCGGATGGCGGCATCATCCTCCACAACAAGAACCTGCATCTGTCGCCCCTGCATCTGCGCCACTGGCGGGCATTGCGGCAGAACAACTTCCTTCACATCCGCCACGGCCCGCGGCAGCCAGAGGGAAACCTCCGTCCCGTGTGACGCACCGGTAGCCACCACAACGCGCCCGCGTACCTGCTGGGAAAAGGCCATGACCATTGCCATGCCCAGCCCCGTGCCTGCGCCTTCCCCCTTGGTGGTGAAAAACGGTTCAAACAGATGGGCCAGCACCTCATCCGTCATGCCGCTGCCGCTATCAATCACATCCAGCCGCACCCAGTCCCCCGCCGCAAGCGGCGTGGGGTCTGACACCACGCGCCTGTTACGGCCTTCCTCCACCGGCAGGCTCATGAGGTCCGCATTGACGGAGAAGGTGACATTGCGCGCCGCAATCCGCAGGCAGCCGCCCGCAGGCATGGCATCCCGCGCATTGATGGCCAGATTCAGCACCGCGCTTTCAAGCTGGGCCGGGTCTGCCCGCACGGACCACACGCCCGAGACATCCCCGCATTCCACCACAACACGCGGCCCGATAATCCGCCCCAGCAGGCCACTCAGGAATGAGAACAGGTCTGACAGGGAGAGGGAATCCGGCGCGGAACTCTGCCGCCGCATGAAGGAGAGCAACTGGCCTGTCAGCGCTTCAGAGCGCCGCCCGGCATGTGTCGCGGCGGAGAGATATTCCTGCCGCTGCTCCACATGTTCCGGCTGGTCATGATCCGCCGCCAGTTCCAGATTGCCCAGAATAACGGTGAGCAGGTTTTTGAAATCATGCGCAATGCCCGCCGTGAGCTGCCCGAGCGCACGCAGCTTCTGCGCCTCGCCCAGAGCTCGCTCACTGCGCAGGCGCAGGGTGATGTCCGCCGCTGTCAGCACGAACCCACGGCGCTCCGCCGCGCCGTCCGGCGCGAAAAACAGCGTGCGACACAGTTCCAGATCCGCGCCGTTAATGCCGTTGCATTCCACCACAACCGGGGCGGCCTGCTCGCCCCGCAGAAGGCTGGCTTCAATATGTTCAAACGGCTCCAGCAGGGGCGCCCCCCCCACCACCAGAACCGCGCTGAGATCTTCATAGGAAAGGCCGAGCCTCAGGAAATCCTTTTCCAGACCCAGCACGGTGCGCAATGGCTCATTCCAGTGCCACAGGCGACCATCCGCGCCAAACACCGCAACACCCAGGCTCAGACTGTCCAGCGTGGCGCGCAGACGCAGCGCCAGATCACGCGAGGATGCCTCCGCCCGGGCCGCCGCCAGAGAAGAACGGTCCAGAACCCAGCCTGCGGAAATCAGGCTCAGCACACCCGTCAGAATCCCCAGAAGGCCAAGCCGCCGCTGCCAGCTTGTATTGCGCAGCATGTTGGCCACACGGTCCGCCTGATCCAGCGTGCTGACACGGCTGAGCACGGAGAGGTTATTATCAAGCCCCGCCAGCACCTGCTCCCCACCATCCGGCATGGCCCCACCAGCGGTGTGCCAGCCCGCCACCTCCGCCAGCCCTTCCTCCACCGCGCTCAGAGGTTCGGCACGTCCGCCGCCCTCACGCAGTTGCAGGGCCTTGAAGGCTGCAAAGTCTTTCCGGGCCACCCCGAGCTGGACTATGGCGCGCTCGTAACAGGTCTGGTCCCGCTCCTGCCCTTTGGCCAGCCACGCATAATGGCAGATCTGGGCCTCACTGGTGGCATGATGCAGGTTTCGCAGGTAGCTGCCCGCAGCGGTGCTCTGGCGGTCCAGATCGCCATGGCGGGCCATTTCGTTCCCAAGCTCGATCCCCATTGTCCCGAAGGTCACAATCAGCAGACCGGCACCAATCAGCGCCAGAATATGGGCCCGTCTTGCGGGATGCCGTGCCATGCCGTTCTCGCTCCGTCTCACACTGTACAGCGCCGGGGCACTGTATACCCCTGAACCTGCCTTACCCGTCCTGCCTCAGTCTGTCTGCCCCAGAGCAGCCCCGGTAGAAGCCGGAGGGGCCGCCTGAAGGTTGGCTGGAGATGCTGACTGAGTGGCTGCCTGCGCCGCGCCACCCGGAACACCAGGCCTGAACGCACACATTACCAGCATCAGGACTGTACCCAAAAACATGCAGCCCGCCATAGGCAGGGCCGATGTTGTGGGGAACAGCCCCAGCACCACCCCGGCCAGCGCGCCAAGACTATACTGCATGGTTCCCGCCAGCGCCGCCGCCGCCCCCGCCAGACTGGGGTGATCCGCCAGAGCGCCCATCATCCCGTTGGGGAAAATCACGCCCGTGGGGGCGAGGGTGAGCACCATTGTCGCAATAAGCAACCACACTTCGTAATGCCTGCGCCATTCCGCCCCTGCATACCACTCACCCCAGAGGCTGACACCCACCACCAGAGCCCCTCCGACCACGGCCACCCATACCGCCGCAAGCAGCAGCCGTGCCGAGTCGACCCGCCCCACCAGCGCGCCGTTCAACTGTGAGGCCCCGATCATGAAAACGGAAAACGCGCCAAACAGCATGGAAAACCGGAACGGCGTGAACCCGAAAATCTTGATGAACACGAAGGAGGCCGCCGTCAGGTAACTGAACTGCATGAAGGTGGAAAAACCCGTGATCAGCGCATGAGAGCTGAAGGAGCGATCCCGCAGCAGCGTGATATAGCGCGTGACGAGCGTCATGGGAGAAAGCGAGACCCGCTTCTGATACGGCAGGGTTTCAGGCAGCACCCACAGCACCAGTGCCACGCACAGCAGCCCATACACCGCAGATGCCCAGAAAATGACACGCCAGGAGGCCACGGCCACCACCAGCCCCCCCAGCATGGGTGCGAGAATGGGGACGACTCCCATCACCATGACAAGCTGGGAGAGCATTCTGGCTCCGGCATTCCGGTCTGGCACAATATCGCGCACGCAGGCGGTGGGAATCACCAGACTGGCGGACGCCCCGACGGACGCCACAAACCGCGCCACGGAAAAGGTGGCAATATCCGGTGCAACGGCACACACTATAGAGGCCAGGCTGTAAATCAGATTCCCCGCCAGCATGGGGCCACGCCGCCCGTACCGGTCCGCCAGGGGGCCCATGGTGATCTGCCCGATCGCCAGCCCCACAAACCAGATGGACAAGGTCATCTGCACAGAGCCCGCACTGGTGTGCAGGGACTGCTCCATGGCCGGGAAAGCAGGCAGATAGATATCTGTGGAAATGGGTCCTACCGCTGTCAGAAACCCCAGCAGGAGAGGCAGCCAGACAGGCACACCCTGCGGGAAGACGGGAGACCCATGCTCTCGTGAAACGGTGGCAGACGCCATCGCAGCGCTCCGAAAAAAAGAAGAGGGGGCACGTAAAAACCGAACTGCACCATCGCTGGACAAAAACAGGGGCAGGAACAGAAACAAAGAAATACAGAAATACAGCATCTCTGTGATGCAATAGCGGCGGAAAGGCTCCTATGCGTCAGGCAGCCCCGTGCGGTCTGCCTCATCCTGCATCATACGGGCCACCTGCGCCCGGCGGAGCAACCACAGACCCAGAACGCCAGAGGCGGCAAACAGGGCACCGCCAAGCAGGAACTGCCAGAGCGCGTCCACCCGCACCCCGGCCCCCAGCAGCACCGCCACCACATTCTGCGGCAGCCCCCCCAGCAGCGTTGCCGCCGTGAAAGGCAGAACATCCATGCCAGACACCCCACCCAGCAGGTTGAGCAACAGGGCCGACCCGACCGGCAACAGGCGCAGTGTAAGAATACTCAGAAACGGCTGACGGCTCAGCATGGCATCCAACCGGGCAAAGCGCGCGCCAAGCCGGGCCTGAGCCCATTGGCGGCCACCCCACCGCGCCCAGAAAAACCCTGCGACACACCCAGCGGTAGAAGCTGCGGTAATCAGCACAATGCCCTCAAGCGCGCCGTAGGCCAGACCTGCCGCAAAACCCGCGGCCTGCCGGGGCAACCCGAACGCACACCAGACCGAGGCCCCTGCCAGAAATACCATACGGCCCCATGCTCCGTCACGCAGCAAAGCCGTACTGTCCATCATATGCCGCAGGCCCGGGATGGCACGCAGCGCCACGGCCCCCGCCACAAGAAGGGCCAACATCAGCGCCGGGCGCAAAAACCGCAAAACAGGCTGCGCGGCGGAGGGATTTGTCTGTTCCATCCTCCCGGCTGGTACCACCTTCTTGCCGCCACCCGCAAGCACGGTTTAAACCCCGTGCTACCAGACACAACTCAGGGCAAAAGAGTGCTATGTCCTCCTCTCTCCCGCGTTATGCCGATATGGCCCCCAACCATCGCTGCCTGATTTCAAGCTGGCTGTTCCTGCTGTGCTTCATGCTGCTGGGCATGATTGCCATTGGCGGCGTCACGCGGCTGACGGGCTCGGGTCTTTCCATTATGGACTGGCAGCCTGTGAGCGGCTTTATCCCGCCACTCTCCCACGCAGAATGGGAGCGGCTGTTCGCGCTGTATCAAACCATCCCGCAATATCACCTTCAGCATGAAGGATTCGGGCTGGAAGGCTTCCAGAAAATTTTCTGGGCCGAGTGGATTCACCGCTTCTGGGGCCGCCTGATGGGCCTTGTGCTGCTGCTGCCGCTCATCTGGTTTACCCTCCGGGGGATGATAAACCGTGCGCTGGCCGTGCGCCTGTTTGTGTTTTTCATTCTGGGAGCCATGCAGGGCGCGATTGGCTGGTTCATGGTGGCATCAGGCTTCCGGCCAGACAGCACGGCAGTGGAACCGGTGCGACTGGTGCTGCATCTGAGTGCCGCCCTTGCCCTGTACCTCGCCATTCTGTGGACAGCCCTTTCCATCCGCTGGCCCACCCCGCAGCCGGTCGCCCCCTCCCCCGGTGGCAGGCTGACAAAGCGGCTGGTCTGGCTCGCACTCTGCCTGATCTGTATCACCATTGTCGCAGGCGGGTTCACGGCGGGAACGCATGCCGGGTTTGTCTACAACACCTTTCCGCTGATGGATGGCTCCCTGATTCCGGCAGACTATGCCCGCCTTTCCCCCTTCTGGATGAATCTGGTGGAGAACAAGGCCGCCATCCAGTTTGACCACCGCCTGCTGGCCACCCTGACAGCCTTGAGCATTGGCGCTGTGCTGCTGGCTGGCCTGCGCAGCGCAAATCTTGGCAGCCGGGCGCACAATGCCATCATGCTGCTGGGCTGGGCGGTGCTCATCCAGTATGCGCTGGGGGTCACCACCCTTCTGCTGGTTGTGCCGGTCTGGGCTGGTGCGGTGCATCAGACCTTTGCCGCCGTCCTGCTGGGAGTCATGCTCTACACGCTGCACTGCCTGCGCGGGCAGCGTGTCGGCTGATCTTCAAACGGCTTTTTAAAGAGTTGCTTTTACAGAATCCGCCTGTATTCTCGCTGCCATGAATTCCGTCTGGTTCACGTCCGAGTCTCTGCTGTGCCGTAAAGCGGCACAAGCGGGCGGCGTGGCCACACGTCTGGACCTTCTCCTTCGACTAATCTGCCCCTGAGCGATCCGGGCGGCTCTGTGCCGTCGCGCTTAGGGGAAAGATGAATGCGCTTCCGTATCCGCCCTGCGGATACCGGCATGCCTGAGCCGTATGCCAGACCCCGGACAAGACCGAAATTCAAGGACACTTCTGATGTCAGCCAGTTCTCCCACCATCACGCATCCCTCCTTTGGCCGTATGCCTGCAGACCGTGTCATTATTTTTGACACCACCCTGCGCGACGGTGAGCAGTCTCCCGGCTTTTCCATGAATCTGGCGGAAAAGCTGCGCATGGCCGAGGCTCTCGCCGCTCTGGGGGTAGATGTGATCGAGGCTGGCTTCCCCGTTGCCTCCAAAGGGGATTTCGAGTCCGTTCACCAGATTGCCCAGCACACCAAGGGGGCCGTGATCTGCGCTCTGGCCCGCTCAGGGGGTGCCAAGGATATTGCGGCGGCGGGTGAGGCTCTGGCTCCGGCTGAGCGCAAGCGCATTCACAACTTTATCTCCACCTCTCCGCTGCACATGAAATACAAGCTGCGGATGGAGCCCGAAACGGTTCTGGACCTGATCACCACCGGGAATACCGCCGCGCGGAACCTGACAGACGATGTGGAATGGTCCGCTGAAGATGGCTCCCGCACGGAACCGGATTTCCTGTGCCGCTGCGTGGAAGCCGCGATCAAGGCCGGGGCCACCACCATCAATATTCCCGATACCGTGGGCTATGCCACGCCGGAAGACATGGAACGCATCTTCTCCATGCTGCTGGCGCGGGTACCGGGGGCGGATCAGGTCATTTTCTCGGCCCATAACCATAATGACCTCGGGCTGGGCGTTGCCAACACGCTGGCCTCCGTGCGCGGCGGGGCGCGCCAGATTGAATGCACCATCAACGGGATTGGCGAACGGGCGGGGAATGCCGCTCTGGAAGAAATCGTCATGGCGCTGCGCACGCGGCATGACCAGTATCCCTTCACCACGGGCATCCACACGGAAAGCCTGCTGAAAGTGTCCCGCATGCTGGCCACAATCACCAGTTTTGATGTGCAGCCCAACAAGGCCATTGTGGGCCGGAACGCCTTTGCCCATGAAAGCGGCATCCATCAGGATGGCGTGCTGAAAAATGCCGCGACCTATGAAATCATGACACCGGAAAGCGTGGGCTGGACTCGCTCCTCCCTGATCATGGGCAAGCATTCCGGCCGTGCAGCCTTCCGCGACAAGCTGAAGGCGCTGGGATACGGAGATCTGGACGACGCCAAGCTGAATGACGCCTTTGCCCGATTCAAGGATCTGGCCGACAAGAAAAAGGCTGTCTACGATGAGGATATCGTGGCTCTGGTGGATGATGAAGTGCGCGATAACGAACACATCCGCTTCGGCTCCCTCAGCCTGACATCCTGCTCTGGCAAGCCTTCCACCGTTACTCTTTCCCTGACGATTGATGGCGCAACGGTGGAAACCGACGCCACCGGCAACGGCCCGGTGGATGCCGCCTTCAACGCCCTGCGCAGCGCCTTCCCGCATGAGGCGCGTCTGGCCCTGTTCTCCGTAGGGGCTGTGACCGAGGGAACGGATGCGCAGGCCCGCACCACGGTGCGACTGGAAGAAGACGGCAAAATGGTGGACGGCCAGGGCGCGGATGCGGATACGGTGGTGTCCGCCGTGCGCGCTTATGTGCATGCGCTGAACAAACTGCTGGTCAAACGCACCCGTGCGGAACCGGAAGCGCTGGGTGTCTAGAAACTGCTAACGGACCGCTTTTGTTATACCAGACAGGCCCTTTATAAATTTAGGCAGTTTCTTGCCTAAAGGCCTTGTCTGGGTGGTTGCGGCCCGGTAATCCCTGCCACACATATAACAAGCTGATTTTCAGAGTGCGGTTATGTGCGGGCCAGCCTTGCAGACCCGCGCGATGCCTTCTCAAGCCAGGAGTGCTGGATGTTCTCTCGTTTGCTCGGTCTCATGTCCGCCGACATGGCTATCGACCTGGGTACTGCCAATACCCTCGTCTACGTCAAAGGACGCGGCATCGTTCTCAATGAGCCGTCCGTGGTGGCCATTGCCGACGTCCGGGGTAAAAAGCAGCTTCTGGCGGTGGGGGAAGACGCCAAACTGATGGTTGGCCGGACTCCGGGCAACATCACGGCCATCCGCCCGATGCGTGATGGCGTGATTGCCGATTTTGATGTTGCGGAAGAAATGATCAAGCATTTCATCCGCAAGGTTCACAATCGCCGCGCCTTCACCAGCCCGCAGATTATTGTCTGCGTACCCTCCGGCTCCACGGCTGTCGAACGCCGCGCCATTCAGGAAAGTGCCGAAAGTGCCGGCGCACGCCGGGTTTTCCTGATTGAGGAACCCATGGCCGCGGCCATCGGGGCGGGCCTGCCGGTCACCGAGCCTTCGGGCAGCATGATTGTTGATATTGGCGGCGGCACCACGGAAGTCGCGGTAATTTCCCTCGGCGGTATTGTTTACGCCCGCTCCGTGCGCGTGGGGGGAGACAAGATGGATGAAGCCATCATCTCCTACATCCGCCGCACCCATAACCTGCTGATCGGGGAAAGCTCCGCCGAGCGGATCAAGATCAATCTCGGCTCCGCCATGATGCCGGATGACCCGGAAGACCCCGGCCCGTGGCTGGATGTGAAGGGGCGTGACCTGATTAACGGTGTCCCGCGTGAGGTTCAGGTTTCCCAGGCTCAGATTGCTGAAAGCCTTCTTGAGCCTGTCAGCCAGATTGTGGACGCCGTGACCACGGCTCTGGAAAACACACCGCCGGAACTGGCGGCCGATATTGTGGATAAAGGCATTGTGCTGACAGGCGGCGGCGCCCTGCTGTACCGCTTGAACGATGTGCTGCGTCTGGCCACCGGCCTGCCCGTAACCGTGGGGGAAGACCCGCTTTCCTGCGTGGCGCTGGGCACCGGACGGGCACTGGAAGAAATGAAGCGCCTGCGGAATGTTCTGACAACCATGTATTAATTGTCATGGTTCTATCATAAAATTAAGACTCCTTCCGCCCGGAGAGAAGGAACACAACAACACACATCAATCCAGCCGACGAAAAGGATGCATGCCACTTCATGTGGAGAAGACGCAGACAGGCCCTGAACGCACACACAGGCACTGACCGCCTGAAGGCCGCGGGCCTGTCATGATTCCCGTCTCCATCCAGATGCGTCAGGCGCTCGGCAAGCTGGTGCTTCCGCTGCTGGTCCTGCTCTCCCTCGTCATTCTCATTGCCGGGCAGGCGGACCGCAAGCTGGCCGATCAGGCCCGCATGACCGTGGCGGATGGCCTGGCCCCCCTGTGGGGGCTGATAACCTCGGTGCAGACCCATGTGCAGGGTGTAAGCACCAGCCTGCGGGAAGCCAGCCGCATGGCCTCCGAAAACACGCGGCTTCAGACAGAAAATGAAAATCTGCGCCGCTGGTATGATGTGGCTGTCTCCCTCACACGGGAGAACGATGCGCTGAAAACCGCCCTGCACTGGATTCCCGAACCCACACCCGCTTTTGTCACCGGCCGTGTGGTGGCGGACAGCGGGGGGATCTACGCCCGCGCCGTCCTGCTGGTGGCCGGCACGGAAAGTGGCGTGAAGGTTGGTAATGTCGCGCTGGCGGCCAATGGTCTGGCGGGCCGCGTGACAGAAACCGGAGCCCATTCCTCCCGCATTCTGCTGATAACCGATATTGCCAGCCGCCTGCCTGTTCTGCTGGAAGCCAGCCACGCTACCGCCATTATGGGGGGCGATAATACGGCCTTCCCCCGGTTGATGTATTACGCACAGGAAACCCGCCCTGTTGAAGGTGAACGAGTCGTGACAAGCGATCAGGCCGGAGCTTTCCCCGCGGGGCTCCCGATTGGCACGGTGCACTATCTGCACCCCGGCCAGCCTGTTGTGCTGCCCTTCGCCCGGCTTGATCACCTGCCCCTGCTGCGTGTGTTCGATTTCGGGCAGGGCCTGATTGATCCACCCGAAGCCCCCGGCCATGTACCGCTGGCCCACCCGCACAAATCCACGACACTGCCGCTCAAAACCCTGCTTGGTCAGGGCTGAGGGCGCGCCATCATGATGCCAGATCCCTCCATGAGTGCATGGGAGCCGGAACTTCGCCCCCGCCAGACCCTGTGGCAGCGGCTTGACCACGGCGCACGGCGGCTGCTGCCGTCCGTGTTTATTGCGCTGATCATCATCTTTTTCTCGGCCCCCCTGACCATTCCGGGGTCTGCCGAACTGTTGCCCGCCCTTGTGATGGCCACCATTTTCTTCTGGTCATTCTGGCGGCCGAGCGGCATGCCGGGAATTGCAGTCTTCCTGCTGGGCCTGTTCATGGATCTTGTGGGGTTCACACCGCTGGGGGTCAGCGCGTTTATCCTGCTGTTGGTACATGGCGTGGCATTTTATGCCCGCTTTGGCCTGATGCGCCTGAATTTTCTGCTGGTGTGGGGCGTGTTCGGGCTGGTGGCCATTGCGGCCTGCCTGCTACAATGGGGGCTGGCCTGCCTCTTCCGGCTGGATCTTCTGGACATTGCCCCGGCTTTGTTCGAGGCTCTTCTGGCCATCGGTGTCTATCCGCTCCTTTCCGCCATGTTCTCATGGGTGCTCCACCGGATGGATGAAAAGGAAGACCCCTGATGCTGTCCGGAGGCATGTCATGCGGCTGAGGCGTCGCAGGCGGGAGAACAACCGCCTGATGCCCATCAAAAGCCAGAAAGATCCGGGCCGCGGCGTTTTTACACGCCGTGCGCTGCTGTTCATGGCTGTACAGATTGGCGCGCTGGGGGAACTGACGCACAGGCTCTATCAGCTCCAGATCAGGGATGGAGACCGCTACGCCCGGATGGCGGCCAGCAACCGCATCAGCAAGCGGTATCTGGCCCCGCCGCGTGGCCGGATTGTGGACCGGTACGGCGTGGCGCTGGCCAGCAACAAGGAAAACTGGCGCGCCCTGCTGCTGCCGGAAGAAACCACGGATGTGGCCGGAACCATTGAGCGGTTTTCCACCATCATTCCGCTCGATGAGCGTGACCGCGCCCGTATCGCACGAGAAATGCGGCATCAGCGCCGGTTTGTTCCCGTCATGCTGCGCGATTTCCTCTCCTGGGATGAAATGGCGCGCATTGAACTGAATGCGCCATCCCTGCCGGGTGTGCTGATTGATGTCGGCACCCGGCGCGTCTACCCGGAAGGGGAACTGCTGGCGCATCTGATTGGCTATGTCGCCCCGCCGAATGAGCGCGATGTGGCCCGCTCCGCCCTGCTCGCCCTGCCGGGCATGCGTGTGGGCCGCGCCGGGATAGAGCAGAATCAGGATGAAAAACTGCGCGGCACAGCGGGCTCCGTGGAAATGGAAGTCAATTCCGTAGGCCGTGTCATGTCCGAACTGAACCGGGTGGAAGGGGTGCCCGGTGCTGAAATCGGCCTGACCATAGACCGGGGCCTGCAGCAGAAGGTTCTGGGCCGCATCGGGGAGCAGACCGCCTCCGCCGTGGTGATGGACTGCCGCAACGGAGAGGTGCTGGCCATGGTCAGCACGCCCTCATTCGATCCGTCCCTGTTTGACAGTGGCGTCAGCCACGCACAGTGGATCGAATGGACCAATAACGAACGCACACCGCTGATCAACAAGGCCGTGGCGGGCGTTTATCCGCCCGGTTCCACCTTCAAGCCCGCAGTCGCCATGGCCGGGCTGCAATCCGGCCTGTTCTCTCCAACAGACCGCGTCTTCTGCCCCGGCCATCTGGATGTGGGCGGGACGCGCTTCCACTGCTGGTCCCGCTGGGGGCATGGCTCTGTGGACCTGCATCAGGCGCTCAAATTTTCCTGTGACGTCTATTTCTATGAAATGGCCCGCCGGATCGGCATGGACCGCATAGCCGAAACCGCCCACACGTTCGGGCTGGGCACACCTCTGGATATCGAGCTTCCGCACACCCGCACCGGCCTGATCCCCACCCCGGCATGGCGGCAGTCACACCACCAGCACTGGAATGGGGGGGACACGATTGTCAGCGGGATCGGGCAGGGCTTCGTGCAGGTCACCCCGCTGCAGCTTGCCACCTATACCTCCCGCCTCGCCACGGGCCGGGCCGTGCAGCCGCATCTGATCCGGGCCACGAATGGTGACCTCGGCCCCGAGGCCACCCCGGAGCACTGGCCCGCGCTGGATATGCCCGAGCAGTATCTTGCCGCCCTGCGCTCGGGCATGTTTGCCGTGGTGAATGAGCCGCACGGCACAGCCCCAAAGGCCCGGCTGGGCCTGCCGGGGGTGATGATGGCGGGTAAAACCGGCTCCGCTCAGGTCCGCCGCGTGTCCCGCGCCCTGCGTGAGAGCGGGCACTTCAATTCCGCAAACCTGCCGTGGGAATATCGCCCCCATGCGCTGTTCATTTGCTTCGCACCCTATGATGCGCCGCGGTATGCTGTGTCTGTTGTGATTGAGCACGGCAATACCGGGGCGGATGCGGCCGCCCCTCTGGCGCGTGATATCATGACAGATACGCTGCTGCGCGACCCGGCAAACCACCTTACCCCGCCCCCGGAAAGTGTGGCAGACGCCGATACGCCCGAAGCGGACACGCCTGACTAAGCATGAAATTCCACAAACGCCTTTTACGCGCCGAGCCAAGCTTCCGCCTGCTCTCCAAGCTCTGGCGCATCAGCTGGCTTTACGTGCTGCTGATCTGCACGCTGGCAGGCATTGGCTATGTCACGCTCTATTCCGCAGGCGGCGGCGCGCCTTATCCGTTCGCCGCCCCGCAGGCCGCACGGTTTGCGGTGGGGCTGGTGCTCATGATCACGGTGGCCATGCTGCCACCCAAAATTCTGGTCCGGATTTCGGGGCCACTTTATGTCGTGTCCATCATCCTTCTGGTGGCCGTGTTGCGGATGGGCCATGTGGGCAAAGGGGCCGAACGCTGGCT
The DNA here is from genome assembly GCF_011516935.1 of Acetobacter farinalis. Taxonomy (GTDB): domain Bacteria; phylum Pseudomonadota; class Alphaproteobacteria; order Acetobacterales; family Acetobacteraceae; genus Acetobacter; species Acetobacter farinalis. The sequence continues at coordinate 80,462 of NZ_WOTF01000002.1, forward strand.
GATTATCGGGGGGCTGCAAATCCAGCCCTCAGAATATGCCAAGGTCGCGCTGGCGCTGGTGCTGGCCTCCTGGTTCCACCGCATCAGCTACGCGCGCATGGGCAACCCGCTCTGGCTGCTGCCCCCGGCTTTCCTTGTGCTGCTGCCGGTTATTCTGGTGCTCAAGGAACCCAATCTGGGCACCGCCGTGATTATCGGCGGTATTGGCGCGTCCATGTTTTTTGCCGCAGGCATGCGCCTGTGGCTGATTGCCCTGCTGCTGCTGCCGGTGCCGTATCTGGCAAAATTTGCCTACGCCCATCTGCATGACTACCAGCGCGCCCGAATCACCACCTTTCTCAACCCGGAGAGTGACCCGCTGGGAGCGGGCTACAACATCATCCAGTCCAAGATCGCGCTGGGTTCCGGCGGGATGTGGGGGCAGGGCTACCTGCACGGCTCACAAGGGCAGCTGAACTTCCTGCCGGAAAAGCAGACTGACTTCATCTTCACCATGATTGCGGAAGAATGGGGGTATGTGGGGGCCATTACGGTCATTGGCCTGCTTCTGATGCTTGTTCTGGGGGGTATGCTCATGGCCATCCGCAGCCGGAACCGCTTCGGGCGGCTGCTGGCCCTTGGCATCAGCATGAACTTCTTCCTCTATTGTCTGGTCAACCTCTCCATGGTGATGGGGGCCATCCCGGTGGGGGGGGTGCCTCTGCCGCTGGTGTCCTACGGCGGTTCTGCCCTGCTGAATGTCATGCTGGGGTTTGGCCTGCTGCTCTCCACCTGGGTGCATCGTGACTCCCGCTTCGGAGAGAGTGAAAATCCGGACAACCCCTGATCCACATTAACAAAAGATATATTTGTCTGGTGTCTTGTGGTATTGTTTAGAAATTCCTGAAGCCAGACCGCCTTGTGGAGGAGCCCACCAAGGTCTTTACAGAAACAACCGCTCCAATAAAAATAATAATCCTGACGGAAACTCGCGAAATCCATGCAAAACTCGACTTTAACCCAGACAGAAACAGACTCTTCCGCACAAAATCGAACCATTATTATTGGTATTCTTGCCGCAACTGGTGGCCTTATGTCTGGTCTGGACATCGGGGTTATTTCCGGCGCGCTGGATTTTGTTGCCGATGCTTTCCATGCCTCCACATTCGCACAGGAATGGATTGTCAGCGCAATGATGGCAGGGGCTGCCATCGGGGCCATCATGGCCGGGGGGCTGGCCCGGCTGGGAGGGCGCAAATGGGCGCTCGTGCTCGGCGGTGTCATTTTTATTGTCGGCTCACTGGCCTGTGCCATGGCATGGTCCGTCGGCAGTATGATCAGCGGGCGGGCGCTTATGGGGCTGGCTATCGGCATCGCGGCCTTCACCTCTCCGCTCTATCTGTCCGAAATCGCGAGTGAAGCCACACGCGGCGCGATGATTTCCACCTATCAGCTGATGATCACGGTTGGCATTTTCCTGGCGTTTATCAGTGACACACTCTTCAGCTACCACGGGCAATGGCGCTGGATGTTCGGTGTGATTGCCATCCCCAGCGTGCTGTTTGTGATTGGCGTGCTCTTTCTGCCCTACAGCCCGCGCTGGCTGATGATGAAAGGCCGCAGGGAGGAAGCCCTGAAGGTGCTGAAAAACCTGCGTCCGGCCACACACGACACCCATGCGGAAATTCGCGCGATTGATGAGCAGCTCGAACAACGGCAGAGCGGCTGGGCCCTGCTGCGGAAAAATGTCAATTTCCGGCGCTCCATCCTGCTGGGCATGCTGCTTCAGATCATGCAGCAGTTTGCCGGTATCAACGTCGTTATGTACTACGCGCCCAAAATTTTCGCGCTGGCCGGGTTTGTCGGCACGGCGCAGATGTGGTGCACGGCCATTATCGGCTTTGTGAATGTGCTGGCGACAGTCGCCGCGATGGGGCTGGTGGACCGCTGGGGGCGCAAGCCCATTCTGTATGGCGGCTTTATCACCATGACAATCGCCATGTCCGCTCTGGCTCTTCTCAACTATAACGGGCTGGATGGTCAGGCCGCCAAACTGCTGTGCGTCTTCCTGATCATGATCTTTATTGCAGCCCACGCCATGTCTGCCGGTCCGCTGATGTGGGTTCTGTGCTCGGAAATCCAGCCTATCAAGGGCCGGGATCTGGGCATTACCGTCTCCACCCTGACCAACTGGGTCTCCAACATGATTGTCGGCATGTCTTTCCTCAGCCTGCTCAGCTGGCTGGGAGCCCCGCTGACTTTCGGGCTGATTGCCGGGCTGAACGCCATTTTTCTTGTTTTCACACGCCAGCTTGTTCCAGAAACCAAGGGCGTGACGCTTGAAGAGATTGAAAAGAATCTGATGTCCGGAAAAAAACTGCGGGACATCGGTCGCTGATACCCTGAGGGAGGAGAATCCTTTCTCCTCCCGCCTGACTTGACTCCCTTTTTGCGGGCTTCTAGCTTGCACGAAAAGGTAACAATCGGTACCATTTTCTTCAGACTTCCACGGTTTATTCCCATTCCTTGATACGCCCTGCCGTTCCGCATGCCTTTCATCCCGGCGCCTCTCAGAGGTCCGCAATGTGCATCTGGCCCGGTGCCGTGTCGTCCTTCGTTTTTCAAAGGCAGGATCCGCCAGAGTGACAATGCATCCCCTCCCGTTTCGCCCGGTCCTGCTCTCTGCTGTTGCTTTGCTGGCCTTGTCCGGCTGTAACCGCAAGGCCGCTCCCCCCGCCATGCCGCCGCAGCAGGTCGGGTTCATTACCCTGCAGCCGCAGTCCGTGAACGTGCACACCAGCCTGCCCGGCCGTACGGATGCTTATGAAATCGCACAGGTCCGCCCGCAGGTGACCGGCGTTATCCAGAAGCGTCTGTTTAAAGAAGGTGCTGATGTTCAGGCTGGCCAGCAACTTTATCAGATTGACCCCTCACGCTATCAGGCCGCCTATGACACGGCCCGCGGTCAGCTTGCCGAAGCCGAAGCGGCGGAAGTCACCGCCCGCGCCAAGCTTGAGCGTTTCAAGCCCCTGATGCAGGCCCATGCCGTCAGCCATCAGGATTATGATGATGCTCTGGCAGCCGAGAAAGAAGCCCAAGGCCGGATTCTGAACGCCAAGGGGCAGGTTGAAAGCGCTCTGGTTGATCTGGGCTATACACATCTGAACGCTCCCATCAGCGGGCGCATTGGCCGTACCATCATCACTGTTGGTGCGCTGGTTACAGCCAATCAGACCAACAACATCGCGATCGTCACGCGGCTGGACCCCATTTATGTGGACGTCAACCTGCCCGCCATCACCCTGCTGCGCCTCAAGCGCGAACTGGCTGAAGGCCGCATTACCCCTCAGGCCAACGGGGAGGTGCCCGTCACCCTCACGCTGGAAGATGGCAGCACTTACGAACATGTCGGCCGCATGGCGCTTTCTGAAGTCAACGTAGACCCCTCCACGGCGTCCGTCGTGGTCCGTGCGATCATGCCCAACCCGGACAAGCTCCTGCTGCCCGGCATGTTCGTGCATGCCCAGCTTGATGAAGGGGCGGACCCCAATGGTCTGCTCGTGCCGCAACAGGCTGTAAGCCGTAATACGCATGGAGATCCGCAGGTGTGGATCGTCAAGCCGGATAACACGGTGGAACTGCGGCAGATCCAGCTTGGTCAGGCGATCGGGATCAACTGGCTGGTGACAGGCGGCCTGAAGGCCGGCGAACGCGTTGTGACGGTCGGGCTTCAGAAAATCAAACCGGGTGCCAAAGTCAAACCCACGGAAGACGCAACCTCTCAGGCTGACTCGAATGCGTCCAGCCAGAACAAAGGGCAGTAACCCGGATGTCTCTTTCGCGTTTCTTTATTGACCGCCCCATTTTTGCATGGGTTATCAGCCTGATTATCATGCTGGTGGGCATTCTTTCCATTTTCCGGCTGCCAATCGCCCAATATCCGAGCATTGCACCGCCGCAGATCGCCATTACCGTCACCTATCCGGGGGCCTCGGCCGATACGGTGAACGATACGGTCGTACGGCCCATCCTGCAGCAGATGTTCGGGCTGGATCATCTGGAATATATCTCGGCGCAGTCCTACGTTTCGGGCCTGATGGAGATTGATCTCACCTTCGCGCAGGGCACCAACCCGGATATCGCGCAGGTGCAGGTGCAGAACAAGCTGCAACTGGCACAGCCGAAGCTGCCGCCAGAAGTCACGGCCCAGGGCCTGAGCATCACCAAGTCCGTCAAGAACTTCATGATGGTTCTGGCCTTCCTCTCCACCGATGGCAGCATGACGGGCAGTGATATTGCCGATTATGTCGCCTCCACCATTTCAGATCCGCTCAGCCGTGTCTCCGGTGTGGGGGATCACACCCTGTTCGGGGCCGAATATGCCATGCGCATCTGGATGGACCCCGGCAAGCTGTTCAGCTACGGCCTGACCGTCAAGGACGTCCAGACCGCCATCCAGACCCAGAACATTCAGGTGTCCTCTGGTGAACTGGGCGGGCTGCCCGCTAAAAAAGCCATCCGTCTGGATGCAACCATTATCGGCCCGACGCGCCTGACCTCCCCGGAGGAATTCCAGAAAATCCTGCTCAAGGTGCAGCCGGACGGCTCGCAGGTTCGCATCAGCGATATCGCGAAGGTCGAACTGGGGCCGCAGACCTACAATACCAATTCTTTCTACAACAACATGCCTGCCTCCGGCATGGCGCTGAAGCTGGCCCCCGGTGCCAACCAGATGCAGACGGAAGCGGCTGTCCGCGCCCAGATTGCCCAGCTTGAAAAATTCTTCCCGCCGGGCCTGAAAACCGTCTATCCGCTGGATACAGAGCCGTTCATCGTGCTCTCCATCAAGGAAGTGGTCATCACGCTGCTGGAAGCCATCGCGCTGGTTTTCGTGGTGATGCTGATCTTCCTGCAAAACTTCCGCGCAACGCTCATCCCGACCATTGCGGTGCCTGTGGTGCTGCTGGGCACGTTCGGGATGCTCAATATTCTGGGCTACTCCATCAACACCCTGACCATGCTGGCCATGATTCTGGCCGTGGGCCTGCTGGTGGATGACGCCATTGTGGTGGTGGAAAACGTTGAACGTGTGATGACGGAAAAGCGGCTTTCCCCGCTGGAAGCCTCACGCGTCTCCATGGATGAAATTTCCGGCGCCCTTATCGGCATCGTGCTGGTGCTGACGGCCGTGTTCCTGCCCATGGCTGCCTTCTCCGGCTCCACGGGGGTGATCTACCGCCAGTTCTCCGTCACCATTGTTGCGGCCATGTGGCTCTCCGTTCTGGTGGCCATGGTGCTGACCCCGGCCCTGTGCGCCACCATGCTCAAGGCAGGCACCCATGAAAAGACAACCGGCCCCGCAGGCTGGTTCAACCGCCAGTTCTCCCGCCTGACAAACGGGTATCTGCGCGGCGTGCAGTTCCTTATTGGCCGGACCGTGCTCTCCATGCTCGGCTTTGCCGTCATTACCGCGCTGGCCGTGTTCCTGTTCATGCGCCTTCCCGGCGGGTTCCTGCCGGATGAGGATCAGGGGTTGATTTTCGGGCAGGTCACCATGCCGCCCAACACACCCATGGCGGAAACACAGGCAGTCAACCACGAGATTGCAGACTACATCCTGAAGTCTGAAAGCGCTCTGGTGGAATCGGTCTATTCCATCAATGGCTTCAACTTCGCCGGGCAGGGCCAGAACTCCGGGGCGTTCTTCGTCCGTCTGAAGAACTGGGACAAACGCCCTCTGGCCTCCCAGACATCTTCCGCCATTGCCGCGCGTATCATGAAGCATTTCTGGTTCAGCCCCAAAGCCCAGATTTTTGCCATCAATCCGCCAGCGGTGCTGGAACTGGGCAACGCCACCGGCTTTGACCTTGAACTGGAAGACCGCGGCCATCTGGGCCACCAGAAGCTGCTGCAGGCGCGCAACATGGTGCTCGGCATGGCGTCCAAAGACCCACGCCTGATGGCCGTACGCCCGAACGGCATGGAAGATGCCTCCCAATATCATCTGGATATCGACCGGGAAAAAGCCAACGCGTTCGGTATTTCGATTGATGACATCAACAACACCATTCAGGGAGCGCTGGGGTCTATCTACGTCAACCAGTTTACCCGGAATGACCGTGTCAAACAGGTCTATATTCAGGGCATCCCGGACTCACGCATGCTCCCGAGCGACCTGGACAAATGGTACATCCGCAATGCCCAGAACACCCTGACACCCCTCAATGCCTTTGTTTCCGGGCACTGGGCTGTCGGGCCGCAGAAAGTGGAAAACTACAACGGCCTGAATTCCTTTGAAATTCTGGGTCAGCCCGCTGTGGGCTACAGCTCGGGCGATTCCATCAACGCCATCAAAAGCATTCTGGCCAAGCTGCCCGCTGGTGTGGGGTATGAGTGGACCGGTCTCTCCTTTGAGCAGGTTGCTTCCGGCTCTTCCACCGGACCGCTCTATGCGCTGGCGGTGATTGTCATCCTGCTGTGCCTGGCTGCCCTGTATGAAAGCTGGGCAATCCCGCTTGCGGTGATGCTGGTCATCCCCCTTGGCGTTCTGGGGGCCATTGCCGCAACACTCTGGCGGCACCTTGATAACGACGTCTATTTTCAGGTGGGGCTGCTGACCACCGTTGGTCTGGCGGTGAAAAACGCCATTCTGATTGTGGAATTCGCCAAAATGGCCTTCGAGCGTGGCGAAAGCCTGAGTGATGCCGTGCTGACTGCCGCACGTGAACGCCTGCGGCCTATTCTGATGACCTCCATTGCGCTGGTTGTCGGCGTGTTTCCGCTGGCTATTGCCACCGGGGCGGGCAGCGCCTCCCGCATTGCCATCGGCACGGCCGTGGTGGGGGGCATGGCCACAGCCACCCTGCTGGCGGTCTACTTCGTGCCGGTGTTCTTTGTCGTGATTTTGCGGCTGTTCAAGGTCAAACGTTTAAGCGAACGTCAGGACGCTCCGGCTCCTGCTCCGTCTGCTACCGGAAGCGAGTAAGAGCATGTCTTCACACCCATCTTCACACACCCCGCGCCGCTTCCGTGCCGTGAGTGTGGCTCTGGCAGCCGGTCTGCTATCCGGCTGCACCATGATCCCGAAATACACGCGCCCTGCCCCGCCCCTGGCCACCACATGGCCGGGGTATCAGGCAACGGGGAACCCGCGCCTTGCACAGGCCGCCTCCGATATCGGCTGGGAGGATTTCTTCACAGACCCCCGGCTGAAGGCGCTGATTACCATTGCCCTGCGCCAGAACCGGGATTTACGGATTTCGGCGGCCAACATCGCGCAGGCGCAGGGGCAGTATGATGTGCAGCATGCCGGCCTGTTCCCCACCATAAGCGCCACGGGCGGCCCGATGTATCAGGCTCCGTCCGATGCGGCGGGTCTGAGCTTCGCCCCCGGTCTGGATACCAACAAGAGCAGCGGCGGCATGGCGCGTAATCCATTCCGCTACTATTCCGGCGGCATTGGCTTCTCATCCTACGAGATCGACCTGTTCGGCCGCATTCGCAGCCTGACACAGGAATCCGCCCAGAAGGCACTGGCGCAGGAAGCCTCCCAGCGCAGCATGCTCATCAGCATTATTTCCCAGGTTGCCACCGCCTATGTCACATGGCTGGGGGATCGAGATACTCTGGCAGTGGCCGAAACAACGCTGGCCAACCAGCAGGACACCCTGAACCTGACCCGTGCGAAATTTGAACATGGGGAAGAAAACCTGCTCACCGTCCGTCAGGCCGAAACGCAGGTGCAGCAGAGTGCCGGCCTGCGCGCGGACTCCCGCCGGAAAGTGGAGCAGGATGAAAATCTGATTGCCCTGCTGATTGGCGCGCCCATCCCTGCCGATCTGCCCCCGCCCCACGCTCTGGGCGAGCAGACCATTCTGGCGGACCTGCCCGCAGGCCTGCCTTCAGACCTGCTGGAGAGGCGGCCGGATATTGTGGCGGCCGAGCATAACCTGCTGGCGGCCCAGGCGAATATCGGGGCGGCCCGCGCCGCATTCTTCCCGCGCCTGACCCTTACGGCGTCAGACGGCGTATCCAGCCTGCAATTCCACAAGCTGTTTACCGCTGCCGCCACCACGTGGGGGCTGAACCCCTCCCTGCAGATCCCGCTCTGGACATGGGGGATGAACAGCGGGAACCTGAAAGCCTCCAAAGCCGCGCGTGATGGCCAGATTGCCACGTATGAAAAAACGGTCCAGAGCGCCTTCCGTGAAGTGGCGGATGCTCTGGCGGCGCGTGAAGCCTATCTGGACGAGAAAAAGCAGGCGGATGCTCTGGTGGTCTCCTCCGCTGATGCCTTCCGTCTGGCAAAAATGCGCTTTAACGCCGGGTCCGATTCCTATCTGACCACTCTGGAATCCCAGCGTTCCTATCTTCAGGCCCAGCAGTCACAGATTGCGGTGGCTGTTTCAAAATACCAGAACCTGATCACCATCTATCGTGCTCTGGGGGGCGGCTGGAAACAGCACACCCAGCCTCCTGCACAGCCGTCCTCAGTTGTGCGGGCCGCTGGCACAGCGACCAACAGCGCAACCACTCACGCGGGCTGAACAGCCCGCGCTGGACACCTTTATGGCGGCGCACACGCCCCTTTCTTCTCCTCCCGGCGGGCCAACGACCAACGCCGGGGGCACGAAGGCCTCTCCCCCACTTTAAACAAGAATGCGCTGCATGGCGCACCGTGTGCCTGGGGGAAAGCCGCTGGCTTCCTCCTCCTCAAGAAGGCTCTGTAACCCGCTACCAGGCGGGAACTGCTCGAGAATGGTGAAGCCCATTTTGCGGTAAAACGGAGCATTCCAGGGCACATCCCGACATGTTGTGAGGGTCACCCTGCGCAGTCCGGCCTGCCGTGCCGCCTGACAGGCGGCTGTCAGCAACGCCCGACCAGCACCGTGCCCCTGCGCCTCGGCCCTGACGGACATTTCCAGAATATGGAGGCTCTCAGCCTGACGCTCCGCCGTCAGAAAACCAAGCGGGCGCTCCTGCTCGCTTGTCACAGCCACCCAGCATGTCCCGGCCCACACACTGGCCAGATGGGTAGCCAATGGCAAACACGCCCCATCAGCAAGCCACGCCAGAGCAGGAAAGGCCCGGAAACTCTGGGCCGCGGAGCGTTCAATATCAGGAAGGCACGCGGCCTCATCCTGCCGCGCCAGCCTTACAGACACAAAAGATGCGTTTTTCATCAGCGAGACGTTATCAGACAGCGGCATGAATGACATGCGCAGAAGCCTGACCCACACCGCTTTTCTGTGGCCAGCCGAAATAGGAGAAGATGCGAGCGCGATCGAAATCCGTCACTGTGCGGAAGCCTGCCTCGGCAAGCATGGTCGCCATCTCAGGGGCATTAAAACGGCTTACCCACGGCTCCCCCAGCAAAGCCACGCGGCGTTCAAGCGCTTCCATGAACAGACGGCCCAGCCCCTGATAGTTTTCAACGGGCTCACCATAATCGAAGACAAGCTCAGCCTGCGGAATGCTCGCAATAAAACTGAGCGTGTTCTGAATACTCTTGCGTGTCAGATACGGGGTAACACCCAGCCAGGAGAAAAAAGCCGGACGGTGCAGGTCAAAACCAGCCTGAACCAGACCAGTTTTCACACTCTCCTTTTCAAAATCGACAGGGATAAACGTCAGCAGATCCGGAACCGAAATCCCCACTTCCGCGATATGCCTCTTTTTCCACACCTGCATACGCGGTGTATCGACTTCGAACATTTTCAGCCCTTCCGCCGCATAAGGGTTCCGAAGGCCTAACGTATCCAGTCCGGCTCCAAGCACAACAGCCTGACGCACACCGTGGCGTACAGCCAGCGCAAGCTTATCCTCGGCAATCCGGCTTCTGACGGCCATGAACTGCCGGAAGCCCTGCTCGCCCGGCGCATCCGCACACGCCAAAACCGCGTCAGCCTCATCACCAAGCAGTCTGATGGCAAGAGGATCATGAAAAATCATGCCTCGCTCAGCCTGCTGATGCTTTGCCCGATGCTGCGCAACACGCCAGGCCGTTCTGCTCGGACAGGTCATGCGCTACGTCCCCATGAGAAAATGGTCGAAAAAAAAGGCCGTCTGAGAGACGACCTTTTTTATACCTGAACGGATCAGACTTTTTCAGACCCGGATGGCTTTACTTGGCTGCAGAAAGTTTCAGCACCCAGAGCTGCGCAATGTCCTGTGCGCCACTGCCGCCATCAACGGTTTTAAGCGTTGCAATGGCATCCGCCTTCTTGCCAGCGGCAAGCTGCGCCAGACCATAGTGCAGGCGGGCAACGTTCACATCCGTCACGCCCTTGGCAATCGCCTGCTGCATCAGCGCCAGACCTTTATCAGCCTGACCGAAGGTGACGTCATTATAGCCAACCGTCAGCAGGTCATCACCGGTTTTCTGCTTGAGAGCAGCCGCTTCATCCGCCGCGATGGAGGCTTTTTTATCCGCAACGGATTTTTCCACCATGGCTTTCAGGCGGGCCTGACGCGGTGCTTCCGCCCCCTGCCCGAGCACATTGGCCTGATACCCCTGGTTCATCAGGTCCAGCGCCAGCTGGGGCATACCGGCCTGCATGGCGATTTCCGTCATATCCATGAAGTCACGCGCCTGAGAGACATTCCCGGCAGCCAGACGGATACGATAGACATCAAGCTGGAGTGACGGCGGAATTTTCGGGTTCACGATGAGCTCGTGCAGCAGCAGCGCCCAATATTCCTTTTTGGGATAATAGGTGGCCAGCAGCACATACGCATGCGTGGTGGTGGTGGAATCCTTCATGGCGGTAGCACTTGCGCCCAGCATCTGGAGCTGGGATTCCGCAGGCACCTTCTTCGCCTTGATTTCCTGATCAATCTGCTGCTTCAGCACACGAACGGAATTCGGATAATCTTTCTGAAGGTAGTAGGACTGCGCCAGAAGCGTATCCATTGTGGCGTTGGGGCCAACTTCCTTCTGGTACCGCTCAATGGCCTTCACCGCGCGCGGATAATCCTTTGCGGTATAAGCCATTGTCGCTTCAGACATCAGCATCTGGTGCTTTGTGTCTTTCGGCGTGCGGGGGGAGGCAATCAGCTTGTCATAAGCAGAGGTTGCCTCATCAATTTTCCCGGCCTGCGTTGCCACTGCGGCGCGCATCTGGGTAATCGTGTAGGACTCGTAGTCACTCTTGCCCTTTACCGCATCGGCGGCGTCCACCGCAGCCATGGCCTTGGTGTAGTCGTGAGCGGACAGGGCGGATTGTGCCTGCTGAAGCGCCTTGCCAACACCTGCCCCCAGAACATCCTCAGCCTTGGCTGCGGGATAAGAGAAAGCAAATGCTGCGCTGGCGAACAACGCGACGCGTAAAAGACGAGATGACATCAGATCACTGACCTTCTGCGAATTGTTCCTGCCCGACGATACCAAGCTTGGTGACACCAAGCCGCTGGGCGTCTGCCATAACATGCACCACAGTTTTGTAATCGGCCAGACGGTTTGGTTGCAGATGCACTTCCGGCTGAGAGGCTTCCGGCCCTGTGGCCGCTTCTCTCAGGCGCGCCTGAAGCTCATCCTCACTGGAAACAGGCTGCCCGTTCCAGGTAATGCTGTTGTCAAAATCAACCGCAAGCGTCACCACCGGCGTTTCAACCGTAGAGGGCGGCGGGTTGCCCTGCGGAAGATCAATGGAAACGGCCTGGGTCTGCAAAGGAATTGTGATGATAAGCATGATCAGCAGAACCAGCATCACGTCGATCAGCGGCGTGGTGTTGATATCGACAATGCCTTCGTCTTCCGTCGTGCTTTCCGATCCGACATTCATGCCCATGGGCTGTCACTCTCTCAAACTCTGGTTCCACGGCGCGGTCCAAACCAGGCCGGACGCGGGATAGTGGACTGAAGGCCCGCCCCCTCCCCCTCACGGGAGGGAGGGCGGAACTTTCCTGCTTGGTCAGTTGGTTTTTGGCCGCTCGGTAATAAAGTCGATACGATAGATACCAGCTTCCTGACAGGCCTCGATCAGCTTGCCGACTGATTCATAGCGGGTTTTCACATCGCCACGAATCTGGATCTGCGGCTGAGGTTTCTGGACTGCCGCCTTTTCAAGCCGGTCCAGAAGATCAGCCCGGCCCTTGAGTGGCGTTTCATCCCAGTATGCCTGTCCGTTCTCCGTCACTGCAAGCACGACGTTGGACATCTTTGTCTGTGTCGGCTGGTTCATATCCTTCGGCAAAGAGACTTTGACCGTGTGGGTTGCAACCGGAATTGTGATCAGAAAGATGATCAGCAACACCAGCATGACATCAACGAGAGGCGTTGTGTTGATCGCCGATACGACGTCGTCTTCGCCCCCGCTGTCTCCGACAGACATACCCATGATTAACCTACCCGGTTAGAGATGGTTGAGGTGGTGGGAGAGTTATCGGCACGCACAACAATGCTTTCCACACCGGCACCGTGGCGCAGGCCACCGATCAGGATGGACTGAAGGTCAGCCGCGAAGTCACGCACGCGGTCCATTGCACCTTTGTTACGACGCACCAGCAGGTTGTACCCCAGCACGGCCGGAACAGCGGTGGCCAGACCAATAGCTGTCATGATCAGAGATTCACCAACCGGACCGGCAACCTTGTCGATGGACGCCTGGCCGGCAATGCCGATGGCGGTCAGGGCATGATAAATACCCCAGACGGTGCCGAACAGACCAACGAACGGAGAGGTTGAACCCACGGTGCCCAGGAAGGCCAGACCAGACTGAAGGCTGTTCTGGATGTTGTTCACCGAACGCTGAATGGACAGGGAGGTCCAGCTGTTCAGGTCGATGGATTCCTGCATCGTGCCTTCATGGTGTTCTGCTGCAACAATGCCGGTATCGGCAATGTAGCGGAACGGAGAGGTCGGTTTCAGGGCGGCAGCGCCTTCCTGAATCGTGCTCTTTGTCCAGAACAGCTTGGTGGCTTCCTTGGCGGCAGCGAACAGACGGGCCTGCTCAAAGAACTTGGTGATCATGATGTACCAGGTGCCGAGGGACATGATCAGCATGATCACCAGCACGCCACGAGCAATAATGTCACCGTTGGACCACAGGGCGCCAAGACCGTACGGGTTGGCTTCTTCCTTTACGGCCGGAGCTGCTGCCGGGGCCGCAGGAGCGGAGGCATCGGGTGCAGGGGCAGCAGCGGGAGCTGCCGTATCTGCTGCCGGAGCCGGGGCCGGAGCTGCGGCAGGAGCAGCCGCATCGGGAGCAGGAGCGGCAGGCGCTGAAGCGGCAGGAGCGGAGGAGGCATCCTGTGCGAGAGCCAGAACCGGTGTCACCGTGCCCAGCATGACCGCGAGGGCAGGAACCGCGAGACCCGACACTGGAAGACGAGACAGTCTGATCATGTACCTAAAAATCCTTATCTTTTCGGCCTGGTGACGGGAGCCTCCCGCCACCAGGTAGTTTTCTGCAGAGTTCGGCGTGATGCCGGGGTCAGTCATCCAGTCTGAACCTGATCACATACACCTTGTGAAGCTCCTTGACGGGAGAACCATTCTTCATGGCCGGGCGGTACCGGGCCTTGTGAACGTAATCCAGAGCAGCCTGCGCGAAGGATTGTCCTCCCTGCACGGACTGAACAGAACAGTTGCTCGTCATCCCCGTTGTTTCCACATCGCATGCAACAGTCACGCGGCCTTCAATATTGTCTTCCTCCATATCAGGCGGATAGACAGGCCGGGCGTTGTTCAGCGGCGATGTTCCTGCCGATGTATCCGGCGAGTTGGACGGTGCCGCGTGGGACGCCGGTTCACTCGATACAGGTGGCGCCGGTGCCGTAACTGTCTGCGGGGGCGACGCCTTTTTGGGCGGCGTACGAGAGACATGCTTGATCGGCGGGTTCGGCGGCGGCGGCAGCTGTATCTTCGGCGGCGGAATATACGGCGGCGGCGGAACCGTCATGACTGGCGGCGGCGGGGGCGGCGGCGGCGGGGGCGGTGGTGGTGGCGGTGGTGGCAGAATTCTGGTCTTGATGGGCGGATGCGTCACCGGAACGCTTGCAGACGTCCCCATGCCGTACATAAGTCCCACAACCGCCAAAAGATGCAGCAGAATTACAACCAGCAGAGCAACAACACCGACAACAGCTCCTGTTCCGACGACAAAGCGCACCGGACTCCGTTGCTGTTGCGTGTGGTCCTTCATATTTCTACATCCTCCTTCTTCCACGCCAGCCAAGGAAACACTGGCCAGCGCCATCACCTGATCTATGGCATCAAAAACTGATGGCCCTGCACCAACATTTCGTGCCTCAGCACTGGATAGACTGACAGAGCTGCATGGCTGCCATCTTCCTGACCTTGATTGGGCAATTTGACAGCATATATGTCAAGAATGTTCTTGATCGAAAATGAACGCTGCCCCGTTAACGGGCATAGTGCTCATTAAACAGGCGGGAAGCCTGAATCCGCAGAAAAATGCCATTTTTTGTACAGGCAGGGAAAAAACGAGCGTCTCTCTGCCTGTTTTCAGACCATTACAATTTTAAAAAAAATTTCTTCTTAACGCGCACAAAGCTGTCGTGGTTTCACGTCTGCGCGAAATATAAAAAAACAGGCCTCAGAGAGGCCTGTTTTTCACCCGCCGAAAATGCGCTGTTTATTGCGCGTTCGCACTGGCTTCAGAGCGGGTAGCCCCCACACGGGCGGCAAGAGCGGCGGCCATGAATGCATCAAGGTCCCCATCCAGCACGGCCCCGGGATTCCCGGTTTCCACGTTGGTGCGCAGGTCCTTGACCATCTGATACGGTGCCAGAACATAAGACCGGATCTGGTGCCCCCAGCCGATATCTGTCTTGGCGGCTTCCGTTGCGGCGGCGGCGGCTTCACGCTTTTGCAGTTCCACCTCATACATCCGCGCCCGCAGCATCTGCATGGCCGTTGCACGGTTGCGGTGCTGGGAGCGGTCCGTCTGGCACGCCACCACAATCCCGGTGGGGATATGGGTGATACGGATGGCCGAATCGGTCTTGTTGACGTGCTGCCCACCCGCGCCGGAGGCACGGAATGTATCTACCTTCAGGTCGGAATCGTTGATTTCGATCTCGATCGAATCATCAATCACCGGATAAACCCAGACAGAGGCAAAGGACGTCTGCCGCCGGGCCGCCGCATCGAACGGAGAGATGCGCACCAGACGGTGAACCCCGGCTTCCGTCTTCAGCCAGCCATAGGCATTCGGGCCGGACACCAGCATGGTTGCGGATTTCAGGCCGGCCTGTTCCCCTTCGGAACTTTCCATCAGCGTGACCTTGTACCCATGGGCTTCCGCCCAGCGGGTGTACATCCGCAGCATCATTTCCGCCCAGTCCTGCGCTTCCGTGCCACCGGCACCCGCATTGACTTCCACGTAGCAGTCATTGCTGTCCGCCTCGCCAGACAGCAGGCTTTCGGTCTCGCGGCGTTTGGCTTCTTCGGCCAGCGCCTTCAGGGCAGCGGTGGCTTCCGCCACAATCTCCGCATCCCCTTCCGCTTCCGCCATTTCCACCAGTTCACAGGTTTCCTGCACGCTGGTTTCAAGCTTCTGCACACCGTCCACCTGCCCGGCCAGCAGCGTGCGTTCACGCATCAGCTTCTGGGCAGCGTCGGAATCATTCCACAGATCCGGGTCTTCAGCCCGGTTGTTCAGTTCGGCAAGTCTGGCCTGGGCGACATCCCAGTTAAAGATGCCTCCTCAGCAGTGCCACCGACTGCTTGATCTGGTCATTAAGCGCTTCTGTTTCAGCCGACATCGGGCTGTCTCTCCATCAGGTCTTTAAGAAGAACGTCTTACGTTTGCGAACGGCCTCAATAAAGGCCGCCCATGCCAATGTCACCCCCGGAAGCGGCTGGTGGTGCTTTTGGCGTGCCGGGGGCTGCAACCTGGCTTGGGTTACCAGAGCCTGCACCGGGCTGGCCCGATCCGGCATCCATATCATTTTCCGAAGTCGGCATGTTCTCAGCCCCGGTGTCCGCCGCCGTCAGCTCGTGCGAGGCTCCGTTATCCGCCAGACTGACACTCACACCCGGAATCTGTCCGGGCTTGAAGGCATCCACCGCCACACCCCGGCCCGTGTCATAGCGCACCAGCGTCACGCCCTCCGGCGCGGCGAAGTCGAGCTTCGGGTGGCCCTCAAACGCGACTTTCATCACCTTGTTCCAGATCGGACCGGCAATGGCGCCACCGGTTTCGTTCTTGCCCAGAGATTCCGGCGTATCAAACCCGATCCAGACAACTGTCACCAGATCAGGAGAATAGCCCGCGAACCATGCATCATTGAAGTTCTGGCTGGTGCCGGTCTTCCCGGCCACGGGGTAATCAATCCCCTTCCCGGCCTCCACGCCGGTCCCGCGCCGGATGACATCCTGCAGCATGGTCGTAATCTGGAACGCGCTCTGCTCGGAGGCCACACGCGGGCGGTTATCCTGCAATTCCGGCAGATCACCCTGCCCCGGCAGAGCCGCCTGTGTCGCTTTGTCCGGTGCCTGAGCCGGGGCGGCGGCTGGTGTTTTGGCATCAGCCTGCCCTTTTGGAGCATCCGGGAAAACGGCATCGGCCTCCGTGGAGGAGGCACCGGCAGGCGGCGTGGCCTTGGCATCCGCCCCCTGCGCCGAAGCCGCAATCAGGGAAATCCCCTCCGGACGCCAGATCACATGCCCTTCGCGGTCCTGCACATCGTCAATCAGGGTCGGGGTTACTTTCCGCCCTCCCGCAGCAATCGAGGCATAGGCTCCGGCTTCTTTCAGCACGGTTGTTTCCACCGCCCCGAGAGCCGCTGGCAACACATGGGGCATGGAGTCCACCAGGCCGATTCGGGTTGCCATATCCGCCACGTTCTTGATGCCGATATGGGCTGCCAGACGGATGGTCACCAGATTGCGGGATTCGCGCAGGGCGTCATGCAGGGAGGTCGGCCCCCAGAAATCCTTCTCATAGTTATTCGGGTGCCAGGCTCCGTAAGAAACCGGCGAATCGCTGAATGACTGCGAGGGCGAAATGCCCTGCTCCATGGCCTGCAGATAGACAAACGGCTTGAAGGACGAACCGGGCTGACGCAGGGCCTGTGTGGCACGGTCAAACTGCGACATCTGGAAGGACCAGCCCCCCACCAGCGCCAGAACACGGCCCGTGCGGGCATTCATCGTGACGACCGCGCCTTCTACATGCGGCACCTGCATCAGCGCCACGCGGCTGCTCTGGGCCTGCGGTTCGACCATCACAAGATCGCCCGCCTTCAAGGACCGGAAACGCCGCACCCATGCCAGATCCCGCTCCTGAATCTCGCCTGTCTGCGGTGTACCGCCTTGCATGCTGGCCCCACGGCGGACAACAGCCCCCTCCAGCCAGCCAACGCGGCCATGAACCGGGTCCAGCACCACAGCCAGACGCCACTGATCCAGCATGCCCGGCGGTGCAGCCTCCGCCTTCAGCGCCGCGGCCCAGTCTTCCTGAGAGGACGAGGCATTAATGGCTTGCAGATGTCTGACCGGCCCACGCCAGCCCCCATGTGCGCGGTCATACGCCATCAGCCCCTGCCGCAGCACGGTCTGCGCGGCAAGCTGAAGGGCCGGATCGAGACTGGTGTGCACATCCAGCCCGCCCTGCATGGTCATGTCCTGACCGTATTTTTCCAGAAGCTGCCGCCGCACTTCCTCGGCAAACCACTCGGAGCCCGGAGCCGGGCCAGGCCGCACGAAATTATGCGGGATCAGCGGTTCAGCTTCCGCCGCACGGGCGGCCTCATGCGTCAGCGCGCCGGTTTCCGCCATACGTTCCAGCACCCAGTTACGCCGCCCCCGCGCGGCATCCGGGAAGCGGACCGGGTTATAATTGGTGGGAGATTTGGGCAGCGCGCCAAGGAACGCGGCTTCCGCATCATCAAGCTGGTCAAGCGGTTTGTTGAAATAGGTCTGCGCGGCAGCCCCGATCCCGTAAGCCCCGCTGCCGAGATAGATTTCGTTCAGATAGATTTCGAGAATTTTTTCCTTGGGCAGAACCTGCTCAATCCGCATGGCCAGAAACGCTTCCTTGGCCTTGCGCTTCATGGAGACAGCATTACTGCCCAGCAGCATGACGCGCGCCACCTGCTGCGTGATGGTGGAAGCCCCAATCGGTCTGCGGCCCTTGCCGCGTGTCAGGTCTGTCAGCCCCGCGCGGGCAATCGCCATCGGGTCCACCCCGTTATGGCTCCAGAACTTCTGGTCTTCCGCGGCAATAAAGGCGTTCTTCACCCGGTCGGGAATGGCGCTGTAGGGCACAAACACCCGGCGCTCATCCGCCAGTTCGGCAATCAGCCGGTCATCCGACGCATAAAGGCGGCTCATTACCGGCGGCTGATAGGTGCGCAACCCCTCAACCGTTGGCAGGTCCGCCACGAGACCCTCATACTGATTCCATACGAAAACAGCCGCCCCCGTGGTGCCCACCAGCGCGACTGCGGCAACCGTGCCCAGCAGCCCCCGCCACTGGCGGAAACGCGGCCTGCGCCATGCCATACCCTGCCGGGGGGAGGCCGCGCTCCCATCGGTTTTACTGGAAGAAGACCCGGGTTCACCAGAAGACGGAGTGCTTGTCATGCTGGTCCTTTACCATTCTCATGCGCTGCCGTCTTCAGTATCGTCGTTCTTCCTGTCCACATCATGGCGAATTTTACCCCTGCCCCAGCAATTCGCCCAGAAACCGGGCTGTGTAATCCACCACCGGAATGATCCGCCCGTAATTGATTCGTGTCGGGCCAATCACGCCAATGGCCCCCACAATCCTGTTCGCCTCGTTCCGGGCGGGGGCCACCACCATGGACATTCCCGTCCCCCCGAACAGGCCGCTTTCCGCGCCAATAAAAATGCGAACCCCTTCTGAATGTTCCGCCAGCTCCAGCAGTCGCAACAGGGTTTCCTGCCGCTCCAGCCGGTCAAACAGAGCCTGAATGGCCAGCAGGCGTTGCTCTCCGTCCACATCGGTCAAAAGGTTGCCCTGCCCGCGAATGATCAGGGTGCCGCCTCCCTCTCCGCCGCCGCCCCAGATTGCCAGACCGCTGGCCACCACTTCTGCTGTCAGCGCATCCAGCGCATTGCGGTTTTCCGCGATATCAGCCCCTACCCGGTCACGCAGATCCGGCAGGGTTGCCCCCATCGTGTGGGTGTTCAGATAATTCGCGGCTTCCACCAGAGCGGAGGGCGGCATCCCGGCAGGGGTTTCAATCACCCGGTTTTCCACATGCCCGTCCGTCCCGACCAGCACCACCAGCGCACGGTTCCCGCCGAGAGCCACGAACTCGATATGCTTGACACCCCCCTCCCCTTTCGGTGCCACCACCAGCCCCGCCGCGCCGGACATGCCGGACAGCAGGCTGGATGCTTCTGTCAGCGTGTCCTGCAAGGAGCGCCCCCGCGCCTCCAGAGACTGCCCGATGGCCAGACGCTCCTCTTCCGCAAGGCCGCCAAACTGCAAAAGACCATCAACAAACAGGCGTAATCCCGCTTCTGTCGGCAGGCGCCCGGCGGAGGTATGGGGCGAGAACAGCAACCCTGCTTCCGTAAGAGAGGCCATAACGTTGCGAATGGTGGCCGGAGAGAGCGGCACTCCCAGCCTGCGGGAGAGCGTGCGGGACCCCACGGGCTCACCGCTGGCCACATATTCCTCCACAATTTCACGCAGAATCGTGGCGGACCGGGCATCCAGTGCCGGGGGCAGAACGGGTTTCGCAGGCAGCAGACCGTGTTTCATGAGTATCAGGCCTCTTCCATCTCAACAGAGCCTCTCCAGCTTCTGCGCATCCAAACCCCGGCTGACAAGAAAAACCATACACCCGCCTGCCCGCTGGCGCATGCTCCCGTGCGGGTGAGCGGTTTCGCTCCCGGCAAAACCGCTTTATGTGCAGAGAACACTTTTATTCAAGGAGTTCCCTCATGCGCCCGTCCGGCCGCCAGCCCAACCAGATGCGCCCCGTCACCATTGAAACCGGCTTTGCCCGGCACGCTGAAGGCTCAGCGCTCATCCGTGTGGGGGGGACTGAAGTTCTCTGCGTGGCCAGCGTTGAAAGCCGGGTGCCGCCCTTCCTGCGCGGCAAGGGCACCGGCTGGGTGACCGCGGAATACGGCATGCTGCCCCGCGCCACCCACACCCGTGGCAACCGTGAAGCCGCCAAAGGCAAGCAGTCTGGCCGCACGCAGGAAATCCAGCGCCTTATTGGCCGCTCCCTGCGCTCCGTGGTGGATCTGGCCGCGCTTGGGGAAATGAGCATCACGCTGGATTGTGACGTTCTGAACGCAGATGGCGGCACGCGCTGCGCCTCCATTACCGGCGCGTGGGTCGCGCTGCGTCTGGCCCTTGGCCAGCTTGTTGCGAAAAACGTGCTGAGCCACATGCCGCTGCGCGGGCAGGTTGCCGCCGTGTCCTGCGGCCTGACCAAAGTTGGCCCGGTACTGGATCTGGACTATGAAGAAGACAGCGCCGCCGCTGCCGACACCAATTTCGTGCTGACAGCCGACCGCCGCATCGTGGAAATTCAGGGCACGGCGGAAGACGCCCCCTTCACGGAAGATGCGTTCAACGAGATGTTCGCTCTGGCCCGCAGCGGCGTGTCCGTCCTGTTTGATGCCCAGACACTGGCTGTGGACGCGGCGGAGAATCGCTGAAATGACCCACGGCAAACTGGAGGCTGGCACCAAACTGGTTCTGGCCAGCCATAATGCAGGCAAGCTGGCGGAATTTTCCACATTGCTGGCGGATTTTGGGGTAACCGTGCTTTCTGCGGGAGACCTCAACCTGCCGGAACCGGAAGAAACAGCCACCACGTTTGCCGGAAATGCGGCCCTGAAGGCTCTGGCTGCGGCCAAAGCCACCGGCCTGCCGGCGCTGGCGGATGATTCCGGCCTGTGTGTGAGCGCACTTGGCGGGGCTCCGGGCATCTATTCCGCCCGCTGGGCCGGGCCGGACAAGGATTTCCCGGCCGCCATGGCCCGTATTGAAGAGGGGATCGGGCAGGACGAGCGCGATGCCTGGTTTATCTGTGTGCTGTGCCTTGCCTGGCCGGATGGTACCACCCGCAGCTTTGAAGGCCGCGTGGATGGCAGCATCACCTGGCCGCCGCGAGGCGATAAAGGCCATGGCTATGACCCGATCTTCACCCCCACGGGAGAAACCCGCACCTTTGCGGAAATGGAGGAGGCTGAAAAAAACGCTATCAGCCACCGTGCCCGTGCGTTTGACGCTTTCAAAAAAGTTTGTCTGGACTAAACTGTTTCAAAGACGGAGCCTTGCGCTCCGTCTGACCGCTTCCCTTCCTGCGCACCCAGCCTTCCACTGCGCAGCATGACAGAACCCGGAAAACAGACTCACCATGACGATGCTTCCTTCTCCGTACACCACGCTGGACCTTGAAGGCGTCCGGACATTTCTTGCGTCTCTCCCGGCCATTGCGGCCCGGCTGGGCGGCACGCCAGAGGCATGGCAGGTGCGGGAAGTCAGTGATGGTAACCTCAACATGGTTTTTCTGGCGCATGGCCCACACGGCGGTGTGTGCCTGAAGCAGGCGCTGCCACATGTGCGGGTTGACCCTTCATGGAAAATGCCGCTGGACCGCACGTTTTTTGAAGCGGCCTACCTGCGCGCCATCTTCCCGCATGTGCCGGACCTGACAACCGAATGCCTGCATTTTGACCCGCATCAGTTCATCCTGATTGTTCCCGCCCTTTCAGAGCATACTGTTTTACGCACAGCCCTGATGGCCGGAACCTTTTACCCGTCCGTTGCCGCTCACGTGGGTGAATTCGTGGCCCGCAGCACCTTTGCCACATCCCTGCTGGCAGAGCCGTTTGAAACGGTGATGAACCGGCGGATCTGCTTTGCCCGCAACCAGACACTCACCCGCATTACGGTCGATCTCGTCCTGACAGACCCGTATCATGACCACCCGCGCAACCACTGGGCAGACCCGCACCTGACCTCCATTGTGGCCGCCCTGCGTGCGAGTGCCGCCGTGCAGGCGCGTATCGACAGCCTCCGCCTGCGCTTTTTATCAACCCCGCAAGCCCTGCTGCATGGTGACCTTCACACCGGCTCGGTCATGACTACAGGCGCTGACACCCGGATTATTGATGGTGAATTTGCCACCTTTGGCCCGATCGGGTTTGATGCCGGTCTGTTTATTGGCAATCTGATCCTGAATTTTTTCGCAACACCCGACCGCGCGGCACAAAGCGTGCATCTGGATATGATCCAGACATTCTGGACCACATTTAAAAAACAGTTTCTCTCCCTGTGGCAAAACAGGGAAACTGCCCAGGACCGCTCAGAACTTTATTACGCGACAACAGATAAATCGACACAGAATTTTGAAAAATCTCTTTTTATGAATGAAATTTTCCATGATATGTGCGGATTTTGCGCCACGGAGATTATTCGCCGTATCATTGGCTACGCGCATGTTGCTGACTTTACCATTCTTGCAGACCCCTCAACCCGTATGGAGCGGCAAAAAGCAGCGCTGCTCTTCGCAAAAGACTGCCTTGAACAAAAAAAGCCCCTTAAATCTCTGGCAGATTTTCTGGAGCTCCTTCAGCAGAACATGTCCGCCCGGTAAGTCCGGGCGACAACATCAGGAACCCTCAAAGCAGAACATTGAAAAGTATTTTATAGAAATTCATTTATTATAAAATAAGTTTTCCGAAAAACTCCATTCTTCCACCACCTTTATTGGTGCGATTTTCAGAACATTCCAGCCAGAACTTTCCCGGCACCCAGAAACCTCAATGGAAACGGAAATTTCTTATATTTTCAAAAAAGTATCAGAGTTTTTCTTCCGCATCATACGCTACAACCGGATCAATGGGGAAACGGATCAGGTGATAGGGCGGTTTCCGCTTGTCCTGCCCGCCATTGAAGCCCGCCAGACGGTTCCACTGCCCCAACGTGCAATAAACATGTGTTTTTGTGCAAAAAATACCGTCTGGTGAGAGAATGCGCGGATCATGCACCATCAGGTCAAACGTGCCATCGGTATTACGCCGTAAAATGCAATCATGCTCAAAGTTCGTGATGTAAATTCGTCCTTGCGCGTCTGTCGCCAGACCATCCGCCGTGCCCTTCTCCCCTTCATCGCGCACAGCAGCCGCCAAAGCGGCCTCACTCACGGTGGGGTCCGCAAGAAGGGCGGTGGGCAGGCTATACAGCCTTCGGCTGGTCAGGGGCGCATAAAAAAGGCGCTCACTCCCGGCACTCAGGGTAATGCCATCTGCGCCGCCCACCACAAACCGCGGGGGTTTTCCCGGGGTGTAAACCAGAGGCACCCCTTCCACCATCGCCATAAAGCCCGGCTCTGCCTGTGTGGAAGGGTGGGTGCCCAGCACACGCCGCTGCCGCCCCGTGGCAATATCCACCACAACCAGCGCCGGGCTGTGCCCGAACGAGCTATCTGTCACATAAACCGTGCCCGCCTGCCCGTGGGTCAGGTCCACACGCAGGTCATTCATGTGGCTGTCGGGCAGAAGGGCCGGGGCAGCCAGTATAATCCTGTGCAGGAGATGCCCGGTTTCAGGGTCAAAACAAACCAGTTTCGCCGCACCGGGCTGGAGAGGCTGGCCTGCCAGCTTGCCATCATCAACAGCCCAGATGCGGCCTTGCGTATCCATCGTCATACCATGGATAGACATCAGCCTGTCCGCCGGTGCAGCGGAGGAGGGCAGGCTGAGGCCCGCATTCGGCCAGGGCACAACCTTCCCCTGCCTCAACTCCCCCAGCGTTGCGCCCTTATGGTTCACCGCATGGCGGGGAAAGCCCACAAAAATGCGCCCTGCATCCGTCACCACCACACCGGACGGACCGGGGCCATAAAAATCCGCAACAATTTCAAAAGACCCGGCGGACTCGTATCCCTGATCCCCATTTACGCCGGTTGTGGGTGCGCCGCGAGATCCGGCCTGTCGCGTCCGCAACGCCTCCGCAGAAGCACGCGCGGGAAAGGCCGCCGCGACAGGGAGGACCCCAGCCCCCAGAACAGCCGCTCTGAGCAGCCGCCTGCGCCCTGTATCCGCTGGCAAAGGGGAAAGCATGGGCGGACGAAACAAGGACGGACGCAATGCCATGAAAACTTCACTCCTGCCTGAGCCTGCCCAAGGCTCTCATGCACGCTCCCGCCGGGCAACCCCCGCAGCCACCTCCCAAATCACAAACCCGCAGGAGGGCAGGGGGCAGGGGGCAGCTGACACAAAAAAGGCGGCGCCGTTTCCGGCACCGCCTTTTAAGAGGCTTGCTTTGACACTGTCCCTGAAGAGGGGGCACCCCGGAGGGCACTCCACCTTCAGAACCGTGTATCTCAGCTATCCGTGTTACGACGACGAATGGCCGCACCCAGAATATCACCGAGAGACGCACCGCTGTCGGATGAGCCGTATTCGTTGATAGCCTGCTTGTCTTCTTCAACTTCGCGACCTTTGATGGTCAGCGCGAGCTTGCGAGCGGCACGGTCAACAGAGACCACCTTCGCATCAACGCGTTCACCAATCGCAAAGCGTTCCGGACGCTGCTCAGCCTTGTCACGGGCCAGTTCCGCACGGCGGATGAAGCCGGTCAGAACATCGTCAACCTTCACTTCAATCCCGTTGGACTGAACTGCGGTGACGGTGCAGGTCACGATGGCACCTTTCTGAACGCTCGTCAGAACGTCAGCGGCCGGGTCTTCCTGAAGCTGCTTGATACCGAGAGAGATACGTTCTTTCTCGACATCCACGTCCAGAACCTTGGCTTTGACAACCTGGCCCTTTTCGTAGTGCTTCATTGCTTCTTCGCCGGTTTCGTCCCATGACAGGTCGGACATGTGAACCATGCCGTCGATGTCTGCGGAGAGACCAACAAACAGACCGAACTCGGTGATGTTGCGGATTTCGCCTTCTACGGTCGAGCCGATCTTGTGCTCTTCCGCGAACTGCTCCCACGGGTTGCGCTGAACCTGCTTCAGGCCCAGGGAGATGCGGCGCTTCGCGCTGTCCACATCCAGAACCATCACATCGACTTCCTGAGACGTAGCGACGATCTTGCCCGGATGGACGTTTTTCTTCGTCCAGGACATTTCGGAAACGTGCACCAGACCTTCAACGCCCGGCTCCAGCTCAACAAATGCGCCGTAATCGGTGATGTTGGTCACGCGGCCCGTGTAACGCGCACCCGGCGGGTACTTCAGGGCAACATTTTCCCACGGATCAGCTTCAAGCTGCTTCATGCCCAGGGAGATGCGCTGCGTATCGGAGTTGAAGCGTATAACCTGCACGCGAACCGGCTGGCCGATCTGCAGAGCTTCGGACGGGTGGTTGATACGCTTCCATGCGATGTCGGTCACATGCAGCAGGCCATCAACGCCGCCGAGGTCAACGAACGCACCGTAATCGGTGATGTTCTTCACAACGCCGTCCAGGATCATGCCTTCAGTCAGGCCCTGGATCAGTTCGCTGCGCTGTTCTGCGCGGGTTTCTTCCAGAACGGCACGACGGGAGACAACGATGTTGCCACGTGCACGGTCCATTTTCAGGATCTGGAACGGCTGCGGAACACCCATCAGCGGGCTGACGTCACGCACGGGGCGGATATCAACCTGGCTGCCGGGCAGGAACGCCATGGCGCCACCCAGATCAACCGTGAAGCCACCTTTGACGCGGCCATAGATGGTGCCGTTAACGCGCTGGTTTGCTTCGAACGCTTTTTCAAGGTTCGTCCAGGCTTCTTCACGGCGGGCTTTTTCGCGGGAGAGCACGATGCTGCCGTCACGATCTTCGTAACGTTCAACATACAGCTCAACAACGTCACCCGGCTTGACATCGGGGGACACACCCTGAGGAGCAAACTCGCGCAGGGAAACGCGGCCTTCGCTCTTCAGACCAACATCGACAATCGCGAATTCGTCGGTCAGGCGGACAATGCGCCCGCGCACCACGGACCCGTCAAAGCCGGTATCGCGACCGAGGGTCTCGTCAAGAAGGGTAGCAAAATCTTCGCCACGGAAGTGATCCGTGGCCGGGGTTGCGGCTGAAGCCATGTGAAACTGTAAATCCTGCGTCGGCCCGGAAAATGGAACCGACCATTCCTGCGCACCACCTGAAGCAGCAGCACGACTTGCCCCGGACAAAAAACGGACATCATGGCCCGTGCAGGTCCGGTGACCCTGACTGAACAAGGAAACCCGCTGCAGACAACGGGTATCTGTGGGCAGAGACACCCTCCACCGGCGGCTTGTCAACACAATCCGGCACAATTTGATCAGTCGTGATGGTAAATTGACTGATTCGGCACAAACTTCACTGAGGCCGATCGAGCGCCTCAGGCCGTGTGCGTGCCGAGTCGCTCCCGCACAACCCGCAGGGCTTCGGCCAGAACGGCGTCTGCACTCAGGGTGTCGGTCTCTATCACAACCGCATCAGCCGCCACCTGCATGGGGGCTGCCTGCCGCCCGGCATCCGCGGCATCACGCGCCTGCAGGTCCGCTTCCATTGCCGCCAGACGGGCCGCGGCCCCTTCTGCTTTCGGGTCTTCCCCCATCTGCAGGAAGCGGCGCAGCGCCCGCGTGGCGGGAGAGGCCGTGATAAACAGCTTGACGTCCGCATCCGGGAAAATGGCCGTGCCGATATCGCGGCCATCCAAAACCCCGCCGCGCTCCTGCGCAAAGCGCCGCTGTGTTTCCACCAGTGCGCTGCGCACCGCAGGCTGTGCCGCCACCAGACTGGCTGCACGCGCCACCTCCTGCGTGCGCAGGCCCTTGCGCTGGGTATCCTCCGCGCGGAGCCTGCGGGCGAAGTCTTCCGCCGGAGCCGCCGGGTCCTGCCCTGCATCCAGCACCAGACGCCCGACAGCCCGGTAGAGCAGGCCGGTATCCAGATAGGGCAGGTTCAGACTTGAGGCCAGACGCTTGGCCAGCGTACCCTTGCCCGCGGCTGCCGGGCCATCAACCGCGAGAACCGGCCCACCGCGCGTCATGCCGGAAACCCCGCGCCAAGGCTGTTCATCAGCGCGAAATAGCCGGGGAAGCTGGTATCGATAAACGCCGTGTCATCAATATCCACAGGCTTTTCCGCCACCAGCCCCAGTACGGAGGCGCTCATGGCCAGACGGTGGTCCATATGGGTTTCCACCAGACCGCCACCGGGAACATGCCCGGCTGTGCCGTGAATGATCAGGTCATCACCATCAATGCGGGTGCGCACGCCGTTATTTTCCAGCAGCGCCACGGTCGCGGCCAGACGGTCGCTCTCCTTCACCCGCAGTTCGGCCAGCCCCCGCAGGCGGGAGATGCCCGTGGCGTGCGCTGCCGCCACAGCCAGAACGGGGTATTCATCAATCATGGAAGGGGCACGGTCTGCCGGCACATCCACAGCCTGAAGGGAGGAGGCCCGCACATGCAGATCCCCCACAGGCTCCCCGCCCTCGGTGCGTTCATCCAGAATATCCAGACGCCCGCCCATTTCCCGCAGGGTGGTGAACAGGCCGGTGCGAAGCAGGTTCAGCCCGACATTGGAAACCACCACATCAGACCCCGGCACCAGCAGCGCCGCCACCAGCACGAACGCTGCGGAAGAAGGATCCCCCGGCACGGTGACATCCCGCGCAATCAGCCGCGGTTTGCCCTCCAGACGGATCACGCGGCCACCCTCCGGCGTTTCTTCCACCGTCACGTGCGCGCCAAAATGGCGCAGCATGTTTTCCGTATGGTCACGGGTTGGCACAGGTTCTTCCACCTGCGTCACGCCCTCGGCATTCAGGCCGGCCAGCAGCACGGCGGATTTGACCTGAGCCGAGGCCACCGGCAGGCGGTAGGAGAGGGGGGCAGGGTGCGCATTGCCCTGAATGGCCAGCGGCAAACGCCCGCCCTCACGCGCCAGAAACGTGGCGCCGGTTCCGGCCAGCGGGTCCATCACGCGCTTCATGGGGCGGCGGCGCAGGCTGGCATCCCCTGTCATGACAGACAGGATGCCGTGGCTGGCCAGAAGGCCGGACAGCAGGCGGGCCGCCGTGCCGGAATTCCCCATATCCAGCACATCCGCCGGTTCCTGCAGTGCGCCCAGCCCACAGCCGTGCACATGCCAGCGGCCACCTTCTTCCTGCGTTATCCTGGCACCCAGTGCGCGCATGGCGGCGGCCGTGCGCAGCACGTCCTCTCCCTCCAGCAGGCCTACAATCCGGGTTTCACCCTTTGCCAGCGCCGCAAACATCAGGGCGCGGTGGCTGATGGACTTGTCACCCGGCACGGCAATCCTGCCGGTAAGGGGCGACGCAGGGCGGGATGCACGCAGGGCGCGGGCAGGGGAGGAGGAAGGCTGTGTCATGCGTATTTCATTCCGGCTTGTCCTGCCGTAAGTCAATCCGGCACACCGGAAAACGGTATCTTTTTTGCGTGAAAAGCAGCACCCCCGGCACTTCGGGATTTGACAGGACCCCTGCGCAATGGCATGTGCCCTCGCCTTAATAGTCTGGTCGATTCCGGTCTGAGCTGCGGCTCGGGAGAATCGTCCTTTTCCGGGACGCACGTTGTCCCAATGTCTGATCAGGATCGACAGGTAGCAAGATGTCCCAGCCCGATCTCGGCACCAAACGCGTCTGCGTGTCCTGCGGTGCCCGCTTCTATGACCTGAACAGGTCTCCCGCCGTCTGCCCGAAATGTGGTACGGAACAGCCGGAACTCGTGTCCCGCCTCCGCCGCAGCTCGGACAGCCTCGCATCTCATGCCAACACGCCCGCTCCGGCCGTGAAAGATGATGAAGATATCGATATCGACACAGATGCCGATACCGATACCGATGATGTCATGGAAGATACGTCCGATCTGGACGATGATGATGATGACATCAGCTCGGACATCGATGTCAGCACGGATTCGGACGAACACGATTCCTGATCCGCATACGGGTGCCGGAGTTGCTCCGGCCCCTGTGCGGCGGCACCTCACGCTATCGTGATATGCCTTTTGAAAGCCCGGTCTTGCCGGGCTTTTTTTTATGCCCGGCGCTCTATTTCCACGCCAACGGCTTCAATTTCTTCAAACACATCCAGCTTTTCAATCCGCACCCGCACCACCCGCACGCGCGCATCCGCCAGCACACCGGCGGCAATCCGCTCCGCCAGTGTTTCCACCAGCCGCACATGGCCCTCACGCACGATGCGGCGCACCAGCAGCACGACATCCTCATACGAGACAGTGCGGCTCAGATCATCCGCCCCGACTTCCAGATCATCCCGGTCCAGCACCCCGAAGGAGACGGAAACGCGGATACGCTGCGTGACCCCCTGCTCATGCGGGAACACGCCGATATGGGCATCCAGCACCATGTTTTTCAAAAACAGGTGGCGCAGGGGTGGCTCATCCGCCCAGGGAGCAAAAATCGTCATTCGTCCTATTCTTCCAGCACAGAGGCTGCGGGGAGCGCGGGGGACCATTGCAGATGCTGCCCGCCATCAAGCGCCAGCATCTGCCCGGTGACAGACGGCAGCGCCAGCAGCGCCAGAGCCGCCCGCGCCACTTCCTGCGGTGATGTGCCATGCCCCAGCGGCACGGACGCACACTGCCGGGAAAACTGCTCTTCTGTCTGGCGCGGGCTGGGGAGGGCCGGGCCGGGCCCAATGGCATTCACCCGGATTTTTTTGGGAGCCAGCGCCAGCGCCATGGTCTGCGTCAAGGTCCACAACGCACTTTTGGAAACCGTATAGCTGATGAAATGCGGGGTGAGAGACCACACGCGCTCATCCAGCATGTTCAGGATCATGCCCTCCGCCGAAGCGGGCAGCGCTTTGGCAAAGGCCTGCATCAGCACGAAGGGGGCGCGCAGGTTGGGCTTCATATGCTCCATCCAGCTCTCCCGCGTGGCGTCATGCCACTCATCCCGCTCGAAGGTGGACGCATTATTCACCAGCACACCCAGCGGGCCGCCCAGAGCCTGCATGGCGGCGGGAACAAGCGGGGTCACCTCTTCCTCCCGCGCCAGATCGGCCTGAAGCAGGCATGCCTTGCGGCCTCTGGCTTCCACGGCTTTCAGGGTCTCTTCCGCTCCCTCCCGGTCTCCCCGGTAATGGATGGCCACATCAAACCCGGCGTCAGCCAGCGCAAGCACAATCGCCTGCCCCAGACGTGCCTTGCCGCCTGTTACCAGTGCGCGGCGCGGCAGGGCGGGTGAGAGCGGGAGCGCCAGAGCCACAGAGGCCCCGCAGGCATCAGGCACAGGGGAACTCATGCGGGCCGCCGTGCGCCAAGGGCTGCGGCCAGAGTGCCATCATCCAGCACATCAAGTGCCCCGCCCACGGGCATGCCCTGCGCCACGCGGCTGACTGTCACGCCGCCGTAAGAGGCCAGTTTATCCATCAGCCAGTGCATGGTTGTTGCGCCCTCCACCGTTGCGCCAAGCGCCAGAATCACTTCGCGCACGCTGCCCCGGTCCAGCCGCGCCAGCAGCGGGGCGATATTCAGATCTTCCGGGCCAATACCCGCCAGAGGAGAAAGCGTGCCGCCCAGCACCAGATACACGCCACGATGCACCCCCGCGCGCTCCAGCGCCCAGAGGTCTCCCACCGTTTCCACCACACACACCACGCTCTGGTCCCGCAGGGGGTCCGTGCAGAGGTGGCAGGGGTCCACCGTGTCCAGATTACCGCAGGTGGAGCAGGTTTTTACCGCCGCTCCCGCACGCTCCAGCGCGCGGGCCAGCGGCACGAGGCGCGCCTGTGGGTCACGCAGCAGGAACAGGGCTATGCGGCGGGCAGAACGCGGGCCAAAGCCCGGCAGGCGCCCCAGAAGCCTGATAAGCTGCTCTATTTCCTGCCCGCCCATGGCGCACGGCCCCTGTTCAGAACGGCAGTTTCATGCCGGCTGGCAGGTTCAGCCCACCGGTGACTTTCTGCATTTCTTCCGCTGCTTTTGCATCCAGCTTGGTGCGGGCATCGGCGCAGGCCGCCATGACCAGATCCTGAAGCATTTCAATTTCTTCAGGGTCGGCCAGCTTGGGGTCGATCTGGATGGAGCGCATGTCACCCTTGCCGCTCAGCACCACCTTCACCATGCCAGCCCCTGAGGAGCCTTCAATATTCATGGCTTCCAGCGCGCTCTGCATGGCTTCCATTTTCGCCTGCATCTGGGTGGCCTGCTTCATCAGTCCGGCAAGATTTTTCAAAGTGTCTCTCCTTGTCTGGCTGCACGCCGTGCAGCCCGGCGCACGCCTGCGCGCCTTTCTCCAGTAATACGGGCCAGCACTCCGGCCCGCGTGTCTGGCCTAGTCCATAGACAGGCCGGGGTCGAAAGGTCGTTCATCCTCGTCCAGCAGCTCAGCGTCAAGCGGGGCAAAGACAAGTTCCGGTGGTTCCTCCGGCGGCAGGCCATACTCATCCAGAGCGTGATCCTGCACATCACCCAGTTCCGCATCCGGAAAAACGGCCAGAATGGCCTTTACCAGCGGATGCGCCTGCGCCGTGCGCCGCTGGAACTGGATAATTTCAGCGCCCTGCTCATCCAGCGTAGGCTCTCCCTCCTCCTCAGACAGGCGGATACGCCACGGGATGGAGGAAGCCTTTTCCAGCACTTTCTGAAACTGGCGCGGCAGATCAGACGGAAGCCCGCGCTGCATCCGCATGGTGATGGCACCGGGTGCAAAGGAGACCACATGCACCCCGTTGCGCAAATTTCCGTGCAGCAGCGCTTCACGCTGCTCCTTGACCAGCGCAACGGCCTCACGCCATGTGCGCGGCACCTGCGGGCCTTGCGGTTCCGGCGCAGCCACGGCCTCTGGAACCGGGGCAGGGGCCGGAGATGAATCAGAAGCCGGGAGAGCATCAGACGCCGGAAGCAGCACCTGCTCAGGCACGCTCTCCTGAAGCATGACCGCAGGCGCGGCGGCCACAGCCGCAGAGGAGGCTCCCGCAACCATGCGCAGGGGGGGCGGGGCCGGATGTCCGCCCGATCTGCCGCCTTCAGACCGGGCTTCACTCAGAGCGGAGGGCGCGCCTCCCTCCGGCCCGGAGGCAGCGGCCTGTGGCTGGGCACCCGCAGCCCCGCCCTGCCCGGACAGACGCCGCACCAGATCTTCCGGTGAAGGCAGATCCGCCACATAGCACAGGCGGATGAGCACCATATCCGCCGCGGCCCGGCGGTCTGGCGCCATATCGACTTCCTTCAGCCCCTTCACCAGCATCTGCCAGGCGCGCATCAGCACCGGCACAGGCAGGGCTTCGGCCATCGCGGCTCCACGCACGCGCTCAGCCTCCGGCATATCAGCCGAATCCCGCAGGGAAGGCACGGCCCGCAAGCGGGAAATAGTGTGGATCAGGTCCAGCATATCGCCCAGAACCAGCCCGAGGTCCGCCCCTCTGGCGTGGGCGGCATCGGCCAGCGCCAGAGCCTGATCGGGCTTGCCGGTCAGGGCGGCTTCCAGCAGGTCAAACACCACCTGCCGGTCCGCCAGACCCAGCATGTCACTCACAATGGACGCGCCGATTTCAGCGCTGCCTTCCGCGCCCTCACCCTGTGCAATCGCCTGATCCAGCAGGGAGAGGCCATCACGCACGGAGCCATCGGCAGCGCGCGCAATCAGCGCCAGGGCATCTTCGGAAAGCCGGACCTGTTCCTTTTCGGCAATACGGGCAAACAGCGCGGCCAGATCCGCCTGCGGCACGCGGCGCAGGTCAAACCGCTGGCAGCGGGAAAGCACCGTAACCGGCACCTTGCGCAGTTCCGTGGTGGCAAAAATGAACGTGACCTGCGCAGGCGGTTCTTCCAGCGTTTTCAGCAACGCATTGAACGCGTTGCGCGAGAGCATGTGCACTTCGTCGATAATGAAGACCTTCATCCGGCCCTGCATGGGGCGGAAGCGCGTGGCCTCAATAATTTCGCGCACATCATCCACACCGGTGCGGGATGCGGCATCCATTTCCAGCACATCGGGGTGCCGGTCATTCAGAATGGCGACACAATCCGCACAGACACCGCACGGGTCTGCCGTAGGGCCGCCCTTGCCATCCGGCCCCGTGCAGTTCAGGGCGCGGGCGATAATGCGGGCTGTGGTGGTTTTCCCCACCCCGCGCACACCTGTCAGCATGAAGGCATGGGCTACCCGCCCCAGCGCAAACGCATTCCGCAGAGTGCGGACCATGGCTTCCTGACCAATCAGGTCATCAAACGTGGTCGGGCGGTATTTGCGTGCAAGAACGCGATAGGGAGAGGAGGAATGTGGCTGGGTGGCCGGGGCCTGAGCCGGGGCCTGAACGGGTGCAGAGGCAGGGGGAGCGGCGTCACCAAACAAGCCGGGGCCTTCCATCACAGGATTGGGAAGTCCCTCATCCCGGGGAAGGTGCGCATCGGTCTTATCGGTCATGACAGTTCCGAAGATAAAGAACTCACGCTCCCGTGGCCTGAAGCCCTGAGCGGAAAAAGGTGGAAAGCCGGACAATGACCCGGTCGAAACTCGCTAGGGCTGCTTCCTTCCGGACCTGACCAGGTTAGCAAGGCGCTCGTCCATTGCCGACTTTCCGTTTTGAGGGATAGCACCAAACCCCCCTGCCTGCCAACCCTGCCCTTTTCCCTCTTGGCCTTACGGGAAGGGGCAGGCTAGGAGGTATAAGCCCTGAGCCATTCCTTGCCCCTTCAGAGAGTCTGAGCGTGTCAAAATTCAGCCTGTCTCCCCATGCCGCCGTGGTCCTGCTGACCTCCGCGCTGAGTGCCGTGCCCCTTTACGCTCATGCTGCCGCGCCGGACGGGTCAGCCGTGCGCAGCACCGTGCCAAACGCCCAGCTCCAGAAAGAGCTGGCTGTTCTGCAATACAAGCCCGAGGCCGCCAGCCCCGCCTGCATCGACTCCCTGAAAGAACTGCACAAGACACAGGCACAGCTGGAAGCCGAGCAGAGCCGCACGGATGATCAGGATCTGGCCATTGCGCAGGATGTGCTGGAATCCGATTTTGAAAACTCCATTGAACTCTGCTCTCCGGATGTGCGGCAGCTTTGCGAGACACCGAACCCGGAAAAAGCACTCGCTCAGGCCTGTGAACGGCTGGGCAGCATTCCGGACACATCCGAGAGTTCGTCTTCCGCAAACTGATCGCCTTGAAGGACGCCTCTCCCATGGCTGACGGCCCGGCCCCTCTCTCCCGCCTCCAGAGCCCCGCCATTCTGGCGGTGGATGGAGGGGGCACAAAAACACTGGCCGTGCGGATCGGGCCGGATGCCCGCATTCAGGCCCTTCAGGTGGCCGGCGGCAGCAATCCGTTTGACCACCCCGGCTGGAAAGATCTTCTGGCCAATCTGGTCACGCCGCTGGCGCAGAACATTCAGGCCTCCGCCTTCGGGCTGGCGGGCTATGGTGAAAACCGGGAAACGGGGCGGCTTCTGCTGGCGCACCTGCACCACCTGTGCCCCGGCGCGCCACTCAGCCTGACCAATGATGTGGATATGGCCTGCACCGGAGCCTTTGCAGGCGGGGCCGGGGTGCTTCTGCTCTCAGGCACAGGATCTATGGCCTGGGCGGCGGACGGGCGCGGCCAGACAGCCCGCGTTGGCGGCTGGGGGCCTGTTTTCGGGGATGAAGGCAGCGCGTACTGGATCGGGCGCAAGGCCCTGCAGCGGGTGTGTCAGGCCATGGACGGGCGCGCCCCTGCGGCCCAGCCCTTCGCCGTGCAGCTCTGCACCGCCATGGGCTGGCCGACGGAAAGCCCTGGCGCGCTGGATGCCCTGCTGGGGTGGTACAGCCAGCAGGAGCGCCCGCGCCCGGCGATCGCACAATGTGCCCGGCTGATCGACGAGATGGCGGAGGCGGGGTGCCCGGAAGCCTCGGCCCTTCTCACGCAGGCAGCGCAGCATCTGGCCAGCCTTGTCAGAACAGCCCGCGCGCGCTTCCCGAATGACACGCTGCCCTGGAGCTACGCGGGAAGTGTTTTTAAAAGCCGCCAGCTTCTTGCAACACTGACAGACCTGTGCGGGCCACCGCAGCAGCCGCGCCTGCCCCCGGTGGGAGGCGGCCTGGTGCGGGCGGCCCGTGCAGCAGGCTGGCCGGTCGATACGGCATGGATTGACCAGCTTGCCCATGCTCTGGAAACACACCCCCAGCCCGGAGCCCCCTAGCCTCTCCCTGCACGGAGACCTGCCCCGGCCTCTGGCTTTTCCTCCCTTGCGTGAACAGGACCCCCTCCCATGACAGACCTTGACGGTCACCTTGTTCTCCCGGACCGGATCATGCCCGGCCGCCTTTCCTTTTCCGACAGGATTCACGCCGCGGAACCCCGCAGCGCGGTGCCGGAGCGCTATATTCTGCCCGGCTTTATCGACGGCCATGTGCACGGTGGAAACGGTGCGGACACCATGGATGGCGTGCAGGCCATTCACACGCTCTCCCGCTTCCATGCCCGGCATGGCACCACAACCCTTCTGCCCACCACCATCACGCGCCCATGGGCGGACGTGATGGAGGCCCTCCACGCCGTGGCCGAAGTTGTCCGCACACAGGTGCCGGAGGGGCCGATGATACCGGGCGCGCATCTGGAAGGCCCCTTTGTCAGCCCGCACAAGCTGGGCGCACAGCCGCCCTTTGCCATTCCCCCCACGGCAGACCGCGTTGCCGAAGCGCTGGAGACAGGCTGCGTGCGCGTTGTGACCCTCGCGCCGGAACTTCCCCACGCACAGACAGCCATCAAACAGTTTGCCGAGGCCGGGGTTCGCATCAGTCTGGGCCACACGGTTGCGGACTATGACACATCCTATGCCGCCATCTGCCAGATCTGCGCCGTTGGGGGTGTTGCGGGGGGTACGCATCTGTTCAACGCCATGCCGCCCATTACCGGCCGCAACCCCGGCCCCGTCACCGCCCTGATGTGCAGTGATGCCTATGCGGAAATGATTTTTGACACCCACCATGTTCACCCGGCCACCTTCCGGCTGGCGCACCGGATGATGGGCGGCAGGCTGGTGTTTGTAACCGATGCCATGCGCGCCACCGGCCTGCCGGAGGGCCTCAGCCAACTGGGCGGGCAGGATGTGATGGTGAAAGACGGCACGGCCCGCCTGCCTGATGGCACTCTGGCAGGCAGTGTGCTCACGCTGGATCAGGCCCTGCGCAACGCCCTGAACGCCGGAACGCCCCTGCTGGAGGCCGCAGCCCTGCTCAGCACCAATCCGGCCCGCTATCTGGGCCTCACGGACCGCGGCACTCTCGAGGCCGGCAAACGGGCTGACTGCGTGGTGCTGGATTCCGCCTTCATGGTTCAGGAAGTCTGGGTGGGTGGCACCCGCATTCATTAACGCATAAAAAAAGGAAGAGCGCCGGGACGGCCCGACGCTCTTCCTTTTTAAAAATTCATACCCTTCAAGCAGGTTTTAAAACCCTGCTGACCCTGTCAGGCTGGCAGGCGGGTGATGGCCGCAAGCCCTTCCGCACAGCCCAGAACAGCCGCTTTTTCTTTCGCGGTCAGTTGGCTTTCCAGCACAGTAATGCTGGACGCTTCCGCCACTTTCAGTAACCCGACCAGTTGATCCGCATTGATCGGGTCTCCCGGCTTGCGCGCGGGCGGGAGCATGGCAGCATGCGCCTGCAAGAGCCCGGCATCCGCCCGCAGGGCGCGCAGGGCGTCATGCGGAAGGGACGGTGTTTCATCCTCTTCCAGCGCACGCTCTGTTTTCAGCAGCACCTCTGGCGGGTTCGTTTCTTCCGGCACCAGAAGCAGACCGGCTTTTTTAAAAGCCTGCCCCCAGTCCCGGCTGCTGGTCAGCAGGACCAGCGGAATGGAAAACACCAGCCCCAGCAGAACAGGCGCCATCCAGAAAAACAGCGAGGACGAAACAACCCACGCGCCAGTCCCCAGAAGCAGCCCGAAAATGGTGAATCTGGCATATTGCTGCACCACGACGGAGAAGGGTACGCCCCCATCATCCCGCCGCTGCGTGTTCCAGCCGGAATCGTGCCCGGACAAAATGGAGAGCACACCGGAGGTTTGAATCAGCATGGCGATCGGGGCAATCAGCCCGCCGATCAATGTTTCCATCAGCACGGATGCCGCAGCGCGAAGCGCCCCACCGCACCCCTGCCGGACACTCTTGTCAAACAGCAATGCGATATAGGCCAGCAGCTTGGGGGCAAGCAGAATGGCCATGGTGCCGATAAACACATATTTCGCCTGCACCGGGTCCACATGCGGCCAGTGCGGGTAAAGAATTTTGGTATCCCCAAAATATTCGGGCCGCTCAAAATGCGCCTGAAGAGAAATCAGGATACCCGTCAGCAGAAACACCAGCCAGAGCGGGGAGGTGACATACGCACCAATCCCCACCACCATATGCATGCGGCTGATCCAGTGCAGTTTTTTGGTGGGCAGCACTTTCACATGCTGAAGGTTGCCCTGGCACCAGCGCCTGTCACGAATGGCCACATCCGTCAGAGAGGGGGGGCTTTCCTCATAGGAGCCAGCCAGCCCCGGCACCATGTGAATGGCCCAGCCGCCACGGCGCATCAATGCGGCTTCCACAAAGTCATGGCTCAGGATATGGCCGCCAAACGGTTTGCGCCCCGGTACATGCGGCAGGCCCGCCTGCCCGGCAAAGGCCTTTGTCCGGATAATGGCGTTATGCCCCCAGTAATTGCCTTCAGACCCGTGCCACCAGGCTATACCGTGAGCAATCACCGGCCCGTAAACCCGGCCAGCAAACTGCTGCATCCGGGCGAACAGGGTGGTGCCGCCCACAATCACCGGCAGGGTCTGGATCAGCCCCACACCGGGGTTGCGCTCCATGGCCCCCGCCATGCGGACCAGCGTATCCCCAGACATGATGGAGTCCGCATCCAGCGTGACCATCTGGTCATAGGCCGCGCCAAACCGGCGCACCCATTCCCCGACATTCCCGGCCTTGCGTTCCACATTGTTGTGCCTGCGGCGGTAGAAAATCCGGTTTTCTCCGCCTGTCTGCTCACGCAGGGCGAGAAAGGCCGCTTCCTCTTCCACCCACACATCCGGGTTGGTTGTGTCGGAGAGGATGAAAATATCGAAGGCGTCCACCTGCCCCGTTTCACACAGGCTGGTATAAATGGCTTTCAGGCCCGCCATCACCCTGTGGGGAGATTCGTTATAGGTCGGCAGCAGCAGGGCCGTGCGGGTGCGCAGGACAGGCAGCGGGCCGGTGCGCGTGATGCCCAGCCCCAGCCCCCCGCGCGTGACCAGCGAGACAAACCCCGCCAGCGCTGAGGTAAACGCCAGCGCAATCCAGAGAAACAGCGCCACAAACAGAACCAGCATGATCACCCCGAGGGTGGTCGTGCCGTTGGCATCCAGCACCTTATGCGTGCGCCATGCGCCAAACGCTGTCAGCGCCAGTGCCGAACCAATAACCAGAAAGCGCCGCAGGCCGATCGTGGCCGGAGATGTGGCGGGAATTCTGCCGCGCCCTTCCATATCCGGCAGGCCGTGCAGGTCCTGCACAGGCATGGCCAGAGGCGCTTCGGGGGGGAGGGCCTGAAACGGCAGGGACTGCTGGGCAGACTGCGTCATCATGGCGTCCAACGGTACACCCATTCTTCTGAAACCGGTCCGGTTTCCGTCGCCAGAACGCAGCGCAGCTCCACAACCTTTTCATCCCCGGGGACAAACTCGAAGGTTGTGCGCCAGCCATTGATGTTGGGGTTCGGCTCCACAACCACATTGCGGATCTTGCCCGCGGAGGCCTGCGGTTCCAGATGGAAGCGCGTATCCTTGGGCAGGCGCTCGAACGGCACACCCATGAAATCTATGGCGAAGAAGCGGGCTGTCTTGTCATCCACCACCGCGCCGACACGCGTTGCGCCAATGCGCGCCAGTGGCGTGGGGAAGGGGGCATCCCACCCCCAGTACATCCGGTAGGTGAAGCTGTATTCCTTTCCGGCAACCAGAGGGGCCTTGGGCCGCCAGAAGGAAACGATGTTGTCATTCACCTCATTCGGGGTCGGGATTTCAACCAGATCAACCCAGCCCTGCCCCCAGTCCCCAATCGGCTCGATCCAGAGGGACGGGCGCTTCTCGTAATTCAGAGAGAGGTCTTCAAAATCATGGAAGTTCCGGCGGCGCTGCATCAGGCCGAAGCCGCGCGGAGAATCATCTGAAAACGCCGAGAACTGCAAATCAAGCGGGTTACGCAGCGGGCGGAACAGTTCCTGCCCGGACCCGGCCCACATCTGCAGGGCTTCACTGTCATGCGCGGCGGGGCGCCAGTCATCAACATGGTTGCGGTCGTTGGCATCGAAATAGAACATGCCTGTCAGCGGAGCGATGCCGGACTGCTCGATTTTGGTGCGCGGGTAGAGGGTCGACTCGACGTCGAACACCGTTGCGTCCCCCGGCCGGATGGTGAAGCGGAACGCCCCGGCCACCGAGGGGCTATCCAGCAGCGCATGTACCACCACGGCCTGCACGCCCGGCTGTGGCTTTTCCAGCCAGAAGGCGCGGAACAGGGCGAATTCTTCTCCCTTCGGGTCACCCGTGCCATCGGCAAAGCCGCGCGCGGAGAGGCCATAATTCTGGCCCTTGGCAACCGCCCGGAAATAGGACGCCCCCAGAAACACGCAGAATTCCTCCATCACACCGGGAGTGTTGATGGGGGTGCGCAGGCGCAGGCCCGCAAAACCGAGATTATCCTCCACCTTCAGGGAAGGATCTCCATACGAGAACAGATCGGGAGAATAGGGAACGGGGGCGGATTTACCGTCCTTGACTTCAAAAATATCGATCCGGGGGCGGTAGAGGAACCCGCGCGGGAAAAAGGCGACATCAAAAGCCAGATTGTCTTCATGCCACAATGTCCGGTCATCCCGGTAGGCAATGCTGCGAAACTGGTCGAAATTCAGATTGTCCAGCACCTTGGGCAGGCTCTGGTCCGGCCCATGATACGGGGCATTGGCCAGACGCCGGGCGATCTGCCGGACCGTCATCTCATCAAACGTGCCGGTCGCACCGTCCAGCCCTTCAGCTCTGGCCTGGTGCGCAGCACCCCCTGCAAGAGAGGCCAGTGTAACCCCCGCGCCAATCCGAATTAAGTCTCGTCGCTGTACAGATGAAGACACTCCAGACTCCTGAATTCCCTGTCGATGGAAGGGATAAAAAATTCTTTAATGACAAAATTGTCTGTTGATGAGGCTTTTTAAGGGCGTTCCGCCTCGCGCGGTGTCAAGAGTTTTTCAAGCTCCGCAAGACTGGCGGCAGACGCTTCAGCCGCCTGCTTCTCAATATCACGATAGCACCGCACCACGGCAGCCCCCTCTGCAGTCAGAAACGCACCACCCCCACCGCCGGGCCGTGTGACCACCAGAGGCTCACGGAACAGGTGATTCAGGCTATCCACCAGCAGCCATGTGCGCCGGTAGGACATGCCCATGGCCCGCCCCGCCGCAGAAATGGACCCTGTTTCCGCCAGTTGCTCAAGCAGACGAATTTTCCCGTGCCCGAGTGCCGGCGCGGCATCCGCATCCACCCGCAAGGTCAGTCTCAGCCGCCCTGTTGTCATTTCCCTGCCCGCATTCGCCTTGCAGTCCTGCCCATGATACCACAAATTACCGTGTTTTGCTCACCAGAGGTCAGACCCCGGTAATGCTCTCATGACACATCTCGGCGCAGATATCATCTGGCGTGCCATGATGCCAGACGATCTTGCGGCAACCATCACGCTGGCCGCGCGCATCCACCCTGATTATCCGGAAGATGACGATGTCTTCAGGGAACGCCTGGCGCTGGCGCCCGAAGGCTGCTTTGTGCTGACCGATGGCCATAGGGTGCTGGGATATCTGATCAGCCACCCATGGGCCGGGCTGCTTTCCCCACCGCTGAACAGCCTTCTGGGCGCACTGCCCCCGCAGCCGGACCGGTGGTATCTGCATGATCTGGCGCTGGATGATGCTGTCCGGGGGATGGGGAAGGCAAAGGGTGCCATTGCTCTGGTGGAACAGGCCGCCCGCACGGCGCGCATGCCTGTCCTCAGCCTGACAGCCACAGGCCCGGCCAGATCGTTCTGGCTCGGGCAGGGCTTCACACCAGAGACTGTTTCACCGGCCGAACAGGCCGTGCTGGCTTCGTATGACCCCGAAGCCAGTCTTCTCTCCCGGCCTGTCATGGCCGGAGAGTAGGATTACTCTTCCTCGTCGTGTTCGGGTGCCACCATCATGGCATCCGCCACAACGCCGGAATGCTCACGCACCTTGCGTTCAATTTCCGCCGCCATCTCCGGGTGCTCACGCAGGAACTGCTTGGAGTTTTCACGCCCCTGACCAATCCGCTGGCTGTCGTAGGAGAACCATGCGCCGGATTTCTCCACCACACCGGCCTTCACGCCCAGATCAATCAGTTCGCCTACCTTGCTGATCCCTTCACCATACATGATGTCGAACTCAACCTGGCGGAACGGCGGGGCCATCTTGTTCTTCACCACCTTCACGCGGGTCTGGTTGCCCACCACTTCATCCTTGTCCTTGATGGACCCGATGCGGCGGATATCCATACGGACGGACGCATAGAACTTCAGCGCATTGCCGCCGGTGGTGGTTTCCGGGTTTCCGAACATCACCCCGATCTTCAGGCGGATCTGGTTGAGGAAGATCATCATGGTGTTGGAGCGTGCAACTGAGCCGGTCAGCTTGCGCAGCGCCTGGCTCATCAGACGGGCATGCAGGCCAACATGGCTGTCGCCCATATCCCCTTCCAGCTCCGCGCGCGGCACCAGAGCCGCCACACTATCCACCACCAGCACGTCAATCGCGCCGGAACGCACCAGTGTGTCAGCAATCTCCAGCGCCTGTTCCCCTGCATCAGGCTGGCTGATCAGCAGGTTATCCACATCCACGCCCAGCTTCTTGGCGTAGCCGGGGTCCAGCGCATGCTCGGCGTCAATAAACGCGCAGGTCCCGCCCCGCTTCTGGGCTTCCGCAATGGCGTGCAGCGCCAGTGTGGTTTTGCCCGAGCTTTCCGGCCCGTAAATTTCAATCACACGGCCACGTGGCAGCCCGCCAATGCCCAGAGCGATATCCAGCCCGAGGGAACCGCTGGAAATGACATCCGCCTGCTCCCGCGGGCGCTGCCCCAGCCGCATGACAGAACCTTTCCCAAAAGCCCGTTCAATCTGCCCGAGCGCGCCTTCAAGAGCTTTTGCCTTATCCATCATTCACCTTTCCTGTGGCCCGCAGTTGAGGCCGGGAGTGCCGTAATTTTCAAGACGTGCCACAAAAGCCGCGAGCCGGGCAATGACTGGCATCATGCCAGCCAACACGCCAATGTGCGTTAAGAAATCGATCTCTGTTTGTTCTTTTAGGAACAAAAGAAGAACAATGCAAGCCGGAAACAGGCGGCCCGAAGCCGCCTTGCCTCCCGCCATGCCGAGAGCGGAATTTTATTTGGTGTGGCTGGAAGAAACCGCAAGGCCGGACCCGCGCGGGTCTGTCCAGCCGAAGCACTGCCCGGAATCCCCCGGCAGCCCTGCCAGGCAGGACACGAAATTGGCGCGCCCCGCACCGTCCGTAACCTCCGGCCGCTGCCCGGCCACAGCCGCGCGCAGGGCCACTGCCGCCGTATCCGCCGCCACATTCTGCCCGGATGCCGTGGCAGCGGCACGGAACCGCGCCGCGCCCTGATGCGCAATAGCTGCCGTCAGCAGGGGCAGAGGGCGGCGCACCGGAGAAGCCCCCAGCATAATGCCGGTAGAGCCAGCCACACGCCCGGTTCCAAACAGGTTGTTCATGGTCAGCCCGCAGCTGACTGTCTCACCCTCCCGGTCGGTCACCACAAAGGAGGTGGAGGCAGGCAGAGGAGGCAGAGCGGAGCCGGATGGCATATGGCCGGACTCCAGCAGGGCTTGAGCGTCCGCACCGCTCATGGCGGCGTTCTTACCTGTCTGGCGGGCGCGCCAGCCGGCAACAACACTTTCGCCCCGCACGCTGGCATGCCCGTGGCCATCCATGGAGAGATACGCCGCCGCCGTGCCCAGACCGCCATCAGCCGGCGGGGGCAGGAAGCTGATATCCACCCCATCGGACCGGAGGGTGAGCGGCTGTTCCGCTGAAGCCAGGCTGCCGCGCATGTCTGCCGTTGTCAGCCCGCCGCCTGCCGCCTGAGCCGCCTGCGTGAAGCTTTGCGCCAGCGCACCCGTATACAGATCCCCCACACCGGCAATGCGCATCCGCTCCAGCGCACCGGCCAGACGGGTCTGCACCATCAGATCGTTCGCGGCCAGCACACGGCCGCTGCCGTTGCTGAAAATGCTGCGTGTTTTCTCATCCGCCAGAAGCGGGGCCTGCACAGCCGCCAGATCGGACGCCAGAAGGCCGCCCACCGGCACGCCATCCATCGCCAGATTACGGGCGGGGACAATCACATCGGCAAAATCAACGCTGCCGTAGCGCAGCTGCATCATATAGAGGCCACGCGCCAGCATGGGGACAGCCGCCGGGCGGTCCGCCTGCGCATCGGCCTGCCCCGCATGCGGCAGGAAGAGAAAGGCCTGACCCTGCGCATCGCCGGGCCGCCATGCCAGACAGGCCCCGCCAGCCCCGAGGGACGCGCGGGAAGGAAGGGTTACGGAAAGGGCCATCCCCAGCGCGGCTGCGGCATCCGCCGCGTTCCCGCCCTGAGCCAGCACATCCCGCGCCACCAGAGCGGCCTGCGGTTCATCCGCCACAACCTCACCCACAAAGCCTGTAACAACGGGGTGAACAGGCTGCTCCGGCCCCTTGCCACCGCAGGCGGCAAGAGAACAGGTCATAAGCAGACCCGCCATCCGGGCAGGACCAGAAAACAACGGCGCAAGCCGGGCTGAACGGGTCTTCGTGAAACGCTCGGGCACGCCTGGATGTCTCCACTTCTCTGCTCTGCCCGCGAACCGGGCATCTGATCTTCCTGAATTACCGCCGTTCCGGGCAGGCAGCAACACGCACACGCCATTTCCATCACAACAGTTCTGCTTTAGACATAAAGGCACCATGAAAAAGCTGATAACCTTTTCTTTCAGGCGCGCCGCTCTGACTGGAGCCGCCAGCCTCTTCCTGCTCTGTGGCGGGGCGGTTTCCGCTCATGCGGCGGAGGGGAGCTTCACCCCCGCGCAACGGGCTGAAATTGTGGAAATCATGCGCAATGCGCTGAAGACAGACCCCACCATCCTGTCCGACGCCGTGGCCTCCCTTCAGGCTCAGGCCTCCGCCAGAAAAGCCTCCTCCGCTCTGGAAACCGTGCGCCGCAACCGGGCACAGTTCGGCGGAAGCACGACCGACATCGTGCTGGGCAACAAGAACGGTACGCTGGACGTGGTGGAGTTTTATGACCCCCGATGCCAGTATTGCCGCAAGGTGCTGGGCGATGTGGAGCACCTGATCAGTTCTGAACCGAACCTGAGGCTGGTTGAAAAAGTGATCCCGGTGCTGGGGCCAAACAGCCTGATTGATGCGCAGGCTATTATGG
This sequence comes from Acetobacter farinalis, assembly GCF_011516935.1. GTDB lineage: Bacteria > Pseudomonadota > Alphaproteobacteria > Acetobacterales > Acetobacteraceae > Acetobacter > Acetobacter farinalis. The sequence goes on from NZ_WOTF01000002.1 coordinate 124,818, forward strand.
CGGCAGGGCTTCAGGACGGCTATTTCCGCTTTCAGAAAGCCCTGATGACCGATTCCGCCACCCCTTCTCTGGACCGGATTCGCCGCATTGCCCAGAGTGTCGGGCTGGATGCGGACCGCCTACTGAAAGACATGAAAAGCCCGACTGTAACCGCTGCCCTGAGCAAGAATATTGAGTTGGCCAAGTCCATTGATCTGGAAGGCACGCCAACCTTCATTATCGGAGACCGGGAAATTATCCCCGGTGCCGCGTCTGAAGCTGACCTGAAAGCCGCTCTCGACCGGCTCCGCAAGGCCCGCTAAGGGCTTTGGCCTTCCCCGGGAAACCGGGAGGAAGGCCGGACGCCGTTTTCAGGCGGCGTTCTCGGTCTGGCGGGCAGGAGGCATCACGCCTTCCTGCCGCAGCAGGTGCGCCAGCGCCTGCACCATCTCATCCATCATCTCATCCGTATGGAACGGCCCCGGTGTCAACCGCAGGCGCTCCGTGCCCTGCGGCACGGTCGGGTAATTGATGGGGGTGGCATACTGCCCGTATTCCACCAGCAAACGGCGGCAGATACGCTTGCACAGTTCCGCATCGCCAATCGGAACCGGCACGATATGGCTGGGCGTCATGGTGAACGGAACGCCTGCCGCCCGCAACCGTGCGCGGAAGGCGTTCACACGCTCGAACATTTTCTCCCGCCGCCAGCCTTCCGCGCGCACCTTGCGCACACTGACCAGCGCCGCGCCGACCACGGACGGGGGCAGAGACGTGGTGAAAATGAAGCCGGACGCAGTAGAGCGCAGGAAATCCACAATCCCGGCGGACGCCGTGATGTAGCCCCCATGCACACCAAAGCCCTTGGCCAGCGTGCCTTCAATAATATCCACCTCATCGGCCACGCCATCGCGCTGGGCAATCCCGCCGCCTTCCTCTCCGTACAGGCCAACAGCATGCACTTCATCCAGATAGGTCAGGGCATTGTATTTGCGGGCCAGTGCGCAAATCCCGGCGATGTCGGACACATCGCCATCCATGGAATACACGCTTTCAAACGCGATCAGCTTGGGTGCCTCCGCCGGGGCCGCGGCCAGCTTCGCTTCAAGGTCCGCCAGATCATTATGGGCGAAAATAACCGTCTGCGCGCCGCGTGCGCCCTTGATGCCCGCAATCATGGAGGCATGGTTCAACTGGTCTGAAAAGCAGATCCAGCCGGGCATGGAGGTCAGGATGGCCTGAAGGCTGGCCTGATTGGACACATAGCCGGACACAAACAGAAGCCCGGCCTCTTTACCATGCAGGGCGGCAAGTTCCGCCTCCAGCGCCGTATGCAGCGGGCTGGTGCCGGCAATGTTGCGCGTGCCCCCGGCACCCACTCCGTGTTCACGGATCGCCGCAATGGCGGCCTCCTGCACTTCGGGCACCACGCCCATGCCCAGATAATCATTTGTGGACCAGACGACGACTTCCCGCCCTTCCGGCAGGGCCGGACCCTCTTCCTCATAAAGGGGAAAGCGGTCTGCAAGGCGGGCCAGTGGGGTGAATGTCCGGTAGCGCCCCTGCTGCCTGATCTCATTCAGGGCCGTATGACAGTGTTCATAAAACGGATGCCGGGCGTTTTTGATCGATGCCACGCTTGTACCTCTCCTCGCGTCGTCAGAAACGGTCGGGGCTCGGCACGGGGCCCGTCGGCCGTCTGGCCGGTCTTTACAGTAACCTGTCAGAATTATTTCACATACACCCGGACAACAGACTTCGTCACGGTCGAATCCGGCATAGCGGCCATTTCCACCTGCGCGGGAGAAGCCCCGGCCTTGATGATGGCCTGTGTCACAGCCTGACCATCCCCCTGCACAAGCTGCACAAGCGCCTGCTGGTCTGTCGCGGGGTCGGCACCCGGCGGCACCAGACACTTCACGACAAACAGAATATCCGGCTTGCGGGCCAGCGCCTTGTGCACCACCTGGCCCACCGGCGCGGTCCACTCGGCGGAGGGGGTGCCTGCCACCAGTTCAACCAGCGGCGGCACGGGCGGCGGTCCCGGCGGGGCCGGGGGAATATAGGGCACAGGGGGCTTGCCCGCCTGTGCGTTGAATGTCTTCTGGTCCACCAGCTTGCATCCGCTCAGGCACACGCTCAGGCACAGGGCAAAACCCGCCACGGGCATGGCCCGAAAGAACGGCCCCCTTTCTGTAAAACGGGAAACAGACAGCATGACGGGCAGATCTCCGGTGCAGACAGGATGACACAACTCTTCCCGTTCTCTTTCGCGCTCCTTGGCGGCAGACGCAAGGTAAAGCCATACGCGCTGGCCATAAAACCACAGTTTCCGCCCCCTGAAACCGCCCACGCCTGCGGCCTGCCTCCTCCGGACACCCCCTTGCTCCGGCCCACGCCCGCCTTTATTGAGCAGAAGCACGATGATGAAGACCTGTCGTGAGGACTGGGCCGTCACGTAAGGCACGCGAATGGCAGAAGCCCCTTCGGAAACACTTCTCTCCGCCCAGCAGAGTGCCGTGGCCAGAATGAGCCGCGCCGCACGGCTGCTGCTCAATGCCGAATCTCTTCCTCCGCACGCCCGCACGCTGCTGAACAGGATGTGCCTGCCGGTTACAGCCCTGTGGTGCCGTGTCCTGCGGTTTGACCCCAGCACGCCCAACTGGCCGGACCGGGACCGGTTTGTCGTGCCCTCCACCACCATGCAGCCCCTGCTGCGCGCCATGCTGCGCCTGACCGGCTCCGGCGCGGATGCCGACCTGCCGCTGGAATATGGCCTCCACCCCGCGGTGGAAGTGGCCCCGGGCCCAGCCGGGCAGGGGGTGGCCGCCGCCGTTGGCATGGCTTTTGCGGAACAGACTCTGGCGCGCCGCTTTGGCCGCTCTCTGGTCAATCACCGCACGTGGGTGCTGGCACAGGACACGGATCTGGCAACCGGCGTGGCGCTAGAAGCCGCCCAACTGGCCGGGCGCTTCGGGCTGGACCGGCTGGCCGTTCTCGTTACCCCTCCGGCAGAGCCGGATGCGGGAGATTTCGCCGATTCGCTCGCCCGCTTCGGTGCCTCCGGCTGGACCGTGCGCAAGGTGGATGCAGGCAGTGCCACGGCCATCAGCTCGGCTCTGGCCGCAACCCTCCGCGCCCGCAAACCCACGCTGATTGCCTGCCTGCCCGCCAGCACGGATGAAGACGTGCTGCCCGGCCCCTCTCTGCCGCCGGAAGAAGAACTGACCGGCCCATGGAGCCCCACCGCACGGCGTGGTGCGGCCACACGGCGCTCCTGGCTCCGCAGGTTTGCCCGCCACCGCCTGCGCGCCACCTTCGAGCGGGAAGTTCTGGCCGAGCGCCCCGCCCTGTTTGAGGAAGACTGGAACCGGGCCTGGCGTGGGCATCTGCGGGCTTCGGCCACCCGGTCCACACAGGATGCAGGTCTTGCGGGGCTACGCGCTCTTTCGGAAATCCTGCCGGAACTGGTGTGTCTCACGGCTTCTTCCGCCTACAGGCTTGACCGCTCCACTCCGGCTGCGCTGCCGGATGCGGCAGACTCCGCCCCCGCTGGTCCCGCGGTTGCGCCTGCCGGTATTCTTTCCGGGGTTCTCTCTGGCGAGCAGTCCTGCGGCATACAGGATCATGGCATGGCAGGCATGCTGAATGGTATTGCCTTGCATGGAGGCCTGCTGCCCTGCTGTGCAGCCAGCGTGATGACAGTGGACCGCATGCGCTCCGCCCTGCGCATGTCCGCCCTGATGCGCCGCAAGGTGCTCTATCTGCTGACAGGAGATGGGCTGGCGCTGGGGGATGGCGGCGGCGGCTGGCAGCCTGTGGAGCAGCTTGCCAGCCTGCGCGCCATGCCGCATCTGGCTGTTTTCCGCCCGTGTGACACGCATGAAACCCTCGCCTGCTGGGAGGCCGCCCTGGCCTGGCAGGGTGGCCCGGCCATGCTGCTTCTGTGCCCCTATGAAAACCAGCACGGCGCACTGCCCCCACCAGCCTTCGGTTCCCCCGCCCGGGGGGGATATCTCGTGAAGCAGGAAGAGGCCCCGCAGGTCACCCTGATTGCCTCCGGGCCGGAGGTTGCCATTGCGCTGAAAGCGTCGCACCATCTGGCCCGACAGAATATTCGGGCCGCCGTTGTTTCCATCCCCTGCTGGGAGCTGTTTGCCGAACAGCCCGCACGGTACAGGAAGACAGTGCTGGGCGTATCCGGCCTGCGCGTTGGGATTGAAGCCGCGTCCGGCTTTGGCTGGGAACGCTGGCTTGGCGAAGAAGGAGTTTTTGTTGGCATGGATGATTTCGGTACGTCCGCCCCGGCCAACGCTTTGTATGAACGCTTCGGCATTACTGCCGAGGCGATCTGTGAGACGGTGCATACGCATCTTCTTGCCTCAGGCGCAGCACGGGAGGTATCCCTGTCCGCGCCGGACCAGCCCCGAACCCGCGTTCGGGGACCGTGAACGACAAGACCATAGAAAATAATAAAATAACCGGAGTTTAAAAAACATGGCAGTCAAGATTGCAATCAACGGGTTCGGACGTATTGGCCGGCTTGTCCTGCGCGGTATTATTGAAAGCGGGCGGACGGACGTTGTTCCTGTCGCCATTAACGATCTGGGCAGCGTTGCGGCCAACGCCCACCTGCTGAGCTATGACAGTGTCCACGGTCGCCTCCCGGCTGAAGTGAAGGTGGATGGCAACAAGCTCATCATCACCGCGCATGGCCGCACATGGGACCCGATTATCGTTTCCGCGGAGCGTGACCCCTCCAAGGTGCCTTTCCAGGGCGTGGATGTGGCCATGGAATGCACGGGCCTGTTCACCTCCAAGGAAAAAGCCGCCCCGCTGCTGGCTGCCGGCGCACGCAAGGTCATTATCTCCGCACCGGCCACGGATGTGGATGCCACCATCGTTTATGGCGTGAACCAGAACGTGCTGACACCGGACATGACGGTGATCTCCAACGCCTCCTGCACCACCAACTGTCTGGCTCCGGTCGCTCAGGTGCTGGAAAACACGTTCGGCATTGAATGCGGTTACATGGTAACTATCCATTCCTACACGGGTGACCAGCGCACGGTGGATACCCTGCATTCAGACCTGCGCCGCGCTCGCGCCGCCGCTCTGAACATGATCCCGACCTCCACGGGTGCCGCCCGCGCTGTGGGTCTGGTTCTGCCGCAGCTTAAAGGCAAGCTGGATGGCACCGCCATTCGCGTGCCGACAGCCAACGTCTCCCTCGTCTCGCTCGATTTCATCCCGAAAAAAGTCCCTGCTTCCGTGGAAGACGTGAACAATGCCCTCAAGGCCGCGGCCTCCGCAGGCCCACTGAAAGGCATTCTGGACTATTCCGACGCGCCGCTGGTCAGCTCTGACTTCAACCACGCGCTGGCCTCTTCCACCTTTGATGCAACCCAGACCACTCTGGTCGATGGTGGCAAGCTGGTGCGCATCTGCGCCTGGTATGACAATGAATGGGGCTTCTCCAACCGCATGTCTGACACAGCGGCTCTGTTCGGAGCACTCTGATGGCCATTCTTCCCTTCAACACGCTGGATAAGCTTGACCCGAAGGGCAAGCGTATCCTGCTCCGGGCGGATCTCAATGTTCCCATGCAGGATGGGAAGATTACGGATCTGACGCGTATCGAGCGTATTGTGCCCACCATCCGGGAACTGGCGGACAAGGGCGGGCGCGTGATCGTGCTCAGCCATTTTGACCGGCCCAAGGGCAAGGTTGTGCCCGGCATGTCCCTGGAGCCCATGGCGCAGGCTCTTGCCATGGCGCTGGGGCAGCCTGTCAGCTTCGCGCATGACTGCATTGGCCCGCAGGCGGAAGCCGCCGCAGTCGCCCTGAAAGACGGGGAAGTGCTGCTGCTGGAAAACACCCGCTTCTACCCCGGTGAGGAAACCAACGCACCGGATCTGGCTGCCGATCTTGCAAAACTGGGCGATGTATACGTGAACGATGCGTTCTCCGCAGCGCACCGGGCCCATGCCTCCACCGCCGGTGTGGCGCAGCATCTGCCGTCCTATGCCGGCCGGCTGATGGAAGCGGAACTCTCCGCGCTGGATGCAGCACTTGAAAACCCCACCCACCCTGTAGGCGCGATTGTTGGGGGAGCCAAAGTCTCCACCAAACTCGCCCTTCTGGAAAACATGCTGGAACGCGTTGATGTTCTGATTGTGGGCGGGGCCATGGCCAACACCTTCCTGGCTGCCAAAGGGCTGAATGTTGGCAAGTCGCTCAAGGAAGAGGACATGCTGGACACCGCCCGGCAGATCATGGCCAAGGCACAGGAAAAAAACTGTGATCTGGTTCTGCCGGTTGATGTTGTGCTTGCAGAAGATTTCATGGCCGGAGCGCCCACGCTGGTCGCACCCGTAACTGAAATTCCCGATGGCTGGATGGCGCTGGATGTCGGGCCGGAAACCGTCAAGTTGCTGAAAGGCAAGCTGGCGGGGCTGAAAACGCTGGTCTGGAACGGCCCTCTGGGTGTGTTCGAGCTGCCGCCGTTTGATGAAGGCACCAATGCCGTCGCGCAGGAAGCCGCCCGCCTGACAAAGGCCGGTGCCCTGAAAACCATTGCCGGAGGGGGGGACACCGTTGCCGCCCTGCGTCACGCCGGTGTGCTGCACGACATGACCTATGTCTCCACAGCAGGCGGTGCGTTTCTGGAATGGCTGGAAGGCAAGGTCCTGCCGGGCCTGACAGCCATCAGCACCACACTGGAGCGGACAATTCCGGTCTGAAAACCCCTGCGGGTTTCAGGACATTTGTCTGATTGCAAAATTGCGCCGGGGCCCTCAGGCCTCCGGCGTTTTTTGTATCACCACACTATCTCTGCCTGACACGCCCGCGTGTGTTCATCAGCCCCACACCTGCGATAATAATCGCACCCCCCACCAGAGTCAGCAGGCTGGGAATTTCCGCTGTGATCAGAAACGCCAGAAGCAAGGTCGTGGGGGAGAGCAGGTAGAGAAGGCCGGAAGACCGGGCAACGCCAATCCTGCCCACAACATAGGCCCACGCCCCATACCCCAGAATGGCTGGAAACACCGCCAGTTGCGCCACCAGACCCCATCCTGAAACCGGACCGGCCCGCAAATCCTGCACGGCCTGCCCGAGCCAGGGTGTAAGCAAAACAGCCCCGACCATCAGAACATAAGCCGTTGTTGTCAAAGCCCCATATACAACAACAAGTTTTTTCTGAACGGAGTTATAGACAGCCGCCGCAAACGCCGCAGCCAGAACATCCGCAGCGCCTGAACCGAATGTCAGCCCGCCCGGCTGCCCCTGCGCCACCAGCACAACGCCACAGAAACTGACCAGTGAGCCAACCCAGCCCCACACGGACAAGCGCTCTCCCATGGCCACAACCGCAATAATGGCTGCAATCAATGGTGAAAAGCTGATGAGCAGCCCCGCCGCTCCGGCAGAGACCGTCTGCTCACCCACATTGAACAGGATATTATAAAGGGCAATCCCGACAGCCCCGCACACGATAAAACGCGGCAGATCCCGCATACGTGGCAGCATGGGCCGGGTGTAGACACACCACACCAGCACAATGATCGCCGCCAGCGCGTACCGGGCCGCGGCAAGCGGTATGGGGGGAAGCACATGCAGGGCCATTTTCACAACTGGGTAGGCACTGGCCCAGGACAGGATTGCCAAAACCGCTGCAAAAACCGGCAGATGAGGGGCGGATGCGGTGGAAGAACAAACCGGCGGGGCCGGAGCAGGCCGTGCATCCATTACGTTACTCTCTTCGCAAAACCTGATCAGTCATGAAAGAAGCAAGTTTGCCTGCTACAAAGTCGCGCTTGAGGGCGGCTTCATCATACTCATCGCGCACCCAGTCCAGAAAAGGAAGGCGCCCTTCGGCATCGGCCTGAAACCGCAGGAAAAACGCATCCAGAATGCCTGTGCGGGACTGCCGGAAATGCCCGTAACGCCAGGATAGTTCCTTCAGGGCCTGCTCCGCAGTGCCCCCCTCAAACAGGATTACCAGACCAGACGCCAGCCCTGCCCGGTCCGCCCCGGATTTGCAATGCATGAGCATGGGAAACGCAATCTGCTGATACAGCCCGGCAAAACGCAAAATCCGGTCACGGTGCGGAGCCCCCCGGCTTTCAAACGCCATATCAACATGCGCAAGCCCGAGCCGCGCCGCCGCATTGCGGGAGAGCGCGTCCGACCCGCATTGGCGATGCCCGCGCAGATTGACAAGGGTTTTGAGCCCGAACCGCCGCATGGCCCATTTCAGGCGCGCAGGTGTGGGGTGGTTGCAGCGGTACACCTTGCCCGGCACCACCGCATGAAAATTTGTCCAGACCAGCCGGAAAATAGCGTGGTCCACAAACAAACTGTCTGTCCATGCCCGCGTACGACCGGCAAGGGAGGAAAGATGGCCGTCAAACACGAACTACACTGCTCCGTTCTTCATGAAGAACTGGTGTCTCATTCTTGGGCCACCAGCGTCAATCTTTTCAACCGCCGCTTTTCAGCCGCAGCGCGCCTGAGAGCGTCTGCAGGAGCATCAGCCTGCGCGTCGGGCCGAGGGGCTCAGGGCAGGGGTACTGGCAAATCAGGAGACCAATCAGGATATTACTCAGCATCCCTGTCAGGCGTGGGCCGCGTATCAAGTGTGAGGCAGAAAAACACCAGATCCAGCCACTGGCCAAATTTGGTGCCCACCTCTTTCATCGCCCCGGTTTCTTCAAAGCCGAGCTGCCTGTGCAGGGCGGCGGACGCTGTATTGCCGGCATCAATTCCAGCAACCATCACATGCTTACCCTCCGCCCGCGCCCGCGCAATCAGAGCCCGCATCAGCGCCAGACCAATGCCCTGCCGGTGCGCCTCCGGGTGCACATACACGCAATGTTCCACCGTATGCCGGTATCCATCCCATACACGCCACGGGCCGAACGAGGCGTAACCGGCAACGTCTCCTGCTGCCGTAACCGCCACCAGAACCGGATTCCCGGCCTGCTGACGCTCCCGCACCCATGCGAGACGATTGGCCTCATCCACCACGGTCTCGTTCCAGATGGCTGTTGTGTGCTCTACGGCATGATTATAAATCGCCGTAATGCGGGGAATATCAGCGGGGCAGGCATCGCGCAGGTGAAGCATCCGCCTTTTATGCAGGAGGAGCGACCTGAAAAGCAAACAGGCCACGCTCTCCATTCCGACCTTACATCCCGGGGGGAGACACCTGTACCCCCGTTTCTGTTGGTTCCCGAAGTTTATAGAGAGCCAGAGAAAACTTGTTTGGTTTGTTCCTGTGTCTGTGCCGGACATTGGCGGCATAAACCAGGGTATAGTGCTCCTGCAGCCACTGGCAGACCGGAGCTTCCACCTGATGCGTCTCACAGCCCACATAGGGTGTCACCACATACGGCGGGTTCTGCTGAAGGTCCTGCATATACCGCTTCCAGGCATTCTCCCTGAAGAGGATATCGATATGGTTTGCAAACAGGTAGACGTCAAAAGGCTTTAGATCAGACAGGTAAAAGACAGCGTGATAGGTTCTGATATCCAGAACACGCGCACGCCCTACCATCCGGGCTATCCCTGCATAGTCCACACGCCGCGTATAGGACGCGACATTGATGTTGTCGTGCAGCCTCACGCCTATGAAAAACAGGGTGGTCACACATAACGGCAACATGGCCAGACAAGAAGGCGAGGCGCCGTCACGCAGCAAAATAGCCAGCATGATCACCGCTGGCGCAAAGCACAGTATGAAATAATGCTCATACGGATGCCCGGATATCAAAGTGGCCGGAAAGGACGAGACACACCATGCAGGCAGAATCAGATTTCTGCGCCCGTCACGCTGCCGCAAACGAACAGGAAACCGTCTGACCCACCCGACAAGAACAGGCACCATCAGCAGCAGGTAAAACACCATCCAGAACGCGCAGAGCAAACGCTGTGAGAGCGTTCCGCTATACTGGTGCAAAAAGCTTCTCTGCATGGAGAAATAGGCCTGCAAGGCCCCATGCCCGGCAATCAGATAAGGGGAGAACAAAACCCCAAGCCCGCTGCACAGCCCAAGAAAGGCCAGCAGAACCCGGGAAACCCTGAACCAGCCGGGGGAGAAAAGCAGCAAAGCCGCAGGGGCCAGCAGGCAGACCACCGCCAGATAATTCACATTGATAACCAGGGCGGCGCAAAACCCCGCGAGAAAAAACAGAAGGGTTTTTCCTGTTTCCACACCCCTGAGCATCAGTGCCAGAATCAAGGCCTCGCCGGTGACGAGAACAAGCTCGGTATTCCCGGCCAGAACATTGAAAACGGCCCCAAAGACCACCAGACCTGCAAAGGCATGAACGCGGTTGAAGCGGCCGAAGGCACGGCAGAGCATGCAGAACGCCCCGCACAGCAGAAGAGACAGAACCGTGAATTTTCCCGGATAAACGGGAAAAAGTCGGTCCCATACCCCGTAGAACAGGTAAACCCCAAAGGGCTTGTGATCAAAGGCATAGCTGTAGGGCAGACTATGCTCCCGGAGCAGCCCGCGCCCCAGAATCACGTAATAGGCCGGATCTCCATCCGAAAACGGAATCACGCAATAGCTGAGGACATAAAGAAGTATGAGCCCTATAAAGCCATAGTGTACAAAGCGCGAGGATAAGAAAGAACGCGTCCACGGCAGGCACATTGAAAAAAACTTTTCCGCCTTATTCTCCTGCACAGGCACTCCTGAATTCTCTATACAATACGTGAATTCATATCAAGAAAGAAATAATACTCTCTCCGGCATGAAAGCATTTGTATAGTCTCTATACCATCCCGCCTTTACCAGTCACCATTCTTATTCTCTTGACCCGCATGAGAGCGCATAAAAAAACCTGATGCGTCTGTCACAACGCATCAGGTTTCCCAGTTTTTTCAGGACTGGCCGTAAAAACCCCGGCCAGCCTTAATACCTCATCCCTCAGAAGCCCTGCGGTTCCTCAGGCTTTGCGCTCAATCTGCAGCTCTTTGATGCGGCCAATCGCCTTGGCCGGATTCAGCCCTTTCGGGCAGGTCTGCGTGCAGTTCATGATGGTACGGCAGGCATAGAGCTTGAAGGTATCCTCCAACTCATCCAGCCGGTCCCCTGTATGCTCATCACGACTGTCGGCAATCCAGCGATATGCGGCCAGAAGGACGGCAGGGCCGAGATACCGGTCCCCATTCCACCAGTAAGACGGGCAGGATGTTGTGCAGCAGAAGCACAGGATACATTCCCACATGCCATCAAGCTTGGCGCGTTCTTCAATGCTCTGCCTGCGTTCGGCATCCGGCGGCGGTGCGGTGTCTGCCTGCATCCACGGGCTGATGGAGCGCAACTGCGCATAGGCCCCTTCAAGATTGGGCACCAGATCCTTGACAACCGGCATGTGCGGCAGCGGATAGATGCGCACATCCCCCTTGATGTCCTTGATGGGCTTTAAGCACGCAAGCGTGTTTTCCCCATCAATATTCATGGCGCAGGAACCGCAGATCCCTTCACGGCAGGACCTGCGGAATGTCAGGGTGGGATCTACCTCGTTCTTGATATGGATAATGGCGTCCAGCACCATCGGCCCGATGGTATCCAGATCCAGTTCATAGGAATCCACCACCGGATTTTTATCATCATCCGGCGTCCAGCGATAAATCCGGAATGTCTTGACATTTTTGGCCCCGGCTGGCGCGGGGTAGGTTTTTCCTACCCCGATCTCGCTGTTGCGCGGCAGTCTGAGTTCGACCATGTTCGCCTCCCTTCTTCGCCCGTTCTTCCCGTCGGCTCAGTAAACGCGCTCTTTGGGTGGGAAGACCTGAACATCATCTGTCAGGGTCTTCATATGTACCGGACGGTAGGTCAGCTTCACGCCGCCTTTCTCATCCAACCAGGAAACGGAGTGCTTCATCCACTCCTTGTCATCACGCTTGGTGAAGTCATCCCGCGCATGTGCGCCACGGCTTTCATGCCGGGCCAGACCGCTTTCCAGAGTAACCGTTGCATTCGCCAGAAGATTTTCAAATTCCAGCGCTTCCATCAGGTCACTGTTCCAGACCAGAGAGGTATCGGACACGGAAATATCTCCAAGCCCGGCCCAGATCTGGCGGATTTTATCAACACCTTCCTGAAGGCTTTCCTCTGTGCGGAACACAGCGGCATGGGCCTGCATGTCACGCTGGAGGCGATCCCGCATGACGGAAACCTTCGTGTTGCCCTTGGCGTAACGCAGCCTGTCCAGACGGTCGAGCGCGGCCTCTCCCGCACCAACGGGAAGCGGCTTGATGAAATCGGTCGGTTTGACAATTTCCGCTGCACGACGCGCCGCAGCGCGGCCAAACACAATCAGATCCAGCAGGGAGTTCGTGCCAAGGCGGTTTGCCCCATGCACGGACACACAGGCCGCTTCACCCACAGCCATCAGGCCGGGCACCACGGCGTCCGGATTATCGGAGGTCGGGCGAATGACTTCCCCATGAATATTGGTGGGGATGCCACCCATATTGTAATGAACTGTCGGCAGAACCGGCACGGGTTCCTTCGTTACATCCACACCGGCAAAAATCCGCGCCGTTTCCAGAATGCCCGGCAGGCGCTGGTGCAGAAGGTCCGCACCCAGATGCTCCAGATGCATCATGATGTGGTCTTTTTTCGGCCCGCAGCCCCGGCCTTCCTTGATCTCGATTGTCATGGCGCGGGACACCACATCACGCGAGGCAAGATCTTTCGCCGTGGGAGCATAACGCTCCATGAAGCGCTCACCTTCGGAGTTGGTCAGATACCCTCCTTCACCACGGCAGCCTTCCGTAAGCAGGCAGCCAGCCGGATAAATTCCTGTCGGGTGGAACTGCACGAATTCCATATCCTGCGTGGGCAGGCCGGCGCGCATGGCCATGCCGTTTCCATCCCCTGTGCAGGTATGGGCCGAGGTGCAGGACTGGTAGGCACGGCCATAACCGCCCGTGGCCAGCACCACCATTTTGGCATTGAAGCGATGAATGGTGCCGTCATCCAGACACCAGGCCATCACGCCACGGCACACTCCGTCTTCATCCATGATCAGGTCGATGGCGAAGTATTCAATAAAGAATTCAACGTTATGCTTCAGGCACTGCTGATACAGCGTATGCAGGATGGCATGCCCGGTCCGGTCCGCGGCGGCGCAGGCGCGCGGCACCGGGGCCTTGCCATAATCACTCATATGGCCGCCAAAGGGGCGCTGGTAGATCTTGCCATCTTCCGTGCGGGAGAAGGGCACGCCAAAATGTTCCAGTTCCTGCACGGCGGGCACAGCCTCGCGGCACATGAATTCAATGGCGTCCTGATCGCCCAGCCAGTCTGACCCCTTTACGGTGTCATACATATGCCAGCGCCAGTTATCCTCAGCCATGTTGCCCAAGGAGGCCCCGATGCCACCCTGAGCGGCCACCGTGTGGCTTCTGGTCGGGAAAACCTTGGTCACGCAGGCAGTCTTGAGGCCCGCGGCCCCCATGCCCAGCGTTGCGCGCAGGCCGGAACCGCCTGCTCCTACAACCACGACATCATAAGCGTGATCGACAATCCGGTAAGCTCCCCGGGACGGAGAGGTATTGGCATTCATCGTGACGGCGCTCCCATGTGCGTTCGGCCTGTCATGTCTTCAGGTTTCGTGCCGCCCCGACATGTGGCGCAAACAGGCGGCACAGGATTCAGATCTGGTCTGCTCAGGACCGCCGGCTGCCGGCGACCACAAGCTTCACCACGGCAAACACGCCAAGAAGCCCGAGCAGCGAGGTGACGAATTTGACCAGAATGCGGGTCGGCAGGTGCGCCTTGCCGTGCACATAGTCATCCACAATCACCTGCAGACCGAGCTGGGCGTGATAAAAGGTGGCAATGATCAGGGCGGTCAGCATGGTGGCATTCACCGGCTTGCCGCCCCATTTCACAACATCCGCATGGTCAGCCCCGCCAAGGCGGAACATCTGGACAACAAACCATGTTGAAAGCGGCAGGAGAGACGCCGCCGTCACACGCTCGGCCCACCAGTGCTCCGTGCCGGACCCACCGGCTCCCAGCCCGCGTGCGCGGCCAAGCTGTGAGCGCATGACCTCAATGTGAGGAACAGAAGCATTCATGTCAGGAAGCCTTCCCTGCTTTGGCAAGGGCACGCGCCCGTTTGGCCGCAACGCCCAGAAGGCCCACAGCCAGCACCGCGCTGACACCCGCTGTCACGCCGACAGCCACCGGACCATCCTTGTTCAGCTCTTCTTTGTCGTACCGCTTGCCGGAATCCCAGATAAGGTGCCGGATGCCGCCCACCGTGTGATACACAACGGATGCAAGCCACCCCACCAGCAGGAGCTGGCCCGCGGGGTTGCCTGTCACTTTGCGGGCTGTGGCAAACGCTTTTGGCCCTTTGGCCGCGGCCGCAAGCCAGAACACGCCCAGAGCCGCGCCGCCGGTTGCGACAACACCCGTCAGGCGGTTCGAAATTGAAAGAACCATGGACAGGCGATAGCGATAAATTTGCAGATGCGGCGACATCGGCCGCTGAATGAGTCTGCCGTCACTTCGGGTCCCTACATAGAGGGCCTTGCGGATATCCTGCATTGTCAGCCTCGTATCCTGTCCGTCTATTCCTTACACCGGCTCAGACCGGCGTTTCTGCATCGGAATTTTTCCTACGCCCCCCCCGCAGACCGGTCAATTCAGCCAGCCAACACGAGGCCGCGAGGCGGGGCGACCTCACTCAGCCGTGTCTGGGCAGGAGGTCCAGGGCAACCATGGTTTCAGCAATCTGTACGGCGTTCAAAGCCGCGCCTTTCCGCAGATTATCGGACACGCACCAGAAAGCGAGACCGTTTGGAACAGTCGGGTCGACACGAAGACGTGAGACATAGCTCGCATCTTCACCAACGCACTCGATTGGAGTCACATACCCGCCATCTTCACGCTCATCACGCAGGATCACGCCCTCGGCCTCACGCAGGGCTTCACGCGCACGGTTCAGGTCAACCGGTTCCGCAAACTCCGCCACAACCGCTTCAGAATGACCGATAAACACCGGCACACGGACGCAGGTTGCAATCACGGAAACGTCAGGGTCGAGAATTTTTCTCGTCTCCACCGCCATTTTCCATTCTTCCTTGGTCGCGCCATCGTCCATGAAGCGGTCAATCTGGGGAATGCAGTTGAACGCTATCTGCTTCTGAAACTGTTCGATTTTCGGCGGGTCGTTCACAAAGCTGCCGCGTGACTGGGAGAAGAGTTCATCCATCCCGTCTTTCCCCGCGCCGGATACCGCCTGATAGGTCGACACCACAACACGCTTGAGCGTGAACAGGTCATGCAGGGGTTTGAGGGCCACCACCATCTGGATGGTTGAGCAGTTCGGGTTTGCAATAATATTGCGCTTCATGCGCTTGAGCGCATTCGGGTTGACTTCCGGCACCACCAGCGGCACGTCCGGGTCCATACGGAAATGTGATGTGTTATCAATCACCACGCAGCCCGCTTTGGCGGCAATCGGTGCATATTTAGCCGAAACCTCACCACCGGGAGAGAACAGGCCAATATCCCAGCCCGTGAAATCAAAAGTTTCCAGATTCTGGACTTTCAGAACCCGGTTCCCGAACGAAACCTCGCGCCCGGCAGAGCGCGGTGACGCCAGTGCAACAATATCGTCAACGGGGAACTCCCGCTCCGCCAGTGTCTTTAAAATTTCGCGCCCCACAGCCCCGGTGGCGCCTGCAACTGCAACCCGATACCCCATAACTCTTCCCTTACCATTCCTGCCAAAGCCTGACCGGGCAGGGAATTTAGACCAAATCGGGCAAAAATGGAATTGCGGCATACGTTTTCCAGCCACGTCAAAAGGACACCAATCATGACATCTGCCCCCGTTATCGCACCGGCAGCCACCCACCCGGCACCGGCTGGAACACTGGTTATTCTTGGTGCCGCGGGAGACCTGACACACCGGCTGCTGGTGCCTGCCCTCTATGATCTGGCATGCAACGGATTTCTGCCTGATGATTTTCGCATCATCGGCGTCAGTCTTGAAAAGAACACCACCGAAGGCTGGATACGCTCCCTGCGTGAGAGGCTGGAAAGCTTCACGAAAGACCAGCATGCGGAATTCTATACTGTCAGCCTTAACGAGCAGGTCTGGAACTGGCTGGCCGAGCGGATGACGTACCGCTCACTCGACTTCACATCTGTCGAGGCCCTGCGCACCCTGAAGCCCGATGTCGGCACCGGCAATGCGGTGTTCTACCTTGCCTGCCCCCCGCGCTTTTTCGGGCCTGCGGCGGAAAGCCTGAGCCGCGCCGGCCTGATGGAAGAAGCACCGGGCAGCTTCCGGCGGCTGGTTATAGAAAAACCTTTCGGGACAGACCTTCTCTCCGCTCAGGCGCTCAATGCGCATCTGCTCTCCTTCCTGCGGGAAAGCCAGATTTACCGGGTGGACCACTTCCTCGGCAAAGAGACCGTGCAGAATCTGCTGGCGCTCCGCTTCAGCAACCTGCTGTTCGACCCGCTCTGGCGGCGTGACTATATTGACCATATCCAGATCACCGCAGCCGAAACTCTTTCTGTTGAAGGGCGCGGCGTGTTCTATGATGCCACGGGGGCGCTGCGGGATATGGTGCCCAACCACCTGTTCCAGTTACTGGCGCTGGTCGCCATGGAACCGCCTTCCTCCCTGAATGCCGAAGCCATCCGCAATGCCAAACAGCAGGTGTTTGATGCCATTCGCGCCATCTCGCCGGAAAATGCCGTGCGCGGCCAGTATACCGCCGGTGCCGTGGCCGGGCGCACAGTTGCCGCCTATCACGACAGCCCCGGCGTAAACCCGCAGAGCATGACGGAAACCTATGCCGCCCTGAAAATAGAAATTGATACCTGGCGCTGGGCCGGCGTGCCGTTTTACCTGCGCACCGGAAAAGCCCTGAATTCCAACGTGACCGAAATTGTGGTGCAGTTCAAGGAAACACCATACCCCTTGTTCCACATGGCGGATGGCCGCCCACAGATGCCTAACCGGTTTGTCTATAATATCCGCCCTGAAAAGGGGATGGACCTGCATTTCAATGCCAAACACCCCGGACCGGAAACCGTTGTGGATGAAGTTGTCTCCCAGTTTCGCTATCAGGACGCCTTTGGGGCCATTCCCAATGTGGGATATGAAACCCTGCTGTATGATTGCCTTCAGGGCAACGCCACCCTCTTCCAGCGCGCGGATAATATTGAAGCCGCATGGCGGGTGGTAGACCCTGTGCTGAAAGCCTGGAGCAGCGCCGTCACCCCCCCGGACTTCTATGAAGCTGGCAGCACCGGCCCCGCCGCGGCCGATGCCCTTCTGGCCCGTGACGGGCGGAGCTGGGCTCCCTTCGGCCAGCTTAAGAAAGATGCCTGAAAATCCTGGCTGAAATAGCTGCTTTGCGGACTATGTCGTGGCGGACCCCAACTCTGTGGCCCGCCTGCCCAAAGGGGTGGGCCGGAGGGCGGTGCATTATGGTGTCGCCATGGGCTGAATATCGTCGCGGTTGATAGTGATGATGAAAAACTTGTCCTCGCCCGGAAACTCGGCGCGGCCCGTGCCGTTAACACAAGCAGAAAGTAACCCGGCGACTTTTATATAGAACGACATTGGTGGCGTTCATGGCGGCCTGATTACTACAGTCTCCACCAAAGCTTTTGCACAGGCCATGGGCTATGTCCGGTCTGGAGGGATGCTTGCTCTGAATGGTCTGCCGCCGGGTGGTGTCCCTGTTTCGCTCTTCGGTATGGTGATGAAGGGTACGACCATTCGCAGTATTTTTGAACGCCTCGAAGACGGCAAGGTGGAAGACGTAGTGTGATCGACTTCCGGGCCTGAGTTTTCCGAGGGAATTGGAAAGGCTCTTGAAATGGCATACAAACCTGAAAAAAACCACCATGAAACTGGGCTGCCGTGAACAGGACGCCATTGATCTGGTCAATGACTCTCCTTACGGTCTGGGCGGTTCCGTCCTCACGCAGGATACGAAACGCGGTTTTGAGGTCGCAAAGCAGATTTCTCACAGACAAGAAAATTCCTCTTTAAATCATCTTATTTCCTTGAAACTATCCTTTTCTGAAACTCCGGCCCGGCAGATAATCTTGAGGTTTTAACGAGCCTCTTTACCCGCTCACAAAACATCCTGTGAATGGTATTTCCATTGGAATGCGTTCTGCGCTTTCTGACAATTTTTGAGTATTCAGATATCCATACCGTAAAAATTACATCAAAAAATTATATAATGCTCTCTAAAGACAGAAATTCTATTGTAATTCCCGCAAGACTTCCCCACTTCATTAAGAATTATTTATTTTAGAAAGGATCTGTCATGCCCAGCCTGTTTGAGCCGATTGAAATGGGAAGCATTTACGCCAAAAACAGAGTTTTCATGTCCCCGATGACGCGTGCCAAAGCCACCCCTGAGCATGTTCCGACCCCCATCATGGTCGAGTATTATACGCAACGTGCCACAGCAGGTCTGATTATCTCTGAAGCAACCGGCATCAGCCGGGAAGGTCTTGGGTGCCCCTATGCGCCGGGCCTGTGGACACAGGAGCAGGTGGAAGCCTGGAAGCCGGTTACTGCGGCAGTGCACGCAAAAGGCGGAAAGATCGTGGCCCAGCTCTGGCACATGGGCCGCGTGATGCATTCCAGTGTGACGGGCATGCAGCCGGTATCCTCCTCGGCAACAAAAGCGCCGGAGCCGCTTCATACGTACAACGGCAAGCAGGACCCCGAAGTCGCCCGCCCCCTGACCAAGGAGGACATCGCCCGTATCGTGAACGATTACGGAAACGCTGCCCGCAACGCCCTGGAAGCCGGCTTTGACGGAGTCCAGATTCATGCCGCCAACGGATATCTGATCGATCAATTCCTGCGGGACAGCGCCAACCATCGTTCCGATGACTATGGTGGCTCTCCTGAAAACCGCATCCGCATCCTGCGTGAAGTCACGGAAGCGGTGATTGCCGCGATTGGCGCGGACAAGACATCCGTACGGCTTTCCCCCAACGGCGATTCACAAGGGTGCATCGACAGCCACCCCGAGCAGGTTTTCATACCCGCAGCAAAGCTTCTGAACGATCTCAAGATTGCTTTTCTCGAACTGCGCGAGCTTGGTCCCGACGGCACATTTGGCAAGAGCGACCAGCCGAAACTGCATGGGCCGATCCGCAAAGTCTTCACGAAACCACTGGTTCTGAATCAGGATTACACGCGGGAAGAAGCGATTGAAACAGTCGCGACCGGTGTGGCGGACGCCATTGCTTTCGGGCGGCCTTTCATTGCCAACCCCGATCTGGTGCATCGTCTGGAAGACAATCTTCCCCTGAATAAGGATAATATCCAGACCTGGTATTCGCGGGGACCAGAAGGCTATATCGATTATCCATTTGCTCGGTAAAACCAATCTATTTTCAGAAAGCTCTTTCCCTCGGGAAGGAGCTTTCGTTTTTCTTCAAAGCCCTTTTTAGGCCAAGCCGGGGGCCGATCCATCAGGCACGAACGCCCATGTGCCAGAATGGAAAGAAACTGCTCTAGCAGCCTGTCGGGTTGGGCATTTTACGGCTGATAACGCCAAGGCTGACACGGCTTATACTGCCTGAAGCCGGGCCATTCTTTTGCAGTTATATGCGAGTGCGACGAGTGTCCATTCGGTCGTGACTTTTGCAAGGCCGCGCAGACTGAATCTTCTGAAACCCATGACGCTTTTGATAATGCCAAAGACCGGCTCCACGGTCTGTTTTCTCAGTCTGTAAAGATCTCCCGCTTCTGTGGTTTCCAGCCTCTCCTTCATGGCGAGCCGCCAGGGTTCGGTTATCCGGCGCGGCTCCCTGTCTTCAGGAGGAGGCCGGAAGTCGTAAGGCCTGCGGGCGCAGGGCCGTCCGATGGCGACCAGAGGATCAATGCCTTTTTTCCGCAGATCCCGGACCGCCTGTCCACTGGCGTAACCGGTGTCGGCGAGAACGGTTTTCGGGAGCCCGATCATGTCTTCCATCGACAGCACGGTGCTGGCAAAGGACGGCGCGTCCGCTGACGTGGCGACAACGTCAGTTGTCACGATCAGCTGACTGCCTTCGGCGCAGACCACGGCCTGCGCATTGTAAGCCTGCCGGAACTCGTGGGCGTCCGAACGCCGCATGAGGCGGCTGTCGGGATCGGTCAGGCTGATCTGCCTCTCCGGTGGTGGTTCATCATCCGGCGGTTTCGGCGCCCGGCCGCGACGTCCTGTCTTCGCATCACAGGCGGCTTTTTTCTGCTCGTATGCGGGGCGTGCCGCCTCGGCCTGCGCCTTCGCGTCCGCTTCCAGCCGGGCACAGGCTTCATCCAGCTTCGCTTTCAGCGTCTCCCGCCGGGCGAGTTCTTCGGGCAATGCCTGCGGATCACTGTCTGTGGCGTCCGCGTGCTCCGCCTGTTCCATCAGTTGTACGATATCCACCGCCAGTTGTTCGCGCAGGGCCTTGATCCGGTCGTAGCGAACCGAACGGTATTTCGAGGCATCGGCATCGATTTTCGTGCCATCAATCGACACCACACCCAGACGCAGCAGGCCCATCTCGCGCGCCAGAAGCAGGACCTGCGCAAAGGCAGCTTCGATGGCCGTCCGGTTTGTCCGGCGGAAAGTGGCAATCGTGTCGTGATCCGGATGCAGGTTCGCCGCAACGAAGCGCACCCCGATGTCGCGATATGTCGCCCGTTCGATCCGGCGTGAGGAAAACAGCCCGTTCGCGTAACTGAAGATCAGAAGGGACAGCATCAGGCGCGGATGATACTGCGCCTTGCCCCCCGTGCGTACCGGCACGCAAAATGCAGTCATCGGAACCCGCTCAACAGCGGCGACAATGAAATGCGCCATATCGTCAGCCGGAAGCCACGCCTTCAGGTCAGGCGGCAGAAGATATGGCTGGGATCGGTCAAACGGGATGAAACGGCTCATCCCATCACCCTACAGCCTCGCCACTTCAAAGGGTACCCCAACCCGACAGGCTGCTAGGGCGTTTTCTTTTCAGTCTGGTTCATATCCAGCTGCGGTGAAGAAGTTTGCGCATTCTGTGGGAGTGATCTGATCGATCAGTGCGCCGATCCTGTCCCACAGGGCATCGCGTGTCCGTTCCGCGGCCTTGCGGAGATGGGCCTTGAGTTTGGAGAAAGCCTTTTCGATGGGATTGAAGTCGGGACTGTAGGGAGGCAGATAACGCACGGTCGCGCCTGCCGCTTCGATCGCAGCCTGAACGCCGGGGCCTTTGTGCGAACCGAGATTGTCCATGATGACGATGTCGCCAGGCCGCAGATCAGGCACCAGCACGCGATCGATATAGGTTTGGAAGCTGCGACCATTGATCGGACCATCCAGCACCATGGGCGCCACGATACCGCTCACTCGCAACCCGGCGACGAATGTCGTTGTTTTCCAATGACCATGCGGCACGGCGGAACGCAGCCTCTGGCCGCGCAGACACCGCCCGTAGCGGCGCGCCATATTGGTGGAGGCCCAGGTCTCATCAATGAAGACCAGCCGCCCCGGATCGAGATCGGGCTGGGTATCGAACCACTCCTGTCGTCGCGTCAGGATGTCGGGGCGATCCTGCTCCGCCGCGTGAGCGGTCTTTTTTTCCATGTGATCCTGTGGCGCGCGAAGAAGCGCCATAGCGTGCCGATCGCAAAATGATGCCCGTCATCAGCCAGCCGGGCCCGGATTTCAGCCAATGTAAGATCGTCCTTCCCGGCGATCAGGGCATGGATGCGCTCTGCCTGTGCTTCAATCCTGTGGGACAGGCGGTCCCCGCCACGTGGCCTGGCAGCAGCACTGCCGGTCGCAGCGGCAAGGGCGCACCAGCGGATCGCACTCGCCGGACTGACGCCAAACCGTTCAGCCGCCTGACGACGCGATAGACCATTCGAAACGGCCGCAACAACACGTTCGCGGAGATCCAGAGACAGCGTGCGTGATGACATCCAGAGCCGGCCTCCATTCCGGCTGTCATCTTGAATCAGATCACGCCATATTTGGGAATCCCTCATGATTCAATCAGTGCGGAAAATGCTCTAGCGCTCACCGTGTTTCAGAACATGTTCGACAAGTTTCAGCCCGGTTTCAACCAGCTTTTCGGTCAGGGCGGCTCCGGTTTTGGCAGAACACAGGCGCGGATCACCACGCCCGATGCCGCGGGAAGCCGTTGCATCCCCTTCCAGAGGCACTGAAATCTGGGCGCCATCCAGATCAAGCGTGCCGAAATCAGAAACGTTCAAACCCCAGGCTGTTTTTTCTTCATGCACTGTCGGGAGAAGATCCTCCCTGACCAGATCAGGCAGAAGATGCATGCCAATGCTTGTCAACGGGTTTGCCCCATGCCCGCCGGACTGTGCGGCCTGTTCCGCCCCCACAACACCCGGCAGAAAGCCCGCAGCAACTCGCCATAAATAAAAGCTCGGGATCATGATGCCGTCCCGCAGCCAGATGGTGCGGGTGACATCATGAATCATGGTGCAGTTTCCACCATGACCATTCAGAATAATCAGGCGGGTTATGCCGTGCCGCAGCAGGCTTTCCAGCATATCCCGCAAGACCGCCTGAAGTGTGGTTTGAGAAAGTGCAATGCCACCCGGCATATATCCAAAATAATCCGCACCCCCAAACGGCAGGACAGGGGCAACATAAACCTCATGCCCCGCAGCCGCGGCCTTTCTGGCAATCTGCCCGGCCACGACATCCGCCAGAAGATAGTCCCCCATGGGCATATGCGGCCCCTGATCTTCAAAACTACCCAAAGGCAGAAGAACAACGGGAGACCGCGCGACAGCATCCCGCATTTCAGATGCTGTGAGATGCGCCATATGGAATTTGGTTTGCGTCATGCTGCCTCCCTTATCCTGCTGCCATTAGCCCTACCGCCGTAAAACGCCTTACTGTTTCACAACAGGCAGCAGGACAGACGTGGCCTCCGCACCGCCAAAATGAATGCTCTGCGTGGCTGACGTATAATCTGCCGGTTTCGCATCAAAAATATTTGGCACAAACTTCTGGGGGTTCCGGTCATAAAGCGGGAACCAGGAAGACTGGATCTGCACCATAATCCGGTGCCCTTTTGCAAACACATGGTTCACGGCAGGCAGCGTGAAATGATAATGCAGGGTGGCATTCGGCTGAAGCGCTTCGGGCTTGGCAAAATCCTTCCGGTACCGGCCCCGGAAAATATCCATGGAAACCGCCAGTTCATACCCGCCCATAGCCGGGTTATCCGGTGTCATGCCGGGCTGCACATCTATCAGCTTTACAACCCAGTCTGAATCAGACCCGGTGGTGGCGGCAAACAGATCCGCCACCGGCACGCCGCTCACCCGCACAGGTTCATCCAGAACCTCCGTTTCATAGGTCAGCACATCCGGGCGGGATTCCGCCTCCCGCTGGTCCTGCACCAGCCAGGGCTTCCACCGGTATCCCTGCGCAAAGGCAAAGGGGCGGGAGATGAAGGGAACAGGGTGGGCCGGGTCAGACAGATAGCTGTCCGCGCCATCCGTTGCCGGATGTGTAAAGCTCAGCCCATGGCCGCCTGTGAGATACAGCGGTGTCAGGCTACCGGTGCAGTTGTTTTCACAAACAGAGGGCCAGGAGCGGTAATAATCCCATTTCTGGTCTCCGGTATTGTAAATCACCGCGTCCGGCAGATGCACGGAAGGGCTGCCCGGCTTCAGATACTGGTCAAAGAACGGCCGGAACACATCACGCCGGTACTGGTGCGCGGTGTCTCCCTCAAAATCCAGCGGGCCGAGAGAGGAGCCATTATAGTTCACACCACTATGCCGCCATGGCCCCATGACAAGCGTATTCGGTGCCTTGACGTCCGCATCCTTCAGCGCGTGCCAGGCATGAATGGCGCCCCACATGTCTTCCTGATCCCACAGCCCCTGTTCCCACAGCATGGGAACAGTCGGTTTGCGCTGAGCCAGCAGTTTATCCAGCGCCTGCCCCCGCCAGAACGCATCATACGCCGGGTGCGCATGCATCCGCTGCCAGAAGGGATACTGGTCCAGACCCGCCTGCGTGGCAAAGCTTCCGGCGGAACCGGCTTTCAGAAAATTCGTGTAATCATCAGCATCCTTCCTCGGAATACTGTCACCCGAACCACGAACGGTCATCTGATCGGTAAAATAGTCAAATGAGCCCTGACGGAAGGCACCGTAATGGAACCAGTCATCCCCCATCCAGCCATCCACCATCGGGCTTTCCGGTGCGGCCACTTTCAGGGCCGGATGCGGCTCAAGCAGAGCCATCACAACGGTAAACCCTTCATAGGAAGAGCCCGTCATGCCAACGCGACCGTTGGACTCCGGCACATTGTGCACCAGCCAGTCCACCGTATCCCATGCATCGGTTGTTTCATCCGTTTTTGTCGGATTCAGGGGACCACGGGGCGGACGTGTCATGACGTAATCCCCCTGTGAACCATATTTCCCGCGGATATCCTGAAAAACGCGGATGTAGCCGCCCTCCACAAACACATCATCCCCTTGCGGCAGAATTTCCCGCATGGTCAGGCCATTGGGCACACGGTCAACGCGCTTTTTGGCGTTGTAGGGGGTACGTGTCAGAAGTATGGGGGCATTCCGTGCGTTTTTCGGAATGACAATCACGGTATACAGCTTTACGCCGTCCCGCATGGGCACCATGACTTCACGTTTTACATAATCCCGCAGTTGGTCTGTGGGCAGATGCACGCTGGCAGGAATATCGTTTCCGGTCTGCACGCTCAGCGGGTCATGTGCAGAGGCCGCCTCAGCCGGGGATGACGCCGCCTGAGCCGCCAGCGGCGTGGTTGCCAGAAGCAGGCCGGAGAGCGCCCCTCCGGCCCACAGCCCCCTTTTTTTCAGAGAGGTTTTCTGTTGTGCGATGGTAATTTTTTTCACCATGATCCTGCGCTTTTATCTGGTCCGTGCTTTTCAAGCTGGTGACCAGACGATGCGTTGGATCGGGCGGTTCGTCCACCTGTTTTTCGGCGTATCCTGCTCAGGCCGGGCAGGATACCGGTGTGATCTGTGCGAAGGCCCAGTCCAGCCAGGGGAGAAGGGCGCGCACGTCAGACGCTTCCACCGTCGCCCCACCCCAGATGCGCAGGCCCAGCGGGGCATCCCGATAGCTGGCGATATCAAACGCAATGCCTTCCCTGTCCAGCAGGGAGGTCATCTGTTTGACAGCCTTTTCCTGTTCGGCCCGTTCCAGCGCCAGAAACCACGGGGCCACAATACGCAGGCAGATGGATGTAGAGGACCGTTCTTCCTCATTCCGCGCAAGAAACTCCACCCAGTCGGACTGTGCTTCCCATGCCGTGATTTCTGCCAGATTGGCCTGACTGCGAGCCTTAAGCCCGGCCAGCCCCCCCACGGATTCAGCCCATTTCAGGCTGTCCAGCGCATCTTCCACACACAGCATGGAGGGCGTGTTGATGGTATCCCCCCGGAAAATGCCTTCTATCAGCTTGCCTTTTCCCACCAGACGGAAAATCTTGGGGAGTGCCCGTGGCGCTTCAAAACTTTCCAGCCGGGCCACCGCACGCGGAGAGAGTGCGAGCATCCCGTGCGCAGCCTCACCCCCCAGCGCTTTCTGCCAGGACCATGTCACCACATCCAGCCGGTCCCACGGCAGATCCATGGCAAAGGCCGCAGAGGTTGCATCACAGATCACCAGCCCCTCATGAGTGGCCGGAATAGACTCTACGGAAGGCAGGCGCACACCGGAGGTGGTGCCGTTCCACGCCAGCACGACATCATGCGCCCAGTTGACCTGCGAAAGATCGGGGAGCTGACCATACTCCGCTTTCAGAACGCGGGCCTGCTCCAGCTTGAGCTGAGAGACGATATCCTGCGCCCAGAGGGAGGAGAAACTCTCAAACGCCAGCACATCCACAGGCCGCGCCCCCAGAAGGGACCACAGGGCCATTTCCACCGCACCTGTATCCGAGGCGGGCACAATGCCCACGCGCCAGCCTTCGGGCACACCCAGTATGGCGGCGGAACGGTCAATCACGTCCGCCAGTCTGGCGCGGCCTTCCGCGGAGCGATGGGAGCGGCCCGTCAGTGCGCCTGCAAGAGCGGAAACGCTCCATCCCGGGCGCTTGGCGCAAGGGCCGGACGAAAAGCACGGATTGACGGGACGGCAAGCCGGACGGGAAGAATGTGTGGAATATGAAGAGGTCATCACCCTGTCCGGTCAAAGGAAGTGAGACAAATTATGGTGCGAGAGAGGGGACTCGAACCCCTATGCCTTGCGGCGGTCGATTTTGAGCCGACTACGTCTACCGATTCCGTCACTCTCGCGGCGCACCCCTCCTACCAGCAAAAAGGCCGGTAGAAAAGGCAGGGCATGCAGGCCGCCGGTAGATTACCGGCAGACGCGGGGCGTGCCATCTGCGGCGATATAGGTTCCCGTCTGCGGATTGAAGCAGGCATTCTGGACACAGCTGTTCCCGCTGGAGAGCGGCTGTGGGTAATTCTGCACCGCCATGGCCTGACTTTCCCGCGCCGCCATGCCGCACAGGGGGGTGTCAGCCGGAGCGGAGGGATCATTCGTCAGCTGGCTTTCATCCGCCGGAGCGCCTTGCTGGATGGCCATATTCGGCGGAAAGCCCTGCACCGGGCGTCTGGCCTGCACAGCAGGCTGAGGCTGGGCGGCACACCCCGCCAGCAGCGCCAGAGCAAGGCAGCACCCGAGCGGACGGAAAAAACCAGTGGACATGCGGACATTCCCCTAAAAGCAGGATGGGCCTCACAGCCCCTGTTGATTTGTGTGCGATCTGCACTGGCTGACACAATAGACAGGATCAGAATTCAAGCTCAACCGGCCTTATAAATCCAAAGCGGTCTGTTCCGCCTTTACGGCCTTTTTCCGGGCGATAACGGCGTCACGCTGGCCATCACCAAATGTCAGCACCACATCCTCCCCCACTTTCAGCGCGCGGGCTGACGTCACGGGCTGCCCGCCTGCGGTCACCAGCGCATAGCCTCGCGCCAGCACCGCCTGTGGAGAGACAGCATCCAGTTGGCCGCCCATACCGGCCAGCGCCGTCCGCCGTTCCCGCACCAGAGCCGCCAGCGGGGCCGGGGACATCCGCAGCCGCCCCAGCCGGGCCTCACGCCGCTGCACATCCTGCCGTATGCCCGCCTGCAAGGCGCTGCCCAGCAGGGCCACACGGGTGCGGCGGGCTGAGAGAAGTGTCTCCACCGCAGGCATATGCCGCTCCACCGCCACCAGCGCCACGCGCCGCCCCTGCACAAAGCCGGGCAGGGCGACATCCAGCCTGTGGCCACGGTCATCCAGCTGCATGCGGGCTGTGCCCAGCAGGCCGGGCAGGTCCGGCAGGGCCGCCGCCGCACGGTCCAGCCGCAGGCGTGCTGTCTGCATCATGCGGGAGAGAGCCCCCAGCGCCCGCGCCCCCCGATGCTCCAGCTCCGCCAGAAGTTCCGTCCGCACCGGCACGGCCAGTTCCGCCGCGGCTGTTGGCGTGGGGGCGCGGCGGTCCGAGGCAAAATCGATCAGCGTGGTATCCGTCTCGTGCCCCACGGCGGAAATCAGCGGGATACTGCACGCGGCGGCGGCGCGCACAACGCCTTCATCATTAAAGGCCATCAGGTCTTCCAGAGACCCGCCACCACGCGCCACAATCACCACATCCGGCCGGGGCACGCCGCCGCTACCATCCAGCGCGGAAAAACCGTTGATGGCGGCGGTAATCTGCGCTGCGGCACCTTCCCCCTGCACCGCCACCGGCCACACCAGCACGGGGCGAGGGAAACGGCGGCTGAGCGTTGTGCAGATATCATGCAGCACGGCCCCCTGGGCGGACGTCACCACACCAATCACACGCGGCAGCAGGGGCAGGGGGCGTTTGCGCACCGCATCAAACAGGCCTTCTTCCGCCAGCTTCAGCCGCAGGCGCTCGATACGGGCCAGCAGGGCGCCTTCCCCCGCATACTCCATCCGCTCCACGACAAGCTGATAGCCCGAACGCTCGCCGTAGGCGGAAACCTTGCCGGTTGCGACAATTTCCAGCCCGTTTTCCGGCACCAGCCCAAGGCGGGAGACAGAGCCGCGCCAGACCACGCCGGAAATCTTGCCACGCTCATCTTTCAGTGAAAAATAAAGATGGCCGGAAGGATAGCGCTTGAATTCGGTAATCTCTCCGCGCACCCGTACACGGCCAAAGGTGCTCTCAAGCGTCTGCCTGATAGCGCCTGATATTTCCGAGACACTGTATTCCGGCACATTCCCGCCGGGGGGTGCCCCTGTCGCAAGCCCTTCGATCATTTGCCTAACCTATGCTACAGACGCTCGCCCTGAAAGAGCAGAGCTTACAGATTGAGAGAGAAAAGAATGCGGGTACTTCTGGTTGGATCAGGCGGTCGTGAACATGCACTGGCCGCAACACTTGCACGTTCCCCCAAACTGACAGCCCTGTTCATTGCCCCCGGAAACCCCGGCACGGCTGGGCTGGGCACCAATGTGGCCATTGGCGCGAGCGATATTCCCGCCCTGATCACGTTCGCAAAAGAACAGCAGATTGATCTGGTTGTACCCGGCCCTGAAGCCCCGCTGGTGGTGGGCCTGGCGGATGCCTGCGCCGCCGCAGGGCTGGCATGTGCCGGCCCCACGCAGGCCGCCGCACGCCTTGAAGGCAGCAAGAGCTTCAGCAAGGATGTCTGCTACGCTGCGGGTGTTCCCACCGCCAGAGGCGAACGCTTCACGGATGTTGAGGCCGCCATCACCTATATTGCGGAACGTGGTGCCCCCATTGTGGTGAAAGCCGATGGTCTGGCGGCAGGCAAGGGCGTGGTGGTTGCCCAGACGGTGGCAGAAGCGCAGGACGCCGTGCGGGAGATGATGACGCACGGCACAATGGGCGATGCAGGCCGCAGTGTGGTGATTGAAGATTGTCTGGTGGGGGAGGAAGTCTCTCTCTTCGCGTTCTGCTCGGGTGAAACCGCCATGCTGATCGGGGCGGCGCAGGACCACAAACGCATTGGTGATAACGATACCGGCCCCAACACCGGCGGCATGGGCGCGGTCTCCCCCCCGCGCGGGTTTGACCGGGCCGCGCAGGAGGCGGCGCTGGACGTACTTGTACGCCCGATGCTGAAGGAAATGGTCCGCCGGGGCACGCCGTTCCGTGGTGTGATTTTCGCAGGGCTGATGCTGACAGAAACCGGGCCGCAACTGATTGAATACAATGTCCGCTTCGGAGACCCGGAAGCCCAGGCTCTGCTGCTGCGCCTGACCTCCGACCTTCTGCCCGCACTGGCAGCCCTTGCCGAAGGGACACTGGATACCACTCCTGTCACCTTCTCTGATCAGGCCGCCATCAGCATTGTCATGGCCGCACGCGGCTATCCGGCAGCGCCGGAGATGGGTGCCGTGATTTCCGGAATTGCCGATGCGGAAGCGCTTGAGGGCGTTTGCGTCTTTCAGGCTGGCACCAAGGAAAACGCGGCACGGGAACTGGTGGTGGCCGGGGGGCGTGTTTTGTCCGTCTGCGCGCTGGGGGATACCGTGCAGCAGGCACGGGACCGTGCCTATGCCGGTGTCAGAGCCATTTCATGGGATGGCGCGGCCTGGCGCACGGACATCGGAGCACGCGCGCTCTGAAGAGCCACACGCCCTGACGCACCATCAGGCGCGTATCCTGATAGCCCGCCCGGCTTTTTTACAAGCGGGGCGGGCTACCCGCTGCATCTTTCCTGCCGCGCGTGAACCTTCCGGTTCCGCTCACACATCCCACGAGCGCATCAGCACCAGAGCGTCCGAACCATCGGGGTAATAGGCGCGGCGTTTTCCGGCCTGCACAAATCCGGCCCCCGCATACAGCGCCTGTGCGACCTTGTTTCGGACAGACACCTCAAGAAACATATGGTCCGCGTCACGCTCCTGCGCTTCCATGAGGCTCCAGGCCAGAAGCTGTCTGGCAATGCCCCGCTGCCGAAAAGCCTGCGCCACACACACGGTCAGAATTTCCGCTTCATCCGCCACGCACCGCAGCATGAGGAACCCTGCGGGCTCCTCCCCCTGAAGGGCAAGCCCGGTTACAACACCGGCCATGGGTAAAAGCTGGGTTAAAGCGGCTTCATCCCACACATCCGCCGCAGAGAAGCTCTGGGCATGCAGCGCGGCCAGAACGGCACCATGCGCCTGTCCTGCTTCAATAATCCGCACCGCTGGCAAAAATGTCTGGCTCAAGCGTCTCTGGCTCAAACCGGGGCCGACCGTAACCCAGACATCGGCAGCTTTGCCTCTGGTGGGTCAACATACAGGGGCAGGGCATCACGCGGGGCAAGCTCCCCGTTCAGCCGCGCCACAGCGGCAGCGGCAATCTGGCAGGGCGTGGGTTGTGCAAGATCAGAAAAAACCGCCTCCGCCACAGGCAGCAGCGCTGCGGCCTCACCCGCCACCAGCCAGCGGCCCGGCAGGGGGGACCAGTCAGCAAGGGCCACAGCCTGCACACCTCCGGCGCGCTCCACAAACACCCGGCCCCGCCGGGCCGCCGTGACCAGAAGCCAGCCCTCCAGCCCTTCATGCCGGGCACAGTCTTCCTCAAGCGGCGGGCGCAGGGCCTCGCCGCGCGTAACGCCCACCAGAGGGCAGCCAGCCCCCAGCGCATATCCCGCCGCCATGGCGCAGGAGGCACGCAGGCCGGTAAAGGAGCCGGGGCCAGTCACCACCGCCACCAGATCCGGCTGTACAGGCTGACCAGCCCCCCAGCCCGCCTGATGCAGGGCCTGAGCCGCCAGAAGGCCGATCCCTTCCGCGGCCTGCTTCCCCTCGGCCCGGACATGGGCCAGAACCCTGTACTCGCCCCCTTCTGAGGGGATGAGACAGGCCGCCATGCCGGAGGCGGCCTCTCCAGCCGCGCTGCCATCCAGCACCAGAAGACGTTCAGGATTTCTCACAGCAGACGACACGCCTCATCAAAACCAAGGCGCGGGGCGCGGGGGGGCAACTGCTCAATATCCCCATAGCCCAGACACAGCAGGAAATTCGCCCGCCAGCCCTCTTCGGACAAAAAGGCCTCTTCCACCAGTGTCTGATCAAACCCGGAAATCGGCAGGGCATCCAGCCCCAGAGCGCGGGCCGCCATGATCATGTATGCCCCTTCCAGCGTGCCATTCCGGAAGGCGGTCTCTTCAGCCAGCCCGACATCCGCCGCAAACCACGAACGCAGTTCCTCATTGGGGGCCAGACGGGGCAATTCATCAAAAAACAGGGGGTCATGCGCCACAATGGCAATAACAGGCGCGCCCATAACCCGGTTCACATTCCCTGCGGAAAGAGCCGGACGCAAGCGCTCCCGCCCTTCAGACGCGGTGATAAACACAAACCGGGCAGGGCTACAGTTGCCCGAGGTCGGACCGAGGCTTGCCAGAGCATACAGGCGGCGCAGAACAGAAGGCTCAACCGGGCGCGCCATCCAGCGCCGTGGCGTGCGTGCCTTTTGGAAAAGAAGATCCAGCCCGCTATCATCCAGCATTTCTGTTCAGCCTCCGCTCCCCCGCCACTGCGGGGCATTCCTGTGTCTGCTCCCTCCTTTTAGGTCACAGACCCGGAGACGGAAAGATGCCGAAGCGGCACCTTACCCTTCAACCTGCTCCACAGAAACAACTTCCGGCACATAATGGCGGAGCATGTTTTCCACACCGTGCTTCAGCGTCGCGCGGGAGGACGGGCAACCGGAGCACGCACCCTGCATGGTCAGGCGCACAATGCCATCCCTGTAGCCACGGAACACGATATCCCCGCCATCACCCGCCACGGCGGGGCGCACGCGGGTATCCAGCAGTTCCTTGATCTGGGCCACAATTTCCTGATCTTCCGGGGCGATGGGCTCTTCCGTAACGCCAACGCCTTCGGCCACCACGGGCGTTCCGGCCACAAAATGATCCATCAGGGCCGTGAGCACCAGCGGGCGGAGTTCGGCCCAGTCTGCCTGATCCGCCTTGGTGACAGACACAAAATCATGCCCCATGAACACACGGGAGACACCCGGCAGCGCAAACAGCGCCTCTGCCAGCGGAGAACGGCCCGAAACGGCATCGGCATCAATAAAGTCAACCGTTCCGGCATCTCCCATCACGGCACGGCCGGGAAGAAATTTGAGCGTGGCGGGATTGGGGGTATCTTCAGTTTCAATAAACATGGCACTCGGTCCTGATCATCTGCGACATCTCTGTGTCACCAGTTGGCATCACAATGCGGACAGGACAAGTCCTGTATCGCAAGAAAACAGTCTTTCTCAGGGAAAGCCGGTACACTTTCCCGCCAAGGCCGCCCGCAGCAGCCTGTTCCGCAAGGCAGGATCACTCGCATAGAGGAACAGGCCACGCACGGCCCGTGTCATCAGAACCGAAATGGCGTTGAGCATGATGCGCTCCTTTGTGGCTTCAGGGTCTGAAAGCCCGTCGCGCCCGGTAAAGGCCGCGCCATCTTCATACCGGCTGGTTTCAAGGCAGATCCCGTCCGTTACCGGATCATACCGCACGGAGGGGCCTAAAATCAGCCCGACATAATTGAGGTCAAACCCTTGCACGGTATAGACCGACCCCACTTCATCAATCGTATCGGGTCTTTCCGCCCAGGGCAGTTTTTCATCCGGTCTGGAACGGTCCCACCGCAGGGTGAAGCGTCCTTCATGAATAAAATGATCCTCCCCATCCAGCCTGTAGGGGTAGTCATAGGTCGCGACCATGCGGGACAGCCCATATCGGGCGTTCTTCTTTTGAATGGCCTCGTAAAGCTCCTGCGCATCTTCAAAAAAGCGGAAATCAAACGCCTGCTTTTTCGGCATTGGCAGAATTTTTCTGGTGCAAAACCCCTCAATCCAGTCAAGCACGTCCTGACCGGCCTGCATACGGAACTGCTTGTGGAGGGTATATCTCTGGCACGGGAATTTTTTCACCAACGCGTCCAGAAGCTCCCTGCTCCAGCAGCTCTTGAACTTCAGAACCTGTTTTTCATCAAACACCAGCACCGTAATCCGGGCCAGTGCAATCAGTTCCTCAAGATGGTTATTCTGTTCAAATCTGTTGTATTTATCACTTCTTGTCAGAAGAAGATGCCCTTCATCCACAAAAAGAATATCCGCTTTCTCCCCCGCCTTGCGCATCCGGTTGACGAATGTTGTTGGCCGTTCAAAATCTTTCTTTTTCAGATTAGGATAGTGTTCGGAAATATTCCTGTAGAGCTTCATCATCTCGGGATGGTTCACGACAAGATAATTTCTTGTGCCCCAAAAAGGGCCTGCCGTGCCGGAAGAGCGTGAGAGAGACTGTATCTCGTTAAAAATGGAATTGAGAACAAGACTCTTCCCAACTCCCGCTTCTCCTTCAATCAGGAACACGGCATGCTCATCATGCCGGTGCGCAAGGCAGAAGGTCTTGATGGCGTCTTTCAGGTCTTTCTGTTCGGCGGAAAGCTGCCTTTCCGGAGATAGTCTCTCCGCCGCCGTATTATCATACGCGCTCTGCACAACAGCTTTCATGAGGACGCCATTCCCTTCTCATGCCGGCAGAGTGCCCTTAAGACACTCTGCCGGTTGTTCGGGACCAGTTTATTTTTTGGCGGCATCCCCTTTCGCACCCGCCTGATCCCCCAGCGGAGCAAGAAGTGTATCCAGAAGCTGCGTATCCCCCTCCAGATGCGGATAACGCAGCCCGCCATGATACGTGACAGACACCGTATGAAACCGGTCCCCATCTTTTAACAGCAACGCAATCGGGGCGGCATCCTTGTTTTTTGCAAGGGTGATCACATCCTGAAGGCCCTCGGCATCATAGGCTTCACCATTCACGGCCAGAAGTTCCTGATCCCGTGTGACACCTGCCTGCCAGGCCGGGCCGCCCCACAGCACTTCACTCACAGTCCCCTTCTTGCTCACACTCAGCCCCAGAGAGAACAGGAAGTCTGAAACATGCCGCAGATTGGAATAGGATTTCACATAGTCAGACGGTTTTTCCGTATAGACAACATGCGCGCCACCCCGTGTAATGCCATCCAGCGGTGCATGTGTGCTGGTGTGGTACAGGCGGTCACGCAGGAACGTCTCCCAGTCATAGGGTTGCACCGCGTTCAGTGTCTTCACAACATCCTCAAACGTATACGTGCTTGTGATGATGCTGCCGTTATTGGTGCCGAAAAATGCCTTGGCAAAATCGTTAAGGCTTTTCTTGTTATCAGACATTTTCCGGATCAGCGTATCCGCGTCCAGCCAGATGAGCTGCCCTTCTGAATAATAATCCTCACTCCGCTGCCAGCTTCTCCAGGACTGGGGGGAGCGCTGCGCGATAATCGGGTCATTGGTGGTGTCAATCAGCGGCCGCCACTGGCGCCCCTGCCGGTTATCATACACCGCGGCAACCTCTGCCAGGGCGTCCTTCACCTGTGCAGCGGTCATCAAGCCTGCACGGGCTGCCAGCACATAGCCCCAGTATTGAGTCTGCCCTTCATACACCCACAGGCCTGTGCCACGCTGGGGTGTGTTGAAATCCGGCGCCCACAGCCCATCCGGGCGACGATATTTGCCATCCCATGAATGTGTGAACTCATGAGCAAGCAGGTCACGCATACCGAAGGTTTTATCCCACTGCGTAAAATAGCCTCTGGGCCCACTGTTTTCACTGGATTGATGGTGCTCCAGCCCGATGCCACCCAGCTTGGTCGTCAGCGCCAGCAGGAAGTCATAATGGGCGTAATGGTGAGACCCGAAAAGCAGATTGGCCTGCTTTACCAGATTCCGGTGCGCCTCTATCTGCGCTTCAGTGGCCGCCAGATCTTCCGGGTGATCCGCCATGACATTCAGGGTGACTGAAACCTTGTCCGGCTGGGTCAAGTCAAACTTGCGGAAATACTTCCCTGCAAAAATGGGAGAATCCACCAGCGTATTAAAGGAAACCGGCTGGAAAGAGACCATGCTGCCCGCCCCCTTGCCATCAGAGCGCAAGGCTGTTCCGTAGGACCAGCCCGCAGGGAACTGCACGCTCGGATGCACCATGATCTGCCGGGTGAAATAGCCCGCAGGATAAAGCGATACGGCAGACCACTGCACGTTCACCATGGTATCTGTCATGACCACCCGGCCCACCTTGGGGGAAACGGGGGTAAGCAGCTGATAGGAGACATCCAGCTGCCGTGTGCCCTGCGGCACCTGAATATGAAATGCGCTGACTGTTACGGTATCCCGCAGCCATGGAATGATCTTGCCATCCGCCTTGACCGTAAGCCCGCCCAACTGGTCAATGGTGCCGCTTGGAGAGTGGTTCCCGGGGAGCCACATCGGATAGAGCAGAACAAAATCTCCCCCCTTTTCCGTATAACGGGCGGGGAGAGGAATGCTCTCCTTCATGGACAGCACATGTCGGGGGAGATCGGTGGCATCCACCGAGAGGGAAAGTGTGCCGCCAAACGGCACATCCTGCGGGGCAGGCACCGCAGGGGGGAGCGGCAGCGGCTCGGGCTGCGGCTGGGCTTCAGAGTGGCCATCAGATTGAGCGGCATGCCCTACCTGCGGCGCGCAGGCCAGCATCATTCCCAGAAGGGCAAGGCTGGGGGCTGTCAAACCTGCGCTGGACAAAAAACGGTTCCGTAACGACATAAGCAGATCTCCCGACACATGCCACACGGCCTGAAAGCCTTCCGGCATCAGGCCGCGCGCATTATTTCATTACGCTTATGAAGCACTCTGTCTGGCCCGTGTCGAGATCGTATCCGCATCAGGCCCCCTTCATATCCGCCGGGCCGGTTCCTCCCTCTGCACGGGCAACCGCCAGAAATTTCTCAATCACCGGATTTTTCGCGTGCTTTCGCCATACAAAATAAACATCGGTCGGGCCAACGCCTTCCAGCCTGAATGTCTTCAGCGCCTGCCCCCGCGCCCGAAGCTGCCGGATAACGCTTTCCGGCATGCAGGCGAGACCCTTTCTGGTGTTCAGGCACTGCGTGATCAGATCATAGGATTCCAGAGTCAGGATAGAGCGGGGTTGATACCCGTTCCTCTCCAGCCATTGTTCCGCACAGCGCCGGTAAAAGCAGTCCCTGTCAAACAGATACATGTCA
Source organism: Acetobacter farinalis (assembly GCF_011516935.1). GTDB lineage: Bacteria > Pseudomonadota > Alphaproteobacteria > Acetobacterales > Acetobacteraceae > Acetobacter > Acetobacter farinalis. The sequence goes on from NZ_WOTF01000002.1 coordinate 160,893, forward strand.
GACTGCTCTATCAGCTCTGGCGTAATCGCACTGATGGTCTCCGGCACAACCAGATGCAGTGTTTCAGAAAAAGCGAAGATTCCTTCAAGCAGTGTATTTTCCACCGGGCCATCAGTCACCGCCAGATCAATTTCTTCTTCAACAAGCATTTTTTCAAGACTGAAACTCGGCTTTTGAAGAACGTTCAAATGAATTCCGGGATACTGCACCATGAAACGCGGAACACAGCGCGGAAGCAGGTTGAGAAACGCGACATCCAGCGCCCCCACATTCAGAATACCGCGCAACCGGGACTGTGCCCACAAAGCAGGCAGGCGGTCCGCACGGGAGACAATCTCTTTTGCTTCCTCGTAGAAAAGTCGGCCTGCCGGTGTAATCAGGAGTTTTTTGCGTTCTCTTAAAAAAAGCTCCTGCCCCAGATCAGCCTCCAGTTCCCTCAGCCGCATGGTCAGGTTGGAGGCCACGCAATGCATGTGCCGCGCCGCCGCCGCAATGGAGCCTGTCTCCACAATGGCGCAGAAAAACCGGAGGTGGGAAAGTTTGGGGGTATACATGATGTGCTCACTTTATGTGAGGATTTCACTCTTTTATAATCACTTTTCATTGCATCCTTTCCTGTGAAAAGGTGGGAACCATCACGAGAGCGGGTGGTTTACTCAGTATCCCTCCGAAAATGAGACACATGACGTGTCTGATGGTTTCTCCTGCCCTGAAAAGGTGATGTCAGATGTCTTCAGAAAAAACAGTTCCTCGTTATGATCTTTTCATTAATGGAATATGGGTTAAACCCCATGGTGGCGGCACTGTGGAAATTCACAATCCCGCAACGGGAGAGCGCATTGCCGCTGTTGCCAGTGGAACGGCGGATGATGTTAAAGCTGCCGTCAAAGCGGCTGGCGATGCCTTTCCTGCCTGGAGCCGTAAAACAGCCGAAGAACGGGCTGACGTACTCTACAGGTTCAAAGCACTGATCGAGCGCGATGCGGAGCGGCTCGCACACCTTGTCTCCAACGAGATGGGCAAGCCGTTAAAGGAAGCCCGTGAGGAAGTCAGCTTTGCGGCGGGCCTCATCCGTTTTGCAGCGGAAAATACCCGCAGGCTGGAAGGCGATATTATCCCGGGCAGCCGCCCTGGTGAAAAAATCCTGATTGAAAAAATTCCGCACGGTGTGATTGGCGCAATTTCCGCATGGAACTTCCCGCTGGCCCTGTTTGCCCGCAAGGTTGCGCCAGCTCTGGCCGCAGGCAACACCATTGTCATCAAACCGCATGAACTGGCCCCTCTGGCCGCGCTGGAAGCCACCCGTCTGGCAGAAGAGGCCGGGATTCCCGCAGGCGTTCTGAACGTTGTGACAGGCGATGGCAAGGATGTCGGCACACCTCTGGTTGAACACCCCGACGTGCGATTGATCACCATGACCGGCAGCACGGCTACCGGGAAAAAGATCATGGCCAACGCCGCCAGCACCCTGAAGGAAGTCAGGCTGGAACTGGGCGGAAAGGCACCGTTTATTGTCATGGAGGATGCGGATATTGAAAAAGCCGCAACGGCTGCTGTTGTGTCGCGCTTTACCAATGCCGGACAGATTTGCACAAGCAATGAGCGGACATATGTGCATGAAGCGGTTTATGACAAGTTTGCCGATCTTGTCAGGAAGAAAATTGAGGCCCTGAACGTCGGTAATCCGCTGGATGCCAAAACGGATATGGGGCCGAAAGTCAGCCTGCCAGAACTGGAAAAGGTTCATGCCATGGTTGAAAAAGCTGTCTCTCAGGGGGCCAGGCTGGAAATCGGCGGGAAACGCCTTGAAGGCGGGCTATATGACAAGGGCTTTTTCTATGCACCAACCTTGCTGACAAATGTCCGGGAGGGGATGGACATTGTTCGGGACGAAGTGTTCGGTCCTGTAATGCTGCTGATAAAAATCTCTGACTTTGATGATGCCCTGCGTCAGGCCAATGATTGTGTGTATGGCCTTTCTTCTTATCTGTTCACACAGGATCTGAAGAGGGTCATGCGTCTCAGCGCTGATCTGAATTTTGGTGAGGTCTACGTCAACCGTGAAGGAGGCGAGGCTCCTCAGGGCTTCCACCACGGCTACAAGGACAGCGGCCTTGGCGGGGAAGATGGCAAATACGGTCTGGAAGCCTATGTGCAGAACAAGACCATTTACCTGAACGCATAAGGACTGAACCGGGCCGGGGAAAAGGACAGCTCTCCTGCCCGTGCCCATAATAAAAAAGCCTTTCCTGTTTGTCAGGAAAGGCTTTTTTCATACCGGTTATACCGCAGCGCCGCGTATAAGGCTTAACGCAGGATTCCGGTATGCCCGATAGAATACCGGCCGGGCTGGGGCCACACGGTCAGGCCATGGGGTTCCGCACCCACCGGAATTTTCTTCATGGAGCCATCTTCCGTATTGATCTGATACACAACATCATCAAAACGGCCTGAGAGCCACAGGGTTTTTCCATCCGCACTGACATTCCCCATATCCGGGCTTCCACCCTCGGGAATGGGCCAGTTTGCCACAACCTTGTTGGTCGCAAAATCAATGACACTCACACCGCCATCCTTGCTGTGCGGCTTGCCATGAATTCTGTGAGACCCACGGTTGGCAACATACATCTTTGTACCATCACGGCTGGGGTACAGGCCGTGCGTGCCAACACCGGTCGGGATGAAGCCGATTTCCTTGAAGCTGTCACCATCCACCATGAAGACGCCATCCGCCATCATGTCGGCCACATAAAAAATCTTGCCGTTGGGGGACACAAGAATATCCTGCGGCATGCCCCCGCTGGAGAGCTTCAGGTACCCCAGAACCGTCTTGTTGACGACATCAATCTTCACCAGATGCCCACCAAATTCACAGGTGAAAATGGCATAGCGTCCATCAATGGAGAAATCCGCATGATTCACACCCTTACAGTCCGGTGTTTCCACTGACTGCTGGAGCACCATGGTATGCGGGTCACGGAAGTCCAGACGCTTGCGAGCCTCGGCCACCACAATGGCGGATTTGCCGTCCGGCGTGAAATACATGTTGTAGGGGTCATCCACCGCAATCGCGGTGCCGGGCTTGCCGGTGCGGGCATCAATGGGGGTCAGGCTGCCATTGGTGGTGCCTTCCGCATTGTTGGTCACCCACAAGGTGCGCAGATCCCAGGAGGGCACAACATGCTGGGGGCTTTTACCAACCGGGAAGCGGTCCACAACCTTTGAGGTCGCCGGGTCAATCACATACACATCGTTGGAGCGCAGGTTGGGCACATAAACACGTGCGGGATCCTGCGCCACCTCTGGAGCAATATGCTCGGGCGTGGTTTCACTATACAGGTTGGCCGGGTTGATAACCGGCGGCATACCCGGAATGGTCTGCACGGCAGGCGGCACGGCGGGAGCCGGGGCAGTAGCCACAGCAGGTGCAGGCACCGCCGGCTGAACCGGACCCCCCTCCACCACAGGCCCCTGCGCCGGGGCGGGCTGCGCGGCAGCAGACGGAGCGGGTGTCTGCACGGGGGATTGACTGGCTTCCTGCGCGGCAGCCAGACCGGCCCCCGCACCCAAAGCGACAAACACAGCCGTAGCGGCTGCCAGATGCCTTTTTACTATCATAATATTACAGCCCATCCCTTTCTTGTGCTGTCGTCCTTACGCGAAGAGGCTTTAGCATATGGCCGATTAAGCGTCTATTTTCAGCGTTCGGGACAACAGCATAGTTTTTAGTAAGACTTATTCTTAAGGCTTTGCTTATTGCCCGCGTGCGGAACGGATGGCCTGCACCGCCGCATCAATCTGCATGGCAAGGCCAGCCTGCCCCAGTGCGGCGGAAGCCCGGCGCGGGTCTCCTCCGTAAATGCCTTCCTGTGCGGACGGTGCCCCGGCGTGGCGCAACGCATCCTGCCTGACCATGGACGGATCAACCGCCAGCATCAGTGAGGTATCACTGATGTCCGCATGCTGCCCCACATCTTTCCCATAGCCCTGCTGCTTCAGCCAATCCGCATACTGGTGGGCAATAACTGTATAAAACCCGCTGACATAAAGCGCCTGCGCCCCGTTCCCGCGCCATGTCCGGTTCAGTTCGTCCGCCACCTTCTCCAGATATTTCTGATACCCGCCATGATCGCCCAGTAGGACAATCAGCCGGAAACCCTGCACCTGAAAACTCTCGCCTGCGGAAACAAGAAGTTTTTCAAAAACATCCGGTGGAACCGTAATTGTTCCCGGAAACCGCATATGGGAAGAGCGGGGCGCAGTTCCACCCTCCGGCACATAGGACACAACAGGCGCCACCAGTGTTTTCCCTGCCTTTTGCGCAATCTGTTCCGCCAGCCAGGCCGCACGCTCATTGTGCTTGCCAACGGCTATATACGGGCCGCTCTGCTCGGTCCCCCCAACCGGGATGATAATGGTTGTCACACCCGCCGCCACACCAGACTGGATTTCTGTCCATGTGTGTTTTTCAAACAGAACGGCATCAGCCGCGCGTGCGGTCTCTCCTGCCTCCTGCGCATGGGCCGGTGTGTGAAGCAGGCCCCCCAAAACTACGGCTGAAAAAACTGCTTGAAAAATTCTGTTTTTTTTCATTGTCCTGATCACAGACTTACGCTTTCTTTTTCTTTGTTTTGGCCGGAACAGGTTTCAGCAATGGGGCAAGGAAGCGCCCCGTGTAGCTTTCCGGGCAGGCCACAATGTCTTCCGGCGTGCCTTCCGCCACGATACGGCCACCGCCATCGCCCCCTTCCGGGCCGACATCCACAATCCAGTCCGCTGTTTTGATCACTTCCAGATTGTGTTCAATCACGATCACCGTATTTCCCTGATCAACCAACGCATGCAGAACTTCCAGAAGTTTTCTGACATCTTCCGTATGCAGGCCGGTGGTGGGTTCATCCAGAATATAGACCGTGCGTCCGGTTGCCCTGCGTGCCAGTTCCTTTGAAAGTTTCACGCGCTGCGCTTCACCGCCAGATAATGTGGTTGCCTGCTGGCCAAGTGCCACGTACCCCAGGCCAACCTTTTGCAGAATGGCCAGCCTGTCCCGGATGCGTGTCTGCGCCGAGAAATAGGGCAGGGCTTCATCCACACTCATGGCCAGCACATCCGCAATGGATTTGCCCCGGAACTTGATATCCAGCGTCTCACGATTATAGCGCGTGCCCTTGCAGGTATCGCAGGTAACAAATACATCCGGCAGGAAGTGCATCTCGATCTTGAGAACACCATCCCCCTGACAGGCCTCACAGCGCCCGCCTTTGACGTTGAAGGAGAACCGCCCGGGTTTGTATCCCCGCGCCTTGCTTTCCGGCAGTTCTGCAAACCAGTCCCGGATAGGCGCAAACAGGTCTGTATAGGTTGCCGGGTTGGAGCGGGGGGTACGCCCGATGGGAGACTGGTCGATATCAATAATTTTATCGAGCAGCTCTATCCCTTTTATACTCTTGCAGGGTTCGGGGGATTGTGAGGAGCCCATAAGCTGGCGGGAAAGGGCCTTGTAGAGCGTATCAATCACCAGTGTGGATTTGCCGCTTCCGGAAACCCCTGTCACACAGGTGAAGGTTCCAAGGGGGAAACGCGCCGTGACGTTTTTCAGGTTATGCCCGGTTGCGCCTTCCACTGTCAGGACTTTTTTCTTGTCAAACGGACGCCTGTTCTCCGGCACCGGAATATATTTCCGGCCAGACAGATACGCTCCGGTCAGGCTTTCCGGCACCTTTGCAACCTGTTCCGGTGTTCCAACAGCAATAACCTGCCCGCCATTCACCCCGGCACCCGGCCCCATGTCCACCAGCCAGTCCGCACTTTTTATGGCGTCTTCATCATGTTCAACAACAATCAGGGTATTGCCGAGCTTTTTCAGGCGCTCCAGCGTTCCGAGCAGGCGCTCGTTATCCCGCTGATGCAGACCGATGGAGGGCTCATCCAGCACATACAGAACCCCGGTCAGGCCGGAGCCTATCTGGCTGGCCAGCCGGATCCGCTGGCTTTCTCCGCCAGAGAGTGTGGCGGAACTGCGGGAGAGTGTCAGGTAATCCAGCCCGACATCATCCAGAAACGTCAGCCGATCCTGAATTTCCCTTAAAATACGCCGTGCAATCTCGGCTTTTTGCGGGGTGAGGGTGGGCATGACGGTATCAAACCATTCCAGTGCCTTGCCGATTGGCAGATCACAGGCCTGAGCAATGGTTTTTTCCGCAACCCGGACAGAGAGCGCCTCCGGCCGCAACCGCGCCCCGTGGCAGACATGGCACGGCTTTTCTGACTGATAGCGTGACAGTTCTTCCCGCACCCACATACTGTCCGTATTGGCCAGACGCCGGGCGAGGCTGGCCAGAACCCCTTCAAACGGTTTGCTGACCGTATAGCTCTTCCGCCCGTCCTGATAGGTAAATGAGATGTTCTCCTCAACACCATTCAGAATGCCGTCCTGCGCGGCCTCCGGCAGGTCTTTCCAGGGCGTGTCCATGCTGATGCCAAAATGCGCGGCCAGACTTTCCAGTGTCTGTTCCAGAAGCGGTGATTTTGCGTCTTTCCAGGGCGCAATGGCCCCTTTCTGCAAGGATTTTGAAATATCCGGCACAACCAGCGCCGGGTTGAAAAAGGTTTCCGCCCCGAGACCATCGCAGGACGGGCAAGCCCCCTGCGGTGCGTTGAACGAGAACAGGCGCGGTTCAATTTCTTCCAGCGTAAACCCGCTGACAGGGCAGGAAAAGCGGGAGGAAAACACCAGCCGTTCCGGCTCGGCATCCTTGTCCTTCAGCACTTCTTCCGTGTAGGCAATGCCGTCTGACAGGGCCAGTGCGGCTTCAAAACTCTCGGCCAGACGGGTTTCGATGCCGGCTTTCACCACCACACGGTCCACCACCACTTCCACCGTGTGGCGCAGCTTGCGGTTCAGGGTCGGGACATCTGCAATTTCATAGAGCTCCCCATCCACCTTGACGCGGGTAAAGCCCTTGCGCTGAAGCTCCGCCAGTTCCTTGCGGTATTCGCCCTTGCGGTCACGGATCACGGGGGCAAGCAGAAGCAGGCGCGTGCCCTCCGGCAGGGCCATCACACGATCAACCATCTGGCTGACAGTCTGGGCTTCAATCGGCAGCCCGGTCACGGGGGAGTAGGGAACGCCCGCCCGCGCCCAGAGCAGACGCATATAATCATAAACCTCCGTAACCGTTCCCACAGTGGAGCGCGGATTTTTGGAGGTGGTTTTCTGCTCGATGGAGATGGCGGGGGAAAGACCTTCTATCGAGTCCACATCCGGTTTGCCCATCAGTTCCAGAAACTGGCGGGCGTAGGCAGACAGGCTCTCCACATACCGGCGCTGGCCTTCGGCGTAGATGGTATCAAACGCTAGAGACGATTTGCCCGAGCCGGAAAGGCCCGTCACAACCGTCAGGCAATCCCGCGGGATATCGATATCAACGTTTTTGAGGTTGTGCGCCCGTGCCCCGCGCACACTCAGTTTCTGAGCACTGGGAAAAGATGGATTGTCCATAAAATACCGCTGCTGTTCCTGTTTTGTCCTGTATGCCGTCTTTGCTGCCCATCATGCAATCAGGGAATGCCCGCCCGACACATCTTCCGTGCAGATATGGGATATCTCTCGCCCATTCCCATTGCGCAGGCGCACATGATTGACCATTTAGTAAAGATAATGCGGTTTGTGCCGCCGGGTGGACCCCACGCCATCCACGATAGTCTTGAGCAAGGATGACACCAGATGGACCATATTATTGGCCAGCCAAACCCCTTGGCCCCCGATACCCTGACCCCCGCCGCTCTGGTGCCCGGCTCTGCGGCACAGGGGCAGCAGCCCTCCGCACCGCTCGTTACGGAGGGCACACAGGCCACCTTCATGCAGGATGTGATTGAGGCCAGCCGCTCTGTTCCCGTTCTGGTTGATTTCTGGGCAGACTGGTGTGGCCCGTGCAAGCAGCTTGCCCCGGTGCTGGAAAAGGTTGTCACCGCCGCGCGCGGCAAGGTGCGCCTTGTTAAAATTGATATTGAAGCCAACCGGGCTCTTGCCACCCAGTTGACTCAGGTCGGCCTGCCGCTTCAGTCCATCCCCATGGTGGCGGCTTTCTGGAAAGGCCAGATTCTGGACCTGTTTCAGGGAGCTCTGCCGGAAAGCGAGATCAAGAAATTTGTTGAAGGTGTGCTGAAAGCCGCCGGGGGCGGCACAATGCCCGCAACGGAACTGTTGCAGGAAGCCTCCGTGGCCATGGAAACCAGCCAGCCCGGGCACGCCGCGGAACTGTTTTCCGCCGTGATTGGCGAAGAGCCGGAAAACCCCAAGGCATGGGCGGGGCTGATCCGCGCCATGCTGGCTCTGGATGATGAAGAGGCGGCAGCCGCTGCCCTTGCCGATGTTCCTGAAAAAATAAAGGACTCCCCGGAAGTTACCGGTGCCCGCGCCGCGCTGGAGCTGAAACAGGAAGGCCGCAAGGCCGCACAGGAAATGGAAGAGGTGCATGCGCGCCTTGCCGCCAACCCGGATGACCATGCCGCCCGCTGCGAACTGGCAAACGCCCTGAACGTTGCCGGGAAACGCGAAGAAGCCGCTCATGAGCTTCTGCACGTGATCCGGGCGGACCGGAACTGGAACGATGGCGCTGCCAAACAGCAGCTTCTGCGTTTTTTTGAAGCCTGGGGGCAGGATGATCCGGCAACACTTGCTGCGCGCCGCCAGTTGTCTTCCCTGCTGTTTTCCTGATTCCTCCGGCCTTGGCGTCCTTCCTGCCTGACGAGGACATCCCTCGTCGCATCCCGAAACTTTCTGACCTCACCATGGCCGATATCCCTGTGGAAATCGGCCTTTTCCCCTTGAGCGGCATTTTGCTGCTGCCCCGGGGGAAGCTGCCACTGAATGTGTTTGAACCCCGGTATGTGGCTCTGGTGGAAGATGCCCTGGCCTCACACAGGCTGATCGGCATGATCCAGCCTTTCCGGCGGGGTGAAAACCGCGATACCGACCCGGAGGAGGATGCGGAGGATGTCCCTCCGCTCTACTCCATCGGGTGTCTGGGCCGCATTACCTCCTTTACGGAGCGGGAGGACGGAACATTTGCCGTAACCCTGAGTGGTGTGGCCCGCTTTCGCGTTCTGCGGGAGACAGGCCTGCGCAGGGGGTACCGGCAGGCGCGGATTGATGTTTCATCCTTTGTGGGGGACCTGAGCGAAATTCCCTCAGCACCGTTTGACCGCGAAAAACTGCTGGACTCCCTGCGCCGGTATTTTCGCCATAAGGGGCTGAGTGCACGCTGGTCTGCCATCGAACAGATGCGTGATGATGTCCTGCTTGTCACCCTCCCCATGATCTGTCCTTTTCCTCCGGCGGAAAAACAGGCATTGCTTGACGCAGGCAGCCTGACAGATCGTGTGCGTGTGCTGCAGATGCTGCTGGACCTGTCTGGTTCTGGAGAGGAAGGCCCGCCTTCCTGAAACATTTTTATGGGTAATGCTCATGTCTGGTGCTGAAATTTCTCCTCCGCTTGACGCACGTCTTCTGTCCGTTCTGGTCTGCCCGGTGACCAAAGGCCCGCTGACATACGATGCCACCACCAATGAACTGATCAGCCCTCAGGCACGTCTGGCCTTTCCTGTCCGTGATGGCATTCCTGTCATGCTGCCTGAAGAAGCCCGTCACCTCGAAGGCTGAGTTTTAAAGGCAGGAATACGCCCTTCTGTGAAACGCCGTACCCCTCTGCCCAGACACAGACACCACCCGCGCTCCATACTGGGAGCGCTGGTTCTGGCTGCGCCATTGCTGGCCGGGTGCCATGTTGAGATTGAGGGCGACAATATTGATATCCCGCCCGAGCGGCCCGGCCGCTTCATTCCGGAAGCGGCCCCGGCGGAAGCCCGTGCCGCGCAGGAGCAGGAACGGCGCGAGGATCTGGCCCGCCAGCGTGGCCAGAACCCTGATCAGAAACAACCTACAGACCGTTATGAAGCTCTGGCCCCCTCCGATGCGGCAACCGGCCCGCTGGACGCTGGTGACGGCCATAGCGTGATACCGGAAACACAGGCCATTTACGGCAAACGGGGCCAACCCCAGCAAGCAGCCCCGCAGCCCCGTTAGCCGGAATTAGCGCGGCACCAGTGGCACCGCCACCCGCACGCCGCCGCGCCATACGGCGGCAATCTGGTCGACTGCCGCGATATTTTCAGCCGGGTCGACTTCCAGCACGACAAAATCAGCCCGTTTCCCGGGCGCAATCACCCCGCGGTCTGAAAGATTCAGAAGGGCTGCCGCCTGACTGGTGGCGAGTGTGAGCGCCTGAAGCGGGGTCAACCCGGCGTCCACCAGAAGGCGAAGCTCCCTGTGCTCCGCAAAGCCGGGAATGCGCACCGGAGCCGCACCGGAATCCGTGCCAAACCCGATTTTCACACCAGCCTTGTAAAGCGTCAGCAGATTTTTCTGATTCATGACCACAGCCGCGTGAGAGGCTTTAGCCAGAGGGGAAGACGCTGTTTTCTGCCGCCATGCCGGGTCGGAAATCTGTTTCTGAAGGTCCGCATTCAGTCCGGCTTTCAGCACCGGGTCCTTCAGAATTTCCGGATGTTCAGCAAACAGGGTGGTTGCCTCATCCAGACTGAGTGTCGGGATATACCAGACCCCCTTCTCCTTCATCGCGGTGATGAAAGCCGTATCAACCGGCCTATCCCGCACACCATGCGCAATAATGTCGACTCCCGCCGCTACAAGCTGTTTACCGTAATCAAGATCATGAATATGCACGGCAACGCGCACATGATGAGCATGCGCTTCCGTAATCACCGCCTGCCAGATTTCGGGCTTCATGACCGGCAGCGGCTTCTGGGTAGCCACGCCATTGCGGAAATCATCCACCCAGAGTTTCACAAGATCGGTGTGTTCGCGCACCATCGTCTGCACCGCCTGCCGCGCGTCCTGCACGCTTGCAGGGCGGAAAATCTGGTCTTTCCCGACTTTGACCATTCCTTCCGGCGGCATGCCACCCTGCACACCAATCCCCTGATCAACACCGAACAGATCCGCACCCAAAGACCCGTCCGCATGCTGGGCCTGCCGGAGATCATCAAACAGGGGAGATTTTGTCAGGCCCAGCGCCGTTACCGTCGTGACGCCATACCGCTCATACTGCTCCAGCGCATCCCGAATGACGGGCACCGTAAAATTCTCGGCCCCCACGGAGGTGCCGGACACAACGCCAACATGACTATGGTCGGTAATCAGACCGGGAATAAGCGTCTTGCCAGTCAGATCAATCCGCTTCGCCCCCTCCGGCACTGTCAGATGACCACTCTGCCCAACAGCCACAATCCGTGGGCCCTGCACCAGAACGGCCATATCGTCCTGTTCCGGAGCTCCCGTGCCATCAAACAGGCGCACATGCTCCAGCAGAACGGCGGGGGCTGGGGAAGAGGGGTGGGCATACGCCATCTGGCCTCCAGACAGACCCAGCAGGGCACCTCCGGCCAGAAGCACCCGTGAAAACCCTCTTGCCCGCTTTTTTTCAACACGCCTGATCATAATCCGTCCTTTTCTGTCAGACGGTGCTTAATCCTCTTCCGCGCCAATTTCCGGGGCACGCCGCCGCATGAGGTCAGCACCCGCCATTCCGAGAATACCCACCATCATGGCAATGGCGGTTGGTCCTGCGCCGCCACCCGGCAGAATACCCACCAGAACACTACTGAGTGAACCAATTCCGAACTGCATGGTTCCCAGCAGAGCCGACGCACTGCCTGCATGCTGGCCATGATGATAGAAAGACATCACCGTTGCGTTCGGCCCGATAAAGCCCAGTGAGCCGGTAATGCTGGCAATCAGGACGCAGGTCAGCAGGGCATGATGCTCCCCCGCAATCCCGGCAAGAGCCAGCACAGTAAACAGCGCTCCGGCCAGCAGGGCCCACAGCAGGGCACTTTCCAGAAGAACCGGCATGGCAACCCGATGCACCAGCCTGCCGTTAATCTGCGTTCCCAGAATAAAGGCTGCGGCATTCACCCCGAAGAACACACCAAACTGCCCGGGTGTAAAATGCAGAACCTGCTCAAACAGAACCGGAGCACTCCCCAGATAGGCAAACATCACGAAGGTTGAGAACGTGGCTATCAGCGCATTTGCGATAAAAACCGGTTCCTTACTGATCATGAAATACCGCGCCAGAATCCTGCCAGGCGAAAGAGCAATGCGCCGTTCAGGCTGCAGGGTGTCCGGCATGAAGCACAGCAGCCCCAGAATGGCCGCCAGCGCATAGACTGTGCCAATCCAGAAAATCCACCGCCAGCTTCCAAACTGCAGAACCAGACTGCCGAGGCTAGGAGCCAGAACAGGCATGACACCAAAAACCAGTGTCAGCTGAGACATCAGCTTCGCGCCTTTTTTGCCTGTTGCCACATCCCGCACAATGGCGCGCGGAATTACGGCGCTGGCGGAACCGCCCACAGCCGCAATAAAACGACACAGACAAAACAGGTGAAAATCCTGCACAACGGCACAGCCGGCTGAAGCCACGCCAAACACCAGAAGCCCCAGCATAAGGGGTACCCGCCGCCCAAAGCGGTCAGACAAAGGCCCTTGGGAAAACTGCCCCAGCGCCAGCCCAAGAAACCAGGCGGCCAGCGTGAACTGGGCTGAGCCTTTCCCACCCCCAAGATCCCGCTCCAGTTCCGGAAAGGCCGGAAGATACATATCTGTTGCAACAGGCCCGATGGCCGTTACCAGGCCCAGCAGAATAATCAGCCAGGGGGTAAAGCCGCTCCCCGGTGTAAAGGGAGCGGGAGAGAAGCGGGACATACGTTTTTATAGTCCGAGAGAGTCTGCAAACATCCAGAAAGCCGCAATCAGCAAGGCACCAGCCAGCATTACGGGCAGAACAACACTCACCAGAAAGCTGCTTTTGGGCTCTACTGGTTCGGGTATTCCGGTTTCCTGAAAAATCTTGTCTGCCTGGGCATCTGCTTCTGCGTCGTCCGGGCCTTCTTCTGTCCAGTTATTGTCTGCCATGGTCCCATCCTGATGATATGGTTACCCTGTCCCCTGACTGAACAAACCGCTCCGGCAGGTGTTACGCCTGTGTTTCCGGCGAAAACAGGATCAAGAGTGCCCTGTTTACCGCAAAAGTATCAAAAATGGGAAATAACTCATCAGAAGCCACAGATTTCTGTCAGCTCTGAGGTCGCCATGCGCTACGTGAAAGAGATGACACAGGGTAAGCATCGGTCCGCTATGATACCCAGACAGCGACGGGAGATGGCCAAGCTCGAACGCGAATTATAAGCATAGTCCACCGGAACCCGCTTCACGATGGAGCCGGAAATGAAACAACCCTTATGCCGCTAAAAGTGTATCCCATTCATCTATTTTCGTTACTTCCACGGATGCTGGCCGCCGGATCATCCGAATACGGGGGTACGGTTGCCCGATATGGGCCTCAACAGGCATTAGAGAAACAACCGTTTTAGGATCTACGCTGAAATGCGGGAAACGACCCTGCAAGACAGTTACAACTACAAGACGCATCTGCTTATCAGCCCACTGCCCCACTGTCTGCTTGCCATTTTCCCAACGAGAATAGGTGGATGCATCCATGCTAAGCGCTTTAGCCATCTCAGCGGAGCGCATATCCAAAACATCTCGCAGGAAGCGTACCTCCTGTGGCAACAAGCCAACAGGGATCAACACTCGGGCCATAGCTACAGCCGCGGCCAGTCCTTCCATGTCCGGCACGGATATCCCGATTACTTCACCGGTTGTGTCATCAACCTCTTCTTCTGCGGCGTCAACCAGCGTCACCGCATAAGGCAGGCCGAGGCCGTCTTCCTCATAAGAGGGCAGTGTTCTGAACATGCTTTTTCCTTTCAGCCGAGGTCTATAACTGTGACCACGTAGATAATGCAGACGTCACCATGCAGAGAAACGACTATACCAATTCGGCGACCATCATTATCGCTTCCGACAACGCGCCATTTCTCCCGTCCATCCGGAGACGTCTCGACATCATCAACATACCCTCGGCGAAGCACACGCTCCGCTATCAGCTTAGTAATACGGCGCTCTTTCGAGCGTGTATTCGCATGGGTTGTCCATACAATTCTGGCTCCTTGCTGCAGGGCTCCCTGCAAGCTGCATCGTTCAGAATCGTACGGCACGCTTACCTCGTCTCTGGTCATAGGGTATTCAGAACTTGATGTAGCGTCAAGTCGTGCTTTTGGCTACCTAACCGCTAAAATTGACTGGAACAATTCCAAGCCTTTGTATCAGACCGCCCCTTAGCTTCAATATATGCACCAATTAGGCGCAATCCCTCCTTAACCTAACTCCAATTCCACCACCATTCTCTTCAATGAACTCAACGCCTGTAGTTTCTAGGACAGAGTTGGCAATCCCATACCCCTCAGGAAACGATCGATTATATCAACAGCATTTTCCGCGCTGTCGATGCCATTGGTCAAAGAGCCTCTGTGAGCAGTAGTAGCCGCACCTTAAACAACAGGAATGCAAGCGATCCACATGAAATGGCGCAGGCCTTTAAGTCTGCTCAGGATAATAGCTAGGGAAGATTGGCATGGCAGACTAATCTTGGTCTTACATGAGGGGGGGTATGGGGTATTAAGAGGGGTCCTAAAACCCAAAACTCTTAAAAAAACTAATCATTTCAAAGGATTAGGATTGGAAACTGGTGGAGCCAATCGGGATCGAACCGACGACCTCCTGAATGCCATTCAGGCGCTCTCCCAACTGAGCTATGGCCCCACACTGTTCCAGTCAGACCACGCTGGGTGGCCTGCTTGTGAACGCCTGATACAAGACGCTTCCAACCCTGACAAGCCCCTATTTTCAGGAAAAGAGCACCCCCAGTTCTCTCAGCCCTTCCAGCACCGGTAAAAGCGGCAGGCCCAGAATGGCGGTCTGATCCCCCTCCATCCGGGCAAACAGATGCAGCCCCGGCCCTTCAATGCGGTATGCCCCGACGGAATACAGGCATTCCTCCCCCTCCGCCGCCAGATACGCCTCCAGAAAAGCTTCGGAAAACAGGCGCATGGTGAGCACAGGCTGGGAGAGATGCCGCCACACAACCCTGCCGTTCCGGCAGATAACAACAGCGGTATGCAGACTATGCTCCTGTCCTCTTAACGCCAGAAGCTGCTGCCTAGCTGCCGCAAGATCAGCCGGCTTGTCATACCAGACCCCATGACAGGACAGCATCTGGTCCGCGCCAATAACGAAGGCATCCTCACACATGGCGGAAACGGAAAGCGCTTTTGCCTCTGCCAGACGGAGGGCCACCGTTTCCGGTGCAGCCCCTTCCTGCCGTCCGGCATGTTTGAAGCTGTCTTCCTCAACAGTGGGCGTGATGACAGAAACCGTCAGTCCCGCATTTTCAAGAAGGGTGCGGCGAATGGCGGAACCACTCGCAAGAACCAGTTTATGGCGCGAGTCCTGTATTGGAGTCGGCTTGAGTACTAAATCTGACACGAAAGCGAGTCCCTTTCAGGTACTGAGCGATAAGGAGCCTGTGAGTACTATCCTGAGTACCGGGGTACATGTGGATTGTACGGCGGTCATGACATGTCCGTACCGAGTACTGTGCACAACCTGCAAGACTCATGAACCGGTGAGTTGTACACAGCCTCATTCGGGTACATTCTGGATAACTCTGAAAACCTCAGTTTTTCCAAGGGTCTGTAATCTGTACACAGTGTGGGAAAGATGGGGTACATTTTTGGAATGGTGGGTACCCCGTCATCCACAGTACCCTTAAACCTCTCAATCCATTTCTATTCTTTTATTTTATATTTTAGGACCGTGGACAGGTCGGACAAAGACGTGCAGGACATCAGGCCATGATGAGCAACACAGACATTCCCCACTCCAAACGCCTGCTCAGAACATTGAACGGTGAAGCCGTCTGGCCGCCGCCAATGTGGCTGATGCGGCAGGCTGGTCGTTTCCTTCCCGAATTCCGGGCCATGCGCGCCAAAGCAGATTTTCTGACACGCTGCATGACACCGGATATTGCGACTGAGCTGACATTGCAGCCCATCCGTCGCTTCGGGATGGACGGCGCAATCATGTTCTCGGATATCCTCATTCTGCCTTGGGCTATGGGACAATCCCTCACATTTGCCGAAGGCGAAGGCCCAGTCCTTGGAGCCATTCGCAGTGAAGCGGATCTGGCAAAGCTTGACCCCGCCCGTATTGCCGAGGTGACAGCACCAGTTCTGGAAACACTGTCCCGGCTCAGAAGCATTCTGGATGGGCCTGACGATATCGGCGTGGCAAAAGGTGGCGCAACAACGCTGCTCGGCTTTACCGGCTCTCCCTTCACCGTGGCGTGCTACATGGTTGAAGGTGGTGGCTCCCGGGAGTTTGCCATCACCCGCAGCATGGCCTTTTCTGAACCGGCTCTTTTTGACAGGCTGATGGCGCTGCTGACAGAACAGACGGCAACCTATCTGTGCGCGCAGATAGAAGCGGGCGCCGAAGCTGTGATGCTGTTTGATTCCTGGGCGGGTCTGTTGCCCCCTTCAGAATTCCGCAAGCATGTCATTGCGCCCACGCGGCAGATTGTGCAGGCCATCAAGGCTCGGCACCCTTCCGTGCGGGTTATTGGCTTTCCGCG
Organism: Acetobacter farinalis; assembly: GCF_011516935.1. Classification (GTDB taxonomy): domain Bacteria; phylum Pseudomonadota; class Alphaproteobacteria; order Acetobacterales; family Acetobacteraceae; genus Acetobacter; species Acetobacter farinalis. The sequence goes on from NZ_WOTF01000002.1 coordinate 177,512, forward strand.
CCTTGGTGGTGTGATGGTTGCGGAATATGCCCGGGAAACCGGAGTGGACGTTCTGGCGCTGGACACCGGAGCGGATTTTGCCACGGTACGCAGCATGGTGCCCGAGCATGTCGCACTTCAGGGCAATCTGGACCCCATAGCGGTTCTGGCCGGGGGAGAAGCCATGCGGCGTGAAGCGCTGGCTGTGCGGGAGGCCGGGCGTGGCCGGGCTCATGTTTTCAATCTTGGCCATGGTGTTCTGCCACAAACGCCTGTTGAGCATGTTGCGGATCTGGTCAGGACAGTAAGAGAAACAGGATCATGACACAGGCTTTGGCGCTTTCTCCAAGCGGACATCTGAAACTTGTCATTTTTGACTGTGATGGTGTTCTGGTTGACAGCGAACAGACCTGTTGCCGGATCAGCGCGGAAGAAGCCCGCGCTGCCGGCCTTGCCATTCCTGATGAACGTTCCGTAGAGGAATTTTCAGGCATGGCTCTTCCGGAAATCCAGAAAGATATTGAGCAGAAAACCGGAAAATCTCTTGGTTCTGACTGGGCAGATCGGGTTCAGAAGCGTTTTGTAGACGCCATGAAGCTGGGTGTGGAACCAATTGAGGGTGTCCATGCCATGCTTGAAGGCGTAAAAAAATTGGGTTTGCCGGTTCGTGTTGGCTCCAATTCCTCTGAGGAGGAAATGGATGCCAAATTCATGGCAACGGATCTCACTCAGTATTTTACAAACCGCATTCATTCCGCGCGTGATATGGGAATTCCCAAACCGCGCCCGGATGTCTATCTGCACGCCGCACAGCAGGAAGGGGTTGACCCTGCCTGTTGTGTGGTTCTGGAAGACAGCAATACCGGAGCCCGCGCCGCGGTGGATGCCGGAATGATGTGTGTCCTGCTGCGGCCAGGCCCGGAACCGGTGCCGGACTGGCCCAATCTTGTCCGCATCCGCCATCTTTCAGAATTTGTGCCGCTTTTGCAAAAAGCATTACACAGTCAGGAATAATGGCATGACATTTGATGCTCTTCTCCCCTGGGTTCGCTGGATTCTGGCTTTTCACGTCATGTCGATCATAGCGTGGATGGCCGGGCTTTTTTATCTGCCTCGTCTGTTTGTCTATCACTGTCAGGTGCGGGTTGGATCAGAGGAGAGTGAACGGTTCAAGATTATGGAACGCAGGTTGCTGCGGGCCATTGTGAACCCGGCCATGATGGCCAGTTTGCTTTTTGGTGTTCTGCTGGTGCTGACACCCGGCATGGTGGACTGGCATGCTGGATGGTGGCACTGCAAACTGACCGCTCTATTCGGCATGTTTGCGTTTCACGGGTTTTGTGCCCGTTGGCGGCGTGAATTTGCGGAAGACCGCAACAGCCATTCTGAACGTTTCTACCGGATGGCGAATGAAGTGCCGACTGTTCTGATGATGATTATCGTCATCATGGTCATTGTCCGGCCATTTTAAAAAATCTATTTTTTAAAAACTGTTTATTGGAAGAGATAATTTTTTCTTCCAATAAACAGTGCTCTCTTTCAGATCAGACCCTGTGCCCGCAGCAGGCCAAAGGCTGAAAGCGTGACCATGCAGGTGATTTCGTTTTTACGGATCATCTCTTCAACATCGTCTAGCAAAAGAGTGTGGCAGGTCATATCCTGTTCGGAGTCTTCCCGCGCACAGGGGCCTTGTGTCAGACCGGTTGCCAGATAGACATGCCCTTTCTGGGTGGTGAACCCCGCACCCTGATACAGTATGCCGGCATGGTGCAGAGTTTTTGCAATCAGACCGGTTTCTTCCTGAAGTTCTCCTGCGGCCAGATCTTCCGGTGCGGCATCGGGCCGGTCTTCCCACATGCCCATGGGCAATTCCCACAACCGCTGGCCAATTGGATACCGATACTGGTTCACCAGCGTGACGGTGCGGCGTCCATCCTCTGTCTGGCCCAGAGGGAGAATAACAACAAATTGACCACGTTCGACCACACCATACAGGCCATCTTTCCCATCTGGCCGACGAATGATGTCTTCCCTTACACGGGTCCATGGGTTTTCATACGCAATTCGGGAAGAAAGCGTGACATATCCGCCGGCGTCAGGAAGAGGGTTTGTCATGGTAGAAGTCTTTCATCGTAAAAAGGGCCTGATGCGCGTTTATAGCATCATTGTTTGAGGACTGTCTGATGCTGGAGGAAGCTCCCTGTAAGACCTCTCCGACGCTTGTTATTCTGGTTGTCGTGGTTTTTACGCTGCTATGCTACATGGATATTGGCCTGCAAATGGCTGTTGTCCCGCTTTTTGTGCGTGAAAAACTTGGCTTCAGTTCCGCCATGGCCGGGTTTGCCGTGTCTGTGCAGTATCTGGCCACCTTTGCATCACGTATCGGGGCGGGCAGACGTATTGATACAGGTGGCCCCAAACGTGTGGTGGTAATGGGGCTGGGCACCGGAGTTCTCTCCGGGGCGCTGCTGGTGGCGGCCAGTCTGCTGGTTGCATGGCCTCTTGCCGCATTGCTGCTGGTGCTGTGCGGGCGTATCGCGCTGGGGGTTGCGGAAAGCTGGATCGCAACGGCGGTCATCATCTGGAATATCCAAAGGGCAGGGGTCAGCCGGACGGCACAGGTCATTTCCTGGAATGGTGTCTGTTCCTATGGCGGGATTGCACTGGGGGCACCTCTTGCCATGCTGGTGTACCATTCTGCGTTCCTGCCTGTTGGAAACGGGTTTACGGGGGTGGGTATCCTTGCAGCTGTGTTGATGGGAGTGGGGCTTCCCTGGGCGCTCCGGCAGCCCTCCGTGCAGCCGTTTGCCCATGGCCCACAGCCCTCCTTTCTCACGGTTCTGAGCCGTGTTCTGCCCTATGGGCTGGTTCTTGCGGCCGGATCTGTCGGTTTTGGGGCCATTTCTGCCCTGCTGGCCCTGTATTTTGCGGATCAGAACTGGAATGGTGCTGCTCTGGCGCTTGCAGCATTTGGTATAACCTTTGTGCTGACACGCTTCGCCTTTACCCGGCAGATTTTAAGGCGCGGTGGCCTTACGGTGGCGATTATCTCCCTGTGTGTGGAAGCTCTGGGCCTGTCTGTTCTGGCCGCGGGCCACAGCCCCTTCTGGGCCGAGGTCGGGGCGGCGCTGACGGGGGTTGGGTTCTCACTGGTTTTTCCGGCTCTGGGTGTGGGGGCCGTGGCGCAGACAGGGCCGGAAAGCAAAGGCGCGGCCATTGGGGCCTTCTCGGTTTGTCTGGATATTGCAATCGGCATTTCCGGGCCTCTGCTGGGCCTGATGATTCCCGTGTGGGGGTATGGCGCGGTGTTTCTGGTGGCTGCCCTGATCAGCCTGCTCGGGGTTGGCGGATGTGTGGTGATGAAGCGGCGGGAAGGCCGTTAGGAGCGTGGGTCTGTCAGGCCAGACCGCGCCCGGGCGGCCTGAGGCTGGCCCCTGAAGATTTCCTGGCCTGTATCAGGTATAAAAACACGGTATGCTGAAATACTCATCAGAAAGTAAGGAGAAGGATGACATGCCCTCTACCCTGAACGCCGTTGCCGTTTTCTGCGGATCTCGCTTCGGGAAAAATCCCTTGTACAAGCAGGCGGCACAGAGTGTTGGCCAGACGCTGGCAGGGGCCGGAATCCGTCTGGTGTATGGTGGCGGGGCGCATGGCCTGATGGGTGTTGTGGCAGATGCTACCCTGGCGGCGGGCGGCACTGTGACCGGTGTCATTCCGGATTTTCTGGAAAGCCGGGAAAAAATGCATGAAGGCGTGGCGGAGCTGATTGTAACGGAGTCCATGCACAGCCGGAAACAGATCATGTTTTCACGGGCTGATGCCTTCTGGATTCTACCCGGCGGGTTTGGCACGTTTGATGAAATGATGGAAATTCTGACCTGGAAGCAGCTTGGCCGGCACAGCAAACCGATTGTGCTGATCAATGTGGCAGGCTGGGCGAATACTCTTCTTGCCGCGTTGGATGATGCTGTGGAGCAGGGCTTTGCGAGTGCTTCGGCCCGCGCCATGCTGCAGGCCGTGCCGGATATTGAAACGGCATTGTCCTGCTCCCTGAAGGCTGAGGAAACCGGCAGGGTGGCTGTGGAACAGCTCTGAGCACAGCGGGGAATGATAATTCTCTGTGTTTCAGCTCTTGCTAAGATGGCGTGAGAGGGGTATAGCCCGCTCACGGTCATCGGAGTGTAGCTCAGCCTGGTAGAGCACTGTGTTCGGGACGCAGGGGCCGGAGGTTCGAATCCTCTCACTCCGACCAGATTTTTCCCCTGAAATAAAACCTGATCCTACAGACAATACGCCATTCAAAATGGTGTTCTCTGTCTGTGTCCTGCTGCGTCTGCTTTGCGTTTTCTGCAAGGCTGCGCGGTTTGTTTGCACACGATCAGTCATCAGATTGCCGTATGCGTACGGTATGATCTTCTCATAACAACGGGAAACGTCGTTCGTATGTCAGGAATGACATGTAAGGGGCGGCTCAGGATTTTTTATGGACTCCTGACAAACGGCTTTCCATGTCTTTGTCAGGAACAGATACGGGCCGGATATGATGGCTGACGTCAGTCTCATTCCCAGAGGCTCCGGCCACAATAAAAGAGGGCAGTCGATGGCACGCACTTCATGGCATTACCGGCGTCTGGCAGCGTGTCTGCTGCTTTCCTGTGCGCTGTCTGCCCCAGCTCTGGCGCATCCGGGCGGCGGTTTTGGCGGCGGCGGCTTTCATGGAGGCTTCGGTGGCGGGTTCCACGGCGGTTTTCATGGTGGCTACGGTGGTGGATTTCATGGCGGTTGGGGGGGCAGGCCCGGCGGCTTTTATCATGGTGGCTGGTACCACGGTGGGTGGGGCGGTCCTCGCTGGGGTGGCCGGTATTGGGGTGGGCCGCGGTGGGGCGGCTGGGGCTATCCCGGGTACAGGTGGGGTTACCCCGGCTATGGCTGGGGCTACGGCGTATGGGGCAGCCCTTACTGGGGTGGTGGCTGGGGGTGGGGCGCACCTTTTGCGTTCGGTTCGGTGCTGGGGCTGGCTGTAGGCGCGGCTGTCGCCTCGGAGAGTTATCAGGCTCCGGACTCCGTTTACGCCCCTCCGTCCTACTACGCACAGCCTGTGGAACCGCTTGTGGCGCAAGGGGGGACGCCTTCCGCTTACCCGGAACCACAGGACCCCGCGTCTTATGGGGAGGAGGCTCCTCAGGCTCCGGAACAGAAGTCTGACGTGGTGCATTGCAGCCCGGGGCGGTTCTTTAACGTCCGCACAGAAAGCTGCGATGTGCGGTGAGTAACGCCGCCTTGTGTTTGTAAAAAAGGCAGGTATGGCGTGACGGTTCCCCGAGCCGTTTCGGAGGAGAGGCCACAGCAGACAGTTCCGCTTTCATTCCGGGGTCAATCTGGTTACGGTATCAGACTGAAAAAATTATCTGTCTGAGAGGTTTGCTGTGGCAGTGTCTGGATATCCCGGAGTGGTGTGGCGGGATAAAAAAATCTGTGCTGTTCGCACAAAACGCGTGGCGGGGCTTGTGGTCTCGCTTCTGGCGTCCTGCGCTTTTTCTGCCGCACAGGCGGCCGAGCCTGACCCGCTCCAGATTTTCGCACCCCTGAATTTGCCACAGCCGATAAATGCCTATCATTCGGGGAGCGGCGCTCCGGGGCCGATGGCATGGAAAAATCGTGCGGATTACGACATCCATGTGCAGATTGCCCCCGCCACACAGACCCTGTCTGGCACGGAAACGCTGACATATACCAACAATAGCCCGGACAGCCTTTCCAGCCTCTGGGTCCAGCTTGACCAGAATATCTACAGGTCGGAGTCTCGTGCGGCCTATTCGTCTCCGCAACGCGTTCAGGGCCATACAGAGGGTATGGTGATTGAGGGCGTGGTCCTGAGCGAGGGCGGGAAAGAAACCCCGGTGACACCCCGTGTTTCAGATACCCGCATGCAGGTGCCTCTGGCGCAGCCGCTGCAGGGGAAAGGCGGGCATCTCACCCTGAAAATTTCCTGGCACTATACCATTCCCGGTGAGTGGGGCGGCCGCACCGCTTTCAGTCGGAATGCGGAGGGCGAGGTGTATGAAATCGCCCAGTTCTACCCGCGTATGGCTGTGTATGATGCGGAGCGCGGCTGGGATACCGCCCCGTATCTGGGGCAGGAATTCTATCTGGATTATGGGGATTTCACATACAGCGTGACTGTGCCCAAAGGCTTTCTGGTCGCGGGGAGTGGTGAACTGGCCAACCCGGAGGCCGTGCTGAGCGCGCAGGAAAGGGGCAGGCTGGCACAGGCGGCAAATAGTGAAACCCGGGTGCTGATCCGCACGCAGGAGGACGTTCAGACCATCCTTCATCACCCCACGACTGAAACACAAACCTGGCAGTTTCATATGGCCAATACGCGGGATGTTGCCTTTGTGGCCTCTCCCGCGCTGCTCTGGGATGCCGCGCGGCTGGATTCACCGCCGTTGGAAGGAGGGGCCGATGCCAAAAATTCGGCTCCGCGTCTGGCCATGTCTGTCTACCCGGCGGAAGCGGCTGGCCCTGCAAAATGGGACCGTTCCACAGAGTATGTGAAACACGCCATCGAATATTTCTCGGGCAAATGGTTCCCGTATCCCTGGCCGAACGCGGTGAATGTCGGGGGGCACGGGGCGGCTATGGAATATCCGGGCATTGTGTTTGACGGCAGGAAAGATGCCGGAGCAGAGCTGTTCTGGGTCACAACGCATGAACTTGGTCATGGCTGGTTTCCCATGATTGTAGGTTCCAACGAACGGCGCAATGCGTTCATGGATGAAGGCTTCAATACCTTCATAGATGTCTATGCATCAGACCATTTCAATCACGGGGAATTCGCTCCCAAGCGTGATGTGGAATTTGCGCCGCAAACAGGAAACCCGGCTGATGATATCATGCCTGTCCTGAAAGATCCGGCCGCACCGGTGCTCATGACTCCGGCGGATCTGATTTCTGAAAAATACCGGCACGGCGTGACCTATTTCAAGGGGGCCTATGGGCTGAAACTGCTGCGTGAGCAGATACTGGGGCCAGACCGGTTTGACCATGCCTTCCGGCATTACATCGCACTTTGGGCCTTTCGCCACCCGACGCCCTCCGATTTCTTCCGTGTGATGGAGAGTGAGGCGGGGGAGGATCTCTCATGGTTCTGGCGGGGCTGGTATTTTAATAACTGGGCGCCGGACTACGCCCTGAACGCTGTGTCCTATGTGAACGGAAAGCCGGAGCAGGGCGCGCTGGTTCAGGTGGAAAACAAGGGCTGGTTGCCACTCCCTGTGGTGCTGGCCATCACATGGGTGGACGGAAGTTCAACCCGCCTCACCATCCCCACGGAAACCTGGTATCTGCACACCACGACTACACTGCAGATTCCGGGCAAACAGGCCATTAAATCTGCCGTGCTGGACCCGGATCATGTGATTCCCGAGCTGGACCGTTCAAATAACAGCCTGCCTGTGAAGGCAGGCTCAGGGGCTCCGGGGGGCACCCCTGTGCGGCATGAGGTGCATAAAGCAGGGGCACCGTAAGTCAGTTCAGGCCTTGGAAGGGAGAGGTGCCCCTTCCAGGGTCAGAAGCCAGAGTTTGTCTTCCACGCCACCATCACCGGAATAGCCCCCCAGGCCATTCCGGGAAACAATGCGGTGGCAGGGAATGAGAATGGGAATAGGGTTCCTGCCCACAGCCTGCCCGATAGAGCGCGGGCTGCCACCCACTTCCTCCGCCAGAGCCTGATAGGTTTTAACCTCTCCTGCCGGTATGGCGCACAAGGCCTGCCACACACGTTTCTGGTAGTCCGTGCCAAACGGCTCAAGCGGAAACGGGAAGGGGCCTGCGGCTTTCGGGTCATCAAACCATGAGTCCAGCCAGTCCCGTGCGGCGCACAGCATGGGGGTTTCTGTCTGGTCACGCCCCCAGCCCCAGTCGAGCGAGATGATCTTGCCGTCTTCTTCCGTCAGGGTCAGGGGGCCAATGGGGGCGTGGAGGGAGAGTTGCGGCATGATCCTTGTCCATACGGTCTGGTGTAATAAGGCAAGCAGTATGCGCAGGCTCCCCAAAGCTTGTCATGTGAAGAAAGGCGCGGCTGCTTTTTAGCCTACGCCTGCGCGGCAATCTGTTTTAGAAAGCCCTGTTCCCGCTCTGATGGCTCTGGGCATGGCTAAAGGCTGCCATGCTATAACGGTGCATAAATCAGGCGGTTTCCAGACCAGAGAGACCCGGAGTTTCAGAGGCGTAGCGTCTGGGGGGATGATGCAGGAAGGAAAGAGCGCCGTGGCGTATCAGGGTGAAGAGACGATTTTTGCATTGTCCACAGGGCTGGGCCGTGCGGCCATTGCTGTGATGCGGGTGAGTGGTGCGGGGAGTGAAGCCCTGCTGCACCGGTTGATCGGTCCTCTTCCCGGCCCGCGCCGTGCGGCGTTGCGGCGTGTGTGGCAGGATGCCGCAACGCAGGAAAATCTGCTGGATGAAGCGCTGGTTCTCTGGTTTCCCGGCCCACACAGCTACACGGGGGAAGATGGGTTTGAACTCCATCTGCATGCTGGCCCCGCCGTGATCAAGGCTGTTGCGGAGGCTCTGGTGGAAGGCGGCGCGCGCCCGGCGGAAGCCGGGGAGTTTACGCGCCGCGCCTTCATGAACGGCCGGATGGATCTGGTTGAGGCAGAAGGGATTGCCGATCTGGTGGAGGCGGAAACCGAAAGCCAGCGCAAACTCGCTCTTGCGCAGACAGACGGTGCCTTGAGCCGCCTGTATCAGGACTGGGCAGAGCGGCTGAAGCGGGTTCTGGCGCATCAGGAAGCGCTGATTGACTTCCCGGATGAAGACCTCCCCCCGGAGGTTGAGCAGCAGCTTCTGGAAGATATTCACAGCCTGATAGCGGCCATGCAGGCCCATATTCAGGAGGGAGATCGGGGGGAGCGTATTCGCCGGGGGGTGGTGTTTGCCATTACGGGGCCACCCAATGCGGGGAAGTCCAGCCTTTTAAACTGGCTGGCAGACCGTGATGCCGCTATTGTTTCCCCCATAGCGGGCACAACGCGGGACGCCATAGAAGTTACAGGCAGTCTGGCTGGTGTGCGTGTGACGTTTGTTGATACGGCAGGCCTGCGCGAGACGGAGGATGCCATTGAGGCTGAAGGCGTAAAGCGGGCATTGTTTCACGTGAAACAGGCCGATTGTGTTTTGCAGATGTTTGCGGCTGGGGATCTGCCTCAGACGGTTTTTCCCGCCAGCGTGCTGATAGGGAACAAGCTGGATATCGGGCCTGTGCCGGAGGGCGTTCTGGGGCACCCGGTTATGGCCATCAGCCTCGAAACAGGACAGGGGCTGGAGCAGTTGAAAGCCGTGCTGGAGCAGAAGGTGGAAGCGCTGACAGCATCGGCCTCATCCGGCGCTCCGTTATTGACACGTGCGCGGCACAAGGCTGGCGTGAAGGAGGCCTGTGCATGTCTGGAGGCGGCCTTGCAGCAGGACTGGCCGGAAATGCGTGGGGAAGAATTGCGGCTTGCTATGCGGGCTTTGGGGCGGCTGACAGGGCATGTCGGGGTTGAAGACCTGCTGGATGCCGTGTTTGGCCAGTTTTGTATTGGAAAGTAAGGTAAGGGTAAGGCGGCAGGCTATGGACCGTTCGTATGATGTGATTGTGGTGGGGGGTGGCCATGCCGGGTGTGAGGCCGCTGCCGCTGCCGCCCGGTGTGGTGCCCGCACAGTGCTGTTGACGCACCGGAAAGACACGATCGGGGCAATGTCCTGCAATCCTGCGATTGGCGGGATTGGGAAAGGGCATCTGGTGCGCGAAATTGATGCGCTGGATGGGCTGATGGGCCGCGCGGCGGATCGGGCCGGGATTCACTTCAAGCTGCTGAACCGCTCCAAGGGCCCCGCGGTACAGGGGCCTCGGGCACAGGCGGACCGGTTTTTATACAAACAGGCGATCCAGGCGCTGCTGGCGGAAACACCGAACCTGATCTGTGCGGAAGGGGCCGTGGTAGATCTGGTGTGTTCGGATTCAGGCGAGGTACTGGGCCTGCGCTGTGAGGACGGCACGGAATGGTTTGCAAAAGCCGTTGTCCTGACAACAGGAACCTTTCTGGATGGTGTCATACATATTGGCCATGAAAGTCAACCTGCCGGGCGCGTGGGGGAGCAGCCTGCGGTCGCACTCGCCAAACGGTTGAAAAATCTGAATCTGGATATGGGGAGATTGAAAACAGGCACTCCCCCACGCCTGCTGAGAGAAAGCATCAACTGGGCCATTCTGGAGGAAGACAAGGGGGACGCAACGCCGGAACCCTTCAGCCGTCTGACCACGGGGATAACAAACCCGCAAATGGTCTGTGGCATTACCGCGACAAATGAAAAAACACATGCTCTGATAAGAGAGTCTCTGCATCTGTCTGCTGTTTATGGCGGGGCTATTTCAGGGCGCGGGCCGCGATACTGCCCGTCTATTGAAGACAAGGTCGTGCGGTTTGCTGAAAAAACCAGCCATCAGATTTTTCTGGAGCCGGAAGCACTGCCAGAGCATGAGGGCGGTCATCTGGTTTACCCCAACGGAATTTCCACCAGCCTTCCTGCCGATGTGCAGGACGCCATGATCCGCACCATGCCCGGTCTGGAAAATGCTGTTATCGTGCAGCCGGGCTATGCCGTGGAATATGATTATGTGGACCCGCGTGAACTGACAGCCTCTCTGGAACTGAAAAAATGCCCGGGCCTGTTTCTTGCCGGTCAGATCAACGGCACCACGGGGTATGAGGAGGCCGGGGCGCAGGGGCTTCTGGCTGGCGTGAACGCGGCCCGTAAAGCGGCAGGGAAGGCCCCTGTCAGCCTTGATCGCGGGAAAGCCTATATTGGTGTGATGGTGGATGATCTCACGACTCAAGGCGTCAGTGAGCCCTACAGAATGTTTACCTCCCGCGCGGAATATCGCCTGACATTGCGGGCCGACAATGCCGACATGCGCCTGACTGAACTGGGCATTGAATGGGGATGCGTGGGGGCTGAGCGGCAGGACGTTTTTCGAAAAGACTGTGAAGACATCAAGGCTATTACCGAACGCGCCGAGCAGGAAAGCTGGCCCCCACAAGCTCTGGCCGAAGCCGGGCTGAAAGTCGCGCAGGATGGGCGGCGCAGAACGCTGCTGGAAATTCTGGGCTATGGCGTGGAGGAAAGCGTGCTCGGGGCGCTGGCCCCGTGGTATCTGAACACGCCCGAACGCGCCCGCCATTACGTGACAACGCAAGCCCGCTATAAGGGGTATCTTGTCAGGCAGCAGCGCGAAATTCGTCAGCTTGAAGCTGAAGCGGAAATACGGTTTCCCAAAAATCTGGATTTTAATGGCATTGGAGGCCTCAGCTCTGAAATGAAGGAGCGGTTTGAGCGCGCAAAACCAGAAAATTTTGGGGCAGCGCAAAGAATTCCCGGTGTGACCCCTTCGGCTTTGATGGCCGTTCTGGCGCATGTCAAACAGCGGGCTTCTGTCCGATGAGAAGCCTGCCGGAAAGCCTGCATGTTTCACGTGAAACACAGGAGCGGCTGGAGGCATTTGTCGCCCTGCTGGAAAAATGGAACCCGCGCATCAATCTGGTTTCTTCACGGGATATGGCCAGCGTGTGGGAACGCCATGTTCTGGATAGCCTCCAGCTTGCCCCGCTGGTGGCAGGGCATGAGCGCTTTATTGATATGGGGTCGGGCGGGGGCTTTCCCGGCGTGATTGTTGCGGTGGCATCGGGTGTGCCGGGCGTGCTGATTGAGTCAGACCAGCGGAAGGCGGCCTTCCTGCGGGAAGCCGCACGCGCCACACAGGCACCGCTGACGGTGCTGGCAGAGCGGATTGAACAGGTGGAAACAAAACCCGCACCCGTTGTAACGGCGCGTGCTCTGGCCTCTTTGAACAAACTGCTGGAATGGACTGCCCCGCTGCTGGCGGAAGGCGGGAAAGCCTTTTTCCTCAAAGGGCAGCAGGCGGATGAAGAGTTGACCGAGGCCCGACGCTACTGGCACATGGATGTGCGTATCCACCGCAGTATAACCAGCCATGATGGTGTGATTCTTGAAGTGAGCAATCTTGACCGTGTCTAAGCCCAAAAAAAAATCAGGACCGTGCCGTATTCTGGCTGTTGCAAACCAGAAGGGCGGGGTTGGTAAAACAACCACGGCCATCAACGTTGCCGCCGCTCTGGCTGAAGAGGGTGCGCGTGTGGTGCTGCTTGATATGGACCCGCAGGGGAATGCCTCAACCGGCCTTGGCGTAGGGTATGATGCCAGACAGGGCGGGGCCTATGCCCTGCTGATGCACGAAAAACCCGCAACAGAGCTGCTCCAGCCCACCGAAATTGAAGGCCTGTCTGTTATCGCTGCCAATACCGAGCTGGTAGGGGCCGAAATTGAACTGGTGGATGCCGAAGAGCGCGAAACACGCCTGCGGGATGCTCTGGCGGTTCTGGCAGAGAGTTCGGATTATATCATTATCGATTGCCCGCCGAGCCTTGGGCTTCTAACCCTGAATGCTCTGGTTGCGGCTGATGGTGTGCTTGCTCCGTTGCAGTGTGAATTTTTTGCGCTGGAAGGGTTGGGGCATCTGGTGCGGACGATTGAACGGGTCAGGGCAAAACTGAATCCATCCCTTAAAATCACAGGGATTGTGCTGACCATGTATGACAGGCGGAATAACCTGTCTGAGCTTGTTGCTGCGGATGCCCGAAGCTTTTTTGGGGATGATGTGCTTGAAACCATCATTTCCAGAAATATCCGCATTTCTGAAGCACAGAGCCACGGTCAGCCCGTAATGGTGTATGACCCACGGGCCAGTGGCGCCGCGTCTTACCGGGCTTTGGCGGCGGAAATCAAGAGGAGAACATCCTAGGCATGTCCCAGCGTAAATCTGCCGCCCGCCCGAAACTGGGGCGGGGTCTCGCCGCCCTGTTAGGGGATGTCGCTCCCGCCGCTTCGGCTGTTCCCGTAGTGTCGCCATCCGGCTCAGGGCAGCCTGCGGGCGCAGGGAGTGTGCCAACTCCTGCCGCAAGCACGTTACCGGTGGATGTTCTGGTTCCCGGTCCGTTTCAGCCCCGGCAGGAGATGGAACCCGGCGCGCTGGAAGAACTGGCGGAGTCCATCCGTGCACGCGGGATACTGCAGCCTATTCTGGTAAGGCCCGATCCGGGGAAAAAAGGGCAATATCAGATTATTGCCGGGGAGCGGCGCTGGCGGGCTGCCCAGCTTGCCCAGTGCCATACGGTGCCGGTGCATGTGCGGGATCTGGATGAGGTTGATGCCATGGCCGCCGCCCTGGTGGAAAACCTTCAGCGTGCGGACCTGAATCCTATAGAAGAGGCTGACGGGTTCAGCCGTTTGATGGAAAATTACAGCCTGACGCAGGATGAACTGGCCAAAGCCATTGGCAAGTCTCGCCCGCATGTGGCGAACACCATGCGCCTGCTACGGCTGCCAGAAAGCGTCAGGAAGGCGGTGCGGGCAGGGGTGCTGTCTGCCGGGCATGCCCGGGCCCTTCTGACGCATCCAGACCCCGTTTCTGCGGCAAAAGAGGTGATTGAGAAGGGGCTTTCCGTAAGGCAGACGGAAAGCCTTGTGCAGAAAGCGCTGGACGCCAAGGGCAAGGCACCGCCGGCAGCACAGGTTAAAAAGACTCAGGACCCGGAAATCGAGGCTCTGGAGCGCGATCTGGGCTCCAGACTGGGCCTGAAAGTTCAGGTGCATTTTGATGGGCGGAAAGGTGGATCCTTGCAGATTCACTATAAAAGCCTCGATCAACTGGATGATGTGCTGGCCCGCCTGAAAAGCTGAATTTTCTGGCTTGTGTTAAGAGAAAGTGGGTGATAGAAAGCACCCACTTCAGTTTCAGAACTGTAAGGGCGCATAGCTCAGTTGGTAGAGCAGCTGACTCTTAATCAGCGGGTCCAAGGTTCGAGTCCTTGTGCGCCCACCAATCTTTCCAAAGATTCAGGTGGTTTTCAGGCTTCTCGGGGTTCAGTGCCTCGCGGGCTTCCAACTTTCATGAAACACGCCGTAAATCCTTGATTGGTCGGTGTTCTGTTCTCCGAAGAGATCTCAAAATTTCCGTGAAAGAGTCGGTGGCGATTAAACAGGCCGCTATAGTCTGATGCAGGGATACAGGCTTCGGAAGATATCTCCGTACTCTCTGGGCATGTTCTGTCACGTTGTCATCTTCCAAATCTGATGCTCAAAAGGACTTCCCTCAGGGGGGACAGAAACGACCACGCCGAAAGGGGCTGGACTGACAGGCCCGGATAAATTCATCATCAGACCCTCTCGTTCTGGCGGCAGATATTTTGCATGTTCAGATCAATAAAAATGTCTGAGGATTGAAGACATACGTGAGGAGAGCATGGTTTCTCAGGGTGATCTTTTCAAACAGGATGACAAGAAGGATCTGAGTTTTGTCCCATCAGACGTGTGGGAGAGGCTTTCGCATTCAAAATTTCGTAGAAAATTTCACCTGAATTCCTCGGATCGTCAGTATCTTCAGGAAAAAGGGCTTCCCGTCATTCTTGAGCACGGCGCAGACTTTATTGCAAAACGTCTTGCCCCGGCTCAGCCTGTTCGGGATGGCAGGCAAACACCGTGGAAAGGGCATCCGGTGTTTGTCGCGCAACATGCAACGGCAACATGCTGCCGTTCCTGCCTTGAAAAATGGCATCATTTTCCAAAAGGCCAGAGTCTGACGTCCGCACAGCAGACTTATGTTCTCTCTGTTCTTGCCGGATGGCTGGAGAAAGAGATGTCTTTTTCGGAAACAGGTGAGTGTAACGCTGGTTTTGAACCTAGTAGCGAAAAGGAAGATATCAAAAAGAAAGATGTCAAAAAGGCATAGTATTCAGGCATCGGAATTGAAAAACGAGCTTGATTCCGAGGGATCTTTTAAAAATTCTGGCCTGATGTGCATGCGGCGTGCCGTGCCAGAAGAGGGATCAGGCCAGAATTTCAGGGCCTGATCCTCAAAAAAACGCTGTCAATCTGAAGAGTATCAAAAACTACTGGTTCGCAGACATCAGGACGTCCTGACGTAATCGGTACGGCTGTTCCCGGATATCAAGAGGTTCTCGGGGGTGTAATAGGCCGATCCATAAGGAGGGCCGTCACGGCAGTTTTGAAGGGCGTGAAGGCATCGGCAACGCGCAGCCCGGCCTCGCGCAGATAGCGGAATGGAGCGCCGTCATGTGTGTAAAGCGTTGCAATCCCGTTGGTGCCCGCAAACAGGGGAGCAGTGATCATCCGGTGCTGCCGTTCAAACCGGCGCAGAGCGGAAGTCTCCCCCGCATCGCCTTTTTCTGAAAAGGCCTTGGCAACTTCTGTTGCCAGCGTTTCCTGCCCACGCAGACCGAGGTTGAAGCCGTGGGCGGTAATGGGGTGCATCCCTACGGCGGCATCTCCCACCAGCGCCAGACGCCGCGCGGTAAAGCGGTGGGCATACACACCCTTCAGCGGATAGGCATGACGGGTGCTGACAAGGCGCATCTGCCCCAGCCGGTTGCCAATGCGCTGCATGATCTCCTGATTGAAGGCATCCTGCGGCAGGTCCAGCAGGCGCTGGATGTCTTCGGGGGGGAGGGTCAGCACCAGAGAAGAGGCCATCCCGTTTACAGGCAGGAGAGCGACTGTCTGGCCTTCATCAAACCACTGGGTTGCAACGTTATGGTGCGGGGAGTCATGCGCCATGCGGCAGACCAGCATGGTGCGTTTGAAATCGTGAATAATCGCGCCAATCCCGGCCCGGCGCCGTGTGGGGGAAAAGCGTCCATCTGCCCCCACCACAAGCTGGGCCTCAAGCTGGCCATGTGTGTGGTGCACAACCGCCCGATCCGGATTCTGCCGGACGGTTTCGACGGCGGCCGAGTCCAGAAGCGTGATGCGTGGTCGCTCTGCGGCCTTGGCAAACAGGGCGCGCCGGATATGATTGTTGGAAACCAGCCAGCCCAGAGCATCCACACCGCGCCCGTTTGTATCAAACCGGAGCGGATGCGGAAATTTCCCGGTTTCAACACGAGCTTCCCGAAGCGGGCAGATCGCGGTTTCCGGAATATAGTCCCACGCACCATTCTGTTGCAGTGTGTGCACCGCATGGTGGGTCAGGGCAATTTCCCGCCCGTCAAAACCGGGTTCTGCCCAGACCGCACGCGGAGCGCGCTCCAGCACCGTAACAGACAGCCCCGCTTTTTCCAGAGAAAGCGCTGTGGCCAGACCAACAGGCCCGCCCCCGATAAGAGCAACATCTGTCTGTATGGGTGCGGTCATGTGCTTAGCTCCTGTCTGCGGCGAAGGTCACGGGCTTGCCGGTCCATGAGGCGGTAAAATCGGCCGGGTCGGGGCGCTTGGGGGCGGGAAGGTCACCTTCCGGTGTGCCAATAAACAGGAAGCCCGCCAGCCTGTGTGGCGCGGGGAAGCCAATTTCCTCAGCCAGAACCGGGTCTTCCGTGATATCCCCGGAGACCCATATTCCCCCAAAGCCTGTTGCATGCAGGGCATTCAACACGTTCATGGCCGCTGCGCCCACAGCTATTTCCTGTTCCCAAAGAGGGATTTTGTGGTTCGGGAGCAGGTGCATGCCCAACCCCAGAACAAGAGGCATGGTGGAAAAGCGTTTCCGGCGTTTTTCAATCTTGAATTCCGGTGCGTTCGCATCCAGCCGCAGCATGCTGGCAATAACCCGCTCGGCAAGGGCGGGGCGGGCTTCACCCCGGAAAACCACATAGCGCCAGGGGCGAAGTTTCCCATGGTCTGGTGCGCGCATGGCCGCGGCCAGAATTTCAGAAAGCTGCGCCTCAGACGGCGCAGGCTCCGCCAGAAGGTCTGTAGAGGCGCGAGTCAGAAGCATGTCCATGGGCGTCATGATCAAAGTCCTGTTTCAGGAAGCGAAAACATTCATGCTGTTCAGACAGGGAAGGGCGGCAAGGGCTGGCCACCAAGAAGATGCAGATGGAAATGCGGCACTTCCTGCCCGCTGTTTTCACCAGCATTGGTGATCACGCGGTAACCGCTTTCCTCCAGCCCCAGGTCCGAGGCAATCAGGCTCGCGGCCTTCATGACACCGGCAATCTCTGCCTCTGAAGCTGTTTTTGTGAAATCAATAAAGGAGACATAAGGATTTTTAGGGATCACAAGGACATGCACGGCCGCTTTGGGGGCGATGTCCTGAAAGGCGAGAACCCATTCATTTTCGAAAACCTTTTTGCAGGGAATATCTCCACGCAGGATTTTTGCGAAAATGTTTTCCGGGTTGTAAGCCCCTGTTCCTTTGACAGCCATGATGTAGTCCTTATTTCGGAAGCGTTTCCTTGGGGCGGGATGCTTTTTCGGCAATGCCACTGGTGCCTTCACGGCGGCGCAGTTCGGCCCATATTTCATCCGGCGTTACACCAGCATCCACCCACAGGACGATAAGGTGATATAGCACATCAGCGCTTTCCCCCACCAGAAGGTCTTTGCGGCCGGCAACGGCTTCAATCACGCACTCTACTGCTTCTTCCCCGAATTTCTGGGCAATTTTATACGTGCCACGAGAGAGAAGGCGGGAGGAATGGCTCAGGCTGGGGTCTGTGCCTTTGCGGCTCAGAACAACGTCATACAGCCGGTCCAGAACCGTCTCATCCGCAGAGTGGGAGAGGGCATCAATCGGAAGCTCTCTGGATTTCACGGCTTTTTTTGTGATGGCCTTTTTCGCAACAGCCTCTTTTTTTGCACGGCTTTTAGGTGCGGCCTTCGCGGCTGCCTTGGCGGGGGTCTTGGGTGTGGGTTTTGCGCTGGCTTTCTTGGTCATGTGCGTGACTTTGCCTGAAAAGGTGAAGGGGTGGGGCGTACGGGCAAACCGGCTTCGGCCAGCGCGGATTTGACCTGAGAGACAGTAAACTGGCCGAAATGGAAAACGCTGGCCGCCAGAAGTCCTGTGGCTCCAGCTTCAGCACCTTCCACAAAGTGTTTCAGTTCTCCCACGCCGCCAGAGGCGACAATCGGGAGCCTGACCGCCTGTGTCGCGGCTTTCAGCAAAGACAGATCAAAGCCCGAGCGTGTGCCGTCACGGTCCATGGAGGTCAGCAGGATTTCTCCTGCCCCACGCTCCGCGACTTCCTGGCACCAGTCAATCACGTCCCGCCCGGTCGGGGTGCGGCCGCCGTGGGTATAGACTTCCCATTTGCCCGTGGAGCTCTGGCGGGCATCCACCCCTACAACCACGCACTGGCTCCCGAATTTCCGGGCCGCTTCGTTAATCAGCTCCGGGCGGGAAACGGCAGCGGAATTCATGGCGCATTTATCCGCACCCGCCAGCAGCAGGCGGCGCATGTCATCCGTTGTGCGGACCCCGCCCCCCACCGTCAGCGGCAGGAAAATCCGCTCCGCCGTGCGGCTGACAACATCCAGAATGGTGTCACGGTTTTCATGGCTTGCGGTGATGTCCAGAAATGTCAGCTCATCCGCCCCGGCGGCATCATACAGGGCCGCCTGTTCCACCGGATCTCCGGCATCGCGCAGTTCAACAAAGTTCACGCCCTTTACAACGCGACCATTCTTGACATCCAGACAGGGGATGACGCGAAGCTTAAGCATCAGGCAAGCACCTTCAGCGCCTCGGCAGGGGAGACGCGGCCATCATACAGGGCGCGGCCGACAATAACGCCTTCAATCCCCGGTGTGTCGTCCGCTGCTTTCCGCAGGGCGGCAAGATGCTCCAGATTGCCAACCCCGCCACTGGCAATCACGGGGATGGAAACCGTGTTGGCAAGGGTGACGGTCTGCTCGATATCCAGCCCGTCCAGCATGCCATCACGGCTGATTTCCGTGAAGATAATGGCGGCCACTCCGGCTTCCTGCATCCGCAGGGCCAGTTCCGTGGCCTGCATGTCAGACACTTCGGCCCAGCCTTCTGTGGCCACATGGCCGGAGCGGGCGTCAATCCCGGCCACAATCCGGCCCGGGAAGGCCCGGCAGGCTTCCTTGACCAGAGCAGGGTTCTTGACCGCGACAGAGCCGAGGATAACCCGCGTGACGCCTGCTTCCAGCCAGAAGGAAATGGCTTTCATATCCCGCAGGCCGCCCCCAAGCTGCATGGGGACGGTGGTGGCTTTCAGAATGGCCTGCACAGCGGGCACATTGGCGGACTGGCCTGCAAATGCACCGTTCAGATCCACCGCGTGCAGCCATTTGAACCCGGCCTCACACCAGGCGCGGGCCTGTGCCGCGGGATCATCTGAATAAATGGTTGCGTCATCCATTTCCCCCCGGCGCAGGCGGACACAGGCTCCGTCCTTCAGGTCAATGGCCGGATAGAGTGTGAGCGGGCGGGAGGAGGAGGGGGAAGATGCTGGCATGTCCGGTGTTTCAACCTGAGGGGAGGAGGAAGGCTCCAGAGGAGGGGCGGAGCGCACGGTATCAAGAAGTTTGGTGAAGAACAGCCCGCCTACGGTCTGGTCACCCATTCGCGCAAAGTGCGGGTGTGTGCCCCAGTGCTGGAACCCGGCTTTCTGAAACAGGGAAATTGCGGGTGTCTGCGTTTCTGCCACATCCATGTTCATCACACGGAAACCCATACTGCGGGCCGCGTTTTCCACTTCATGCAGCAGGGCTGTGCCCAAGCCCTGATTGCGGGCATAGGGTGCCACGAACAGGTGCATCAGGGTCACGCACATGGCCTGACATTCATTATTGCGCGGGGCGCGCACAAGCTGCGCACAGCCCACGATTTCGCCCTTCAGGCGCACCGCGAACAGCATGCGTTCGGGCACCAGAAGCAGGCCCTTGAAGTAGCGCTCAAGAACCTGCCGCCCCTGCGGCTGAATCCAGCCAAACCCGCCGCCACCCAGAATGGCGGCATCCGCAGCCTCACACAGGGCCTGAAGATCATCCTCCGTCAGGGAGAGAATGCGCTGGACGGCTTTGCTTTTAGGCGTGGACATGGCAGGGCGTTTCCGGTGTCCAGGCAAGAAAGTTTGCGAGAATGCGCAGGCCAACGGTCTGGCTTTTCTCAACGTGAAACTGCGTGCCGGCCACATTGCCGTTGCAGACCATGGCAGGAACAGGCCCGCCGTAGTCTGTTGTGGCCAGCAGTGTTTCCGGCCTGGTGTTCCGCAGCGCGTAGGAATGCACGAAATACCCGTGCGGGGCGGTGCCCAGCCCTTCCGTGAGCGGGTGGGGGCGGGTGAAATTCAGCTCGTTCCAGCCCATTTGCGGCATGCGCAGGCCCGGGGCCTCCATGGGGGCAATCTCGCCGGAAATCCAGCCGAGCCCTTCCGTGGTGCCATGCTCAAGCCCGCGTTCGGCCATGAGCTGCATACCCACACAGATGCCCAGAAACGGTGTGCCTGCGCGGGTTGCGTCCAGAAGGGCGTCTTTCAGGCCGGGGGTGGCGCTCAGGCCGCGAGCGCAGTCTGCAAAGGCGCCTTGCCCGGGCAGGATAATCCGGTCTGCCGCCCTGACAGCGTCCGGGCGGTTTGTAATCGTGACATGCGCCGGAATGCCGGAAAGTTCCGCGGCGCGTGCCGCGGCGCGTGCGGCTGAGGCCAGATTGCCGCCTTCGTAATCAATAACGGCGATGGAGAGAGACTTGGTCATGGGACCTCGCACTTCTGGTTCGTATCAGGAACCGGTTTTCGCGGCTCCTGAGCAGAATGAGGTTCAGGGAAGAATGCTGAGCCGAAGACTTATAGCACACCCTTGGTGGAGGGAATGCTGCCCTGCGCCCGTGGGTCTGGCTCAACGGCCATACGGAGGGCGCGGGCCAGAGCCTTGAACGCCGCTTCGGCAATATGATGGCAGTTTTTACCTGCTTTTTGTGTCAGATGCAGGGTGAGCATGCCTGACATGGCGAAGGCGCGGAAAAACTCTTCCACCAGTTCCGTATCCAGCTCGCCAATGCGGTCCCGGTCGAAGCGGGCATCCCATGCCAGAAAGGGGCGGCCTGAAAGGTCCACCACGGCTTCACACAGGGCTTCATCCAGCGGAACCAGCGCATGGCCGAAACGGCGGACGCCGCGCTTGTCTCCCAGCGCCTGCCGCAGGGCCTGCCCCAGTGCGATGCCGGTATCTTCCACCGAATGGTGGCCATCAATATGCAGGTCACCTTTGACGATAATGGTCAGGTCCAGCAGGCCGTGTTTGGCCAGTGCTGTCAGCATATGGTCAAAAAAACCGATGCCCGTATCAATGTTGGCCTGTCCTGATCCATCCAGATCAAGAGTGACGGCAATATCGGTTTCGCTGGTAACGCGATGAAGGGTGGCTTGGCGTGCTGTGCTCATGATGAGACGCTTTATAAAGGAAGACGCGCCCGGATACCATCGGGCAGGTATCGGGCAGGTATCGGGCGGGCAGGCATCGGGGGCTGTGCGGATTATTTGCCGGGAGGAACATTGGCTTCCAGCTCTTTCAGCCACAGGGTGGCGCTTCCGTCAGAGGGGGCGCGCCAGTCCCCGCGCGGAGAAAGGCTGCCGCCAGCCATCACTTTCGGGCCATTGGGCATGGCGGACCGCTTGAACTGGCTTGTGCCGAAAAAGCGCCGCACGAATATCTGCAGCCAGTGGCGGATGGTGGCCAGATCGTACGCCTTGCGGTCCTGCTCCAGAAAGCCGGGGGGCCAGCTTCCGGCCTTGGCATCGCGCCAGGCATGTTCCGCCATGAACGCGATGCGTGAGGGCGTGAAGCCGTAGCGCAGCACATAAAAGAGTGTGAAATCATGCAAGGCATACGGGCCGATGATTTCTTCCGTGCTCTGCGGCCCGTGTTCCCCCGGCGGCACCAGTTCCGGCGAAATTTCCGTTGCCAGAATGGTTGAGAGCAGGGGGGTGACATCCGGCGAGAAATGGCCGGAGGCAATGGCCCAGCGGATCATGTGCTGGATCAGTGTTTTGGGCAGACCGGCATTCACATTGTAATGTGCCATCTGGTCTCCCACACCGTAGGTGCACCAGCCCAGAGCTAGTTCAGACAGATCTCCCGTGCCGATCACCAGCCCCTGATGCTGGTTGGCCAGACGGAACAGGAAGTCTGTCCGCAGGCCGGCCTGAACGTTTTCGTATGTGATGTCATGCACCGGCTCACCCTGTGCGGACGGGTGTTTGATCTCGCGCAGCATGAGGGTGGCGGCAGGGCGAATATCCAGAACCTCATTCCCCGTGCCAAGGGCGGCCATCAGGGCCTGTGCGCTGGCCAGGGTTTTTTCCGTCGTGCCAAAGCCGGGCATGGTGTAGCCCAGCACGGCGCTGCGGGGCCAGCCCAGTTCATCCGCGGCGCGCACAGCCACCAGCAGGGCCTGTGTGGAATCCAGTCCCCCGGAAATGCCCAGCACCATGCGCAGGGCGCCACTGGCGCGGAGCCGCTGCTTGAGCGCGGAAACCTGAATGGTAAAGGCTTCAAAGCAGTCCTGCGCCAGCCGCTCCGGGGCACTCGGCACAAAGGGAAAGCGGGAGAGCGGGCGGCGCAGGCCCAGATTTTCCATGGGCGGGCTGAGTGTGCAGCGGATGCGGCGCCATGCCGGGGCCTGTGCCTGCATGGCTTTGGCCGTGGCGGCGAATGTGCCCATGCGCAGGCGCTCCTGCCGGAGCAGGGTCAGGTCAATATCCGCCAGAACATGCTGCGCGCCGGAGGGAAAGCGCTCGCTCTGGGCCAGAAGTTCTCCATTTTCAAAAATGGAGATCTGCCCGTCCCATGCCACATCATTGGTCGATTCGCCTTCTCCGGCGGCGGCATAAAGGTACGCAGCCACACAGCGGGCAGACTGCGCCCGGCAGAGCAGGGAACGGGTTTCCGCTTTTCCGACCGTGATGTCACTTGCGGAGAGATTGGCCAGAACGGTCGCACCTGCCAGAGCGGCCAGTGTGCTCGGGGGCACCGGCACCCACAGATCTTCACAGATTTCAAGGCCGAGGCAGAACCCCGGGAGATCAACAGCCTCAAACAGCAGATCTGTTCCGAACGGGATATCCGCCCCGTTCAGCCGCAGGGTCTGGCCCTGTATGCCAACACCGGGGGTGAAGTGCCGGGCTTCATAGAATTCACGGTAATTGGGCAGGAAGCTTTTGGGGACAATGCCCAGGATCGCGCCGCGATGGATCACCAGAGCGCAGTTATAAAGAGCGTTGTCATGCCGCAGGGGGGCGCCCACCACCAGAACAGGCAGCAATTCGGTGGAGGCCGCTACCAGTTCTGCAATGCTGTGCTCAACGCCCTCCAGCAGGGCTTCCTGCTGGCGGAGGTCATCAATCGCGTAACCGGAAAGCCCCAGTTCGGGAAACACGCAGAGCACAGCTCCGTCCTGCCCGCAGGTCCGGGCGGCTTCCAGCGTGCGCTGTGCATTGGTGGCCGGGTCTGCCAGAGCCACGGGCACGGTGCAGGCGGCAACACGGGCAAACCCCTGATGATACAGCGCGTGAAATGCGGAAGCCGACAACGCGTTCCATCCTTGTTCCGATGGGAAAGACTGAAGGCGGCATGATTGCAGAGAAGTTGACCTGCGCCAACTCAGGGCTTTGTGTGGCCCTCTGCCCGGCTGCGGAGCGGGGGTGGGAGGCCATTCAAAATAAACGAAAAAAATACAAAAAACCCTCTTGCGCGTTTTTGCGAACCCCCTTAGAAGGAGGCCATCCAATGCGGGCGTAGCTCAGGGGTAGAGCACAACCTTGCCAAGGTTGGGGTCGTGGGTTCGAATCCCATCGCCCGCTCCAAGGTTTTAGCGGTTTTTCACCAACCGCTCATCTTGGACTGGAACGCAAATAGCACGCACAATTAAGTTTTCGCGGATCGAACGGGTTGCCGCCCGGTCGATTTCGCATGCGATATCGTCAATGGCCTGACGGGCCTGACTTAGATAATCCGGTGCATATTTCGCATATCTCCCTGTTGTTCTGATGTTGGGCATCACATGGCCCAAAAGGCCTGCGATTTCCAGTTCTGCTACACCACGGCTACGCAGTTCGGTAGCGATGGTATGCCGAATGGTTGTTGGCACAATGTCGTCACTCAGCCGTGCAGCTTTCCGGGCGTTACGCCAGCATGCGTTGATCTTCTGTAGCGGTTCGCCTCTGTAGGTGACGATATGGCCGGCTGGAATGGACTGTATCAACGGCCTGAGAAATTCAGGCATGGCTACAACAGGCCGCCGCTTTTTGGTCTGCTGGCGACCAGGTGGATTGAGGTCAATCAGCTTGCGGTTGAGGTCGCACTGCGGCCGGGTCAGTTCCAGCAGGGCTTCAGGCCGTGATGCGGTTCCGATCAGTAAAGCAAGGAAGGCTCGGAGATGATCGCTTTCGGCTGCATCCCATAGGCTGGCCATTTCCCTGATTGTCATGACTCTTTCGCGTGGCTGTCCGTCCTGGACGCTCAGGAAAGGGATGGGGGATTTTATAAGCCCGTTCTTCCAAGCCCAGTTCACAGCAGCCTTGGCTGCGCCCAGAACGCGCTTTGTCGTTCCGCTCTGGTAGCCATCAGCCTTCATCACGCGCACAAACTGTTGCTGCTTTTCCAACGTGAATTCCGCCACGCTGAACTCAGGAATGCGTTCGAGTAGAAGTTCCAGATTTCTGCGCTGCGTTCCTGAACCAACAATATCGCGTCCATGCTTCTCAAAATAGCGCATGCACACTGTTGCGAGAGGAACATCACGGGGTTCTTCCTGGCGTAATGTGACGTTCAGTGTGACCCATTCCGCAAGCCTGATCTTGGCCTCTTCAAGGCTTTCAGTGCCAAGTGATGCGCGGCGCGTCTGTCTAGCGTCCTTATCGAACCAGGTGCGGCACCATACTGGGCTGTTGTCACGTTTGCTAAGCCAGTATCCTCCGATTTCGTATCGTTCTGCCTGCATGGTTTGCGTTCCTGTGCGCTCAAATATTCTGCTATATGTTCGGCGGTAAAGCGGGGTCTGCCTCCGACTATGACAAAGCCTATCAGGCGTCTTCGTCGTAGGCGTCTGATGGTATCAACAGACACTCTCAACTCGCGGGCCAGTTCTCGGTCCGTGAGTAATTGCGGCACCATACTGGTCACGCTGCATCCTCCTGCATGGGATTATATCCTTCCTGTTCGCGAATTTCGTTCACGGTCAGGATTTTGTTCTGTATGGCGACACCGTAGGACTGCCACCGGGTAGCGTAGTCGCCACGCATGAGGCTGCTCATATCAATGACCAGCTCATACGGATTGGACGCACCGAACACGGACCGCTTGAATTCGGCCTCGATCTTGCGCACCCACGGCACCAACGTGTTCTGGGCAAACCAGAGGCTGGCCTGCGCCGCGTTGGTGAAGGTGTTGTTGCTGTAATCCTGCACAATCGGCGGTGGCACGCCGTAGATGCGGCACAGCTCCTGCACGCTGAACTTGCGGCTTTCCAGTGCTTCCGCATCTTCCGGGCTGATGCCTACCGCCTGCCATTTCAGGCCGTTGGGCAGGACAATTACGCGGCGAGCATTATTGGTGCCACCTGCCCGTTCCTGTAACTGCTGCTTCAGGTCCTTGGCCTGATCGTTGCTGAGTGCGCCGGTCTCACTTGAGACGATACCAGACGGCACCACCTGATTCTGCCACATGTTCAGGGAGTAATCCTGAAGGGCTGCGGCACCCGTGAAGACATCCCGCGCACGACTGAGCCGACTGCGGCCGACAAGGCCATCATCGGAACGGTCGCACAGATGGAATACTTCATCATCCAGCAATGTGCGGGTGACGCCCTGCCACGCCATGACGGTGTAACGCAGGCGACCAGACTTCAGCCGGTCCACCTGGACACACTGCCACGGAATGGGTGTCAGGGCGGTTGGACGGCCTGCGCCGTCATACTCCACCACCATCACGGCGTTGCCGGTCAGCAGGACGCTTGCCAGCGCCCATTCCATCAGATCAGGCCATGTCTGGGTGCGGTTGGGCTGTCTGATCAGCCGCGAAACAGGATGGTTCGGCGCTTCCGTTCTGGTATTACCCGCTGTGTTGTAAACGTAGGCATCCAGTGACGCTATGCCGCTGGAAATGGCGTTCACACACGCCAGCACGGTCGCCAGATTTTCAGGATTACCCGGACCACGCGGAAACCATAGATCTGGCAGAACGGGTTCTGCGGAGACAGCCGCCCGTTTTTCAGGGCGGCCAAAGAGACGGTCAAGGAAACTCATCTGATCGTCTCCAAGAAGCGGCGGCGCTGCGCCGGTGTCATGATGGTGCTGCGGCTCCGGGCGGAAATTGTTGTATCCGCATAGGCTGGAAACGCCTGCACCACGCTGATTTCCACCAGATCGACCGCACGCAGTTCACGCTGGTCTGATGCGGGCCATGCCTCATCCTTGACGCGGAACCCGAAAGACATACCGCCAAGGTCACGGCGTTCCGCAAGGGCAAGAACATCGCGGCCAAGCTGTGTGTCTGGTATCGCCAGTTCAAAATGAAGGCCGCGTGTATCTTCCGCCAGCTTGAGTGTGCCCGATGCCGTGCGGGCCAACAGTCTGGTTGGGTCATGATCGACCAGGGCGAGAATGTCCGGGTTTGCCGTGAGCGTGCTGGCAAACGCGCCGGAGCGGATGGTTTCGGAAAAGCTGCCGATGCGGGCAGATGCCCCAAACACAGCGGCATAGCCTTCAAGTTTGCGACCGGCGGCGCGGAATTCCACGCCACACGAACGCCTTTCCACGCTGCCAGTCGCGCCGGTCATGCCGTGATACCTGTCAGGGTCAGCAGGGTCTGAGGCCGCACGACAAGCACGTCAGCCCGCATCCACGCCACGAAGCCGATCTGTCCGTTTTCGGCGTACAGTTCGTTCAAGACGCTGATCTGAAGGCTGGTCCGCATACCAACATAGACCTGGCTGAAATCGCCCATGACGATGGTGCTGGCGTTCTTGTCCGTGCCCTGGTCAACAGGAACTGACGTGGTGGTCAGGCGCGGAATGGAGGAGACGTCAGCCGGGGCGGAAAGCGGGTTGCCGTTGGAATCCTTGAAACCGCGAATTGCCCGGTTGGTGCGCGGCGCCATGATCATGGCCGTCACCTTGCCCGCGTTCGCGTTTTCCAGATCAAGCACGCCATCAAGAACCGGGTCCCAGTTGGTCAGCTTGCCGGCCAGTGCGGTTTTCTGGATGCCGGGTGTGTTGACGATGCCAAGCGGACTGTTCGCAGAGCCATCACCGAACAAAACGGCCTGATCCAGCGCCAATGCACCCGAAGCGGCAAAAGCGGCGCGGATGATGCTATCCACGTTCTGCCCGTCTTCCAGCAGTTCCCGGCTGATCTTGCAACGAAGCGCCCATGACTTGGCGGTCATCTTCACCTGGTCAAACGTGCTTTCGTCTTCGACAATGGCGGCATTTTCGGCACGCCATGCACCAACTGGCGTTTTGGTCAGACGGCCAAAAGTCAGGGACTGGCTGGACATGGGCACCGTGCGGCACCCTGCACGGAAAGAGACGGTGGCGGCGCGCAGTTCATCAAGGATGCCTGCGGCAACAGGAACCGGCACCAACGCACCACCCGAACCGATGCTGCTTTCGGACATGACGCGGCGTTCAAGTTCCGTCTGCGGACCGCGATACAGCGCACGCAGGAAGCCGCCAAGTCCCAGTTCCTGAGCACGGTTTTCACTGGCAGGCAGGAAAGAAGCCAGAGAGTGACGGGCTTCCAGAACCGGAACCATCTGCCCTTCCTGAGTGCGCAGCATCAGGCCGTCAAAACTCTCCGGTATCTGTGCCGGTGCAGGAAAACCTGCAACGCGGATTTCCGGTTGTGCGGGTGCGCCACCGCCCACGCGATTGGCTGGGGCTGTGCGGTCCAGATCGTCAATCTGTGCCTGACGTGCCATGCGGTTTTCCAGCGTGTTCAGTTCGGTGGACAGTTCAGTCCACCGTGTTTCTGCCTCAGCCGGAAGCGCACCATCCGGGTGTGCTGTGTTCAAGGCGCGCATTTCGGTTGCGATTTCCGTTTTGCGGGCCTGCATTTCTCGTAGTGTCATGATTATTCAGCATCCTTTACTACGTCATATGCGTAGCTAGTTTCATCAGTAGTGCTTTTGCGCGAAACGGGAGCAATAACCCCTTCTTCGATAAGCTGCTGAAATACCATCCGAATATCCTCAAGGTGCCCTGAGACAGCTATAGAAATGGATGAACGAGCTAATTCATGATCGGGTATTGGCTTTTGTCCTTTGTAATCTACAAGATTACCGTTTTTATCTTCAAAAATACCAATCCCTGAAGGATATGAAAAATTGTGAGGAAACCGGACTTCTACAAGTTTGAATCCAGCAGGCACATCAGAACTGGCCCACATTCTCACGTTACAGGCCATTCTACCGGCCCAGTTATGGTTAAAGCCCACGTCACA
Organism: Acetobacter farinalis; assembly: GCF_011516935.1. Taxonomy (GTDB): domain Bacteria; phylum Pseudomonadota; class Alphaproteobacteria; order Acetobacterales; family Acetobacteraceae; genus Acetobacter; species Acetobacter farinalis. Next base: position 205,816 of record NZ_WOTF01000002.1, read on the forward strand.
GAGATGAAAGAATACTCGAAGACCAAGGATATCGAGTTCCTGGAAAATCCGACGGCTACCCGGCACAGTGGTGGGTGCGCAGTTATAGAGTTTTTTGGAAATCGCCTCGTTAATCGCAAGTTGCGTTGTTCTATTGATGGCTGCGGCCACTTTTGCTGGGACAGGCGGGATTGGTGGAAGTTTTTTAGACATTATGGAACACCTAGAAAGCTATAGTGATAAACCATAGCTTTCTCTCACAAACCAATGGAGTTTGTCCATAGCTTTTTAAGCCAATGCCGCGGATAGGCGGTGCAGGTCCGAAATAATTGATATTGCCAACTGCACCTCATCCGAAGTTTCTTCCATTACAAAAGCATCGCAATATTCAGGAAATTCTATGTTGGCTACTTCCGTTTTTGCTTTTAGGTCATGTAGGTTTTTTGCGGGAGTATGCGCCAGAAAGGCGATTGCAGCCCACATTGCTTCACATGCAGCAAGGCTCCGCTCGTTGTTGTCCTGATGGTGAGGGTGGCCTGGTGTTGCAGCGGGTTCGTCGCCAATGCGTTCTACATCGGCACGAGCAGAGAAATACTCGTCCCGGGCTTTGATAATCGGGCTTTTCCCTTCCGGCTTCGCGGTAGGCGCGGCGGTCAGGGTTTCGGGTTTGGCAAAACCGGCGGCGGCGATGCCTGCCAGCGCGGTGGCTCCTATGGCAGGGAAAATGTCACGGCGGGACAATGAGCGCATGTGTGCGGCTCCTCTAGCAAGATTGCCGGAAGCATACACTGTTCAAGGCGCATACTCCGGGGGTTGAACACCTGGCTAGAGACAGGCCGATAAGGCTTTGGAGGTTGCCCTCTTGGACATACCCTCATCGCCCCCGGAGCGAATTCTATTATGCGGATTTCTGCTCTCGTGCAGGGCCGCCCTAGCCTATATATGGAGTGTTCAAGCTCCGTTGCTATGACTGCCAATTTTAAATGTTAGTGTCAAGAAGGAATATTAAATGGTTAAAAAAGAAGAAGCGGAAAGAGCTTTCCAGAAAATGTTTGGGGATTGGGCTGCTGAATCTGGCATTCAGCAGCCCTACGGTAGCAATCTTATCAGCTACTATGACTTTAAGGCATGGGTCGATAGAAAGGGATACAGCCACTATTTCGAATTCAGAAGCACTGGTGGAGCTGATGCCTGTGTAGAGCGATGGTTTGACGCTTACTTTAAGCAGATATGGATGAACTAAAAATCCAGAACCGTGACCATCATGGCCTTGAGTGCTGGTGCCTGGGCAGCAGTGCCGACTGCAATCACGGCGGCGACCAGTGGGTCTATGCGGCCACGGGCGCGTTGTTTGGACAGTTTTCTGTTGCCCGCCGGGTCCACGTCCAAGGCAGCATTGGAGACAGCCCAGCGCAACAGTGGGTTGCCGCCGTGCCTGATGGTCGCCTGTAGGACGGAACCCTCAAAGGCCGTAATGGCAGGACTCTGGTCCTTGAAGCCCATGCCAATCGGCTTCATGGGCAGGGCGATGCCCTCGCGGTCACATACAGCCAGAAAATCCGTCAGGCACCAGCGGTCAGACGCGATGGACACAACGTCCAGTCCTTCGATCGCCTGGGCAATCCAAACGGCCAGCCATGCCCGGTCAATCGCTCGCCCTGGTATCAATTCGATTAACCCAGCCGAAACCCACTCGGCATACGGTGCGCGATCCTCCGCTTGCTTCGCCTGGATAAGTTCACTGGGCAGGAACGCCGTGACCTTCAGCTTTCCCGTCTCGGGCCAGTAGAAAGAGAAGGCCGTCAGATCACCCGCGCCGGATGCCAGATCAAGGCCACAGTAACACGGGCCTGATGCCTCAGCATTGCCTGCACAGGCGTCCCAGTCATCAGGGCGCAGGAAGCGCACGTCAGCCGCCACGGGCTGGTTGAGCGTGTAGGAGCGGAAGGCGGCTTCCTGACTGGGCACGCGCATGGCCTGCATTGCCTGAGAGCGGATATCTTCAAGGCTGCGGAATGTTCCCAGGGCCGGGTTTGCCATACGCCACGTTTCCTCCGACCATGGGTCTGCATCCATCGGTGCGGACCAGACGAAGGACTTGAAGGTGCGGTCAGGGAACGTGCCGTCCGCCACGCTGGCACCGTAGCGCAGCAGCTCTTCGAGCGGGTTGTCAGCATCGGGTGAGCGGGTGGAAATGCCCAGCAGCAGGCTTTCCCGGTGTGCGCCGCCACCCGTTTTCAGGGCGTCGAACAGATCCCGGTCACGCCACTGGGCAACCTCGTCTGCAATGGCGAATGTGGGTGACAGGCCGTGCGCCTTTCGGGCATCGGCGGACAGCGCCTTGTAGATTGAGCCTGTCACGGCATCTTCCACAGTTTTGTTGAAGGCACGAACCACCAGCCGCGCAGCAAGGTGAGGCTGTTCCAGGGCGAAGGCGACCATCTCATCAAACACGATAGACGCCTGCCCCCGGTCTGCTGCGGCGCTCAGCACCTGTCCACGCCTTACGGCTTCCGGCCCGCACAGATGGGCAAGCGCCAAGGCTGAGGCTAAACCTGTTTTGCCATTCTTGCGGCCCATACTGATCACGCCTGTGCGGACGAAGCGCAGGCCGTCCTCGTCGGTCTCATACAAGGCGCGGATGATATCTTTCTGCCAGCCATCCAGCCGCATGGGCTGGCCTGCCAGCGCCCCGCTGGTCACGGTGAGGCGTTCTATCCAGCAGATCAGGCGTTCCGCCCGTGTCTCGCCAGTTAAGGGCTGCTCTGCGGCAAACCCTGCTGGCGTGGTGCCGGGTGCATCGCCAAAGAGCGGCAATGGTGCCGGGGTCTTTGGCGATGACACTGGCTTTGCACCGGGTCCACGAAGGCCCATTTTTCAAAACCTCAATCTGAAACTAACTATTTTTGTGACCCCCGAACGGTCGCACCCCCGTAGCTCTGAGAGATTTTCAGGCCACATAATAGACGCGCCAAGGATCAAGGCCGGTCAGTTGATCGGTCCATCTGGTCAGGCCAAAGCTGGTTGATCCTACGCCTTCGCACGTGTCTTCCGTGATGGAGCGGTCACGGCCAGCCTGATGGTAGATGGCGGCGGCAATGTCCAGCACGGTGCGGGTGACTGTCTGCGGAACGGGTGACAGGGTGGTCAGGTCCTGCTGGCAATAGTCGGAGGCAATGCCCCATGCCTGGGTGAGAATGTCATTCAGTCGGTCATCCCTGCTATCGTCTGGCAGGTCCAGTTCGGTGCGCAGGGTGCTGATCAGGTTTGTGTTGGTCATTTTGAATTCCACCAGTGTGTTGGGTCATTGGGTTTGCCAGAAGCATCACAGCCCTTGAGCCATGGTTCATTGCCTTGGCGGCGCATGTTGTGGTGCTGGATGCACAGGCCGCGCAGGTTGGACAGGCTGTCCGCACCGCCTTTGCTTCTGGGTGTGATGTGATCGGCCACAACGGACCGCCGGGTGCATCCGGCAACCGTGCAGACTGGATCACGCTTGAGGCAGGCAGCGCGTAGTCTGCGCCATGCCTGGGTGCGGTAAAACGGTTCGCTCATGACCGCGCCTTCCGTGCCATGCGCCGTAAAGCCGCGACGATCTCAGACTTGTCCTGGTGAAACTTCTCTGGATCACGCCGGTCTATGGTCAGCCGCTGTACGGCATTGGCGAGGTCATCAAGCGGGGTTTGGTGACACGGTGACGCATGGTGACGCACTTTCTTATATAATGGTTTTCCGTGTGTGTGCGGGTGCGTGCGCGTATGGGGGTTATATAGGAGAAATGCGTCACCATGCGTCACCGCGTCACCACTTGGTTTCGTGCTCATGACTGTTTCTCCCAATATCTGACTCCACCGTGACCTCTGTTCCCTCGTCTCCAACCAAGCCGCTCCATGATCTTGGCAATCCGTCTTTGCTCAGCTACTCCGATCTTCTTGTTTTCAAAGGCCAAAGCGTCATAAGCCACGGCTTGGATTGTGACTTTCGGGCGAAGGTCTAGATACTTGGCAATCAGTCCTTCCCATTCATCGACTTCGAACCGCTCTTCCTGTTCGGGTCTGATGATGTGGCGTTCAAAGTCACCGTCCGGCCACCATTGTTCACCTTTGCGGAACGCATCCACGGCCTCAGCCAGAAGCTGGTCACGATCCTGCGCCAATAATTTCGTGTCTATCTTGCCGACCTTCACCGGCCAGTACCGGCGTCCGCCAGTCTCGTCGCTGAGATACACGGATTTATTGGTTGTTCCGATCAGGATGCACTGGCGTGGTTCGACCACTTCCATTCGGCCATAGGGCGGCCTGTAGCGTTCTGTTGTGCGGGTAAGAAAGGACTTGAGCAGTTCGTTCTCGGCCTTGCCCAATGCGGATAGTTCCGCAATTTCGATCACCCATTTGCCGCGTAGATGCACTGGCACATCCTTGCCGGTTTTCAGGTCTGGCAGACTGTCCGAATACCAGTCACCGCCAAGGATAGCGCAGGCAGTGGATTTTCTGGCTCCCTGCTGGCCTTCCAGCACAAGCATGTAATCCATCTTGCAGCCGGGCTTCATGATGCGGGCAATCAGGCCGATCAGGAACATGCGCCCGATGCCCTGGGTGTAATCCGTGAGATCGGCACCGATATAGTCAGTCAGCCACGTATCAAGGCGGGGTATGCCATCCCATTTCAGGCCGTTAAGGTGGGCACGAACTGGATGAAAGCGGCGCTCATAAGCAACCCGGCTGATGGCCTGAAAGGTCACATCCTTGGAAATCCGGCGCAGACCAGCAAGTTGCAACGCCTCTTGCACCACCGTCACATCTTCATCCGTTAGCGGTCGCGCCTTGAACGGCTCCGCCTGCGGACCGAGTTGCTTCATGAGGAACGGCATGCACTGCATTTCATCCAGTGCGAAGCTGCTGGAAAATTGTTCATCCGCCCGCAAGGCCAGCAGCACGTTCGCCACGTTGGGGATGGGCTGTCCACGGTCATCGACCTGACAGTCATCAAGCCATGCCGGTCTGAGGATGTGTTTCGGTTCCAAGGCTCCGGCATCATAGTCCGGCGCTGCCTGAACCACAGCTTCCAGATCGGCCACGGTCCTGCCTGCGGCCAGCCAGTCGAACACATCGCCCTTCTCCGGCAGATCAGGAAGGTTCACGACTCGGATGCGTGCTGCAACGCCCTGAATGGCCTTGGCGACCATCTTGGCATGTTTCTGCCCAGGCGAATCGTTGTCGGGCAGAATGACCGTATCCGCACCGCGCATGTATCTGGTGCAGTCTGGTTTCCACTTGCCTGCCCCGCCTGGGCTGCATGTCGCTGTCAGGCCAAGGCTGTGCAGCTTGTCCGCTGATTTCTCGCCTTCCACCACATAGATGGTCTGCTTCTGCTGTATGGCTTCAATCAGCCCCGGCAAACGATACGGGATGCGGGGCAAGCCTTTGGTTGACCAGGACCAGCCACCATCAGGCAGCGGCCTGCGCTGGCGAAAGTCTTTCGGGTCCATCCGACATATCTGGAACAGGAATTCACCATCTTCCGTATGGTAGTCGTAGCCTTGGACGATTCGCGGTTTGACGGCGGGTTTCTGTTCCGGGCGGTCTATATGGCCGTGTTCTTGCAGCCATTTGACCGCATCCGGCTTGGTCAGGCTGAGGTGACGCATGACCAGATCAATGGTCCCGCCGCCTTCACCAGCCTCGTTGTCATACCAGGTGCCCTTGGTCAGATCGACTGACAGGCTGCCCCGTGTCCCGAAGCGTAGTTCCGTCTTGCTTGACGCTGATGAATTCGGCTCGCCCAGAAGAGCAAGCGCCACGTCCTTCATGCACGCCTTGAACGCGCTGTTTATGGAGCCGCTCATGACGATACCTCGTTGTCATGGCGACTCGACTTTGGTAGAACGCTGATAGCACGCAACACCGTAGCGACTCCTTGGTGTTTCGTGCGTCTTTTGCATACCTTTGCTTTATTAAGTGATTGATTTCACTGTATAAAGCATCCCTTGCCAAGGTTGGGGTCGTGGGTTCGAATCCCATCGCCCGCTCCAGATTTTCCTTGAAAAATCTGGAGCTTAGAAGAATGAAAGTCTCATTCCTCTAGCCGCATTGCATATTTCCAAAGCAAATTGATAAAAAGTGCTGATAGGCCTTGTCGTTCTGACAAACCGAAAGTGCTTACAAAAATCTTCTGCGGCGAGACAGGCTTTTTTTAAGGTCTGCCCACTGGAGACAGGCGGTAGAAGCTCAGGCCCACGGCGCCTTTATTGACAGGCCTATTTCGCCGGTCGGTTTCCACTCGATCAACGCCAGAAGTGCTGCCAGAACATACCAACTATTTAATTCTGGGTGTCTCATTTCCATGGCATGGTCCTGCGCGTACAAGACATGAACGCGAAGAGGATATCTCTATGGTTGGCAGTGCATTCCCCGTCGGCAGAAAAGGCGGATGGGGTCCCCGTGTGGTGGCAGCCTTGCTTGCCTTGGCAACGGTCGCCGTACATGACGTGGCGCATGCCGCCGAAAGTGATGTAAAGCCCCAGTCTACTCAATCCCTGATCATTTCCTATCGCAGCACTCCTGCCGGACGACCGGCCCTGCTGCACACGCTGCGCACCCAGTTGGCACCACGCTTGCATGCGTTACAGGCCCAAGGGAGTCTGGCGCATTACCGCATCCTGTTCAGCCGCCTTGTTGATGCCAACACCTGGGATGCGTTGCTGATTCTTGATTTACGCAATGATGCACAACTCACCTCCTGGCGGGCGATCGATGCCAAAACCCCTGCCGGGTTGAGTGCAACGGACTTGGCGAATGTCACAGCCGTGGAAAGCACGCTCTCGGATCCGGTCGGCCATGGTGGCCCTGCCGATGACGGTCCGGACCCGGTCTACATGGTGGTTCCCTACGATTATTTCGTGCCGACGAAGGAATACACCGCCTATGTCCGGTCCTACGTCTTTCCGCAGACCGACGGGTGGATCGCGGCTGGCGCTCTCAATGCCTACCAGCTTTATACCGCCCGCTACAGTGCCGGCCGGAACTGGATGTCGATGCTGGTGCTGGCCTATCACGGTGATAATGGGCTGGACCAGCGTAACGATGTCGTCGCGGCTACCCGCAAGACCTTGAGTGTGAACCCCGTCTGGGCGGCAACGGCGAGTGGAAAAGGCCATATCCGCACAGAGAAAGCCGCCATGATCGCGGACCTGATCGCCGCTGGCTGAACACGATCATGGCGTGCGGCGTTTAGCTGGCGTTTACGACCAGAACGTGAAACGTGCCTGCAATCATGGTGCCGTGCGCTTGCCCGGGTGTGGGGGGCGTGAAGCGTGCGGCGGGCAGATACAGCGTGCCAGTCCGGGCGTCCAAGGCGCCGGTGCGTGCGCCCGTTTCGGTCGGAATGCGTTTCACGACCCCGGGTAAGCCGGGACCTGCCAGAGAAATCTGGTCCAGTTCCCCACTGGCGCCGCACGGGATATAGGCGCGCCGCCGCACGGCATCGAGGATGACGGCATCCGGTTTGCTACCGATGGTGACCAGACCTTCCAGCGTCTTCCGTCCAGCCGAGGCGATTGCGGCCGTGCCATTGGCGCAGGCCGCAATCAGCCGGTCTGAAGCCTCGTCATACGCCAGACCACTCGGCTTGGCGCACCCGCCCAGCGCGATGGCTGGCCCCGCCGCCATGGCGGTGGTGTTGACCGTTTCGATCTCGTTGGTGTCCTCGTTATTGACGTACAGCGTCCCATCATGGCCCAGCGCGGGGAATTCCAGCCCCGGCTTCAGCGTCACGGTGGTGGTCACTTTTCTGGATGCGAGGTCAATAACCGATACCGTACCGCCTTTGGCATTTATCACGAATGCCCGTCCGTGCCGTTCGTCGATGACGGCGCCATCCGGCTTGCGGCCGACGGCGATGCGGCCTGTTTCATGTCCGTCTGTCCTGTCGATGAAACGAACGGTATCGTCGTCACCGCTTGTCACCAGTAGATCTGTGCTCCCCTTCAAGGGCAGCACGGCATGGCCATGCTGGATATGCCCGATGCTGACAGCGGCTTTCCCGCTCTTCAGGTCGTAGTCCGTCACGGAGGTTGCCCGCGCGATGTACAGATGGCCTGTCCCTTGATCGAACGCCGCGTAGTCGTAATTGCCGTCCGGCCCCGGCAGGTCAGCCGCCCGGGCTGCCGGCATCGTGCAGGCGCATGCGGCGACCATGCCGACCACGAAGCCCCATCCGATCGATTTCAATCCATGCTTCATGTTATAGTCTCCAGATTTCCGAAGTCCTGTCTTACCGTCACGCGCCGCCCGGCGTGCCGGATCAGAAATGCCCGCGCACGCCGCCCCGCACAGTCTTGTAAGAGACCTCACGCTGGATGGATTGACTGTCGCTGGTTCTTTCGATGAACTTCCATGGCGTATTTCTTGACCGAGGCATAGAGCGCCACGCTTTGCGTGACGGAATAGAACGCCGCATGTCAATGCGCAGGCGGTCCGCTGTTCGGGGATCTGTGGCCTGTGAACCGCTGAGTGCGAACAGGTTGTGCAAGACAGAATTGACGCCAAAGCGGAGGCTGGGTCGTGTAAGCGGCCGTTTTTGTGTTTCAGGTCGCGTGATGCCCGGGCTGAGGGAGTCCGGGCACCGGGTTTACCGTTCAGGTGCGGTCTTTGGCTTCTTTCTGAACCAGTTTGATCCAGTCATGACGGTGTTCCACAAGCGCCACCACATGGCGCTTATGCGCGTCCTGTTCCGTGACGCTGCTTGTCATGGAGGTGCGGTGAACGCGGTATTCTGCAAGAATTTCAGGAACATGGGTGCCCTGTAAGCCAAGTTCAGCAAAAGAGCACCACAGGTCATAGTCTTCCCAGCCCATGGCGGAGCGGCTGACATAATAGCCTCCAGCCGCCGCCCAGGCCCATTTCGCAACGAGCGCCATGGCATCAATATAATTGCCCGCGACCAGACGCATGGGGTGGAAGGGTTTGTCGCCAAGCAGCTTGTGCTGTGTCGGGTCTCCAAACTGCTCCAGAATGGGGTAGGCGTAGGCCGTCATCTCGTTGGTGGCGGCCAGAAGGGAGGCGCAGGCTTCGGGTAACAGGCGGTTATCCGCGTCCAGCGGCAGGAAGAATGGTGTTTCCACATGGGCAACGCCACAGTTGCGCGCACCACCAAGCCCGGCATTCACGCTCGTTTTCAGTAGAACAAGGCGGTTGAAGCGTGCCGTATGGTGCGCCATCCAGCTTTTGATCAGGGCAACGGACTCGTCAGAAGAGCCATCATCCACCACAACCAGATCCAGTGTTTCCAGTGTCTGCGCCCTTACGGATTCCAGAGCTTCCAGAATAAAGGCGGCATAATTGTAAGAGGTGACAAGCACCGAGACAGCGGCCTCACCCAGGGCGTCATGATGGAACAGGACATCATGCGAAGGGATCTGCGGCAGCCCCTTGCCGCGATAGTCGCCCCGGGCAATCTGGATTTCAGCCGCCTGGGCAGCGGCCTGTTCTCCGCCCAGCCCCTCAAGAATGCTGTCAAACACCAGTGCCTGACGCTGCGGGCCGAAGAACCACAGGGAACTGTGATAGGCCGCGTCTGCCATGGTGTGGCGCAAAGCGGGATTATCAATCAGGGTGCGGAGGGCGCGGTCCCACTCTTCCGGGGTGTCGGCCAGAAACCCGCTGACACCGTCCACCACACACTGGCGGAATGGCGTGGTGGGGGAAACAATTGCGGGCACACCGGCCAGAGCGGCTTCAAAAAATTTCAGCTCGCTTTTTGCGTCACAGAACAGTGTTCCGGCTTCCAGCGGGGCAATGGCAATATCAAAGCGCGCCGTTTCTTCCGGAAGATCGGGCAGGGGCACCATATCCCGCCATTCGATCTGGCCTTCAACGCTCGCAAGTTCCGGAAATTCGTTCATCAGCAAGACCGGGCGATGATTGCCCGGTTCACGGAAAAGCACAAGCCGGACCTCGGGCCGCCCCCGCATCAGGGAGGCAAGAACTCCCGCAACACGGGCAAAATCACGCTGATGCGTGCGGGAACCCGTGGCATATCCTATGCGCACAAGGCCATCCGGCCCGATCTGCTGCTTTTTGCGCATTGCCATCCGGCTGCGGCGCAGGGTTTCGGGGTCAAAGGTATTGGGAACCGTATAGGTGAGCGGTTTATTGATCCGCATCAGCCCTGCAAGCGTGTCAGTCGGGGCAAAGCACAGATCAGAGCGCATCAAGGTGCGGCGCATTTCTGTAAAGACAGCTTCAATACGCTGCTCTGTTGCGCCAATACTCCGAATTCCGTCAATAATATCAAATCGCGCCATGTGCGGCAGGAACGTGATGTCATCCGTATCGAAAATGATATCAGCACCGTTTTCACGCGCCAGTTGCAGCAGGATATCCACATGGCCGCTGAATTCCACGCGCCACAGGATAACAGTATCCGCCCAGCCCAGATCCTCCGGGTTTACCTCGGCGCAGGGTTTCCAGCGTGCCTCATGGCCTGCCCGCACGCAGGCGGCCGCGTTACGGATGCAGCGATACTGAACGCCGGGAGATTCCGGCTCTCCCGCGACAAACAACACTTTTCTGCGTGGGGAGCGGGGTGTGACGGGTGCGGAAGGAGAGACCGCGCCCCGTGATGCATCGCCCCCCGGAGGCCGTTCCGGGAAAATAACATTCTGGTCGGCCGGCGGGGGGGCGGGGAGTGCCACCGGCTCTGGCGGGACAGGCGGGAGAAAGGTGGAGTCGGGCGCCGGCAGTTCAGCCTGCACAGGCGGTGTTGGCAGTTCCGGCACAAAAGGCGCCATGGACCCCCGAACCATCATGCGGGCGAGTGAGCGCAACAATCCGGCGGGGGTTGAGAGAAAATCACGCAGTGCGTTCAGCCCCTCTGCCCGTGTCAAAACATCCTGAGAGAAAGCTGCCCAGAGGCTGGCATTTTTATGAAAACGGGAGAGGGACTCGGAGAGGGTTGTATTGGTGGCCTGCACTGTGGTGGCAAAATTCTGCCACGAGAGAGCTTGGCTCAGCAGGGCGGCGTTGTCCTTCTCAAGCCGGGCGATGTTGCGCCGGGCGGATGCTGAACTGGCGTGAGCGGTTTCCTGGGTTTTCCGCAGTGTGCTTTTCAGCTCTGCGAGTTCGGTTTTTAGTAAAGCCTGACTGTGTTTGTATTCAATTAACGAAATACGGTCCAGGCGGAGCTTTTCCTGAAGCGCCTGGGTCTGTTTGTGGAGTGTGGCAAGTGCGGCCTTGTTTTCCCAGAATTCTCCAGACTGGCTGAAGCGGTTTCGGAACAGGGTCTTTTCCAGACGGGCCTCTTCTGAGAGGGCGGCATCTTTTGTTAGAATAAGATTGACGTCATCGATGTGCAGAGGGACTCGCGCCAGAACGCCCAGACCGTCCGCGTGAAAAAATCTGAATGAAGGCCAGTCCTTTTCAAATTCTCCCCAGATCGGGGCAGCTGCCGGGAGAGAGGTTCCTTCAAGCAGCACCAGACTGCCTTCAGGCAGAGAGGCCATCTCGGCTTTCAGGCGGTCTGGCATCTGCCATAAAGGATTGCCGTAATAATAAAGAGTGCAGCCTGCCTCTGAATGGCGCTGAAAAGAGGGTACCTCAAGAATCCGGGTTGGCAGAATCCGGGAGTGAACCGCGGTATTCACCGTGTCCCGCACAGAACGACTCGCCTGGATAAGCACGAGTGTTTCAGGCGCCATCCGGGAGAGCAACCAGACGATAAAAGGCAGATGGCCGCAGCCTGCGGTATCGTCATCAGCCAGCATAACCGGGGTAAAAAACGGGTCAGACTCAGTCCCGCAGAGTGCCGCGAGGGGAATGATGGGCTTGCGAGACGCTGAGACTGGTGAAGATGCTGGCATGAGGAGAAAAATAGTCCTGATTTCAAAGAGAAACCCCATTGTGCCGGGAACTGGGTATTTGGCAACGTGAAAGCGGAATTTCTCTATATTTATTACTAATTCATGGGCGTAGAGGCTAAAGAACGCTAAACAACAGGGAATGGTGTTGTGCTTGAGCGTCTCTTTTTGGAAGCTTTTGTAAAAAAAAACGTTAAACTCTGGAAATACTCAGAAGATGCTTGCATGATCGCATTGGCTTCCCCTAAAACGAAGCCTGACATTGTTGTGCCGCTCTGTGGGTGTGACCCGTCGTGCCTTATAAAGCGGGCGTAGAAAGGACGTGTAAATATGGCGATTATCACCGTTGTCGGTGCGTCAGGAGGGACCGTACAGGTCACTGTTGATGGTGCGCAGAACTCAGCGTTCGTTGGTCGTACGCAGGATCTTGCGGACCAGCTTGCCGACCAGCTTAATAAGCAGGGCATTCTGGATGCCCGGAACCTGACCACAGGTTCCAACAGCCGTGCACCGGGCGGCAACCAGTCCGGTTACGGTGTGATTACAGCTGCTGGCGCCTACCAGGTCTCCGGTGATTTCCGGTGGCTGACGGTTGGTTCCGATACCGCAGCACAGCCGGGCGCTCCCCTGAACGGCTGGGTCAACATTGACGCAAGCAAAGTCACCACCGACTATCTGAGCGTTATTGCGGGCACGACGCAGGGTGTGGCTTTCCACGCAGGCGCACAGAGCGGCCTGTTCGTTGGCGGCGCTGGCGATAACCTGTTCCAGGGCGACTATGTCGACAACCAGCCCGGTGGCTGGGACATCCGCACTGGCGATGGGAATGACACCATCAACGGTGGTAACGGGAACGACACCATCTATGCTGGTGCCGGGAACAACACCATCACGCTGGGCACGGGCGTGAACTATGTTCACTCTGAAGGTCAGGATACCATCACCGGTACGGCTGGCACCCAGAGCATCACCCTGAACGGTGGCGACTCCTTCGTTAACGTTGGTGAAAACTCTCTGGTGGTTGACGCTGCTGGTAACGAGCGGATCACTGTTGGCGGTGCCAGCACCGTGACCGGCGGTTCTGCCGACCTCATCAACATGGCTGGCGCAACCGGCACTGTTGAAGGTGGCCATAACAGCACCATTTCCGCAGCTCAGGGTGACCTGTACACTGCGCACACGGATACGGCGCTCATCAATGTCAGCGGCGCGCTCACCTTTGTTGGTGGCACGGGCGATACGACCATTACGGCAGGTCAGGCAACCATCTTCGGTTCCAACAACCTGTATGCCCGTCTTGACAGCACCAGCGCAGACTCCCTGTTCGTTGCGAACGACGGGAACGAAACGCTGGACGGTGCGTCTTCCGCATTCGGTATCCATGCCTTCGGTAACGTTGCTGGTACAACCGGAACCCAGACCTTCATCGGTGGTTCCGCTTCCGATACGCTGGTTGCCGGTGTTGGCGATGCAACGCTGACGGGTGGTTCCGGTGCAGCAAACGTGTTCGGCTTCCGCGATGGTGTTGCCGGCGCTGACTACACCGTGACGGACTTCGGAAGCGCTGCCGGGAACTCCGTGCTGCTGGTCGATTACGACTACACAGCATCTCAGTTCCAGCAGGACGTTCTGGACAAGGCGACACATGACGGAAACAACACCACGATCACGCTGTCTGATAACAGCAAGATCACGTTTGTTGACGTCTCCAGCCTGACGGCTGATCAGTTCTCTGGCCTGAAGTAAAATTCAGCCAGCAGATATGCTGAGAGTTAAGGAAACCGGGCCGAAAGGCCCGGTTTTCTTTTGTCTGGAAGTCTTGTAATTTTTGTGGTCCCCCAACTGTATCTGAGAGAATGCGGCCTGTGAGCAATTTGACTGAAGATTCAGAGAAAATCAGGCAGGCTCTTGAACAGGCGGAGGCTCTGGCAGCCAGCTATCGCGCCAGCGCCCGTATTCAGGGGATGCGGGTTGATGGTCTGGCCCATGAAGCCGCACATCTGAGGCACCATCTGGGGGCCTGGCAGCAGACCGTATCCTGGCGGGTGACAGCACCCTTGCGGGCGGTAAGACATCTGATGAACGGGCGGCTGCCAACAGGGCAGAAAATCCCGGCGGTTTATGCACGCCTCAGGGAGGTTTATCAGGATGAAGGGCTGCGGGGCGTTACGCAGCGTGTTCAGGCCCGGTTACCCGGAGCGGATTTTTCCCGGGTTGTTTCGCGGTATGCCTCAAAGGGGCGGGCGTCTTCCTCCCCGGCGGCGGCCACGAGCGTTACGCCCGATGTTCAGGATCGGGGCGTACAAGCGGAATTGCTTACTCCGGAGCAACGTCAGAAAAACCTTGAAACCTTCTATACGCAACCTTTGAGCGCAGAACGGCTGCGTGACCTGACACCGCGTATTCTGATTATCGCGGAGCTTTCTCTGCGGCAGTGCGCCAAATATCGTGTCTGGCAGAAAGAGGAACAGCTTCAGGCGCTGGGCTGGAGTGTGGAGGTGGTGGACTGGCGTGAGGCAGAGCAGGCCATGGCCGCTTTGCAGGTGTGCACGGAGGTGATTTTCTACCGTGTCCCGGCGTTTGAGTCTGTTGAAAATCTGCTGAAAGAGGCCAGACGGCTCGGGCTCTCTCCCTGGTGGGAAGTGGATGACCTGATTTTCTCAGCTGAACAGTATCAGGAAAATGGCAACCTCCAGACACTGGATAGCGCCGAGCGGAAGCAGGTGCTGTTTGGTGTCAGGCTGTTCAGAAAATGCCTGCTCTCCTGTGATCGCGCCATAGCATCCACCCGTGTGCTGGCACAGGCAATGCTGGATGCCGGGATCCCTGAAGCTGTTGTGATTGAAAATGCGCTGGACCAGCAGACCATTGATATTGCACAGGCGCTGGCTGAGCGCGGTGTGCCTGCGCATGATACAACGCGGGAAATCCGCATTGTTTATGGCTCAGGCACCAAAACACATGATGCTGATTTTCGTATCGCGGCGAACGGCATTCTTGCCGCCATGCAGGCAGACCCGCGCCTTACGCTGCATATTATTGGAGATCTGACAGTCCCTGAAAGCTTTCAGGAGGTAGAGGACCGGGTGCATGTTTTTGCTGGCCGGGATTACGCCGCTTATATGGGGCTTCTGGTGCAGGCGGATATCACCATTGCGCCACTTGAGGCGACTATTTTCAATGATGCCAAAAGTAATATCAAGTTTCTTGAAGCCGCTGTTCTGAAGATTCCCTCTGTCTGTTCTCCGCGTGATGCGTTTCTGCAAGTCATGCGGGATGGCGAGAACGGTCTTCTGGCGGAGCAGGATGCGCAGTGGCGCGACGCCATCCTGCGTCTGGCGTCAGACCCGGCCTTGAGAGTGCGGATCGGGCAGCGGGCGTATGACGATGTTCTGGCGCGGTATAGTCCGGCGCAGGTGGCGGAGCAGCAGGTGCTGCCGGTTTTCGGGCGGCCGGTTGAAAAAAGCCGGTCCGGGGCCGGGCTGCGGGTGTTGTGTGTGAATGTCTATTTCAGCCCTCGCTCCTTTGGCGGCGCGACATTTGTGGCTGAAGAGATGGTGCGCAGGTTACAGCAGATACCGGATGTAAGCGTAACAGTGTTTACGTCCCGCCCGGAACTGAACCACCGCGGGAGCGCCTCTATCCGTTATGCCGTGGGCGGCACGGACGTGCTGGGCGTGCGAGTACCCCCCGATCATGATCGGGTCGGCGGGCTGGATAATGAACGGGCGACAAGCCAGTTCAGAACCTGGCTTGCGGCGGTCAGGCCGGATGTTGTGCATTTTCATGCGACCCAGGGGCTGGGGCTGGGGCTGCTGCGGGCCTGTGTTGAAGCGGGGGTGCCGTATGTGGTGACAGTGCATGACGCCTGGTGGCTGTGTGAGCGCCAGTTTATGGTGAAAGCAGACGGGCACTACTGTTTTCAGGAAAAGATCAACCAGAAGGTCTGCCAGATGTGTGTGCCGGAGGCCCGGCATCTGGCAGAACGGGCGGTGATGATGCGGGCCGCCATGGAAAGTGCGGCCATGCTGCTCTCCCCCAGTGAGACGCATCGGCAACTCTTTCTGGCAAATGGTATTTCTCCTGAGAGGATCAGGGTGAACCGTAACGGCTTTATCCGCCCGGCACGGCCGCGCACACCACGCAGGCCGGGGAGTCCGGTCCGGTTTGGCTATGTGGGGGGCACGGAAGATATCAAAGGCTATTCCCTTGTGCGCCGGGCATTTCAGGCATTGCCTGAAAAGAACTGGGAACTCCTGGTGGTTGATAACAAGCTGAATCTGGGAATTCGTTCAGTTTATACGGAGTCATGGAAAGTAAAGGGTACCGTGAAAACTATTCCTGCCTATACGCAGGAAAGTATGGATCCGTTTTTTGACGGGATTGATGTGCTGCTTTTCCCATCCCAGTGGAAAGAAAGCTATGGTCTGACCGTGCGTGAGGCTCTGGCGCGGGATGTCTGGGTTATTGCCACGGCGCCCGGTGGGCAGTCTGAAGAGATTGTGGATGGCGTGAATGGTACGCTGATTCCGATTGATGGTCGCGCGGAGACCTTGCAAAAAGCGGTGCAGGCCGTTTTGAAGACTGCTGAACGGCTGACAGGATACGTCAATCCGTTCAAGAGCACTCTGGCAACATTTGAAGGCCAGACGGCTGAACTGGAGCAGGTTCTGCGTGACGTGGTTGAGACCAGAACGGCTAGCGCTCGCTGCCTTGCCGAGGGCCTTTCTGCCATTTCAGGCGATCCAGCCGGTTCATGAATCCGTAAAGGGCACGCCCTTTCCTCGTGGGGTGAATGGAACGGGGCCGGGCCGGGTGCTGGCTGAGATAGGTTCTGATCCAGTCCGGGTTGAAACCGCTTTCTGCGGGAACAAGAGTTTGCCAGTCATTCAGGTGAGGAACCTGAAAAGGATTATCCCGGAGCAGTTCCTGTTTGAGGAAAGGTACTGTGCCTGTCTGCACCATCTCCCGCCAGCAGATATGCATGGGGTTGGCCGGGAAGAGGCGTGAGACTGGTTTATCAAGGTCACTCCACGCTGCGTGGAGCGGAATGCCTCCGGCTTTCAGGGCGACGGACAGGCCAAGCTCTCCGTGCCAGATAATTTCGTCCCGTGACATTTCCTGAAATGGCAGACTGAATACACGCTGTACGGGCGCGGTTCTGAAAGCACTCTGGGAGAGACCAATAAACCAGGATTGCAGATGGGGCGTTATGGCGCGTGAGGCAACCAACCCCCATGCCGGGCGTTGACTGGCCGAGAGCGCGTCAAGCACGGGGGGAAGCGGAGTAAAGGGGCCAAAGACACTGTCATTGGCAAAAAGAAGGTATGGGGCCTCTTCGGCGAGTCCTTTTTCGAGAAGAAATTGCCATGCTCCGAAATCCAGCCCACCATTTTCTCGATTCCAGACATGAATGCCAAGGTTATTACAAAAATTCAGAGTTCTGGGATGAATAGTGTCTGCACCGGATAGAACTACATGCAGAATAGTACCGCAGGTTAACAGGTTTTTCAGGTAAAAGCGCGTATGAACAGGGAGATCTCCGCTCGGGGCGTAGCTCGCAAAAAGACAGACCGACCCGGTCGGCAAGGGGGGGGGAGAAGCCCTTTCAACCTGTTTTTTTGTGATGCGTGCGGGGGAAATCGAAACTGATTGCATTTTTAATTTGGTTTTTCCGGTGAAATATGACTATCAAGCCGCAAGAGTTACTGGTTATGATAGCCAACTAATTGTTACTCACATAGTTCTGTCTGAAGGGGAGTTAAAGTCTCAATGAGCAAGGCCTTTATTGCTGCGGTGATCCAGGATTCGATCAATTGCACCGGCGTTGCCGCCAATCAGGCAGCAAATGATCTGCTGGATGCGATTGTAGAAGAATTGAAGCGTGAAGGGGGTTTTACTCTTCCGTCTTTCGGAACATTTACGGTTCGCAAGACAAAGGCGCGCAAGGCTTTGAACCCGCGTACGGGTGAGCCGGTCAAAGTGAAAGCCGGTAAAACGGTTCGCTTTAAAGCCAGCCCGAATCTCAAAAAAGCAGTCTAATATCTTTTTTGATATATGCGCTGATGGAATACAGCTCCAGAGGGTTCTCTGGAGCTGTTTTTTTATGGCTTCCTGAAAATTTCGAAGCGGGCTGTGTGCCCGTGATGCTGTCAGTCTGATTTGACGTCGTCCAGACGGTCCAGTTTGCGCAGGCCCGGGAAAAGAGCCATCCAGAGAGCGGTGATGATCAGTGTGCCAATGCCGCCCAAAACAACCGCCGGGACAGCACCCACCGCGCTGGCCAGCATGCCGCTTTCAAATTCCCCCAACTGATTGGAAGAACCGATGAACAGCATGTTCACGGCGGAAACGCGCCCGCGCATTTCATCCGGCGTGCCAAGCTGAACAAGCGCACTGCGCACCATAACGCTGATAACATCCGCGCCGCCCAGCACAGCCAGAGCGGCGATTGAAACTGGAATGGACCGGGAGACGCCGAAAACAATGGTGGCGACCCCGAAGATCATGACCGACACGAACATCCAGTATCCGGCATGACGGCCCAGAGGATAGCGGGCCAGAACAGCGGCAACCAGTAACGCCCCCACAGCAGGGGCCGCCCGCAGCAGTCCGAGGCCCAGAGGGCCGGCATGCAGGATATCCGTGGCAAACAGCGGCAGCATGGCCGTGGCCCCACCCAGCAGAACGGCAAACAGATCAAGGGAGATGGCTCCCAGCATGGCGGGTTTGCGGCGGAGGAAGGAAATGCCTCCAAAAACAGCGGCCAGAGTGGTGGGCTGGCGTGGGCGTGCCGGAAAGCGGAGAGTCATGCTGAACGTAGCCAGCGCGGCAATGCCAAAGCCTGTGGCACACAGTGCGTAACAGACACCGGCCCCCAGCCCGTAAAGCAGCCCGCCCAGAGAGGGCCCCGCAATGGAGGCAACCTGAAAGAGGGAGGAGGAAAGGGCGGAGGCACGTGGGAAAATGGCTGTTGGCACCAGAGAGGGCAGAAAGGTCTGCTGTGCGGGCATTTCAAAAGCCCGGCAGGCGCCAAACAGGGCAACCAGACCATAAATCATGACCGGCGCAAGAAAATGCGTGAAAGAGGCCAGAGCCATAAAGGCCGCTGCCAGCGCTTCTATGGCCTGACAGGTGATGACAATGCGACGGCGGTCATGCTGGTCCGCCGCGTGGCCTGCCGGAAAAATAAAAGCCACCATCGGCAGAAACTGGGCCAGCCCGACAAACCCGAGGGCAGCGGCGCTATGGGTCAGGGCATAAACCTGCCACCCGACGGCCACGGCCTGAATCTGTGAAGAAAAGGCCCCGAGCGTGCGGGACGTCAGCGCAGCGCGGAGGCCGGGGTGTGACAAAAGAGGTGTGGGCGCCACCGGAGTATCATTCATGAGGTCAATTCATAACAGGGCCAGTATGAAAAAACATATCTCTTTAACGGGAGGTGAGAACCAAAATGACTGGAAGCACACGAATCCCCCCGTTTCAGGCGGGTTTTTTCTGAGGGCGGGGGATGCGCCAAAAGCTGGAAATGCTGAAGAAAGCAAGCTGGGAAAGTGCCCAGGGGCGTGTCAGCAGGGGGCAGAGACATGTTTTGAAAGAGACATGCTTTGAACAGGTGCGGGGCGGAAAAACCGTCCAGACTGTGAGGGAGTTACCCTGAGGCACGGGCCATATACGACCGGCATGCTGCCCAGGGCGTGACCCGGAGCGGAGAGACTGAACAGAGAGGTCAAGGAAAAATGGCTGGGGCGGGAGGATTCGAACCTCCGCATGGCGGAATCAAAATCCGCTGCCTTACCGCTTGGCTACGCCCCAATACACATACGGGTAGCCCTTATTAAGGCCAACCGGTAGGGTTCGTAAAGAGAGAGAATACGCTGTTTTTCTCTCACAGAGGGTTTTCAGCCCCGTCGGGCGCAAAAGGCGCGTTCGGGTCTTCAAAATCCAGATCAGGCAGGCCGCCGCTGGTTGTGTCACTTTCGGCAGGGAAGAGACGGAAGCGGGCGGCCTGATTCAGAGCCTGATCAAGGGCTGCCATGGTGCTGCCCATGTCTTCGCTCTCATCTTTTTCCCAAGCGCGCAGGGTGTGCGTCCAGATAGCAACCACCATGTTGGTGCGAACCAGCCCGCCCAGCCCGGAGGAGCTGATTCCAGCGGCGTCTGCCATCCAGCGCATACTCTCCACGGTGGCTCCGCCCAGCAGCAGCGCCAGTGGCGGGTCAAACGGCAGGGCGCGCAGCACGGCGCGCAGGCCGGGGCGATACTGCTGGAAGACATCCAGGCGGCGCATCAGCAGGTCAAACAGCCGCTCACGCGGGGAGCCGAAGGCTGTGGTGTCGGCCAGAGCGGAGTCGTCCGCAATGCGGCCCAGCCGGAGCAGCAGAGAGGCCTTGCATGGAAAACGCTCCCGTGTGCGGGGGAAGGGCAGGCCCGCGTTCCGGGCGGCATCCAGCAGGGAGACGGACCCCCAGCCCCCTTGCTCCGCCTGTGTCATGGCGGCGGTCAGAAGGGCGGAGTCAAAGTCGTCATGGTCCATAAGAAAGAAGCCTGTCAGGAGTAGAATCGAGAGAGGAGCGGGGCCGGTGTGTCGGTTGAGCAAGAGACCCCGTTATGAAAGAGCGCCTGCTTATGAAGAGAGCTCTCTGGCGCGCCGGGCGGCGGCGGCCACCGCCCGTGGCACGATGGCGGGCCATGCATCCGGTGCCATGAAAACCTTCAGCGCCTCTGCTGTTGTGCCGCCGGGGCTGGTCACACGGCGGCGCAATTCTTCCGCATCAGCGGGGGACTGGTTGAGCAGGGCCCCTGCTCCGTAGAGCGTCTTGCGCGCCAGTGTGCGGGCGTTTTCAGCAGGCAGGCCCTGCTCCACGCCCGCTTTTTCAAGCAATTCGGCCAGCAGGAAGACATAGGCCGGGCCACTGCCGGAAATGGCAGTCACGGAATCAATCAGCTCTTCCCGCTCAACCCAGACAGTCTCCCCCACCGCAGCGAGCAGGGCCGCGCAGTGCGCCTTCTGTGTGTCTGTGGCCTGAGGGGGGGCATAAAGGCCGCTCATGCCAGCGCCAATGGCGCAGGGCGTGTTGGGCATGGCGCGGATCAGGACGGGGTTTGCCTTGGGGTTGGCCTGTGTGTAGCGCCGCGTCAGGCTTTCCACCGTGCGGCCGGCCATCACGGAAAGCAGAGTGGCCTGTGGGTAAAGCACGGCCAGCGTATCCAGCACCGGGTCTGCCTTCTGGGGTTTGACCGCCAGAACAATGACATCCGGCTGGAAGGGTGCGGGAATTTCGTCCAGCGTCGAGACCACGGTGTGTGGGGCCGGCACGGTGCGGCTGTGCCGGTCCAGCACCACGGAGGGTTTCAGCCCATGGGCCAGCCAGCCTTCCAGCATGGCTCCCCCCATCTGGCCGCAGCCTGCCAACAGGACGGAAGGAAGGGGGGATGGGTGTGCGGGCATCAGGCTTCCCCCTGACAGTCCAGCATGGCGACAGCCAGAGCATCTGCCGGGCTTTGGCCGCCCCACAGGAAAAACTGGAAAGCCGGATAGAAGCGTTCGCACTCTGTGAGGGCGATGTCGATCATGTCTTCAAACACTTCGACAGAGATATTGGTGCCGCGCAGCAGGAGCGCATGGCGGAACAGCAGGACACCATCTTCCTGATCCAGACTGAAATGGCCAATCCACATCCGCTCATTGGCCATGCCGATGAGTTCGTACACTGTCCGCTGTTGGGGCAGGGGGGCCTTGAGGTCAAACGCACAGGTGAAGTGCATGGCCCCCAGTTCTGCCGACCATGAGAAAAACATCCCGTAATCGCACCACTTGCCGGGGGCTTCCACGGCCATTTCGGTCGTGTTGCAGCGCTCGAAATTCCAGTCGTGGCTACAGATGACCTGTTCCATCAGGTCCAGCGGGTTCACGGGAGGAGAGAGGGTGTTTGTGCTTAGCGCGGGCATGGCTCACTCTCGGCTGCAAGGTGAAGCGGACAGAATACAGTCTGGCCAGACGGCGGGGCAGGACGCCCCGGCCGCTCCCGGAAAGGCGATGGGCTCAGGATGTATGCGTGTGGTGGTGGGTGTGGGTGCTGTTCTGTTCCAGCGCATCGACCCGGGCTTCCAGGGCGGCCAGACGGCGTTCAGCCTCTTCCTGCCCGATGCGGGCGCGGGCGGCGAGCTCACGCACCACTTCAAATTCTTCGCGACGGACAACCTGAAGGCTGGTCAGCACTTCATCCACGCGGCTGCGCACAATGGCGTTAAGTTCTTCTTTTGCGCCGGTCAGGGCAGACAAGGCCCCCCCGGCCACACCGGCAAGATCATCAAAAAAGCGCGGTTTGTCAGACATTGCCGGTTCTCCACTTCTCAATTTCCCGGCACGATGCAGGCAGACCGTGCGGGACAAATTCCTCTTCTCTTAGGCTTTATAGTCAGTCTGCGGGCAGGAGGCTATTGCTTCTTTGGAAATGTCTGGGCAGCGTTTGTTTGGAAGAGGTTTGGTTTCTCGCGTTCCTGTTGTCCATTGACCCCGCCACAGCGGGTTCCCATTATCAGGATCAATGATGTTGAAACCGTTATCAGGCTGCTTTGTGAACAGGGCTCCCTGCGAAACTGGAAAGGAGACATGGATTCTATGGACAACATGACGGCGGAGGCTTTTCTCAAACCCCGCCTTGCGGCGCTTGTCAGTGAGGCAGAGGCAGCCGGGTACAGCCAGGATGTGACCATTGCCCTGCTGATCAGCCTGCTGGATACAATGACGTTTCCCCTCACCCCGGATCAGCGTTCTGTTCAGGGAGGTGCGGCATGAGCATGCGTGATCCGTATGAGGTTCTGGGGGTTTCAAAAACCGCCTCGCAGGATGAGATCCGCAAGGCGTATCGCGCCCTTGCCAAGAAATATCACCCGGACATGAACCCCGGTGACAAGGTTGCCGAAGAGCAGTTCAAGGCGATTGGTCAGGCCAATGACCTTCTGTCCGACGCGGAAAAACGGGCCAGATTTGACCGGGGCGAGATTGATGCCGCCGGACAGGAGCGGCACCCCGGTTTTGACGGTGGCGGCTATCGTGATTACGGCCACGGCGCAGGCGGTTTCCGGTATGGCGGAGGGCAGGGCGGATCCTTTACCGAGGAAGATCTGGGCGACCTGTTCAGTGGCATGTTCACCGGCCGTGGGCGGCGTTCCGCCGGGCCGCGCAAGGGGGCGGACCGTTCCTATTCCCTGAAGATCAGCTTTCTGGATTCCGTAAACGGGGGAACCTCCCGCATCACGCTGCCCGAAGGGGCGACGCTGGATGTGCATATCCCGCCGGGGATTGAGGATGGCCAGACACTGCGCCTGCGCGGCAAAGGCGCGCCGGGTGTGCAGGGCGGTGCGGATGGTGATGCCCTGATTACCGTGAGCATCCTGCCGGACCCGACCTACACGCGGGAGGGGGATGATCTGTATGAAACCTTGCCAGTGGACCTGAAAACGGTCGTGCTGGGTGGCCCCATTACCGTTCCAACCCCGACAGGGGCTGTGAAGATGACGGTCCCGCCACACTCAGACAGCGGCACAAAGCTGCGGCTGCGGGGTAAGGGGGTGCAGGCGCACGGCAGGCGCGAGGCCGGAAACCTGTATGTGACGCTACAGATTAAAATCGGCAAACCCGATCAGGCTCTGGAAGACTTCCTGAAAACATGGACGCCGGGCAGCGCGGCCTGACCAGACTGGTCGCTTGGACCGCCGCCCACCGGACCGCCTGCGTGCTGCGGAACGGTGCGGGGAGGAGGCGGGTTCAGGCCCGGCGGAAGCGTTCCCGAGCCTGATGTCCCAGGGTTAGTTCAGGGTCAGTCGTTTCGATACAGGGGGAGGTCCAGCTTGTGTGCGCCTTCTCCCTTGATCTGAAGTCTGGCGCTGTTTTCTGAAACCAGAGAGAAGATTACAGCCAGATCAGCCTGCTTGCCGGTCCATTCCGTGCCGGAGCTGCGGGCAAGGCTGAAATGGTCCTGCCCGACAATTTTCTTCAGGGATTCCGGCAGCGTGACAAGCAGTCGCTCGGCCGGGCCGGTCGCCTTGTTCGCCACAACCGTGATCGGGTCCATGGCCATAATGGCCCACTGCCCGGCAAAAACCGGAGTGGCGTAATGGGCCGGGGCGGGGGCTGCGTGCGGGGCGGGTTTTGCCGCCTGTGCGGGCAGCGTTCCGGCAAAGGCCAGACCGAGCGGAAGAAGGGTAGCGGCAAAAAGCGGTTTCATGGCGAGCACTCCTGAAAGCAGACATCTTCCATGTGCCTGCCTGCTGGCGTGGCGTCCAGCCTGACAGGAGAATGTGATCAGGATTATTCGGGAACCTGCCTTGACGAATAGTGGGTTGAGACCCAGATGAGTAGGGGCTACAAACCTGCATTGCAAAAATGGAAGGGGTAAAGCCATGCTTGAGACAGATTCATCGCAAGATGCATCCGTAACTGCGCAGACTGGCCCCTCTGAGCCTGTTCTGTCCGCCACAGAGCAGGCCGTGGTCCGTCAGGAAACGGATGCGACCATGGCGGCCCCGGTGGTATCGGCTCCCGTGCCCGTAGACTCTTCTGCCGCAGACGCGGTCACGATCAAGGAAGTCTTCCAGATGGTCGGGGCCATGGTGTTCGTGTTCGGGTTTGCAGCCCTTGGCTTTAACGCCATGTATTACGCGGGCTACTGAAGGCCGTTTGCGCCCGCCCGCCTATTCGTGCCGCAGGGTGACAACCAGAACATCACGATAGGCTGGCCGGAGCGGGTCTACCGGCTCAACCGGTGTTACGCCATGGTACACGCGGCTGTCATTCACCAGCGCGGTATCCATGGGGTCTGTCAGGGTGAAGCCCCCCACAGGCGTGCGGTTGAGATCATGAATGGTGGTTTCACCACGGGCAATGTTTTCCCGGCGCACCATCATCACACACACCCAGTCCACGCCATCCCGATGCAGGCCTTCAGGGGTGGGGCGTCCGGCTGAGTCCGGGCTGGCTTCAATCCGGAACTGATGCACTTCCGCATGCCACGCCACAGGGCGCTGGGCCTGCGGGGTCAGATCATCCGCAACGTGCTGCGTCATGCGGAGCACGGCGCGCAGGGCGGGATGATCCCCCATGGCGGGGGTAATGGGCTTGAACCAGCGTTCAATGCCACCATTGAGGGTATTGTAATCCCGGCTCTGGTAATGGGGCTGATGCGGCTTGCGGAGACTCTGCTCGCCCGCCAGCGTGAAGGTGGCGTGGCGGCGGCGGCGATACCGCCCGCCATCTGCCATGTAGCGGTCTACCCCCAGATGGTTCCAGCTTTCCGCAAATTCCTCCCATCGCTCCATCCCGAAAAGCTCCAGAAGCTGGCGCACGGTGGCGGCCTGCTCATAGGCAAACCCGTTTTGGGCAAGCGGGGCTTCAAGCGCGTTCAGCAGCGTTGAAGGGAGCGTGTGCGGAAGTGTGTCAGGCATGGGGTGGACCTTCTCCAAAGGCGGCGTCCGGGGAGTCTTCATCTTCAGGCTTTTGCAGGCCCGTCTCGGATTTTTCCGCAAGGGCGGCATTCTTTTGCCTTCCGTGGGAAGGCTGGGAGACAGGATGCTGCATGGCAGGCGGTGTCGGGGTGTCCGTGTGCTCGTTCACAGAGAGATGCATGACGGAACCGGGGGGCGTGGTGGAATAAGATGTCGCAGTGTAGAATTTCACCTCGGCATCGGTCAGCACGGTGGTCAGGCGGCGGTAGAATTCACGCTGCACTTTCCACTTCATCATCGGCGCGGTTTTGATAGCCCCGACCAGAACGGCGCCGTTGCCGTCTGTCTTGTCCACGCCCAGATCCGCATAATCGGAGAAGATGATGTGGCGGAAGGCTTCCTCGGTGCGCATCTGTGCGACCACGCCGGCCATCAGTTTGGCGACTTTCACCGTGTCTTCAGTCAGGTCCAGCACCTGTTTGACAATAATCTGGTTAAAGCCTCTGCCCGTGTTGGCAATGGTGGAGACTGAAGAGAAGGGGATGATATTCAGGTCACCATCAATGGAGCGCACGCGCAGGGTGCGGATGGACAGATGCTCCACCGTGCCGGACACGCCGCCGGTGGTCACCCAGTCCCCAACCTGAATGGCATCTTCCGCCAGCATGAAGAAGCCGGTGATCACGTCCTTCACCAGACTTTGCGAACCGAAGGAAAGTCCCACGCCCATGATCCCGGCACCCGTCAGCAACGGTGTGACGTTGATCCCGATCTGGGAGAGTGTGGTGACGGAGACGATAATGATGATGATTGTCAGCAGTACGGTGCGGATAATGGGCAGCACCGTGCGGAGCCGCGTTGCGCGGGAGGCCTGGGAGGAAGACGTATACCGGTCGATCTGCTTGTTCAGCAGGCCATTGATGAGTTCCCACGCAAGGGCGGCAATGGTGGCCCCGATGGCCAGACTGAGGGCCGCGCCAACCAGCCGCTGCCCCAGCGCGGAGTGGAAGAAGAACTGGAAGCTGGGCAGGCCCCATATCTGGGCAATGACCACGCAGGTCGTGAACACGATGAGAAACGTCAGGGCGCGGCGTACGAACGGGTAATAATAATCGGCCCGCTGCTGCAGGCCGGGATATTCCGCTTCCATCGCGTCACTGACTCTGAACAGTCGGTCCTGCAGCCCATAGGCCAGCACGGCCAGCAGGCGGGAGAGAACCAGAATGGCAAATGTCATGCCGGTTCCGTGCAGGATCCACTGGTAGCCCCCTTTGAGGTGGGCCGCCCAGACAAACCACAGCGCGATATCCAGAAACATGACCGGAATCCACCACACACGCGCCAAGGCGCCAACAAAGGCCCAGAAGGCTTTCTTGCGCATGTTGGCGGAGGGTTGCAGCGCATTGGCCACAATATGGCGCACCCGCCAGATAAAGGCGGCAATAATCAGGTGCTGGACCAGCACCACAGCGCGCATTATGGCTTCCGTGCCGCGTGGTGCCAGATCGAATTCACTCCCCAGAGAGGACAGGCAGATAATCAGGGAGGGGGCCGCCACCAGCACGTTCCACCAGCGTGTCAGCATCCGGGCGGTGCTGTTCCGTGCAGGAGCAAGCCGGATGGCGGGGGAACGCGGGGCCAGAGCCGTTTCAACCAGCAGATACAGGCCGCGGGCAATCGCATAGGCGTTGGTCAGCGTGATGGTGACCATGCTGGCCTGCTGGGTGGTGGTCAGGAATTTCGCGCCCAGATACCCAAGCGCCAGAAAAATGGCGACAGGAATCAGCTTGAGCAGGAAATGCATCGCACTGTACGGGACCCGGATGAGATAGCGCATGATCTCATTCCGGCGGCGCTGGTCATCTGCCCGGGTTTGGGTGCTGGTTTCGCTCGGGATGGAGGATGTGGCGTCCTGCACGCTTTCAACCGCCATGGCGGCATCCTGCTTCCGCTCACGGGCTTCGGCGTGCGCCGTCACGGCGGCCAGCGGCTTTTTGAGCAGAAGGCTGGCGGCCCGTTCCAGCGCCAGCGCAACCAGCAGGATAATCAGCGCACGGCTGAACGCATCAATCAGTGTCTGGCGTGACTGCTGCGTGCTGATCTGCTGATGAAACCATGAGCCAACCGAGCGCAGATCCTTGAACAGGCCGGTAAAGTTGCGGGTATAGTCACGCAGGGAGGTGGTCAGGCTGTCCAGTTCGGAATGGACATCACTGTCAATCACGGCTGTGGGGGTGGCAGGCGCGTTCGCGGCCGGAGCCGCGGGCTGGGCAACGGGAAGCCCCTTGGCCATGAGAGAAAGGGTGTTGGTGAAGTCCTGCCGCTTCTTGGGGTCATTCAGAATGCTGAGAAGCTGTTCCGCGTCCTGACGGCTCAGGGGGGCGGCGGTGGTGGCTGCGGCGGCCGCAGGGGCCGTGGCCTGTGCGGTATCGGCCCGGGCCTGAGGGCTGAAACGGGAGGTTCCTCCCAGCACCAGAAGGCAGAAGGCGCAAAGCCCGAAGAGAAATCTGGCCAGAAAATGGGGTAGGGAAGCCGTTATGGCTCTGGTCGTGCTTCGGTGCAGGCTTTCTGCCGCCATAGCGTGCCGTATCCTTCTGAAAGTGCAAATCAGGAGCAGGGCCTGTGCGGCCCCGTTATATCGCAGAGGGTAGGGGGCAAATCTGGCGGTATCAAGGTGCCGCCCTGCGGGGCGGGGCGGAGGAATTATCTCCGCGGCGCGAAGGTTACGAGCTGGCTGCTTTCCGCACGAATGACCAGCGTTCCGGCAATCAGGTCATGCAGCCCCTGCTTTCGCTGTGTGAAGGCCACCATCAGCACCCCGATATAAAAGAAGGGGAAGGAGATAAGAGCCTTGATCACAAACCGCACGAACGCCTGCCCAATGGAAATACGGCCGCCTTGCAGGGTGGTGACTTCCAGCCTGCACAGGCGCTTGCCGGGTGTGGCGCGAAAGCGGGAGGACTCAAAGAGGATGAAATACAGCGCGGGGAGCGCGGCCAGAATCAATCCCGGCAGGTACCAGTTTCCTGCATGAATGTGCGGAATAAGAACGGAAATGGTTTGCGGGGACACACTCTGCGCGTGGTTCACCACATCCACCACATCCATGATCTGGCCGGAGGCATCAGGCACAGGGAGTTCATCCCACTGGATTTTGAAATCCGGGAGGAGGAACACGCCGAGAAGGGTATTGAGCGTGGTGAGAATAAAGCCATCCAGCACAAACGCCCACACGCGCCACCAGAACCCGGCGTAAATCCAGACAGGGCGGTCTGGCGTGCCCTGTGGCTCGGAGGGCTCCCCCCAGCCGGGGGGAAGATCGGAATAGGACATCAGGCGGTTCTTTCAAGCACAGGCTTCCGGCGTTCCGGCCGGAGAGCATGGTCAGCTCCGGTAGGATCCGTTGATATCAATATAGCCGTGGGTCAGGTCACAGCTCCAGGCGCGGGCGGTGCCGCGCCCAAGGCCGAGATCCACCGCGATGTCGATCTCATGCCCCTTCATGTGTGCCACAACCGGCGTTTCATCATACCCCGGGACCACCGTGCCTTCATGGGCAATAAGGACACCGCCGATGGAAACGGAGAGCGTATCGCGGTTTGCAGGTTCGCCACATTTCCCAACGGCCATCACAATGCGGCCCCAGTTGGCATCTTCCCCCGCCACAGCGGTTTTCACGAGGGGAGAGTTGCCGATAGCCATGGCGACACGCCAGGCGGAATCGTCAGAAACCGCGCCCGTTACCGTAATGCTCATGAGCTTGGTGGCGCCCTCCCCATCACGGATAACAAGCTGGGCCAGATCATGCAGCACACCCTGAAGGGCTTCACGGAACTCAGCCAGAGCCGGGCTGTCACTCCGCGTATCGGCGGGAAGTTCGGCATTGCCAGCGGCACCGGTGGCAAAGAGCAGGACCATGTCCGAGGTTGAGGTATCGGAATCAACTGTAATGCAGTTGAAGGTGGTTTTGACCCCGGCAGAAAGCATTGTCTGCAGGACAGAGGCGGGCAGGGCGGCGTCTGTCGCGACAAAGGCCAGCATGGTGGCCATGTCCGGTGCAACCATGCCGCTGCCTTTGGCAATTCCCTGAATGACCACATCCGTGCCGTTCAGGCGGGCGGTGCGGATAGCGGCCTTGGGGAAGGTATCCGTGGTCATGATTCCGCGGGCGGCGGCTTCCCACCCGGTGGTGGAAAGAGCCGCATGCAGGGCCGGAAGGGCCGCGGTAATCCGCTCATGCGGCAGAATTTCACCAATCACGCC
This sequence comes from Acetobacter farinalis, assembly GCF_011516935.1. Taxonomy (GTDB): domain Bacteria; phylum Pseudomonadota; class Alphaproteobacteria; order Acetobacterales; family Acetobacteraceae; genus Acetobacter; species Acetobacter farinalis. Next base: position 235,361 of record NZ_WOTF01000002.1, read on the forward strand.
GGTGGAGGCGAGATAAACGGCCTGCGCAGGGCAGCCTGCAAGCTGTGCGGCGGCTTCCGCCGTGACCTGGCAGGTTTCGCGGCCAGCGCGCCCGGTAAAGACGTTTGCGTTCCCGGCATTCACCACAAGGGCGCGTGCCGTGCCCTGCGGCAGGATATCGCGGCACCAGTCAACCGGTGCGCCGGGGCATTTGGAGCGCGTGAACACACCGGCCACCGTGGTGCCGGGTGCAAATTCGGCCAGAACCAGATCTGTCCGGCCTTTGTATCGGATGCCAGCTTCAGCCGCGCCAAGACGAACCCCGCGCACTTCTTTCAGGTCAGGCAAGGGGAGAGCAAGCGGGGAGACGGGAAGAGCGTGTGCCATAACGCGGAGTCCTTGAAGCGGCAAACCCCGCCAGAAGGCTGGCGGGGCAGGTCAGGAGGAGGAAGAAATTATTTTTTCGCAGGTGCGGCGGCAGCGGGTGCGGGTGCATCCGGCAGCGGCTTGCCTGTGGTGGGGTCAAAACGCACGATCTTCACGCCCGCCGTTGCCTTGTTAACGGCTTCACGCACGTATTTCTGGATCAGGGCCTGACGGATCTTGCCTTTGACGGAGTCCAGAGACGGGATCGGGTCGGTCCGGGTGTCGAGCACCTGAATGACATGGAAACCATACTGGCTCTTGACCGGTGTGCTGCTGATTTCGCCCTTTTTCATGGCGAAGGCGGCATCGGAGAAAGCCGGGATCATGTCGCCTTTCTTGAACCAGCCGAGATCACCGCCATTCTGCTTGGCGCTGCCCGTATCGGTGGAAACCTGAGCGGCCAGCTTGGCAAAGTCTTCGCCAGCTTTCAGCTTCTTGATAACGTCCTGCGCTTCTGCTTCCGTTTTCACCAGAATATGGCGGGCATGCACTTCCTGCTCCGCCGGCTTGCCTGCGTAGTTCTGCTGATAATAGGCCTGAATTTCGGCGTCTGTCAGGTGCGGCGTGACTTCACGGGAAAGCCAGGCGTTCTGCAGGGCATTGGCCGCAGCCGCGTCCATCATTTTCTTGACGTCGGGAGACTTCTCCAGGCCGTCCTTGTGAGCGGCGATCTGGATAGCCTTCTGGTCCGCCAGCTGGTTGATCAGCATCGGGTAGATCATGTTGGGCGGAAGCTGGCGCATCTGCTCGGGCATGTTGCCCACGGCGTCCTGCACGTCACCCACCGTGATTTTTTCACCGTTGACTGTTGCCACAACCGCATTCGGATCTGCCGGCGGGGCTGCGGGAGCCGCGGCCTTCGGGGCCGGAGCTGCAGCCGGAGCCGCAGAAGAGGGCGCGGAAACAAGGGTAGAGGCAATCAGGGCTGTGGCTGCAAGAGCTGAAGCCTTGGTGGAAAAGCGCATGGGGACAAACCTTTAACAAAGGAGAAATGCACGTTCATCTATGAAGGAGCCTATTCTGCGCCGCAAGCCCTGAGGCATTCAGGAGAGAAGAAACAAGGGCAGGACAAGAAGAAACAAGGGTGCTTGGTTGACCAGAGCGGGTCCGGGTCCTATTTTGCTGCCGAGCCACTCCATGCTGATGTTCTGCTCATGTTTTCGCCGGTCTGGTTCCGGATGCAAAGCAGGAGGGGTCACGCATTGTTCCGGAAAGGTTTTCATGCTCGCAAGCTTCGTCCGCGCCCTGTTCGGCACAGCCAATGACCGGACGCTCAAGATGTTCCAGCGCCGCGTGCCGGAAATCAACGCCCTGGAACCCCGGATGCAGGCGCTGGACGACGCTGCTCTGGCCGCCAAAACCGTAGAATTCCGGGAAAGGCTGGCCAAGGGCGCCACTCTGGATGACCTTCTGCCGGAAGCCTTTGCCGTCACGCGGGAGGCCTCCCGCCGTGTGCTGGGCATGCGCCACTTTGATGTGCAGCTTATTGGCGGCATGGTCATGCATTCCGGCCGGATTGCAGAAATGCGCACCGGTGAGGGCAAGACGCTGGTGGCCACACTGGCTGTCTATCTCAGCGCACTGGCCGGCAAGGGTGTGCATGTGGTGACGGTGAATGACTATCTTGCCGCGCGTGATGCGGCGGAGATGGGGCGGCTTTACAGTTTCCTGGGGATGACCACGGGCACAATCGTGCCCAACATGCCCGATGAGGCCCGGCGTGAAGCCTACGCTGCGGATATCACGTACGGCACCAACAACGAATTCGGCTTCGATTACCTGCGCGATAACATGAAATATCGCCTGGAAGAGATGGTCCAGCGCCCCTTCTGGCATGCCATTGTCGATGAGGTGGACTCCATCCTGATCGATGAAGCCCGCACACCGCTGATCATCTCCGGCCCGGCTGAAGACAGTTCAGACCTGTACCGCGCGGTGGATGAAGTGGTGGTGCAACTGGTGCGCGACCCGGAAGCCTTTGAAAAGGATGAGAAATTCCGCAGTGTCGTGCTGACGGATGCCGGGTCCGACAAGGTTGAGGATCTGCTGCGCAGCGCTGGCGTGCTGGATGAAGGCGGGCTGTATGACCTGCATCATGTGGCGGTGGTGCACCATGTGCAGCAGTCCCTGCGGGCGCATACGCTGTTCGCGCGGGATGTGGATTACATCGTGCGCGATGGCAAGGTGATCATCATTGATGAATTCACTGGCCGTATGATGGATGGCCGCCGGTATTCCGATGGCCTGCATCAGGCGCTGGAAGCCAAGGAGCATGTGGAGGTTCAGCAGGAGAACCAGACCCTCGCCTCCATCACCTTCCAGAACTTCTTCCGCCTTTACCCCAAGTTGTCCGGCATGACCGGCACGGCCATGACCGAGGCCGATGAGTTTGCCGAGATCTACAAGCTGGATGTGGTGGAAATTCCCACCAACCGTCCGGTGGCGCGCAAGGATGAGGATGACGAGATCTATCTGACGGAAGCCGAAAAATTCGCGGCTGTCGTCAAGCTGATCCACACGGTGCATGAACGCGGCCAGCCTATTCTGGTCGGCACGACATCCATTGAAAAAAGTGAGGCGCTCTCTGAACTGCTCAAGCAGGAAGGGATCCCCCATAATGTGCTGAACGCCCGTTTCCATGAACTGGAAGCGAAGATTGTCGCACAGGCCGGTTCCCCCGGGGCCATCACCATTGCCACCAACATGGCGGGCCGTGGGACGGACATCAAACTCGGCGGGAATGTGGATATGCTGATCAGCCAGGAGCTGGGCGGCATGGAAGAAGGGCCGGAACGCGAGGCGGCAGAGCAGGCTATTCGTGAGCGCGTTGCGCAGCATCACGAGATTGTCAAAGCGGCCGGTGGCCTGTTTGTGATCGGCACGGAGCGGCATGAAAGCCGCCGTATTGATAACCAGCTGCGTGGCCGTGCAGGCCGCCAGGGTGATCCGGGCAACTCGCACTTCTTTATCTCCCTGCAAGATGACCTGATGCGGATTTTCGGGTCTGACCGCATGGGCGGCATGTTCCAGAAAATGGGCATGAAAGAAGGGGAAGCCATTGTTCACCCCTGGCTGAGCAAGGCCCTGGAGCGTGCGCAGAAAAAGGTTGAAGCCCGCAACTTCGACATGCGCAAGAACACGCTCAAATATGATGACGTGATGAATGACCAGCGCAAGGAAGTGTACGCACAGCGCCGGGAATACATGGCGACGGAAGACGTATCCGGCATCATCAATGAAGCGCGGGAAGATGTGGTGGATGCCATGGTGGCCCGCCATATTCCCGAGAAGGCTTTTGCCGAGCAGTGGAATGTCGAAGGGCTGACCAAGGCCGTGCAGGACGTTCTGGCGCTGGATCTGCCGATTGCGGACTGGGCGAAAGAAGACGGGATGGACGCTGAGGAAGTGGCCAACCGGATCAGCCAGGCGGCCTTGCAGGCTCAGGCCGCACGCGCGGCGAACCTTGGCCCGGACCTGATGCGCTTTATTGAGAAACAGGTGCTGATGACCACGTATGACGGGGTCTGGAAAGAGCATCTGCATGCGCTTGACCAGCTCCGTCAGGGCATTGGCCTGCGGGCGTATGGGCAGAAAGACCCTCTGAACGAGTACAAGCACGAAGCCTTCCAGCTTTTCACCATCATGCTGGAGGAAATGCGCGAACGTGTTGTGTCTCTGATGGCGCGGGTGGAAGTGGCGCCGCATGAAACGGTAGACCCGTTTGCCAACACGGCTGAAATTCATGCCAACCCCGAAATTCCGGGATTTGCCTCAGAACCCGGCCCCGGCCTTTCCCCCGGAGCCGCTCCGGAAATGGCAACGCCTATCGGTGGCAGTGCCATCATGCCGGATGATCCCTCAAGCTGGGGGGAAACGCCGCGCAACGCACTGTGCCCGTGCGGCTCAGGGAAAAAATTCAAGCATTGCCACGGCCGTCTGGTTTAAAGACGCGCCGGGGCCGACGGACAGGGTAAGGAAATATGGCTGGTCATTCCCAGTTTAAGAACATCATGCACCGCAAGGGTGCGCAGGATGCCAAGCGTGCCAAGCAGTTCGCCAAGATTATCCGCGAACTGACTGTTGCGACGCGCTCCGGTCTGCCTGAGCCGGGGTCCAACCCGCGCCTGCGTTCCGCCATTACCGCGGCGCGTGAAGTGAACATGCCCAAGGACACCATTGACCGCGCCATTAAAAAAGCCTCCGGCGCGGCGGGTGGTGAAGACTATATTGAAGTCCGTTACGAGGGGTATGGCCCGGCGGGCGTTGCGGTGATTGTTGAAGGCCTGACAGATAACCGGAACCGCACGGCGTCTGACGTGCGGGCGGCGTTCTCCAAATATGGCGGGTCCATGGGGGAAGCCAATTCCGTTTCCTTCATGTTCCGGCGTCTGGGGGTTATCACCTATCCGATTTCCGTGGCGTCTGAAGACGACATGCTGGAAGCCGCGATTGAAGCCGGGGCGGACAATGTCGTGTCTTCCGGCACCACGCACGAAATCACCTGTGAGATTGAAGCCTTCTTCACGGTGCGCGATTCTCTGGAAACGCGCTTTGGTGAACCGGAAAACGCCAAGCTGGACTGGCGCCCGGAAAACACCATCAGCCTTGATGAAGACAATGCCCGCACCCTGTTCAAGCTGCTGGACGTGCTGGAAGATCATGATGACGTGCAGAACGTCTATGCCAACTTTGATCTTTCGGACGAACTTGCCGAAAAACTGTCAGCCTGACGGTGGTACGCCTGCTCGGCATTGACCCCGGCCTGCGCTTTACAGGCTGGGGCGTGATTGATGTCGAAGGGAACCGGTTGCGGCACGTTGAAAACGGCGTGATCGCAACCAACAGTGCGGACAGCGTGCCAGACCGGCTGAAAGTCCTGCATGAAAATCTGACCCTCCTGATTGACCGTCTCAACCCGGCGGAAGCCGCGGTGGAAGAGACCTATGTCAACCGGAACGGCACCGCCACGCTCAAGCTGGGCTATGCGCGTGGTGTGGCCTTGCTGGCACCGGCGATGGCCGGCCTGTATGTTGCGGAATATGGCGCGCTGGCGGTCAAGAAGGCTGTGGTCGGGACAGGCTCCGCAGATAAGGATCAGGTTGAAATGATGGTGCGCCGCCTTCTGCCGGGGGTTAAGGTGGCACGAGCCGATGCGTCTGATGCGCTGGCAATCGCTATTTGCCACGCACACCATCGGGCCAGCGCGCGCCATATTGCGGCCGGAGTACGAATGGCATGATTGCGTTTCTGAGTGGGCTGGTCATTCAGGTCGAGTTGGGGAGCTGCGTGATCGACGTGAATGGCGTTGGTTATCTGGTAGCGGCCTCAACCCGCACTCTGGCGGCCTTGCCGCATCCGCCGGAAAAAGCCCGCGTACTGGTTGAAACCGTGGTGCGGGAAGATGCGATTCTGCTGTACGGCTTTGTGGAAAGTGCGGAGCGCGAATGGTTTCGCCTGCTGACCAGCGTGCAGGGCGTGGGCGCGAAAGTCGCGCTGGGCATGCTCTCCACCCTGTCTCCGGGGGAACTGGTGGCGGCGCTGACCACATCGGACAAGGCAACCCTGACCCGCGCCCCCGGCGTTGGCGGGCGGCTGGCCGAGCGGATTCTGACAGAGCTGCGTGACCGTGCCGGGAAAATGCCCGGCGGGGGCGGAGGCATGATGGTGCCGGCCGGTGCCACGCCCGGAGGCGGTATTGAAGCGGATGCCCTGCTGGCTCTGGCGGGCCTTGGCTTCCGTCGGGCCGAGGCGGCTCCAGTGGTCATGCGCCTGCTGGAGGAGGAGGGAGCAGCGGCTTCTCTGGATACGGTGCTCCGTGAAAGCCTGAAGGCGCTGGCGCGGTGAGCGGCATGGGGAGTGGCCCGGGCTTTTCTCCTGACCGGGAGATTGACCCCTCCCGCCGGGATGAGGATGGGGGGGAGGCGTCTCTTCGCCCCCAGACACTGGCTGATTTTACCGGCCAGAAAGCCAGCCGTGAAAATCTTTCGATTTTTATCGCCGCCGCCCGGCAGCGTGGTGAGGCGCTGGACCATGTCCTGCTGCACGGCCCGCCGGGGCTGGGCAAGACCACGCTGGCCCAGATTGTCTCACGGGAACTCGGGGTGGGCTTTCGTGCAACGTCCGGGCCGGTCATCCAGCGAGCGGGCGATCTTGCCGCCATTCTCACCAATCTTCAGCCGCGGGATGTGCTGTTTATTGATGAGATCCATCGCCTTCAGCCGGCCATTGAGGAAATTCTCTATCCCGCGATGGAGGACTTCCAGCTCGATCTGATTATCGGTGAAGGTCCGGCGGCGCGCTCCGTGCGGATTGATCTCCCACCCTTTACCCTTGTGGCCGCCACCACGCGCGCCGGGCTGCTGGCAACGCCGCTGCGGGACCGGTTTGGCATTCCTCTGCGGCTGGTGTTTTACACGCCGGACGAATTGCGGGCCATTGTGGCGCGGGGTGCGGAAAAGCTTGGCTTCATCCTGACAGAGGCGGGAGCGGAAGAAATTGCCCGGCGCTCACGCGGAACACCGCGTATCGCCGGGCGGCTGCTGCGCCGCGTGCGGGACTTTGCGGTGGTGATTGCCCCCGGCGGAGCACCTGTCAGCCGGGAGGTGGCGGATGCTGCCCTCAGCCGCCTTGAAGTGGATGCGCTGGGGCTGGACGCTATGGACAGGCGCTATCTACGCCGCATTGCGGAGTATCACCACGGGGGGCCGGTCGGGGTGGAAACGCTCGCGGCGGCTCTGGCGGAAGCGCGGGATACGCTGGAAGATGTGATTGAACCCTACCTGATTCAGGAAGGGCTGGTTCTGCGTACCAGCCGGGGGCGTGTGCTGGGGGAGCGAGGCTGGCGGCACCTTGGTCTGTCCCCCCCGGCCCGACCGGATGAACCGCAGGGCGGGGCGTATTGTGCCCAGATGGATCTTTTGCCTGACGACGAGGATGGCGCATGACCACGCATTCCATTGATTTCCGCATTTATTATGAAGACACGGATGCCGGGGGTATTGTCTATCATGCCCGCTATCTGGCGTTTGCCGAGCGGGCGCGCACAGAGGCCATCCGCAGCCTTGGCATGCCGGCGGCGTCCCTCCTGAGTGACTTCGGGCTGGTGTTTGTCGTGCATGATGCCACCCTCAATTACCGCGTGCCGCTGAAGCTGGATGATGTGACAACCATCACCACGCGTTTGCTGGAACAGGGGGCGGCCAGTTGCAGGCTGGAGCAGGTTTTTACCCGTGATGGTGTTTTTTGCGCACGCGTGGATGTAAAGCTGGCCTGCGTGCGTGCTGAAGATGGCCGTCCTGCCCGATTTCCGCCGTTATGGCGTGATCTTTTGCGCGGACTTGCAGAAGAGGCCTAGCAGGCCTCTTCTGCTTTTGCACGGAAGACAGTAAATACGGCACGACCGGGACGCATTGAGCAAAGCCCGAGTCGCAGACAGGTTGCCCGTGACGGGCGCAGAGGCAGGAGGCGTTTTTGGATCGTGCGGTTGACGCGGCAAATCTCGGCGTAGCAGCGGCGGGAGACCTGTCGGTGTGGGGGCTGTTTATGAATGCCTCCCTGATGGTCAAACTGGTCATGCTCGGACTGGTGCTCTGTAGCGTGATGGTCTGGGCCATTATTTTCGATAAAATTGTCACGCTCCGGCGGATCAACAAACAGGCCTCAGCCTTTGAAGACCGTTTCTGGTCCGGCGGCAGCCTGGATGATCTGTATGAGAGCGATGGCGCGAAGCCGGTGCACCCGCTGGCGGCCGTTTTTGGCGCGGCCATGGGTGAATGGCGTCGCTCTGCCCGGATTCCGGGCGTGGATCTGGTGCGCGGAGGCGTGAAGGAACGTGTGGACCGTGCCATTGGCATTACGGTCACGCGGGAGATGGACCGCCTGCGTCGCTGGGTTGTGTTTCTGGCCACCGTTGGCCCGGTTGCGCCGTTTGTCGGGCTGTTTGGCACCGTGTGGGGTATCATGCACTCCTTCAGCGCCATTGCCGCCATGCACAACACCAACCTGAGTGTTGTGGCTCCGGGTATTTCAGAAGCCCTGTTCGCCACAGCCATCGGCCTGCTGACAGCGGTGCCGTCCTATGTGGCCTATAACGTTATCAGCAACAGTCTGGACCTGTTCCAGGACCGGCTGGAGGGCTTTGGCACCGAGTTTGCTGCCATTCTGTCCCGCCAGTCCGAAGAAAGGGCCTGAACCATGGGCATGCCGTCGGGAGGGAGCGGGCGCCGTCGCAGGCGTCCGATGGCTGAAATCAACGTGACGCCGATGGTCGACGTCATGCTGGTGCTGCTGATTATCTTCATGGTCACATCCCCCATGCTGACCAGCGGCGTTAATGTTGATCTGCCCAAGACAGACGCAAAGCCTATCAATTCCGATACCAAGCCCATCACTGTCTCCATCCGGGCGGATGGCAGCCTGTATCTTGGGGATTCCGAAGTGTCGCCCGAGCAGCTGGTTGCCCAGCTGAAGGCTGCCTCGAACAATGACCCGTCACACCGCATTTTCGTGCGGGGTGATGCCCATATTGATTATGGGCGCGTGATGCAGGTTATGGGGCAGATAACGGAAGGCGGCTTTACTCATGTGGCTCTGCTGGCGCAACAACCCGCCAGCAGCGGCCATTAATTCATTCTCTCCTGCGCAGAGAGGCGGAGAAGATCATGGTGCGGCAACGCCGTTCCGAACCGAATGTGTTGAGGCGGTGCCTGTACCTGTCCGGCGGGGCGCATATTGCGCTTCTGCTGGCCCTTCTGGTTTCCCTGCCTGCCCCTAAACCGGAGGAAGAACCTCCTCCGGTGGTGGAAATGCAGTTTGAGGCTCCTGATTCTGGCGGCTCTCCGGCCAAAGCCAGCCAGCCCTCACCCACGCCTGCTCCACCCCCGGCCCCTGTGCCCAATGATGCGCCGCCTTCGCCGGAACCCCCCAAGGATGTTCCGAACGAGGAAGCGCCTCCACCGCCTCCGCCGCCCCAGCCGGTGCCGCCTCCGCCTGCCCCGCAGGAGGACAAGCTGCCGGACACGCCGGTGCCGCCCAAAGCGGAAGAGCCTTCTCCGGATGTGGTGAAAACGCCGCCCTCTCCGCCCACACCGCCGAAGACGACGCCCAGCGTGGCGCCGCCTTCTCCGGTTACGGAGCCGACGGATACCCTGCCGGATACACCCACGCCGTCTCACATCACGCAGCCCAACAAGGCGAAGAAAACGCAGGAGGATTCGCATTCCCTGCTGGAGACGCTGGATGCCTTCCGGTCTGACACCAAGCAGACGCATGCTCCCAAGGCAAAGGCGAATCCTGTGCAGGGTGGTGCGCCCAACGGCGGCGGTTCACCCACAGGGGATATTACCCGCAGCCTTTCCGCCGGAGATCAGAAGGCCATCGGCGGGTCTGTGCGCCGCTGCTATACGGAAGATACGGCCGCCAAAAATTATGCCACGTTTGTCGCGCACCTTATTGTGACGGTGGATGCCACGGGTGAGGCTCGTATTGTGCAGTTTGCTCCGCAGACTCAGGCTCAGATGAATGCAGATCCCTCATACCGGGCACTGGCGGAGCGGGCCCGGGCGGCTGTTCTCAGCCCCACCTGTTCAAAACTGCCCATTCCCAAAAATCTTCTGGGGCAGACCCGGCAGTTGAAATTTGTGTTCAGGCCTTGATCAGGCCACCTGGAGGAAGAATTGATGCTTACGAGTACAAGACCGCTTATTTCTGATCAGGAAGCCGAGACACTGGTTGCAGCACTCGGTCGTCGCACGCTGATGGGGGCCAGTGTTGCCGCCGGTGGCCTGTTGATGACCCCTCTTCCCGGCATGGCGGCCCCTGCTGCGGCTCCGGAGGCGGAAATTACGGTTGATCAGGCCCGCACGGCCCCGATCCCGATTATCCTGCCGACATTTGGCGGCGGCCTTGGCGCACAGATTACCGAAGTGCTGACCAACGATCTGACGAACACCGGCCTGTTCAAGGTTATTCCCGGAGGGGCCAGCTCCGGCGCTCCGGATTTTGCAACGGCCAAATCCATGGGCGCGCATGCGCTGGTGACGGGAAGCGTGTCCGGCAGCGGGTCCGTCCGTGTTGAAATGCGCCTGTGGGATGTGCTGACCCAGCAGCAGATTCAGGGCACAGCCTACACCACCATCGCGGCCAACTGGCGCCGCATTGCCCATATTGTGGGCGATGTGATTTATGAGCGGATGCTGGGCGAGAAGGGGTATTTTGATACCCGTATCGCGTTTATCGCCCGTTCTGGCGTGCGTGCGCATCAGACCACGCGCCTGGCCATTATGGATCAGGACGGCGCCAACAGCCGGATGCTGACAGCAGGCAAATGGCTGACCCTGACACCGCGTTTCAGCCCGGTGAAGGATCAGGTGGCGTTCATGTCCTACGCCAACAACCGCCCGCGTGTGTATCTGTTTGATCTGGGCAGCGGGCGGCAGCAGATTCTGGGTGAATTCGCGGGCATTTCGTTTGCTCCGCGCTTCGCGCCGGATGGCCGTTCCGTGGTGCTGTCCGTTACGCGTAATGGTGGGTCGGACCTGTTTGTGGTGGATCTGGGTTCAGGGTCACGGCGGCAGATCACGTCTTCCGGCGCGATTGACACCAGCCCGTGCTTCAGCCCGGATGGGTCCCAGATTGTGTTCAACTCTGACCGTGGCGGCAGCCCGCAGCTTTACATCATGAGCGCATCTGGTGGCGGGGCGAGGCGGATCTCCTATGGTCATGGCACCTATGGATCTCCGGTCTGGTCTCCGCGCGGGGATCTGATTGCCTTTACCCGTATTGCCAATGGCAGCTTCTCCCTTGGGGTGATGGCGCCTGATGGCACGGGTGAGCGTATCATGACGGAAGGCTTCACGGTGGAAAGCCCGAGCTTCTGCCCGAACGGACGCGTGCTGGCCTATTGCCGCCAGAGCCGTGCCGGAGCAGGGGGCGCTGGCTTCAGCTCCTCTATCGGGATGGTGGATATCACCGGGTTTAATGACCGTGTTCTGCCGACACCGGGGCAGGCGTCTGACCCGGCATGGTCTCCGCTCAACGCGTAATGCGACCTTCATAAAGAAGGAGCAGGCCCCGGGAGCAATCCCGGGGCTTTTTTTTACACTTTTGAGAATACTTTGGTTTGATTTTTCACAGAATCCTCAAGGGCTTCTGTGGCGGCCAGTTGTTGTTCCGCATTCAGAGCAAATTTATTTTTGTTCTTTCAGGCTCAACGAGACGGTGCGCTTTGGAAAGATACAACCATTGGTATGCACCCGCATGCCCGGACATTCAAAAGGAGAATTTTCCCGATTCGCAAAGGGAACGGGCACCGTAAAACTGCAACAAAACGCGCCATTTGTGGCTTTTTGAGGAAACGATGTGTGAGCGGGCTTCAAAAAACAAAAACGGCCTTGCTTCGAAAAGTGCTGCGAAAGGCGTGTTTTCCGGTAAAGAAAAAGTATCGAAATAGAACAGGAACCATCTGCAAAAGGTCTTGTTAGTATTAAAAATGCACCTTGGCGGATTTTCTGCTAATATTTGGTTGAATGCCAGAGTGGGTCTGTGAACAAGGCGCTGTGTCTATTCAGCATCGGTTTTGCAAGGGCTGCTATGCGGCAATCAGATCATGCTTGACCGGAAGGAAGAGCTATGGCTTACGGCAAGGTAGTCTCCACAGTTCGTCGGCTCTTCGATGGTTTCGGAGGGGAGCGGAGGAATGCGCGGGGATATAGGCATAAATTGTTTTTTCTCTCCGAATAGTTCCGGTTGGAACTAGTTCTCAGGATCCGACACATGAGACTGAAATATATTGCTGCGCTTAGCATGGTTGCTCTTCTTTCTGCCTGTGCGCACGAGAAGGCCAACACGGGTGACTCCAGCGGTGCAGCGACGGCTATGCAGCCGAGCGGCCCCGTTCCTGGCAGCGAAGCCGATCTGGTTGCCACAGCTGGTGACCGCGTGCTCTTCGCCCTGAACAAAAGCGGCCTGACCTCTGAAGCACAGGCAACGCTGGACAAGCAGGCTGCATGGCTGGCGCAGTATCCGCAGGTCAACGTTGAAATCGCCGGTAACTGCGATGACCGTGGCACGGAAGAATACAACATTGCTCTGGGCCAGCGCCGCGCTAACGCAGCACGTGACTATCTGGTTGCCAAGGGTGTTGCCTCTTCCCGCATCTCCACCATCTCCTACGGTAAGGACCGTCCGACCCAGGAAGGTGATGATGAAAGCGCATGGGCCCAGAACCGTAACGCGATCACTGCCGTTCACTAAGGTCTGGCGCGTTTCGCGAGCGAGTCTACAGGGCAGGCCGGGTGAATCTCACCCGGCCTGTTTTTGTATTTCCTGTCTTGTTTTTCGGGAAGGAATGATGAAATCCTTGCCCGCTTTTAATGGAAGGGTGAGGTCTTGATGAAACGCGGGTTGATGACGTCTGTTTCCGCATCGTGGCGTGCTCTGGCCGTGTGTCTGCCTGTTGCAACCGTTCTGGTCGCCGCGGCACCAGTGGCGCATGCACAGGATGTGACCAGCCGGGAAGGGTTGGCTCTTCAAAACCAGATTATGGCGCTCCGGGATGCCGTGAGCCAGCTTCAGGCTTCGGGTGGTGGCGCCATGCCTCCGCCTTCCGCAACCGCAGCACCTGCAACGGCTTCCGCAAATGGAGATCTGACGGCCCAGCTGCTCGACCGCGTGAATACGCTGGAACAGCAGCAGCGCGACATGCGCGGGGAAATTGATCAGCTGACCAATGACCTGCAGCAGAAGACAGCCGCGCTCTCCAAACAGATTGCGGATAATCAGTTTGCAGCCCAGAACGGTGGCGGTGGTGCCGCCGCTGCGGCTCCTGCTGCCGCAGACGCTGCTGGTGCAGCGGCAGAGGCCGCGCCGCGTGCTGCCCCCACCACACCGGATGCCCTTCTGGCCAGCGGAAAAGCCGCCCTGCAGAAGAAGGATTACGCCACTGCGCATCAGAACGCAGAGGCTGCTCTTCAGAATGCAAAAGGCAGCTTCAAGGTTGATGCACAGTTTCTGCTGGCTCAGTCTCTGGCGGGGGAAAAGCAGTACCGCCAGTCTGCCGTGGCGTATTACGATGCCTATCGTCAGTCGCCCAAAAGCGCGCGCGCGCCGGATGCCCTGCTCGGTGTGAGTGCCTCCCTGCTGGCGCTGGGGGACAAGAAGGCCGCCTGTCAGGCTCTTGGCAAACTGAAAGCTGAATTCCCGTCTCCGACCCAGCGCGTGTCTCATGCGGCAGAAATTTATGCCGGACGAGGCGGCTGCCAGTAACGGCTGCCAGGAGCGGTTGCCCTTAAACCCGGTGCAGGGTTCCGGCAGGGGGAGCAGGAGTGGCGGTCTACTTCTGGCCGCCCTGTCGGACGCACCTTTTTCTGAAGCTCCGGTGTCACCGGAGTTTTTCGTGGCCCGGATGCAGGCACTGGGGCCATGGCTGCCGGATGACCCGGCCTTGCCGCCCGTGGCTCTGGCCGTCTCCGGCGGGGGTGATAGCCTGTGCCTCGCCTGGCTGGCACGGCATTGGCGTAAAAATCTTCTGGCTTTTGTGGTGGACCACGGGTTGCGGGCTGAGTCCGCACAGGAAGCACGGCTGACTGTGCAGCGGCTGGCCGATATGGGTGTGCCCGCCCGCCTTCTTACGCTCACAACCCTGACCAAAGGCCCGGGCGTGGCCGAGCGGGCGCGGCAGGCGCGCTATGCTGTTCTGGCACAGGCATGCCGGGAGGCCGGGTGCCTTGATCTCCTGCTTGGCCATCAGGCGGATGATCAGGCAGAAACACTCCAGATGCGCCATCAGGCGGGCAGCGGGCCGGAGGGTCTGGCCGGGATGGCGTGGATGAGCGCCCTGCCGGATGTGCGGGTCGTAAGGCCTCTGCTGGATGTCTCGCGTCAGGCTTTGCGGAACACGCTGCGGGGTGCCGGGCTGGCTTGGGTGGATGACCCTTCCAATCAGGATATGCAGGCCGGGCGTGTCCGCGTGCGGCACAGCCTGCGGGAGCAGGATGAGCGTGAGGCGCTGTGGCGTGCAGGTCTTCAGGCCGGTGCGGCACGGATGCGGCGGGATGACTCTCGGACCATGTCCTTTGCCAGACAGGGCACATTCAGGCCGGAAGGCTGGGTGTGCCTCGGGCCGGTTCTTCCGGAGCCAGAGGATCTTTCCGTGCTGATCCGGTGTGTGGGGGGCCAGATTTATCCTCCCGCTCCGGCAGCGGTGCGGCGGCTACAGGCCGCAGGGCAGGAGGCCACGCTGGCGGGTGTGCAACTGGTGCGCTGGCGGTCTGGCTGGGTTCTGGTGCGCGAAGCCGCAGCTATGGACGCGTATGGTCCGGCATATGCCGGTGCGCGGTGGGATGGCCGATTTGAACTCTTTCTGCCGTCATCCGTTTCACGGGAGAGTTTGCAGGTTGGCCCGGCGGGGTTCGGGCTTGACCGGACGGTGCGGGGAGGGTGGCCAGCCCGGTTCTGCGCCACGCTGCCAGCCTTATGGCGGCATGGGCAGCGCGTTGGCATCCCGCATCTGGGGTGGTGGGCGGAAGAGGCACTTCAGGGGGCCGGTTTTCTGTTCCAGCCCCCGGTTCCTGCAACAGGCGGCGGCGTGTATGGCTGGCCGGAGGCACGGGGCGCATGGTTTGCAGCGCATCACATATGATCATAAATCATAAGAATGAGTGATAATAAATGTCATGTGCGGGGTGGGAATATCGGCCCAGCATCCCATTTATGATGGGAGAGGTTGCATTTTCGGGCGTCTGCCGCTCAGATTGGGGTTCTCCGGCGCTCCGGCACGACTAGGTATGGAAACACAGGCAAGATGAACAATTTAGGCCGCAATTTGGCGCTTTGGGTCAGCATCATCGTGCTGCTGCTGTTGCTTGTAGATGTTTTCCAGCCGGGGAACACACAGCATGCTGCGCAGCAACTGGCGTATTCTGATTTCATTACAGACGTTGATACCGGGCATGTCCGGTCCGTTGTGATGCAGAACCAGAATATTTCCGGCACGCTGACTGATGGCACGGCTTTTGAAACATTTGCGCCGCAGGACCCGTCCCTTGTTTCCCGCCTGACGGGTAAGGGCGTTGAGGTTGTGGCCAAGCCGCTTGATCAGGAAGGTAGCCCGCTGCTGCGTTATTTCCTGAATGCCCTGCCCATTATCCTGATGGTTGGTGTCTGGGTGTTCATGATGCGCCAGATGCAGGGTGGAGGTGGCCGGGCCATGGGCTTTGGCAAGTCCCGCGCCAAGATGCTGACAGAAAAGCAGGGGCGCGTGACCTTTGATGATGTCGCGGGGATTGATGAAGCCAAGGGCGAGCTTCAGGAAATTGTCGACTTCCTGAAAGACCCGCAGAAATTTACCCGTCTGGGTGGCAAGATCCCCAAGGGCGTGCTGCTGGTTGGCCCGCCGGGCACAGGGAAAACCCTGCTGGCACGCGCCATTGCAGGGGAAGCCAATGTCCCGTTCTTCACCATTTCCGGCTCTGATTTTGTGGAAATGTTCGTGGGTGTAGGTGCATCCCGCGTGCGTGACATGTTCGAGCAGGGGAAGAAGGCTGCCCCGTGCATTATCTTTATTGATGAAATTGATGCCGTGGGCCGCCATCGTGGCGCGGGCCTTGGTGGCGGGAATGATGAGCGTGAGCAGACCCTGAACCAGATGCTGGTCGAGATGGACGGGTTTGAAAGCAATGAGGGTGTGATCCTGATTGCCGCCACCAACCGCCCCGATGTGCTGGACCCCGCCCTGCTGCGCCCCGGCCGGTTTGACCGGCAGGTTGTGGTGTCGAACCCGGATGTGGCGGGCCGTGAGAAAATCCTGCGCGTGCATATGCGCAAGGTGCCGCTGGCGTCTGATGTGGACCCGCGCATTATTGCCCGCGGCACGCCGGGCTTCTCGGGCGCGGACCTTGCCAATCTGGTGAACGAGGCCGCTCTGGCCGCGGCCCGTCTGGGCAAGCGCACCGTGTCCATGCGTGAGTTTGAAGATGCGAAGGACAAGGTTCTGATGGGGGCCGAGCGCCGGTCTCTTGTCATGAATGATGAGGAAAAGAAGCGCACGGCGTATCACGAAGCCGGTCACGCCATTACGGCGGTGCTGGTGCCGGAGAGTGAGCCCATCCATAAGGCCACCATCATCCCCCGTGGCCGGGCGCTGGGCATGGTCATGCGTCTGCCTGAGGGTGACCGCCTGTCCATGAGCAAGAAGAACTGCATTGCTCATCTGGTGGTTGCCATGGGCGGCCGCGTGGCGGAGGAAGTTGTCTACGGGAAAGACAATATCTGCAATGGCGCCATGGGCGACATCCAGATGGCAACCCGCGTGGCCCGCAGCATGGTGACTGAATGGGGTATGAGCGAAAAGGTTGGCATGATTGCCTACGCCAATGATGATCAGGGCGGTGGCGGCATGTTCTTCGGCGGTGCTGCGAAGAATTTCTCCGAGCACACGGCCAAGGAAATTGATTCTGAAATCAAGCGTCTGATTGATGAGGCGTATGATCAGGCCCGCACCTATCTGCATGACCATGTGGATGAACTGCACCGTCTGGCGGAAGCCCTGCTGGAATATGAGACTCTGAGCGGGGAAGATATTCGCCAGATCATGCGTGGCCAGCCGATTGAGCGGGTTGAAACGGATGAGAGCACGCCGGTCAACCGCCGTTCATCCGTGCCGCAGGTTTCCGGTCCGGAAATCGGCCAGCAGGGTGACAAACCCGAGGGTGGTGAAGGCAGCGGGATGAACCCGGTCCCGCAGCTGGGCTGAGGCCCACGCCAACAGGACGAGCGGAAAGAAACAGGAGGGGCGGCAGCAATGCCGCCTCTTTTGCATTGCGGGAGAGAGGCAGGAATGGATTTTTGGCGTCTCGCAGAGCCTGCGGGCCTGCTGTATGGCCGTGCGGCGGAGGATGCTGTCAGGCGCGGCCATGCTCTCCCGCTGGCGGGCGGCCCTGCGGCCTTTACCTGTGTGGACCTGATAGAGGGCGCGACCCATACCGGCTTCATGCCTGTCTCGGCGGTTCCGGCGGACTGGCAGGAGTGTCTGGCGCGTCTTGTCCGGAAACCGCCTTCCGCCGGAATGCCGGAAGGCGCGCAGGTGATGGGAATTCTGAACGTTACCCCGGACAGCTTCAGTGATGGCGGGCTGCATCTGGACACCGCACGGGCCGTGCAAGCGGGGCTTGATCTGCATGCCGCCGGTGCGGGCATTCTGGATATTGGCGGTGAGAGCACACGCCCCGGTGCTGCGGTTGTCACGCCGGAGGAGGAGTGGGCGCGTATCGGGCCGGTGGTGCGGGCGCTGAAACAGGTAGCGCCGGGCGCAACCCTTTCCATTGATACCCGGAACAGTGCTGTTATGGCGCAGGCTCTGGCGGCCGGTGCCGATGTGATTAACGATGTCTCCGCCCTGACGCATGATCCGCAGGCGCTGCCCCTTCTGGCCCGGGAGCACTGCGGTGTTGTGCTGATGCACATGCGTGGCACGCCTGCCACCATGATGGACCATGCTGTTTATGACGATGTAGCGTGCGAGGTGGTGCGCGAGCTGGGAGTCCGGCTGAATGCGGCCATACAGGCGGGCATTGCGCCAGAGCGCCTGAGTGTGGACCCCGGGATCGGGTTTGCAAAAAATACGGCCCAGAATACGGCTCTGCTCAGCCGTTTGCCGTTGCTGGCCAATCTGGGGTGCCGGGTGGTGCTGGGGCTTTCCCGCAAGCGGATGATTGGCGAGATAACAGGCATTACGGACCCCGCCGGGCGGGATGCGGGCACACAGGCGGCCTCTCTTGAGGCCATGGCTCTTGGCCAGAGCGTGTTGCGTGTGCATGCGGTGGAGGGAATGGTGCAGGCTCTGCGGGTCTGGCAGCACGTTCATGCGGCCTGAAAAAAGCGCCTGAGACCGAACCTTACGGTTCCTTCAGGTGGGAAACCGTTTTAGTGAAGAGAAAACAGACATGCGTCAGCACTGCGGGCTCTGGGGAGCAGAAGGGCGGAGAGGGCGCAGACGTCACAAAACAAGATTGGAATAGGCAGGATGAGACGTCTTTTCGGGACAGATGGAATTCGCGGAACCGCAAACATCGCGCCTATGACAGTCGATATCGCCCTGAAACTGGGGCAGGCCGCAGGGCTGCATTTTACACGCGGAGCGCACCGGCACCGTGTTCTGCTCGGGAAGGACACACGCCTTTCCGGCTATATGATCGAGAGTGCTCTGGTGGCGGGGTTTCTGTCCGCCGGGATGGATGTCACGCTTGTGGGGCCTCTGCCCACCCCCGCCATTGCCATGCTGACACGCTCCCTGCGGGCGGATCTGGGCGTGATGATTTCAGCTTCGCACAATCCGTTTGGTGATAACGGGATCAAGCTGTTTGGTCCGGACGGGTTCAAGCTGTCTGACCAGAATGAAATTGATATCGAAACCCTGATGGACATGGACCTGACGGACCGTCTGGCGAAACCCCGCCAGATTGGCCGGGCCTCGCGCCTGAATGATGCCGCCGGGCGCTATGTGGAAAGTGCAAAGGCGTCTTTCCCGCGCAAGCTGCGTCTGGACGGCATGAAAATCGTGCTCGACTGTGCCAATGGCTCGGCATACCGCGTTGCCCCCACGGCTCTGTGGGAACTGGGCGCGGAGGTGATCCGCATTGGCTGTGAGCCTGATGGTGTCAACATCAATGAAAAATGTGGGTCCACGCACCCTGAAGCCCTGTGTCAGGCAGTTGTGCAGCATGGCGCGCATCTGGGGATTGCGCTGGATGGTGATGCGGACCGCGTCCTGATTGCGGATGAAACCGGAAATCTGATTGATGGAGACCAGATTCTCGCTCTTATCGCCCACTCCTGGGCGCGTGACGGGCGTCTGGTGGGGCAATCTGTTGTGGCAACGGTGATGTCCAACATGGGGCTGGAGCGTTTTTTGAATACGCTCGATGTGGGTCTGGAGCGGACCGCGGTGGGGGACCGCTACGTGGTGGAGCGGATGCGCGAGCTGGGCTGCAATGTCGGGGGTGAGCAGTCCGGCCATATGGTGCTGACAGATTTTGCCACAACGGGGGATGGCCTGATTGCCGCCCTGCAGATTCTGGCCGTGCTGGTGGAAGATGGCCGCCCGGCCAGCGAAGTCTGCCGCCTGTTCACGCCGTTCCCGCAGAAACTGCAGAATGTACGCTTCAGCGGTGTCTCTCCGCTGGAAGCGGAAAGCGTGCAGGCCCGGCAGAGAGAGGTGGAGCAGATGCTTGCCGGCCGCGGGCGCCTGCTGCTGCGTAAAAGTGGTACGGAACCGCTGGTGCGGGTGATGGCGGAAGCGGAAGATGCTGCTCTGGTGGATGAAGCCGTCAGGCAGATGTGTGAGGCGCTTCAGGCCGTTAACGTTCCGGCCTGAAGCACTGAGGGGTACCGCCAGAAAATGGACATGAAACAGGAAAAACCCGCGCGTGTTCTGTCCATTGCGGGAAGCGACTCGGGCGGCGGGGCGGGCATTCAGGCCGATATCAAGACCATCACGGCGCTGGGTGGCTATGCCATGACAGCCATCACGGCGCTGACCGCGCAGAACACGCAAGGGGTGCGGGATATCCTACCTGTGCCAACCGCCTTCCTGCGCGAGCAGATACGCTGTGTGCTGGAGGATCTGGGGGCGGATGCCATCAAGACCGGAATGCTGGGCGGGGGTGATGAAATCCAGTGTGTTTGTGAAGAAATTTCCCGCTACCGCACTATGTATGGTGCGTGCCCTGTTGTTGTAGATCCGGTAATGGTTGCAAAGGGGGGCGCCAGTCTTCTGGCCGAAGCCGCGTTGTCCGGCCTGAAAACCCGGCTTTTTCCTCTGGCAACAGTGCTGACTCCCAATCTGCCGGAAGCGGAAAAACTGACAGGTATGACAGTCACATCTGTTGAACACATGCGCCTTGCCGCGCAGACGCTGCGTGCGGAAAGTGGTGCTGCCGTTCTGGTTAAAGGCGGACATCTTGCCGGGGAAACGCTGGTGGATGTTTTGCTGGATGATTGTGGCTTCAAAGAGTTTTACGACACGCGTATCGCCACGCGCCACACGCATGGTACAGGGTGCACGCTGGCCAGTGCACTGGCCACCGGGCTGGCGCAAAAACTCCCGCTGCGCCGGGCGGTCGAGCAGGCCCGTCTTTATGTGCGGCAGGCAATTCTGGCTGCGCCCGGACTCGGGGGGGGAGCCGGGCCATTATGGCATGCGCACAGATGGTATGAAAAACCTGTTTAAATCAGAGTATTTTTCTAAAAAATCAGTCTCCTACAGCCTGAAACTGCTGGTGTTCAATCATGGCGGGCATCGGGATTATCTGTCCTGCTGGAAGAGACGCCTTTCTGGCTTTTGGGTCATGCAGGATATAGCCTCGGCCCCATACGGTTGAAATCAGGTTATCAGCGCCAGCAGCCTGAAGTTTTTTCCGAAGCTTGCAGATGAAAACATCAATGATCTTGATGTCCGGTTCATCGCGCCCTCCGTACAGATGGTTGAGGAATGTTTCCTTGGTCTGCGCGACACCTTTGCGCAGAACCAGCAGCTCAAGGATGGAAAATTCCTTGCCTGTCAGATGTACGGGCTGGTCGTGCACGGTTACGGTATGGCTGTTCAGGTCCAGCCGGAGGTCTCCCACCTGGGTAACGGGGTGCGCAAAGCCGCTGGAACGGCGCAGAATGGCCTGAATCCGGGCAACAAGTTCGGCTGGGTCAAACGGTTTGATCAGATAATCATCCGCCCCCATGGAAAAAGCCCGGATTTTTGCATCCGGCTGGTCCAATGCCGAAAGGATGATGATAGGCGTTGAAATTTTCAGTAAACGCAGAGAACTGATGACTTGATAGCCATCCATATCCGGCAGATTCAGATCAATAACGGCAAGGCCGTAATCATAGTTCCGCAGCATTTCGATGGCGTTTCTGCCAGAACGCGCCAAATCAGCAGAAAGTCCGGCTTTTTTCAGTGTTGGCAAAAGCAGGCGAGCAGACGCTGCTTTGTCTTCAGCAAACAGGATACGCATCGGGTTCCCTCCCCCTTGGGAAGCGCGTGACACCTTATAGTTGTATCCGCGCATAGAAATCTATTTTTACGTGCCTTCTTGGAAAGATAAACAGAAATTAACCATTTTTTAACCCCAAAGATGATTGGCGTCTGGTGATTACGTTTTCTGGTTGTGTGCTCAGAAAAAAGCAATCACTGGTTGAAAATAATAACGGCTGATTTTCATTTTGCTATCGGGAATGAATAAATTTTTTATGAAAATGAGACAAAAAAGTGGTGTATTTATAAAAATAACATAATTATTTCCCAATCATTAAAATAATATCATCAATGCAAATTCTAGAAGAGTTTCAATATAAAATAGTAATGTAATGCGTATTAGGTTCATAAAGAAAATAGGAAATAAAATTCTTCTATAAATTACAAGAATTTAACAAACTTAAACCTTAACAAATTTTGGTGACATCAAGGCTATTATGCATATTACTGAATTATAATTTCTCTTTTGTGCTGCCGTGCATGTGTAATTATGCAGATCATAAATATTTTTTCATACTGAAATCCTTACGGATATCAGTTTTATTTCAAAATCTGCGTGACCTAAAAAAGCATATGTCTATTACTATAAAATATAAATATGGGTTATAAATTCATTATTATCATAAATGGAAAAATAATTCTCGTTCTTCGCTGCTCAGGATGTAGTGTTCCGGTGTGTCTGGTCATCGCCTCCTGTTTCCAACTGCAGTAATATGTGAAGAAGGAAGCAGGGGTTCTTGCAGGAGGCTGGATGACACACATCACACGGGTTCTGGAGAGTGAAGAAGGAACCGTGCAACTGGCGCGTGTGCTGGCGGTGCTGGCACGGTCGGGCGATGCCCTGTTGCTTTCCGGCCCGTTGGGAGCGGGAAAAAGTGTTTTTGCACGCGCTTTTCTGCGCTGCTTTTGCGGGAACGATGCGCTGGAAGTGCCCAGCCCGACCTATACACTTGTACAAACCTATGAAGCACCTGCCTATACTGTGTCACATTTTGACCTCTGGCGGCTGGGCGGCCCGGAGGAACTGGAAGAACTGGGATGGGATGACGCGCGGGAAGGTATTGTGCTGGTGGAATGGCCGGAGCGGCTGGATGACCTGACACCGCCTGATGCCTTACATCTGGTGCTGAGTGTGGATGCGCAGGGCGTGCGCACGGTTCGCCTGCAGGGCTGGGCGGACAGGCTGGATGAGCAGAGTCTGTCCCCCCGCTTTCCGGCCTGAAGGACATCGTGTGACATGACCATCGCGACGATTCCCGCACATCTGCCGTTTCTGGATCAGCTTGCGGCCCGCTGGCTGGCTGCTGCCGGGCATGACCCGGAGCGTATTGGAGAGGGGACAATCATTCTGCCCGGGCGGCGGGCCGCACGAGGGCTGACGGAAGCGTTCCTGCGGCAGATGGAAGGCCGTGCGATGCTGCTGCCTCGCATTTTGCCCGTCAGCGCGCTGGATGAGGCTGAACTGGGCCTCTCTTCGGACATGGGCGGGGCAGCGGGATTTGATAGTCCTCCCGCCGTTGCCGGCATGACGCGCCTTGCGGTGCTCACACGCCTTGTCCTGCAGGCGGAAGGAGCCTTTGGCACCCGGCCGACGCTGGATCAGGCGTGGCCATTGGCGAAGGCGCTGGCTGACCTGATGGATGAAGCCGAATGGGCGGATGTGGATCTGGCGGCGCGCCTGCCCGAGGCCGTGCAGGAGAATTTTGCGGAACATTGGCAGGTTATCCTGAAATTTCTGGAAATCGTGACCCGTGCCTGGCCGAAGTGGCTTGCAGACCAGCAGGTGATGAACCCTGTTGCGCGTCAGGTCCTGCTGCTGCGGGCGCAAGCAGCCCTGTGGCGCAGGCAGGCGGAGCAGGGTGATGAAAAACCTTTATGGGCAGCAGGGTTTACCAACATCATGCCGGCCACGGCGGAAGCCCTTCGGGCGGTGATGGCCTGCCCGGGCGGATGCGTTGTTCTGCCGGGTCTGGATCTGGAGATGCCGGAAGAGACATTCGGGTACCTGCCTGACAGTCACCCTCAGGCGGGATTGAGCCATCTCCTCGCGGCACTGGATGTTGTGCGGGCGGATGTGAAACTCTGGGATAGCGCTGGAGGATTTCCGGAGCGCGCACAGGTGCTTTCTCGCGCTCTTCTTCCGGCGTCTGCTCTGGAAAACTGGGCTGTGCAGGGAGCGGTTGATCTGCCCTATGTGACCCGACTGGACGCGGCGGACCAGCAGGAAGAAGCCGTGGCGATTGCCATGATTTTGCGGAATGGCGTGGAGGTGCCGGGCAGGCGGGTGGCGCTTGTCACACCGGACCGCGCCCTGGCGGCGCGTGTGGCGACAGAACTGGCCCGGTGGGGCGTTCTGGCGGATGACAGTGCCGGTGCCTCCCTGCTCGACACACCCGGTGCCGTGTTGCTGCGACTTGTGGCGCAGATGATCGAGTCCCGGTTTTCTCCGGTCTCGGTCTTGTCTGTCCTGAAACATCCTCTGGTGGCCTGCGGGCTTTCCATGGGCGTATGTCGCGCCTCGGCGCGCCTTCTGGAGCGGACTGTGCTGCGTGGTCCGGCTCCGCCGCCCGGGTTTGAAGCCCTGAGGGCAGCGGTTGCGGCGGTTCTGGCCGATCAGGCGCAGGATGAGCGTGCCTCGGCCCGTGCGGAAGGCGGGGCGGAAGCTGATCGACCCTATGGGCCCGAGCCTCTGGACGCCTTCATGGCGCGGCTGGCGGTGTGTCTGGAGCCGGTCCTGCATTGGGATGCCGCAGCGTCCGGCGGTGGAGAGCAGGGAGCCCCCGGCGAGCCGGTGCCGGATCTGCTGGCGGCCCTGATTCAGGCCGTGGAACGTCTTGTGAAAACTGAAGATGAGGACGCGGCAAAGCGCCTCTGGAGCGGTGAGGACGGGAATCTTCTGGCCAGCCGCCTGACAGATCTGATGATGGCGGCGGATATTCTGCCCCCCCAGCCCCCCGCCGTGCTGGATGGCTTGCTGACAGCGGTTCTGGCTGAAGAACGGGTGGCGGCGCGGCGCGGCGCGGAGCATGTGGCGCTGCACCCGCGGGTGCTGATCTGGGGCTTGTTCGAGGCCCGCTTGCAGACGGCGGATACGGTTGTTCTGGGCGGGCTTGCGGAAAATATCTGGCCTCCCGCAGCCGATGCCGGACCGTGGATGAGCCGCCCCATGCGGCAGCGGGTGGGCCTGCCCTCACCGGAACAGGCGGTGGGGCAGGCGGCCCATGATTTTTATGCCTGCGCGGCGGCAGCGGGTGAGGTCGTGCTGTCCTGCCCCCGGCGGCGGGATGGTGCCCCGGTGGTGCCTGCGCGCTGGATTTCCCGGCTGGATGCGTTTTTGTCCGGGCGGGGCATGGCTGTGCCGCCTCATCCGGCTCTGGGCTGGTTGCAGGTGCTGGACCGGCCCGATGGCCCGGCGCGCCCCGTGGCGCCCCCCCGACCGATGCCGCCGGTGGGCCTCCGTCCGCGCCGGTTGAGCGTGACGGAAATCGAGACATGGATGCGTGACCCGTATGCCATTTATGCCCGCCATATTCTGCGGCTTCAGCCCCTGCCGGAGCTGGAGGAGGCCGCTGATGCCTCGGATTACGGGATGATTGTGCATGAGGCGCTGGAGGACTGGTTCCAGACACACGGCACGGCATGGCCACCGCAGGCTGAAGCGGGATTACAGGCGGCGTTCCGCAAGGCGCTGGGTGCCCGCACCCTCCGCCCGGCCCTGCGGGCCTGGTGGGAGCCGCGCCTGATGCGGATTGCCTCCTGGGTGGCGCAGGCGGAAGAGGCCCTGCGTGCGGAGGCAGCCACCCCTGCGGCCATCCGCACGGAATCGCGCGGGCGGGTGGATATTCCAGATGCGCCTCAGGGCCTGTTCCGGCTGGTGGGGCGTGCGGACCGGATTGATTATGATGCCGAAGGCCGCGTGATTGTGCGGGACTATAAAACCGGCACATTGCCCTCTGTGCGGGATGTTCGCTCAGGCTGGAGCCCACAGCTTCCGCTGGAAGCCGCAATGCTTCTGCGGGGTGGCTTTTCCGGCCTGACAGGCACAACGGACATTGCCGGTCTGGTGTACTGGCGGCTGACAGGGGGAGCGGAGCCGGGTGAGGAAGTTGCGGTGAAACCGGAGGAGGAGGCCTCCCTCACAGCGCTGGCGGAACAGACATGGGAGCGCCTGCGCGAGCGGATCTGCGCGTATGATAATCCGGATCAGCCCTACCTGTCTCACCCGCATCCCGGGCAGGAGCCACGCTTTGCGGATTACGCGCGTCTGGCGCGGGTGCCGGAGTGGAATACGGCGCGCGTGGAGGATGATGCATGAGCACCCCCCGGACTATCCCACCCGCCCCGGCGTTTTCCGAGGCCATTGAGCAGGCCAACCGGCAGCAGGCGCTGGCGTCTGACCCGGCGGCGTCCGTCTTTGTTTCGGCCTCGGCGGGGAGTGGCAAAACCAAACTGCTGATTGACCGCCTGCTGCGCCTGATGCTGCCCCGGCATGCTCCGGCAGGGCAGGATGCGTTTATTCCGGGCAGCCCGCCCGCGCGGATTTTATGTCTGACCTTCACCAAGGCCGCCGCTGCGGAAATGGCGATTCGCCTGCAAACGCGGCTTGGCCGCTGGGTGACGCTGCCGGACGCCAGACTGGATGCCGAGCTTCAGGCCCTCTCCGTGCCCTGCACACCGGAAACGCGCCGCCGTGCGCGGGCGCTGTTTGCAGAGGTGCTGGATCTGCCGGGCGGGATGCGTATTGGCACCATTCATGCCTTTTGCCAGTCCCTCCTGCGGCGCTTTCCGCTGGAAGCGGCCATGAACCCGCATTTCACCGTCATGGAGGAAACCGACGCCGCGCTGGCCCTGCTCGGCTGTGTGGAAACGGTGCTGGGGGAACGCCCCGAAGGCAGCATCGCGCCGCTGGCCGGGCAGATTGCTTTAGGGGATTTTGTCACTCTGGCCGGGGCGCTGCGGCGCAATGCCCGGGCGGAAGCCATCCTGGAGCGGGCGCTTGAAACACCTGCCGTGGTGCCCACGGTCCTGTGCCGCGTGCTCGGGCTGCCGCAGGATGCCCTCAGCAGGAGTGATGCCGCAGAGCGGGAAGCCGCCTGCACGGCGTTTCCGGGGGAGGAGGACCTGCGCGCACGTCTCCCCATTCTGGTGTCAAAAGGCACCCCGGCTATCAAAGCAACGGCGTATCGCCTGCTGGACTGGCTGGCGCTGGCGCCGGCGGAGCGGGCGGCACAGTGGGATGTCTGGCGGAATGGGCTGCTGACAAAAAGCGGAACACTCCGCAAAACAGGTTTGATCAGCACCAAACTTGCGCAGGACCACCCTGAGCTGGTCACGGCGCTGGAGCGGGAGGCCGCGCGCATTGCGGAGGTGGAGGAGGGCTTGCGGGCCAGGCGTCTGGCGCGGCTTGGCCTGGCCCTGCTGAAAACAGCGGCCCCGGTGGCGGCCCTCTATGCCACGCGCAAAAACCAGCGCGGGCTGGTGGAGTATGATGATCTGATCCGGCGCACTCTGGGGCTTTTGCAGCAGCCGGGTGCGGCATGGGTGCTCTACAAGCTGGATGGCGGGATTGATCACCTCCTGCTGGATGAAGTGCAGGATACCTCACGCGAGCAGTGGCGCATTGCGGAAGATCTGACAGCGGAATTCTTCGTGGGGGAAGGAACACACACGCAGGAACAGGGGCCGCGCACCGTGTTTGCCGTGGGGGATTATAAACAGTCCATCTACGGCTTTCAGGGGGCGGACCCGGAGGCGTTCCGCACATCGCGGCGGGAGTTCAAGCAGCGCGCGGCGTTCGCGGGGCTCCCGTGGCAGGAGCCGGACCTGACAGTTTCCTTCCGCTCCACCGCGCCGGTTCTGGCGCTGGTGGATGCCGTGTTCTCCCATCCGGATGCGGCACGCGGCGTTGCGGAGGAAGATGGGCGGCCCATGCGCCATCTGACAGCCAGACCGGGCGAGGGCGGGCGCGTGGAGCTTTGGCCTCTGGCCGAAACACAGGCAGAGGAGCAGGACGCCCCCAGCCCGTGGGAGCCGCCAACCGCCAACACCACCCGCCAGACTCCGCAGCAGAAGCTGGCGGATACTCTGGCGCGCTTTATTGCCCGCCATCTGAAAGCCCCGCCGGAAGAGGGCGCGGCCCCGCTGACACCGGGGGATGTGCTCGTGCTGGTGCCGCGCCGCTCCGCGTTTGTCACGGCGCTGGTTCGTGCGCTGAAAACAGAAAACATACCTGTCGCGACACTGGTGCGCACGGGGCTTGCGGACCAGCTTGCCGTGCAGGATCTGATGGCCCTGTGTGGCGCATTGCTGCTGCCGCAGGATGATCTGACACTTGCCTGCGTGCTGACATCCCCTCTGGGTGGATTGTCGGATGACAGCCTGATGGCGCTGGCCACCGGGCGCGGCAAGGCGGAGCCGCTGTGGTCCGCCTTGCGGGAGCAGCATGCCCGGCAGCCCGACTGGGCGCAGGCCTGGCGGATGCTGGATGGTCTGTTCCGGCGCGTGGATTACCTGACACCGCATGAACTGCTCTCCGAGGCGCTGGGGCGCTGGGGCGGGCGGGCGCGGCTGCTGGCGCGGCTGGGGCCGGAGGCGGCCGAATCGATAGATGAACTGCTCTCGGCCGCCTTGCGCTATCAGGACATGCATCCGCCTTCCCTGCAGGGCTTCCTGCACTGGCTGCGCAATTCGGAAGAAAGTGTGAAGCGCGAGGCTGAAGCCGGGGGGGATGCCGTGCGTGTCATGACCGCGCACGGGGCCAAGGGATTGCAGGCGCGGCTGGTCATTCTGCCCGATACGGTCGGGACACCCCGGTTTGAGGATCGTCTGTTCTGGGTGAAGGACACGCCAACCGGGCTGGATGTACCGCTGTATGTCCCGCGCGGCGCGCTGGCGGTGACTGTAACGCAGAAGCTGCGTGCCGCGATGCAGGCCAGTGCGTTTGAGGAATATAACCGGCTGCTCTATGTGGCGCTCACACGGGCGGCGGAGCATCTGGTGATATGCGGCTGGAAGCCGGGGCGCATTGTGCCGGAGGAAAGCTGGTACGAACGGTGCCGCAAGGGGTTTGAAGCCGTTGGGGCTGTGCCGCAGCCGTGGGAGGCTGGCGGCTGGACGGGTGAGATGCTGGTGCTGGAAGAAAAACCCGCGCCGCGTGTGCCGCCAAAAAACCCGCCGCCGGCTCAGTCCGCGCATACAGACAGGGCTCCGGCAGAGGCGCTCCCCGCGTGGCTGGGGCGCGCGCCGGCATGGCAGGGGGTGCCGCCGGTGCCGGATGCTCCGCTGGCCCGGCCACTGGCCCCCAGCCGCCCGGATGACGCCATGCTGGGGCCGCTTCCGCCCGTGCGCTCCCCTCTGGATGTGGCCACAATAACACCCGCCGCCGCGCGGGAAGCAGCATTCCGGCGCGGCACGCTGGTGCATGCCCTTTTGCAATATCTGCCTGCCTGCCCGCCGGAGCAGTGGGCGGAAAGGGCTCATGGCTGGCTGGCCCGGCCCGCCAGCGGCCTGAAGCCGGAAGAAGCGAAGACTCTGGCAGAGCAGGTGCTGGCTGTGCTGGCATTGCCTGATCTGGCTCCACTGTTTTCCCCGCACGCCCGTGCCGAGCAGCGTCTGGCCGGGGTGGCGGGCGGACAGGTGATTGTGGGGCAGGTGGACCGCCTGCGCGTGCTGCCGGACACGGTGCTGGTGTGTGATTTCAAAACCGGGCGGCACACGCCGCGCACCGTTGCGGGCACACCTGTGCTGTACCTGCGCCAGATGGCGGCCTACCGGGCTTTGTTGCAGGGGCTGTATCCGGGCAGGCCGGTGCGCTGCGTGCTGGTGTGGACAGAAGCTCCGCGTGCGGATGTGCTGCCTGATACCCTGCTCGATGCCCATGCGCCAGGCGGGTAAGCAGACAGTGCATCTTGACCGGATGCGCGGGCCCCTTAAGTGTAGAGAGACACGCTTGCAGATGGGCAACCGTTTGCAGGCAAACCGTTCAAGGCCTTATCAGGCGCGTTGCCTCACGGCGTCCGCCCGTTAAATCAGGAAGAGAAAATCCATGAGTGAACATACGCGTGCTGTTACAGATTCCAGCTTTGAAGCCGATGTGCTCAAGGCCTCCGGTCTGGTTCTGGTTGATTTCTGGGCGGAATGGTGCGGCCCGTGCAAAATGATCGGCCCGGCTCTGGAAGAGCTTGGCAAGGATTTTGCAGGCAAGCTGACAGTCGCCAAGATCAATATTGATGATAACCCGGTTTCCCCCAACACCTACGGCGTGCGCAGCATCCCCACCCTGATGCTGGTGCGTGATGGCCAGGTGCTGGACACCAAGGTGGGCGCACTGCCCAAAAGCCAGCTTAAAGCCTGGGTTGAAGGCGCTCTGTAACGGGTGCTGTCTGCCCTGGGCCGCCGTTCTGCCGGGCCATAATGCTTGGCAGGACGGCGCAAGCAGCGTAAGGCACGCGCAACAGGGTTCTGTTTCCCTTTTTTGATTTATCGCAGTTGCAGGGTTCAAGATGAGCTGGATCACCGAATACGTCCGTCCCAAAATTCGCGGCCTTCTGCGTCGTGATGTGCCGGATAATCTGTGGACCAACTGTGAGTCCTGCGGTCAGATGATTCTGACCAAGGAACTGCGCCGCGCCATGAATGTCTGCCCGCATTGCGGGCACCACATGAAGGCTCTGGTGCCGGACCGTCTGGCCTGGACGTTTGATAACGGGGAATGCACCCGTATCGAACTGCCCCCCGCCCCGGTGGACCCGCTGGGCTTCCGTGACCAGAAAAAATATACCGATCGCCTGAAAGACGCCCGGGCCAAGAGCCATCTGGATGAATCCCTGATTGTGGCGCACGGCACCATTGGCGGATACCCGGCCGTGGTGGGTGTGATGGCGATTGAATTCATGACAGGCACCATGGGCGCTGCCTTTGGGGAACGGTTTGTGGCGGCGGCCCGTCTGGCCGTGCTGCAGAAATCCCCTCTGGTGGTTTTCACGGCATCCGGCGGTGCCCGTATGCAGGAAGGCGTGATCAGCCTGATGCAGATGCCGCGCACCACCATTGGTGTGCAGATGCTCAAGGAAGCAGGCCTGCCCTATATTGTGGTGCTGACCAACCCCACCACAGGCGGTGTCACGGCCTCCTTCGCCATGCTGGGGGATGTGCAGATTGCCGAACCCAATGCCCTGATCGGCTTTGCAGGCCCGCGCGTGATTGAAGACACCGTGCGTGAAAAACTGCCGGAAGGCTTCCAGCGGTCTGAATATCTGCTGGATCACGGCATGCTGGATATGGTGGTGGACCGTAAGAACATGCGCGAAACGCTGGCCCGCGTGATCGGCCTGCTGATGCGCGCGCCAGCTAAGCCGGAGGGTGAAAAAGCGACTCAGTCCGTGGCTGAGTCCGGCGCTGCCCAGACTTCCCCTGCCGCCTGAGCGCTCCGGGCGTGACGTCTTTTTCGCACGGCGCTTCGCCGATGGCTGAGTTTTCCGGTCGCACCGGAGAAGTGCTGGAACGGCTGAACAGGCTTTATCCAGCGCTGATCGACCTTTCTCTGGGGCGGCTGGAAGCCTTGCTGGCCAAGCTGGGTCACCCGGAAGAAAAACTGCCGCCCGTCATTCATGTTGCGGGCACCAACGGCAAGGGCAGCACCTGCGCCACATTGCGCGCCATTGGTGAGGCCGCGGGCTGGCGCGTGCATGTCATGACCTCTCCGCATCTGGTGGATGTCACGGAGCGGTTCCGCATTGCGGGTACGCTGGTGAGCGAGGCCGAACTGGTCTCGACTCTCGAGGAAATTGAACGGGTTAACGCAGGCGCGCCCATCACCGTGTTCGAGGTGCTGACAGCGGCTGGCTTCCTGCTGTTCTCCCGCCATCCGGCCGAGCTGGCCATTATCGAGGTCGGTCTGGGTGGCCGCTGTGATGCCACCAATGTGCTCAGGCACCCTGCGGCCTGTATCGTCACCTCTGTTTCCATGGATCATGAAGCGTTTCTGGGGAACACGCTGGAGGCGATTGCCGCGGAGAAAGCCGGGATTTTCAAACCCGGCGTGCCAGCGGTCACCGGGGCTCAGCCGGACGCCGTGCGGCGTGTGCTGGAAGCGGAGGCCCGCAAGGCAGGCGCGCCGCTCGCCTGCCGGGGGGATGCCTGGCAGGTTGCGCCCGCAGCACCAGAAGCCTTGGCAGGAGCTGATTCGGCTGCACCGGAAGGCGGGCTGATTTTTACCGATTCACAGGGCACACTCACGCTGCCTGCTCCAGCACTTGTTGGCCCGTGGCAGATGGAAAACGCGGGGCTGGCTGTGGCTGCCCTGCGGGTGTCTGGTCTTGATGTGCCGGAGGCGGGCTGGCAGGGCGTGGGGCGTGTGTCCTGGCCTGCACGGATGCAGCGCCTGCACGGGCATCTGGCCGCACGCCTGCCTGCGGGGTGGGAACTGTGGCTGGATGGCGGGCACAACCCCGGCGCGGGCCATGCGCTGGCACAGGAATTGCAGAAATGGGGGGATGAACCCCTGCACCTGCTGGTAGGCATGAAGCAGACCAAGGATGCCACGGGTTTTCTGAGCCCGGTCCTGCCCTGCGCCACAACGCTCTGGGCAATCAGTGAACCCACGCAGCATCTGGCCCTGCCGGTGGACGCGATTGTGGAGGCCTCGGCAGGCAAGGCGCAGGTTGGCCCCACGCTGGTCCGGGCGCTGGACGCTCTTGCCGCACAGTCAGACGGCCGGCCGGCCCGTGTGTTG
The DNA here is from genome assembly GCF_011516935.1 of Acetobacter farinalis. GTDB lineage: Bacteria > Pseudomonadota > Alphaproteobacteria > Acetobacterales > Acetobacteraceae > Acetobacter > Acetobacter farinalis. The sequence continues at coordinate 267,523 of NZ_WOTF01000002.1, forward strand.
ATTTGCGGGAGCCTGTATCTGGCAGGCGTGGCGCTCACGCAGGATGGCTGGACGCCGGGGGCGTAAACAGAGCCGCTCCCGCCCGTTCAGGACAGGCGAGGGAGTCTTTAAAATTTAAAGAAGAGAAAGAATGGTGCCCCCATTCAGATTTGAACTGAAGACCTACCGCTTACAAGGCGGTTGCTCTACCACTGAGCTATAAGGGCACAGCACGCTGAGTGCAGGGCCGGATTAAAACTGTAAAACGCGCGGCGCGTCAAGGTCCGGTTTTCAATCCCGGTGCAGTTTTTTGGTTGGGCGGATATTGCATCGAACCACACGCTGGCGCATCTAGTCGCTTATGTCGCACTCTGCCTCAGCCCCACCGTCAGCCTCTTTGCAAACGCCTGTCGCAGCGCTCTCTCTGCACGATAGCCAGCGCCGCATGACCGTGCCATTCACACCGCTCGATCCGGAGCATGTGAAGGTCTATTATTGTGGACCCACGGTCTATGATCTGGCCCATATTGGTAACCTGCGGGCCATGCTGACAGCGGATGTGCTGGTGCGGTTCCTGCGCCATGCCTATCCGCGCGTGACCTTTGTGCGCAACATTACGGATGTGGATGACAAGATCACCGCGCGGGCGCGTGAAAACGGGGAAGATATTGCCTCCCTGACGCAGCGGACAACGGAGGAATTCCATCAGGATCTGGCTGCCATGAACGTGCTGCCGCCGGATATTGAACCGCGCGCCACCCATAATATTGGCGAGATGCAGGCCCTGATCGCACGGCTGATTGAAAACGGTCACGCATATGAGGCCGCGGGCCATGTGCTGTTCTCGGTTGCGTCTTTTCCGTCCTACGGCGCGCTTTCGGGCCGGGACCCGGAAGATCTGGTGGCCGGTGCCCGTGTGGACGTGGCGACCTACAAGAAAGACCCCGGTGATTTTGTGCTCTGGAAGCCCTCCGATGCGGAGCAGCCGGGCTGGGAAAGCCCCTGGGGCCGGGGGCGGCCGGGCTGGCATATTGAATGCTCCGCCATGTCGCACCGCTATCTGGGGGAGAGTTTTGATATTCATGGGGGCGGGTCGGACCTTCTGTTCCCGCACCATGAAAATGAGCGCGCCCAGAGCCTGTGCTGCTTCCCGCAGGGCAAGTTTGCCAATTACTGGGTGCATAACGCCATGCTTCTCGTTGAAGGCGAGAAGATGTCGAAATCACTCGGCAACTTCCTGACGATTCGGGATGTGCTGAAACAGGCCCCGGCTGAGGCCCTGCGCCTGCTGCTGCTGGGGGCGCATTATCGCTCTACGCTGAACTATACGCAGGCAGGCCTGCAGGATGCCCGGAAAGTGCTGGACCGGTTCTACAGGGCACTGGCCGCAGGCCCCGTGCCGGAGGTGGCACCGCCGGAGGCTGTGGTGATGGCGCTGGCGGAAGATCTGAACACGCCAAAGGCGCTGGCGGAACTGCATGTTCTGGCCGGGCAGGCCCTCGCAGGGGATAGAGAGGCCGCCGGTGCCCTGAAAGCCGGGGCGGGCATGCTCGGGCTTTTGCAGGATGACCCGGAAAAATGGTTCAAGGGTGATGCCTCGGAGGAGGATGCGGCCATTGATGCCCTGATTGCCGAGCGTGCGGCCGCCAAGAAGGCGCGTGATTTTGCACGGGCCGATGCCCTGCGTGACCAGCTTCAGGGGCAGGGTATTGTGCTTGAAGATACAAAAGACGGCACCATCTGGAGGCGCGCATGACCGGGCGTGACGGCGGCGCACCGCTGGAACCTGTTGGCAACACGCCGGTTGTTATTCTGGTGCGCCCGCAGCTTGCGGAAAATGTTGGCACCACGGCACGGGCCATGGCCAATGGCGGCCTGTTTCACCTCCGGCTTGTCAGCCCTCGGGATGGCTGGCCGCAGGAACGGGCCTGGCGTGCGGCCTCCGGGGCGGACCGGATTCTGGATGCCGCCACGGTGCATGAGAGCGTGGATGATGCCATTGCCGACCTGCACCATGTGTACGCCACCTGCCCGCGCCCGCGCCATATTGTCAAAACCGTGATGACGGCGCGTGGCGGGGCAGCGGAATTACGGGCAGCCACCAGCCGTGGGCTGAAGGTTGGCCTGCTGTTCGGCCCGGAACGCGCCGGGCTGGATAATGAGGATATGGCGCGGGCGGATGCGCTGATCCGCTACCCGCTGAACCCGGCCTTCATGTCGCTCAATCTGGCGCAGGCCGTCATGATTATGGCCTATGAATGGTGGGTGGCGGCGGACCAGACAGAACCGCGCACGCTCATGACCAATGAAACCCATGTGGCAACCAAGGGTGAGTTGGAAAACTTCATGGGGCATCTTACCCGTGAGCTGGATGCGTGCGGTTTTCTGCATAATGAGCAGAAACGCCCCGGCATGGTCCGCAACCTGCGGCATTTTTTCAATCGTGGGGAAGTGACGGAGCAGGAACTGCGCACGCTGCATGGCGTGGTGCGGGAACTGGCGCACCCGCGCAGAAAATAGCGGATATCCGGATAATCACCTGAGAGCCGCGGCCCGTCTGCCCTGTGCGGGCCGGTATGCAGGGGCAGACCTGCGGAGTGCCTGCCCCTCGCATAAAAAAGAAGTCAGTCAGCCGCCAGTGGCATATGGCGCTGGGCCATGGCGGTTGTCACATGGTCTTCCAGAGCGGCGGTCACCTTATCGGCCTGCTTGGCAAAAATATGGTCTGCATCCGCGAAGACGCGGTAGTCCACTGTAACGCCCTTCTGGGTGTTCAGCTTGTCCACCAGTTTATGGATGGCGGGTTCCGGTGCCATGTCATCCTTGCCGCCTGCAATCATCAGGCCGCCGCAGGGGCAGGGAGCCAGAAAGCCGAAATCATAATAGGTGGCCGGAGGTGCCACGCTGATCCAGCCGGTAATTTCCGGACGGCGCATCAGCAACTGCATGCCCACAAAAGCCCCGAAGGAATATCCGGCAATCCACAGACCGCTGGCGTTCGGGTTGACCATCTGCATCCAGTCCAGCGCGGCGGCGGCATCGGAAATTTCACCAATCCCACCGTCATACCGGCCCTGAGAGCGCCCGACACCACGGGAGTTGTAGCGCATGACCGAAAAGCCCATTTTTTCAAAGGAGCGGTACATGGCGTAGGTAATGCGGTTGTTCATTGTGCCGCCGTGCAGCGGGTGCGGGTGCAACACAAGAGCAAGGGGCGCATTCGGCTGGTTGGAGTGGTGGTAACGTCCTTCAAGACGCCCGTCCGGGCCGGCAAACATAACCTCAGGCATTCGGGTTCCGCATGGTTTTGAAATGCGCCCGTGGGCATGGCGCATCCCGGTTTGGCAGATGCTCCGGCAGGGGGCGATGCCACGCTACAAGCCGGTGCACGCGGGTCAGGCGGCCCGCAAAACAGACAGACAACAGGCCATTCACTGCCGTGTGCTGGAGCGGGGCGGCAGGAAAGCTCTGTCTATGGACATGGTATCATGCAGGAGGCAGGAAAAGGGGGAGGACGCAAAATCCGAGATTGACCTTGCCGCTGGCAGAGGCATACTGCCCCTGTGCTGTTCTGTGGCCACCAGAGACACCGGGAAACAGAAAGCCCATGCTGGCCCCACCTTGCTGCACTGTATGGTTTTGACCATGAGCCCCTCTATAAGGGGTGTACGGTCATAATTTCCACATAAATCGTTCTGATGGCTGTTTTGTGCCCCGTGCAGGGGAAGATGCGCGCATTCGGGATAAAAAACAGAGACGAACAGTAAACAGGAGCGGGACTGAGGTGCGGCGCATGATCTATCTGGATGCCAACGCGACAGAACCCCTGCGGCCCGAGGCGCGGGAAGCCATGCTTGCTGCGGCGGACCTCGTGGGTAACCCTTCATCCGTGCATCAGGCCGGGCGCATGGCGCGGGCCATGCTGGAAGAGGCGCGGGATCAGGTTGCAAAAACCCTTGGTGTAGCCCCGCTGAATTGTATTTTCACATCCGGTGGCACGGAGGCCAATGTGCTGGCCATGCATGGGCTGGGGCAGGGGCGGCGCTTTCTGGTCGGGCAGACGGAGCATGATGCCGTGCGCAGGGGCGCGCCCGCAGGAGCCCCGCTCACATGGCTGCCGGTGGAAAGAAACGGGCAGGTGCGGCTGGATGTGCTGGAAGCCGAACTGGCGCGGGATGGGCTGCCCGCGTTTGTCTGCCTGATGCTGGCCAATAACGAGACCGGTGTTCTGCACCCCATGGCGGATATTGTGCGGCTTTGCCGGAAATACGGGGCGCATCTGCATGTGGATGCCGTGCAGGTGGCGGGCCGCATGGCGCTGAATGTTGAAGAGATGGGCATGGAGAGTCTGGCGCTTTCCGGCCACAAGATGGGCGGGCTGAAAGGGGCCGGTGCCCTGCTGCTGCGCGGCCCGGCGCCTGCGCGGCTGGCGCCGATGTTTGAAGGGGGCGGGCAGGAACAGGGCCGCCGGGGGGGGACTCCGCCGCTGCCCGCGCTGGCAGGCCTAGCCGCGGCTTTGCAGGCCTCTCTGGCGCACCCGACGCAGTCCGTGGCCACCCTGCGGGACAGGCTGGAACAGGCCGCTGTTGCGGCAGGAGCAGTTGTGAATGGGGGGGATGCCCCCCGGCTGGCCAACACAACGAGTCTGGCCCTGCCGGGGCGGCGTGCGCAGGGGCAGTTGATGCGGCTTGATCTGGCGGGGGTTTGTGTTTCAGCAGGGTCCGCCTGTTCTTCCGGCAAGGTGGCGTCGTCCCATGTTCTGGAGGCCATGGGGCTTGGAGATCTGGCTGGCGAGTCCCTTCGTGTCTCGCTGCCCTGGACGGTGACGGAAGAGGACGTAACCCTGTTTATCGCGGCCTACAGCGCCATGGCGCAAGGTGGTGCCCCGGCTGGTGTTGCCTCAATCGGTGCATCTGGTAGAGCGCCCATTGGCACCCCGACGACCGGCGAGGCCTGACCGGAGGAGCGAGATGATGGACGAACTCTATTTCGATCATGCCGCCACCACCCCGTGTGACCCGCGCGTGCGCGCCGTGATGCTGGCCGCGCTGGAGGGGGAGGACGGGAACCCGCACAGCACCACACATGCCGCGGGCCGCAAGGCGGCGCAGGCGGTGGAGCAGGCGCGGGCGGAGGTTGCCGCCCTGATCGGGGCGGACCCGCGTGAGATTATTTTCACATCCGGTGCGACTGAAGCCAATAACCTTGCCATCAAGGGGGCCGCGCGGCATCTGGCCGCGCTTGGCAGCCCGCGCCGCCGGGTGATTACCTGCGCCACGGAACATAAATGCGTTCTGGAAAGTGTGCGGGATCTGGCTCAGGAGGGATTCGAGCCGGTTATTCTGCCCGTGAATGCCGATGGGCGGGTGAACCCCGACTCCCTGCGTGCGGCGCTGGAGGTGCCAACCGCTCTGGTCTCCCTCATGGCGGCCAATAACGAAACCGGCGTTTTGCAGGATCTGGCAACGCTTGCGCCATTGGTGGAACAGGCCGGTGCCCTGCTGCATTCCGACCTTGCACAGGCGGCTGGCAAGATACCGGTTGATGTCAGGCGGATGGGGCTGGCTCTGGGCTCACTCTCTTCACACAAGCTCTATGGCCCGAAAGGGGCCGGGGCGCTGTTTGTGCGGCGTCGGCCACGGGTGCGGTTAAGCCCGCTGTTTTCGGGAGGCGGGCAGGAGCGCGGTCTGCGGTCCGGCACGCTGCCGGGCTTTCTGCTGGCCGGATTCGGGGCCGCCTGCCGCATTGCGCGGGAGGAAGGGCCGAAGGATGCCGCGCATCTTGCGCACCTGCGGGATATCTTTCTGGCGCGGATACGGCTGGGGCTGCCGGGGGCTGTGGTCAATGCCGAGGCCGCCCCGCATCTGCCCGGCCTGTTCAGCCTGCGCCTGCCGGAAGGCCTTGGGGCGCAAGATGTGATTGCGGCCATGCCGGGGCTTGCCGTCTCTCTGGGTTCAGCCTGTTCCTCGGCGGAGATTGCGCCGTCTTACGTGCTGGAAGCCATGGGGCTGGGGCGTGATGAGGCCGGAAGAAGCTTGCGTCTCTCCCCCGGACGTTTTACCTCAGCCGCCGAGGCGGAGCGCGCGGCGGATATGCTGGTGCAGGCCGCCGCAGAGGTGCGAGGGCATGCCCGCGCACCGGAAACCGTAGCAGGCGGGTGAAAACCCGTGATAAAAGACAGCCTTGGCAGGATAAAAAACGAATGCCCCAGATGACGTTTGTTGAACAGGATGGAACCGAACGTACGGTCGATGCGCCGCTCGGTCTTTCCGTGCTTGAAATTGCCCACAAGCATGGCATTGATCTTGAAGGAGCCTGTGAAGGTTCTCTGGCATGCGCAACCTGCCATGTGGTGGTAGACCCCTCCTGGGCACCCAAGCTGGAAGCCGCCACGGATGATGAAGAAGATATGCTGGACCTGGCGTTCGGGCTGGAAAAAACGTCTCGTCTGGGGTGCCAGATCGTGATGACGGAAGCGCTGGATGGTCTGGTTGTGCGGCTGCCGCACACAGCCTGAACCGGGCTTATAACCTTAAAGATATAAAGGGGACGCGCCGATGCGCATTCTTGTGGCCATGTCCGGGGGGGTGGACAGTTCCGTGGTTGCCGCCCGCCTTCAGGCAGAAGGGCACGAGGTCATCGGGGCGACCCTTCAGCTTTATGATGCCCGTGGCGCCGCCAAAAAAGGTGCGTGCTGTGCCGGGCAGGATATTCGGGATGCCCGCGCCGTGGCGGACCGCCTCGGGTTTCCGCATTACGTGATTGATGCGGAACGGCGGTTCAAGGACAGCGTGATCGAACGGTTTGCTGATGCCTACGCGGCGGGCGAAACCCCGGTGCCCTGTGTGGCCTGTAATCAGGGCGTGAAATTTACCGATCTTCTGGGGCTGGCAAAGGAAATCGGGGCGGACGCCATGGCAACCGGCCACTATGTGCGCCGTGTGGAAGGCCCGACCGGTGCGGAACTGCATCGCCCTGTTGATCAGGCGCGGGACCAGTCATGGTTCCTGTTCGCCACCACGCGGGAGCAGCTTGAGTTCCTGCGCTTCCCGCTGGGGGATATGCCGGACAAGGCCGCTGTGCGGGCGGAAGCGGAGCGATTCGGGCTGATTGTGGCGGGCAAGCCGGATAGTCAGGACCTCTGTTTTGTCAGCGATGGATCGTATGTCGATCTCGTGGAAAAAATGCACCCCGAAATGGCTGGCCCCGGCGAGATTGTGGACAGCACCGGGCGTGTTGTGGGCCAGCATGAAGGCGTGATGCGCTTTACCGTGGGGCAGAGCAAACGGCTGGGCAATGCGGCCCGGCTGGATGGCGAGCGCCAGATGGTGGTGGGTGTGGAGCCGGGCCTCAAACGCGTGGTGATCGGCCCGCGTGAGCGCTCTTTTGTCAGCACCCTCTCTGTCCGGGATGTCAACTGGCTGGTGGATGCCCCGCCGGAAGGGCTGGCCTGCCGTGTGCAGATGCGCGCGCGTGAAGAACCTCGCCCGGCCCGTGTGGTGCCAACTGCGGAGGGGGCCTCCGTTCTGCTGGAAGAACCAGCCATGCCCGCCCCCGGTCAGGCCTGTGTGTTTTATGAAGGTAGCCGTATTCTGGGCGGTGGCTTTATTCGCCGGGCGGAGGCAACTCCGGCGGCCTGAAGGAGAGAGCGTATGGCAGACGGACGGCTTGTTATTGGAACGCAGCGCTATTCTTCATGGTCTCTGCGGGGCTGGCTTTCTGTCCGGCTGGCCGGGCTGGATGTCGCGATTGAGGTTGTGCCGCTGGCGGGTGGCGGCAAAACAACCGCGCTGAAATCTCTCTCTCCCAATGGATGTGTGCCCTATCTGGAGCATCACGGTGCCGTGGTGTGGGATTCGCTCGCCATTGCCGAATATTGCGCCGAGCAGGACCCGGACCTCTGGCCCGCCGAGCGCTGCGCCCGTGCCGTGGCCCGGTCCATTTCTGCTGAAATGCATTCCGGTTTCCGGGCGGTGCGCTCTGCCCTGCCCATGAATCTGGGCCGTGACAAACGCCCGCCCGCCACGGGGTTTGATGAGGATGTGCGCCGCGACATCACCCGGATTGATGCCCTGTGGGCGGATGCCCGCACGCGCTACGGGCAGGGTGGCCCGTTTCTGTTCGGGGCCGGGTTTGGCAATGCGGATGCAATGTATGCTCCGATTGTGGCGCGGTTTCTGTCCTATGATGTGCCGGGTCTTTCCGACGTATCCCGCCAGTATATGGAAGCTGTGCGCCAGCATCCGCTGGTGCGGGAGTGGTATGATCAGGCCGCGCTGGAGCCAGAGGGCTGGCATCTGGACGTTTATGAAACTCTGGCCTGACCGGGGCTGCCTTTCCATGTTGGCCAGATGGGCATGATGCGCGCACAGGGCCGGAGCGGGCAGGGTGGCGCGTCTGCCAGCCCCGTCGGGCGCTCTGTAGGGAGCCTTGGGGCGCCCTTGCGTGTCTTGACGGTGCTTCCCCCAAGGGAACGGTTTGCCGCAGGGGAAGCCGGAGCCATTGCGCTGCTGGTGCGGCGTATGGCGGGCGATGCCGAAACCGTGGTGGGGCTTCCCCCGGCCGGCGCGCCGTTTGCCGATGTGCGCTTTGCGCCTGTGGCGCCGGTTTTCCGGCCGTTCAGCCGGATTCAGCGTTATGTAGCGGGTGTGAGGCGTCTTGCTCTTTCCATCCGGCCCGATCTTGTTGAAGTGCATAACCGGCCGGATGTTGCGCTGGCCCTGCGCAAAGCCTGCCCCGGTGTGCCGATTGTGCTCGTGCTGCATAATGACCCGTGCGGGATGCGCCGCGCCCGCACGGCGTCCGAGCGTGAGCAATTGGGGCAGGCGGTGGCTGTGGTGGCCGTGTCCGAATGGGTGCGGGCGCGCTTTATCAGTCAGGGTGTGACAGCCTGCGTGCGGGTGCTGCCCAACAGTCTGGATCTTGCCGCCTTGCCGCCTGCTGAGGTGGAGCGTGAGCCCCTGCTGCTCTTTGCCGGGCGCATTGTGGCGGACAAGGGGGCAGATGCCTTTGTGGCGGCCTGCGCCCAAGTGTTGTCGCGCCATGCGGGCTGGCGCGCGGAGATGATCGGTGCGGATCGCTTTGGTCCCGACTCTCCTGAAACACCGTTTCTCGCGGCCTTGCGCCCACAGGCCGAGCAGGCAGGCGTGACCCTGCGGGGGTATCTGCCTCATGAGGCTGTGGTTCAGGCCATGAGCCGGGCTGCTGTGGTGGTGGTGCCCAGCCGCTGGCCGGAGCCATTTGGCATGGCGGCGCTGGAGGCCATGGGGTGTGGCGCGGCTGTGGTGGCCTCACATCGTGGTGGCCTGCCCGATGTAGTGGGAGAGGTCGGTTTGTATGCGGACCCGGATGATCTGGAAGATCTTGTCGCCACCCTGGAGCGCCTTGTGACAACGCCGTCCCTGCGGGCAGAAATCGGGCAGGCGGGCCATATGCGGGCCAGACTGTTTGATGCCTCCGCCGTGCGCGAAAAACGTAGCCTGCTGCATGAAGATGTTGTGCGGGAATGGCGCTGGAAAGGGCTTTTCCGGGCGTAATGACCTGAGCGGGGTGGCTCAGGGGTCCGGTGTCAGGACTCCTGCCACCCACAGGCCCGGAGTGCGGCTTTCATGCCTGTGCGTGGTGGTGCCGTGGCGGACACAGGGGGTGCCAGCGGCAGGGTCAGGCTGCGGGCCAGAAGATGAAGCCCGTCCGGATGCGGGTGGCCGTAGAGCGTGTCCCCCAGAATCGGCCAGCCCATGGCGGCGCAATGCACGCGGGCCTGATGCGTGCGGCCAGTGTGTAATGTCAGCTCCAGCCAGCACAGGCCTTCCGCACGGCCCAGCACGCGCCAGTCCGTGCGCGCCGGAACACCCTCTGGTGCCGGGATCATGCGCCAGCCGGAGGGAGCCGTTTTTTTTGTGAGCGGCAGGACAATTTCACCCCGTTCTGCCTCCGGCCCGCCTTCAACTACAGCCCAGTAGGTTTTACGGGCTGTCTTGTCGGCAAAGGCGTTCTGCATGGCCAGAAGGGGCTGCTTGCGCAGGGCTATGGCCAGACAGCCGGAGGTTTCCGCATCCAGCCGGTGGGCCAGCCATGGGCCGTCTTTCCGGCGGGAGAGCAGGGGGAAGCAGTCTTCCACACTGGGTCCGCCCCGTGGGCCGGGGTGGACCGGCACCCCGGCGGGTTTATCCAGAATCACCACATGCTGGTCCTGATACAGCAGGGTGAGCGGGAAGGGGCAGGGTGGCCGGTCGCTCATTCCTCGCGGTTGGGCCCTGTCAGCACCTTGCGGCGGCCGACATGGTCCGCCCGGCTGATAATGCCTTCCCGTTCCATCTGTTCAATCAGCTTTGCCGCGCGGTTGTAGCCAATGGAGAGGTGCCGCTGCACGAAGGAGGTCGAAGCCTTGCCTTCCCGCGTTACAATGGCCACCGCTTCATCATACATATCGGCTTCGCCGCTTTCGGCTCCGTTCCCGCCTGATTTTCCGCCACTGGCCGGGGCATCTTCCAGAGCTTCGGCCAGAACATCATCATCATAAATCGGTTCGCCCTGCTCCTTGAGGAAGTTGACGACCTGTTCAACCTCATTATCCGCCACAAAGGGGCCGTGGACGCGGGTAATGCGGCCTCCCCCCTGCATGAACAGCATGTCCCCCTGCCCGAGAAGCTGCTCGGCCCCCTGCTCACCCAGAATGGTGCGGCTGTCGAACTTGCTGATCACCTGAAAGGAGATACGGGTCGGGAAGTTGGCCTTGATGGTGCCGGTAATCACGTCCACGGAGGGGCGCTGCGTGGCCATGATGACGTGAATCCCCGCCGCACGGGCCTTCTGGGCCAGACGCTGCACGCAGGCGTCAATTTCCTTGCCGGCTGTCATCATCAGGTCCGCCATTTCATCGATAATCACGACGATATAGGGCATCGGGTCGAGCGTGACGGACTGTTCCTCAAACACCGGATTCCCGGTTTCGGGGTCAAACCCGGTCTGCACGCGGCGCACGACCACCTCACCATCCGCACGGGCTTCCGCCGCGCGGGCGTTGTACCCGGCAATGTTGCGCACCTGAAGATGCGCCATGGTGCGGTAGCGGCGGTCCATTTCCCGCACAACCCATTTCAGGGCGTTCACGGCCTTGGGCGGTTCGGTCACAACCGGGGTGAGCAGGTGCGGGATGCCATCATAAATGGAGAGTTCCAGCACTTTCGGATCGATCATGATCAGACGGCACTCATCCGGGGAAAGCCGGTAGAGCAGCGAGAGAATCATGGCGTTCACACCAACCGACTTACCGGAGCCGGTGGTGCCTGCAACCAGCAGATGCGGCATGCGCGCCAGATCACTGAAGACCGGTTCCCCGGCGATATCCTTGCCCAGCGCCAGGGAAAGATGCGCCGGGTCATTCTGCCAGTCCGGCTGGTTGAGCAGTTCAGAGAGGTAAACGGTCTCCCGCTTCCTGTTCGGCACTTCAATACCGATCACATTCCGGCCCGGAACGGTGGCAATACGCACGCTCAACACGGAGAGGGAGCGGGCGATATCATCCGCCAGACCAATCACGCGGGCGGAGCGGATGCCTGCTGCGGGTTCCAGCTCATACAGTGTGACAACCGGCCCGGCACTCATGCCGACAATGCTGCCCTGTACGCCGTAATCAGACAGAACCTGTTCCAGCAGACGGGCTGTTTTGGCCAGATCTTCTTCTGAAAGGCCGGTCTGTGTGTTGGCCGGAGCGGGTTTGAGCAGGCTGAGCGGCGGGAGATCCCACCCGCCTTTGCGGGCGGGAGATGCAGCTTTTGCGGCTTTGGTTGCCGTGCCGGGAGCCGGGGCGTCCTTGCCGGTAAACAGGCGGCCAAGAAGGCCGTTACGCCCCTGCGGCGCCGAAGCGGAGGGAGCGGGCTCCAGCTTCAGGCCGGACCCGGATGCCGTGGCAGCCTCTTCCCTGATGTGGGATGTAGCCGGGGCCGAGGCAGACTCTCGTGCTTCAGGCGCATGGAGGGGGGCGCCAGATCTGGCCGGGCTCAGGGTGTCGTAATCCTCGTCGTCCTCATCATCCTGAAACAGGCTGTGGGCAGAGCCGGTGCCGGAACCGTAGAGCGTGGTCTCATCCCCTGTGGCGTATCCGCCCAGAGGGCCGGTGGCTTCTGCTGTCTGGGGCTTGCGGCTTGCATAATAGCGCACAAACTTCAGGCCGAGGCGTCCGGGCAGGCGAATGAGCACCGTCAGACCACGCCAGAGAGTCAGCCATTCCTCCCGGCGCAGGCCGGTGCACAGGGCTGTGAGCAGGGCCGCCAGCAGAATACCCAGAATCCAGACCACCATACCCCCGGCTGGCCCGATAGCGGCTGTGCCGGCGGAGAGAGATGTCTGGGCAATGGAGAAGCCTATGCCGCCGCCAAGGCCAGCCTGCGTGGGCCAGTGGACGGGGGGCAGGGCGGTAAACAGAAGCGGGATAGCCGCCAGCAGCGCCCCGGCCACGGGCAGCAGGCAGATCAGCGCCACAGCACGCAGGGCGAACACCATGGGGGCTTCATGCCCGAGCAGGCGGTGGCTCAGGAAGCGCCAGCCCCATGCCATCAGAATCAGGGAGGGCAGGATAGCGGCCAGCCCGATACCTTGCAGAAGCGTGTCGGACAGCACGGCCCCGGTCATGCCCAGAAGGTTGGTCGGGGGCTGGCCGGTTGCCGTGTTGAAAGAAGGATCGTTGGAATTGTACGTCACCAGTGCGGCCAGCAGGGCGCAGGCAAGCAGACACAGCAGAATCCCCCCACCTTCTTCAAGACGCAGACGGAATGCGCTTTTGTAAGGGGAGAGAGCGTAATCGGAAGATCGTGAATGGCTTGCGCGCGCCAAGGGTCTGGATCCTGACTCCAAAAGGCCATCAGCTTTCTCCCCCGGAAGAGGGAAAAGACCGGTGACGGGTCGTTAGTGATACGTGTTTCAGTATGAAACGCTCTGTGAGCCTAGCGTGAACTCGTGTCCTAAAGAAGGTTTGACGGGCACTCTTTCCGCAAAACACGGGAACAAATGTCTATCCCAGTAGAAACCACACACGGAAAACCAGCTGTTCGAGCATTTTGTGGCGTCTGAGCTGCGGGAGTTTGCGCAAGGCTGAGAATCGGGAGAGGTGGCCGCGCCATCCCGGCTGCTGTGCGGCCTGCAGAACACGCAGGCTGCGGATGGTGTCTGGTGTCAGCAGCGGCTGGCGCTCAAGCAGGTAGAGGACACTGGAGCGGAAGATTGTCATGAAAACAGAGGGTCCCCGCTTCAGGGCTGCCAGGGCACGGTGGAGAAACAGCGTGGGGGCTCCCACGGCATTCTGCCCGTGCTGGCGGTAAAACAGGGCGGGCTGGTTATCTGTCAGGACACGGCCGCCTGCACCGGTGACCATAAGATACGCCCACCAGTCATGCAGCAGGAAGGTGGGGGCAGGCATGGCCTGAAGCAGGAGGGCACGGGCCGCAGGGGACAGCATGAGTGTGCAGCCTGTTGCAATATTCTGCGTCATGGCGGCCAGAAAACAGGATTTCTCCGGCAGGCGGGGGGAGAGCCCTTTGGGCTTTAACGTCCCGTTTGTCAGGGTCTGCCGTGCGCAATACAGGGCCGGGATGTGCCCGGGCACGGAGGCCAGCGCGCTCAGCCCGCGCGCCAGCTTGTCTGGAAACCAGACATCATCCTGATCACAAAAGGCAATGGCTGAGCCGGGCGGCGTGTGGGCGAGCAATGCGGCGTAGGACGCCGTCACCCCCATATGCTCGCCATTATGAGCGGCAAGCTCCACGCAACGCTTCTCCCCCACCTGTTCGGTAAACTGGCGCATGAGGGCGATGCTGGCATCCGTAGAGCCATCATCCCGCCAGTAAAGGGTCCAGTCTGCCCGGGTCTGCTGCAAGAGCGAAGCAAGCTGCTGCTGCAGGTAAGGCGCGCCATTATAGAGGGAAAGAAGGATGGCAACGGAAGAGCGAGCATCCATGGACGCATCCTGACTGCCGGGAGTCAGGCTGTGTGCGTCTTTGCTCTGGCTGGTCTCCTGCACCTGCTAGGCTCTTCCTTCGCCGTGTATAAAAAATGAGATCGCGTGGATCTGGTCGCGTCTATGCAGTTTTACGGCGTGTGTGCAAAGATCTGATGAACAGTTTTTTTCACACTGTCCCGCCACGCAGGCATCGTAACGCCGAAAACGCGCTTCAGCTTGCTGTTATCCATGCGGGAATCGGCAGGCCGTTTGGCGGGAGTGGGCCAATCTTCCGTGCGGATGGCGGTGACATCCGGCATGGTCTGGCCATGTGTCGCAGCGTCCTGCAGGGTGGCTACAGCCAGCCCGTGCCAGGTTGTCTCTCCTGTGCCGCAGGCGTGGTAAATGCCTGCAAACTCTTCTTTCCAGCCGTCTTTTTCAAGAATGGCCAGAATGGAGAGAATGGCCTCGGCCAGATCATCCGAACTGGTCGGGTTGCCTTGCTGGTCTCCCACCACTTTCAGGGCCGGGTTTTTGGCCCCGGCATTGAGCATGGTGCGCACAAAGTTCTTCCCGTGAGCGGAATAGACCCATGAGGTCCGCAGCACGATGGTGCGGGGGTTGGCGGCCAGAGCCCGGCTTTCCCCATCGGCCTTGGTGCGGCCATAGACAGTTTCAGGGGAGACAGGGTCTGTCTCCACATAGGGTGCCCCTTTATCTCCCGCGAACACATAGTCCGTGGAAATATGGATCAGCGGGATGCCGCGCTGCGCGCACAGGCGGGCCAGCTCTTCCGGACCGGTTGCGTTTGCACGGGCAGCGCCTTCCAGCTCACTTTCCGCCAGATCAACCGCTGTCCATGCCGCGGCATTCACCACGGCCACAGGCTTGATTGCCTCCAGTGTGGCGGCGAGTGTTTCCGGCTTGTCAAAATCAAAATCAGGCCGACCAACACAGTGAATGCGCGGCCCACCCAGATTGACCAGAGAGGTGGCAAGCTGGCCTTTACCGCCTGTGACCAGAACCGGGCCACCGGCCTGTGCGAGAATGCTCATGGGGTACCCTCCAGATTACAGGTGAAACCAGCCTTTTGCGGCGGAAAACTCCGGTGCTTCCAGATCTTTTTCAGAAAGAACGGCGTCTTCGGCTTTAATGGGCCAGTCAATGGCCAGATCTTTGCTGTTCCAGATAACAGCCCGCTCAGAGGCTTTGTTATACAGGCCGGTGCATTTGTACTGCACTTCCGCATCTTCTGTCAGGGTGCAGAACCCATGCAGGAACCCCGGCGGAATCCAGAGCTGGGACCAGTTTTCTTCAGAAAGTTCAGCCGCAACCCACTTTCCATAGGTCGGGGAGCCTGTACGGGCATCCACGGCCACATCCCAGATGGCTCCCTTGGTGCATCGCACCAGCTTGCCCTGTGCGTAGGGCGCAAGCTGGCAATGCAGGCCACGGATCACGCCCTTCTGGCGGGACAGACTCTGATTGTCCTGCACGAACGGCTCGGTAAGGCCTGCGTCCCGCATCCGGTCAACATTGTAGGTTTCAGAGAAAAATCCGCGATTATCCTGAAACCGGGGGGGCGTGAGCAGAATCACGTCCTGAATGGCAAGGCGTTCGACTTTCATGAACGGGAAACTCCTTCTGCAAAACGGTGGAGAAAAGAAAAAGGGAGGTTCAGCGTGCGGGCTGAACCGTATTGGCAACCTGCATCAGGAGGCGCCCCAGTTCTGTTTTCCCCATGCGTGAGGCATGTGCGCGGAGCTGGTCCGCATCAATAAAGCCCAGCCGGAACGCCACTTCTGCCGGAGAGCCCACCAGCATGCCCTGACGCGCCTGAATGGTGTGCACGAACTGGGCAGCTTCCATCAGACTGTCGGGGATTCCTGCATCCAGCCAGGCGCAGCCACGGCCCAGACGGTCAACCTGCAGGGAGCCTTCTTCCAGATAGAAGCGATTGAGGTCGGTAATTTCCAGCTCACCACGGGCGGAGGGTTTGACCTGCTTTGCAAAGTCGAGAACGCGATTGTCATAAAAATACAAACCCGTAACGGCCCAGTTTGAAACGGGTTCGGTCGGCTTCTCGACAATACTCAGGGCACGACCGGTTTCGTCAAAAGAGACAACGCCATACCGCTCAGGGTCACGGACCTGATACGCGAAAACAGTAGCTCCCGTCGGGCGCTGGGCGGCGGATTGCAGGGCGGTGCTGAGATGGTCTGCAAAAATCAGGTTATCACCCAGCGCCAGCGCGCAGGGGGCGTTGCCCAGCCAGTCTTCAGCAATCAGGAATGCCTGCGGAATACCATCCGGCGCAGGCTGAACGCGATATTCGAACCGGACGCCATACTGGGACCCATCTCCGAGCAGGCGTTTGAACTGGGGCAGATCCGCCGGCGTGCTGATGATCATGATGTCCCGGATTCCCGCCAGCATCAGCGTGGAGAGCGGATAATAGATCATCGGCTTGTCATACACGGGCAGAAGCTGCTTGCTGGCCGCCAGTGTCATGGGGTACAGGCGCGTGCCTGAGCCGCCAGCCAGCAGAATGCCCTTCATTTCTGTATGAACTGCAGGTTTTTGAGTCATTCTACTGTGCTTCCCAGTCGTTTGCCTGTGTAGCGGCGGGCGCGAATACCTTCCCACCATTCCCGGTTATCAAGATACCATTGAACAGTGCGGCGAATGCCGGTTTCAAATGTGTGCTTTGCTTTCCAGTCCAGCGCTTTTTCAGCGTGGGACGGATCAATTTCATAGCGGAAATCGTGGCCGGGGCGGTCTGTCACAAACCGGATCAGGCGTGTGCGCGGGCCAGCCGGGTCGGGTATCAGCTCATCCAGAACCGTGCAGATGGCTTCCACAACCTCAAGATTGGTGCGGGGCTGGCGGGCGCCGATGGCGTAGGTTTCTCCGGGCACGCCCTTTTCAACAGCCTTGACCAGTGCTTCGGCGTGGTCTTCCACAAACAGCCAGTCGCGGACATTTTTGCCATCACCATAAACCGGCAGATCCTTGCCTTCGATGGCGTTGATGGTGATCAGCGGGATCAGTTTTTCCGGGAAGTGCCAGATGCCGTAATTGTTCGTGGTATTGGTCACGAACGTGGGCAGGCCATAGGTGTGGTGCCAGGCCCGGACCAGATGATCAGAAGAGGCCTTGCTGGCGGAATACGGGCTGCGGGGGTCGTAAGGGGTGGTCTCGGTAAAGGGTGGATCGTTGGGTTCCAGCGCACCGAAGACTTCATCTGTGGAAATATGGTGGAAGCGGAAGGTTTCGCGCTCAGCCTTGTCCAGTGTCAGCCAGTATTTGCGTGCGGCTTCCAACAGGGAATAGGTGCCCACCACATTGGTCTGGATAAACACGCCGGGGCCGTCAATGGAGCGATCGACGTGGCTTTCTGCCGCCAGATGCATGACGGCCTGCGGGCGGAACGTTTCAAACAGGCGGCTCAACTCGGTCCCATTGACAATATTCGCCCGGGCGAATTCATAACGCCCGCTTTCAGCGGCATTTTCCACGGTTTCTTCCGAAGCCGCATAGGTCATGCAATCAACGTTCAGGACAGAATGGGTCGTGTCCCGAATAATATGGCGAATCACAGCAGATCCAATAAATCCGCACCCGCCTGTTAATAAGATACGCATTGATATCCCGTTCTTCTGGGTCAAAACAAACGATCAAAATCTCCAGTCTTCGGGCATAGCCCAGAAGAGCACTCTTCACCAGCAATCTTGACAAATTTGCGGTTTTCTTGAGGTCGGTTGTATGAAAAGCGGAGAGTATAGGCAGGTTGCAACGGTGGGTGTCAGGACGTTGAAAGTGGAAAAATGTTTGCCAGAAACCTGACGGAAACCCTGCTGCACGTGCTGGACCGCCCGGAACTGCGCCTGCTGGCGGCTGAATGCCGGATTGTGCTGGACCCCTCCGTGGCCCATCCGTTTCATGTCAGGGGGGGCGGGCAGATCGTGCTGGGTGCGCCCTGTCTGGGGGAGCGGCGGGTTGTGGCGTTCCACCTGCGCCATGCACTGGAACTGGCCGTCCTGTCCGGCCACGAAACACCGGATCTGGCGCAGGCGGTTAAAATTTCTTTCTCTGCGGCCAGAACAGCCGCCCGGTTCTGGATGCTGGATGCACCGGCAGGCCTCCCTGCTCCGGAGGCATGGGTCCGGGCATGCGCCAGCCGCACGCCACCAGCGAGAGAGGATCTGCCCCAGCTTTTTGCGGTGCTGCGGCCCTTGCTCACTGTTCTGGATGGCCGTGCTGATGAGGCACTATGGGCTGATGTACATATGTGGCTTGTTCAGGCATGGCCCCTTATTGGCCCGGTTGAGGCCTTGATGGCCGAAGGGGGTGATGCCCGGCTGACGATTGATGCGCGGACTGGCCTGAATCATTACGGGTGTTCGCACCGCCCGCGCCCCTGGGCGGTAACGTTTGCGTCCTCAACCGCGTCGTCCCTGTCTGAGCGGGGTTTTGGGGGGGGCGAGATGGCGCGTATTGCGCTGGCCCGGGCTGTGGTGGAGGGGCGCGCACCGCAGATGTTGCAGGATCTGGCCCTTGAAGTTCGGGGTTTTCTGGCCAGCTGGTATGGGCTGCTGGGGCCGGACCATGTGGTGCTTGCGTCCTCCGGGACAGATTGCGCACTGGGGGTGCTGGCCCTCTCCATCCTTCAGGGGCAACCGGTGACAACGGTGCTGACAGCCCCGGAAGAAACCGGCAGTGGTGTTCCGCTGGCGTCTCATGGTCGGCATTTTGCTCAGGAAACAGCCCTTGGCGCGTCAGTCTGCAAGGGGGATCTGGTGGCAGGATTCCCCGATGATACGCGCTGCCTGACTCTCCCCTTGCGGGACGAGCATGGCCGCCTGTTGCCAGATGCCGAGGTGATGGCCGCCTGCGCGGAATACATCAGGACAGAGCTGGCGCAGGGGCGGCGTGTTCTGCTGCATGTGCTGGATCTGTCCAAAACCGGTTTGCTGGCACCTGATCTGGATGCTCTTGCCACATTATGTGCTGCGTATCCCGGGCAGGTGGATGTGGTGGTGGATGCCTGTCAGGCGCGGGTCATGCCAGAACGGGTTCAGGCTTATCTGGCCCACGGCTGGGCCGTGATGGTGACAGGCTCCAAGTTTTTCACGGGGCCTCCGTTCTGCGGGGCGCTGCTGCTGCCGGAATGCTGGAAAAAGCGGCTGGATCAGGGCGCATTGCCGGAGGGGCTTGCTGCCTATGCCAATCAGTGTGAATGGCCTGCCAGTCTGGCGTGCCGGGGGCTTGCCGCAGGGTTTAATCATGGTCTTCTGCTGCGCTGGCGGGCGGCGCAGGCGGAAATGGCGGCCCTTGGCGCAATTCCCCCGAGACTCGTCGCAGAACGGCTGAACCGCTTTCTGGCGGCTGTCACGCAGGGGATTGAGGAGAATGCTGACCTTCAGTTTCTCCCGCAGCCTGCTCCGCAGCGTGTGGTGCTTCCGGAGGATTGGGACCGCCAGCAGACCATTCTTTCTTTTCTGGTGCGCGCTCCGGAAGGGCGTGCGGGCATGGTGCCGCTGGATCTGGCGCGATGTCGAAAGCTCTATCAGTGGCTGAATGCGGATGTTTCGCCCTATGTCCCACAGAACAGGAAAGCTCTTGCCGCACTGCTTTGCCATATCGGCCAGCCCGTTTCCGTTCCCTGCCGGGAGGCCGCCGGAGGGGTGGCGGGTGCGCTCAGAATCTCTGCCGGAGCACGGCTTGTCTCAGGGGAACCGTCTCATGAAGGGCTGGATGCCACGGCCCGCATGTCGCGCGAAATTCAGGATGCTCTCAGGGTTCTGGAGAAGATCAGCCTGATTCTGGCTCATTGGGACGCTATCGCTCAGGCTGACCCGCTGCCGTCTTATGCTCCGTGTGGGGCCTTTGAAGAGGGCGGGGACGAGTCTCTCTGGTCACAGGGGTCGGGTCCGGAGCCGAAAAGGCCAGATGTGGTCAGGCGTGCCATTTCCGCTCTTGCGTTGGGCGGTTCCTGACAGCACAAAATAGCCCATGACGATTACCTTCTCATCCCCCGCCGTCCAGCACGCAAATCAGGGTAATTTTCTTGATACCCCACAGTTGGCGCCCGGTATTACGCGGTTCTGGCTGATCCGCCACGCGCTGGTGGAACAGAATGCGCGCCTGCGCCTGTATGGGGCGCTGGATGTGCCGCTTTGCCCGGATAGCCTGATTGCCCAGCGCCCGATGTATGAAGCGCTTGCGGCACGCCTGCCCAAGCAGGCCCGGTGGCTTGTCAGCCCGCTTTCCCGCACGCGGCGCACGGCACAGGCCATTCAGGACGCAGGCTACGGGCCTGTGAGCATGGATGTGGAACCAGCCCTGATCGAACAGAATCTGGGGGACTGGCATAACCTGCCGCATCGTGACCTGTCGCAGCATCTGCGTCTGGCCCCGCATCCGTTCTGGTCTGTCTCGGCAACGGAATGCCCCCCCGGTGGGGAGAGTATGCTGGATGTGTGCGGGCGTGTTGGTGTGGCGCTGGACCGCCTTGCGGAGGCGTATGCGGGGCAGGATATTGTGGCTGTCAGCCATGGCGGAGCCATCCGGGCGGCTTTGGCGCATGCCCTGCGGGTTCACCCGGAAACTGCCCTGCATTTCTCCATCCAGAACCTGTCTCTCACTATTCTGGAACGGCTGGATGTGGGCTGGCGCGTTGTCACGGTGAACGAGCTTCCCGGCATCTGAGGCACCAGCTTTCAGACTCCGGAGAGCAGCGCCTCCGGAGTGACCGGGGCCGCAATCTCTCCCCCTACAGGCTTTACATCTCCGGCGCGGTTGCCTTCGAGTTCGGTGTCGGTGTCGGTGTCGGTGTCGGTGTCGGTGTCGGTGTCGGTGTCGGTGTCGGTGTCTGCGGTGCGGGGCTGGGCGTCACGGACGGCTCATCCGTGGCGGGAGAGGCTGGTGCGGGCCTGTGCTCCGGTTGTCGGGCCGGAGAGAGGGGCTTCGTCTGTTCGCCCGGTTTTTCGGGACTGTTCTGAGGCGCTCGGCCTGCGGAATCTGGAGCCGCCGATGAGCCCGCGTGCGTGGCGTGCGGCGCGGGAGCAGGAGGCTCTGGCGTGTCGTGCAGTGCTGGCTGGTCGGGCTTGAGAGAGGAAACCGGCACACCTTTCAGCGGCGAGTGCTCCGTAACAGGAATGTCCGGACCTTTGGCGCCCCATGCGTTCACAGGCGGCAGGGGCTGTTGGGAAGCCTGATCTGCCAGAGGGTTGTTGTTCAGCACCGCGCGGCTGTTCTGCGGGTAGCGGTTCATCAGCCCAAGCAATGTGCCGTTGGTCCAGCCAAAGCCAACCTGCATGGGGTATTCCCCGCCGCCCTTGCCCCCGGTCGGGCTGAGGGTAGGGGCTACGACATCATATTTCTCAAGCAGCACCCCGCTTTTTTCGTAGGTGCCAATCACGCGGGCCATCCAGCGGCGGCCAATTTCGGCGGCCAGATCCTCATGCCCGTACTGTTCCAGCCCCTTGATGGCCATCCATTCTTCGGGGGCCCAGCCATTGGGGAAATCCCACTGCTGGCCGGTGTTGCGGTCTGTCACGGTCAGGCCGCCCGCATGGAGCAGGCGGGCTTTGACAGTCCGGGCAACAGCATCGGCCTTGTCCTGTGGCGCAACATGCAGGAACAGCGGCACGACTGTGGCGGTTGAAAGCACATCTCTCAGATGCCCGGTGCGCCAGTTATAATCGAAATACGCTCCTTCCTTTTCATTCCACAGAACGCGGTTGATGGCGTTCTGAAGCTGGGAGGCCTGCCGGGCATAGAGGGCGGCTTTGTCTTTTTCACCGTTCAGGGCGTAGGCGTGAGAAAGCGTCTGCTCCAGATGCACCATCAGGCAGTTATATTCGACCGTGATCAGAGAGGTGGTGATGATGCTGTCCAGCGTCCTGCCGTCCGCCAACCAGCGGGAAGAATAGTCCCACCCTGTTTCTGCTCCGGCGCGGAGATCCCGCCAGAGTTCAGAGGCGGGGCGCCGGGAGCGTTTCGCTGTTGCCAGATCCTGCGGAAAGCTTTCGTCACGCGGGGTATCCATATCGTCCCACGGCCGGAACATCAGGGTGCCGTCCGGCAGGCGCACCACATGCTGCCATGCGGCACCGGGGCTGAGTGTTTCTGCCCCGTGTGTCCAGTAGTCATATTCACGCTGGAGCTCTGGCAGGAAGGTTGTGTACACCACCTGCCCATCGTGGCTGGCAAGCAGATCCAGCATCACGGAGAAAAAGGGCGGCTGAGAGCGGCTGAGGTAATATGTCCGGTTGCCGTTGGGCATGTGGCCGTACCGGTCGATCAGGGAGGCGATGTCCCGCACCATGTTGCGCAGCAGGTCGATGCGGCCGTCTTCATAGAGGCCGATCATGGTAAAGTAGCTGTCCCAGTAATAAAACTCTGAGAACCGCCCGCCAGGGACAACATATTTTTCAGGAAGCGGCAGCAGGGAAGACCAGGGCACGGCGGGATCCGCGTCCCGTGTCAGCACGTCCCACATACCGGAGATGTAATCACGCACACTTTCGCCCGGCGTGCGGCTGTACGCAGCGGAGCGCAGCACGGGAATGGTGAAATGCTGTGAGACAAAAGCCTTCAGGTTGAAGCCGGGTTGCGTTTTTTCCCGCCGCCACTCCGCCACCAGATCAGTCGGGGCCTGATCGGGAATGGCATCCGCCACAGCCTTGGCATCTGTAAACAGTCCGGCTGCGTGGATGGCGGTAAACAGATCGCCCAGAGCAATGGAGGGCGGGCGCAGGTCCTGCGGTACAGAGGTCGGCGCACCGCGCCCCCCGGTGCTGGTGGCGGCAGAGGGCGCGGAGTTTTTCTCGCCAGAAGGCGCATCCGGTGTGGCGGCCCCTCCGGAGACAGGTTTTTTTTCAGGAGCAGGAGCAGGAGCAGGAGCAGGAGCAGGAGCAGGTACCTGTGCCAGCGCAGGGGCCGGCAGTGCTGCCAGAGCACAGAGCAGCGTCAGACGAAGCGTCAGGCCGTGATGTTTGTTCACGCCGCAGGCGGCAGGCTGGGGCTGTCTGGGGTGGGGTGTTCCGGTATGTGTCCTGTCCTGATATTCACGCATAACTGTCTTTCGTCTGGCTGCGGCGGAGTGCGGGGCGCGCCGGGGAGAAAGGCCGAGGCATCCAGCCTGTCACAGGCGCTGAACAGGCTCAGGCCCCGTCTCCCGTCATCAAACAGAAACGATGAAACCTCTTGCGGGTTTTGTGGCAACACTTAACTGTTTATGCTCTGTCCGCTCTGCCGGGAGAACCCGCTACCCGGAGCCGTAGTCCTGTCAGGAGTTTTGTCCATGTCATCCATTCCTTCAAGCCCTGGCGCTCTGGCGGTCACAGACCAGATGTTTTTTGAAAGACCCGGTGCCCTGCTGGATCGCGCGGATGCGGAAGCCCTGACCCGCAAGGCGCTGGACGGCATGGATGATGGTGAACTGTTTCTGGAATACCGGGAGAGCGAAGGGATTGCGCTGGATGATGGTGTGATCCGCTCCGCCTCCTTTGACACCACCAGCGGGTTCGGCCTGCGGGCGGTGCTGGGGGAAGAAACCGGGTTTGCCCATTCGGATGATCTGAGCCGCTCTGCTCTGGCGCGGGCGGGAGATGCGGTCAGTGCTGTGCGCGGCGGGCGGTCCGGCACGATGGCGGAGGCTCCCCGCTCCACCAACCTGCGGCTGTATACGGATGCCAACCCGCTGGGGGAGACAGATTTTGCCGCTCGCTCCGGCCTGTTGACCCGGATTGACGCGTTTGCCCGTGGGCAGGACCGCCGTGTGGTGCAGGTCATGGCGTCTCTTTCCGGTGAATGGCAGGCCGTGCAGATTATCCGTGCCGATGGCGCGCGGGTGGCGGACCTGCGCCCGCTGGTGCGACTGAATGTGTCTGTTGTGGTGGAGCAGGACGGCCGGCGGGAAAGCGGGAGCTACGGGCTTGGGGGGCGGTATGAGATCAACCGCCTGCTGGAAGAGGAAACCTGGCAGGGTGCGGTGAAGGAAGCCCTGCGGCAGGCTCTGGTGGCGCTGGAAGCCCGGCCTGCTCCGGCGGGGGAGATGGAAGTCGTGCTGGGGGCGGGCTGGCCCGGTATTCTGCTGCATGAAGCGGTGGGGCATGGGCTGGAAGGGGATTTCAACCGTAAGGGAACATCTGTTTTTGCCGGACGGATGGGCACGCGCGTTGCGGCCCCCGGTGTGACGGTGATTGATGATGGCTCTCTGCCCGACCGCCGTGGCAGCCTGACCATTGATGATGAAGGCACCCCCACAGGCCGCACCACGCTGATTGAGGATGGAATCCTGAAAGGCTACCTGCAGGACCGCCTGAACGCCCGCCTGATGGGCGTGGCCCCAACGGGCAATGGCCGCCGCCAGTCCTATGCGCATATGCCGCTCCCGCGCATGACCAATACGCTCATGCTGCCCGGTGAGGCCTCCACGGAGGAGATGATCAGCTCCATGAAGCGTGGCCTGTATGCCGTGCATTTTGGCGGCGGGCAGGTGGATATCACCTCCGGCAAGTTCGTGTTCTCCGCCTCCGAAGCCTATTTGGTGGAAGACGGCAGGATTACAGCACCCGTTAAAGGAGCCACGTTGATTGGCAATGGGGCGGAGGCCATGCAGCACGTTTCCATGATCGGGAAGGATATGGAGCTTGATCCGGGGATTGGCACCTGCGGCAAGGCGGGGCAGGGCGTGCCCGTTGGGGTGGGGCAGCCCACCCTGAAAATGACAGGCCTGACGGTGGGCGGCACGGCCTGACACCGTCAGGGTCGCCACGGTAGCGGGCACAGCTCCAGAGCAAGTTCATATCAGGTGCCAGCACAGGGGCGGGCAGAGGTTCTGCCGGGCCTGCGCTCATGCTAGAGCGTGGGCCGGGCAGCCTTTTCCAGCGGCAGGCAGAGGCGTAAACAGGAATTAAAGAGAATGGTCGAAAACGGGTTTCAGAGTTCCTTCATGCAGGAAGCCGCCGCGCGTGGCTTCATTTTCCAGTGCACGGACCCCGTTGCACTGGATGAGGCAATGGCGAAGGGTTCTGTAGCGGCCTATATCGGGTTTGACCCCACGGCAGACAGCCTGCATGTGGGCAGCCTGATCCAGATCATGATGCTGCGGCTGCTGCAGAAGCACGGGCACCGGCCTGTGGCTCTGGTGGGCGGTGGCACAGCCAGAATTGGGGATCCGTCTTTCCGTGAGGAAGCCCGGCGGCTGATGACGGAAGAGACCATCCGCACCAATCTGGCCGGTATTGAAGGATGCCTGCGCCAGTTCCTGACCTTTGGTGAGGGCACATCAGAAGCCATTCTTGTCAACAATGCCGACTGGCTGGACAAGCTGGCCTATATTGATCTGCTGCGGGATGTGGGGGTGCATTTTTCCATCAACCGCATGCTTTCCTTTGAGTCCGTCAAGAACCGTCTGGACCGTGAGCAGGGTCTGACTTTTCTGGAGTTCAATTACTCCATTCTTCAGTCCTATGACTTCCGGGAGTTGAACCGCCGCCACGGGGTGACACTTCAGCTTGGCGGGTCTGACCAGTGGGGCAATATCGTCTCCGGTGTGGATCTGGTGCGCCGCACGGAGCAGAAAAGCGTGATGGGCCTGACCACGCCGCTGCTCACCACGTCTTCCGGCGCCAAGATGGGCAAGACCGCCAATGGCGCTGTCTGGCTTTCTGAAGCGCGGCTGCCGGTGTTTGATTACTGGCAGTTCTGGCGGAACACGGAAGATGCCGATGTCGGCCGCTTTCTGCGCCTGTTTACAGACCTCTCTCTGGAAGAATGCGCCCGGCTGGAAGCCTTGCAGGGGGCTGAGATCAACGAAGCCAAGAAAATTCTGGCAACGGAAGCCACAGCGCTGTGCCACGGTCGGGATCTGGCTCAGGCGGCGGCGGAAGCGGCCCGCCAGACGTTTGAGGAAGGCCGGGTTGCCGCGGCGGATCTGCCTGTGCACATCGTGCCGCAGGCCCTGCTGGCGGAGGGTGTGCCGGTGTTCCGCCTGTTTGTGGAAGCCGGTCTGGTCAAAACCAACGGAGAGGCCCGTCGGCTGGTGCGCGGGGGCGGTGCCCGTGTGAACAATGCCGTGGTGCAGGATGAAAACTGCGTGATTTCTGAAAAAGACATGGTGGAAGGGGCCATTCGCCTCTCTTCTGGCAAAAAGCACCATGTTCTGGTCAAAATCGGGTAGTTTCCTTACCAAAATCAATCAAGGGAGACAGGAGTGAGCCTCATGAAACGTGCCTCTCTGATTACAGGCTGTATTGGGCTCATACTTGTCGGCACGCTGTCTGGTTGTGCGGGCCGGGTTTATAGCCGTGGCTATAACTATTATGGCTATACCCCGGCTTATAGCGGGTATGACGAGTATTACGGCTATGGTTCCGGCCCCCGCTGGGGCTACTATGCCGCGCGTCCGGTCCGTCCGTATCCTGTCTATCGGCCCGGCATCGGGCATCGTCCGGGTGGTTGGCACGGTCGCCCCCCCGGTCGTCCCGGTGGGTGGCGCCCTGGTGGTGGGGGCCGCCCCGGTGGCGGACCCGGTGGTGGTGGACACGGGCCCGGAGGTGGGCACGGCGGAGGTGGCCGACCGGGCCACTGATCAGAAGTCAGAATTCTGTTTGAAAGAGGGGGCTGTGATGCAGCTCCCTTTTTTATGCCCGGTTTTTACGTCCGGTTCGGGAGGGGCGCGGGTATCTGAGGCCATCCACGCCTGTGCCAATACCCCGCGCCCATGCGTCAGCCAGATGGCATGGGTGGGCCTGAAGGGCGCTGCGCTACGAGAGTCCTGTAAATATAAAGAAATCCAGTGAATTATCCACAGGGGTTGGAGTCGCTTTTCAGGGGTTTTCTGAGTCGTGCACCGAGGTTGCGCCCGTTATCCACAGATTTACCCACGAATCCGGAAACGGCCTGACTGGAACGCCCCTGCCGGGCAGGCTTGCGGGTCTCACAGGAGCGGAAAGCCCCTCAGAGTAGCCGCAGGGGAGGGCATGGAGCCGTGATGTGGCGGGATGTTCTGAAAACTGGAGCGCCATCCATGTGGCCCGGCTGCGATGCTGCGCGTGTGTTCCGCTCGGCATAGGCGCACGGGCATGGCAGATCCGCTTTCCACACCCTTCATACAGGCGATGGATGAAGCGGGATTATATATAAGGAGAAAAGCGTGGTGCTGCTGGACAGGATTGAACTGTCGACCTCTCCCTTACCAAGGGAGTGCTCTACCACTGAGCTACAGCAGCCCGCTGGCGGCGTTCTAGCTGTTCGTGCCAAACGCCGCAAGTCTGTTTCCGCCTAAAAAGCGGAATTAATCGTCGCGGTGGGTTTTTTCCATCCGTTCATGCTGTTCCTGTGCCTCAATGGACAGGGTGGCAATCGGGCGGGCTTCCAGCCGACGCAGGGTGATGGGCTCACCCGTGTCTTCACAATAGCCGTAGGAGCCGTTCTCAATGCGCTGAAGAGCAAGGTTGATCTTGCCGATCAGCTTGCGGGCGCGGTCCCGTGTGCGGAGTTCCAGAGCGCGGTCTGTTTCCACACTGGCGCGGTCTGTAATATCGGCTTCATGAATGCCGCCCTCAGACAGACTGGCAAGCGTATCTCCGGCCTCTTTGAGGAGTTCAGCGCGCCATTTCAGAAGTTTCTGTCTGAAATACTCAGTCTGAAGAGGGTTCATGAACTCTTCATCTTCTGACGGGCGATAATCTGGC
Organism: Acetobacter farinalis; assembly: GCF_011516935.1. Taxonomy (GTDB): domain Bacteria; phylum Pseudomonadota; class Alphaproteobacteria; order Acetobacterales; family Acetobacteraceae; genus Acetobacter; species Acetobacter farinalis. The sequence continues at coordinate 295,147 of NZ_WOTF01000002.1, forward strand.
GGTAGCGTAATCATGTCAGTTGTCAGCCTTTGCAATGACAGGACACCTGCCTTGAAAGAATGACGGGGCTTATAGCGGGGTGAACACAGAACGCCAAGAACATTATGGGATTTCAGGGGAAGAAAAAGGACAGCATAGGCATGCAGCCAGCGTGATATGGTCAAGAAATCACGTGTTACGCCGAGATGAATAACGGGAAATATTTCAGATTTCTTTCAAGCCGCCCCGGTGCGTTTCCCGGCAGGCGGATTTGCTGCAGCAGAGGCCGCCAGCATCCATCCGGCAAACAGGGAAACCCACCCTGCCGTGGGGAAAGAGAACAGGGCGCTGGTGGAGGTAATCGGCCACCACAGCACACAGCACATGACAAACAGCATGGCCTGCTGCGGGTTTTGCACAGGGGCCAGAGCCCGCAAGCCGGTGCGAAACCAGCACGCCACCATCAGCCCGAACGCCACCAGCCCAGGCAGACCGGCGGTTGTGGCCACCTGTAGATAGTAATTATGCGGGTGAATATTGCAGCCCTTGCCGGTGTCACTGTCCAGGGGGGGCAGGCCGAGGCCTTTCAGGGCATCGGTGTGGAATGGGGTGTGGCAGAAATGCCTGAATCCATCCATGCCCAGCCCTACCCAAGGGTGTGAGACAATCATGGTCAGGGCTGTGCGGTAAAGCCTGCCGTAATCGCTCTGGGCAAAGTGATGGAGCTGGCTGGAAAACTTCAGGACCAGCTTGGCGTATGTACGGGGGGAGATGACCGGCAGGCTGGCCACCAGCCCCGCCATACCCACCAGCATCACCACAAAGGGCAGGCGGAAGCGGGGGACCATCAGCGCTGTCAGCGTCAGGCCGAACAGCATCAGTACGGTGCTCATCCGCTGCCCGATCAGCACCATGGTCGCCACGGCCAGAGCTAGCAGGAGGCCGCCTCCCATCCATGCGGAAAGGTGCCTGGTGTAAAGGGCGCGCAGGACAAGCGGCATCAGGGCGGGGAAGATGAGCATGAGCAGTGTGAAACCTGCCCGCGGCTTCATGAACGGGCCTGTCAGCGCGCCATCATCCGCCGGGGAGAAGCCCATCAGGTTGGTGCCGGTCAGATACTGTTCCCAGCACTGGCAGATCAGCCAGAGAGCCAGCGCGCACAGAATGGCCGCCAGCGCCCGCCTGTGGGTGGCGGGCACAAGAATCCAGCTCTCCAGTGCCGCTGTAAAGAGGATAAGCCGGGGCAGGCAGAGTGCCTGCACCCATGCGGCCTGCAAGCCGATATGGAAGGAGGAGAGCAGGCACAGCAGGCAGAACACCACTGCCGGGCGCAGCCATACGTGCCGCGTCCATTGCCAGTCTCTTCGCAGGGCCGAGTGAAGCAGGAACAGGCAGGCCACCAGTGTGGCCGCCACATCACTCAGGGCCCGGCTGTAGAACAGCAGGAGGGGGAGAAGGAGGGTGCTGCCCGTTCCGCACAGAGTGAGCGCTGTGGCGATGCGCTCGGAAAGGCAGGGGGCAGAAGGGGAGTTGACCATCTACGGGAAAAGCGTGCCGAGAAAGCCGTCAGCCCCCCGGCGTAGAACCGGGGGAGGGGCTATTCAGCGCACGCAACCTGTTCAGAACGGAATTTCGTCGTCAAGATCGCTGTTGCCCGGAGCATCCCAGCCGCCATTGCCGCCACCAGCATTGCCGCTGTTCGAGCCACGGGCCGGAGCATTCTGGCGCGGTGCGGAGGAACGACCGAAATCTCCCCCCATGTTGCCGCCGCCATAGCCGCCACTGCTCCCGCCTTCGTAGCCGCCGCCCGCGTTTCCGCCGCCGTAGCTGCTCCCGCCACCATAACCGCCGGACTCTTCGCCATCACCACCGCTGCGGCTGTCGAGCAGAACCAGTTCCCCACGGAAGCGCTCAACAATCACTTCAGTCGTATAGCGTTCCTGGCCGGACTGGTCGGTCCATTTCCGGGTTTGCAGAGCGCCTTCAAGGTAGACCTTGCGCCCCTTGCGCAGGAAGCGTTCCGCCACATCGGCCAGACGTTCATTGAACACCACCACGCGGTGCCATTCCGTGCGCTCCCGGCGTTCACCGGAGGCGCGATCGTTCCATGTGTCACTGGTGGCGATGGAAAAAGAGACAATTTTCATGCCGTTCTGGCTGGTGCGGACTTCCGGGTCCTTGCCCAGATTGCCGACCAGAATAACCTTGTTGACGCTGCCAGCCATCAGTGACCCCGTTTTCTAGAACAATAAAAAGAGTGTCTCGCCCGTGTAGCGCACTCTTGCGCCCCCCGCCAGTTCCCTGTGTGTTCCATGCGGAAAATGATGCAACAGGAAAGGGTAAGCCGGGCGGCGCAAGTTCCGGGGAGGTTTGGTCTGGCTCTTACAGCTTCCAGACTGAAAGCCGCGCCGCGCCGTGGCGGCGTTCCGCCAGCAGAAGGCCTGCATAGGCGGGGGGAGGCGGCGTGTCCTCATCGCTTTCCGGCGCGATGTCGGGGGGGAGTTCCGTGCCATCAGGCGCTTTCTGCCGGAGTGGCAGCGGTTCCTGCGCTGCGGTTTCAATCACCGCAATGGCGCCGGGGGCAATCCACCCCTGTGCGTTCAGGGCCGCCAGGGTACGGGCGGGCAGATCCTGCCGGTAGGGCGGGTCCAGAAACAGCAGGGAACACGGCGCGTGGGCGTGGATGGGCTTTGTCACATCCCGGGGGATCACCTTGCAGCGGTCCCCCCAGTTGCACCCGGCAATATTGGTGCGCAGGGCGGCAAGAGCCGCGCGGTCTGTTTCAAAAAACGTGGCGTGCTCTGCCCCGCGTGAGAGAGCCTCAAGTGCGAGCGCCCCGGTGCCGGCAAAGGCATCCAGCACGCGGGCGTTTGTCAGCAGGTCCGGCCCTCCCCATGGAGCATGGAGAAGGATGTCAAACATGGCCTGCCGCACCCGGTCCGCCGTAGGCCGTGTTGTTGTGCCCGTGGGGGCGGCCAGCATGCGGCCTTTGCGTGCGCCTGCGATAATCCGCATGGTTAGCGGGTCCGTCTGGCAGCCGTGCCGGAGGCCGGTTTGCGCGGAGCGGTCTTGTCTGTGGCTTTGGGCATCTGTTCGCGCAGGATCTTGCCCGGCACTTCCTCCAGCTCACCCCGTTGCAGGGTGCCAAGCTGGAAGGGGCCGTAACTGGTGCGGATCAGGCGGCTGACATGCAGGTTCAGGCCCATCATCACCTTGCGGATCTCACGGTTCTTGCCTTCGCGCAGCGCCACGGTCAGCCAGGCATTATCTCCCTTGCGAGAGTCGAGGCCCGCTTCAATCGGCCCGTACCGAACGCCATCAAACACGCTGCCATGGGCGAGGGAGGCCAGACGGGCTTCATCCACCACGCCAAAAACGCGCACACGGTAGCGGCGCAGCCAGCCATTGGTCGGCAGTTCCAGCCTGCGGGCCAGTTCGCCATCATTGGTCAGCAGCAGCAGCCCTTCACTGTTCAGGTCCAGCCGACCAACGCTGATCACGCGGGGCATGCCTTCGGGGAGGGAGGCAAAAACGGTCGGGCGGCCTTCCGGGTCCTTGTGTGTGGTCACCAGCCCGTCCGGCTTGTGGTAGCGCCACAGGCGGGTGCGCTGCGGCTGGTCCACAACGGTGCCATCCACCTGCACCACATCCTGCGCGGTGATGAACGTGGCGGGATGCGTAACGGGCTGGCCGTTCAGCTTCACGCGCCCGTCTTCAATCATCCGTTCTGCATCACGGCGGCTGGCCACACCAGTCCGGCCCAGCCATTTGGCGATGCGTTCCCCACGCGTATCCTGCGTCACACTGTTTCTCCTGCTGCCTGTACAAAGGCGCTTAAAATGCTCCGGTCACCCGGGTCTATGCCAAATTCCGGATGCCATTGCACCCCAAGGCAGAAAGGAAGAGAGGGGTCTTCCACCCCTTCAATCACCCCATCTTCCGCCACGGCGTTCACAACACCCCGCCCCGCAGTGCGGACAGCCTGATGATGGGAGGAGTTCACGGCCATGCGCGGCCGCCCCACACAGCGGGCCAGCAGGGTGTCCGGCTCAAGGAGCACGGCATGGCTGGCTTCATCTCTGGGGTTGGGCTGTTCGTGCGGAAGGGCGTCGGGGCGGGCATCCGGGATATGCTGGATCAACGTGCCGCCAAGGGCCACGGCCAGAAGCTGCATACCCCCGCAAATGCCCAGAACCGGCATCCTGCGTTGCATGGCGGCGGCCAGATAAGCCTGCTCGGCTGCCGTGCGCACCGGGCGCAGGGTCACGCTGCTGTGGCGCTCGGTCTCGCCATACAGGGCGGGGTCAATATCAAACGCGCCGCCGGTAATCAGCAGCCCGTCAATCCGCTCCATGAAATCGGGGGCAAGCTGCGGGAAGAGGGGAAGGGCCATGGGCAGGCCACCAGCCGTGGCAATGGCCGACATGTAGTTTTCCCGCAAGGCATACCAGGGGAAGCGGGAATAGCGGTCTGGTCCGCCCGCCTCGTGGTCAAGCGTAATGCCGATAACAGGGCGGCGTGCGGTCATAAACTCGGGTGTCTTTTTCAGAAAAATGTAAGGTCTGTGTCAGGTGCCACACCCTGTGCCGGTTTGCACGAGGATTATACAGACCTCACCCCGGCAAACCGCCCTGCCTGTCTGTGCCGAAAAGTAGGCTTCAGCCCGGCAGCAGGGATACAGGACGGTGGTGGGATGTCGCCGGTGCCGGTTCGTTCACCGTCCGGTCTGCAACGGCAAGCCCAAGGCCGATTGCCGCCGCAGCGAGGATAAGAGACAGACTATGCATTGTACCAATCCCTTCCGCTCTCCGGGTCAGGCGAGGCGCCTGACACTGTGGTCCCAACCAGATGTCTGTTACAGAACAGATCATGGCATCTATAAGGCATGATGACAGAGAAGAGCGCGCATTTGCAAGAAAAAACGCTCTTCTCAATTAAGGCAGGCTGCCTGATTTTCCTGAACAGCGTGTGAGGTGTGAAATAATGCGTGATTTCGGGTTTCAGACCAGTGGCACAGGCCGGATTTCGATAGGGTCATGCCGGGCGGCAGGGGAAAAACAGGGGTGAAGAAAGACACACCAATGGCAAGCGGGATGGAACTGGCGCTCATGGAAGCGCGGTACGCGGCGGAACGGGGGGAAGTGCCGGTTGGTGCCGTGGTACTGGGGCCGGATGGGGCGGTGCTGGCGCAGGCGGGAAACCGGGTGGAAGAGCTGAATGACCCGTCCGCCCATGCGGAAATGCTGGTGATGCGCGCGGCCCTTCAGGCGCGCGGTGGCCAGCGGCTGGCAGACTGCACGCTGGTTGTCACGCTCGAGCCGTGCCCCATGTGTGCGGCGGCGCTGGCGCATTTCCGGGTGGGGCGGGTGCTTTTCGGGGCGTATGACCCTAAAGGCGGCGGTGTTGAGCATGGTGCGCGGCTGCCTTTCCGGGCCGAGGCCCTGCACAGGCCCGAAATTATTGGCGGCGTGCGGGAGCGCGAGTCCGCTGCGCTGCTGAAGAGCTTTTTCCAGAACTTGAGGCAGCCGGGAGCCGGAGAGGAAAGCGGGAGGGGCGGGTAAATTCTGGCTTTCCCGCACAGGGCTCTTTTGTTTTTGTCAGCAGGGAACCATGTTAGTCACAGAAGCGTATGATACCCGGCAGAGGGTCCGGCTTTGCAAGAAAGCCGGGGCACAGGCCAGAGTGGTACGCCCCGGCAGGGATAGCCCTTGTCGGCAAGAGTTTTTAGGGAACAGTCGGAATCGTGATGTCGGAAAAATCTGTATCCAAGTTTTTCGGGCGGACTAGCCGCAAGACACTTCTGGCCCTTCTGGCTGGTGCAGCCGTTGTCGGGGCTTCAGGCGGAGGGCCGGTAGGCTTTTCTTCCGCCAGAGCGGAAGATGTCGGGGCGATCAAACCCAGCAGCCCGGTCCAGACGCTTCCAAATTTTGTTAATCTGGTCAAACAGGTCAAACCAGCCGTTGTGTCCATCACCTCCATGATCAAGGCGGATGCCGTTGAGGGTGAAGGCGGCGGAAACATGGGGGGTGGTGGCATGGGTGGAATGGGCGGCATGCCCTTTCCGTTCCCGTTTCCGTTCCAGATGGCACCGCAGCAGTCCCGGCAACTGATTGAAGCGCGCGGGTCGGGCTTCCTGATTTCTTCCGATGGCTACGTGGTGACAAACAACCACGTCGTCAAAGGGGCGACCAAGGTCACAGTCACGCTGGATGATGGCACGGCACTGCCTGCCAAGATCATCGGGCGTGATGGCAAGACGGATCTGGCGCTGCTGAAAGTGACATCACCCCAGAAGCTGCCCTTTATCGAGCTGGGTGAGTCTGATGATGTGCAGCCCGGTGAATGGGTGATTGCCGTTGGCAATCCGTATGGTCTGGGTGGCACGGTCACCGCCGGGATTGTTTCCGCCCGCGGGCGTGACATCAATGAAGGTCCGTACGACAACTTCATTCAGATTGATGCCCCCATCAACCGTGGGAACTCGGGCGGCCCGCTCTTCACGCAGGATGGCAAGGTGGTGGGGGTCAATACGGCCATCCTCTCTCCGTCCGGCGGGGGGTCTATTGGTATCGGCTTTGCCATTCCGTCTGACACGGTCCGTAGCGTGATCAGCCAGCTCCGCAAAACCGGCCATGTGGTGCGTGGTTATCTGGGTGTGAACGCGCAGGTGATTTCTCCCGCCATGGCCAAGGCGCTGAACATGCCGGTTCCGGTTCCGGGGGCACCGCCCGCCGGGGCTCTGGTGGCCAGTGTCAGCCCGGACAGCCCGGCCGAGAAGGCTGGCCTGAAGGCGGAAGATATCATCACGGACTTCAACGGCCAGAAAGTGACCTCTCCGCATGATCTGGCGGTGCGTGTTGCCTCTGTTGCACCCGGTTCAGACGTCAAGATCGGTTATCTGCGTGCAGGTGCCGCACAGAGCCTCACGGTCAAGATCGGCAATCTGGGCAAAGCGTCCAATGATGGCGGACTTGGCGGAAGTGCTGCATCCGGCCAGCATCTTGGTGTGTCTCTCACACCGTTGAGTGCGGACCTCCGCCGCCAGCTCGGGCTGGGGAGCGATGTGCATGGTGTGGTGGTGAATGATGTGCAGCCCGGCTCCGCCGCGGATCAGGCCGGTATTCGCCCTGGCGATGTGATCCAGTCTGTTGGCAATCAGGCGGTTGAGTCTCCGCGTGCGGCTGTGACAGCCGTCCGGAGCGCCCTTGCGGCCAAAAAGCCGGTTCTGCTCCGTATCCTGCGGGATGGGCAGTCCCTGTTTATTGCCATCTCTCCGGATGGTTCGGGTGATTCCTCGGGTTCCACCCCCGATACCGGCGAGGATGGTGACGACCAGTAAGGCTGGTTTCACCGCCCGTAACCGGGGGAAACCCCGGACAGACAAGACGCCGACTCTGAAAAGAGCCGGCGTTTTTTCTTGCTCGGGTCTCAGCCTTTGTTTGCCAAAACTGAGGAAAACAGCCGCTGAGGGAAAGGGTTGCTTCGAACGATTATAAAATTTTGATTAAATTCCTTTTTTTGCAGATGAATTTTCCCATGCGATCGGTTTAATGCTTCCAGCGCAACAAAGCCGGACTGATTTCTAATTGTCATTACAGCGTTTTTCTGGCGATGTTCGCCGTTCTTTCAGGTGTGGTGTGCAGCGGCTTTTCAGCGTGTTGACACCAGACCCGAGCGGGTATCTCCTGCGCGGTCAAAAAGGGGGGTGCATCGCCCGATGAGAGTGAGTCTTTTTCCCGGTTGGGGCCGTTTTTCCGGTTGGGGCATGCCCGGCCTCCTGTGCACGGCCCTGTGTCTGGCCAGTGCGCCAGCGTGGGGCAAGACCTCCGTTGTCGTGGGGAAAGATGGCAGCCTGAATGTCCCTGAAGGCTCTCCGTTGCGCACTCGGCTGGAAGTACAGCCCGTTCAGGTTGTGGTCCCCAAGGATACGCTCTCTGTCCCCGGTGCGATTGTCGCGGAACCCGCGCGGCATGTTTCGATTTTTGCGCCGGTGGTCGGCCGTATCATGACATTGAGCGTCGTGCCCGGGCAGCATGTCAGGCAGGGGGATACCCTGGCGATGCTGTCTACAGGGGATACCGCTCAGGCATCCACGGATGAAGAAAAGGCTCACGCCGGTCTGGTGCTGGCGCAGAAGGCTCTGGCGCGTGCCCAGCAGGTCCGGCAGGCGGGCGGTGCCGCCACGCGTGATGTTGAGGTTGCACAGGCCGCTCTGGCGCAGGCGCAGGCGGAAGAACGCCGTGCGCAGGCCCGTCTGGCGGCGCTGGATGATTCCGTGGGCGAGGGCGGAAAACTGGTGCTGCGCTCCCCGGTGAATGGCGTGGTTTCTGCCGTTAACATGGCTCCGGGCCAGAATGTGACAGATGTAACGGCCCCCCTGCTGAGTGTGGAAGATCTCTCGGAAGTCTGGGTTGTGGCGGATGTGGCGGAAGCCGGCGCGGACCAGATTCATGTTGGTCAGGCGGTGTCTCTCACCCTGCCCGCGCGGGATGGTGTGGTGCTGTATGGAGAAATTGCAGCGGTTGAACCGGACCTGAGGCCCGATACGCGCCGCGTGCGCGCCATGATCCCGCTGCCCAACCCGGATGAAAACCTGCGCCCCAACATGTTCGCAACTGTCAATGTGCAGCTCAAGCAGCCGCCGGGGCTGATGGTGCCGCAGTCGGCCCTGCTGATGAACAATGACAACGTGACCGTTTTTGTTGAGACCGCCCCCTGGACGTTCATGCGGCGCAAGGTGGGCATTTCTTATGACGAAGGCGAAGATACACGGGTTTTGAGCGGCCTGAGTGCCGGAGACCGCATCGTGACACGCGGTGGGGTTCTGCTGAACGATGATTGAACGGATTATTGCGGCCTGCCTGCGGGAGCGCCGGATTGTTTTTGTCGCCATGGCGGTACTGGCCCTGTGGGGCGGGTGGGCATGGAAGGATATGCCCGTTGAGGCGTATCCCGACCTCGGGGCCGTGTCCGTTCAGATCACAACGCAAAGCTCCGGCCTTGCCGCGGAGGAGGTGGAGCAGCAGATCACCATTCCGCTGGAGCGCCAGCTTGCCGCCACGCCCGGGCTGGCGAACAGCCGGTCCAGCAGCACGTTCGGCCTGTCCCTCATCACCCTGATCTTCCGGGATGGGGTGAATGTTTATGCTGCCCGCCAGCGGGTAACGGAACAGTTGGCGCAGGTTACGCTGCCGCCGGGGGTTACGGCCAGCCTCGGGCCGGTGACCAGCCCTTCAGGTGAAATTTACCGCTACACGCTGGAATCAGACAGCCTGAACCTGATGCAGCTTTCCGAAATCCAGCGCTGGATTGTGATTCCGGCCCTCACCAAGGTGCAGGGCGTGGCGGCTATCAACAATTTTGGTGGCTTCACGCGGGAATACCAGCTTCTGCTGGACCCGGCGGCTCTCTACCGTTTCCATGTGGGTGTGAATGACATTCTGGCGGCTATTACCAGCAGCAGTGTCAATTCCGGCGGGGGTCGCGTAGCGCGAGGCGAGCAATCCTATATCGTGCGCGGCGTGGGGATGATCCATTCTCTGAAGGAAATGGGCGATATCCCGGTCAGCCAGCATGATGGTGTGCCGGTTTTCCTGCGGGAACTCGGGCAGATGCAGCTTGGGCATCAGGTGCGCGAAGGGATTCTGGGGAAAGACGGAAACCCGGATACCATTGAAGGCATTGTCAGCATGGTCACGGGGGAAAACGCCTCGAACGTGCTGAACCTGCTGCATGCCCGTGTGGAACAGTTGCAAAAGCAGCTCGCACCACAGGGGGTGCGGATTGTACCTTATATTGACCGCGACAATCTGGTGAACGCCACCACGGACAAGGTGACGCATACGGTGCTGGAAGGCGTGGGGCTGGTATTTGTCATCCTCATCCTGTTCCTTGGCAGCCCGCGCAGTGCGCTGGTGGCGGCGGTAACAATTCCGCTGGCGCTGGCCACGGTTTTTCTTCTCATGAGCCTGCTCGGCATGCCCGCCAACCTGTTCTCCCTCGGTGCGATTGATTTCGGGGTGATTGTGGATGGCGCGATTGTGGTGACGGAATCCATCCTGCGCCTGCGGGAGGAAGAGCCCGGCCACACCATGACTCTGGATGATGTGCGGGGCCTGACGCAGCATGTCGGGCGCGCCATCGTGTTTGCCACACTGGTGATCATTGTGGCCTACAGCCCGCTCTTTGCGTTTGAAGGGGCGGAGGGGCGGCTGTTCCGGCCTATGGCCTTTACGGTCAGCTTTGCTTTGCTGGGGGCGCTGCTCAGCGCCATTGTGCTCACGCCGTCTCTGGCCTTTCTGGCCATGCGCAACCCGCACAAGATTTTCCATAACAAGCCGCTGGAAAAGCTGCACCACCTGTATCATGACGGTCTGGCGCATGTCATGCGCAGGCCGCTGCTGGCCTATATCGGGGCGATTGTGGCCTTTGTGCTGGTGGTGGTGCTGGGCATGAGGACCGGGCGGGAGTTCCTGCCGGAAATGGATGAGGGCGCCCTGTGGCTTCAGGTCCAGCTGCCTTCCGGCCTTTCTCTGGAAAAAGCCGGGGCCATGGCGGATGAAGTGCGCCATGCGATCTATACGTTCCCCGAAACCTCTTACGCCGTGACCCAGCTTGGCCGGAACGATTCCGGCACGGACCCCTGGACCCCCTCACATATTGAAGTGCCGGTGGGCCTCAAGCCCTACAGCTCCTGGCCGCATGGCGAGACAAAAGCCCAGTTTGTCACCAAGCTGCATGAGCGTCTGGCTAAAATTCCCGGCATTAGCTTCGGCATCAGCCAGCCGATTGCCGATGGGATGAATGATCTGGTCGGCGGGGCGCATTCCGCGCTCGTGCTGCGCGTTTACGGGAATGATCCGCGTGAGATCCGGCGGATTGGCACGCAGATTGTGAATATTCTGAGAACCGTGAAGGGCACAACCGAAGCCTCCATCTTTCAGGAGCCGGAAATTCCCGAACTCAATATCGTGGCGGACCGCCCCGCTGCGGCGCGCTACGGGATTTCCGTTGCGGATATCATGGCTGTGGTGGGGAATGCTGTTGGTGATGGCCCCATTTCCCAGATCTATATCGCGGACCGCACATATAATATGACGGTGCGCGTGCCGCCTGCCACGGCGAGCAATCTGCGCTCACTGGCGCATCTGCCGCTGACAGCCGCCAATGGTGCGCAAATTCCTCTGGAGCGGGTCGCGCAGATCAGCCTGAAAACCGGTGAGGGCACGATCTCGCATGAAATGACGGAACGGCAGATCACCCTGCGGGTGGATAACGGCAAACGGCCTTTGTCCGAATATATGGCGGAAGCCCAGAAGAAAATTGCCGATCAGGTGCATTTCAACCCCAGCCTGTATCGTTTGCAGTGGGCCGGTGCGTTTGAGCAGCAGCAGCGTGCCCAGGCGCGCCTGACGGTTGCTCTGGGCATCATGCTGGTGGTCATGCTGGTTCTGCTGTTTGCGGAATTCCGCGTGATGCGGCAGGCCGTGCTGATTCTGGCCGTGGTGCCACTTGCCCTTCTGGGTGGGCTGGTTGCGCTGCAGGTCAGGGGAGACACCCTGAACGTGGCAACGGCCGTGGGCTTTATCGCGCTGTTCGGGGTGGCGGTGCAGAACGGGATTATCATGATCTCCAACATCAACCGGCACCGGGCGCAGGGTGTGTGGCTGTATGATGCTGTTCTGGAAGGGGCTGGCGAGCGTTTCCGCCCGGTGCTGATGACAGCCACAGTTGCCAGCATGGGCATGCTGCCCGCAGCACTGGCCACCGGTATCGGGACCGACGTGCAGCGTGGGCTGGCCACTGTGGTGGTTGGCGGTCTGGGGATTGCGACGTTGCTGACGCTGTTTATCCTGCCGACGTTTTATTATGAGATGGAAGCCTGGTGCGAGCGCCGCGCTGCCGCGAAGGAGCCTGCACCATGATGCGGAGAAAATCGGCGCTCTGGGCGGCAACGACACTGGTCCTGAGCGGCTGCGCCGTGGGGCCGAATTTCAGGAAGCCAGCCCCCCCGGCCCCTACGGATTATGGGCAGGCGGGAAAAGGTCAGGCCACGCAGGCTGTGTCCGGTGCGGCTGAACGGGCCGCCGGTGGGCCGCAGAGTGTCGTGCAGGTGTTTCATCCGGGGCAGGATATCCCCGCACAATGGTGGGCGCTCTTCCACTCCCCGGAGCTGGACAAATTGGTGCGCCGCGCGCTGGACCAGAATCCTTCGCTCGAATCCGCGCGGGATGCGCTGGCGGCGGCCAACGAAAACCGTCTGGCCCAGCAGAGTGCGCTGTATCCGTCTATTTCGGGCAGCTACAACCCAACCCGTAACAAGACATCCCGCACCTATTCTGCCGTGCCGAACAGCAACGCATGGCTCTACACCGTGCATACGGCCCAGTTGAATATCTCGTATGTGCCGGATCTGTGGGGCGGGGTGCGCCGTGGCGTGGAAGCCGCGAAGGCCATGCGTGATGCCCAGCGCGACCAGCTTGAGGCGGTTTACCTCACCCTCACATCCTCCGTGGTGCAGGCGGCTATTGATTATGCGGCTCTGAATGCGCAGCTCGAGGCCACAAATTCACTGGTTGCCGTGCAGCGCGCGGTGCTGGCTTCGGCTGAGCGGCAGGAGCAGGTGGGGCAGTTCTCTCGGAACAATGTGGCCATGCAGCGCGCCTCTCTGGCGCAGAATGAGGCCAGTCTGGCTCCGCTGCAAAAGCAGCTTGAGCAGCAGCGGCACCTGATTGCAGCCCTTGTGGGGGATGCGCCGGATGCGCCGGAACCGACATTCACGCTGGAGAGCCTGACACTCCCGGTTGATTTGCCACTCACTCTGCCTGCCCGGCTGGTTGAGCAGCGCCCGGATGTTCGTACCGCGCAGGATAACTGGCATGCAGCCTGTGCACGGGTGGGTGTGGCCGTTGCGAATCGTCTGCCCAATGTGCAGCTTGGCGCAACGCCGGGGTTTGCCGCGGCCTCCATCGCGCAGATGGCAACACCGGGTTTCGGGCAGTGGGAAATTGCCGCCATGGTCACGCAGCCGCTGTTTGACGCCGGTTTGCTGCGGCATCAGGAAAACGCGGCGCGTGCGGCGTATGATCAGGCCACGGCGGATTACCGCACCGCGCTTATCAGCGCCCTGCAGGATGTGGCGGATACCCTGACAGCCATCCGGTCAGATGCTGTGGCGCTGGGGGCCAATGCCTCCGCCGCAACGGCCGCGGCGGAAAGCTGGCATATTGCTCAGGCGCAGTATCGACTTGGGGATGTGAGCGAAGTCACCATGCTGCAGGCCCAGCAGACCCAGCTTCAGGCCCAGCTTGCTCTGGCGCAGGCCAGAGCGGGCAGACTGTCAGATACAGTCGCCCTGTTTCAGGCTCTGGGTGGCGGCTGGTGGAACCGGAAAGAGTCAGTGGCTCCTCACGCGCCGTCCTGGCACCCGGATAAAGGCCTAGCGGTTATCCTGCCCTGAGGCGAGGTCTTCCAGACGGGAGACCGCGAGCACGCGAATCCCGTGATTATCCGTGCCGGTAATGATTTTTTCGCGGCGCAATGCGCTGAGGGTACGGCTGACGGTTTCAATGGTCAGGCCAAGATAATCGGCAATATCAACCCGTGTCATGGGCAGGGACACCATCTGCCCTTCCACGGCGGAGTCGGCATGGGGGGAGGGGGGCATCATGCGGGCCAGCAGGAAGCTGGCAATGCGCTCCCGTGCGGTCTTGCGGCCCAGAAGCAGCATCTGTTCCTGCGCTTCCGCCAGTTCTCCGGTGATTTCTGTCAGAAGCCTGCGCTCGAAAAGCGGGTAGTCCGTCAGCAGGGTTTCAAGCTGAGGGCGAAGAAACCGGCAGACCTGCACGGTATCAACAGTTTCCGCCCCGAAGGAATAGGTTCTGGCGTTGGTCAGCCCGAGAAAGTGGCCCACATCCGCAAAGCCGGTTATCTGGCGGCGGCCATCGGGAAGGGATTTGAAGAGCTTGACCGTGCCTTTGGTGACATTGAAGAAAGCAATGGCAGGAGAGCCTTCTTCAATCAGGGTTGTTGCCGGCGGAAAAGTCAGGCGGCTGGAGGCCTGCGCCAGAATTTCCAGTTCCTTGTCATTGATGGCGTTGCAAATGCTTTGCCCGCGAATGCCACAGACAGTGCAGCGCTGAAGCTCCATACCTGTGTCTTGTAAGAACCTGCGCCTGAGCGGGAGGGGCGCTGTCCGTGGATGATCTGTAAGGGACATAGAGGTACGGATCCGGTAAAGCCGACTCTTGCGGAGTATGGAACTGTCCGGAAAAGCCTGAGGCAGGAAAATCTGCCGTAAATATTAGGTCATTGTTGATATAAATCAACGACAAGTCTTAAAATTCCAATCCTGCAGGGGTATTTTAAGAGAATGTCAGCATTGTGCAGTACGCTGTGGTGTAAATGGCACACCCTTCTGCCGATCGTAGTTTGTGTTTGATCTAAATCATGGTGGCTGGTCTCTGCGCGTGATTTTTGCGTCTCATGAATTACAGCGCAGTTGGAAGAGTAACAGGTATGGTCAAGCTTCGTTCCTTATTTGCAGCCCTTGCGGCAGGTGTGGCAGCCGTGTCCGGTGCCACTGCGGCTCAGGCTCAGGTTGCGGCTCCGGCATCTTCGAATGCGGCCTATGTCAATGCTCCGGTTGTCAGCCAGATTCCGGCGGCTCCCCGTCAAGGCGGCGGGCATTGCGGCCTGTTTGAAACCTGCGCCAGCACCAAGATCGGTCTGGGGAAAGGTGACTTCCTCATCCGTCTCTCCGCTCTGGGCGTCATGCCTGAAGATCGGGACAGCAAGCTCTGGCTGAACGGCAATGTCCTTCCGGGCCGCGTGAAGACCACACGCCAGGTGATGCCGGAACTGACGTTTGAATATTTCTTCACGGATAACGTGTCTATTGACCTGATTGCTGCCAGCACCCGTCATGAAGTGGCGGCTGAAGGCACGCCGCTGGGCAAGATTGACGTTGGCAGCGCATGGGTTCTTCCGCCGACGGTCACGCTCGCATGGCACTTCCGTCCGCATAAACGCTTCAACCCGTATCTGGGCGTGGGTGGCACGCTGGCATGGTTCCATAACGTGTCCCCCGCTGGTGGCGTTGTGCAGAAGCTGAACGTGGGTGTTACGGGTGGTCCGTCTGTCAACGCAGGTTTTGATTATCAGCTCGTCGGCAACTGGTTCTTCAACTTTGATGTGAAGCAGATGTTCATGAGAATGCACGCCTGGGCGAACGATCGTGACTCCAAGGCCTTCATCAAGGCGCATGATTCTCTCGACCCGACCGTGGTCGGCGCTGGTATCGAATACCGGTTCTAATGGCATGAGCGCGGCGTCTTTATCGGATCTGGTTCTTCGTTACGGCGGGAACCTGCCGCGCTACACCAGCTACCCGACCGCTGCCAGCTTTACGGAGGCGGTCGGGCCTGCGCAGGCCGAACAGTGGCTGCGCGCCCTCCCGGCGGATGAGCCGGTTTCTCTGTATTTCCATGTCCCGTTCTGTGATGAGCTGTGCCGCTTCTGCGGGTGCAACACATCAGTCATGCGCCATGAAGACGGGCGTATGGCGTATGGGGATCTGCTGCGGGAAGAACTGCGCCGGATTGTGGCGCTGGTGGGAAGCGGGCGGCGTGTCAGGCACCTTCAGTTCGGGGGCGGCACGCCCTCCACTCTGCCGGCGGCCTCTCTCCGGCAGGTTCTGCGCAGTGTGCGCCAGTTTTTCCGCATAGACCCGGATGCCGAGCTGGCCATGGAGCTGGACCCCCGGCATGTGCCTTCCGGATATCCGGAACTGCTGGGGGCGCTTGGTTTCACGCGTATCAGCATTGGTGTGCAGGATCTGGAAGAAAAGGTGCAGGAGGCTTGTGGCCGGCATCAGTCTTTTGCCCAGACGGAAGCCTGCCTCACCGCAGTGCGCAATGCCGGTGTTTCCGGCGTGAATGTCGATCTGATTTATGGCCTGCCCTACCAGACAGAAGAGAGTGTGGCGGCCACGGCGCGCAAGATTGCGTCCCTCCGGCCCAGCCGTCTGGCGGTGTTTGGCTATGCGCATGTGCCCTGGAAGCAGAAGCGTCAGCGCCTGATCCCCGAGGAAGCCTTGCCGCTCCCGGTTGAGCGCCTGCGCCAGCGCGCCCGTATGGAAGAGGTCCTGTGCGAGGAAGGCTATCTGCCCATCGGGCTGGATCATTACGCCCTGCCGGATGACCCGCTGGTGAAAGCCGCACAGGCAGGCACGCTTCGCCGCAATTTTCAGGGCTATACAACCGATTCGTCGGCTGTGTTGCTGGGCATGGGGGCTTCCGCCATTTCCATGCTGCCGGGCGGGTATACGCAGAATATCACGGCGGTTGCGCCCTATGCCCGCGCCTTGGCAGATCAGCCGGGCCTGCCGGTTGCCCGTGGCGTGGCCCGCACAGCGGATGATACGCTGCGGGGCCGTCTGATTGAGGAACTGATGTGCACCATGCAGCTCGACCTTGAGGCCGGGCCAGCAAAAGGGCACGATTTTTCTGCTGAATATGCAGCCCTCAAGCCACTTGTGCAGGATGGGTTTGTGGTGCTGGACGGTGGTTCCGTAAGGGTCACGCCGGAAGGGCGGCCTTTCCTGCGTCATGTGGCGGCGGTGTTTGATACACGGCGCAACGCCCTGCCTGTGGCAGACTCCGGCGCTACGCCTCAACCCCGGTTTGCAACGGCACTTTAGAACCTCGGCTGGCCGCCACCGTGCAAGCATAAGTTGCAAGCATCAGTTGATTGCGGGGTGATTTTGGCGCATGGAGAGAAAGCTTTCCATGCCCGGATGCCATGAAAAAGAACGGCATTCCTGTTAAGGGCAGGAACCCGCATCACAGCTGAAGGACAGGACAGATGCGTTCTGACGCCCCCGCTTTGACAGAAAAGCTGGCCACCATGCAGCCGTCACAGGTTCCGTTTACGCATTGGATGCTCGAGTCCGTGCTTGAACCGGATGCCTGCGATGCCCTGTTGGAATGGGAGCCGGGAGAAGAGGCGCGTGCCGGAGATGTCGGCGGTCGCCGTGAGACCCGGAACAAGTCCCGCGTGTTTGTCGATGCCGCAACCCGTGCGCGGGATGCACGGCTGGACCGTATGGCCCGTCAGTTTGACAGTGAACACGCCCGCAAGGTGTTCAAGGACGTGTGCGGAGCCAAGCTGGAAGATTCCGCCCTCCGGCTGGAGTTGTGTCTGGATACGGATGGATTCTGGCTTGAGCCGCATACGGATATCGGTGCGAAAAGGCTGACCCTGCTCATCTCCCTCTCCACCAATGATAAAAACGGAACCTGGGGCACGGATCTGATGACGCCGGACGGTGAGTCCGCCGTGCGGGCATCCGGTGCGTTCAATTCCGGGGTGCTGTTCATCCCCTCAGACAAAACCTGGCATGGTTTTGTAAAGCGGCCCATTGAAGGCACTCGCCGCACACTTATCGTCAATTTTGTCGATCCCGCATGGCGGGCCGTGCATGAGCTGGCTTTTGGTCCGAGAGCTGCCAGCCCTTCAGCCTGACGCCGCCCGAGGGGTTTGCGCCCGGTTTTTCGGGCCGGGCCGGGGACAGCTCAGGCTGTTTTTTTGCAATTCCGCGTTAAATCGGCTTTAGGAAGGCCTCGCCGAGATCTCAACGGGGGCTGAACGGGAATGAGTGAATCTGTGCGTGAGTCGATGGAGTTTGATGTCGTCATAGTTGGCGGCGGGCCAGCCGGGTTGGCTGCGGCTATCCGCCTGCGCCAGCTCTCACCGGACACAACGGTCTGCCTTATTGAAAAAGGCAGCGAAATTGGGGCGCATATCGTCTCCGGCGCGGTGATCGAGCCGCGGGCGCTGGCGGAACTTCTGCCGGACTGGCAGGAGCGTGGCGCTCCGCTGAACACACCGGTGGCGGCAGAGGAGATGCTCTATCTCACGGAGACCGGCAGCCTGCGTGTGCCCATGCTGGACCGGCTGATGCCGCACATGGCCAATCACGGCAATTATATTGTCAGCCTCGGGGAAGTCTGCCGCTGGCTGGCGGCACAGGCGGAAGAGCTGGGAGTGGAAATCTACCCCGGCTTTGCAGGGGCTGAAGTCCTGATTGAAGATGGCCGTGTGGTTGGTGTGGCCACCGGAGATATGGGTATTACCAAAGACGGCGCTGAAGGCCCCAATTACCAGCCGGGCATGGAACTGCGCGGGCGGTACACGCTGTTTGCGGAAGGCTGCCGTGGGTCACTGACCAAACAGGTCATGGCGCGGTATGACCTGCGCAAGGGTGTGGACCCGCAGACCTATGGCCTGGGTATCAAGGAAGTGTGGGAAATCCCGGCGGAAAACCATCGCCCCGGTCTGGTTCAGCACAGCTTTGGCTGGCCGCTGGATGATCACACCTATGGGGGCGCCTGGCTTTATCATTTCGGCGAAAATCTGGTGTCTTACGGCTTCGTGCTCGGGCTGGATTACGCCAACACATGGCTTTCCCCGTTTGAGGAAATGCAGCGCGTCAAGCTGCATCCGGCGTTTCGCAAGCATCTGGAAGGCGGCCGGCGTGTCAGCTACGGCGCGCGGGCGCTCTCCGAAGGGGGGCTTCAGTCTCTCCCGCGTTTGACCTTTCCCGGCGGCGCACTCATCGGGGATTCCGCAGGCTTTCTGAACGTGCCCAAAATCAAGGGCACGCATACCGCCATGAAGTCCGGCATGCTGGCGGCGGAAGCCGTGGTTGAGGCCATGCAGACCGACAGCGTTGAACCCACGTCTTTCACAGACCGTGTGAAGGCATCCTGGCTGTGGGAGGAACTGCATGCGGCCCGCAATATCCGCCCGGCGTTCGCCCGGTTCGGGATGAAGGGTGGTGCGCTCTATGCCGCGCTGGATGCAATGCTTCTGCGTGGCCGTGCGCCCTGGACACTGCATTTCAAGCATCAGGACAATGAAACCCTGAAGCCCGCAGCCCAGTGCCGGAAACCGGCTTATCCCAAAGCGGATGGCACGCTCACGTTTGACCGGCTTTCCTCCGTATTCCTGTCCGCCACCAATCATGAGGAAGATCAGCCGGTGCACCTGCGCCTGCGCGATCCTTCTCTGTGGAAAACGGTGAACTGGGATGTCTTTAAGGCGCCCGAAGCCCGTTATTGCCCGGCGGGCGTGTATGAAGTGGTGGATGAAGCCACGGCACCCGCCCTGCGGATTAACGCGCAGAACTGCGTGCATTGCAAAACCTGTGACATCAAGGATCCCCGGCAGAATATCGACTGGACTGTGCCGGAAGGGGGCGGTGGCCCAAATTATCCTGCCGGTATGTGAATTCGTTGCAAAATACTGTAAGCAACGCTGGAAAGATCCTGCATCTGCAAGCGAAAGAAGCCATGAAGATTGTAGTACCTGTCAAGCGGGTCGTTGATTATAACATCAAACCGCGTGTTAAGGCGGATGGCAGCGGTGTTGAAACCACTGGCGTCAAGATGTCCATGAACCCCTTTGATGAGATTGCCGTGGAAGAAGCGGTGCGTCTCAAGGAGAAGGGCGTTGCCTCTGAAGTTGTTGTTGTCTCCATTGGGGTGCAGCAGGCGCAGGACACCCTGCGGACAGCCATGGCCATGGGGGCGGACCGCGCCATTCTCGTGCTTTCGGAAGAAAGCCCGGAACCGCTGGCAGTCGCCAAGGTGCTGAAGGCCATCAACGAGAAAGAACAGCCCGGCCTGTTCATTCTTGGCAAGCAGGCCATTGATGATGACATGAACGCCACCGGCCAGATGCTGGCTGGCCTGCTTGGCTGGGGCCAGGCGACGTTCGCCGGCAAGGTTGAGGTGGCGGATGGCCGTGTGAAGGTCAGCCGTGAAATTGATGGCGGCACGGAAGATGTGTCTCTGTCCCTTCCCGCGGTTGTCACGGCAGACCTGCGGCTGAACGAGCCGCGTTATGCCTCCCTGCCCAACATCATGAAGGCACGGAAAAAGCCTCTGGAAACCCTGAATGCGGAAGACCTCGGGGTGGATATGGCCCGCCGTCTGACCGTGGTGTCCGTGGCCGAGCCCGCAGAGCGTCAGGCTGGCGTGAAGGTTGGTTCCGTGGCTGAACTGGTTGAAAAACTGCGTAACGAAGCAAAGGTGATCTGATCATGACCGCTCTTGTTCTTCTTGATCATGAAGAGGGCCGGATCAGAAAATCTGCCCTTTCCGCTGTCACGGCGGCCTCCCGGTTTGGGGATGTGCATGTGCTGGTAACGGGTGATGCCGCTGTGGCGCAGGCCGCCGCCGCGATTCCCGGTGTTGCGAAAGTGCTGCATGCGGCCGATGCGCAGTATGCGCATGAACTGGCCGAACCGCTGGCCGCGCTGATTGTCTCTCTGGCCGGTGGTTATGAGCAGATCGTTGCCGCGGCTGGTGCCGTGGGCAAAAACGTCCTGCCCCGCGCCGCTGCTCTGCTGGATGTGCAGCCCATTCCGGAAGTTATCCGCATTGTGGATGCTGAAACGTTCGTGCGCCCGATTTACGCAGGGAATGCGCTGGCCACCGTCCGGTCTTCCGATGCCAAAAAGGTTCTGACCGTGCGTGGCTCCGCGTTTGATGCCGCTCCGGCAGAAGGCGGCTCAGCCCCCATTGAAGTGGTTGCTCCGGCAGTAAACCCGAATGTTTCTGAATTCGTGGCCGTTCATCTGTCCGATTCCGAACGTCCGGAACTGGAATCCGCCCGCGTGGTGGTGTCCGGTGGTCGTGGCCTTCAGAGCGAAGAGAAGTTCCATATTCTGGAACCGCTGGCAGATAAGCTGGGTGCGGCCATCGGGGCATCCCGCGCGGCTGTGGATTCAGGGTTTGTGCCCAACGAACTTCAGGTCGGGCAGACCGGCAAGATTGTGGCACCGGAGCTTTATCTGGCGTTCGGTATTTCCGGCGCGATCCAGCATCTGGCAGGCATGAAAGACAGCCGCGTGATTGTGGCCGTGAACAAGGACCCGGAAGCCCCGATCTTCCAGGTAGCTGATTACGGGATCGTGGGGGATCTGTTCGAGATCGTACCGGCGCTCACTACTGCGCTGAACTAAGAATACCCTTCTTGCGGCCCCGCTTTCTGGGGTCGTTCAAGCTGGAAGCCTGTGCGGTCTCACGGAACGCACAGGCTTTTTTATGGCAGAAGGCTCGCGTGCGGTTCAGGGCTTGGCGGTCGAATCGGGCGTGTTCGCGCCATAGGCGGCCAGAAACACCCGTACCGCAGAATGAATCACTTTCTCGGCTTCGGCGGCCTCATTCTCAAAGGGCATGTAGAGGCGTTTGCGGTGCGCAATGCGTGTCTTGCAAAGAGCGAAGAACTGTTCTGCCGCAAAAGTCGGGTCGTCCACCGTGAGGGTGCCCAGAGAAACCTGATTTTCAATCCAGTCCCGCAGCATTTCCGTCGCTATTTTGGGACCGTGCTCCCAGAAGATCACCCCCAGATGCGGGAAATGTGGCGCTTCGGAAACAATAATCCGGTAGAGCATCAGGCTCTCAGGGGAGGTGATCAGTTTCACCATTTCACGGGCGACAGTCGTCAGCGTTTCTTCCGGTGGCCGGTTCATCTGTATCGGAGCCAGAATCTGGGGAAGTTTTTCACAGCATCGTTTTTGTACAAACGCACCGAACAGGTCAGACTTGTTGGTAAAATAATTGTAAAGCGTCCCTTTGGAGACCCCTGCCTCACGCGCAATGGCAGACATACTGGCGCCTTCAAAGCCATGCGCAGCAAAAACGGCCATGGCTCCATTCAGGATTTGTTGGCGTTTTGCTTCGGAGTCCCCGGTGCAGACATGAGGCATTGCAGTGGAGGTAGGGGGGGAGGCAGGCATAATGTTATTTTATTCCAAGGTGTGATGATTGACGCAACATTGAAAAGCGATAGGTTGGCATGCTGACCGAACCGGTCGGTCAGTGCAAGGGCCGGACAGTCAGAAGACTGAATTTCGTAGGAGCAATGCAGGTGGCGAAACGGTATGTATCGGGGGCAGGCACCGTAGTTCTGGCATTGGCGCTGGGTGGGTGCATGGTGGGCCCGGATTACAAAAAGCCAGCCACATGGACCCCGGCAGAATGGCACCATGCCAAACTGGAAGGGTCATCACGTGTTCTGAGTGTGCCCAGCACTCAGGCGCCGGACCCGGAATGGTGGTCTGTTTTTCAGGACCCGGAACTGACATCTCTTGAAAAACGGCTTGCAGCAGAAAACCTTGATGTCCTGCAGGCAACAGAACAGTTGGCTGTCAGCCGTGGGCAGTTATTGATCGCCGGGGCGGAACGCTTCCCGGATCTCGCGGCAAGCGGTTCCTACAAGCGTGCGCAGTACAGCTCCAAGCAGGTGAGCCGCATTCTCGACCGTATCAGCCAGAATGCTCCGGAAGGGGCAGGAGCCCTGCTCTCCTCAGAGGCATCCAATGTTACGATTCCGCTGCTCAACCAATGGCAGGATGGCCTTCAGGCGAGCTGGGAAGTGGACCTGTGGGGCCGCGTGCGGCGGCAGTATGAGGCCGCCAAAGCCTATCTTACAGCCTCCATGGAAGAGCGGCGCGGTATCCTGATTGCCCGTCAGGCGGAACTGGCGCGGGATTATATGGAACTGCGCGGGCTTCAGGAGCAGTTGCGCATCACCATTGCCAACCGTGATGCCGCAACCCGGATGCTTACCCTCAGCAGTGCCCGGTATAAAAGTGGCCTGGTGAGCGAACTGGATGTGGAAAGTGCGCGGTCTCAGGTTGAAAGCACCAGTGCTGCCATTCCGCAGTATGAACAGCGGATTGCCATGCAGGTGAACGCCATCAATCTGCTCATGGGAGCTCCCCCCGGTGCCCTGAATGCGGAACTGACACGGGCAGCCTCGATTCCCCTGGTGCCGGCGGCTGTTCCTGTTGGCCTGCCGTCTGAACTGGCGCGCCGTCGCCCCGATATTCGGGAAGCAGAAGCAGAGCTGCACGCCGCCACGGCTGAAGTCGGGCAGGCTGAAGCGGATTTCTATCCCAAAGTCACGATTGATGCCGGGTTTGGTTTCCAGTCCTTGTCATTCCGGGATCTCGGATTCTGGAGTTCGCGCGCCTGGAATGTCGGGCCGTCCATCTCCCTGCCCATTTTCCAGGGTGGGCGTCTGGTTGGCCAGCTTGCAATGAAGAAGGCCTCCCAGAAAACTGCGGCCCTGCGGTATCGTAAAACCGTGCTCACGGCGTGGAGCGAGGTAGATAATGCACTCACCGCGTATGAGGCCGAGCAGAAGCGGAATCTGAGCCTGAAGACGCAGGTCGCGGCAGATCAGCGGTCCTGGCAGCTGGCGCAGGACCAGTACCGTCATGGGCTGCAAAGCTTCCTGCAGGTGCTGGATACAGAGCGCCGTCTGCTCGCATCCCAGACTCAACTGGCGGACAGCACCGCCGTGATCTCGGATAACCTTGTGCGCCTCTATAATGCGCTGGGCGGTGGTTGGGAGACGACATATCCCGAGCAGACCGGCAAAAAGCCGCCTCAAGGCACACAGCACAGCTAGACGCCTGTTCCTTACAGGATGGCATGAAAACCCCCGGTGTCTTTGGCACCGGGGGTTTTTGCGTTTTCAGTGATAGCAGAAGGAGGCGCTTTGTCCCGCTGGGCCTGTGCGAAGGCGGGATGGTGTCGTGCGCCATCAGGCTTTGTTGTCCTGTGGAGCGTCCTCAAAACGGGTCTGTGTGGGGCTGAAAGGGAGTCGGGGGAAGGCAGGGGGCGTG
This sequence comes from Acetobacter farinalis, assembly GCF_011516935.1. Classification (GTDB taxonomy): domain Bacteria; phylum Pseudomonadota; class Alphaproteobacteria; order Acetobacterales; family Acetobacteraceae; genus Acetobacter; species Acetobacter farinalis. The sequence goes on from NZ_WOTF01000002.1 coordinate 318,827, forward strand.
CTAACGCTTTGAAAACTGGCGGGAAACTGGGTTTTTTGTTTAGGGGATAGGTAAGGGGTGCATTTTTTTGAAGTTTTTATGATGAGGGGTGTTGACGGGGTGTGGTTGATCGCTTAGAAACCGCTTCACCGACGCGGTGGTGTTTAACGGTTGACGGAGCTGAGAGGCTCTGCTAAGTTACTTGGCCCGGTTGGGGGGTGGTCTTTGACAAGAGAATAAGAAGAGAGGGATATGCTGACGGCGTATCTTTTTGATCTAGCGGCCTTTTGGTTGTTAGGTTGAGGGGATCTGACTGAATTTCTGATTTGGTCATGACGTTT
>NZ_WOTF01000003.1 GCF_011516935.1 Acetobacter farinalis
TTCTCTTGTCAAAGACCACCCCCCAACCGGGCCAAGTAACTTAGCAGAGCCTCTCAGCTCCGTCAACCGTTAAACACCACCGCGTCGGTGAAGCGGTTTCTAAGCGATCAAACACACCCCGTCAACACCCCTCATCATAAAAACTTCAAAAAAATGCACCCCACACCCATGCCCTAAACAAAAATCCTAGTTTCCCGCCAGTTTTTCCCCACACGCTCCGCTTGGACACCGTTTGAATTGCGCCTCACAATCAGCCTGCACGGGTTTTACGACGGAATTCGACCTGATGAATGAAGCGATTTCCCCCTCGGACAGCCATCCTGTGCGCATACTTTGTCTACTCCCCCCTCCCCGCCACGCCCCCGCGAGAGCCTATGCATCTTTATTATATGGGAGACGGGGGTGCTGGCCTGATGTTACCTCCCCTCCCCGAAGGGGGAGAAGCCGGGAGATGAGTGCCTCTTCCCCTTGCGCTCCTGCTCACGAAAAACCGGGGCTTTAAGGCCCTGCCCCCTCGTGACTGACCTTGACTATATGGAGCGTGCCACGATTTGTGCATGTGTGCCGGTTATAGTGCCGCACTATGGACAGGTTGATGAGGCACAGAATGACGCGAGCGACCAAGCCGGATCATGCCTCAACACAAGAGGTGTTATTTTACTGATGCGCGTTCTTTTTCCTTACATCGCACAGCCGCACCAAACCTTGCATTCCCTGCCGATTGCAATGGAAATTGCCAGCCGACACCCGGAGACGGAAGTCCATGTTGCCTGCGCCACACAGGCTCATCTGGAGTATGCGCAATCCCTCGCGGCGTATTACCCGGAATCGAAAGCAAGCTTCGAGCTTCTGCACCTGCCAAACGTGATTCGTGAACGTGTGGAACGGCATGGGCACACCGTTTTTTCCCGCCTTGCGAGCCTTTTTTTCAACAAGAAATATTTCTCTACGTTTCAGGCCATTGTCGTGCCCGAACGGACATCACTCTATTTAAGGACGCTTGGTGTCCGCCAGCCACGCCTGATCTGGACCCGCCATGGCGCGGGTGACCGTGCCATCGGGTTTGCGCGGGATGTCAAAAATTTTGACTATGTTCTTATGGCCGGGAAAAAGGTCGAGCAGCGCCTTCTTGCGCAGGGCGCCATTCGCCCGGGCCATTACCATACGGGTGTGTATGCCAAGTTCGACATGGTTCGCAGGATGCGGAACACCGGTGAACGCCTGTTCAACAACAACCGCCCGACCATTCTTTATAACCCGCACTTTAATGCGCGCCTCTCCTCCTGGCCGCAGATGGGGCTGAATATCCTCAGCCATTTTGCCAACCAGGACCGCTACAACCTGATTTTCGCGCCGCATTACCGTCTGTTTGACAACAGACGCGCGGAAGCGACGCAGCTCCAGCGGGCTTTTGGCGGCCACCCGCACATGATTATTGATACAGGCAGCGCCCGTAGCATCGACATGACCTACACCTCAGCCGCGGACCTGTATCTTGGCGACGCCAGTTCCCAGATTGCCGAGTTCCTGATTCATCCGCGCCCCTGCCTGTTCCTGAATGCGCACAAGGTCGCCTGGCAGGGGGATGAGAATTACCGCTTCTGGACCCTGGGGCCTGTGCTGGAACGCCTGGAAACCCTTGCTGAAGACGTCGATGCCGCATTTTCTTCACATGATGCTTTCGTAAATCTACAAAAAGATTATATACGCGACACGTTCGATCTCACGGGGGACGAACCAACCGCGCCGGTAGGGGCCGACGCTATTGTTGATTTTCTTCGAATGGCCAGCTGATGAACGTTTTGAATCCTGCTTCTTCACTTTCTGACGAAGAGACCCTGCAACCCGTTCCAGCTGCTTCCGGCCAGCCGCGCCGCTATGGCGATTTTGCGACATTCCCCGCAGCGCTGGATTATGCCGCACAGGGCGGAGCAGGTTTTAATATCTATTCCGGCAAAGGGGTTCTGCTTGAAGCCCTGCCGTATCGCGTCCTGCGCGAGCAGGCGATTGAAACCGGCCTGCGCATGCTGGGCATGGGACTTCAGCCGGGTGATCGCGTGGCGATTGTCGCGGAAAGCGATGGCGATTTTGCCCGCATTTTCTTCGGCTGCCAGTATGCCGGGCTGGTTGCGGCCCCCCTCCCCCTTCCCGTTGCCTTTGCCGGGAAAGAAACCTACCTGACCACTCTGCGCGGCATGATTACCAGCGCAGGGGCCAGTGCCGTGGTTATCCCGCAGATCATTGAAGGCTGGACCGATGATATTGTCAGCGGCCTTGGCCTGACCTTTGCCGGTTCCCCCGCTGAACTGATGGCACGCCCCGTGCCGGATATGGCTCTGCCGGAAATCCGCCCGGAAGACCTGTCTTATCTTCAGTTTTCTTCGGGCAGCACCCGCTCCCCGATGGGTGTGTGCGTCAGCCAGCGCTCCGGCATGGCCAACGTGGCCGCCATTGCCCATGATGGGTTGTGTGTGCACGAAACCGGCGACCGCTGCGTTTCCTGGCTGCCGCTTTATCATGACATGGGGCTGGTCGGCTTCTTTCTGACCCCCATGACATGCCAGCTGACGGTTGACCTGCTCCCGACACGCGAATTCGCCCGCCGTCCGCATGTCTGGCTGGATCTGATCAGCCGTAACCGAGGCACCATCGCCTACAGCCCTTCCTTTGGCTATGAGCTGTGCGCGCGCCGCCCTGCCTCTGCCGGGCTGGATCTCTCTTGCTGGCGTGTGGCCGGCATTGGGGGCGACATGATCCGCCCGCATATCCTCAAAGAGTTCTCTGAACGGTTTGAACCTGCCGGCTTCAACCCCAAAGCCTTCGTCGCCAGCTATGGCATGGCGGAAGCAACGCTGGCCATCAGCTTTGTTCCCCTGAACAGCGGCATTGAAACTGATACGATTGATCTGCCCGCTCTGGAACGCGACGGCGTTGCCCGCGCCGCGACAGACCCGGCCACGCCGACCAGAACATTCGTGATCTGCGGCAAGGTGCTGCCCGGCCATGACATGGAAGTTCGGAGCCCGGACGGAACCGTGCTGGCTGACCGGCAGATTGGCACCATTTTTGTGCGTGGCCCGAGCCTGATGGATGGCTACTTCCTCAAGCCTGCGGATACGGAGGAAGTGCTCGACCACAACAAATGGCTGAATACGGGTGACCTCGGCTACATGCTGAATGGTCAGATTGTGGTCACCGGTCGCGCCAAAGACCTGATTATCATCAACGGTCGCAACATCTGGCCGCAGGATCTGGAATGGTCCGCCGAGAGCCACATTCCCTCCCTGCGCAGCCGCGATGTGGCCGTGTTCTCGCTCGATCAGGGAGATCATGAAGAAATCGTCGCTCTGATCCAGTGCCGTGCGACAGCGCCGGACGCACGGGAAGCCCTGCGCGCAGAGGCAGCCAGCCTGTTCCGCCGCCTGCATGGTGTGGATGTTTCCGTCGTGCTGGTGGCCCCGCATGCCTTGCCGCAAACCTCTTCCGGCAAGCTGACACGCGCCAAAGCCCGCAAGATGTTCCAGTCCGGCATGTTTGAACCGCAGTCCGAAGCAGCCTCTGCCTGTTGAGGCGGGAAAAAAGGAGTCCAAAATGAGCGAAACTGTTGAAAGCGTTTCTGCGCTGATCATCCAGAAGCTTCTCGCCAACCCGAAAGTGCCGCGTGATATCGACGGCAACTGCAAGATTATGGACGATCTGGCTTTTGACTCTCTGGCTGTCATGAATTTTGTCATGGAAGTGGAAGACTGCATGGATGTCTCCGTTCCGCTCGACAAGCTGGCCGATATCCGGACTATCAATGATCTCGCAACCTGCGTTGTCGATCTAAAAAACAAAGGCTGACCACGCATGACGTCCCTGTTTTCCAAGTTTGACGGTATTGCAAGTTCACTCGGTGCCCTGATGGAAGCCGGTGGACGCAATCCGTTCTCTGTTGTGATCGAAAAGCCCCTCTCTTCCACGGTGGGTCTGATTGAAGGCCGCGAGACGCTGCTTTTCGGCACAAACAACTATCTGGGCCTCAGCCAGTCCCCCCGCGCCATCAAGGCGGCGCAGGACGCTGTTGCCGCCTGCGGCGTGGGCACCACCGGCTCCCGCATTGCCAACGGCACGCAATCCCTCCACCGGCAGCTTGAAAGCCGGATTGCCAACTATTTTGGTCGGCGCGACGCAATGGTGTTCTCCACCGGGTATCAGGCCAATCTGGGCATGATTTCCACCCTGGCGGGGAAAGACGACTACCTGATTCTGGATGCCGACAGCCACGCCAGCATTTATGACGGTAGCCGCCTGAGCCCTGCACAGGTCATTCGCTTCCGGCATAATGATGCGGATGATCTGCACAAGCGCCTGAAACGTCTGGACGGCACGCCCGGAGCCAAGCTGATTGTTGTGGAAGGAATTTATTCCATGACCGGCAATGTGGCTCCCATTGCCGAGATGGCTGCGGTCAAACGCGAAACCGGTGCCTATCTGCTGGTTGACGAAGCCCATTCCTTCGGCGTGATGGGGGAAAAGGGCCTCGGTGTTGCTGAAGCCGCGGGTGTGGAAGCCGATGTCGATTTTGTTGTCGGCACGTTCTCCAAAAGCCTTGGTACGGTTGGTGGGTACTGTGTGTCCGACCATCCGGAGCTGGAATTTGTGCGGCTGAACTGCCGCCCTTACATGTTCACCGCCTCCCTGCCGCCGGAAGTGATTGCCGCAACCATGGCAGCGCTGGAAGACATGGCCGAGCACCCTGAACTGCGCACGCAGCTTATGGACAACGCCGCGCGCCTGCATGCCGGATTCCACCGTATCGGGCTGAACGCCAGCAAACAGGTAAGCCCGGTGATTGCCGTGACACTCGAAGAAATCGGGCAGGCCATTACAATGTGGAACCGCCTCCTGGATCTGGGCGTTTACGTCAACCTCAGCCTGCCGCCCGCAACGCCGGACTCTCGCCCGCTGCTGCGCTGCTCTGTGATGGCAACACACACCGCAGCCCAGATCGACAAGGCTATCGAGATCTTCCAGCAGGCGGCCCGTGACGCCAACGCTCTGCCGAGCGCTGCTTAAGAGCGCCTGAAAGCCCCTTTGCGCCATAGCCACCAGACCAGCGGTGGCGCGGCCAGCAGAGGGTGCTTTTCTGCAAACGGTGTCAGAGGGACTTTTATCCCGCTATGGCGTTCGATTTTCCACGCGGCATAGCGGGCTCCCCCGGTAAATGTATAGGCTGCCTTTATCAGGCGCAGGATATTCAGCGGACGCCCTGACTGCCGCCGGACCTGCCATGCCTGCTCTGCCCGGGTTTTCTCCGCAGGGGTGATCAACGGGCGCACTTCGCCCCCCTCCGCCACGTAGGGCACGTCTGCCAGTTGCCAGCACGGCAGAAGCAAAGACTGATACCGTTCCTGATAGCTGGCGACGATCCCCGCACCCCGGCCCGCTTTTTCAACACGCAGTTCCGCCTGATAGGTCTGGCGGTAGAGCGCGTTCCAGAACGCATCGCACTCGCCTTTTTCGGGGCCAAGAAAGGCCGCCCAGCGGGCCGCCGTCAGGGTGGCACGCATGACGCACCGCCGCAGGGCATGCGCCGCCGCCGCATCACGCTGCCAGACCAGCCGGACGGGTTGAGAAAAACGCGCCCAGACTGTGGTGTTCAGCGCGCTGAAGCGGGTCAGCCTGCGAAACTGGGCCAATGTCAGGATGGCAATCTTGGCCCGTAAGAGGCGGCCCCCGATGCTCAGTTCACGATATTCAACATTGGGGGGCAGAAGCGTATTGGCCAGACAGGCCAGCCTCCCCCGGGGCCAGTCGGACTGGTTGTGAACAATGACGTAAAAATCCAGCAGGGTATCCGCGTGAATGCCGCTGCGCAGACCAGACCCGTAAAACAGCACCCCAAGCGGGGTGGCCTCGCCAAGCATCTGCTCGACAAAATCCACCACATGCCGGCTGACCGGCGTTGCCAGTTCCTGCCCGATCTGTTCATCCAGACACTGAAGAGCGCGGCCCTTCATGCCAGAAGATGTATCCTTCAGGGGTGGCTGTTCTATCATGTCATGCCTGCAGGAAAGAGATAACGGGCCCGGCAGAGAGTTCCAGACTGTGTTCAGGTCCGGTTTCCAGAATCTCACCGTCCAGCACAAAAGATTGTTTTGTTTTCAGCAGGATGCGCCGCACAGACGCACTTGTGTAAGCAGGATTGTCCCGCAGCCATGCAGGAGTGCGCCCGCGCAGCAGGTTCCAGAGAGCACGCAGCAGTTTTGGCGGGTGTGCCGCCACATCCAGATAGCTGATCCCTTCATCCTTCTGTGCGCTCTCGCGCCAGAACGGCCAGACGCCATATGGCAGGCGGTGCAACGCCGTGCACAGAAAGAGAAAACGGCTCCGCTCCACTGGCGCGGCCTCATCCAGCGCCAGCGCCACAGGAGTGCCTTCCACCCATTTCTGCCGCAGGCGCGGGGTGATGATCTGGCGCAATGTTTCCGCCAGCGTGATCAGCACAGCCGTATCATGCGCGTAATTTTTCAGGATGGCTGGCTGATGGGCAATTTCAATGCCCCGGGTAAACGCCCCCAACCCGCCAAAAAAACCAAGGACAGGAGCCCGATTCAAGCCCGGCCAGGACACAACCAGCGGCTGCCGTTTTTTGACGCCTGACTGCAAATCCCCCGACCGGCACCGGTTCTGAAGGCAGTGCAGGGCCTCTGCCCCGCGCAGGCCGAAGCCGACATCGGCAGCAATCAGATTAGTATTGCCTGACGGCAGAACCGCAATCACGGGCAGTTTGTCTTTGGGGTAAGAGGAGGCATACACGGCGCTCAGCACATTCCCGACCGTGCCATCCCCCCCATCCACCACCAGGCACTCAACCTGCTGCCGGGCCAGACTCTCCACCGCCTCATACAGTTCCTCCTGCGAGGTGGGCGAAAAAAACATCGGCCCCAGCATGCTCCGTGCGCACTCCAGGTAACGACGATCCGCTTCGATATTGCGCCGACTGCGGGAATTGTGGATCAAGGCAAAACGATCGGACACTCGGAAACTCTTGTTTTTGCAGATACGGCGCCAGCGCTTTTGCCCCGGCATATGGCGGTGGTATAATTAGACTCACAGCACTTGTCACATATTGTCCTTGCAGGCCCCTGTGCCGGAGATCTTCCTTCTTGTCTTTTTTTCAAATCGCACATCTCTCCGACCCCCACCTGCCGCTGGCAGAACTGCCCGCTCCGGACGAAATTCGCTTCAAGCGCCTCCTCAGCCTGCTGTCCTGGACACTGAAACGCCGCCATCTGCATAAGGCCGCGCCTCTGGCACGCGTGATGGACGATATCAGGCAGGCTCACCCCGAACTGATTGCCCTGACGGGAGATCTGACCAACCTTGGCCTGCGTTCCGAGTTCCGGCGCGCCCGGCAGTGGCTGGAAGAGCAGAGTCTGCCCCCGACCCTGCTGGTGCCGGGGAACCATGATGCGCTGATCCGGGAGAATGCCTCGGGCAAGGCGGCCCTCTGGGCTGAGTGGCTGAAAACGGGCACAACCTTTCCCTCTTTGTTGGTCAAAGACCATATTGCCCTGATTGGCGTGAACTCAGCCGTGCCAACCGCCCCGTTTTTTGCTTCTGGCAGGATCGGGGCTGCGCAAGCGGAGCGCCTGCGCGCCCTTCTTGCCAGAACGGGGCGGGCCGGACTGTGCAGGGTTGTGCTGATCCACCATCCACCTGTGGAAAATCTGGTCAGCCGCCGCAAGGGACTGGAGGATTTCCGGCTGTTCCAGACCATCCTGCGCGAAGCCGGAGCCGAGCTGGTGCTGCATGGCCACTCGCACCGCGCAACGCATACCTGCATCCCCGATACGGATATTCCGGTTGTCGGCACGACCTCCGCCTCTCATAGTGCGGGCAACCCGGCTACCGCAGCGGGGTGGAATGCCATTGCAGTCCATCCGCAGGCCGGACACTGGTCAATCACCGTTCTGCGGCGGGAACTTGGAGCCGATGGCATGATGCGGGATGGTTTGATACGAAATTTCACACCTCATCGCCTTTCCCGTTCAATCCCGCTATGACAGCCCCATGCTGAATCACCCCCTGCTGCACCGCGTGAAAGCGTTTTTCACTCCAGGCACTCTGGACCGCTATCTGATTGCGCAGCTTGTTCCCCCCTTCATGGTCGCACTTTCTGTGGTGATGATCGCCCTGCTGCTGGAACGGCTGCTGGTGCTTTTCAATCTGCTGGCCGCAGGCAACAACCATCTCGGCATTTTTGTTGAGCTGCTGACCACCCTTCTGCCTCATTATCTGGGGCTGGCCATACCGGCCGCGCTGTGTGTAAGCGTTTTTTCCATTATCCGGCGCATGAGCCAGAATGAAGAGATTGATGCCATCACGAGTAGCGGCATCTCTCTGGTGCGTATCACCCGCCCCTATATCCTGCTTGGGGGCGTGCTGAGCTTTATTGCCTTCCTGCTGTACGGGTTTGTTCAGCCGCATGCCCGATATGATTTCCGTGCGACCTTCTACACAGCCAGCCACACCGGGTGGGCACCGCGGCTGCAATCCAACATGTTTGCAAGCCCCTCCCCCACGCTCACCATTGTGGCAGACCACGTTACACAGGGCGGGTCAGACCTGCAGGGCGTGTTTATCCGCGATACCTCGGACCATCAGGAGCGCGATATTACTGCCCGGCACGGCCATATCCGCCTGGCCTCTGACAATTCCGCCGTGGAAATTGATCTGGAAAACGGCACAATTCTGACTGATCCCGGCAAGGGCCTCCCTACCCTCACCACGTTTGAGCACGCAACGCGCCTGCTGACACGGGCAAACCATATTGCCCCGTTCCGTGAACGCGGAGAGGATGAACGGGAGCTGACCTCCCCGGAGCTGGTCAGCCGGCTTCTGCATCAGGACCCGTCCATCTCCCGCCCGCATATGCGCTCGGAAGTGCATTTTCGTCTGGCCCGCAGCCTGACCATTCCCTTCATTCCCGCCCTGGCTGCGGCTCTGGCCATCATGCGCAAACGCCAGCGGAGCAGTGCCGGGCTGGTGCTGGCCTTTATTGTCATGGTGGGGTTTGATCACATGCTCCAGTTCGGGCACAGCATGGTCGCTACCAAGAAGGCCTCGCTTCTGATGATCTGGGGCCCGGCCCTTGTGTTTGTCACTGGCAGCTCCCTGTTGCTGCTTTATAAGTCCGGCACGTTCCAGACTCTGAAGGCCCGGTGGGGCGGCGCGCGGCGCATCGAAAAGAAAAACAACCAGAAGGCCCTGCCTTGAAAACGCAGCCTCCCGCCCCGACCCATGTTCTGCTGCGCTACCTGTCTGGCGTGCTGTTCAACCGTGTGATGTTCAGTTCCGCCATTCTGGTCGGGCTGATGGAAATTCTGGCCCTTCTGGAACAGACCACCCCCATTCTCCAGCGGCATCTGGGGGTGGCCGGTATCCTGACCTATGCGGGCATGCGGCTGCCGTTTCTGATGTCTGGAGCCCTGCCCCTTGGCGTGCTGATTGGCGCGCTGCTGATGCTGACGCAAATGACGCTCGCCAGCGAGATGGCCATCCTGCAGGCCTCCGGCCTGTCCATGTGGGGGCTCTACAAGCGGCTTGTTCCGGCCACCCTGCTGGTTGGCGCGCTGGGGATTGTTCTGGATGATCAGGTCACACCCCGATCCGAGCAGGCTCTGGCGGCCTGGTGGAACCGTACGGACCCACACCCGGAGGACGGCCACGCCTTCTGGTTTCATGAAGGCGGGCGACTCGCGCATGTGCGGTATGTGGCGGATGGCGGCAACATGCTCGCGCACCTTGACCTCTACACCCGTACTCCTGAAGGCCTGCTTCAGGAAACACTCCATGCCGAACGCGCGGACTATACCCATGCCCACGGCTGGCAGCTTCATGCCATTACCCGCGTTCAGATAGACCAGCAGAAAGCCCAGAGGCTCCCCGCAGAGGACAGCATGCCCTGGCAGACCACCCTGCACCCGTGGGATTTCATCAGGCTTTCCGCCGAAAACCCTCCGCTTTCTTCCGGCACCATTATCGGGATGCTCCGTGGGCGGTTGCCTTCGGATTCCAGTTCGGGATTTCTGCAGGCCGGCCTGCTGGAACGCTTCCTCCGCCCCGCGGCCATGATGGTGCTGCTGTTGCTTGCCATGCCGGTAATCTATATCCCCCCCAGAACAGGCACACGTAGCTGGGTTCCGGTCTGGTGCCTTGGGGCCGGGCTACTTTTCATTATTGCGCAAGGGCTGTTACGGGCCATGGGAAATGCAGGACTTCTGCCCCCGCCCGTTGCAACCATTCCCGGGTTGATTATCTTCACGCTCGGGGCAGTCACTGCGCTCCTGAGGAACGAAGCAAAATGAGCGGCACTCTGAATAACGCAACCCTACGGACAGGCCGGAGTTTCGATCTGGGCAAGATGAACCTCCGGCAGTTGTGGGTTGCCTATCTGACCTACCCGACCATCCTGCTGTATTTTGTGCTGATTATCGCCAGCGTTGCAGCCTCGGTCCTTGCCTTTGCGGGGTGGGGCCCCACGCTTGTTGCGATTGTGGCGGTCATTCTGGTCTATCCGCTGGCGTGGTACCTGCTGCATCGTTACGTTCTGCACGGGCGCATGCTGTACAAGATGAAATGGACGTCCTCCCTGTGGAAGCGCATCCATTTTGACCATCATCAGGACCCACATCTGCTGGATGTTCTGTTTGGCTCCCCCCTCACCACGGTGCCGACCATCGGCTGCATTACCGGGCCCATCGGCTATCTGATCGGGGGCTGGGGCGCGGCCGCCACGGCATTTGGCACGGGTCTGGTCATTACCTGCATCTATGAATTCTTCCACTGCATCCAGCACCTGAACTACAAGCCTCGTTCCGCATGGATCCAGCGCATGAAAGCGCGGCACGTCCTGCACCATTTTCATGATGAAGACGGCAACTTCGGCATTACCAGCTTTGTGGTGGACCGCCTGTTCGGCAGTTACTATGTGGACGCCAAAGCCCGCCCCCGCAGCCCTACCGTGTTCAATCTGGGGTATGACATCAAGGAAGCCGGGCGCTTCCCCTGGGTCATGCGTCTGACAGGCTCCCCCCCGCGTGACCGGCCCGATGGCGCACGCCCGGACGCCAGATCATGATGCGCGCTCATCACACCAGACACCCGGTATGAGCACGCCGCGCGGAGCACTTTCCGCACTGGTTCTGGCCGGGACACGCCCCGGCACGCCAGACCCGATGGCACAGGCTTATGGCGTGTCCCACAAGGCCATTCTGCCCGTAGCGGGCGTCCCCATGATCCTGCGCGTAATTCAGGCTCTGCGGGCCACGCCGGAAATCGGACGGATTGCTGTCTGTATTGATGCCCCCGCCGTTCTGGAGGGTCTCCTCCCCACGGATATCGAGATCATCCCCGCCAGCCCGAACGGCCCCAGCGCCAGCGTGCTGGCCGGGCTGGAGCGGATGGGAACTCCCTTGCTGGTCACCACTGCTGACAATGCCCTGCTGCGCTCGGCCTGGATCAGTGAGTTTCTGGCCCGATGCAGCCCGCAGAGTGACGTGGCCGCCGCCGTTGCGCCGGAGGCCGTGGTCCTGCGGGACGTTCCCGGCACGAAGCGCACTTTTGTCAGGCTGGCCGATATGGCGTTTTCCGGCTGTAACCTGTTCCTGTTCCGCACGCCCGCGGCTTTGCAGGTTGCCGCCCTGTGGCAGCGCGTGGAAAAAAACCGCAAGCACCCGTTGCGCATTGCCTGGCTGCTTGGCCCCGGCATTCTGCTGCGGGCACTGTGCAAGAAGCTGACCCGCGCCGCCTTGTGCGCGCGGATTGGGGCCCTGAGTGGCACAACGGCCGAACTGGTGCCGCTTTCAGATGGTCGGGCTGCGGTGGACGTGGATAAGCCGGCCGATCTGGAACTGACGGAAAAGCTGATTGCCGCTGAAGCCGCAGCGAAACCCTGAGCCACCATGCGCATTGCCTATCTTATCAATTCGACCGAAGGGGGCGGTGCGGCGTTTCCTGTACCGGCCATTACCGGTGTGTTTCGCAATGCCGGGCATGAGGTGGCCGTTTTCGCCCTGACGCGGCGCGATGGCCGGGCCATCAAGCCCATGCAGGATGCCGGGCTTGATGTCCGGATTCGTGATGGCGGCCGAAAAGATCATCTCGCCGCCCTGTTCTGGCTGAAGCAGCAGATGGACGCCTGGCGCCCCACCCATATCTGGACCTCCCTGACGCGCGCGACACTGCTCGGGCAGATTATCGGCCAGATGCGGGGTGTGCCTGTGGCAAGCTGGCAGCATTCCGCCCGGCTCCGCCCGCCCAACGGCACCCTGCTGCGTCTGCGGCGAAACGCCTCCTGCCTCTGGCTGGGCGATTCCCGATACGTGACGGACATCACGCGCCAGCAACTCCACATTCCCTCTGAGCGCCTGCTGTGCTGGCCGATTTTTCACGCGCGCCCCACAGCCCTTCAGTCCCGCCCCTGGATGCGGGGGGAACCTGTGCGCCTTGGTTCTCTGGGGCGGCTGCATCCGGTGAAAGGGTTTGACACGCTCTGTCTGGCCCTCGCCCGGCTCAGACAGGCAGAGGCGCTCCCCCCTTTTCATCTGACCCTTGCGGGAGAAGGTGAGGAACGCCCGGCACTGGAAGCCCTCATCCGTGAAAACGGGCTGAGCGAACAGATTTCCTTGCCCGGCTTCTGCGAGAGGACGGAGCAGTTTCTGGCCGACCAGCATCTTTATCTGCAACCGTCCCACTGGGAAGGGTTCTGCATGGGCGCGCATGAGGCCATGCAGGCGGGTTTACCCGTTATTGCCTCCGCCGTTGGAGAACTGACGCATTCCATCCGGAATGGCGTAACCGGCTGGACCGTCCCGCCGAAGGACCCTGATGCACTGGCCCAAGCTCTGGCAACCGCCCTGAGCCAGCCGGAGCAGCTCGCACCCATGGGGCAGGCTGGCCGGAACTATGTCCTGACCCAGTTCAGCGAACAGGCCTTTACCCGTGCGGGTGAAGCCGCCCTGCAGAAATTTGCCTCCCTCACACCCTGAGCACCTCTGACACTACCCTAGAAGAGCCTGTGCCTTGACTGGAACCTCCGCCATGCTTGCCGCACTGGCGTCCGCCGCGTTTGCGAAAGCCGGATCCCCATAGCCCCATGCGGCAAACAGGGAGGGTGCTCCCGCACCTTTTGCTGCCAGCAGATCGGGCATCATATCCCCGACCATCACCGTGCTGGCGGGCTGCCCCCCGGCCTGAGCAATGGTGCCCAGCAGATGGCGCGGGTCCGGCTTTCTGACAGGAAAGCTGTCCCCGCCCCCTATGCTGGCAAACAGCGGCGTCAGTCCGAACTGGTCAAGAATATGCCGCGCCGCTGCTTCGGGCTTGTTGGTGCAGACAGCCAGCCGCCAGCCCTGCCCCCGCAACACCTCAAGTGCCGCCTCCGTGCCGGGAAAAAGACGGGAAAGGCGCGTTGCACGCGGGGTGTACAGCGCGAGAAACTGTCGGACGATCTGATCCGGCTGCATCCCCACATTTCCGGCAGGGTCCGCCGTATGGATCAGCGCTTCCGCCAGCGCCTGCACCCCATTGCCAATCATACCGCGCACCACACTGTCCGACACGGGCGGCAGGCCGTGTGAAGCCAGAATTTCGCGCACGCAATCCGCAATATCCGGCAGGGAGTCCAGCAGGGTGCCGTCCATATCAAACACTGCAAGCCTTGGGTGAGTCATGGACTGTTATCCTTCGGTAAATTTCGGAAAAATTTTATGATACCCTTATAACGCCTTTACCCTGCCAGACGTTTGACACGTGCATGAGCTTGGCTTACCGCAAGGTGATCATGACGTCTTCCTCCTCATCCCGCCCCGCCACCGCCGTGCTGCTGGCCGCAGGCCTTGGCACCCGTATGAAATCCTCTCGCCCGAAGGCCATGCAGCGTCTTGCAGGCAGGCCCATGCTGGCTCACCTGATAGCCAGCGCGGCCGAGGTGTTTGACCGGCTGGTAATCGTCATCGGTCCGGAGATGGCCGATGTGGCTGAACTGGCTGCCCCTTACCCTGTTGTGATCCAGCATGAACGTCTGGGCACCGCACACGCCGCCCTGCAGGCGGAAGAATGGTTTGGCGAGGGGGATGTCGCGGTCCTGTATGCTGATAATCCGCTGATCTCCTCTGAAACACTCACCCGCCTTCTCGAAGCGCGGCATGCGCCGGATGTCGGGCTGGCGCTTCTGGCCATGCGCCCCACTGAACCGGGCCGTTATGGCCGGGTGATTGCGCATGACGGCCTTGTGGAACGGATTGTGGAATGGGCGGATGCCACGCCGGAAGAGCGGGCTGTTGATCTGTGCAATGCCGGTGTACTGTGCGCGGATGCCGCAACCTTCCGCCGCTGGCTGCACAGCGTGAAAAATGACAACGCAAAAGGCGAGTTCTACCTGACGGACGTGGTTGATTGCGCCGTGGCCGATGGCGTGCGCGTCCACGCGGTGGAAGCCGCCGAGGCTGAACTACGCGGTATCAACTCCCGCAGTGAACTGGCCGAAGCGGAAGCCGCCCTGCAAAACCGCCTGCGCCAGAAGGCCATGGAAAACGGCGTGACTCTGGTCGCACCTGAAACCGTCTTTTTCTGTGCGGATACCACGCTGGCTCCGGATGTTCTGGTGGAACCCCATGTGGTGTTCGGCCCCGGTGTGACCGTTGAAAGCGGTGTGGAAATCCGCGCCTTCAGCCATCTGGAAGGCTGCACGGTACAGGCGAATGCCATTATCGGCCCGTATGCCCGCCTGCGCAGCGGCACCAATATTGGCGCACAAGCCCGCGTCGGGAACTTTGTGGAAGTGAAAAACACCACACTCGGTGATGGCGCCAAGGCCAACCACCTGACCTATCTGGGGGATGCCTCCATCGGGGCTGGCACCAATATCGGCGCAGGAACCATTACCTGTAATTATGATGGTTTCTTCAAACACAGGACGACCATTGGGGACCGGGTTTTTGTCGGCTCCAATGCCATTCTGGTCGCCCCTGTCAGTATAGGCACCAATGCGCTGGTCGCGGCTGGCAGCGTGATTACCAAGGACGTGCCTGAAGAGGCCATGGCCTTTGGCCGCCCCCGGCAGGAAAACAAGCCGGAACTGGGCAAACGCTTCAAGGAAACCCTTCGGGCCAGAAAGGAAAACGGCTGATGTGCGGAATATGCGGCGTTGTCGGCCTGCGGCACGCCACCCCGATTGTTTTTGAAGGTCTGCGGCGGCTGGAATATCGCGGGTATGATTCCGCAGGGATCGCAACACTGGCGAATGGCCGGGTAGAACGCCGCCGCGCGGCGGGCAAGCTGGACAATCTGGCCCACGTTCTGGAAGAAAACCCGCTCCCCGGCACCACCGGCATTGGCCACACACGCTGGGCCACGCATGGCGCGCCTACCACCTGCAACGCCCATCCGCACAGCACGGAGCGGGTTGCGATTGTCCATAACGGCATTATCGAAAACTTTGAGACCCTCCGCCGGGAGCTTGAAGCCGTCGGGCAGGTTTTCCATACGGAAACGGACAGCGAAACCATCGCCCTGATGGTGGATTATCATCTGGCGCAGGGCCTTGGCCCGAAAGAGGCCGCTCTCAAAACCCTTCAGCGCCTGGAAGGGGCCTATGCCATCGCAATGATTTTTGCGGGGCATGAAGGGCTGATGATTGGCGCCCGCCACAATGCCCCTCTGGCTGTGGGCTATGGTGACGGGGAAATGTTTCTGGGCTCTGACTCCCTCGCCCTCGCCCCGCTGACCCGCCGCATTACCTACATGGATGATGGGGACTGCGTGGTGATCACCCCCGCGGGCGCTGAATTCATGACGTTTGATGGCACGCCCGTCACGCGGAAAGAGCAGACAACCGCACTGGTCGCAGGGGCTATCGGCAAGGATGGCTACCGCCATTACATGGAAAAGGAACTGCACGAACACCCGCTGGTTATCGGCCAGACGCTCCAGCGTCTGGTAGACCCGGCGAGCCGCACGGTTGTGCTGCCCGACATGCCGTTCGATCTGGCGTCCGTGCCCCGCGCTGTCATCACCGCCTGCGGGTCCGCATTCTATGCGGGCATGATCGGCCGGTACTGGCTGGAAGATATTGCCCGCCTGCCGGTGGATATCGATGTGGCCAGTGAGATGCGCTACCGCAATCCGCCGCTCACATCCGGCTCCCTTGGGGTGCTCGTCTCCCAGTCCGGTGAGACGGCGGATACGCTGGCGGCCCTCCGCAGCCTGCGGGAAAAGGCGGTGCATATCCTCTCCATCCTGAACGTGGAGCAGAGCACCATGGCGCGGGAAAGTGCTGTTGTGCTCGGCACGGTCGCCGGTCCGGAAATTTCAGTCGCCTCCACCAAGGCCTTTACCGCCCAGTTGACCGTTCTGGCCTGCCTGACCATTGCCACGGCCCGTGCCCGCGGCACGCTGGACACCGCGGGGGAAGAAGCTCTGGTGGCTGCCCTGCTTGATCTGCCCAGCCGTGCGGCTGACGTGTTCACGTCAGGCGATGCCATCCGCCGCATGGCGCGGGTCGTAGCGGAAGCGCGGGATGTGCTCTACCTTGGCCGGGGCAGCATGTTCCCCGTCGCCATGGAAGGCGCTCTGAAGCTGAAGGAAATTTCCTACATCCACGCAGAGGCCTACGCTGCGGGTGAGATGAAGCACGGCCCCATCTCCCTGATCGACAGAACCGTGCCGATTGTTGCCAGCGCGCCGTACACACCGCTGTTTGATAAAACGCTTTCCAACCTTCAGGAAGCCAAGGCCCGCGGCGGACGCCTGCTGGTCTTTACCGACACCAAGGGCGCGGACCGTGTCTCTGCCATTGCAGAAGATATGGTGGTGCTGCCGCATGTGCATGATTTTGTGGCCCCCATCCTGCAAACCATTCCGGTGCAGATGCTGGCTTATGAAGTTGCCGTGCTCAAAGGCACGGATGTGGACCAACCCCGCAACCTCGCAAAGTCAGTCACGGTCGAATAAGGACGCTTGATCCCTGCAAGGGCACGCGTCCGGAAAAGCTGAACGCCTGCATTCGGATCGTGCAGGCGTTCAGCAGATTTCAACGCAAACCGGCCACGCACTCAGGCTTCAGAGAATGCCACGTTCAGAGTGTGCGGCGTGTGATGTTCCGGCAGGTGCGTCTCACAGCTCTCCGGTCAGGCGCTGCCAGTTCCCGCTGGCAAACGCCAGCCTGCCGGCCTCATCCAGACCGCATGTTTCAAGAAACTGCCGTGCAGTTCTGCCTGGCCGATACTGGTAAGGGTAGTCGGTTGAGAAAAGCAGCCGGTCCGTGCCGACAATGCGCGCGGCCTGCTCCAGATAGTGCGGCAGGAACATGCCACTGGCCGTAACGTACAGGTTCCGCTGGAAATACGTCATCACCGGGTGTGCGAGGCCGGAGACACGATCCACATTGGCAAAGCGTTCAGCGTAGAACAGCACCAGCTCTCCCCAATGCCCCAGAATAATCTGCAAGTCCGGCATCCGGTCAAAGTGCCCCGCGAGGATAAGGCGCAGGAACTGAAGCCCCGCATCATAATGCCAGCCCAGACTAAAGCAGGAAAACGCTGCATCCACAGACGGGCTGAAGCCGGAATAATAGGCATCCCGGACTGACTGTTCCGGCACTCTCGGGTGCAGCAGCACCGGCGCTTTCAGCGCGGCGGCACTCTGGAAGATGGGCAGCAGGTCTGCGTGGTCCAGACTACGCTGCCCAACCCGGCCGCAGAGCATGGTGCCTTTGAAGCCGAGCGTCTTGACGCAGCGCTCAAGCTCCAGCGCGGCCTCATCCGGCTGTGTTACGGGAAGTGTCGCAAATGCCTGAAAGCGGTCAGGATGCCGCGCCACGGCCTCGGCTACGGCATCGTTGACACGGCGGGCCATGGCAACGCTTTCAACCCCGACATCATGTAAGGATGGTGTGGTGAGTGAGAGAACCTGCACATCCAACCCGGTTTCATCCATGAGCGCCAGACGCTCATTGGAGAGATCACACAGCCGCGTCTCCAGTGCGCCACCATGAAAGGCGACACTCGGGTCGGACGCTTCAAGGCTGAGGGCAGACCATGCGGCCTTTACCTCGTTTGTGAGGAAATGTTCTTCAATGCCAATCAGTTTCACGAGACTGTCCCCTTTTCCAGAAGCTCCCTTGTCGTAACGGTGGTCACGCCAACAGGGTCTTACAAAGAGATACGGCGCGCCGGGAGCAGGCACCAGGCGCATCAGGATTAAGATAATTTTGCATCCAACGCTATGTATCGCAGGGCATCGGGGTTAAAGTCTCACCATGAGCACAGTGGATCTCAATCTTCTGGCGGCCCTTGATGTGCTGCTTGACGAAGGCAGCGTGACGGGAGCCGCCCGACGCCTCGGCCTCAGCACCTCGGCGATGAGCCGCACGCTTGCACGGCTCCGCGCCGCAACGGGGGACCCGTTGCTGGTCCGGGCCGGCCGCCATCTTGTGGTGACACCTTATGCGGCTGAAATGCGGGATCATGTTCATGATCTGACCCGCACTGTGCAGGCTGTCCTGCGTCCGCGCGTTCAAAATCTGGACCTGCACACACTCGACCGGACGTTTGTCCTGCGCACAAACGAAGGCTTTCTGGACAGTCTCGCGCCCCCACTTGTTGCCGCTGTCATGAAAGAGGCACCGCGCGCACGCCTCCTGTTTACCCCCAAACCCGACAAGGATGCCCTGCCGTTACGGGAAGGGAAACTTGATCTGGAGATTGGCGTGCGCGGCACGTCCGCGCCGGAAATCCGGAGCCGACTCCTGTTCCGGGACACATTTGTGGGCGTTGCGCGGGCCGATCACCCGATATTCGGAGAGGGCGATATCACGGACGAACGCTATGCCGCATATCACCATGTCGCCACCTCACGGCGTGGAGCCTTCTCCGGCCCTGTTGACGCGGCACTGGAGCAGAAGGGGCTGCACCGGACTGTGTCCGTGGTTGTGCCCGGATTTCCAGATGCGCTTCAGATCGTGCGGCATTCGGACCTGCTCACCCATGTTCCGCAGTCCTGCCTCACCGGCAGCCCTGCGTGCGATGCCACAAAATCAGCCGGGCTGAGAGCCTTCACGCTCCCCTTCAGCACACCCGAAATCGTCATTTCGGCCATGTGGCACCCGCGTATGGAGGCTGACCCCGCTCATCGCTGGCTGCGGGACACCGTTCAGGCAGTTTGCCGTGCCATGAGACCCCGGCAACGGCCTCCCCTGACCGATCTTCCCTGACCAACCTGAAATTATCCGCGTTCTGACGCGCCTTCCCGGAAAACCGGCACTCCCGTGCCGGAAACCTTTACTCAGCTCGCCTGTTGGGGTGGACCGTCCATCACAATGGTGATGCGCCCGAGCTTGGGGTGATCCACCTCCACCCGCACGGCCACAAACCCGGCCTCTCCCACTTTTTCAAACCATGCGCGCCCCGGCTGCGGGTTGCGCAGTTTGCTTTTCTCGCTGGAAAATTTGAAGCCCTCTGTCTGCTGGGCAACAAAATCACAACGCAGCGCATCTTCACCCCAATCCAGCGGGCCGCCGGAAGGAATGTGCTGCAACCCTGCGGGATGAATGGAAAGCGTGCTCAGGCGCATGCCATCAAACACTTTTTCCTGCCCGCCACAGCTCTGGGATGTGCGCACCTGATGCAGGAGGTTCATCAGGGCGGACAGGGTATCAATGGCACCCAGCTTATCTGCTGCCGGGACGCTTTCCCGATCGGTCTCAACAGGGTCAATCAGCGTGACCTCCGGCATCTGGTCCCGATAGACAACCGACACATGCCGGTTCCGGCCACGGGACCACCCCGCACTGTCGAACAGGGCAGGCTCCACCTCTGCCCCGCTGAAATGCCCCTGCGCGCTGGTCTGCAAATTGGTTTTCATGAACATGCCAAAAAAACCGCCCGTTTTGACCCGCGCCGTAATGCCATACTGAGACTCGCTCAGCCGGTAAGAGGCCTGAATATCCATGACATTAAAGCCATGCGCATAAACGCGGTATTTCACGATGGTCTGGGGCAGCACCCCATCCGCTCGCGCGGGAGCCGCGGAACCGCCCCCCAGCAGAAAAACCGTGCACAGACCCGGCATGAAAGACCGCAGAAGCGCAGTTCCACCAGAGAGCAAACGTAAACGCGGCATAGTATTCCTTTTCAATCCGCCAACCTGAGGTGCCTTCCAGCCGGAAGGACTGTCTCGGAGCCAGACGTTTCAGGCAGACTCGCCCTTCTCCACGCGATACCCTAACCGGCGGGAAAGAGCCTGCGCCAGAGCCTCCGCCATTTTACCAAGCTGGCTGACCTCATACCGGCCAAGCTCGGTCTGTGGCAGGCTCAGACCAACCCCGGCAACCATCCGCCCGGAATGATCCCGGACCCCGGCCCCGAAGCACCAGAGGCCATCATGAACCTGCTCATCATCCACGGCGTACCCTCGCTCCCTGATCTCGGCAATCTCCCGCACCAGCGTGGTGACAGAGCGGATACCATGCGGTGTCAGCGGTTCCGGCCAGGTTGAAGCCGGGTGCAGGGTCAGCCATTCCCTGAACGAGGTATCATCCATCTCCGCCAGCATGGCATTCCCTGTTGCCGTAAAAATGGCAGGCAAATGCATCCCGACGCGGAAGGATGCCCCCAGCACTGTGGCGCTGTTACGGCAGGCCACGTAGACCACATCCGTATCTTCCAGCAGCGTGAGCGTGACGGTGAAGGCCGCGAGATCTGAAAAACTCTCCAGAGCCTGATAAAATTCAGTCACCAGATCCCGGCTTTCCGTGACTCCGGTAGCCCAGTCCGCCAGCCGCGCCCCAAGACGATACCCCTGCAGGCTCGTTTTCTCCAGCAAACCAAGCTCCACCATCACCGCCACAAGGCCATGAACCGTGCTGCGGGGCAATTCAAGCTGGCGGGCAATATCCGCCGCCAACGGCGGGCGCTCAGCGCTTTTCACCAGATCGAGAATACGCACGGCGCGACGCAGGGCGGGCACAGAATCATGAGATGGGGTCATGCCGAGTCTTATTTTCCTTGTTGACAAAGAGGGCTCATACCCTCATATTCGAAATACGGGATCGAGTTCAATATAATGAACAATAAAAATCAGAACTCGATCCTTCATCACAGAGCGATCTGGTGGAAGCCTGACAAGAACCCGGAACAGGGCAGCAGGCTTCCCCCCGGCTTTTCCAATCACACACCATCTACTCGCCCCCTTGAATGTCCTGCGCTAAACACAGCAGGGACAAACCCTGTCAATGCAATAGAGATGAGTGCCGGACCGTGACGACAATCTACGACTTCACACTTCCCGCCCTTGAAGGCGGTGAGATCAATCTGGCTGAGTATCGCGGTCGTCCCATTCTTATTACCAATACGGCCTCCAAATGTGGTTTCACCCCGCAATATGAAGGGCTGCAAGCCCTGTGGTATCAGTTCCGCAGCATGGGGCTGATTGTTATTGGTATTCCCAGCAATGATTTTGGCCAGCAGGAACTCGGGTCTTCCTCTGAAATCGCTGCTTTCTGCCACAGAAATTATGGGGTCAGCTTTCCGATGGCGGCCCGCAGCCCTGTTCGGGGGGCGCAGTCGATCCCCCTGTTCCGCTGGCTGGACAAGGAATGCGGCTTTCTGGCCCGCCCCCGCTGGAATTTCTATAAATATCTGACAAACCGCACCGGCAAGCCCGTGGCGTGGTTTTCCAGCATTACGCCCCCCACCTCTGCCCGTGTCAGCAATGCTGTTGAACGCGTGATCCTGAACCCCTGACCGGGGCTCAGGTCATCTTGCCTGAGCCGTAAAAGAACGCCGGGGTTTTAGCGCGGGACGATCAACCCGTCCCGCAGTGTCACCACGCGATCCATGCGGCTCAGAAGTTCTTCATTATGCGTGGCAACTAGTGCCGCCAGCCCCTGCCCACGCACTGCGGCCATCAGTTCTGAAAACACGGCGTCTGCCGTGCGCACGTCCAGATTGCCTGTCGGCTCATCCGCCAGCAGGAGAGCCGGATTATTGGCCAGCGCCCGGGCAATGGCCACGCGCTGCTGCTCCCCGCCGGAGAGTTTACCCGGCAGATGGCTGACACGATGCGCCAGACCGAACATTCCCAGCAATTTTTCCGCTTTCTGGCGGGCATCCGGCTTGCGCACACCTGCAATCATCTGCGGGAGCATGACATTCTCACGCGCTGTGAATTCAGCCAGCAGGTGATGAAACTGATAGACAAAGCCGATCTGGTCCCGCCGCAGCGCAGTCCGGCCCACCTCGGCAAGGCCCCGCGTCTGTTTGCCGCAGATCTCGATTTCGCCTTCATCCGGCGTATCCAGCAGGCCCGCCAGATGCAGCAGGGTCGATTTCCCTGTGCCGGACGGCGCGACAAGAGCCACAATCTCACCGGCATGCAGGCTGAAATCCACCCCCTGCAAAACGGGCAGTGTGCCGTCTTCCCCGCTCCGATAGGTCTTCTTCACGCCGCGCAGGCTGAGGGCGACATTACTCATGGCGCAGGGCCTCCACAGGGTCAGTTTTTGCCGCACGCCAGGACGGGTAGAGTGTTGCCAGCAGGGAAAGCGCAAGGGCGATCACAATCACTTCCCCCACCTGCCCCCACACCAGTTTGGCGGGCAGATGCTCAAGGTAATATACCTCGGGGTTGAAAAGATTTGTGCCTGTCAGCTTCTGAAGGGCCACGCGAATACGCTCGATATTCTCACAGAACACCACCCCCAGCACGGTGCCGACCACAGTCCCTGTGACACCAACCGAGGCCCCGCACATCAGGAAAATGCGCAGAATTGCTCCCCGGCTGGCCCCGATGGTGCGGAGCACGGCGATATCGCCCGTCTTGTCCTTCACCATCATGATCAGGGAGGACACAACGTTAAACGCCGCCACCAGAATAATCAGTGTCAGGATGAGGAACATCACATTCTGTTCCACCTGCACCGCGCCAAACAGGGCATTGTTCGCGTTTGTCCAGTCCAGCACCCGCAGGCCGGGCTCACCAACAGCGTTGACAATGCGCATCGTGACCGGGCGGATGTTCTGCTCATCCGTCACCATGACCTGAATCTGGGTCACTTTATCCGGCATCTGGAAATAGACCTGCGCCGCGTGCATCGGCACGAACACGTAGCTGGAATTATAGTCGTTCACGCCCGCATCAAAAATGGCCACCACACGATAGGCCCGCACCCGTGGCACGGTGCCAAACGCCGTGGCAGCCCCATCGGGCGAGACAAGCGTGATGCGTGAGCCGATGGAAAGCCCGGCACGGTCGGCCAGTGTCACACCAATGGCGATGGAATCATCACTGCCGAAATCATCCAGCGTGCCTGCCACAAGGGAAGAACTCACCCCTTTAAGGTCAAGCAGCCCCTGCCGTGTCATGCCATGCACCACACCGCCAGAACTGTAGGACCCGGCGCTGAGCAGCACCTGTCCTTCAATCAGCGGTGTTGCACTGATAACGCCCGGAACCTTGCGCACCTTTGCCGCGACATCCTCATATTGAGAGATCGTGCGGCCCGTGCCGTAAATGCTCAGATCCCCGTTCAGGCCAAGAATGCGGCTCATCAGGTCTGCCTGAAAGCCATTCATGACCGCCATGACGATAATGAGTGTCGCCACCCCGAGGGCAATCCCCACAAGCGAGAAGATGGCAATCACGGAAACAAAGCGTTCCCCACGCCGTGCCCGGAGGTAGCGGCCTGCCACGGCCCGCTCGAAGGGACCAAACATCATCAGCCTGCCAGCACCAGAGCGAGGGCTTCTTCCACGCTCACGTCCTGACGTTCACCGGTAGCGCGGCGCTTGAGCTCCACGCGGCCTTCCTTGGCGCTGCGCGGCCCGACCACAATCTGCCAGGGGTGGCCCATCAGGTCCGCATCCGCGAATTTCGCCCCGGCGCGGTCTGTCCGGTCATCATACAGGAAGGCTTCCGTGTTGGTGTTGTAGATCCGCTCACACACGGCATCACAGGTTTCATCACCAACCTTCAGGTTCAGGATCGCGGCGCGGAACGGAGCCACGGCATCCGGCCAGATAATACCGGCCTCATCATGGCTGGCCTCGATAATCGCTCCCGCCAGACGGGAAACACCAATGCCGTAGGAGCCCATTTCCGGGTAAACCGGCGCGCCCTCCGGTCCGCTGACCGCGACATCCATGGACTGCGTATATTTGGTGCCAAAGTGGAAAATATGCCCCACTTCCACGCCGCGCCCTTCCCGACGGCGCGCCTCGGGCACGGACTCCCACGCAGTGGTATCGTGCATTTCATCGGTTGCGGCATAGGGTGTGGTCACGCGGGTGTAGAAGGCTTCCAGCGCCTTGGGGTCTTCCACATCCACCGGCTCATCCAGCCAGTCCTGCTCTTCCAGAGCGGCATCATAAAACACGCCGCTTTCCCCTGTGGGGGCAAGGATCAGGAATTCGTGGCTCAGTTCCCCACCAATCGGCCCGGTATCGGCCCGCATGGGCACCGCCCGCACGCCCAGACGCTGGAACGTGCGCAGGTACGCCAGCAGCATACGGCGATACGTGGCCACGGCGGAGTCATAATCCAGATCAAAGCTGTAGGCATCTTTCATCAGGAATTCGCGGCCGCGCATCACACCAAAACGGGGGCGCATTTCATCGCGAAATTTCCACTGGATATGATACAGCACCTGAGGAAGATCCTTGTAGGACTTCACGGCCTGCCCGAACAGATCGGTAATCATTTCCTCATTGGTCGGCCCGTAGAGCAGTTCCCGCTTGTGGCGGTCCTGAATACGCAGCATTTCCGGGCCATAGGCATCATACCGGCCAGAACGCTTCCACAGATCAGCGGACTGAAGAGTGGGCATCAGCACTTCCTGCGCGCCAATACGGTCCTGCTCTTCCCGCACGATCTGGCTGATGTTGCGCAGAACCTTCAGCCCGGCAGGCAGCCATGCATAAATGCCGGATGCCGTCTGCCGGATAAGCCCGGCCCGCAGCATAAGACGATGCGAGACGATCTGCGCCTCTGCCGGGTTTTCCTTAAGCGTGGGAAGAAAACTGCGCGAAAGACGCATGATACACTCAGCCTTGTCTGGCAGGTGAGGCCACAGGCGGCCTCACTCTGAAATTCTAGTCTTTATCTGCTCTAAAACAGTGCGCGGACAAAGAAAACCCGCCTGACGCGGGTCTCCTTTTCATCACTGTTTCTGCCCTGCTCCGTGCAGGGGCATGTTCTGTGCGTCAGACGCGCAGAACATGCACGTCCACCAGCGGACGCTTCTGAAGTTTGCGGCCAAGTGCGCGGCGCAGCGCGGTTTTGGCGGCATCACGGAAAGCCTGGTCATCCCCGCGCAGTTCATCCGGAATCACGTCAATCGCATTGGCGAATTCTTCGCGCACGCGCACGCTTTCCAGATCATCCGGGTCCAGCAGGCCGGGTGCGCTGACTTTGGGCTCACCAATCACGAAGCCTTCATCATCCACCGCGAAGCTGGCAATCACCACACCGTTGAACAGCATCTTGCGGCGTGCCGCCAGAACACCACCGTTCATGGGCAGCAGACGGCCCCCATCCAGCGCCAGACGGCCGCTCGGGGCGGTATCCACCACTTCAACCTTGCCGGGGGACAGACGCAGGATATCCCCATCTTCCAGCAGAATCGGGGCAATTCCTTTTTCCTGTGCCAGAGCGGCATGCGCTGTAAGGTGGCGCCATTCTCCATGCACCGGGACGGCATATTTCGGCCGCACCAGATCATACATGGTGCTGACATCACCCGCCGTTGCATGGCCGGAGACATGCACGAACGCTTCCTTGTCCGTGATCACGGTCACGCCGCGACGGGACAGATTATCCTGCACCGCCATAATGGCGCGCTCGTTCCCCGGAATCATGCGGCTGGAATAAATGACCGTATCGCCCTCACCGAGGGACACATTCGGGTGCATATCCAGCGCAATACGGGAGAGAGCTGAACGCGGTTCACCCTGACTGCCGGTAATGATCATGACGAGCTGATTATCAGGCACATCATTCACATCCTGTTCCGTCAGGAACGGCAGCACCCCGGAGAGATACCCGCATTCACGCGCCGCCACATCCAGATTGCGCAGGGAGCGGCCAACCAGCACCACCGTGCGGCCCGCAGCCTGTGCCGCCATGGCAATGGTTTCCACGCGCGCCACGTTGGAGGCAAAGCAGGTGACAGCAATGCGCCCCTTCAGCCCGCTGATCAGGTCCGTCATGCTCCGGCGGACTTCAGCTTCGGACTGGGATGGGCCGGGCTTCATGACGTTCGTGCTGTCACACACCAGCGCCAGAACGCCTTCATCCCCCACTTCCTTCAGACGCTTGATGTCTGTCGGCGGGCCGACCAGCGGATCCGGATCCAGCTTCCAGTCCCCCGTATGCACCACAACGCCTTCCGGCGTGCGCAGCACAACAGCCTGCGCTTCCGGCACGGAGTGGGTTACGGGAATGAATTCCAGATCAAACGGGCCGACTTCAAAGCGGCCGGCACACGGAATAACGTGAATGAGCACCTGCTGGAGCAGGCGCGCTTCCGCCAGTTTGCGGCGCAGCACAGCCGCGGCAAACGGTGTCAGATAAACCGGGCACTGCAGCAGCGGCCACAAATGGGCCACGGCCCCAATATGGTCTTCATGCGCGTGGGTAATTACCAGCCCGGCAAGCTTGTCCTTGCGCTCGGCAATAAAGGTGGGGTCGGGCACCAGGATTTCCGCTTCCGGGGTGTCGTTCCCGCTGAAGCCAATCCCGCAATCTATGGCCAGCCAGGTTTCCCCAAGGCAATAGAGGTTCAGATTCATGCCGATCTCACCCGTCCCGCCTAGAGGCAGAAAGGCCAGACCGCCGTTCTCTTCTTTCATCAGTATCGTTATCCTTCTGTCAAAAAATCTTTTTCGATTGTGAGACGCGGCAGGGGATTCCGCCCCGCCAATATCCGCAGGCCGTTCAGGGTCAGCATTGAATCCACATGATCAAACACCGTCGTACCTTCTGAGAAGAGCGGAGCCAGACCGCCAGTTGCGAGCACCTTCATGGTCTGCCCGACTTCCAGCCTGATCCTCTCGACGATCCCCTCGATCAAACCGACATACCCCCAAAACACGCCTGACCGCATGGCCGCGACCGTATTGCGCCCGATGACGGACTCCACCGCCGGGCGGCCAACGCCTATTCTTGGCAACCGTGCGGCTGCCTGATGCAGGGCCTCAACCGAAAGATTGATGCCCGGCGCGATCACGCCACCGCAATAACTGCCTTCCACATCCACCACATCAAACGTTGTGGCGGTTCCAAAATCAATCACTGTCAGCGGACCACCGTACAGATGGTGTGCCGCAAGTCCGTTTAACAGGCGGTCCACCCCGACTTCGTCCGGGTTATCCATTTTGATGGAAAAGCCCCAGTCCAGCCGGGCCGACGCCAGCAGCGGCTCTACCGCAAACCACTGGCGGCACAGGGTGCGCAGGTGGTACAGGGCCGCAGGCACCACGGTGCCAATCACAGCCCCTTCAATATCATCCGCCACAATACCCTGCATCTTCAGCAGGGCCAGCAGCCAGACGGCATATTCATCAGACGTGCGCTGGGCCTGCATGGTAATGCGCCAGACACCCCGCCATTTTTCACCATCATGCACGGCAAACACGACATTCGTGTTCCCTGCATCAATGACGAGAAGCAACGTCAGCCCCGTGTTGTGCCAGCAGGATATCTCCTGTTGCGATCGTTTTCATTCCATCTTCCGTCTCAAGCAGAAGCCGGCCATCAGCGGCAAGCCCTGCAAACTGGCCCTTTTCATAAGTAGTCCCGCCGCTTACGACAAGGGGCGTGCCAACAGGATGCGCCCGTTTGCGCCATTCTGCACATAAAGCGGCAAACCCTTCACGGTTCCAGACATCACACCAGTTCGTCAGATGTGCAAGAATGGCCCGCGCCACATCGGCGGAAGACGGCACGGGACCGTAATCCCCCAGCGCGCCCGCTTTCCGGCCAATCTGCGCCTCCTGCGGGGGCTGTGCAAGGTTGGCCCCCATGCCGATGACCAGCATGGTCCCTTCCCGCTCGATCAGAATACCCGCCAGCTTCTGTCCATCAAGCAGAATATCATTGGGCCATTTGATCATCAGATGCTTACGGGCGGCAGGAACGCTCTCTGCCAGCCCTTCAAAAAACGCCAGAGAGGCCACGAAGGGCCATCCGCCCAGCGCGTCCGCCCCTGCTTGCCCTGCATCCAGCAGAACGGAAAACGCCAGGCTCTGCCCGGCATTCGCCCAAGCCCGCCCCCGACTGCCTCGCCCCTTTGTCTGGTGGTGTGCAAGCAGCGCCAGACCCGGAGCCTCTCCGGCCCGGGCACGCTCAAGGCAGATATCAGAGGTTGATGTCAGTTCCTCATAACATTCCAGCCGCCAGGCGGCCGCCTCCGGCTGCGTCATCCGCCAAGAGCCAGAGCAGCCTGCCGGGCCAGAGCCATCAGCGGGCCAAGAGCCAGAACAAAGAACACGGTTGCCAGCCCCATGCTGCCCGAAACAAACACAAGGCTGCGTGCTGGCTGGTCCAGCCTCTCAGCAGAGGCATCAAAATACATAACCTTCACCACCCGCAGATAATAATACGCACCAATCACACTCGAGAGTGCCCCGATCCCGACCAGCACGTAAAGACCGGATTGCCATGCGGCGGCAAAAACCATCAGTTTGCCGAAAAAACCAGCCAGCGGCGGCGCGCCAACCATGCTGAACATGAACACCGCCAGCGCCGCCGCCAGACCGGGGTCTGTCCGCCCCAGCCCGGACAGATCGGCAAGGGATGTCACCTCCCGCCCTTTGCGCCGCATGGCGGTGATCACGGCGAACACCCCGGCGTTCATAACGAGATAGGCCGCCAGATACACCAGCGTGGCCCGCACGCCATTGGTGGACGCCGCAGCCAGACCCATCAGCGCATACCCCATGTGACCAA
The DNA here is from genome assembly GCF_011516935.1 of Acetobacter farinalis. Lineage (GTDB taxonomy): Bacteria > Pseudomonadota > Alphaproteobacteria > Acetobacterales > Acetobacteraceae > Acetobacter > Acetobacter farinalis. The sequence goes on from NZ_WOTF01000003.1 coordinate 28,993, forward strand.
TGGAGGAATAGGCCATCAGGCGCTTGATATTGGTCTGCGGAATGGCCGCGAGCGCGCCGTAAACCATGGAGAGGATGGACAGCGTTTCAATCAGGATCTGCCAGCGGGGGGCCATGGCCCCGAACGGACCGCTCATCACCCGCAGCAGCAGCGCAAAAGTTGCGAATTTGGGAGCACCCGCCATATAGGCTGTCACAGGGGTCGGGGCACCCTGATACACATCCGGCGTCCACATATGGAACGGCACGACGGAAAGCTTGAAGCACAGCCCCACAACAAGAAACACAAGGCCGACCATCAGCCCCACAGGCAGCGCTGTGGTCTGCTGAATGGCCGCAATCAGCCCGCTGTACTCCATGGTTCCGGCGTAACCATACACCAGAGACATGCCATACAGCAGCAGGCCGGACGCCAGAGACCCCAGCACGAAGTATTTCAGCCCGGCTTCGGAGGAGAGCACGTCATCCCGTTCCAGAGCAGCCAGAATGTAGATGGAGAGTGAGGATAGCTCCAACCCGACAAACAACGTCATCAGATTGGCTGAAGAGGCCATGATCATGGCCCCCACTGTTGAAAACAGGATCAGCACCGCTGTTTCAAAAGGCAGGGGCGCACGCTCGTCCGTGCGGTAGCTGACTGTCAGCAGCAGAGCAACCAGCCCGCCCAGCAGAACCAGAATTTTCATGAACCGGGCGAAGCTGTCATTCACGAACGTGCCCGCGTAGGCTGCACCATCCGGCGAGAGGGCCACCAGCACCGCGCACCCCACAAAGGCCGCGATGCTCAGAACGGTGCAGGCCCCAATTCCCTTCCCCGGCCGCTGAAGCACACCAAACACAAGGATAACCAGCCCTGCCAGGGCAAGCGTGATTTCCGGCAGAGCCAGTATCCAGTTGACTGACATCGCGTTCATTGCACGGCACTCCGTTCAGAGCGGAAGGAAACTGAAAAAACAGTGTGACTCATCTGCCGCCTCATCCACACAGAGCCACGGTCAGCACCACGACAAGACCCGCCAGCATGGTAAAGGCATACAGCGCGATGGACCCTGTCTGCAGGCGGACAGCATCGACCGCGCCACTCGCGGTTGCCCGCACCAGATCACGCGGGAGGCCTTCCACTGCCCCTTCTTCCCCATCTTTCCATAGGAAACGGGCAATGGCGGCATAGGGCTTTACGAAAATATGTTCATACAGCTCATCAAAATACCATTTGTTGAGCAGGAACCGGTACACAGGCCCACAGGAACGGGCCAGAGCCTCAGGCAGCCCCGGAGAGGCGATGTAGAACAGGAAGGCCAGTGCGATACCGACCAGCGCCACCAGAGAAGGCAGCAACGCCACCACACCAGGCACCTGCTCAAACGTTTCCATAATGGTGTTTCCGGGGGCATTGAAAATGCTGCCCTGCCAGAACGCGCTCTGCTGTGCGCCAATATAGTACGGGGCAAGAACCAGACCACTCACCACAGCGCCGATCGCCAACAGCACCAGAGGAACGCTCATGAAAAGCGGGCTTTCATGCGCGGCATCCCGCTTCTGCACATCGGCCGGAGCACGGTGGAACACCAAAAACAGCAGACGCCAGCTATAAAAGGCTGTGAGAAAGGCCGTTATAACCCCCAGCATCCAGGCATAGTGGCTCATGCGGCCATCAGCAGCCCACAGGGCATTCAGAATAGCGTCTTTCGACCAGTATCCGGCAAAGGGGAAAACACCTGCAAGCGCCAGACTGCCAATCCACATCACGCCATAAGTCAGCGGCAGTTTTTTCCACAGGCCTCCCATACGGAACATATTCTGTTCATCATGCATGGCGTGGATAACGGACCCCGCCCCGAGAAACAGCAGCGCCTTGAAAAAGGCATGTGTTGTCAGGTGAAAAATCGCAACCTGATACGCACCCACACCCACGGCGGCAAACATGTAACCAAGCTGGGAACAGGTGGAATAGGCAATGGTCCGCTTGATGTCCGGCTGCACCATGCCGACAGTGGCGGCAAAAAAACAGGTTGTGGCACCAATGAAGATAATAAACAGGCGGGTGTTTGGCGCCACTTCCAGAAGGGGGGACATCCGGGCCATCAGAAACACGCCTGCCGTAACCATTGTTGCAGCATGGATCAGCGCGGAAACGGGGGTCGGGCCTTCCATGGCGTCCGGCAACCATGTGTGCAGGAAAAGCTGGGCCGATTTCCCCATAGCGCCGATAAACAGCAGAAAGCAGATGACTTCCAGCATGGGGAAAGAGTGCCCGAACAGCGTATAGAACGCCCCGGCAGCCTGCGGCACAGCCGCGAAAATCTCGTCATACCGCACGGAATGAAACAGAACGTAAATCAGCCCGATGCCCACAATGAAGAACAGATCGGCCACGCGGTTCACCACAAACGCCTTGATGGCTGCGGCCGTTGCGGCAGGGCGGTCATACCAGTACCCAATGAGCAGATAACTGGCGAGCCCCACTCCTTCCCAACCGAAAAACAGCTGGATGAGGTCCGAGGACGAGACCAGCATGAGCATGGCGAACGTGAACAGCGAAAGATACGCGAAAAACCGGTAAACCGGCATGGTTTCATGGCTCATATAGCCAACGCTGTAGCAATGAACCAGCAGGGAAACGCAGAGCACCATGGCACTCATGGTGACGGAGAGCGTATCGAACCGCAGGGTCCATGTCGCATGGAAACCGCCGGCATTCACCCAGTCGGCCAGAGGCACAGCATAGGGACCAAAACCCGATGTCCACCCCCCCCACAGCGCCCCAATTCCGCAAACGGTCGCAGCCCCCATGCACAGCAGCGTGACGGCTTTTGCCAGTGTATCGCCCATCAGGCGGCCACCCAGACCCGCCACAACCGCTCCCGCCAGAGGCAGGAGAATAGCTGCGGCAAACAGGTGAAGATCGGTCTGCATCAGTCCGTTCATCCCTTCATCATCGTGACGTCTTCGACCTGGATCGACCCACGGTTACGGAAATACACCGTGACAATCGCCAGCCCGATGGCGGCTTCCGCCGCGGCAATGGTGAGCACAAACAGCACCATCACCTGCCCGGAAAGATCCGCATGCGCGGAAGAAAACGCCACAAAATTCAGGTTTGCGGCCAGCAGGATAAGTTCCATGGACATGAGAATGATGATGATATTTTTCCGGTTGAGAAAAATACCCAGCACTCCCAGCACCAGAAGGGCCGCACTCACCACCAGATAAGAGCCCAACCCGATAGGGGCGATTGCCGGTGTCATGCGCCTGTCTCCTCTTTTTCCACCGCGGGCTGCCCGGTAGAGCCGTAAGAGCCCGGAACAGCCGTATCGTAATAGGAGGTTTGGGGGCGCAGGAAACCACCTTGCTCCAACACGTTTTCGCCAAGTGGCACACGCACAAGCACCAGCGTTTCTTCAGGTGTGCGCGCATGCTGTTTTTCAATATTCTGACGCCGCCCGCTGCCAGTCTGGCGCAGGGTGAGCACAATGGCGCCGATCATGGCGACAAGCAGCACCAGCCCGCAGGCCTGAAACAGCAGGACATAATGCGTATAGATCAGTGTGCCGAGGGCTGCGGTATTGGTCAGGCCAGGGGCTGCCTGAAGCGGCACGCTCACGCCGGCCGGGGCCATGGTCCAGTGGCTCAGCGCCATGATCAGTTCGGCAAACAGAACGCCCCCCACACAGATACCTATGGGGGCGTGCCGCTGTAATCCTTCCCGCAGTTGCGTGAAATCAATATCCAGCATCATGACAACGAACAGGAACAGCACCGCAACCGCGCCGACATAGACAATGACCAGCAGCATCGCCAGGAATTCCGCCCCGGCAATCAGGAACAGTCCCGCTGCGTTGAAAAATGCCAGAATAAGAAACAGCACCGCATGCACCGGGTTGCGCACACTGATGACCATGGCGGCAGAAAGCAGCAGCACGGCGGCAAAAACATAAAAAACAAGCTGAGCCAACATCAGCCGGCCTCCTGCCCCGTTCGGGGCTGCACGGGGTTAACGGTACGGGGCATCGCATTCCAGCCGGCGGGCCAGCAAGGCCTCCCACTGGTCTCCATTCGCAAGGAGCTTCTCCTTGTCGTACATCAACTCTTCCCGTGTTTCTGTCGCGAATTCGTAATTCGGCCCTTCAACAATGGCATCCACCGGACAGGCTTCCTCACACAGCCCGCAATAGATGCATTTTGTCATGTCGATATCGTAGCGCGTGGTGCGCCGGGAGCCGTCATCCCGCTCTTCGGCCTCAATGGTGATGGCCTCCGCCGGGCAGGTTGCCTCACACAGCTTGCAGGCAATGCAGCGTTCCTCCCCGTTCGGATACCGCCTGAGCGCATGCTCCCCGCGGAAACGGGGGGAGAGCGGGCCTTTTTCATACGGGTAGTTCAGCGTGACCTTGGGCTGAAACATCATTTTGAATGTCGAGGCCATACCGCCAACCAGTTCTGCCAGCAGAAATGAGCGGAACGTGCGCTTCAAGGCACTCATCAGTTTACCCCTCCCACCTGCGGCAAAAGCCCTGTGGCCATCAGGAACCCTGCGGTTGCAATCATCCAGACCAGTGAGAGCGGCAGAAACACCTTCCAGCCAAGACGCATCAGCTGGTCATACCGGAAGCGGGGGAAGGTCGCCCGGATCCAGATAAAAACGAAGAGACAGAAAAGAATTTTAAAAATCAGCCATAGTGGGCCGGGAATCCATGTGAACGGTGCCAACCCCAGCGGCGGCAGCCACCCTCCGAGGAACAGAATGCTGATCATGCCTGACATCAGGATCATGTTCGCATATTCGCCAAGGAAGAAGAGACCGAACGCCAGCGAGGAATATTCCACGAAGAACCCGGCCACGAGTTCACTCTCTCCTTCCGGCAAGTCAAACGGAGCGCGGTTGGTTTCCGCAAGTGCCGAGATGAAGAAAACGATAAACATCGGGAACATCGGCAGGCAGAACCAGACATGGCGCTGCGCGAGCACGATATCATTCAGGTTGAGACTACCCACAGCCAGCAGGACAGAAACGATCACCAGCCCGATGGACACTTCATAAGACACCATCTGCGCGGCGGAACGCAGGCCACCGAGAAAGGCATATTTCGAATTGGACGCCCACCCGGCAATCAGAATTCCGTAGACACCAAGAGAAGAAATGGCGAGCAGATAGAGAATACCCACATTGATATCCGCCACGGCCAGACCATTCCCCGTGGGAATGACGGCCCAGGCCAGCATGGCGAGTGAGAAGGTCAGGAAGGGGGCGAAAAGGAACAGCGCCCGGTTGGCTCCAGCCGGAATAACCGTTTCCTTCATGATCATCTTGATGGCATCCGCAAAGGCCTGAAGCAGACCAAACGGGCCATTCACGTTCGGCCCGCGCCGCCGCTGCATGGCCGCCATCACCTTGCGTTCCATCAGCGTCAGATACGCCACACCAATCAGCAGCGGGACCAGAACAGCCAGCGTTTCCAGCAGCATCAGGATAATCTGGCCCGCCAGGGTATGATAAAAAAACTGTGCCATTCGCCCTTACTCCGCCGCCACTGCCGCTGCAGGCCCGTAAACGCGGGAACATTCCGCCATGGTCGGGCTGGCCCGGCTGATGGCATTTGTCAGGTAATAATCCCGCACCACAGGCCTGAAGGCTCCTGCCTCAACGCGCCCTTCCGGCGCGCTGACCGAAGCCGCCGCAGCGGGAGCAGAAGTCCCCTGCCCGGCAATCTGCGCCGCGGGTTGCAGCCCCCCGCCCCCCTGCCGGAATACCGGATTGATGGCCGCCATACGTTCGCGCACTGCCTCCAGCGTGTCATAAGGCAGCGTCTTGCCCAGCACTTCTGAAAAAGCCCGGAGAATACGCCAGTCCTCCCGCGCCTCGCCGGGCGGGAAAACAGCGCGGAAACTGCGCTGAACACGGCCTTCCGTGTTCACATAGGTGCCGGGTTTTTCCGTATAGGCCGCACCGGGCAGAATGATATCCGCACGGGCCGCTGCGGCATCCCCATGGTGGCCCTGATACACCACGAATGTCTCTGTCCCGATTTTATCAACCGGGAACTCATCCGCTCCCAGCAGCCAGAGAATATCCACCCCGCCACGCAGCATGCCGGACGCCGAGCGCCCACGCAGGCCGGGCACAAGCCCAAGATCCAGCCCAGCCACGCGGGACGCGGCCGTATGCAGGATATTCAGCCCCTGCCAGCCCTCGGCCACGGCTTCACCCTGAGAAAGCAGGGTCTGGCATGCCGCATAAATTCCGGCGGCATCCGGGCGCGTCAGGGCACCATGCCCGAGAATGATCATCGGGCGCTTTGCCTTGCGGAAGGCCTCGGCAAATTCTGAGCCTCCGGCCTGCAGCGCGCCCAGCGCCTCCGGCCCATCCCCCAGAACCGTGACATCATATGTCGGGTCCGTAGGCGGTTGGCCAATCATCCCGATGGGAAAATGCCCCCGCCCGGCAGCAAGAAAGCGCTTGCGGATACGGGCATTGAGCACCGGCGCTTCATGCCGGGGGTGCGTTCCCACCAGCAGAAGGACATCCGCTTCCCCTATGCCGGTAATGCCACTGTTAAACAGATATCCTTCGCGCGAGGTGAGATCATACCACGCGTTATCCTGCCGACAGTCGACATTGGGGGAGCCGAGAGCGGCCATCAGGTCTTTCAGGGCGCACAGGCTTTCCGCATCACACAGATCTCCCGCCACCGCACCAATCTGATAGCCTGCAACACCATCCAGCCTGCGGGCCAGCGCCACAAATGCATCCTGCCAGGAGGCTTCCACAAGCTTGCCATGCACCCGCACCCACGGGCGATCCAGCCGCCTGCGCTTCAACCCGTCAATTGAAAAACGGCCTTTATCAGACAGCCATTCTTCATTCACCTCATCATTCACCCGAGGCACAATCCGCATAACCTCACCGCTACGCGCATGAACCTGAATATTGGTGCCGACAGCATCCATCACATCAATGCTGTCTGTCTTCTTGTATTCCCAGGAGCGACCGTGGAAGGCTGCGGGCTTGGATGTCAGTGCGCCAACAGGGCAGACATCAATCAGATTGCCTGACAGCTCGGACGTCAGGGCCTTTTCCACATAGGTGGTGATCTCAGCGTTTTCCCCGCGAAACACCATGCCCAGTTCCGGCGTGCCAGCAACCTCCGTGGTGAAGCGCACACACCGCGTGCACTGGATGCAGCGCGTCATGACGGTTTTGACCAGCGGGCCAATATCCTTGTCCGTCACGGCCCTCTTTGCTTCGTGGTAGCGTGAGATGCCCGTGCCGTAACCGTATGCCTGATCCTGCAGATCACACTCACCGCCCTGATCACAGATCGGGCAATCCAGCGGGTGGTTAATCAGCAGAAATTCCATCACGGCACGCCGGGCGCGCCGCACAACTTCCGTATCCGTCAGGATTTCCATCCCTTCGGACACGGGAAAACCGCAGGAGGCAACAGGCTTTGGCGCACGCGCCACCTGCACAAGGCACATCCGGCAATTCCCCGCGACCGAGAGCCGCTCATGGTAGCAGAAGCGCGGGATTTCCTTCCCTGCGGCCTCGCAGGCCTGCAAGGCGCTGAAATCGGGCGGCACATCAACCGGAGTGCCATCAACAATCACCCTCACCATAGCCTTTACTCCGCAGCCACTGGCACGCCGGAGGCTGGCACCTGAACCAGCCCGGTGCCGCCATGCGTTGCCTTATAGTGGCGGATGCGCGCCTCCAGCTCCGGCCGGAAATGGCGGATAAGCCCCTGAATAGGCCAGGCCGCCGCATCCCCCAGCGCGCAGATGGTATTGCCTTCCACCTGCCGGGTGACCTGCTCCAGCAGGTCAATTTCTTCCAGTTCGGCCCGCCCCTGCACCATGCGGTCCATCATGCGCATCATCCATCCGGTACCTTCCCGGCATGGCGTGCACTGCCCGCAGCTCTCATGTTTGAAAAACCGTGAGAACCGGGCAATAGCTTCCACAATATCGGTGGATTTATCCATGACGATCATGCACCCCGTTCCCAGGCCAGACTGCACGGCACGAAGACTGTCATAATCCATAAGAACAGTCTCACACACGGATTTTGGCAAGACAGGAACAGAGCAGCCACCGGGAATAACGGCCAGAAGATTATCCCACCCACCACGGACACCGCCTCCGTGCTTCTCGATAATCTCTTTGAGCGGCACACTGAGTTCTTCTTCAAAAACACAGGGTGTATTCACATGGCCGGAAATGGCCATCAACTTGCTGCCTGTATTATTCGGCCGGCCAAGCCCAGCAAACCATGCCCCTCCCCGGCGCATGATTGTCGAGGCGACGGCAATACTTTCCACGTTATTCACCGTGGTCGGGCAGCCATACAGACCCACCCCGGCAGGAAACGGCGGCTTCATCCGGGGCTGGCCTTTTTTGCCTTCCAGACTTTCCAGCTGGGCCGTTTCTTCCCCGCAGATATAGGCACCTGCTCCACGATGGATAAAGAAATCAAAATCCCAACCCGAGCCCGCAGCATTTTTACCAATAAGCCCGGCTTCATAGGCTTCATCAACAGCCACCTGAAGACGCATTGCCTCGTTGAAAAACTCACCGCGCACGTAAATATAGGCTACATGCGCACCCATTGCGAAGGCGGCAATCAGCGCACTTTCAATCAGCTTGTGCGGTTCATGCCGTAAAACTTCGCGGTCCTTGCAGGTGCCGGGCTCAGATTCATCCCCGTTGATAACGAGATAGTGCGGCTTGCCATCAGACTGTTTTGGCATGAAGGACCACTTCAGTCCGGTCGGGAAACCAGCCCCCCCACGGCCACGCAGGCCTGAGGCTTTCATTTCCGCAATAATTCCGTCACGCCCCTTTGCAAGAATGGCAGCCGTATCCTGCCAGTCACCCCGCTTGCGCGCGCCCTCAAGCCGCCAGTCCCCCTGGCCGTAGAGGTTTGTGAAGATCCGGTCCTTGTCCTGCAACATGCCCGTCTCTCCTACTTGTTTTCTGAAATGGAATGGACGGGGTCCATCAGTGTTTTACGTCCGCCTTCGGGAGCAGAACCACTGCGATTAATGGTTGGCCCTGCCGGAGGGCGTTCCCCTTTACGCAGCGATTCAATCAGCGCGACGGTACGCGGGCCGTCCATGTCTTCATAATAATCATCATCCACCTGAAGAATGGGCGCATTGGAACACGCCCCCAGACATTCCACCTGTGTCAGGGTGAACTGGCCATCCGCGCTGGTTTCTCCAAATGCCGTAATGCCCGTGGCCCGCTTGCAGGCCGCCACAACATCATCCGAGCCACGCAGCCAGCAGGGTGTGGTGGTGCAAACCTGCAAATGGTAGCGCCCCACAGGTTTTGTGTTGAACATGGTGTAAAAGGAAGCCACCTCGTAAACACGAATGGCCGCCATACCCAGCCTGCGCGCAATCTCATCCATCGCAACAACAGGCACCCATGCGCTGCCGGTCAGCCGCCCCATCTGTCTCTGTGCGATATAGAGCAGAGGCATGACCGCGCTAGCTTTGCGCTCCGGCGGATATTTGCTGAGCGCAACAACAATTTCTGCTTCGGAGGCAGAATCAAAAACAAAGCTGTCTGGTTGTGCCTGTTGGGTGTTCATCGGTCAATCTCCCCAAAAACAAGATCGAGAGAGCCAAGAACCGCCACCATATCCGCCAGCATGGACCGGCGGGACAGTTCATCCAGCGCCTGCAAATGCGCGAAACCGGTCGGACGAATTTTGCAGCGATACGGGCGATTGCTACCATCAGCCACCAGATACACCCCGAACTCCCCTTTCGGGCTTTCCACCGCCGTATATGTCGCACCCGGCGGCACATGATACCCCTCACTATAGAGCTTGAAGTGATGGATCAGCGCCTCCATCGAGCGCTTCATTTCCGCACGCGGCGGCGGGCTGAATTTCGGGTCCTGCACTTTGACCGCACCGGGCCGGATCTGTGTCAGGCACTGTTCGATAATGCTGACACTCTCACGCATTTCCGCAACACGCACCAGATAGCGATCATAACAGTCGCCATGCCGGGCTACAGGCACATTAAACTCCACCTTATGGTAATTGTCATAAGGCTGCGTACGCCGCAGATCCCACGGCACACCGGACGCCCTGAGGCAGGGGCCACTGAACCCCCACGCCAGAGCCTGCTCACTTGTAAAAATGCCAATCCCGACAGTGCGTTGCTTCCATATCCGGTTTTCCGTCAGCAGCCCTTCCAGCTCATCAATCCACGCCGGAAATTCCTTGGCCCAGGCCCCGATTTTATCTTCCAGACCCGCCGGAATATCCCGCGCCACACCGCCCGGGCGGAAATAATTGGCATGGAACCGCGCACCGGATGCTGCTTCGTAGAACTCCAGAAGCTTCTCGCGCTCTTCATACCCCCACAGGGCGGGCGTTACCGCGCCACAGTCCAGACCGAGAGCGGTAATATTCAAAATATGGTTCAGAACACGAGTGATTTCCGCAAACATCACCCTCAGCCAACGGGCGCGTTCAGGAATTTCAATCCCGAGAAGCTTTTCCGTCGCCAGCGCGAAGGCCTGCTCCTCACACATGGGAGAAACATAGTCCAGCCGGTCAAAATACGGGAGCGCCTTCTGATAGGTCTTATACTCGATCAGCTTTTCCGTACCACGGTGTAAAAGGCCGATATGCGGCACCGTGCGCGTAACAAGCTCGCCTTCCATATCCAGCACAAGGCGCAGCACACCATGCGCGGACGGGTGCTGTGGCCCGAAGTTCAGCGTGTGGGAGTTAAGCTCCAGCGTCTTGCTTTCCTGCGCAGCCCCCGGCTGGTCAGGCAGCAGGGTTTCCGGAATATCCACGCGCAGAATCTCATCTGCTTCACGGAGCAGGGCTTCCTTGCTTACATCCGTCATCCGCGTGACCTCTTGATATGCTGCCTGACTTCATGGGCCTTCTCGTCACCCGGCAAGGTCATCATGCCTTCCCAAGGGGAAACGAAGTCAAAATCCCGGAAGTCCTGCGTGAGGGAAACCGGCTCTTTCACCACCTCGCGGCGCTCCAGATCGTAACGGACCTCTTCATACCCGGTCAGCGGGAAGTCCTTACGCAGAGGGAACCCCTCAAACCCGTCATCCGTCAGGATGCGCCGCAGGTCCGGGTGCCCGGAAAACTGCACGCCGAACAGATCGTAACACTCACGCTCCCACCAGGAGGCAGACGGCCACAGCCCGGATATGGACGGCACCGGCGTCCTTTCATCCGTGGTGATAATCACGCGGATACGCTGATTATGCGTGACAGACAGCAGGTTATAGACAACCTCAAACCGCTCCGCGCGGCTGGGATAGTCCACCCCGCACAGATCCATCATCTGCTCGAAGCGGCAGGCACGATCATCCCGCAGGAACGCCATGAGCGGCAGAATCTGGTCGCGCGTGGTGCGCACCACCAGTTCCCCCTTTTCCAGCTCTGCGGAAGAGATGCCCGGCCGTGTCGTGGCGAGGGTAAAGGCCAGCGCCCCGAGGCGCCCCTGCATACGGACCTGCCGTGAGGAAACGGGACGCTCAGCCACGGAGAATGGTCCCTGTCCGACGGATTTTCTTCTGCAACAGCATAATGCCGTAAATCAGGGCCTCAGCCGTGGGCGGGCACCCGGGCACATACACATCCACCGGCACAATCCGGTCACACCCGCGCACCACGGAGTAGGAATAGTGGTAATAGCCGCCACCATTGGCGCAGGACCCCATGGAGATCACCCAGCGTGGTTCCGCCATCTGCTCGTAAAGCCGACGCAGCACCGGGGCCATCTTGTTCGTCAGCGTACCTGCCACGATCATGACATCAGACTGGCGCGGTGAGCCGCGAGGAATAATCCCCATCCGGTCCAGATCATAGCGGGGCATGTAGGCGTGGATCATCTCCACGGCACAGCAGGCCAGCCCGAACGACATGGGCCACAGGCTACCCGTACGCCCCCAGTTGACCAGCTTGTCCAGATTGGCAACCACGAAGCCCTTTTCGGCAATAGCTCCGGTAATGCCGCGCACAACAGCATCCTGCTCCGGGCCCGGAGGAAGGGCTTCCCGATTCCAGAGAATGGTTTCGTCTTGCGGATTTGCAGACATCGGCGGCTCCCTCAATCCCAGTCCAGCGCGCCTTTGCGCCATTCATATAAAAACCCGATCCCCAGAACACTCAGGAACCCCAGCATGGACAAAAAACCGAACAGGCCAATACGGGAAAGGCTGACAGCCCAAGGGAACAGGAACGCGACTTCGAGATCGAAAATAATAAAAAGGATTGCGACCAGATAAAACCGCACATCAAAGCGACGCCGGGCATCATCAAAAGCTTCAAACCCGCATTCGTATGCCGTTACTTTTTCCGGGTACGGTTTCTGCTGGCCGCATACAAGGGCCATACCTAACATTGCCGCCGCAATAACAACCGAAATAGCACCGAATACCAGAACGGGCGCGTAGTCACCAAGAACAGAGGGCATCTGTATTCCTTGCGTGAGGAAGATCGTGAAGATCAGACATCATGCAAAGGAGCCTAAACCCAAGTCCTGACAACAACCATGCCCCATCACCAGTAATAATGGGCACTTTCCCGTGATTATTTTGGTCGGGAACGTTAAAACGCCATAAATATGGCGGAATACTCAAGATTTGGGGGGGAATTCATAAAAGCGAGAGCATCTTGAATTTTCAGTGCTCTGCGCGGAACACCATGACATTCCTGAAGAAATCATGGTGGGCGATGACGGGGTCGAACCGCCGGCCCTCTCGGTGTAAACGAGACGCTCTACCTCTGAGCTAATCGCCCGCTGAAAGCGTATGTGTCACAAACAGAAGCGGCCGGCAACCCTTCCAGTGGAAGTTTTACCGGCCGGAAACCAGAAAACTGTCAGTCAGGAGACTTCAGCTCACGGCATCCTTCAGAGCCTTACCCGGCTTGAAGCGCACTGAGGTAGAGGCCGGAATATCAATTTCCTCGCCCGTACGCGGATTGCGCCCTTTGGCTGCCTTGCGTGAGGCCGTTACAAACGTGCCAAAACCGACCAGACGGACTTCCTGCTTGCGGGAAAGGGCCTTTTCGATTGCACCGAATACGGCGTCGACCACTTCTCCAGCCTTCGCCTTGGGCAGAGCTGCCTCGTCGGCCACTGCCGCAACGAGTTCCTGCTTGTTAAGTGGCTTCTCCATATTACGCCTCTCTTTGTTTATCATGAATGGAGCGGCGGGCGGCTTTAACGTCCGCCTCTCCGCTTCCCGCTCGCACTATGCAGCCGTTTTCCGTTACGTCAACCAAGCAAGCGTAAACTTCCGTCACATAGCAAAATTTACGTCAGTGCGGCAGAGCGGCTGCCACCCCATTTCCTTCCTGAGTCGGAACAACTTCGGAAACCTCTTCCCAATGAATGGGCAGGGGTTTGCGCACCAGCGCCCGCTCAATCACTTCATCCACATGCGAAACAGGGATGATTTCGAGATTATTCTTTACGGAATCAGGGATTTCAGCAAGATCCTTCTCGTTTTCCTTCGGCAGGAAAACCGTCCGGATCCCGGCCCGCAGCGCTGCCAGAAGCTTCTCTTTCAAGCCGCCAATCGGCAGTACACGCCCCCGCAGAGTGATCTCACCTGTCATGGCAACATCACGCCGCACCGGAATTCCAGTCATGACGCTGACCAGAGCCGTTGCCATGGCAATACCGGCGGACGGGCCATCTTTAGGAGTCGCACCTTCCGGCACGTGCACGTGGAAGCTCCGTTTTTCAAACAGAGTCGGCGCGATCCCAAACGTGGTGGAGCGGCTGCGCACGTAGGAAAACGCCGCTGAGACGCTCTCCTTCATGACATCACCCAGCTTGCCCGTTTCGACCACACCGCCCTTGCCAGGCACCATGACGCTTTCAATCGTGAGGATTTCCCCACCGACTTCCGTCCAGGCAAGACCGGTGACAATGCCCACCATGTCTTCCGCTTCGGTTTCGCCGTAGCGGAAGCGCTTCACGCCAGCCATCTTTTCAAGGTTATCAACCGTGACAGCAACCTTCTCAGCCTTGCCTGTCACAATCTCCTTCACCGCCTTGCGCGCCAGATTTGCAATTTCGCGCTCAAGGTTACGCACCCCGGCTTCCCGCGTGTAATAGCGGATCAGGTCGCGCAGGGCTTCATCGGTAATAGACCATTCGTCAGGCTTCAGGCTGTGCGCCTCGGTCTGCTTGGAAATCAGATGGCGGCGGGCAATCTCAACCTTCTCGTCCTCCGTGTAGCCAGACAGACGGATGATCTCCATACGGTCCAGCAGCGGCTGCGGCATATTCAGGCTGTTTGCCGTCGTGACAAACATCACATCCGACAGATCATAATCCACTTCCAGATAATGGTCTGCAAATGTGCTGTTCTGCTCCGGGTCCAGCACTTCCAGCAGGGCAGAGGCCGGGTCTCCGCGCCAGTCCGCTCCGAGCTTGTCAATTTCATCCAGCAGGAACAGCGGGTTGGAAACCTTCGCCTTTTTCATGCCCTGAATGATCTTGCCCGGCATGGACCCGATATAGGTCCGGCGATGGCCGCGAATTTCGGCTTCATCCCGCACGCCGCCCAGAGACATGCGCACATACGTGCGGCCTGTTGCCTTGGCAATGGACCGCGCCAGAGAGGTTTTCCCCACGCCCGGAGGCCCGACGAGGCAGAGAATCGGCCCCTTCAGCTTCTGGGAGCGGCTCTGAACCGCCAGATATTCCAGAATACGCTCTTTCACCTTCTCCAGAGCGTAATGGTCCGCATCCAGCACGGCTTCTGCCTCGGCCAGATCATGCCGGACCTTGGTGCGCTTCTTCCACGGGATACCCAGCAGCCAGTCCAGATAGTTCCGAACCACGGTGGATTCGGCAGACATCGCACTCATGCCACGCAGCTTTTTAAGCTCCGCGAGGGCCTTTTCCTTCGCTTCCTTTGAAAGCCGGGTTTTGGCGATGCGCTCTTCTATCTCGCTGGTTTCGTCTTTACCGTCCTCGCCTTCCCCCAGCTCTTTCTGAATGGCTTTCAACTGCTCGTTCAGATAATATTCGCGCTGGGTTTTCTCCATCTGGCGCTTTACGCGGTTGCGGATTTTCTTCTCAACCTGCAACACGCCGATTTCCGCTTCAATATGCGCGAAAACCTTCTCAAGCTGCGCAAGAACGGAGGGAGCCTCCAGAATTTCCTGTTTCTCGGAAATCTTGAGATTCAGATGGCTGGCAACGGTATCAACCAGCTTGGAGAGATCACTGATCTGGTTGAGGGAGACCAGAACTTCAGACGCGATCTTCTTGTTGAGTTTGATATACTGCTCAAACTGGGAGACGATGGACCGGCCAAGCGCTTCAGCTTCCGCGCCTTTTGCCGGGTCTTCCACCACATCTTCAATTTCAGCTTCAAAATGCCCGTCAACATCGTGCAGGGCTTTCACCCGCGCACGGCGGACACCTTCCACCAGCACTTTCACCGTGCCATCAGGCAGCTTGAGCAGTTGCAGGATGGTGGAGAGGGTGCCGAAGCGATAGACATCATCCGCACCCGGATCATCCTGCGCGGCATCTTTCTGCGCAACCAGAAGAATTTGCCGGTCTTCACGTGTGACGGATTCCAGCGCCTTGACGGATTTTTCACGCCCGACAAACAGCGGGACAATCATGTGCGGGAATACAACAATGTCACGCAGCGGCAGAACGGCAATGCGCCCACGCCCGCGTTCCGCAACAGCCGGAGGGGCGGCCTCTTCCGGAACACTCACAGGCACTTCAGCCGGAGAGACTGCCGCGGGGGTTTCCGCAGGAGATTTGCGCTTACGTTTTACTGCTGGTTTTTCATTATCAGCCATAACCATGACCTCCTTCAAGGACGATCCAGGCCGGGCACCCGTCTTGTGGCATACCCAAGCCTGCGGAAACCTGCCAACAGGCTTCCAACACCTACCATGTCGTTACGAACGCCCCATTCTGCAATGGGTTAACCAGAAAACCCGCCCCGCAGACCCCATCGGGCCTGCGGGCGCTGTTTTGCAGTTCTTAGGCTGACTGCTCTGTAGGGACGTCTTTCCGCTTCCCGTAAACATAGACCGGGTTTGTTTTTTCCTCGGCCACGTCACGATTGACCACCACTTCTTCCACGTTCTCAAGGCCGGGAAGATCGAACATGGTGTTCATCAGGATGCTTTCCATGATGGAACGCAAACCACGGGCACCCGTCTTGCGGGTAATCGCGCGGTCCGCAATCGCCTTCAGAGCATCCTCCGTGAAGGAAAGCTGGACATCCTCCATCTGGAACAGGCGCTGATACTGCTTGACCAGAGCATTTTTCGGCTCGGTCAGAATTCTGATCAGGGCGGCCTCGTCCAGATCTCCCAGCGTTGCCAGAACAGGCAGACGGCCGATAAATTCCGGGATAAGCCCGAATTTCATCAGGTCTTCCGGCTCCACATCATGGAGAATTTCACCGGTCTTCCGCTCATCGGGGGAGCGCACGTCAGCCCCGAAGCCGATCCCGGTTCCCTTGCCACGCGCTGTGATGATCTTGTCCAGACCAGCAAAGGCCCCGCCACAGATAAACAGCATGTTCGTGGTATCCACCTGCAGGAATTCCTGCTGCGGATGCTTGCGCCCACCCTGCGGCGGCACGGATGCCACGGTGCCTTCCATCAGTTTCAGCAGTGCCTGCTGCACGCCTTCACCGCTCACGTCACGCGTGATGGAGGGGTTGTCAGACTTGCGGGAAATCTTGTCGATTTCATCGATGTAGACAATGCCGCGCTGGGCGCGTTCCACATTGTAGTCAGACGCCTGCAACAGCTTGAGAATGATGTTTTCAACATCTTCCCCCACATAACCGGCTTCGGTCAATGTGGTGGCATCCGCCATGGTGAACGGCACATCCAGAATGCGGGCCAGGGTCTGCGCAAGCAGGGTCTTGCCCGAACCGGTGGGGCCTACCAGCAGGATGTTGGACTTTGCGAGTTCAACATCATTACCCTTGGTGGCCTGCGTCAGCCGCTTGTAATGGTTATGGACGGCAACAGAGAGAACCTTTTTCGCCTCAAACTGCCCGATCACATAATCATCAAGAACCTTACAGATCTCTCTGGGAGTCGGCACACCCTCGCGCGACTTTACCAGTGTCGTCTTGTGCTCTTCACGGATGATATCCATGCAGAGTTCAACACACTCATCGCAGATGAACACAGTCGGGCCAGCAATAAGCTTGCGCACCTCGTGCTGCGATTTCCCGCAGAAAGAACAATAGAGCGTGTTTTTGGAATCGCCGGACTTTGCGTTCATCAGTCCACTCCCTCGATCGTCCCGGCTCTCAGAGAACCAGAAGCCGGGTTACAAACCCTATCTGCCTTGCTGCGGGCAGACCACCCCTGCCATTGGGCAGGGGCTTCAATGCACACCAGATTAAGGATGGCTTTTATCCTTCTTTCCAGTCTCTGTGGCCTTATGATGGCTGATCACCTTATCAACAATACCGAAAGATTTCGCTTCCTCGGCTGACATATAGGTATCGCGCTCAAGCTTGTGCTCGATATCCTCAAGGGTCTGACCGGTATGTTCGCGATAGATCTCGTTCAGGCGCTGCCGGATAATGAGGATTTCCTTGGCCTGGATTTCAATGTCACTGGCCTGCCCCTGCGCACCGCCGGACGGCTGATGCACCATCACGCGGGCATTCGGCAGAGCGAAACGGCGCCCGGCCTCACCACCAGCCAGCAGCAGGGAGCCCATGGAGGCCGCCTGACCGATACAGACTGTGCTGACGGGGCTGCGGATATACTGCATCGTATCGTAAATCGCGAGCCCTGCCGACACAACGCCGCCGGGGCTGTTGATATAGAAAGAAATTTCTTTCGTCGGGTTCACGCTTTCCAGATAAAGGAGCTGTGCGGAAATCACAGATGCGACCTGATCATAGACCGGTCCGGTCAAAAAGATAATCCGTTCCTGAAGCAGGCGGGAATAGATATCAAATGCCCGCTCACCCCGGGAGGTCTGTTCGACCACCATCGGCACCAGAGCGTTGCTGAAAACCTCAACGGGATCACGATCCCTCATGTCAGTCATTCCCGTAAAAAAACCTGCACCATCCCTCCCCGCACCTGCCCGAAGACAGTGCCCGGTTCAGGCACTCTCAATCAAGATAGAGATAAAGTGGCAAGATGCCACCCCGGAAAAGAAAAACTACCCTGAAAAAGAATGTCCCGCCGGTTCACACCGGCGGGACACAAATTTCTCAGATATCAGCCGGGGGGATATCCGATAACTCTTCCGGAGTAACTTCCTTGTCCTCCACTTTCGCAAGTTCAATCAGATAATCGACAACCTTGTTCTCGAAAATCGGACCGCGAAGGGATTCAATGGCCTGCGGGTTGTTCTGGAAGAAGGTGAAAACCTCCTTCTCCTGACCCTGATAGCGCATGGCTTCCGCACGCATGGCGCGACCAAGTTCATCCTGTGTGACCGTAATGGCGTTCTTGCGGCCGATTTCAGCCAGAAGCAGACCGAGCTTCACGCGGCGTTCGGCAATCTTGCGATAATCGGAACGCAGGGTTTCTTCGTCTTTCCCTTTGTCTTCATCGTCAAGCTGGCCGTCTTTACGGTCGGCTTCAACGCGCTGCCAGATCTGCTGGAACTCGGCCTCAACCATGCCCTGAGGAGCCTGGAAATCGGTTTTCGTTGCCAGTGCGTCCAGCAGTTCGCGCTTGATGCGCAGGCGGGAGAGCTGTTCGTATTCGCCTTCAATCTGCTTGCGGACGAGGTCACGCAGCTGTTCAAGCGTTTCGAAACCAAGCTGTTTGGCCAGTTCATCATCAATCGGCGCATCAACCGGCTTTTTCAGCGATTTGACGGTGATGTCAAAGGTCGCTTCCTTGCCTGCCAGCTCTTCCGCCCCGTAATTTTCCGGGAACGTCACGGTGATGACTTTTTCCTCACCGGCCTTCATGCCTTCAATCTGCTCGGCAAAGCCGGGAATGAAGCCTTCGCCGCCGATCTCGACATTGACGTCCTGCGCCGTGCCACCATCGAACGGCACGCCGTCGCGCTTGCCGAGGAAGTCAACGCAGACAACGTCACCCTTTACAGCCGGGCGAACTTCTTCAACCGTTTCAAAGGTACGCTGGCGCTTGGCAACGTCTGCCACGATCTTGTCGATGGCTTCATCGCTGGCAACAGCCTTCAGGCGTGTCAGGGAGAGATCAGACAGATCCGGCACGGTGATGTCGGGCAGGATTTCGGTTTCAACCTTGAACTCAAGGTCCTTGCCGTCATCTTCCTGACCGGAAACCAGCTCAACCTGCGGCTGGCCGGCGGGGCGCAGGCCGCGCTCTTCCAGTGCCGTGCGCAGGGCGTCAGACACTGCCTGCTCGAGCACTTCCGCACGCACGGCCTCGCCATGGCGCTGGCGCGCCAGAGAGACAGGCACCTTACCCGGACGGAAACCCGGAAGAGTCAGGTTGGCAGCAACCTCTTTCAGACGCGCATCGCGCTTTTCTGCAAGCTCCGCTGCCGGAATGGTAATGGTGAAACCACGCTTCAGCCCTTCGGAGAGGGTGTCAGTAACCTGCATCGGCCAGGCCTTCCTTTCGGTACAAACTCAAATTCCCCGCTGCAATGTGCCGAAAGGCTGCCGCGGAACAGGACGGGAGCACCACAAAAATGGTACGGGCGGAGGGACTTGAACCCCCACGACTTGCGCCACCAGAACCTAAATCTGGCGTGTCTACCAATTCCACCACGCCCGCACGGTAAAACCCCGTCACAAGTTGCGAGCACTTAGCCCAGAGTGCCGCTCCCGGCAAGAGACACTACGCACATCTTTCCGCTTCATTCTGCAATCGGGTCGCTTTTTCTCGCGCCGGGCCCAGATAGCGGTCCAGATCCTCCGCAACAGGCCAGGCACCAGCCTGCAAACCGGCCTCTCCATGCAGCCACACGCCGGCGCAGGCAGCCTCCCACACCGGCATTCCGGCAGCAAGAAGCGCGGCAATCACACCGGAAAGCGTATCACCGGACCCCGCCGTGGCCAGAGCGGGACTCGCGTGATCATTGATCGCAAGCCGCCCGTCCGGCGCGGCAATGAGGGTGGAGGCCCCTTTCAGCACGACAACCGCATTGAGAAATGCCGCCGCTTTCCGCACGGACTCTGGCGGATTTTCAACTGGCGAGCCGAACAGACGGGTAAACTCCCCCTCGTGCGGCGTGATCACCGCGACGCCCCGCAACTTTTCCGGGCATCCTGCCGCGGCGGAAAGCGCTCCGGCATCAGCCAGCACGCATTTCCGGGCCGCCAGCAGCACCGGAAGGGTTTGAGCCACCTCATCTGTCGTCAGGCCCGGCCCGCACACCCAGACAGCCCGCCGTGTATCTGCCAGTAAACTCTCCAGAGAGCCGTCATCAACCACCAGCCCCGGCGCACCAAGCCGATAGGCCGGAGCGGCCTCCCCCGCAGCCAGACGCACCAACCCCGCGCCAGCGGCGCGGGCACCTCCGGCGCACAGGCGGGCCGCCCCGGGCATGGAGCGCCCGGCACAGACACTGACCACCCCACGCGTATATTTATGGCTTTCAGGCCCCGGCTCCGGCAGATGCCACAGCCCCGGCGCATTGCGCCATGCGCGAGGGTGAACCTGCGTCAGGGCAGCCTGCGGCATGCCGATATCCGCCAGAACAAGACGGCCCATGTAGCTGAGCCCCGGATAAAGCAGGTGCCCCGGCTTGAACCGGCAGAAGGTGACAGTCATGGCCGCACGCGGCGCACTGCCGCGCACCCGCCCTGTCGCGCCATCAATTCCGGAAGGGATATCAACCGCCACGACCTTGCGTGCGGCCTGCAACAGCGCGGCGGCCTCACCGCTCACATCGCGGCTCAAGCCCGCACCAAAGACAGCGTCTATCACGAGGTCCGAGCGCGCGACTTCCGCCAGCGTGAAAGGCACCCGCAGCCCCTGAAAGCGCGCGGAGGCCTCCGCCGCAGCCGAGCCAGCACGGGGGGGCACCATATCCGCCACGGCAACTGACCAGCCTGCTTCATGCAGGAAGCGGGCCGCAACAAAACCATCCCCCCCGTTATTGCCCGGCCCGCACAGCACCAGCACCCGGCATGGGCGCATAAACCGCCGCACGGCCCGGGCCACGGCCCACCCTGCGCGGTCCATCAGATCGGAAACGGGAACCTGGGCTGAGGCCAGCCTGTCCACCTCCCCCATCTCCTCTGGTGTATACAGGCTGAGTGCGGAAAGCGGCGATACAGGCACGGAAATCCTCCTGATGCAGGGAGCCCCGGAATGAAAGTCTTGCTGAATACTGACTTGCACGCACGCTCACCGCTTGGCAATCAGGCAAGCTGATAGCGCATCAGGAGAGCCTTTCAGCCGCTGGTGCGCCTGTTCCTGAAGTCAGCCTTATTTTGCGAGCGGAGTCCGCATGCCTCATTCCATTCTCTGGAGCGCCATCCTCGCTCTTCACCTTGGCAGCATGATGTTCTGGATAGGGGGTATCGCCTATGCCGCCCTCATCATGAGCCGGAGCCTCTCCCTGCTGGACACCACACAGCGCAATTCCGTTCAGCTCCAGTCACTGGGGCGGTTTTTCCGGGTGCTGATGCATGTCATCCCCACGGGGCTGATCACGGGCTGGCTGATGATCCTCCATGAAGGTGGCTTCGCGCATATGCCATGGACCACCAACCTCATGCAGCTCCTCGGCGTGATCATGGCGGCTCTGTCCGTGCGCATCCTCACCGGCCCCTTCCAGAAAGCCCGGCGCGCCCTGCGCCCGCAACCCGCTCTGTTCGACTCGATCCGCAAGCAGCTTCTGGTTATCCTGTTTCTCGGACTGGTCAGCATTATTGCCGCCGCTCTGGGCCATCCGTTCGTGTAAAATCGGAAGGGCGGACGGGGAAAGCTTGATTCTGGCGGGAAATGCCTTTATCGCAGCAAGCGCCTGACCGGCTTCAGCTTGCATCTCTGCTCCGGCCTCTGGAGCATAAAAAACCAAGGCCAGTCGGTCCATGATCACAACGACTGAAGTATCTCCGAGAGCATATTGATAGCCAAAACGCCCACCCGCACCCGCAAGACAACGACGCGCAGCCGCACAAAAACGGCTGCCACCGCTGTAGAGACGGCCACAACGGAGACGGGCGCAGAAGCGCTTGAAGCCGCTCCTGCCAAAAAGGCGGAAGCACCGAAAACACCTGCGCGCCGGCGCAGGAAAGCCGCCGAGCCGGCCGTAGCGCCAGAACCGGCCGCCGTACAGGAAGAGGCTGAAACCTCCTCCGCGCAGCCGGCTGAAGCCGCGGCCCCTGCCGCGAAAGCGGCAGCAAAGCCCGCACGGACCCGCCAGAAAGCGGCTCCCGCGAAAAAACCTGCCCGTGCAAAAGCCACTGCGAAACCAGCAGCGGAGCCCAAGAGTGAGCCCGCAGCCCGGCAGGACGCAGCCCCCGCAGGCGTTGAACCCCAGACTGCTCCGCTGGACGCCCCGCCTGCCCCCGTCAAAAGTGAACAGGTGCCGGCCGTAGTGGCCCCCGCTCAGGAAAAAGCGGCGGAAACCCCGGCGGAAACCAAGACAACCTTTGCTGACCTTGAACTGTCAGCCCCCATTCTGAGCGCTATTTCCGACATGGGATATGTTCATCCCACTCCCATTCAGGAACAGGCCATTCCGGCCATTCTGATGGCGCGGGACGTTCTGGGCGTGGCCCAGACCGGAACTGGGAAAACAGCCTCCTTTACGCTGCCCATGCTGGAAATTCTTTCCGGCTCACGGGCAAGAGCGCGTATGCCGCGCTCCCTGATTCTGGAACCCACACGGGAACTGGCTCTTCAGGTTGCTGAAAATTTTGTCAATTACGGCAAAAACCTCAAACTGACCCATGCGCTGCTGATTGGCGGCGAGAGCATGGCGGACCAGAAAGATGTGCTGAACCGGGGTGTGGATGTGCTGATTGCCACCCCCGGCCGCCTGCTGGACCTGTTCGAGCGGGGCGGCCTGCTGCTCACCCAGACGAAAATTCTGGTGATTGATGAAGCAGACCGTATGCTGGACATGGGCTTCATCCCCGACATTGAAAAAATTGTCGGCCTGCTGCCCGCCAACCGCCAGACGCTCTTCTTTTCCGCCACTATGGCTCCGGCCATCAAGCAACTGGCGGATGCCTTCCTGCATTCACCCAAGGAAATCACGGTCAGCCGTGCCTCTTCCGTTGCGACCACCATCACGGCGGGTCTGGTGATTGTGGATGAGCACAACAAGCGCGAAACACTCCGCAAACTGCTGCGCGACTCCAGCATGCAGAACGCCATTGTGTTCTGTAACCGCAAGCGCGATGTGGATGTGCTGATGCACTCCCTGCAGAAGCATGGCTTCTCCGTAGGCGCGCTACATGGAGACCTGCCGCAGTCTGTCCGCTTTGCGACTCTTGAGAAGTTCAAGAACAACGAGCTGAAGATTCTGGTGTGTTCAGACGTTGCCGCACGCGGGATCGACATTGGCGGTCTGTCTCACGTCTTCAATTTCGACCTACCGTTCCATGCGGAAGATTATGTCCACCGGATTGGCCGCACAGGCCGCGCCGGAAAGGAAGGCCATGCGTACAGTCTGGCCACGCCCTATGACAAAAATCTGGCCGATGCCATTGAAACCCTGACCGGCAAGACCATTCCGCGTCTGACGATTGACGGCATTGAGCAACTGGAATGGTCGGACGAGAAGCGTCCGTCTCATGGCCGCCGCAGGGAAACGCCCGGCGCGAAGCCCACCTCCGGACCGCGGAACGAAAAACCCGCCGCCCCGAAGCAGCAGAAGCCC
This sequence comes from Acetobacter farinalis, assembly GCF_011516935.1. GTDB lineage: Bacteria > Pseudomonadota > Alphaproteobacteria > Acetobacterales > Acetobacteraceae > Acetobacter > Acetobacter farinalis. Next base: position 52,805 of record NZ_WOTF01000003.1, read on the forward strand.
GCCGCCGCAGCCCCCGCGCCTCACGCCGCGCAGGAAACACGCGCCCCGGCTGCGCGCCTGCCCCGCCGCGAGGACGCACCGCCGATGCCCGCCGGAGATGTGGTCGGGTTTGGGCAGAGCGTCCCTGCTTTCATGCAGTTGCCGCGCCGCACGACCATTCTGGCCAATCTTCCGGCCCCGACCGCAGACGTTTCTGTTTCTGAAGAAGAGGCCGCAAAGCACTCAACGTGACAGCTCACACACCGGAGCAGCACGCTTCAGAAACAGCCGAAACCTCCATTGCCTATCTTGGCGCACAGGGTGACGGCGCCGCGATACTGCCAGATGGCCATACTGTGCACGTGCCCTACACCCTGCCGGGAGAGCGGGTGCGGATAGCACATACGGCCTCTGGCAAATGGTCCCTTGTGGATGTTCTCTCTCCCTCACCCGCCCGGGTAGAGCCTGAATGTGCTCTGTTTGGCCTGTGCGGCGGCTGCACGCTCCAGCATATGGACCGCGCGGCCCTGCTGGCCTGGAAAACAGGCCGGGTGAGAGCCGCTCTTGAAAAAGCTGGTTTTTCTGATCTGCCTGAGCCTCAGGCCTTTCAGGTGCCGCCGCACAGCCGCCGCCGGGCGGATCTTGCCGTGCGCAGGCAGGGGAAGGATATCCTGCTCGGCCTGCATGGCCGGGGCAGTGCGGATGTGGTTGATCTGACAACCTGCCCCGTTCTTCACCCCGCCATTATGGCGTGCCTGCCTGCCCTTCGGCAGACATTGAGAAGTCTGGAAGGCCTGTATCGCGCGGGTGATGTCCGGATCAATCTGCTGGAATCGGGGCTCGATATTCTTCTGGTCACAGATGGACCGCTTTCCACGGCTGACCGCAGCAGACTCGCAGCCCTTTCTTCGGAACAATCTATTCCGCGCATCTGCTGGCAGCGGCAGGGAGACCAGGGCCTTCCTGAAACGGCCGCCCAGACCGGCCCCGTGCAGCATGTTCTGGCAGGTTCAACGGTCAACCCGCCGACGGGCGCGTTCTTTCAGGCCACTGCCGAAAGTGAAGCCCTGATCCAGAACGCGGTGCTGGAGGCTCTGCCCCCGAAGATGGGGAAGCGCGACAGTGTGTTTGAACTCTACGCAGGCTGTGGCACGCTCAGCTTCTCGCTGGCCAGCCGCGCCCGCGTGCAGGCTTACGAAGGCTATCCGCCAGCCGCAGAAGCCCTGAAAAACGCTTCTGGCGGCTCGCGTCTTGCCGTGGAATGCCGGGATCTGAACCGACAGCCGATTATGGCGAAGGATCTGGCCACCGCAGCCTGTGTGGTGCTCGACCCGCCCCATGTCGGAGCCAAATTACAGATGAAACAGATTACGCAGGGCAAGCCCCGCAGCGTGATTTATGTGAGCTGTAACCCCGCCGCACTGAGCAAGGATGCTTCAGCCCTTCAGGCCGCAGGCTATCGTTTGACCAGTGTGACGGTTATTGACCAGTTCCTGTGGTCAACCGAGGTGGAAGCCGTTTGCGGCTTCACACATGAAAGCTCTCGCCGCAGCCGCACCGGCCCTTCTCGTTAGGATTGAGGAAGACAAACCCTTCCTCAAGCTCGGTCTGGTGGTAATCCATCTGTGTGCCGATAAGGAACAGGGTCGCCTTGCGGTCCACCAGCAGTGTCAGCCCTTTGTCTGACACCACCTCATCCCCCTCGCTCGGGCCATCCACAAACTGCATGTCATAGGCTTTACCCGAGCAGCCTTTGGTGGTCACACCAATGCGCAGAAGCTGCCCGGCATGCGCCGTCTTATACAGATGCTCAAGGCGCGCAGCCGCTGCCTCTGACAGGCGCATGAGGGGCGGCAGAGCTTTTCTGGCGGGCGGCACAACACTGGTCTGAGACATCGCTCCGTCCTTTCACTTAAAACATATTCAGGGCAAGGCGGGCTTCATCGCTCATGCGCGACATATCCCATGGCGGGTCCCACACCACCTCCACCTGAGCCGAGGCAACCCCCGGCACTTTCTCGACCGCCTCTTTCACCTGCACCGGAAGTTCCTGTGCGCTGGGGCAATTGGGGGCAGTCAGGGTCATTTCAATTTTCACGCGGCCATCGTCATACAGATCAATCGCGTAAATCAGCCCCAGTTCGTAAATATTGACCGGAATTTCCGGGTCATGAACCGTTGCAATCGCTTCAATAACGGCCTCTTCAGAGGCAGGGCCGGACGCCGAACCTTCAGACGCAGGGGCTGTTGCCACCTCTGAGGAAGACTGCCCCTCTACCGATGCGGCACTGGCACTGGCACTGGCACTGGCACTGGCAGACCCGGCATCCGCGTTATCGGGTGTCCAGCTTTCCACTCTGGCTGTCTCCCCACGCCCTTGCGGGCCTTCCGCGTGCAGGACAGCTCCGGCGGTCTCCTGCCGCTCGGCGTCCTGATCCAGCATTTCAGGAGCATGCACCTTTTCAGACGTCGACATGAGAAAGCGCCTCCTTCAAAGCAACCCAAGGTAGTTCTGCGCAGCGGTGCCTCGCCCGGTGCGCGCGCAGTGGGGCAAATGCTTCCAGCGGCCCCAGCGCAGATGTTTCCGTATGCGCATCCGGTGCGCTGCCCGAGTCCCCCACCAGCATGGCGGAAAACCGGTGGCTCATATCCCGGGCCTGCAAGACGGTCAGACCCGTGACCCGTTCCGCCATCAGGTCAGCCGCTGCAAGGCAGATGGCGCAGCCACGGGTCTGATGCCTGATCTGACTGATATGGGTGTCCATCATCTGAAGTTCCACCCGAGTCTTGTCCCCACACAGCGGGTTTTTCCCCTCCCCCTGCGCGTCCGCCTGCTCCAGCCGCCCGGCGTATTGCGGCGTGCGGGCACGCTCGACAATCAGCCGATCATAGAGAGCGCCACTATCCGCCAGAGTGCTGTTCCCCGACGTATGCACTTCAGGGCTGGTCACACCCGCACTCCGCACCCCGAAACCATTCGCCTCCGGGTGGGGCGCAGCGAGGCTGTTCGCACCCGACGTGGTCACACAAAGAAATTCCGGATCCGCACCAGCGTATCCACCAGTGTGTCGATTTCTTCCGGCAGTGTGTAAACGCCAAAGCTGGCTCTGGCGGTGGCGCTCAGCCCGAGGCGACGCATGAGTGGTTCCGCGCAGTGGTGCCCGGCGCGCACGGCAACTCCGTTCCGGTCGAGCAGGGTTGCGATATCATGAGGGTGGACATCATCCATGGTGAAGGAAATCACCCCGCCGCGCTCCTTGGGCTGCCCGATAACCTTCAGGCCCGGCACATCCGCCAGCCGCGTGAGGGCATGTGCCGTCAAGGCGGCTTCATGCGCGGCAATGGCCTCGAACCCGATGGCCTCAACCCAGGAGATGGCCGCACCCAGACCGATGGTCTCGATAATAGCTGGCGTGCCCGCCTCGAACTTGTGCGGCACATTCGCCCAGGTGGATTTTTCAAACGTGACGGTGGAAATCATATCTCCGCCACCCAGAAACGGCGGCATGGCTTCCAGCAGGGCCTTGCGTGCCCACAGCACGCCAATGCCCGTCGGCCCATACAGCTTGTGCCCGGTAAACGTATAGAAATCCGCCCCCAGCGCCTGCACATCCGTTTTACGATGCACAACGAACTGGCTGCCATCAAACAAAACCTGCGCCCCGGCAGCGTGCGCTATCTCGGCTATACGCTTTGCGGGTGTCACCGTGCCGAGCACGTTGGACATGTGGGTAACGGCAACCAGAGCCACCTTCCCATCCGCCAGCAGGCCCTGCAGGGCATCAAGATCGATATCCCCGGCCTCTGTAATCGGGGCCACGCGCAGTTCAATGCCGGCCCGGTCCCGCAGCATCTGCCACGGGATCAGGTTGGCGTGGTGTTCCATCTCGGAAATCACCACCGCCTGCCCCGGCTTGAGCAGGGCGCCAAAGGAATGCGCCACCAGATTGATGGCTTCCGTGCTGTTGCGCGTGAAGATGATTTCGTCACGGGATGGCGCGTTCAGGAAATGCGCGACCTGATCACGCACCGCTTCATACGCTTCCGTTGTCCGCTCGCTCATCCAGTGCAGGCCGCGATGGATATTGGCGTACTGACCGCGCATGGTGTGCGTCATCGCGTCAATCACCGCATCCGGTTTCTGGGCCGAGGCGGCACTATCCAGAAACACCAGAGGGCGGTCATGCACCGTCTGTGACAAAATGGGAAACTGCTGGCGGATGGCCGCCACATCCAGATCCTGCCGGGATTTTTCCCGAGTGGCTGCCTCGGTCATACCGTCTCTCCTGTAACAGGGAACGCACCCGCCAGCATCTGCACGCACAGTGCGCGGGCAGTTTCATCTTCAACCAGAGCCAGTGCCTCATCCATAAACGCATGAATGAGAATCTGGCGGGCTTCCGCATCCGGCACGCCGCGACTGCGCAGGTAGAAAAGCTGGTCTTCATCCAGCGCCCCTACGGTCGCACCGTGGCTGCACTTCACATCATCCGCATAGATTTCAAGCTCGGGCTTGGCATCAATTTCCGCGGTTTCAGAGAGCAGGAGCGCCTGATTCATCTGATAGCCATCAGTTTTCTGCGCAACCCGGTCCACATAGACCTTGCCCTGAAACACGCCGCGGGCATGGCCATCCAGCACATTCCGCACTGTCTGGCGGGAGATGCAGTCCGGCGCGGCATGGGTCACCACGCTGGTGATATCCCCAATCTGCCTTGCCGCCAGCCTCTGCGCCCCATTCACATGCACCGTGGCATGCGGGGCTGACAGACGCGCGTGAATCTCCTGTCGGGAGAGCGCCCCGCCGATACCCAGAACAAAACTGTCATAGGTTCCGCGACCGGCGACATCGGCATAGGTGGTGGCCAGACAGGCGGCAGCCTCCCCTTCTTTCTGAAGAGTAATATGCTTCAGGCTGGCATGCTCACCCACGCGCACTTCCAGCACGGGATTATGCAGATAGCGCCCGCGCCCTGCCTGAATGCTGATCAGGACAAGACTTGCGCCTTCCTCCAGCGTCACGGCATGACGGGGGTGGAAGGACACGGCCTCATCAGTCTGCCCCAGCGAAACCAGCAGGACATGGCCCACGTTTTTCCCGGCAGGCACTTGGAGCTGCGCTCCATCCTCCGCAAGAACGGTGTTCAGGGCTGTCAGCGGGTCACGGTCCGGGCTGGAGAGTGTGCCAAAGGTCTGGGCCTTTGCGAAGAAAGACACCTCAACACCCGAAGGCAGCACGGAAAACGGTGCGGCATAGCGCCCGTTGACAAAAACCAGACGCGGCAGATCAGCCAGCGGCCCGGCGGCCAGCCCCAGCTCTTCAAGCTGCGCCTGAATCTTCCCGGCATCATAGAGATCACCGGGGGCGGCCAGCGGTGTTTCATTCAGAAAACGGAGGCTGGTATAGCGCCATTCCTCCACGCGGCGGTCAGGCAACCCGCTTCTGTGCAAAGCGCCTGCCGCAGCCTTGCGAACCGGGTCTGTCACCCGGTCCAGACGTGTGCCGAACGGGGCCAGAGTTTCTGACCTGTCTTGGGTGATTGCGCTCACGCCGCTTCTGCCTCCGCAAGAAACCGGGTGTACCCCTCACGGTCAATCTGCTGGGCCAGTTCCGGCCCACCGGAATGAATAACCCGGCCTTTGGCCACCACATGAATGCGGTCGGGCACCAGATAGTCCAGCAGGCGCTGGTGGTGGGTGATAACCAGCGCCGAGAAAGTGGGAGACCGGAGGCGATTGACCCCCTCCGCCACAATCCGCAGGGCATCCACATCCAGACCACTATCGGTTTCATCCAGAATGGCGAATGAGGGCTGAAGAAGTGTCATCTGCAACACTTCATTGCGCTTCTTTTCACCCCCGGAGAAGCCGACATTCACGTTCCGCTTCAGCATCTCGGGAGACATGGAAAGCTCCTTGGCTGCGGCGCGTGCTGTCTTCAGGAAGGCCACGGCATCCAGCTCATCCTGCCCGCGCGCACGGCGCACGGCGTTCACAGCCGTCCGCAGGAAGTTGGCATTGTTCACGCCCGGCAGTTCGATGGGAGACTGGAAAGCCAGAAAGAGGCCAGCCGCAGCCCGCTCTTCCGGTTCCATATCGAGCAGGTTCTGCCCCTGAAACGTCACGCTGCCAGCAGTAACTTCATAATCCTCACGCCCGGCGAGCACATAGGCCAGGGTTGATTTCCCTGAGCCGTTCGGCCCCATGATGGCATGAACCTCACCCGGCGGAATGCTGAGATCCACACCCTTGAGGATTTCCTTTTCCTGCCCGTCAGCATCAATCCGGGCGCACAGACCGGAGATATCCAAAAACTGGGTCATGTCTTGCCCTTCCTTACCCTACGCTGCCTTCGAGGCTGATCTGCAATAATTTCTGGGCTTCCACGGCAAATTCCATGGGCAGCTCCTTCAGCACGTCACGGCAGAATCCGTTGACGATAAGCCCCACCGCATCTTCTTCGGAAAGCCCGCGCTGGCGGCAATAGAACAGCTGGTCTTCCGAGATTTTGGAGGTTGTGGCTTCATGTTCAATGCGCGCGCCCATATTGCGGCTTTCGATGTAGGGCACGGTATGTGCACCACATTGATCCCCGATCAGAAGGCTGTCGCACTGTGTGAAATTCCGCGCGCCGGATGCCTTCGGCAGCACGCGCACAAGGCCACGATACGTGCTGTCCGACCGGCCGGCGCTGATGGTCTTGGCGATGATGGTCGAGCGCGTATTCCGCCCGATATGGATCATCTTGGTGCCGGTATCGGCCTGCTGGCAGTTGTTTGTCACCGCCACGGAATAGAATTCTCCCACAGAGCCTTCCCCCTGCAGAATGCAGGACGGATATTTCCATGTGATGGCTGAGCCGGTTTCCACCTGCGTCCAGGAAATTCTGGAGCGTGCGCCACGGCATGCGCCGCGTTTGGTCACAAAATTATAGATCCCGCCCCGGCCGTTTTCATCGCCCGGGTACCAGTTCTGCACCGTAGAATATTTGATGGAGGCATCTTCCATCGCCACCAGTTCCACCACTGCGGCATGAAGCTGGTTTTCATCCCGCATGGGGGCCGTGCAGCCCTCAAGATAGGAGACGGAAGCGCCATCTTCCACCACAATCAGCGTCCGCTCGAACTGCCCGGTATTTCTGGCATTGATACGGAAATAGGTGGAAAGCTCCATCGGGCAGCGCACACCTTTGGGCACGAACACGAAGGAACCATCCGTAAACACGGCGGAGTTCAGGGCTGCGTAGAAATTATCGCCCGCGGGCACCACGCTCCCCAGATACTGGCGGACCAGATCCGGATGTTCACGCACGGCCTCGGAAATCGGGCAGAAAATCACTCCTGCCTCTTCCAGCGTCTTGCGGAAGGTGGTGACAACGGAAACACTGTCAAACACCGCATCCACCGCCACCGGCAGACGCGCCTGCTCTCCCTCCGGCACCTCCACGCCTGCCAGCATCGCCTGCTCATGCAGCGGAATGCCCAGCTTTTCGTAGGTCCGCAGCAGTTCCGGGTCCACTTCATCAAGCGATTTCGGGCCGGGTTTCTTTTTGGGAGCCGCGTAGTAATGCAGATCCTGAAAATCAACAGGCGGGTAAGACACTTTGGCCCATGTGGGCTCTTTCATGCCCTGCCAGGCGCGGAAAGCCGCAAGGCGCCAGTCCAGCAGCCACTCCGGCTCTTCTTTCTTGGCGGAAATCAGGCGAATGGTATCTTCCGTCAGCCCCTTGGGGGCGAGGTCCATATCAATCTCGGTCTCGAAGCCCCATTTATAGGAAGACTGACCGAGTTGTTCGACTGCTTCACGCGTTTCGGTGACTGCCGGCATTTGTTCAAGCCCCTTCGCGTCTTATGCTGGCGCTCATCAGCGCGTTTCTTTTCGTCATGGCTGCACCGCATGCGCTCTTCTGGCGCATGACCTCCAGCGAAATCCCTTCCAGCGTGTCCCGGATAGCCTTGTTGATGGTATCCCAGCTCCCGCACATGCCGCAGGAGATGCCGGTATCACACTCTCCCCCGTCCACACAGGCTGTCAGCGCAATCTTGCCATCCACCGCCGTAATAACGCTGGCTACGGAGATCTCCGCCAGCGGGCGCGCCAGCCGGTATCCCCCTCGGGCCCCGCGCTGGGAGAGCACAAACTTGTGCGCGGACAACACCTTGAGGATTTTCGCCACGGTGGGCTCGGGCACACCTGTCTCGGCGGCAAGGGCCGGAGACGTGACCACGCCATCCTGCTCGCCAAGATTGACAAGTATCACAACCGCGTAGTCCGCAAGACGGGAAAGTTTCAGCATGATCCTGCCATCAGGTGATTGGAGACCAGTCAGGTCCTGTTTCAGACACATGGGGCGAAGCGCGCCAAAGGTCAACCCAAAAGCATCAGCTCTGACGCAGTACCGTTATCGTGATGTCCGGACGGGATCTTGCACGGACTATCTCATTGAGCATTCAGGCCAAACAGCAGCCTCAGAAGCGCGAACAGCAGGGCCCCCACCCCAAACCCGACCAGCGTGCCGTTAAAGCGGACAAACTGCAGATCCTTGCCCACGCGCAGTTCCAGTTTTTCCGCAATCTGCACGGCATCCCACCCGGCCACAACGCGGGCAATGAAGTCTGCCATCCGCTCACGCACAAAGGGGAGCGCCTTCAGAATGGCTTTATCGACACTCTCCAGAATCCGCTGGCGCATGACCGCGTCTTCCCGCAGTTGGCCGGTGATATGGGTCAGCCCTTCCTGCACGAGGCAGGCAATGCGGCCATCGGGGTCTTCCACATCCGCTTCCACCAGCCGCCGGAATCGCTGCCAAATATCGGCCCACCAGCTCACGACACTCTCATGCGAGAGCACACCCATAATGGCCACCGAGATATCACGCCCGCGCTCGGGATCTGTCTCGATCCGGTCAATCTGGGAGCGCACCCATGCGGTGAAGCCCTCGCGCAGGGAGGAGTTCTGCGGATCAACCCGCTCAAGCTCCTTGCTGGCGGCTGTCAGCACCCGCGTGGCAATGGACCCGCCGATGGCCCACCCCAGCAGACGCCCCCCCTGCTCACGCACGCGCTCCTCAATCATGGTGCGCAGGGCCCCTTCCCGCGCCTGCAGGCCATCCTTGATCTGCTCAAGGAGGAAGGAGAGCACTTCCTGATGCCGGTCATCATCCACAAGGCTGCGGAGTGCCCGGGCGACAATGGGGGCCAGATTGCTGTTCCCCAGCAGGCGCGGGAAGATTTTGCCAATGGCGCCACTGGCCCTTCCATCTTCCAGCCGGTCCAGAATATTCGGCATGGAGGACAGAACGGAGCGCGTCAGTGTTTCCCGTGTTGCCGGGTCATCCAGCATGTTTGCCAGAAAGGTGGGAATATCGACCTGTTCAAGAACACGCGCGACCTCGGCTTCCGTAAAGACCTGCCCGGAGACAAAGCGCCCCAGCGCACGGCCCAGCCGTTCTTTCTGGGCGGGCAGAATCGCGGTGTGGGGAATCGGCAGCCCCATCGGGTGGCGGAACAGCGCAACCACCGCAAACCAGTCCGCCAGCCCGCCCACCACACCGGCCCGCGCTCCCGCTCTCAGCATTTCCAGCCAGAAGCCATCCTTCACCCATCCGGCAGCGGGTGCCGCATAGCCCGCCACAGTGAGCCCACCCATGCCCACCAGCAGGCCCGTTGCCGCACGCTGATAACGTTTGAGTGTCTTTCTGGCGGCAACATCGCCTTCGGTATCGGGGTATGACGTCATGCTATTGTGAATAGCACTCCCCTTCCTGCCCCCCAAGAGTGCGTGAGCGTGTTGCGGCGGAAGGGCAGACATGAAACTGTAAGACCTTACGCTTCAAACCCTGCCGCAATGCACAACAGAGCAAGATGCAACAATGGATTTTTCTACCCTTTCTCCTACGCTTCAAACCATTCTTGCACCCATCCTTCTCGAAACATACGCACCGCCACCCACGGAAGGTGTGAACCCCGTTCTTTCTTCAGCCCGCCAACTGGGCGATGCGCTGGAGGAAGAGCGTCTGTCTCTCGCAGACGTGACCGCCCTGATCCGGACATTGCGGGATTCCGCGTTCCTGCGCCGGGCAAGGCGGTTGCATCGCTATGTCGGCGGGGCGGACGCCGATACCACGGCAAAACGTCTGGCGGCTGTTTCCCGCCGGGTGATTGCCTCCCTGCCCGTGCCCTCACCCGAAGCCTTTCAGGCAGCGGTCAGCCCCGTGCGCTTTGCGGCCGTGTTTACCGCGCACCCGACCTTTGCTGTCAGCAACGCGGTCTATACCGCGCTGGCGGAATGTGCCTCGCACGCGGTCCTGCCGGACACAGCGCCGTTTTTTGAAACACACCGGCGGGAAGAACATCCGACGCTGGAAGAAGAATTCACCCTCGCGACACAGGCCATCATCCGTGCGCGGGATGCCATAGACCAGTTGGCCGAATCCCTGCTGGACACCGCCCGCCAGCAATGGCCCGAAGCCTGGATGAGCATCACACCGCGCCCTGTCATCGCCACAAGCTGGGTGGGGTATGACACGGATGGTCGCACAGATATCGGCTGGTGGGATACGCTCCGCCTGCGCCTGCGCATGAAGCTGTTCCAGCTTGAACGTCTGGAGGCGCAAATTGCCGCGTCCGGCGTGAGCGCCCCGGCTCTGGTCGAGCGGCTGCAGAACGCCATCACCTGCGTGCAGGCACAGATCACCGCCACGCCTACCAGTGCGGATGCAGACTCCGTCGCCCGGTTTGCTGATGCTCTGGTCAATCACCACGCGACAGCCCTGCTCAGCGCGGACGATCTGGCGGACGATCTTCAGGCCGCCCTTGATGCGGCTCCCCCCGAGGCCCGCCTGCCACTGGCTGTGGCGCGCGCCGGGTTCATGGCGCACGGGCTGGCGCTGGCGCATACGCATGTCCGCCTGAACGCCACGCAGATCCATAATTTTGTCCGCCAGAAGCTTGCCATTCCGGATGACCCGGGCAATCCCGCGCATCGGCGCGCCCAGCTCAACCGCCTGAATGACGCGCTGGAAAGCGTAACCCCCGTCCCGGTGGATTTCGGGGCGCTGATGAGTGACCCCTCCACTGCTGGCCGCCTGATGATGACGGTTGCGCAAATCACCAAACACATTGATGCGCAAACACCTGTCCGCTTCCTGATTGCCGAAACAGAGACCGGATACACCCTGCTGGCGGCACTCTGGGCGGCACGCTACTTCGGCGTGGCGGACAAGGTGGAAATCTCTCCGCTGTTTGAAACGGAAGAAGCGCTGGCCCATGGTGACCGGATTGTGGAGGAAGCTCTCCGCTCCCCCACATGGCGCGCCTACGTGCAGCGCACCGGACGAATCAGCTTCCAGTTCGGATATTCGGATTCCGGGCGCTATGTCGGCCAGCTTGCCGCAACCTATCTGATCGAGCGCCTGCGCCTGCGTATTCATGATCTGCTGGTGCGCTGGAACCTTCAGAATGTGACCGTCATTTTCTTTGACACACATGGCGAAAGCATTGGCCGAGGCGCCCATCCGTTCCGCATGGCCGGGCGGCTGAGCTATCTCTCTCCCCGCCATGTCCGTGCTGAATTCGCAAAAACCGGCATCGCCTGCCGGGAGGAAACGGCGTTTCAGGGCGGAGATGGTTATCTGCTGTTCGGCACACCGCATCTGGCCGGAGCCACGCTGGCCACCATTGCGGAAAACCTGTTCAACCCGCTGCCGCAGGAGGGAGACCCTGTTTACGAACAGCCGGTCTTCTCGGCGGATTTCTTCTCAAGCATTTCCGAAGGCATGCAGGCGCTGGTGGAAGACCCCGGCTATGCGGCGCTGCTCGGTGCTTTCGGCCCGGCACTGATTGACCGCACGGGCTCCCGCCCCCCGGCACGCGAAAGTGCCGAGGCCGCAACCCGCACCCGCCTGACCCACCCCAGCCAGCTTCGCGCCATTCCCAACAACGCCATTCTTCAGCAGTTGGGCTGGTGTGCGAATACCCTGCAAGGGCTGGGGGCCGCTGCGCGCCGCCACCCCGAAACATTTGAAATTTTCAACAGTTCCAGCCCGCGCTTTCATCGCGCACTGGATTTTGCCCGCCATGCGCTGGCCTGCTCGGATGACCGGGTCCTGCAATGCGTGATCAATCTGCTGGACCCCGGCTACTGGCTGGACCGCGCCACAGCGGAGCCCACCGCGCCACGCCGCGCCGTTTTTCTGGCCCTGATGCATGATCTGGAAAAGCTGAACCTTTCAGCGGACCTGCGCACGATGTTCCGGCGCATTCAGGCAGACCACCTCGCTCTGCGGGAAGCGTGGGAAGATGTCCCCCACGGCTCTCCCCACAACCGCGCCCTGCATGCCATCCGTATCGCGCTGATCGAGCGGATCTGGATGCTGGCCTGTCGTATCCCGTTCTTCATGCCGCGCGGCGGCTTTAATCGGGATGTGATGATGCAGCAGATCCTGTGTCTGGAAATTCCGGCGGTCCTGCAAGAGATGGTCCATATTTTCCCTTCAGGAACAGCCGCCTCCAACCTTGATTTTTATGAACCCCGCGGCCCGCGTGAGGAAAGCATCTACGGGCGCGAACATCGGGAAATCTTTATTCCCATGCAGCAGATGTTTGAACTGCTGCGGGAAATCAGTGTCGGGATCACCCACGACATTGGCGCGTTCGGCTGAACGCGCCTTTTCCCCACTACCCGGATAACGCTCCGTTGCACGGCCAAGTAGATGCGGCCTATGCAACGGGCAATGAGGCGGACGTGAACTGATGCCCTTGGGCTGATCTGTCAGCCCGCCCCCGCCTACTACCCTCGCGGCCAGAGAGGCGCACTGCCAGAGAGCGTGCTCAGCCGTCACACAACACCAACAGCCATATCCTGCACCTGCGAGGCCAGCCCGCGCCCGCTGCCATGACCACCGCGTTCACCGCATACGGCTATCAGGATCAGGACCAGCACTACCATACTGTTCACTGTTCACTGTTCACTGCTCACTGCCCATTGCTCACTGGCATAGCGGCTTGGCACTGGCACGCCACCACACAAGCGGAACACTGTCATCCGCACACACGCGCTGGCACAGCATGCAGACCAGCATACAGGCACAAAAAAAAGCCGCCTCGTAATGAGGCGGCTTTTCTGTATCCGGAGATAATCCCGAAGAAACTGGCTTATTTGGACTGAGCCATGATTTCTTCTGCCACGTTGCGCGGCACGGGGTCGTAGTGATGGAACTGCATGGTGAAGGACGCACGGCCCTTCGTCATGGAGCGCAGGTGAGAAATGTAGCCGAACATTTCTTTCAGCGGCACATGAGCGCGAACCATAACGGTGGACCCGGAGGTTTCCTGGCTCTGGATCATACCACGGCGGCGGTTGATATCACCCACAACGTCACCAACGTGATCGTTCGGGGTGGTGACTTCCACGTCCATGATCGGCTCAAGAATAACCGGACCAGCAAGCTTCATGCCTTCACGGAAGCAGGCCTTGGCCGCGATTTCGAACGCCAGAGCGGACGAGTCAACGTCATGGTACTTACCGTCGAGCAGGGTGAACTTGAAGTCCACCGTCGGGAAGCCGGCCAGCACACCAGTGGAGGACTGAACGCGGATACCCTTTTCAACCGCAGGAATATATTCCTTCGGCACGGTCCCACCGACAACCTTGTTCTCGAACTGAATGCCATCGTTCCGCTCAAGCGGTTCGAAAGAGATCTTCACTTCAGCGAACTGACCAGAACCACCAGACTGCTTCTTGTGGGTGTAGGTTTCCGTGTGCGGCTTGGAGATGGTTTCACGATACGCGACCTGCGGTGCGCCAACGTTTGCATCCACACCATATTCACGACGCAGACGGTCGATGATGATGTCGAGGTGCAGTTCGCCCATGCCGGACAGAATGGTCTGACCCGTTTCCTGATCCGTCTTCAGCTGCAGGGAGGGATCTTCACTGGCCAGCTTCTGCAGAGCCAGCGTCATCTTTTCCACTGCGTCTTTGGTTTTCGGCTCAACGGAGATGTCGATAACCGGGATCGGGAAGCTCATGCGCTCCAGAACAACCGGATCAGCCGCATCGGCCAGCGTGTCACCCGTCTGGGAGTCTTTCAGACCCACAAACGCGGCGATATCACCAGCGTGCACTTCCGTCAGTTCTTCACGCTTGTCAGCATGCATCTGGTAGATACGGCCGATACGTTCCTTGTGGCCCTTCGTGGTGTTCAGAACCGTATCACCGGTCTTGAGCACGCCACGATAGACGCGCACGAAGGTCAGCGTGCCGTACTTGTCGTTGATGATCTTGAAGGCCAGACCAGCAAACTTGCCATCCGGATCAACCGGGATAATCGGCTGGGCGGCTTCATTGTCATCTTCACCTTCCGGCGGAGCGCAACGGATGCCTTCAACGTCGTTCGGGGCAGGCAGGTAGTCAACCACGGCGTCGAGCAGCGGCTGAACGCCCTTGTTCTTGAAGGCCGTGCCGCACAGGACGGGACGGAACTCACCGGAGATGGTGCCCTTCTTGATGCAGCGCTTCAGCGTTTCGATAGAAACATCGCCGTTTTCGAAGTATTCTTCCATTGCCTTGTCATCGACAGCCAGAGCGGTGTCGAGCAGGTTCTGGCGGGCTTCAGCAGCCTTTTCCTTCAGGTCGGCCGGAATTTCCTCATCATGGAACTTCGCACCCAGTTCACCACCTTCCCAGACGATGGCTTTCATCTCGACGAGATCGACCACACCGAGGAACTGGTCTTCCACGCCAATCGGCAGCTGGAGCGGGATCGCGACGATGTCCAGCTTTTCCTTCAGCGTGTCGAATGCACGGTAGAAGTTCGCGCCGGTACGGTCGAGCTTGTTGATGAAGATGATGCGCGGAACCTTGTAGCGGTCAGCCAGACGCCAGTTGGTTTCGGACTGCGGCTGAACACCGGCAACCCCTTCAATAATGAACACGGCGCCATCGAGCACGCGCAGGGAGCGGTTCACTTCGATGTTGAAGTCGATGTGTCCGGGGGTGTCGATGATGTTGATGCGGTGGTCGTTCCACTCACAGGTCACGGCAGCGGACGTAATGGTAATCCCGCGCTCACGCTCCTGGGCCATGTAGTCGGTCGTGGTGTTACCGTCGTGCACTTCACCAATTTTGTGAGAAACGCCGGTGTAGTACAGGATACGTTCGGTCGTGGTTGTCTTGCCCGCGTCGATATGCGCGGTGATACCGATATTACGGATCTTCGAAAGGTCGGATTTAGCGGACACGAAAACCTCCAGAAAACAGGTCAGGCGCGACGGGAAGCCCTTCGCGCCTGTGGCTACCGAACACCGTGCTGATCCTTGTACAATTCAGGAAGCCCGGCTGCCGGAAACCGGCCGATAGACGAAAAGTGCCTGACACCCTGCCAGACACCTGCACAGCAAATCCGGACCGTCAGATTAGACAGGCCCGGACGGACTGTAGGTAGGAAACCCCTGAATCAGGCGCCAGCGGCAGCCTGTTTTTTGGCCTGAGCGCGCAGAACGCGGCGCTTCACGACCTGAGCTTCTTCCGGCAGCTTGCGGTTAGGCGTGCTGATCAGGAAGGCATCAAGGCCACCATTGTGTTCAATGGTGCGCAGGCCACGGGTGCTGACACGCATGGGCACGGAAGCGCCCAGGATGTCGGACATCAGGGATGCTTCCTGCAGGTTGGGCAGGAAACGGCGACGGCTTTTGTTGTTGGCGTGACTGACGTTATTTCCGGTCAGAACGCCTTTGCCGGTAATCTGGCAGCGACGGGACATTGTCTCATCCTTGTCTTGAAATAGAAACAGAGGGCCGAGACACGTTGCCCGGCGACCACATTCAGGATTGGCGCGGCTTATGGCTGAGCAAGCGCCTTCCGTCAAGGGTTGACCTCAGGCTTTCTCATTTTCCGGCGCGGACTGCGCCTGCGTTGCAGCATGAATCTCGCCGGAACGCACGCTGTGCGCTGCGGAGTCGAGAATGCTCAGGATCGTGTCCCGATCCATGCTGCGAGCCAGCAGACCCAGCGCGCCCCCCAGCAGGGCGGAGGCAACGGCCAACGGCGGATGATTTTCCTTGAGCAGGTGCTCCATCGCGCTTTCAATCACCATGGCACAGCGGGCCAGATCTTCCGGCACGGCCGGCATTTCGCTGGAGGGTGTCTCTGCGGGGGTGTTACCAGCTGTTTCTGTCATGGTTCATTCTTCCTTCACTTCCTGAAGCACCGGCTGATACGACGATGCTGTATCCGATTCGCCGGAACGGGCTTCCTCCGGAGGGGCAGCGTGCCTATCCGGCTATCCGTTCAGCAATGCTTTCAGCCCCCTGCGCTGCCCACATGGCGGCATACTGACCACCAGAAGCCAGCAGGGCCTCATGCGTTCCGCGTTCAATCACGCGCCCCTGCCCCAGCACCAGAATTTCATCCGCATCCACAATGGTGGAAAGGCGGTGTGCAATCACAAGCGTAGTGCGGCGGGCGGAAACGGTTTTCAGGGCTGCCTGAATTTCCTGTTCCGTATGTGTGTCCAACGCGCTTGTTGCCTCGTCAAGCACAAGAACGCGCGGGTCTTTTAAAATTGTACGAGCAATGGCCACGCGCTGTTTTTCGCCACCCGACAGCTTCAGCCCGCGTTCCCCCACCTGGGTCTGGTACCCGTCCGGCAGAGACATGATGAAATCATGAATCTGCGCCAGCCGGGCCGCCTGCTCAATCTCTTCCGGGCTAGCTCCCAGCCGTCCGTAGGCAATGTTGTAGCCAATGCTTTCGTTAAACAGCACGGTATCCTGCGGAACAACGCCTATGGCCGCCCGCAGGTCCGCCTGCCGGTATTCCCGCACATCATGCCCATCCACCAGCACGGAACCGGACCAGGTATCGTAAAACCGGAACAGCAGGCGGCTGATGGTCGATTTCCCCGCTCCGGTCGAGCCGACAATAGCCAGCTTCTTGCCGGGGGCCGCAACAAAGCTCACTCCGTGCAGAATTTCACGCTCAGGCCCATAGCCAAACCGGACATCCCGGAACGCAACCTCCGCCGGGGCGGACTCAGCCAGCCGGGTGGCGATGGGCAGCGGGTTTTCCGGGTCTTTCACTTCCACATGTTCTTCAATCAGGCCGAACATCTGTTCCAGATCAACCATGGCGGTCCGGATGGCGGAATACACAGACCCCAGAAAATTCAGCGGCCCGTAAAGCTGGAGCAGGTACGTATTGATCATGACAAACTGACCAACCGTAATCCGCCCGGCCTCAACATCTCGCCCGGCAAGCAGCATGATCAGCGTAAGAGCCACCGCGATAATGGCGGCCTGACCGAAATTGAGCAGTCCCAGAGAATACTGCGTTGTGCGGGCGGCCAGCTCGTAGCGCGCCTGAGCGCTGTCATACCGGGTGGCCTCGTGCGCCTCATTCCCGAAATATTTGACAGTTTCGTAATTCAGCAGGCTGTCCAGCGCCTTGCCGCTTGCCTCGCTGTTGGTTTCATTCATCCGGCGTCTGATGCCCAGCCGCCATGAGGTGAACAGAACCGTAAAGCCGATATAGGCCCCGATCATCAGCACCATCAGGCTGACATAGCGCCAGTCAAACACCCGCCAGATCACCGCCACAACCAGCAGGGACTGAAGAATGGTGGGAGAAATGGACATGCCCATGCGCAGCAGGGTTTCCACCCCTTCCGTGCCGCGCTCGATCGCGCGTGTGACACCGCCGGTGCGGCGGTCCAGATGGAAGCGGAGCGAAAGCCTGTGCATATGCTCAAAACTGCGAAACGCCGCCTGCCGCGCCACACGGAAGCGCACCGGGGCAAACAGCGAGTCCCGCAAGTTGGTCAGGGCGGCGGACAGCAGCCGCATAAACCCATACCCCAGAATGAGCGCCACAGGCGCCATGGCCAGACTGCCGGGGTGGGAGAGACGGTCCACCACCCGGCTGTACGCCGCGGGCACGGCCAGAGTGGCGAGTTCCCCCCCTACCAGCACCAGAAGCACCAGCACGACACGCCACCTCAGCCCACTGTTTTCACGCGGCCAGAGGTAGGGGAGAAGACGAGAGAGAGTGACCGAGGCAGGCTGTTTCAGCCGCCCCGACGGAGCAGAATTACGTGGTGACATAATGCCGGATGTGGCACGCCCCCATAATTTTGCAACCCCGACGCACCTTGCCTCTCCCCTGCAGACACCGGATAAACACAAACGCCTTGCGCGTTGATGGTCTCATTCAAGCACGACAGGATTTCCGATGCCGTTGGACGATACGCTTTTTCTTCGTCATCTCAGGCAATGCAACACCGCCGTCGTGCCCGGTGCGCGTTTTCCATTTTTTCTGGGTCAGGAACAGGCCGGGTGGGTTACTCCCTCCCTGATCCCCACGCTGGAACAGCGCGGGCTGGGCTCCCGCTCCAGCGGCTTTACCCTGCCGGACCCGGCGGATCTGGAAGCCTTGGGGGAAGATCTGGCCCGGGAAGGTGCTTACCGCTCTCACCATGAACTGTTTGATGTGATGGCGGATGTAGACCAGCCCGTGCTGGGCCGGATTGACCGGGGTGCTCTGCCCCTGTTCGGGCTGGTGGCGGTGGGCGTGCATCTGAATGGTCTGGTCCGCAAGACGGACGGCCTCCACCTCTGGACGGGCCGCCGCGCGACCAACAAGCGTCTGGACCCCGGCAAGCTGGACCATCTGGTGGCAGGCGGCGTTCCCGCTGGCCACACACCGTGGGAAGCCCTGCTGAAGGAAGCAGCGGAAGAAGCCAGCATTCAGGAAGAGCTTGCCGCACAGGCACAGCAGGTGGGCCGTATTGTCTACGCGCTGGACCGCCCTGAAGGGCTGCGGCGTGACATTCTGTACTGTTATGATCTGTTCCTGCCTGAGAGCTTCTCACCCATCGCGGCGGATGGTGAAGTGGAATCGTTCCACCTGATGCCTCTTCAGGATGTTTATGAACTGGTGCGCGATACGGACCAGTTCAAATTCAACGTCAATCTCGTTCTGATCGACCTGTTCCTGCGCAATGGCCTGATTGACCCGAACACCCCCGTGGGCCGCCAGCTCCGGGAGGGGCTGACACACGGACTATCCCCGGCAAGCCCGGGGTATGCGCGTGCCACCCATGCTGCACAGGCCGCCTCTTTCTGAGGCGGTCCTGCGGCGTCCTTCACTTCGTCAGGCCGGGATACGCGCGTCCAGCAAGGCTTTTGCCTCGGCCTCGGCCTCTCTCATCCCTTTGAGAAGACGGTCCCGGATTTCTTCCAGACGCTTCTTGTCGGTAATTTTCAGGCCGAACAGGTCCTTCACATAGAACACGTCCACCGCCCGCACCCCGTATGTGGTGATATGGGCTGATGCGATCTGAAGGTTTTCCTCGCTCATGGCCGCCGTGACATCATGCAGCAGGCCGGGTCTGTCCCGCCCGTTGATTTCAATCACGGTGTAGGCATTGGACGCACCGTTATCAATCACCACACGCGGCGGCACATGAATGGCGCGCATCCGCATAGGCATATGCCCGAACCCCGCCTGTGCAATTTCCGCGCCGATATCAATTTGCCCGCTCAGGGACTGCTCGATCAGCGAGCACAGCCGCGCCAGACGGTGTGTTTCTTCATAGGCACTGCCGGCTGTATCCTGAATCCAGAACGTATCCAGCGCCATGCCGTGCATCATGGTGTGAATGCGCGCATCCACAATGGACGCGCCCGCCAGCGCCAGCGCTCCGGCTATTTTGGAGAACAGGCCCGGTACGTCCACAGTATAGACCGTGACTTCCGTCACCCCACGCGCCGGCAGAGGCAGCACTTCCACTGTCAGCGGGGCATCACGCGCGTCAGCATCCCGGATCAGGCGGGCGTGGCGTTTATGGGTTTCATGGTCAAAGGAGAGCCAGTACCCCGCATAGCCCAGCCCCAGGAACCGGTCGATATCCTGAGAGGAAACGCCATCTTCCGCCAGAATTTCAGCGGTAATCTCCTTGGCGTGGCGCACACGCACGTCACGCTCCGTGGTGGCCAGACCACCGGCCAGAACTTCCGCCACGCGCACATAAAGCTCACGCAGCAGCGTGGCTTTCCATGCGTTCCACACACGGGAGCTGACAGCGCGCATATCCACAATGGTCAGCAGCAGCAGAAGGCGCAGCCGCTCGGGTGACTGAACAATATCCGCGACATCCAGAATGGTCTTGGGGTCATCAATATCCCGCTGGAACGCCGTATGGCTCAGCAGCAGATGGTGCAGCACCAGCCAGGACACCGTTTCCGTTTCCTCGCCGGACATTCCCAGTTTCGGGCACAGGTCCGCCGCGATTTCAGCCCCGATTTCGGAGTGATCTCCCCCGCGGCCCTTGGCAATATCATGCAGCAGGACAGCCATATACAGCGCCCGGCGGGAATGCAGCCCTTTGACAAGCTCATACGCCACCGGAATTTCATCCGCCATGCGGCCCGCCATCACTTCGTCCATGATGCGGACAGCTTCTATCGTGTGCTCATCCACAGTGAACACATGATAGGTGTCAAACTGCATCTGGCCGACAATGCGCGCCCAGTCCGGAATAAGCCGCCCGAAAATGCCGGTTTCATTCAGGATATGCAGCCAGTGCGCGTGGCCCGGAGGTGTATGCTGTTCATAACCGGACGAGACAGACACCGCGCCCTCTTCCGCCACGCTGCTCTCACGCCGCCGCCGTGGTGGTTCCTGCGCCTCTGTTTCCCCGCACAGCAGATCAAGAAAAATACGGGCGGCTTCCAGATTTTCCCGCAGGCTTATGGCGCGCCGCTCCCAGCGGATAAGCTGATGCCGGCCCAGCGGATGCAGGGGCCTGCGGCGCATACGCGCCCAGTCCAGCAACTGCATCATCTTGATCGGTTCCTGGTCGAACGAGATTCCGCGCTCAGGCAGAATCTGGCCATCCACCAGTGTGAACCCGGCCTCCCGCATGGCCTCATCCGCCTTGGCGGCTGTGGCGACCGGCCCTTGCGCCTGCCGCAGCACGGCAGGTTCGAGAACATGTGTCAGGCGCATGACTTCGCGCGCGGTCAGGAAGTAGTGGCGCATGAAGCGCTCCACCCCGTTCTGGCGGCCGTGACGGGTATAGCCCATCCGCGCGCCGATAACCGGCTGCATATCAAAGGTCAGGCGCTCTTCCGCCCGCCCCGCGACATAGTGAAGATGCAGGCGCACCGTCCATAAAAAGTCCCAGGAGCGGCGGGCGCGGGCGGCTTCCTGCTCTGTCAGCAGGCCCATCCAGATAAATTCCGGGGCCAGCAGATCCATCACATGGCGTGTGCCGAACGTGTTGCGGCACATCCAGTACAGTGTCTGCAAATCCCGCAGGCCGCCACGGCCTTCCTTGATATTGGGTTCCACCAGATAGGGGCTGTCCCCAAACCGGCGGTGCCGCTCCAGCCGCTCCCGCCTTTTATCCTGAATGAAGCCAGCCGCACCGGCTTCAACACACGCCACGATGTAACGGGCCTCAAACATGGCGAACAGGGCGGCATCCCCCGCCAGAAGGCGGGCATCCAGCAGGGCTGTGCGGACGGTGGTGTCCTTCCCGGCTTCCTCAATGCATTCATTGATCGTGCGGGTTGCGTGGCCGACTTTCAGGCCGAGGTCCCACAGGAAATAGAGCACATACTCCACCAGCCTGTGCGCGCTCTGCGCGTTTTCTTCCTCAGTCAGGAACAGCAGGTCAATATCGCTGAACGGAGCCAGCATACCACGCCCGTAACCGCCGGTGGCCGCAACCACAAGCCGCCCGGCAGAGGGGATTTCCACCTCACCCTGCCCGGCATTGGTTTGTGTGCCGGTTGCACGCAGGGCCAGATCAACAATGCCGCGCAGCATGACATCCGTAAACGCTGCAATCTGCTTGGCGGCCTGTGCTCCCTTGAGCACATGCGCTTCAAACTGGCCACGGATATCCGCCTGGTACCGACCAAGCTGGCGGCGAAAAATGGCCACGGCCTCATCCCGCTCAGGGATCGTGGCGTTTTCCGGTGTTGCATCCCGCAGCTCCCGCGCAAGGCAGGCGGCAAGCCCCTCCGGCGTGAGGGAGGCTAGGGTGGCGGCATCGGGCTGCTCGGGGGCAGCGTGTGCGGGGGAAGTCGACATTGCGGTCGGAATCTGCTCCTGAGAGTCGTCTAAAATTGCGTAACCCGGGTTTAACTCTGGCCTGACCATCCATCTTCCCGCGCCGCTTCCTTACGAAGCTCATACAGGATGTCCAGCGCCGCGCGCGGTGTCAGAGTATCCGGGTCTACCTCTAACAGTCGCTTTCTTAACGTATTTTCGTCTTCTTGCGGTAATATCTTCTGCGTGTCGAACAGAGGCAGGGGTTTTGGCCCTGTTGCATGATCACGCTCCAGCTCACGCAGCAGCCGCCCGGCCCGGTCCACCACGGAAGGGGGCACACCCGCCAGCTTGGCAACATGCACGCCCCAGCTTTTCTTGGCCGATCCGGCCAGCACCTCGTGCAGAAACACAATCTGCCCACGCCATTCCCGCACCGCCATGGTGTGGGGAGAAAGGCGCGGCAGGGTATCAACCAGCCCCGCCAGTTCATGGAAGTGTGTTGCAAAAATTGCACGGCAGCGCACGGTTGAATGCAAAGCCTCCAGCACGGCCCAGGCGATGGCCAGACCATCGAGCGTTGCCGTGCCGCGCCCTATTTCATCCACCACCACCAGAGAGCGCGGGCCAGCCTGATTCAGGATGGCCGCTGTTTCCGTCATTTCCACCATGAAGGTGGAGCGGCCCCGTGCCAGATCATCCGAGGCCCCGACGCGGGAGAAAAGCTGATCCACAACCCCGACATGAGCCTTTTCCGCTGAAACCGGAAAACCACCCTGCGCCAGCAGGACAGCAAGTGCTGTCTGGCGCAGGAAGGTGGATTTACCGGCCATGTTCGGGCCTGTGAGCAGCATGACGCGCCTGTCGGGCGAGAGATCACACCCGTTCGGCGTGAAGCGTGTGCCTTTGGGCAGCGCGGCCTCCACCACCGGGTGGCGGCACCCTTCCAGCACAAACGTGGTATCGTCCGTCACCACCGGACGGCACCAGTTCCCCCCGGCCGCCAGCATGGCGCAGGAGTGCAGCACATCCAGCACGGCCAGCGCGCGCGCCAGAACAGGCAGCGTCTCTTCCGCCAAAATCTGTTCGACAAGCACTGTAAAAACAGCTTTTTCCCGCGCCGCCGCCCGCTCTGCCGCCTCGGCAATGCGGGCATCAAGGGAGGAGAGTTCCTCTGTGGAAAAGCGGGCATTGCTGGCCGTGCCCTGCCGGAACATCAGATCATCCCGGTCCTTGATGCGCGCACTGGCCGCAACCGGCACTTCAATCACATAGCCGAGCTGGGCGTGATGCTTGATCTTCAGGCTGGCCACACCGAATCGGGTGGCATACTCCGCCTGCAACCCGGCAATCACACGCCGGGAATTGTCCCTCAGGCTCCGGTAGCCATCCAGTTCGCCGTCATAACCGGGGGCAATCACCCCGCCATCCTCCAGCCGGGCGGGCAGATCCTCCGCCACGGCGCGCACCAGTTCGGCTTCCAGCTCCGGTGCTGCGCCAAGGCTGAGAGCCGCCCGGGCGAGATAAGGTGGCAGAGCCGCGTGGTCCGCCCCCAGAGCCGCGGCGGCGGCGCGCGCTGCGTGCAGGGCGTCCCGTATCGCCGCCAGATCACGCGGCTGGCCGCGCCCCAGAGAAAGGCGGCCCAGCGCGCGCGCAATATCCGGCGCTTTTTTAAGAGCATCCCGCAGGGCGGCACAGCAGGAGGGCGACTCGCGCAGCCAGCACCAGCCATCCTGCCGGGCCGCAATGCG
Organism: Acetobacter farinalis; assembly: GCF_011516935.1. Classification (GTDB taxonomy): domain Bacteria; phylum Pseudomonadota; class Alphaproteobacteria; order Acetobacterales; family Acetobacteraceae; genus Acetobacter; species Acetobacter farinalis. The sequence continues at coordinate 76,591 of NZ_WOTF01000003.1, forward strand.
GGAGACATCTGTCAGCGGGGCAGCCAGCCATTCCGCCACCATCCGCGCCCCGGCAGAGGTGACAGTCTGGTTCATGGCGGAGAACAGTGTGTGCTCCGTCCCGCCATCCCGCGCGCGCAGGATATCCAGACTGGCGCGGGTTGCCGGGTCAATCCCCAGAATGCCGCCATCCATCTGCGGGCTTGGATGCGCCAGACGCGGCAGCTTTCCAGCCTGACTGCGCTGCACATAGTCAACCGCAGCCGCCGCTGCCACAGCCTCTTCATCCGTGAAGGTGCCGAACGCATCCACACTGGCAACATCAAAGGCCGCGGCCAGACGCTGGCGGGCAGCCTCCACACCGGGGATCAGTACCTCCGGCGCACGAGCGGCCTCATGCTCACCCAGCGCCAGCCCCTTGGGGGCCAGAATTTCCGCAGGGTCCAGCCGCCCCAGCAGCGCCGCGAGCGACATCTGGGAAACACGCGCCGTTTCAAACAGGCCCGTCGAGACATCAATCCACGCCGCCCCGATCATGGCAGTGGCCTGCGCGGGTGCTCCGGCAGCGTCTGCCGTCCGGCCCTTGCGCCCGCCGCCCACACCTTCGGCCAGCGCCAGAAGCAGGTTGGAGCGACCGGGTTCAAGCAATTCATCTTCCGTCAGAGTGCCCGGTGTCACCACCCGCACCACGGCGCGGGCCAGCGGGCCTTTGGGAGCGCCCTTGCCTTTTCGCGGGGCCTCCGTCTGCTCCGCGACAGCCACGCGAAAGCCCCGGCGAATCAGCCGCGCCAGATAGGCCGAAGCCGCGGCCACCGGCACGCCGCACATGGGAATCGGGTCACCCGCGTGGGTGCCACGGGCTGTCAGCGCGATATCAAGCGCTGCCGCCGCTGCCGTGGCATCATCAAAAAACAATTCGTAAAAATCGCCCATGCGAAAAAACAGCAGGGCTTCAGGATTTTCGGCCTTCAGCGCAAACCATTGCGCCATGGCGGGCGTGGCACCCTCGGGAGAATAACGCGTCATTTCCTTATCATACGGGCGTCATCCGCCGGGGCAACAGGCGTTCCGGTTACATCTTAACAAGTTTGCACAAAGCCTGAGCCACAGCCTCCACCGGGAGCCGCCACGGTGCAGCCCCCTCCCCCGGCTCGGGCTGTGAAAACAACCGGAGACTCGGGTACCACAGATTTTCCGCCCGCCCGTCCGGCAGATGCCGGGTTGAGCCTTCCGCCCACCGCCAGTCCCCCCCAAACCGGTTCAGCAACCAGACAGGTTTACCCAGCACTCCCGCCAGATGCGCAATGGCTGTATCCACCGTGATCACCAGATCAAGCCCGGCAATGACATGGGCCGTGGCCAGCATGTCCCCTTCCGGCAGCGGCGTTAGCGGAAACGGAGGAACATCGCTCCCCTCTGCATGCTGCAACGGCTGAGGAGATTGCAGGGACTGAAACACCACCCCCGGCACATCCGCCAACGGCGCAAGGCAGGCCAGCGGCATGGAGCGCCGGCGGTCAAACCGATACCCGGGGTTCCCGGCCCAACAGAGGCCCACCCGGAGAAGGCTTCCCTCCGTCCCGGTGCCCGCGTTCCTCTCTGGGCGTGTTTCCGGGCCGGTTTCCGGACGCATGGCACCGGGTTCGGGCAGACCGCGCTCGCTTCCCGGCAGACTGAACGCCATCCGCCACGGATACGGCGTATCCAGCCCCAGACGCGCAGGCAGGCTGAGCAGGGAGCAACTGGCCACCGCCCCGAAGGCGCGGGCCGTCTGCCCTTTGCGCAGCAGTGTCACACGCCCTTCCCGCACGCTCTCTTCCTGCGCGACCAGCGCACGCAGCCCCTCCGGCACGGATAGCAGAACCGGCGCGCGCGCCAGAGCCGGTTCCACATACCGCAGGAACTGGAGCGTATCGCCCAGCCCCTGCTCGGCATACAGCAGAACAGGCTGGCCGCCTGTGTCTGCTCCATCCCAAGGTGGCAGATCTTCGGTCTGACTGGCGGGCAGCAGGGCCTGCCGCGCCTCAAACGCCTGCCAGCCTTCCTGAAAGCGGCCTTCCGCCAGCAGTAACGTGCCCAGATTAAAGCGCGCCCGTGCCCGGTCCTGTTCCGGCGCGTCCGAGGCCTCAGCCTGCCGGAAGAGCGCCTCCGCCGCCTGCCGTTGCCCGAGGTCCGCCAGAACGGTTCCGTAATTCACCGCCAGCCGTGCATCCTGCCTGCGGAGCGCATGGGCCGCGCCCAGTTCCCGCTCGGCGTCATCCAGCGCTCCCAGAGCCATCTGCACCAGCCCGAGATTACTGCGCGTTTCAGGGGCATCAGGCACGCGACGGGCCGAGTCTTCCAGCACGCTCCGCGCCTGCTCAAACTCCCCTTTGGCAAACAAGGCGGCCCCAAAATTCGCCAACGCAGCAGCATCCTGCGGGAAGGCCGCCGCCACAGCGCCAAAAAACGGTTCGGCATCCCGCAAGCGCCCCGCCCGCTCAAGAAGCAGCGCATGCTGATTTTGTGCAAAGCTGTTTTCAGGCGCCAGACGCAGGGCTTTTTCCGAAACAGACAAGGCTTCAGCACCCTGCCCGTGCCGCGCCAGAAAAGCGGCAAGGGCGAGATGTTTTTCACAGTCCAGCGGCCGCAGCCTTAATGCCGTGCGCAAGGCCAGCTCTGCGTCGGGCACACGGTTCTGCGCTTCCAGCACGGCGGCCATGGCCTCATGCGCCCGCGGGTCTCTGGGCGTTGTCATCACCGCGACATGGGCCGCCGCACGGGCGGGTTCATCATGCCCCTGCGCCAGCAGCGCGTGAGCCAGCGTAATGTGAAAATGCCCCTCCGGCCGAAGCCCGATAGCCCGCCCGGCCAGAGCAACCGCCGCCTGCATATCCCCCCCGGCACGGGCAACACAGGCCATGGCGTGCCAGGCTTCAGCATCGGACGCATCCTCACGCAGAAGCGCGCGCAGCATGGCCGCGGCCCGTTCCGCATCCCCGGCGGAAAGAAGGGCCAGCGCCTGCGTGACCGTATCCTCCTGCTCCGCCATCCCGTTTCTGTGGGGCATATGCTTTCTTCCGTTCTGTCAGGCCGTCTTTGGCGGACGGACCATCTTCGCAAAAATTTCCGTCCTGCGAAGGGATGCACTACGCTGTGGCTCAGCCTTGCCACCTACAGGATCAGACCTTAGCTGATGAATAAAGCCTATCAGAGCCTTGAGCGCCATTTTGCCCGCCTGTCCTCCCTCAATGATGCCATCGGTATTCTGTGCTGGGACAAGGAAGTCATCATGCCGCACGGCGCGGCGGAACGCCGGGCTGAAAATCTGGCCATGCTGGAAGGGCTGCGGCATGAAATTCTCACCGCCCCCGAAATGGCGGAGCTTCTTGCCTCGGCAGATGCCGGAGATGATGTCTGGCGCCGCGCCAATCTGGCGGAAATGCAGCGCCTGCACACCCACGCCACAGCCCTGCCGGGAGATCTGGTGGAAGCCAGCGCGCAGGCCACGGCTCGCAGTGAAATGGTCTGGCGCGAGGCCCGCCAGAACAGTGATTTCAAGACGTTTCTGCCGTATCAGCAGGAAGTTCTGAACCTTACGCGGCAGATTGCCACAGCCAAAGGCGAGGCTCTGGGCCTCTCCCCCTATGATGCCCTGCTGGATTCGTTCGACCCCGGCACCCGCCAGACGGACATCGACCCGATTTTCACCCGCCTTGGCGCGGAACTGCCCGGCCTGATTGCCGCCGTGCTGGAAAAGCAGAACAGCCTGCCTGCCCCCACCCCACCGCAAGGTCCCTTTCCGGTGCCGCAGCAGGAAGCGCTGGGCCGCGAGCTGATGCAGCAGCTTGGCTTTGACATGACCCGCGGCAGGCTGGACGTGAGCCTGCACCCCTTCTGCGGCGGGGCCACGCATGATGTGCGACTGACCACGCGCTATGAAGAAGCGGACTTCCTGCCCGCCATGATGGGTGTGCTGCATGAAACAGGTCATGCCCTGTATGACATGGGCCTGCCTGCGGACTGGCTTTCCCAGCCTGTGGGGCAGGCTGGCGGCATGACGCTGCATGAAAGCCAGTCCCTGATGATTGAAATGCAGGTGTGCCGCTCCCGCGCTTTTGTGGAGTGGGTCGCCCCCCTGCTGCGCGCGAGATTCGGCACCACAGACGCCACACCGGGCTGGCAGACGGAAACCCTGCACCGCCTGATGACGCATGTTGAACCCGGCTTCATCCGCGTGGATGCGGATGAGGTGACCTACCCCGCGCATATCCTTGTTCGCTACGAGCTGGAAACCGCGATGATCAACGGGGACCTTGCCCTGAAAGACCTGCCCGCCGCCTTCAATGACAGACTCCACACCCTGCTCGGCCTGACCGTGCCGGATGACCGGCGCGGCTGCCTGCAGGATATTCACTGGCCGGAAGGGCTGTTTGGCTATTTCCCCTGCTACGCCATGGGCGCACTGGCCGCCGCACAGCTCCGCACGGCCGCCTTCGGGCAGGACAGCCGGATTGCCCCCGCCGTGGCGCAGGGTGATTTTGCCCCCCTCATGCAGTGGCTGCGCACCACTATCCACAGCCGCGCCAGAAGCGCCTCCATGCCCGAGATTATTGAAGACGCCACAGGCGCGCCGCTGGGGGCGGAGGCCTGGCAGGCGCATATCCGCCGCCGGTATCTGGACCGCGCGCCAGACGCCTGAAATCCTGCCCGCCGTCCGCTTTCTTCGCAGGGCTCTTCAACGGGTTCCTGCGGCCATGCGCAGAACGCGGTTGTCGGGTTTACTCAAAAGGGGGGAAACTCCCCCCATGTTTTCGCCGCACATGTTCAGCAAGGCTGCCAGAAATTTCATGATGACCAGACGTTCCCGGCCTTTTGCAGGGCCAACCCGCGCCCTTGCCCTTGCAACTCTCACCGCAGGCCTTGCCCTCGCCCTGCCTGCTCCCGCCGCATGGGCCGTGCATATGCCCAAGGTGCCGGAACTCTCCGCCTCGGCCCTGACACCCTTCACTCAGTCAGACAGCCAGATCTGGGATGCGGTGGTGCCTCTGCCCGATGGCCGGATGCTGTTTGAGGCCCCGGCGTGGATTGGCAATCCCGGCCCGCAGCTTTCCATCCGCACCGCCGATGGCCGCTTTACCCCCTATCCGAACGCGGAGTGGAACGCCGCGACGGGTGACGCCGCAAAACGGATTGTGGCCGCGGCCGGGCTGACTCTGCTGCCCGATGGCACGCTCTGGGTGCTGGACAGTGGCGTGCCAGACCGCAAGGCTCCGGCGGTTGCCCCGCCCAAGCTGATCCATATTGATACCCGCACCAATACGGTGCTCGGCACTGTCGCCATCGAGAAAAGCGCCCTGCACCCGCAGAGCATTCTCTCCGGCGTGGCCGTGCATGGAACGACGGCATACGTGGCGGATTCCGGCGTGGCCGGGGTGCTGGTGGTCGATCTGCCCTCCGCCTCCACCCGCCGCTTTCTGGACCGCCATCCCGCCCTTATCGCCACACGCCCCATCCAGATTCCGGGCGGCACGCTCAACTGGGCGGATGGCCATGCCGCAGCCATTGATTCCAGCATGATCGCCATCAGCCCCGATGGCCGCTGGATTGTGCTTCAGGCTCCGGGCAACTACCTCGCCCGAGTGGACACCAGCACGTTTTCAGACCCGGACATCACGCCTGCCGCCATGGAGGAGATTGTCACGCAGTGGTACAAAACGCCGTCCCTCGGCGGCATGACAATCGGGCCGGATGGCACGCTCTACTGGTCCGATGTCAGCACCGGCAGCATTCTGAGCTACAGCACCGGGCGCATTCCCCGCAGGCTGATAACAGACCCACGCCTGAAATACCCCGGAACACCGGGGCTGGACATGCACGGGCATCTGTTTGTGCCCACCCTGCAGCTTGACCACAGCGCTGCGTTCCAGAATGGCCATGCAACCGTCACATGGCCGGTCACGGTCTATCAGCTCACACTGCCCACCACGCCGCCCCCGCCCTGAGCAAACGGATGCAGAAGGCTACTTCGCGCCGTCTTCCATTCAGGGTATAAGTCTGGCCATGCGCTATATCTCGACCCGGGGGAAGGCTCCCGCTCTCTCGTTCTCTGATGTCCTGCTGACAGGCCTTGCCGAAGATGGCGGCCTGTATCTGCCGGAAACATGGCCCAGCTTCTCGCTCTCCGAGTGGCAAGACATGCGGGGTCTGCCGTATCCGGAGCTTGCCGCCCGGATCATGACGCCGTTTGTCGGAGGGGATATCGCCCCCGCAACGCTGCGCGACCTGTGCGAGAAAGCTTACGCCGGGTTTGACCACCCTGCCATTGTCCCGCTGACACAGGTGGAAGATGGTCTGTTTGTGCAGGAACTGTTCCACGGCCCCACTCTGGCCTTCAAGGACATGGCCATGCAGTTGCTCGGCCAGCTCTTCGAACATGTGCTGACCGAGCGCAACAGCCATGTCACCATCGTGGGCGCCACCTCGGGCGATACCGGCTCTGCCGCCATTGAAGCCTGCCGTGGGCGGGAGCGCCTCTCCGTTGTTATCCTGCACCCCAAGGACCGTACCTCCGAAGTGCAGCGCCGCCAGATGACCACGGTGCTGGAACCCAACGTGACCAATCTGGCCGTTGAGGGCACGTTTGATGATTGTCAGGATCTGGTCAAAGCCCTGTTTGCTGACATGCCCTTCCGCAAGGAGATGCATCTCTCGGCCGTCAATTCCATCAACTGGGCGAGAATTGCCGCACAGATCCCCTATTATGCCTATGCAGCCCTGAACTTTGGCGCACCGGAGCGGGAGGTGTCCTTTGCGGTGCCCACCGGGAATTTCGGAAATATTCTGGCCGCATGGGCCGCGCGGAAAATGGGGCTGCCGGTGCGGCACCTGTGCGTGGGCTCCAACCGCAATGATATCCTGACCCGCTTCCTGAACGCGAATGACATGACCATGAAGTCCGTCATGCCCAGCCTTTCGCCTTCCATGGATATTCAGGTCTCCTCCAACTTCGAACGTCTGCTGTTCGAGCTGCTCGGGCGCGATGCCGAAGCCTGCGCCCGCATCATGACCGGCTTCCGCACCACCGGGCACATGGATGTGCCGGCGGAAGCGTGGGAGGCGGCCCGCACGCTCTTTTCCGGCCTGGCGCTGGATGACGCGGAGACCGAAGCGGAAATCAAATCCCTGCATGACCGCTCCGGTTATCTGGCGGACCCGCACAGTGCCATTGGCATTGCCGCAGGCCGCCGCTTCCGGCAGGCTGGCGTGCCCATGGTGGCCATGGCCACAGCGCACCCGGCAAAGTTCCCCGATGCCATGGTGGCCGCCACCGGCATCCGCCCCGCCCTGCCCGCCCATCTGGCAGACCTCTATTCGCGCGAAGAGCGTTATCGCACCGTTTCGGCCACGGCCGGGGCTGTGAAGGATGCCGTGCGCGCCGCAGTCCTCTCCAACGCCTGATACTCTCCGGCTTCCTTTTTTCAGGCCGCACATGCGGCCTTTCTTTTCAGGACAAGAATGACCGATCCGATCCAGCTGACCCGCCTGCCCTCGGGCCTGATTGTTGTTACAGAACGTATGGAGCGCGTCGAAACCGTTTCCTTCGGTGCTTATGTTTCCACCGGCACACGGGATGAAAGGGCTGAAGAAAACGGTGTTTCCCATTTTCTGGAGCACATGGCCTTCAAGGGAACAGAGCGCCGCTCAGCCCTTCAGATTGCCGAGGAAATTGAAAACGTGGGGGGGCATATCAATGCCTACACCGCGCGGGAGCAGACCGCCTTCTACGTCAAGCTTCTGAAGGAAAATCTGGATCTCGGGGTGGATATCATTGGTGATATCCTGACACACTCCACGTTCGACCCGGCAGAAATCGAGCGCGAGCGCGGCGTGATTCTTCAGGAAATCGGGCAGGCGAACGATACGCCCGATGATGTGGTGTTTGACCATTTTCAGGCCGCTGCCTACCCGAACCAGCCGATGGGCCGCCCCACGCTGGGCACGGAAGAGCTGATCCGCACCATGAGCCGTGACACGCTGATGCGCTACATGAGCGCGCATTACACCACGGGCAACATGGTGGTGGCCGCCGCTGGCAACCTGCATCATGAAGACGTTGTGCGGCAGGTTGAGCGGCACTTTGCGGACCTTGGCCGCACGCCGCTTATCCCCGGTACGCCCTCCGTCTACAAGGGGGGTGAGTTCCGGCAGGAGAAGGAGCTTGATCAGGCCCATGTGGTTCTGGGCTTCCCCTCCGTGGGGTATAATGACCCGGATTACTACGCGACGCTCATGCTCTCCCTCCTGCTGGGCGGAGGGATGTCCTCCCGCCTGTTCCAGGAAATCCGGGAAAAACGGGGGCTGGTCTATTCCGTCTATTCTTTCAATGCCCCGTTCCTTGATGGCGGTGTGTTTGGCATTTACGCTGGCACCGGTGAAAAGGAATGCGCGGAGCTGATACCCGTCACGCTGGAAGAGCTGAAAAAAGCTCAGAAGAGCATTGGGGAAGAAGAGCTGGCCCGCGCCCGTGCGCAGTTGAAGGCCTCTCTCCTGATGTCTCTGGAAAGCACGGGCAGCCGGTGTGAGCAGATTGCCCGCCAGCTCCAGCTTTTTGGCCGCCTGATCCCTGTTGAGGAAACGGTGGCCCGCGTGGAGGCCATTACCACGGAAGATATCCGCCGTGTGGCCGCCCGCATTTTCACCCAGCGCCCCACTCTGGCGGCACTCGGGCCTGTCAGACACGTCCTCTCTCTGGACACTATTACGGAGACACTTGCGGCATGAGTGAACAGACCCTCGAAAAGATCTCTGATCTTGTCAGCCGTGCGCGCAAGGCCGGAGCCGATGCCGCTGATGCCGTTTTCATCTCCGGCACCGCACTCGGCGCGGGGGTTCGTAACGGTGTGACGGAAGAGCTGGAACGCTCTGAAACCACAGATCTCGGCCTGAGGGTTTTTACAGGCCAGAAAACCGCCATTGTTTCCACCACCACGCTGGACCCGGCTCGGTTTGACGGCCTGATTACGCAAGCCCTGGCCATGGCCCGCATGCTGCCGGATGACCAGTATACCGGCCTCTCCCCACAAGCACTCACCGGCACGTTCACCCAGAACACGCTGGACCTGACAGACACGGCTGAACCGGATGCCAACGCCCTTCTGGCCCGCGCCCGCGCGGGGGAGGAAGCGGCTCTGGCGGTTGCTGGCGTGACCAACAGCGCAGGCAGCAGTGCCTCCTTCGGGCGCACGGATGTCATGCTTGTCACCTCTGAAGGGTTTGCCGGGCGCTATGCCCGCACCCGCCATTCCACCTCTGTCTGCGTTCTGGCGGGCAAGGAAAGTGGCATGCAGCGGGATTATGACCATCACAGCACCGTCTATCTGGCTGATCTGGATGATGCGGCCACACTGGGCCGCAATGCAGGGCACAATGCCGTAGCCCGCCTCAACCCCATCCGCCCGCGCACCGGCAAATATCCGGTTGTGTTCCACCCGCGTATTGCCAGCAGCTTTCTGGGGCATCTGGTGGGGGCCATCAGCGGCTCCGCCATTGCGCGGGGCACGTCCTTCCTGAAGGACAAAATGGGGCAGCAGATTTTTGCGGCGGACATCACCATCACGGATGACCCAACCCGCCCGCGGGGCCTGCGCTCCCGCCCGTTCGATGGTGAGGCCGTGCAGGGCAAGCCCCTCACCCTTGTTGAAAATGGCGTTCTTCAGAACTGGCTTCTGGACACCCGGAGCGCGCGCCATCTGGGCCTGACAGGCAATGGCCGCGCCGCGCGCGGGGCATCCGGCCAGCCCGCCCCTGCCCCGAGCAACCTTGCCTTCCAGCCCGGCAGTGTCACGCCGGAGGCCTTGATGGCCGACATCAAGGAAGGAATTTTTGTCACGGAAATGATGGGCTCCTCCCTCAATGGCCTGACCGGGGATTACAGCCGGGGGGCTTCCGGCTTCATGATCCGCAATGGCCAGATTGCGGAGGCGGCCGAAGAGTTCACTCTGGCGGGTAATCTGCTGGAAATTTTCGCCTCCATGATTTTAGCGGACGATTTGCAGTTCCGTTTTGGCACTGATGCCCCCACATTAAGAGTGGATGCCCTGAGCCTTGCCGGGGCCTAACATTGTGCGGAGAGACCAGACACCGTGAAAACGCGTTTCCTTACGCCAGCCTTAACCGCTCTTCTGACTGTCAGCCTGCTTGGTGGGCCGCTGGCCCCTCAGGCTGATGCCAGACCGGGCCAGGGTGGCTCTATGGGTAGCCGTGGCAGCCGGACATGGAGCGCCCCCCCCACAACCAGCACCTCGCCCTTCGGCGCGGCCCCCATGGACCGTTCCATCACGCCGCGCACGGCTCCGGGCTATAACGGCTATGCCGCCCAGACCCCTTACGGCACCCCCCTCAATCGGGGCATGGGCATGGGCATGGGCACAGCCTCCCGCCACCCGTTTCTGACAGGGCTTGCTGGAGGCATACTGGGCGCTGGCCTGTTCGGCATGCTGAGCGGGCATGGCTTTATGGGCGGTGTGCATGGTCTGTTCAGCTTTATCGGACTGCTGATCCAGATCGGGCTGATTGCGATGGTCGTGATGTGGCTGATCCGGCGTTTTTCAGGCCAGAGCCCCTCACGCAGCGGCGGGTCCGGCTTCAGCCTGAACCCGGCAGCTTCCGGCCCGGCTCCCGGCGGTTCGCCCGTCGGCCTGCCCGGCGCTGGCAGTTCCGGCGCACTGACCATTACCAGTGCTGATTATCAGGCCTTCCAGCAGACCCTGCTGGATATTCAGACGGCGTGGAACCAGCAGAACATTCCGGCTCTCCAGCAGATGGCCACGCCGGAAATGGTCTCCTATTTCAACCAGCAGCTTGCCACTCTGGCCAGCCAGGGTGCCCGCAATGTGGTGTCTGATGTCCACTTCATTCAGGGGGATCTGGCGGAGGCCTGGCAGGAAGCGGGGATGGATTACGCGACTGTGGCCATGCGCTACAGCCTGATTGATCTGACAACCAATGCCACCGGGCAGGTTATTGATGGCAGCTCCACAGAGCCTGTCACCATCACAGAACTCTGGACCTTCACCCGCCCTTCACGCGGGGGCCGCTGGCTTCTCTCCGCCATCCAGCAGGGCCGCAACAGCTAACCCTGCTGCTACTGCTTCGGTCTGCATGCATGTCTCACACGCATGCAGACCTTTTTTCACCAAAACAGTTTCAGCACCGGGATTTTGATCATGCTTTTTCTGGAAGTCGCCGCTGCAGGACTAGCCGTGTCCGCCACAGCTTTTGGTATTTTCCTGCACTTCTGGAACAAGCGTAAACTGGCTGACCTTGAGGCAGAAATTCTGAAGCTTCAGGAAAAAGGGATTCACATCGGGATGGACACCCTGCTGCAGACAGTCAGCGCCAAGCCGGAACCGGAGAAAGTCTGACCGACCCTGCCTCTTTCTTTCCCGAGGCTCTCTCCTGCCGACACATCCCCGCGCTAACGCCTGCCTGCCTGCCTGCCTGCCTGCCTGCCTGCCTGCCTGCCTGCCTGCCTTGGGGCAACATCATTCGGGCAGCATAGTCCAGCCGCTTTCTAAAAATGCGTGAATGTCAGCCCGTACATGACGCCGGCAATCATCAGCATGAACACCAGCATGGCGCGCAGGCGCTCTTTCTGGCGGCGCTGCTTCTCCGCAATTTCCTGCGGACTGAGCACAGTCTGGTTTTCCATCAGCCCCTCCACACCATCACCATATGGTCGGCCAGCATCCCGCAGAACAACAGGAACAGATAGGCCAGAGAAAAGCGGAAGGAGAGCCGTGCGGCTTTATCACCCGCAAGGCTGATCCCGCTTTCATCCTGCGGCTCACGCAGCACCCGCACCGCGCAGGCCACAAACCCGAGCCCCAGCACTACAGCACACCCCGTATAGAGCCAGCCGCACAGATGCAGGACAGACGGCACGAGTGAAACCGCCAACAGCACAAGCGTGTAAACAAAGATATTCCAGCGCGTATGCCGTGCGCCTTTCACAACAGGCAGCATCGGAATACCGGCCCGGCCATAATCCTTGCAGGCATACAGGGCGAGCGACCAGAAATGCGGTGGCGTCCAGAAAAAGACGATGCCGAACATCACCACGGGCAGAACAGCCATATGGCCTGTGGCCGCTGCCCAGCCGATCATGGGAGGGAACGCCCCCGCTGCCCCGCCAATCACAATGTTCTGCGGCGTGGAGCGCTTGAGCCACATGGTGTAGATCACGGAGTAGAAGAAAATGGAAAATGCCAGAATGCCAGCTGCCAGAGTGTTGGTGGCCATCCACATCAGGCAGACAGACAGACCGGAAAGCCCTACGCCATAAGCCAGTGCTTCCTGCGGGGGGATACGCCCCCCCGGAATGGGCCGGGTGATGGTCCGCTGCATGACGGCATCAATATCGCGGTCATACCACATATTGATCGCGCCGGCGGCGCCGGATGCCAGACAGATGCACAGAATGGACACCGCCGCCACAAACAGGTTCAGATGCCCAGGCGCCATGATCATCCCGGCGGCACCGGTAAAGACCACCAGAGAGATCACGCGCGGCTTGAGAAGCTGAACCCAGTCCTTTGCTGTGGTGCCAACCCGCTCTGTTTTGAAGCGGACACGGCCTTCTGTGGGAAGACCTGCAACACTCTCACTCATGACTGCACCGTGCCTTCAACCGCACGCGCGGAAACCGGGGCCGCCTGTTCAGGCTGTGCGCCACCGTCCGGCATCTGGCGGTTCTGCGTGAAGCTCATCACCATTGTGACGACAAAACACAGGAGAGACGCACCAAGCAGACCGCCGCTCCAGATTTGCCCGACACTGGAAAGAGGAAGAAAAGACAGGCCTGTTGCCGCAGCCATCAGCCCAAACTGCAAGAGAGCCAGCGGGCGAGGGTACCAGTATCCGCCATTTTCCCCGCGCCACAGATAAAGGCCGCAGAACGCAGCGTAAACCGCTCCCATTTGCAAGGCGGAGTGAAGCCCCTCTCCCCGCAGGAGTTGTGCAACCCACCCCGTGGAGACAACGGCCAGAAACCCGAGCCCCCAGAGCACGGGAATGCGCAGGGAAAGGCGGCTGCGCCATGTGCCTGCCATCCACAGACCTGCCAGAAGAACGGACGCCAGCGTGGAGGTAAACAGCACAGTGCTTTCACTATGCAACACACTGCCAGCCTGCTGTGCCGTTGCGGCCAGCCCATATGCAAAAACACCCCGCACCCACACAATAGAGGAGGCGGCGGCTGTCACGCTCATGATTGCGATCACGGGCTTTTCTGAAAAACGGCCACCCCGCGCCCCGGTCTCAAACACCAGACCAAACCCTGCCAGCAAGGTTACGAGCGTGACGGGTTCCGCAAATCCATCCAGCAGAGGCAGCACATCGGTCTGCGCACCAGACAGAAGCTGATGCGTCATAAACGCGGCCAGCACCGGCACGGCCAGAAGCAGAACGGCGGATGCCAGCATTTCCCCCCACACGAAGGGAGAAAACGGCCGTTTTTCTTCCGTATCAGCCCGGCTGTCAAAAAGGGTTGCGAGCACCACCATAACAGACAGAAGGATGCCCACACACCAGAGCAGAACCGCCGGAGCCTGCGCACCTGTGGTGATCACCATCAAAAGGGACACCGCAACAAGGCCAAGACCACCGTAATTCAGCGCGGGCAGCGCCATTCCGGCACGCCCCAGAGCGCGAGGCAGCCAGAGCGTGCTGAACCCGCAGACCAATGCGGGAATAACCACAAACAGAAGCATCAGGGGGGCATGAATTTGTTCAAGAAGAGGCCAGAGCCCCCTGTCCGGCAGGAGACCAGCCTGACGCAGCACGGAGGCTCCTCCGCCAAGCAGACCAGCTACAGCGGCAACAAGCAGATATCCTGCACCCACACCTGCGCCCGATGCTGCCTGCCTGTTCATGCGTTATCTTCCCGTTCCGGCTTTCCTGTCCAGCAGAGGCGCTATCCTGCGCCTAGCTTCGGCCCCGATATACCACGGAACCTGCGGACTCTGTAAAAGGCTTATAATAACGGTTTTTCCAGAGACGGGCGACCCACCCAGTCCCGCGCCGCCGTCTGCCCTGCCCTGTTCAGAAAGGGCGACGGAACGGGCCGAAAAAATCTCAGATCCGGTCGAGTGTCACGAGTGTGAAAAGACCAAGCGGAGGCACCGGCTGAATGCAGGCCCGCGCCAGATCTTCCGGCGGCAGCAGGGATTCCATAGCGAAATCAGGATGCCACCCCAGAGAGCGTGAAGCCCGCGCCATGCCGCGCTCAACCGCGCCCCGCACACCGGTGGGGGCCAGAAAGTGATTCACAAAGAGAATATGGCCGCCGGGACGCACAACACGTTTCAGCTCACGCAGCAGCTTGCGCGGATGCGGAACCACTGAGGCCACGAACATGGCCACCGCGATATCGAAAGAGGCATCAGCAAAGCTGGTCTCTTCCGCATCCATCTCCAGCAGACCGTCCACATTGGTCAGATGCTCTTTCTGCACGCGCTCACGGGCGCGGGCGAGCATGTCACCAGAAAGGTCGATGCCGGTAATGCATTTGTCCTGAGTGTAAAACGGCAGGGCAAGGCCCGTGCCCACGCCCACTTCCAGCACGTTACGGCCAGACAGGGCGTTAACAGCCTCAACCGCACGCCGACGGCCCACGCCTGAAATACCGCCAAAAACGGTATCATAGACGCCAGCCCAGCGGCGATAGGCAACTTTTACAGCCTCTGCATCCAGCGCTGAGCGTGAAGGGGGCGGAACCTGATCTTCACCCTGACCGGGCGGGCATTCGTGGAGAACGTCACTCATGCTCTCTCTGTGCCTGCTCGCGGTAATTTCTTCAAGAGCCACAACGCATCTTCCCTGTATTAAATAAAACGCGCCATAAAAGCGCCCTTGTCTCAGGCCCCACTGTGCCCTTACCTTCCGCCCAGAACGAACGGATTAAAAAGAAAGCGAGCCATGCTGAATCTGTTTATTGCCTTCCTCAGCCTGATCATCTGGTCATCTGTCGTGATTTACTACTTCCGCGCGCCCCTGTTCAGCTGGCTTGACAACCGCTTCGGCAAGGACCCCGTCCTTCCTGACGCAGAAGAAGACGAGCCCGCGCACGAGCCGGAAAACCACGCGCCCCCCGCGCCAGATACCCATACACCAGACTGAGAGAAGCCCCGGCCCTGTCAGCCTGCCTTTGCTGACAGTTTCGCCTCAATGCAATCCCAGATCAGTCCTGCGCCGTTAATCCCGTCAAACCGCTCCAGTTCCTGAAGCCCTGTGGGGGATGTCACGTTGATTTCCGTCAGGTAATCCCCGATCACATCAATCCCGACAAAAATCAGACCGTGATTTTTCAGGAACGGTCCGATCGCGGCGCAGATTTCCTTGTCCCGCTCCGTCAGCCCAACGCGGTGTGCCACACCTCCCACATGCATGTTGGACCGGTGATCTTCCCCGGACGGCACACGGTTGATCGCCCCGACAGGCTCACCATCAACCAGAATAATCCGTTTATCCCCTGCTTTGACGGCAGGTTCATACCGCTGGATCATCAACGGTTCACGCGAGCGGGCAAAGTGCATTTCCAGCAGCGCATTCAGATTCTGGTCATCCTCACGGATGCGGAAAATCCCGCTCCCCCCGTTCCCGAACAACGGCTTGACAATAATATCACGCCATTTCCGGCGGAAAGCGCGGATTTCTTCCACATCCCATGTCACCAGCGTGGGCGGCATCAGATCCGGAAAATGCGTAACCAGCAGCTTTTCGGGAGAATCCCTCACCCATCTCGGGTCATTCACCACCAGCGCCTTGCCCGGCCCCGTGCCATGCACATGGTCCAGCAGATGCGTTGCGGTGATATACGCCATATCAAACGGGGGATCCTGGCGCATCAGCACCACATCCATCTCCCCCAGAGAGCGCCGGGCCACAGGCCCAAACGTGGCATGCTGCCCACGCACCCGCTGCACCGTAACAGGGCGCAGCGCGGCACTCACCTGAGTTCTGGCCACGCCACCGGGTTCCGCCACACCTTCACCCAGCGCCATGGAGGCCACTTCATAAACAAACAGCGCATGCCCGCGGGCCTGCGCTTCCAGCATCATGGCGAACGTGGAATCACCATCAATATTGATGTGCTCCAGAGGATCCATCTGGACAGCCACATTCAGTGGAGATGACATACGCCCCCGCTTTCCTTTTGCATTACTCGTTTCGCACCGTAATCCCGTTCCCGCCCTCTTGTCCAAAAAGGCACCCTCAGGCCGGAACGGACAGACACTTTTTCAGGGCACGATCACAGCGTTCAGGCTGTGCCCCGCGCTATCACACCGCATCCGGACATGAAAAACCGCGTATGTTTCCGCCACGGCACCGCGCCGCTCGCGCACGGCGTCCGCCTCCTGCCCCAGCACGATAAAGCTGGCGGCGTCAGGTGGCTCATGCCGCCTGTGGCTGCGAATCAGATACCCTTCCGTGCAGGCCGCCGCTGGCAGGGCAAACAGCGCCCAGCGCGGCTCCACCGCCATCACCTTGCGGTTTTCAGGCGCATAAAAGGACAGTTCGGACGCCAGACCATATTCATCCGCAATCAGCACGGAAGACGCCGGCGTGCGGGCGGCAAGCGCCTGCGCAAACGTCTGCCAGCCGCCCATCTGCCGCAAGGTCATATCGAAATGCGGAGAGAGCGTGACCGGAGAGAAGGCCGCCTGCACCACAATCACCCCGACCAGCGCCATACCGGTCAGGCTGGAGGCCATCCAGCCGCGCCAGACAACGCGGCCCGCCGCAACCGCCAGAACCGGATACAGCACAACAGGCCAGTTCGCCTGCACGCGCGCGCCAAAGGCATGCTGCACAAAAACCGCCGCAGGCAGCAGCACCATCAGCAGGAGCAGGCGGGAGAACCCTTCTTTCCGCCGCCACAGCAGCCAGACACCGCCCAGAAAAAACACAAACACACCCGGTGAGGCCAGACCGACCTGCCCGCCCAGGAGCTCACCAAAATAGGTGAACATTTTTGCCGGATGCCAGTCCCCTGTTCTGCCCCCCTGCTTGAGGAAGCTTGCCCAGCCATGTGTGGCATTCCACCAGACAACCGGCGCGGCACACAACGCCGCCACACCGCCACCGGCCCACGGCCACAGTGTTTTCAGCCAGCCGCGCCCCGCACGGGTCAGGACCAGCCAGAGCACCATACCGGAAACAGGCAGCAGGGCGGTGTATTTGCTTTCAAACCCAAGCCCTGCGGCCAACCCGACAAGGAGCCAGCAGCGCCCCTGCCCCAGCAGACAAACACGCCCCAGACTCCACACCAGCAACGCCATGAAAAACAGGAGCGGTGTATCCGGTGTCATGATCAGCGTGCCGACACCCAGCGCAATCGTGCCGTTCAGCAGCAGCCCCGTGCGCAGCATCGCCCCGCGCGGTGTCAGGCCGAATGGCTCCGCCCGCGCCCAGTCCCGCGCGGCAAACGCCAGCAGAAGCGTGCCCGCCAGAGCTGAAATCGGCCCCATGGCCCGCACGCCCAGAGCGGTATCCCCAAACAGCGCCATTCCAGCGCGGATCCACACGGCCACCAGCGGCGGGTGATCCAGATACCCGGCCGCAGGAACCAGCGCCCAGACGCGATAATAGGCTTCATCCGGGGTCAGCGGCACCCATGCGGCCATGAAAAGACGGAAGAGCGTGAGCACCACCAGCGCCACGCCCCACCACCACAAACCCGCCTGTTTTCCGCGTGTACTCACAACCGCCAGACAACCGTGGAGGACATGGCGTAGTTCCACACCACTGCAATCAGGGCACCGGCGATGCTGGCTTCATTAAACCGGCGACTCTGGTCATAGACCATGTCCGCCACCCCGACATTGGCCAGCGCCCCCACGGAGCAGACCAGCATGAACAGCACCAGCCCCCACACGCAGCGCAGGCCGCGCAGGCGCCTGTCGCGGTAGGTGATGGTGTTATCGAGCATGAAATTGACAATCATGGCGACAAGAGTTCCGGCCCCCTGCGCCACGGAAAACCCGGCCCCCAGAGCCCGCAGGGCCTGCATGACGAGCAGATTGGTGCCAACGCCGATCACGCCAATACTCGCGAACGCAAGAAAGCGCAGCGGCAGCCAGCCACGGCAAAGTTTGTCCAGCAGCAGTGCGAGGAACTGGAGCATAACCAGTGCATCCAGCTTGCTTTCCCCGGCCTGCCGCGCCCGGAACCCACACGGAATTTCCTGCACGCGCAAACGCTGTGGGGAGGACAACAGAAGATCGACCAGAATTTTAAAGCCGGTGCCGGACAGATGCGGGGCAATCCGGGCAAATGTCTCCTGCCGCAGGGCAAAGAAACCGCTCATCGGGTCTCCCAGCCGGACGGGCAAAATCATCTGCGCAAGTTTGATCCCTCCATCTGAAAGGGCGTGTCGCCAGGCGTTGGCCAGGCCGGAATTGTCCCCCCCTTCAACATGGCGGCTGCCTACCGCAATGTCACAGCTCCCATCCAGCACGGCATCCACCAGCGCGCCAAGGCGGCTTTCATCATGCTGGAGATCACCATCCATCACGGCCACAACCTGCGCGGAAGAAGACAGCGCCCCTTCAATCACCGCGGAAGACAGCCCCCGGCGGCCAATGCGGCACACCCCGCGTACACGGGCGTTCTGCTGTGCGAGAGCCTTCACGGCGGCCATTGTGCCGTCCGGGGAATTGTCATCCACAAAAATGACTTCCCACCGGCGGCCCGCAAGCGCGCGCTCAAGAGCTGCTACCAGCGGGCCAATATTCCCCACCTCATTGTAGCAGGGTACAATAACACTGATATCGGGGCCAACCTGCACTCCGGTCTCCTGCGCCACAGTCGGCTCAGTCACGCACCACCGCTCTCGCTGCCGGGGAAAATCGGCACACCTGTCCGGTCAAGGCTTGTGCGTATGGTTTGCAGTGTCTGCACGCGGATAACGTGCGGCCCTTCCGTCAGGCGGCGCGTGAGGGAGTTTTCATGTGCGGCATCACGCGCAATCAGGCGGACCAGAAAGTCCCCTCCCCCGCGAATCATGTGGCACTCCCGCACTTCCGGCCAGTGGCTCAGCTCCTCCTCAAATGCGCAGAGCACGGCGTCTTTCTGGCTATCAAGGCCGATCAGCGCAAAAAAGGTGATCGGCCAGCCCAGCGCCCCGGCATCCGGGTCCGCATGATAGCCACGAAGGACACCAAGCTCTTCCAGCCTCCTGACACGCCGCAGGCAGGGCGGGGCAGAAATTCCCACACGGCGGGCCAGTTCGACGTTGGTCATGCGCCCGTCTTCCTGAAGTTCCGCCACAATACGAAGGTCAACAGCGTCGAGTTCCGTCACCTTGCCTGATCCATTTTTCGCCGCAGCCTTTTTCTGAGTAATCTCACGTGTATATGCCACGCACCCGCACACGCCGCAAACGGCTTCCGCTCTTGCCCAAAATGCACGCACCCTCCATATCGCAAGGCAGGACAGGGCGTACCCACGCCATCATGACTTCCATCATGCAAGAGGCCACCCATCATGACAGAAACCATCACCACTGATCTGCTCGTTATTGGCGCGGGCCCTGCAGGCTACACTGCCGCCATTTATGCCGCACGCGCCAATCTGGCCCCTGTGCTAGTGGCGGGGCTTCAGCCCGGCGGCCAGCTGACCATCACGACGGATGTGGAAAACTATCCCGGCTTTGCCGAGGCCGTTCAGGGCCCCTGGCTGATGGAGCAGATGGAAGCACAGGCCCGAAATGTCGGGACACGCATTGAATACGACATCATCACTTCTGTTGATTTCAAATCCGGCTCCCCCTTTCGCATGCAGGGGGATTCCGGGAGGGAATACATCGCGAAATCCGTGATCATCGCCACGGGGGCACAGGCCAAGTGGCTTGGCCTGCCCAGCGAGAAAACATTGCAGGGCGCTGGTGTTTCCGCCTGCGCGACGTGTGACGGATTCTTCTACCGCGGAAAGAACGTCGTCGTGGTGGGCGGCGGCAATACCGCTGTGGAAGAAGCCCTGTATCTGACCCACCACGCCGCACATGTTACGCTGGTGCACCGGCGCGACACGCTGCGCGCCGAGAAAATTCTTCAGGACCGTTTTTTCAAGAACCCGAAAACCTCCATCCTGTGGAACACGACGGTGGAGGATATTCTGGCCGAAGGCACCCCGGCCACCGTCAACGCGGTGCGTGTGCGCAACACGCAGGATGGCACCACGCAGGATATCCCGGCAGACGGTATTTTCATTGCCATCGGCCATGCGCCCAACACCGGCATTTTCAATGGGCAGATTGAACTGGACGCCGAAGGGTATATCCAGACCACCCCCGGCACCCCGCGCACGTCCATCCCCGGTGTATTCGCCGCGGGGGATGTTCAGGACAAAATCTACCGTCAGGCCGTGACTGCGGCTGGCAGCGGATGCATGGCCGCGCTGGATGCCGAACGGTACCTGGCTGAACTGGGGAACTGACAAGCGCCGGGGCCGGGAGATGGCCGGAGAGCCGATAGCAGCCATCTCTTGACCAGCCCCGACAATTACTGCACGTAATGAAATTCGAAGCATGACAAGTATGCTCTTGATAACTTCTTTCAATTTTGCAGGAGGCGTGCGTGGACTGGGACAAACTCCGGGTATTCCATGCTGTGGCGGAAGCCGGTTCCTTTACCCACGCGGGAGATGTGCTTAACCTAAGCCAGTCTGCTGTTTCACGGCAGATTTCCGCGCTGGAGGACGTCCTTCAGGTGCCTCTTTTTCATCGTCACGCCAGAGGACTGATCCTTACCGAACAGGGCGAGACGCTGCACAAGACGGTGCGCGAGGTCTTTTCAAAACTCGAAATGACCCAGACGCTTTTAACCGAGAGTAAGGAAAAAGCCGCAGGACGCCTGCGGGTTACGACAACAACAGGCTTTGGCAACTGCTGGCTCATGCCCCGGTTGCACAAGTTCATGGCAGCCAACCCGGACATCGATATCTGCCTGATTATGGAAGACAGCGATCTTGATCTGGGCATGAGGGAAGCTGACGTTGCCGTGCGGATGCACGCGCCCCGCCAGCCGGACCTTATCCAGCGCCATCTGGCTGATTTCCATCTGCCGATTTTTGCCGCACCGCTCTATATCGAGAAACACGGCGCGCCAAAATCCCTTGATGATATTTCAGCGCACCAACTCGTGCTTTTTGGGGAACACCACCCGCCGGTCGGCCATATCAACTGGCTGGCTGAACATGCACGGCACGGCTCCGCCCGGCAGAATGCACGTCTGGAAGTGAACAGCATGGCCGCCATGGCTGCTGCTATCGCCGCCGGGCTTGGCATCGGATCAATCCCGACTTATGCCGCAGCCCAGTTCCCCGACCTTGTCCAGATTTTGCCGGACGTAACAACCCCGACGGTGGATGCCTACTTCGTCTACCCGGAAGAACTGCGCAGCTCCAAGCGCGTTGCGGTTTTCCGTGATTTTCTGATGAGCGAACTCGGTATTCGCTGAAATCAGATTTTTCAGGCCCGTTTGCTGACAGGGCAAATGTGCGAGTCGGACTGACATCACAAAAAAAGCTCCCACTCCGGGAGCTTTTTTTGTGCTTTTACACAGCATTTATCTATCAGTTTCTATTATAACTGTCTTCCATCCTGATAATATCATCTTCCCCAAGATACGCACCGGACTGCACTTCAATCAGTGTCAGCGGAATTTTGCCGGGATTCTCCAGGCGGTGCACACACCCCTGCGGCAGGTAGATACTCTCATTCTCACGCACCAGAAGAACCTCCTCCCCGCGCGTGACAAGGGCAACACCTTCCACAATCACCCAGTGCTCAGCCCGGTGAAAATGCTTCTGGAGAGAAAGTTTGCCCCCCGGAGCCACCACAATACGCTTGACCTGAAAGCGCTCACTACGGATCAGCCCCTCATAAAATCCCCAAGGCCGATAGTTCTTCTGATGAACAGATGCTTCTGAACGTCCCTCTTTCTTCAGGCGCTCCACCAGCTTTTTCACATCCTGCGCACAGTCCTTACGCGTAACCAGCACCGCATCGCGGGTCACGACAACCACAACATCATCCAGCCCCATCACTGTTGTCAGAGGGCCTTCGGAGCGCACATAGCATCCGTGCGCGTCCTCTGTCAGAACATCCCCCACCAGCACGTTATTCTCTGCATCCCGAGGGCTGATCTCCCACAGGGAGTCCCAACTTCCCACATCGGACCACCCCAGATCAGCCGGGATAACGGCTGAAACCTCCGTCTTTTCCGCAATCGCATAATCGATGGAAATATCAGGAGATTGCGCAAAAGCTTCCTTGTCGAGCCGGATGAAATCAAGATCCGTCTGCCGTTTTTCAACAGCATTTTTCACATTTTCCAAAACATCCGGCGCATAGCGGCGCATTTCTTCAAGAAGCACATCTGCCCGGAAGACAAACATTCCGGAGTTCCAGAAATAGTTGCCATTTTTTACAAATTCTTCCGCCGCATCCCGCGCAGGTTTTTCACGGAACGACCGGATCGTAAACGCCCCTTCCACACCAGGAAGCGGCTCACCTTTTTCAATATACCCATAGCCGGTTTCCGGGCGGTCGGGCGTCATGCCGAATGTAACAATCCGCCCCTGCTCCGCTGCCTCCACAGCTTTTTTCATACCCTGCGCAAGTGCTTCGGTTTTCTTGATATCCGCATCCGCCGCCATCATCCACAACACGGCATCCGGGTGTGTCTGGGCGACAAGCAAGGCGGCCGCCGTAATAGCCGGAGCAGAATTCCGACCCACCGGCTCCAGAACAATCTTGGGGTGGCTGACTGAAACCTCACGGAGCTGCTCGGCAATCAGAAAACGGTGCTCTTCATTGCACACCACCACAGGGGGCGCGAAACCAGCCGCTTTCCCCCGCAGAACGGTTTCCTGCAACATGCTGCGCTCACTCACCAAAGACCAAAGCTGTTTGGGGAAGCTGGTGCGGGACATTGGCCACAACCGGCTACCCGTCCCGCCAGACAACACAACAGGAACGATTATCTTGCTGCCCGTGTGTATCTTGCTGCCAGTGCGGCGTGAGGTCATTTCCAGCAGTCCCTATTCCAAGTTCTTACAAATATTAAAGGTTATAACAGGCATGTCATACCTGCCACAGCCGCTTTTCTGGCCGGGCATTTCCACTTTGGATAATAGCCTGAAGTGTAAAGTCAATTGTAACATTTCTAAATACCAGCAGCGTAAAAGCAGATTGTGGCAGCATACTTCATCTTGCGGACGAGCGAACCTCAAGAGAGAATTTACCCAGAAAAAAAGATTACCGTTTTTTTATTTTACTTGCGGATACCCTCTTTACACTCCCCTTATCTGATCCCTTTTCCTGAGAAATTGGATTTTGTTCAATCAAATCCGGATATTCTCTATTCACAAAGAAGAAACGCAATAGTATAGGGTGAAACCATTCAGCCCGACAAATAAACGGAATTGTCATGACCGAGAACCAGAGTTATCCCAATATTCTTGATTTGGCCGCAGAAATCGTTTCTGCCCATGTTTCCAATAACCAGACAGATCCCGCCCTTATCCCGGCTCTTATCCGTGATATTTATCAGGCGCTGAAAACAGCTGACCAGCCGCAGAACGAGCCGGAAAAACTCCAGCCCGCCGTTCCCGTGAAGCGCTCTGTTTTCCCGGATTACATTGTCTGTCTGGAAGACGGCAAGAAACTGAAAATGCTCAAGCGCCACCTTCAGAGCGCCTACGGCATCACGCCGGAACAGTACCGTGAACGCTGGGGCCTGCCGGCTGACTACCCCATGGTCGCGCCGAACTATGCTGAACGCCGCTCCACACTGGCCCGCGAAATTGGCCTGGGCCGTAAAATCCACGCAGCACCGGAAGGTGAGGAAGCAACGGCCCGCGGCCGCCGGGGCAAAAAAGCCTCAGCCTGAGGCCTTCATAAGGTCTGGCAGCATCATTCTGGTTCGTGCTGCCAGACCATTTATATATTGACTGATCATACCGGGTTGGTGAATTTTGAAGTGCGTGCTGGCTTAACCGCCGGTGACGCACTTTTTTATTCTGGTTTCCTGCACTGTCATTCATATCCACTGGCAGTTCCACTGGCAGTGTTTTGTCCGGCAGGCTGATGTTCCCGGCTTTGGAAGGTGGACCATGACCAAGTCTGAGCTAATCGTCGCGCTTATGCAGAAGCATCCGCATCTTCAGCTCAAAGACATCAATCTGATCGTCAATACTGTTTTCGAGTCTATTTCCAGCAGTCTGGCAGAAAATAACCGCGTGGAACTGCGCGGTTTCGGTGCGTTTTCCATCAAGGCACGAGACCCGCGCGTGGGCCGTAACCCGAAAACCGGTGAACAGGTTCTGGTGTCCAAAAAGCACATTCCCTTTTTCAAAACCGGGAAAGACCTGCACGCCCGCATCAACAAGGGCCGGAAAGCCTGAGCAGCCACCGGGCTCGCTCTGGCGCGCCCCACAAGCACAGAAACGCTCCAGCCCTCAGGCCGGCGCTTCGATAAAGTCTCTCGCGCGCCGCAAATCTTCAACAAACCGGGCATACTCCCGCGCTTTCTCTGCCTCATCAGGGAGTCGCAGCAGATAGGAAGGGTGCACCGTCACCAACCCCTGACGTCCTTCCGCCAGCGGAAAAATCCGTGACCGTTCCCGAGAAATCGTCACCGGTCGCCGCAACAGGCTTTGTGCCGCCGTAACGCCCATCATGACAATCAAGACAGGCTGCACCAGCCGCTGCTCAGCCTCCAGCCAGAGCCGGCAGGCCTGAACGGAATCCGGCTCCGGCTTCTGGTGCAAACGCCGCCCATTCCGCCACGTAAAATGGAAATGCTTCACCGCATTAGTCACGTAGACTGAATTTCTGTTTAGCTCGGCTTCTTCCAACGCGCGATCCAGCACCTGCCCGGCTGGGCCTACAAACGGGCGGCCAGCCAGATCTTCCTGATCTCCCGGCTGTTCCCCCACCAGCATCAGCCGGGCTGTGGGCACCCCTTCCCCAAAAACTGTGCGCGACGCGGGCTGCCACAGGGAACAGGCCCGGCAATCCATGGCTTCAACGCCCAGCATCTCCACTGTTGTCGTGTGCTGCACCTCCGCCAGATCCGGAACCAGAACGGTACGAGGCCAGTCCTGCCAAGGCCCCTGCCCCGCCTGCTGCCAGCCCTCTTCTTGTTCGGCACCACCTCCTCCTGCATGCGTCTGGCCAGCGCCAAACCAGAGCGCCCGACCGTCCCACCGCATGCGTCGGTAAGGAGTTCGCACCTCCCACGGGCGGGCATACCGGGCCATGCAATAGGCGGCATTGCCTTCCACAACATAAGCGGACGGCGCGTCCTGCCACACCGAGCATGCAGGGTCCGCAAACGCCTGAGTAAACCCAAGCCGGAAGCGTGCCGCTTCAGTTTTCACGGACTCTACAAGGGACACCACAGACCGTACATCAGGGTCTTCGGGCATGGTCACCGGGTCCAGATGCTCATGCACCACACGAAAAACCAGACGATACAACACCGCAAACCGTTCAGGCTGATGCGCCTGAAGGGCAAGAACAATCCACGCCACCACCCGGCGCGGCAGGTGCAACACGGCCTCCGGGCCGGTCTGGAGGGAAGATGTTTCCCGAAATACGCTCTGGAGATCACCGGGAGACTGCGCCACCCGCCAGGACAAAGAGTCGGGGGGCGTGCCTGCCAGAACATGCTGCCGGGCTGCCTGCCGCCATGTTTTCAGATCAACCTGATGAGCCAGAACAACGTCTGTCATTGGGCTTCCCCTTTCTTCTCCGGCTCATAACAGGCTCGGGCGCAGTGTATACTGCCAGAAGCGCCGGTTCTCCCTTCCTCCCGGCTTCAGCTCCGGCGTTTACGAAAACGCCGCTGAAGGCGCGCCAGTATATCCGCTCCGTTCATGATTCCGAATACATGCAGCAGGAGGCCATACAGAACAGCCCCGCAGCCTACCATGCCGCCCAGCCACAGGACCCGCAGCATCAGACCCATCGGGAATGCCAGAACCCTCTGCGCAGCGAGCAAAAACAGGCCCATGAGAAGTGCCGCGCATGTTGTCTTGAACAGTCTGAACTGCTCGCTGCCGGAAACCCGCAGCGCCTGCCGCCGCATGAGCAGCACAGCCAGACACGCCACGTTCGCACAGGCGGCCAGACTACTGGCCAGCGGTGGCCCCATATGCGCCAGAGGCTTCATAAACAGCAGGTTCAGGGCAAAGTTCAGCACCAGAATGCCAATCCCGAT
This sequence comes from Acetobacter farinalis, assembly GCF_011516935.1. Taxonomy (GTDB): domain Bacteria; phylum Pseudomonadota; class Alphaproteobacteria; order Acetobacterales; family Acetobacteraceae; genus Acetobacter; species Acetobacter farinalis. The sequence goes on from NZ_WOTF01000003.1 coordinate 102,840, forward strand.
ATAGACCGGAGTCCGGGTGTCGCCCCGCGCAAAAAATGCGGGAGAAAAAACTTTCACCAGAACAAAAGCCGGAAGCCCGAACGCATAGGCACGCAGAGCCTGTGCCGACAAAAGAGCATCCTGCTCCGTAAAGGACCCATGCCCGAACAGCACGATCATGATCGGCCCGGCCAGCGCCAGCAGCCCGGCCACGGCGGGCAGTGTCAGAATAAGCACATACTCCATGGCCCGGTTCTGGGCGGAATGTGCGGCCTCCTGCTCTCCGGCGGCCAGATGTCGGGTCAGCACCGGCAGCAGGGTGGTTCCCGCCGCGGCGCCCAGCACACCGAGAGGCAACTGGTTGATACGATCAGCAAAATACATCAGTGAAACGCTGCCCGGCGGGAGCAACGTGCCGATAATCGTATCAATCGTGAGATTGATCTGCCCCACCCCGCTGCCCACCAGCCCCGGCACCATGCGGCGCACCAACAGACGGATACGCGGTGTGAGAGAAGGCCAGAGCGGCATCAACCCGAACTGCGCCCGATGTGCGGCCCAGAGCAGCAGTCCAAGCTGCGCCACGCCGGAGGCTGTCACACCCCATGCCGCCGCGTAGGCCACGTTCGGCAGGAAGGGAGAGACAAACAGAATGGCCGCAATCCCGACCACATTGAACGCCAGATACGCGGCGGCGGCCATGCCAAACCGGTGCAGACCGTTCAGCACCCCCGCCACCAGCGCCGCCGCACAGATCAGAACCAGATAGGGAAAGGTAATGCGGCTGAGGCTGACACCCAGAGCGTAACGCTCGCCGCTTTGCAAAAAGCCCGGCGCAATCAGCCGCAAGACCTGCGGCATGAACACTTCCCCCAGCACGCACAGGAACAGCAGCCAGACCAGCATGACACCCAGCGCACGGCGGGCGAATGTCCGGGCCTCGTCCTCCCCTTCCTTTGTCAGGATAGAGGAAAAAAGCGGGACAAACGCCGCATTGAAGGCGCCTTCCCCAAACAGCCGCCTGAACATGTTGGGGAGCCGGAAGGCAACCTGATACGCATCCTGCAGGGCACCCGCCCCCATGAACGCAGCCAGAAGCTGATCCCGTACCAGACCAAGGATGCGGCTGAGCATGGTCCAGCCGCCAACAGTAAGAAAATTTCTGAGCATGACACACCGCTTATACGGTCAGCCCTCCCTCCAGAGATAGAGGGAGCAGGGGCTAAATCTCAAATAAAACGCCTCTTTACTGAGACTATGCACCGCTATTTTTTGCTCGACCGGAGGCGTATGAACGCGCAAACTTGCGCCCTGATCATGTTTTTACGGCAAAGAAGAGACCAGCCCCCTATGCCAGACACCCTTAGTCAATCCTCTGCTTCCGGGCACCCGCGCTGCCTTCTGGTCAAGCCAAGCCAACGCTCAAGGAAGGGCCAGGATACAGCACGCAACGTTCTGGCTCTTTTTATTTTCGCCCTTGCACTCTACACAATTCATGGATTTCTGCCCGCGCTGGTGTGGGGGGGAGTGTTTGCCATCGCAACATGGCCGCTCTACACGCGTGCCCGCACGGCGTGGCCTGAAGCCGGCAGCGGCACCGTTCTGCCCTTCCTCTTCACCGCCGCCATGGTGCTGATTTTCGTCATCCCGCTTATGCTCATCACACTTGAAGCCGTGGGAGAAGCACAGAGCGCCCTGAGTTGGCTGGAAGAGGCCCGCCGCTCTGGTGTGCCCGTTCCAGACGCCGTAACGCATCTGCCTTTTGTCAGCGAGACTCTCACCAAATGGTGGCAGACTCATCTTTCCAACGCGGAAGATGTCTCCAGTCTCACCGGCGCTCTGGACAGCAAGGGCATGGCCATCACCAAAGCCCTTGGCTCCCAGATTGCCCACAGGGGCACGCTGTTCTGCTTTTCAATCATCACCCTGTTTTTTCTTTATAAGGACGGTACTTCCGTTATCCGCCAGTGCCGTGTGGCGTCCCGCCGCGCGTTTGGCAAACGCGGGGAAACCATTGCCCGCCAGATTATTGCCTCCGTGCATGGCACGGTGCTGGGGCTGGTGCTGGTTGGCATTGCTGAAGGCGTGCTGATGGGCATTGTCTACACTTTTGCAGGGGCCCCTCACCCCGCCCTGTTTGGTGTCATTACAGCAGTCGCCGCGATGATCCCGTTCTGCGCCATGATTGCTGTCGGGCTGGTGTCCCTGCTCATCCTGATGAAGGGCGCATCTCTGGCTGCCATCGTGACATTCGGCATCGGGGCGGTGATCATTTTTGTAGCAGACCATTTTATCCGCCCGGTTCTGATTGGCGGCAGCACACAGCTCCCCTTCCTGTGGGTGCTGCTGGGAATTCTCGGTGGTGCGGAAACATGGGGTCTGCTGGGCCTGTTTGTCGGGCCGGCAGTTATGGCGGCACTCAATCTGCTCTGGCGCAGATGGACCGCTGGCGAGAATGGTGTGGCGGCCTGAACAGCAAAAAACGGTGTTCAGGGTCTGAACACCGTATACTGCTCTGAAAATTTTTCAGGACCCAAATGAACAGATATCGGGCAGGCGGGATTCGAACCCACGACCCCCAGTCCCCCAGACTGATGCGCTACCAGGCTGCGCTACTGCCCGTTCATTTGGTGAGAGGGTCTTTAGCAGGCCCCTTTACAACGCACAAGCCACCTTGCGCATTTTTTCACGCCATCAGGCGGTTACGGAACGCCTCAAGCTCAACCAGAATATCCGCCAGATCGGTTTTCAGCCGCAGTGTCTGCTTTTCCAGCCTGCGAAGTTGCTCACCGGAAGCCGCTTCCGGAACAGGTGCGGGCATAGCGCCCCCCTGATCAGGAGTGAAAGCCCCAGCGCCTTCACGAAGCTGAATGCGTTGCTCCGCCAGCACGGCATCAACAGCTGACACAGTCTCTTCAGGCTGCATCTCAAATGACCCTTCAGAGGAAGCAGACTCCGGCGTTTCAACGGAGAGGTGCTCTCCCCCACCGTCATGCCTGACAGGTTCGTCCACCACCAAAGTGGGATTGAATGCCTCCGAGCCTGCCGCTACGGGAGCTATCTCCTCGAATGGCGTCTCTTCTATAGAGGCTGCCTCCGTGGAAACTGCCTCTGTGGAGACGGCTTCTGCCGGAGGAGCGTCTGCCTGAACCTCTGCCGGAGCAGCCTCCTGCGTCAGCACAGTCTCCTGCTGCGCAGCCAGCCCCTCACCTTCACGCAGAAGCCGCTGAACACCTTTAACGGTGTAGCCCTTTGCATAGAGGAGATCAGCAATATGCCGCAGAAGGTCAACATCGACAGGACGGTAATAGCGCCGCCCTCCGCCTCTTTTCAGAGGGCGGACCTGCTCAAAGCGTGTTTCCCAGAATCGGAGGACATGCTGTGGTACATGCAGTTCATCAGCCACTTCACTGATGGTGCGAAAAGCATGCGGCCCTTTTTCATGCCGGGCGGCAAGAACGCCGCTTTCGTCCTCAGCCAGAATGGAAAGATCCTCAACGGAGGATGATCGATCGGTTTCACTCATCGCCATAGGCCTCGCCGCCATCACCTGTTTCATGATTAATGGCCGCACGCAGCAACTGGCTTGGGCGGAAGACCAGCACGGAACGTGGAAGAATCGGGACTTCCTCGCCTGTCTTGGGGTTGCGTCCGCAACGCTGCCCCTTTTGTCTTACGGAAAATGTGCCAAAACCGCTGATTTTGACACTTTCACCTTGCTCCAGCGCAAGCATGACTGTTTCCAGAATGTCTTCCAGAAGTACAGCTGATTCCTTACGGGACAGCCCGACCTGCTGATAGATCTGCTCGACCAGAGTGGCACGTGTGACAGTTTCCATACTGATGAAAGTAACATGTTGCACGGCCTCGTCAATTCACTCTTGAGGCCGGAAACACTCCTGTCGTCAGAAATATGAAAACGCCCTTAGAAACGGGCCAGCGCCGAACCCCATGTCAAACCGCCGCCAAGGGCTTCCATCAGCACCAGATCACCCGGTTTGATGCGGCCATCCCGCACGGCTTCATCCAGAGCCAGCGGAATGGAGGCTGCCGAGGTATTGGCATGCCGGTCTACCGTGACCACCACCTGCTCAGGCGGAAGGTCCAGCTTTTTCGCCACACCTTCAATAATGCGGATGTTGGCCTGATGCGGGACCAGCCACGCGACGTCTGAATACTCCAGACCTTCGGCCTTCAACGCCTCATCAACAGAAGAGGAGAGTTTGGCAACGGCATGCCGGAAGACATCCCGCCCGTTCATTTTCAGGAATCCACTTTTATCGCGGCGGCCCACAGCGCCGTCCACATACAGCAGATCCCCCGTCGTGCCGTCTGAATGCAGGTGCGTAGAGAGCAGACCCCGCTCACCCGGCGTATCAGACCCGGAGAGAACAACAGCTCCGGCGCCATCACCAAACAACACGCAGGTCCCGCGGTCGGACCAGTCAACAATCCGGGAATAGACTTCACTGCCGATAACCAGAATATTCCGCGCCTGCCCTGAGCGAATGAAGGCATCCGCTGTAGAGAGCGCGTAAATAAAGCCGGAACAGGCGGCCGCCAGATCAAACCCGAAGCCCTGCTTCATGCCGAGTTCGGCCTGAATACGCACCGCCGTGGCGGGGAAAGCCTGATCGGGCGTGGATGTCGCAACAATCACGGCGTCAATGTCATCAACACTCAGCTTGGCGTAGTCCAGCGCCTTGCGCGCGGCGGCCGCCCCCATGCTGGTTGCCGTATCATGCTCGCCCGCAATATGACGGCGGGTGATGCCGGTGCGGGTTCTTATCCATTCATCCGAGGTTTCAAGGCGGCCCGCCAGCTCATCGTTGGACACGACCCGATCAGGCAGAAACCCGCCAAACCCTACCAGAAGCGAACGTCTCGCCATCACCGTTCTTTCATTCTCAAACACCGGCTTCAAACCCGGCTTTCTAGGCTGCCTGACGAACAGTGGCCCGAACCTGTCTGGTCAGGACGCTGTCTCCTCAGACTCACGCTCCAGCGAAGCCTGATGCCGGGAAAGAAGCGCCCCCATGTGGGTCAGACGCTCACGAATACTCTCGTTAAACCCATGCGTGACCATGTCCATGGCCACATCCACAGCCGCGGCAAACCCCTCGGCATCCGTGCCGCCATGGGATTTCACCACCACGCCATTCAGGCCGACAAACACCGCGCCATTATAGCGGCGCGGGTCAAGCCATTCCTTCATGCGCTCAAGGCCGGGGCGAACGAGCAGATAACCGATTTTGGAAATAATGCCGCGATTGAAAACCTGCCGAAGCAGAGAGCTGGCCATTTTCAGCGCGCCCTCACCCGTCTTGAGCGCCACGTTCCCGGTAAAACCGTCTGTCACCACCACATCGGTTGTACCCGCTGTAATGTCATGACCTTCGATAAACCCATGGAACTGGGCGGCAAGGGGGCTTTCACGCAGGGCTTCCGAGGCCACGCGCAGCTTCTCATCCCCTTTCAGTTCTTCCGAACCGATATTGAGAAGCCCGATACGGGGAGCAGGAAGGCCGAGAACAGCCTTCGCAAAGGCTTCCCCCATCACGGCAAATTCAACCAGATTGCGCCAGTCACAGGACACATTGGCCCCGAGATCCAGCATGACCACATCACCCTTGATCGTCGGGCTGATGGCCGCCATGGCCGGGCGGGAAATGCCGGGCATGGTTTTCACGACAATCTTGGCCAGCGCCAGCATGGCGCCACTGTTCCCTGCGGAAACAACGCCTTTGGCGCGGCCACTCGCCACGGCATCCATCCCCAGACGCATGGAAGACTGGCGCACACGCAGGGCTGCGGTGGGTTTCATATCCATGGGGATGGAGGCATCTGTATGCCAGATGGTGCAGATGGCTTCCGCCTTGGGATGCTTCGCCAGAAGTGGGCGAAGCTGTGCTTCATCACCAATCAGAAGCACACGCATCCCGGGATGGCGATCAGCTGCAATGGCAAGCCCGGCAACGACCACATCGGGAGCTCCGTCCCCCCCCATCCCATCAACCGCGAGGCTGAAAACCTCACTCTGCGCAGAAAGGGGATTATCGGAAATCTCTCTATTGCTCATGCCTGCTTCTCTGCCATGCCGCAGATGCCTTACTCCCGTACAACTGCATTACCTTATGGCAATGCACGCCGCATGCCATCAGGCGCGAACAGCGACTTTCAGTGCCTTGCCCGCAGCAATCACTTCACGACCATCATAGTGGCCGCAGTGGCTGCAGATGTTGTGCGGGCGCTTCAGCTCACCACAGTTGGAGCATTCGGCATAAGCCTCCACACGCAGAGCCTCATGGCTGCGACGCATGCCACGACGTGAAGGCGAAGTTTTTCTTTTGGGTACAGCCATGGGACCGAGCCCCTCCAAACAGATCAAAGACTACCGGCACCATGGACAATCCATACCACCGACAAGACAAAACAGGTTAATCACCAGATTGAGGGCGGCCTCTAGCAGAGAGCCGCCCCTTTCGCAAGCAAGAGCGCAATAAAACCTGCCGTGGCAGCTCAGCCATCTTTCCGGCGCAGCCGCGCAAGATCGGCAAACGGATTCACTTTTTTCTCCGCTGCCGCCTGCTCAGCAAGCTTTTCAGCCTCTTCCTCACTGATCACAAGCCCTGCTGGCACACTGGCGTCCGGAGCATGAGGGTATGGCTCCAGATCCAGTGCAAACTGCTCAACCGCAGCTTCACCAAGGTCTATCGATTCTCCTTCATAGGGAATCTCATCCAGAGCTTCCAGATCAGGGGCAGCACTTTCTTCAAAATGCTCTTCGGGCACAAACTGCACGGCAAAGGAGCCTGCGAGCATATCCTCAAACGGCTCAAGCGTGAGCACGCAGGTCTGCACGAAGCGCACGGCAAGGGCACCGTGAGCCGAAACAATATCCCGCCGCCCCAAAGACAACGTATATTTGCAGCGAAACATGCTGATTTCAGGCAGCCCCAGCCGCCTGGCAATCTGCCCGCATTCCTCGGGGGTTGCCTCTACCGTGATATCCATTCCTGCCGCACCGATTCGACGCACGGCAACGGGGCGGGAAAATTCCGGCTTGTGGAGCATGGAAACCTCCTGAAACAGTCGCTTCTGAAAAAACAGATCAGGCCTCCGGCATGAAATTTGCACGAAGGCCTCCCGCAGCCCTAACATAAAGCGCCCGCAGCGCAATGATCTGCTTGCAAACTGTGCCCCCGCGCAATTCAGGAATTGACGCACAGGGCCTGTTCGGGCATCGGACAGGGTAGGTCTTCCTGCATGCCGCAGCCTGAAAGATCATACCTTCTCAGAGTGACCGCAAGATTTGGGGATGCCTTACTGACATGACACCGCACCGCAAGAAAAGCATGACGCGCCTCAGCACCACCTGTGGTGCGCTGGCTGCTGCGTTTGTTATTTCGGGGTGTTCCGTGTTCGCGCCCACGCCCATTCCGCGCGGCTCCCTGATTGAGGCGGATGACTACAACCAGCTTACCCCCGGCACCAGCACACGGGCCGATGCGGTGGATCTTCTGGGCTCCCCCACCACCAAGGGCGCTTTTGACGATAACACATGGATCTATATTTCCATGACCACCTACATGAAGCCGCTGGACTTCCCCGGTATCGACAAGCAGCAGGTGGTGGTTCTCAAATTTGATGGCGCAGGCATGCTGCAGAGCCTGCGCACCCTGAACCGCAAGGACAGCCGCCCTGTCACCATGATCAGTCAGGTGACGCCCACACCGGGCACAAGCATCAACATCCTCCAGCAGATTCTGGGGAATGTGGGCCGCTACAACCCGATGCAGAACATGATGAATTCCGGTGGTGGCGGCGGCACCGGCATGATGGGTGGCAACAGTGGCCCCGGCCACTTTGGCTCAGGCAACACGCTCTAACCTGCCCTGCCCCCTCAGGGCAGGCTGATTTTCACACGCAGCCCCCCAGTGGGTGCGCTTTCCAGTTCCATATCCCCGCCGTGGGCGCGCACAATATCGCGCGCAATGGTCAGGCCCAGGCCGGTACCGCCACCCCGGCCGCTTTCAAATGCCCGGAAAGCGGATTCGCGCCGCTCAGGGCTGATCCCCGGCCCGTCATCATCCACCAGAATGCACACGCCGTCCTGCACGGCATAAGCCGTGACGGCAATGGCCCCGCCATGCCTGCGGGCATTGTCCAGCAGATTGCTCAGGGTGCGCTTCATGGCGTCCGGGCGCATATGAACATGCAGTCCCGGCTGCACCATGACAGCCTCAACCCGAGCCCCGGCCCTGCGCGCGGCCGTCACAACATCCTCAATGAACGGCTGCATCTCCACATCTTCCGGCGTTTCGGCTCCCTCACCACGAGCAAAGGCCAGATAACTGCCAATCATGTGTTCCATCTCGGCCACATCACCAATCATGTCATCCACGTCCTGCTTCAGGTCCTCCCCCCTCACCGTGCCGTGGCGCGGCATCATGGCCAGAGAAAGACGCAGCCGGGTGAGCGGCGTGCGCAGATCATGCGAAACCCCGGCCAGAACGCCCGTACGCTGGGAGACAAAGCGGTAGATGCGGTCCTGCATGCGGTTGAAGGCCACAGCCGCCTTCCGCACCTCCTGCGCCCCTTCCGGGCGGATAGGGCCAATGTCCCGCCCCAACCCGAACTGCTCCGCCGCCCGCGCAAGGCGGCGGATGGCCCGCACCTGATTCCGCATGAACAGGCTGGCCACCACAAACAGCAGGATGGAGCTGCTGAGCGCCCACCCCACAAACAGCCAGATCTGCCCCATATCAAGCCGCTTGCGCGGGGCATCTACCTCCAGCACGCCATCGGGCAGCTGAATGGCAATTTTCACCGTATGCGGGTCATTCTTCCAGTTCACAAAAAACGGATAATCAATGGCTGCATCAAGCGCGTGGGCCAGATCATCATCCATCGGGCCGGTAATGTGATTGAAACCGAAGCGGTGCAGGCGGGCACCGGGGCGCCATGTTTCCACCAGTTGCAGGTGGTCCCGCGCCTGCGCGACAAACCAGTCCTTGTCACTGCGTTTCTGCAAATGCTCCAAGGCATTGAGGGAGAGCACGATGTCCGATGTCACGCTATCAGACAGACGCCGGGAAACAACCTTGAGAAAGTTTCCGTAGAACAGTTCCAGCGAGATTGCCTGAGTCACGAGCAGCGGAATCAGCACAATCAGCAGGGAGCGCCCCAGCATGGAGCGCGGCAAGACACGCCGCACGGATTTTTCCATCGTGCGGGATGTCAGCACCCGTGCCGGGAACAAGCTGAGTGTGCGCTTTTTCATGCCCGCTGCCCCGGGCCTCCCTTACTGCACGCCGGGCTTGAGCACATAGCCGCGCCCACGAATGGTGTGCAGAAAGCGCGGTTCACGCGGGTCTGGCTCAATCCGCCGCCGCAGGCGCGTAACCTGCACATCCACCGCCCGTTCCCCAATTTCCGCCATATCCAGCGCGCGAGCTATTTCTTCGCGCGTAAAAACCTCATTCGGCCGCCGTGCCAGCACAGACAGAAGCGCGGCCTCCCCTCCTGTCAGATGCACATTGCCAGCCGGACTGGACAGCAGGGCGCGGACGGGATCGAACTCCTTCTCACCCAGTCTGATAATCCGCAGATTATCAGACGCAGGAACCGGGGCCAGCCGCCGCAAATGCGCCTTGAGCCGCAGCAGCAGTTCGCGCGGTTCAAAGGGTTTGCCCAGATAATCATCCGCCCCGGCTTCCAGCCCGGAAATCCGGTCGGCAGGTTCCCCCCGCGCTGTCAGCAGGACAATCGGCAGGTCCTGCCCCGCCTCCCGCAGGGCGCGTGTAAGCTCAAGCCCTGTCTCCCCCGGCATGGTCACATCCAGCACCATGGCGTCCGGCTGGATACCCTGCAAAGCCTGACGGGCTTCCGCAGCACTGGCCGCCACGCTGATGCGAAACCCCTGCTCGGACAGATAGCGTTGCAGCAGGCGCCTCAGCCGTGGGTCATCATCCACCACAATCACATGCGGAGCCATTCCATCTTCGGGCACAATATCGTGGTGGTTACGTGCCATTGCGTCCCTTCCTCCGTCCTGCCGCATCATCGGCCATCATGGCCCGGCTGCTCTCGGAAAGCATCCCCCGCATCACCCGGCGGAAGCCTTCCACCGCAGGACCTCCCGCCTCCCGATACGCCGCACTCAGCCTTTGCCGCACCACGGCAAAAAGCCGTGCCTCAACAGCCTGCCCTTCCTTGCTGAGCCGCAAGAGCCGCTGCCTCCGGTCCCGCAGCGCGGTTTCACTCTCCAGATAGCCTCGCTCCTGCAATTCCCCCAGCGTGCGCCCAAGGCTCTGCTTTGTCACACCCAGACTCTCCTGCAGGCGGTTGACCGGAATACCGGGGCTGAACGCCAACACCTGCAAAACCCTGTAATGAGCGCTCCCGAGCTTTTCTTCTGTCAGAATCGGTTCAAGGGCTGCGGCCATATCGCGCGCGGCCAGAAACATCATGGTCTGGGCCAGACGCAACTGCTCTTCCCGCAGAAAGAGCAGACCGGCTCCGGCCTCATCATGCGGGCGAAATCCGTTATTCATGCAGCACGCGCCACCCCATGCACCCGCCTGCTCTTATGCCGTGGCAGAGTGTGCGGAGGCAGGCCGTGGGGGAGCAGAGCGGCCACTCAGCCGTGCGCGCCATTTACCCAGACGCAGCACACCGGCCAGACGGCGGTCCACAAACGCTGCCATTGCGGCTTCATCCTGCCCGCGCGCCAGCCAGAACAGCAGAGTCGCACCATAAACGCCCCCCAGCGTGAGGCGCTTGGTCACATATGTCAGCCCCTCAGACTCGTCCTGCGCCGCCTGCCAGAACGCATTGACGGTCCGCATCAGGCTGCGGCGCAGCCCGCCCCGCGCGCAGGGCGTTGCCAGCACGGCCAGGCCGCTTCTGGTTGCGGCCCGCATGGCCCTGTCCGCCGGCAGGCGCAGCAGAAGCGCCTGCCGCACACGCTGGCTCAGGCGCGGTTCGGTGGTGCCCAGCATGGCCGCAACCATGTCGCGATCACACAAATCGGACCAGTATTCGACCATTTCCGCCGGTCCGCCCGGGAAAAACAGGTCTGCTTCCAGCCCGGCCACCTCACGCAGCACGGCCAGACTCCACCCGCGCTCCCCGGCGACTGCCGCCAGCTTTCTCACAGCCTCATCCCGCACGGAGTCACGCGCTATGGGCGCTGGCATGCTACCGGTGGCAAGCCCTGCCACGGCAAGAGAAACAGCCTGCTCGACCCTGCCCCATCCTGTGATCATGTCCGCACTCCGTATCGCATTATTTCGGTGTCAAATCCGAGCTTTCCCAGATCCTTCATTCGCATGGGATAAAGAATCCCGTCCAGATGATCCATTTCATGCTGCATGACATTCGCCCGAAACCCGGACGCAATGCCTTCCACCGGCTTTCCCACGTGGTCATATCCCGCATAGCGGACCTGCCTGTAACGCGGAACTTCTCCACGCAGGCCGGGAATAGACAGGCATCCTTCCATCCTCTGGACCCTCTCATCCCCCACCGGTTCCAGAACGGGGTTGATGAGAACCTGCACGCCACAGGGCGGGTCATCCTCCCCCTCACTCCGCCCTTCGGGCACGGAATAGAGAAAAAGTCTTTTTGCAACATGGACTTGCGGAGCAGCCAGCCCGACACCCCCGGCATCCTCCAGCGTTTCCATCATATCAAGAACAAGGCGCCGGACCTCAGGGCCGTTAACATCCTCAATCTCATCCGCCCGCCGGAGCAGAACCGGGTGCCCCATCCGGGCAATTTTCAAAACAGCCACGCCGCTCTCCTTGCCGTCCTGCCAAATAACTCACAGGAGTTTGTTATCCAGAGGCAAGAACGAATTGTGTCTTTATGCAAGCCCGTGCTATAGACGCCGCCAATAGAGGAATCGGCAGCGTGAGAGTGCTGCATCGATTCTTTTTCCATATCACTTCAAAACCGGGTTTATCCGGGTTTTCTGAAACAGGGGTTAGTGGCCAAGTGCACGTTCTCGTCCGTGACAACAATGTCGATCAGGCTCTTAAAGCGCTCAAGAAGAAAATGCAGCGTGAAGGCATCTTCCGTGAAATGAAGCTGCGTCGTCATTTCGAAAAGCCTTCCGAACGCAAAGCGCGTGAGTCTGCCGAGGCCGTGCGCCGCGCCCGCAAGATGGAACGCAAGCGTCTGGAGCGTGAAGGCTTCTAAAGCTTCCGCACACAACGTTTTAAAAAGGCCGGGACACAGCATGTGCTCCGGCCTTTTTTATTGCCCGGCGGCCTCTTGCCCAACAGGCGCCTGCACGCCTCCCCCCACCAGACGGCTCCAGTCAGACTGCCCCTCCAGCCCCGGAGCACATCAGGAACAGCCACGGCCTTAGCCCTGCCTGCCCCTGATACGCCCGGCACCGCCAAACGCTGGTCAGGCCGCGCTTAGTCCGCATCCATCAGATGATGAGAGAGATAGACGGCTTCCAGCGCCCGTTCATGCGCCACTTCCGGTGCGTTCACCGTGCCGGAATGCCCACCTTCAATATCTTCATAATAGAAGAATGGTTTCCCCAGTGCTTCCAACCGCGCCGCAAAGCGCCGGGCATGCACGGGGCCGACCCGATCATCACTGGTTGCCGTGAAAATGAATGGCTCCGGGTAAGAGACATCGGCTTTCAGATGCTGCACGGGAGAAATGGAGCGCAGGAACGCAGCCTCCGCAGGGACAGACATGGACCCATATTCCGCAGCCCAGGACGCCCCGGCGGACATCGTTTCAAAATGCTCCATATCCAGCAGCGGCACACCGATAATCACGGCGTTCCACAAATCCGGATGCTGGGTCATTTCCACACCGGAGAGCAGGCCACCATTGGAGCGCCCGCGAATACCCAGATGGCGCGGGGATGTTATCTTGCGGTTAATCAGGTCCCGCCCGACAGAGGCAAAATCATCATACACCTTCTGCCGCCCGGATTTCCGGCCTGCCTCGTGCCATGCGGGGCCAAACTCTCCGCCGCCCCGGATATTGGCCACCACATACACCCCGCCCCGCTCCAGCCAGAGCTGCCCCACTTCCGGCGCGTAAAGCGGCGTGTAAGAAACCTGAAAGCCACCATAGGCTGTCAGCAGGGTCGGGTTCGCACCGTTCAGCTTCATGTCCTTGCGGTGCACAATAAAATACGGAATGCGTGTGCCGTCTGTTGAGTGGGTCCAGAACTGCTCCGTCACCAGAGCATCGGTTTTGAACCGCGCCGGAGCCGAGCGCACCTTGTGAGGTTGCCCCTTCCCTTCCAGCAGCCAGAGCTGGAGCGGTTCAAGATAGCCTTCCACACTCAGATAGGCCGTGTCTGAAGTGCGGTCCGTATCCACAATATGCACAGATGTCATGTCCGGCAGCGCAAGCCGCTCGGCCTGCCACGCCTTGCCCGGCTGAGTGGGGGTAAAGCGCATGGCGCGCCCGCGCACATTATCAAACAGACTGACCAGAACGGTATTTTTCGTCACACCCACCTGATCGATCGACTGAGAGGGACCGGGTGTGAAAATCACCTCCACGCCCTGTTCCGCAGCAGCCGGGTTCACTGAAATCAGGCTGCCCGCGGGAATGGGCGCATGTCCATCCGGGTGCCAGTCTTCCTCAACTGACACAATCAGGCGGCCTTTCATCAGCCCCTGCACTTCACTCTTCGCCGGCAGGGCGAGCCAATGCAGTTGCCCGTTCTCCACCACGGCATAGCGTGTTTCAAAGAACGTCACGTTCCGCTGAATCATGACAAGCTGATGCCCATCACCATCTGTCAGCACCATCGGCGTGACCGCCATATCGGAGGCCTCGCCCCGGAACAGCTCTTTCTCCTGCCCCGGCGCGGCACCACGGATCATGGTTTTAACCACAAACGGGTATCCTGACGGCGTCAGGGTCGTGCCTTTTCCATCCCAGTCCCGAGCCAGCAGGATGGTATTTTCATCCACCCAGGCCACCGTCTGTTTGGAACGGGAGAAGACAAACCCACCCTGCACAAACTGCCCGGTTGTGGTGTTGAACTCCCTCAGCGTTTCCGCATCTTCCCCGCCATTGGAGAGTGCCACAAGGCAATGCTCATCCGCTGGGGCAAGGCAGTTCGCCCCCTTGAAGACCCAGTTGACTCCGTCCTGCTTTGCCAACGCATCAACATCCAGCCGCACGGTCCAGTCTGGTGTTTTTTTGAGGTAGGACGCACGGCTGGTTTCACGCCAGATCCCGTGTGGATGCTCCGCATCCTGCCAGAAATTCCAGATCGCCCCATTCATGAAAGAGGGCATGGCCAGCCGGTCCGGTGCCTGAAGGCCCGCCAGCACCTTTTTATAAAACCCGGCATAGCGCGGGTCTTTTTCCAGCGTGCCGGTGGTATGGCTGTTCTGGGCGCGCACCCACGCCATAGCCTGCTGCCCGTGGATCTCATCCAGAAAGACCGTGTCTGTTTTTGCCGTGATGGCTGGTGCTTCAGCAGGCCCGGTTTCCGCTGCCCATGCCAGTCCGCCTGTTGCGGCTCCGGCCATGACAAGCGCCGAGGCAGCCCCTGTCAGAATCCAACGTCCAAAACGCATGTCCATTATTCCCGAAAATGTCTCATATCCCGTGCAGACTGTTTTTCCACCGTATTGAAAAACAATCCACCCATTCCTGAAACAAACCGGCTCAGAACAAGAAAAAGCCCCCGGCGTGGTCACACCGGAGGCTTGAGGCTTTCAGGCTACGTAAGAATTTTTACAGAAAGCAGGCGTTAGCCCTGAAGCTTGTCCAGTTCCCGAACGATAGCTTCACCCATGACTGACGTGCCCACACGGGCCATCCCTTCGCTCATGATGTCCGCCGTGCGCAGGCCGCTTTCCAGCACACGGGAGACGGCCTCTTCCACCATCTGTGCATCTTCCTGAAGATCGAAGGAATAGCGCAGCAGCATGGCGAAGGAGAGGATCTGCGCAATCGGGTTGGCAATCCCCTGCCCGGCAATATCCGGTGCGCTGCCGTGAATGGGTTCATACAGCGCCGGGCTTTTGCCATTGGCCTGCACCGCCCCCAGCGTTGCGGAGGGCAGCATACCGAGGCTGCCAGTCAGCATGGAGGCCAGATCGGAGAGAATATCTCCAAACAGATTACCGGTAACAATCACATCAAACTGGCGCGGATTCCGCACAAGCTGCATGGCGCAGTTATCAGCCAGCATATGGGAGAGTGTGACATCCGAGAATTCCCGCGCGTGAAGATCGGTCACAACCTCTTTCCACAGCAGGCCACTTTCCATCACGTTGCATTTTTCAACGGAGCAGACATGGTTTGAACGCTTGCGGGCCATTTCAAAGGCAACACGCGCCACGCGTTCAATTTCCGATGTTGTATACACTTCGGTGTTCACACCCCGGCGTGAGCCGTCCGCCAGCGTTTCAATGCCGCGCGGGTTCCCAAAGTAAATGCCGCCCACAGTCTCACGGACAATCATGATGTCCAGACCACGCACCACGTCAGGCTTGAGGGTGCTGGCATCCACCAGTGCATCAAACACCTTGGCGGGGCGCAGGTTGGCAAACAGTTCCAGTTCCTGCCGCAGTTTGAGAATCGCCACTTCCGGGCGCTTGTCAAACCCGACATGGCTCCAGCGCGGGTCCCCCACGGAGCCGAACAGAACGGCATCCGCCTCACGCGCTTTTTCAATCACCTCATTACGGATCGGCACGCCATATTCAGCCAGAGAGGCGCCACCCACCAGATCTTCCGTCACCTCAAACGTCAGGCCACGGTTCTTTTCCAGCCAGGTGATAACGCGGCCAACTTCGCGCATCACTTCCGGGCCAATACCATCTCCGGGCAGAACAAGCAGTTTTCTGGCAGGCTGAGCACTCATGGGTTTTTCCAACTTTCAATCCAGGGTGATGACAGGCATCCAGGGGCGTTCCCCGACAACCTTCTGTTCGTAGGATTTAATTTCGCTCTCGTGCTGAAGCGTCTGCCCAATATCATCCAGCCCTTCAAGCAGCATGTGCTTGCGGAACGGATCAATCTCGAACGGCACTTCCTCACCACCGGGGCGAATAACCACCTGGCGCGGCAGGTCAATGGTCAGCCGCGCATTGCTGCCCATGCTGGAATCCGCCATGAGCAGCTCACACACATCACGCGGCAGGCTGATCGGCAGAATGCCGTTCTTGAAGCAGTTATTGAAGAAAATATCGGCAAAAGACGGCGCAATCACGCAGCGGATGCCAAAATCAAGCAACGCCCAGGGCGCATGCTCGCGGGAAGAGCCGCAACCCAGATTGTCATAGGTGACAAGAATTTCCGCGTGCCGCCACGGTTCCTGATTCAGGATGAAATCCGGGTTTTCAGAACCGTCCGGCCGATAACGCATGCTGTCAAACGCATGTTTGCCCAAGCCTGTGCGCCGTGTGGTTTTCAGAAACCGGGCCGGAATAATCTTGTCCGTATCAATGTTATCTTCCGGCAAAGCCGCAGCAACAGCAGACAGCGTGGTAAATTTTTCCATCAGACCAGCTCCCTCGCGTCCGTCAGGCAGCCTGTCACAGCCGCCGCCGCCGCCATGGCCGGAGAGAGCAGATGTGTCCGCCCGCCCGGGCCCTGACGCCCTTCAAAATTCCGGTTGGAGGTGGAGGCACAGCGCTGCCCCGGTGTCAGCCTGTCCGGGTTCATGCCCAGACACATGGAGCACCCGGCCTCACGCCATTCAAACCCGGCATCCAGAAAAATCCGGTCCAGACCTTCTTCTTCCGCCTGCCGCTTCACCAGACCGGAGCCCGGCACAATCATGGCGCGCACGCCCTCGGCCACCTTGCGGCCCGCAGCCACCTGAGCCGCGGCCCGCAGGTCTTCAATCCGGCTGTTGGTGCAGGAGCCAATGAACACGACATCCACCGGTGTTCCGGCAATTTTCTGCCCGGCCTCAAGCCCCATATACTCCAGCATACGCTGCATCTGCACACGTTTGGACTCGTCAGCCTCCAGAGCCGGGTCCGGCACGGTGCCGGTAATGGGCAGCACCGTTTCCGGGCTGGTGCCCCATGTCAGGCTCGGGGCAATGTCTTCCGCCCGCAGCGTGACATCCTTGTCAAAATGCGCGCCGGGATCAGTTGCCAGTGTGCGCCAGAACGCCACAGCCTTTTCGAAATCCTCTCCCTTGGGAGCAAACGGACGATTACGGACATACGCGAAGGTCGTGTCATCCGGGGCCACAAGCCCGGCGCGGGCACCGGCTTCGATGGACATGTTGCAGATGGTCATCCGCCCGGCCATGTCCAGATCCCGGATGGCGGATCCGGCGAATTCAATAACATGCCCGGTGCCGCCCGCGGTGCCGATATGCCCGATAATGGCCAGCATGATATCCTTGGCGGACACACCCGGACCGGTCTGGCCTTCCACTGTCACCCGCATGTTTTTTGCAGGCCGCTGAAGCAGGGTCTGGGTTGCCATCACATGCTCGACCTCGGATGTGCCGATCCCGAACGCCAGGGAGCCCATCGCGCCGTGGGTGGAGGTATGGGAATCCCCGCACACGATGGTCATGCCCGGCAGGGAAATGCCCTGCTCCGGCCCCACCACATGCACAATACCCTGAGAGGCGGAGAGCAGCGGGAAATACGGAACCCCGAATTCCTTCACATTCCGTTCCAGCGTTTCAATCTGGTTCCGGCTTTCCGGTTCCTCGATAGGCTGGGTGCGGTCGGAAGTGGGAACATTGTGGTCCACCACAGCCATGGTCATTTCAGGATGACGCAGCTTGCGGCCAGCCAGACGCAGGCCTTCAAACGCCTGCGGGCTTGTCACTTCATGAAGAAGGTGACGGTCGATATAAAGGATAGAGGTGCCATCCGGCAAAGTTTCGACAACATGATGATCCCAGATCTTGTCGAATAACGTACGCGGCGCCATGGCCCTCCCCTTTCATGGAACGGCACGGACTCGCGCAGATCAGCCTTGACCCTGCTCCCGCTGCCCGGTGCGCAGCAGGCCTGCGCGCAACAGGATCAAGCGTTTTACCCGGTTTCACGCGGTGCACCGAACAGGTTCAGTCGTGTTCTGACAGACGAAAAACCCGCGCCTTCATCTTCTCAGCACCCAAAAACCCGGCGGGCCGAAGCCCCACCGGGTTTTTGGGGTCAGGCAGACCGGACAGCCGATCTGCTTTGACTGATCTCAGCCAGCGGCAACCACGTCACGCGGGCGTTCTGCAATACGAGCAGACTTACCGCTGCGGCCACGCAGGTAGTACAGCTTCGCACGACGCACCTTACCGCGACGCACAACGTGAATTTCAGCAATGGTCGGTGCATAGAGCGGGAACACACGCTCCACACCTTCACCATTGGAGATCTTGCGCACGGTGAAGTTGCTGTTCAGGCCCTTGTTGGAACGGGCAATCACAACGCCTTCAAACGCCTGAAGACGCTTGCGTTCACCTTCAACAACCTGAACGGACACGCGCACCGTATCTCCGGCTGCGAATTCCGGAACGGCACGAGCGGCTGTCAGGCGAGCGATTTCCGCAGCTTCATACTGCTGAATAATGTTCATTTCGGTATCCTTCCTCAAACCCCAGTTTGGCCTGTCTGCCCGGTTTTTCCGGTGGCAGCAGCCCCATTTTTCTCTGTGCGAGCCAGCCAGGCAGACCACAGGTCCGGCCGTCTTTCCCGCGTGATTTCTTCAGCCTGCTTCTGGCGCCACGCCGCTATGGCCGCGTGGTTTCCTGACAGCAGGACTTCCGGCACGTCCTGACCTTCCCATACAGCAGGACGGGTATAATGAGGATATTCCAGCAGGCCTGCGGAAAAACTTTCCTCAACCCCGCTCTCCTCACTCCCCATCACGCCGGGCAGCAGCCGGATGCAGGCATCCAGCAGCACAAGGGCGGCTGTCTCTCCACCGGACAGAACATAGTCTCCAATGGAAACCTGTTCGATCTCCCGGCTCTGGAGCACACGTTCGTCCACCCCTTCAAACCGGCCACACAGCAGCACGAGACCCGGCCCCTGTGCGTAGCGCTGCACGTCCTGCTGGCGTAGAGGCCGCCCCCGCGGTGTCAGAAACACACGCGGCACGTCTGCTCCGGCCTGCGTTGCAGCCAGAGCGGCATCCACCACATCAGGCCGCATCACCATGCCTGCGCCGCCGCCAAACGGGGAATCATCCACCGCCCGGTGCCGGCCCAGACCATGCTGCCGCAAATCCTGCGCTGAACAGGACCACACGCCCCCTTCCAGCGCACGGCCTGCCAGAGACAACCCCAGCGGGCCGGGGAACATCTCCGGAAACAGCGTCAGCACCGTAGCCTGCCAGCTCACGCGGCAGGCCCCGCTACCTTTGCGGCCCCGACGCCACGCCCCTCCTCACCAGAGACCTCGACCGGGCGAACGATGGTCACCACCCGCCCCTTCGGATCGATCTCCGGCACGCAGGCGCGTGTAAACGGAACCAGCACGCCGCCGGTCAGCTCAAGACTGGCGCCACCGCCGTAATCATGCACCATGACAACCTGCCCCAGAGAGCAGGCTCCCTCCCGCGCCTCCATACCGATCAGATCAGTATGGTAGAATTCTTCTTCCTCAGGCTCGGGCAGAACATCACGCGGCACATAAAGGCGGGTATTCACCAGCGCCTGCGCTGCCGTCCGGTCTGACAGGGGCGTGCCCTGCGCATCGCGCAGTTCCGCCACACCATCCGACCCGCGCCAGCGCAGAGACCATTCCCGCCCTTTTTCATCCAGCAGACCCTTATACGTCTCCAACGCGGCCGCATCGTCCGCGTAGCTGTGCACATGCACAAGGCCACGCACACCATGCGGTCTGCCGACAACGCCTATCAGGATAAGGTCTGCACGCATGATCCGGTCAGCTCAGCTCGCTTTGGCCTCAGGCTGCTGCTTCAGCAGCAGCGGCAGCAGCGGCTGCGCGTGCCTGGGCTTTCTTCTTCGGAGCAGACTGCTTCGGCTGCTCGGCATAAACCGGCTTCGGAGCCAGGCCAGCGTTCCCCAGGAAGCGGGCAACACGGTCCGTGGGCTGTGCGCCCTGAGACAGCCAGTGCGTGATGCGCTCACCCACCAGACGCAGGCGGTCTGCGTGGTCGGAGGGCAGCATCGGGTTGTAGGCACCCACTTTCTCGATAAAACGGCCGTCACGCGGGGAACGGCTGTCGGCCACCACGATGTGGTAGTAAGGACGCTTCTTGGCACCTGCACGGGCAAGACGAATTTTAAGACTCATTCAGACTTCTCCAAAACCCTGAAAAACTTCGAATAGAAACAGGCCGCTTCAGCGGAAGGGACGGCCACCACCCGGCGGCCCTCCTCCCATTCCCTTAGGCATGAGCGCGGACATACCCTGGCGCATGAGACCTTTCATGCCGAGCTTGTTAAAGCGCTTCATCATTGAGGACATCATATCAAACTGCTTGAGCAGCTTGTTGACCTCCTGAACACTTGTTCCAGACCCGGCTGCAATCCGCTTCTTGCGGGACGCCTTGATGATGGCGGGCGCCTTGCGCTCACCTTTGGTCATGGAAGAAATAATGGCCAGATGCGTCTTCAGGATGGTTGTATCAAGGTCCTTGTCCCCAAGGGCTTCCTTGACCTTCCCCATACCCGGCAGCATGCCGACAATTCCGGAAATGGACCCCAGCTTGCTGATCTGCCTGATCTGCGATGCATAATCATCAAGATCGAACTTGCCGGCCATCATCTTCTTGGCCAGCCGTTCCCCTTCTTCATGATCAAGGGTATCAGCCGCTTTTTCCACCAGCCCGGCAATATCGCCCAGCCCGAGAATACGGCCTGCAACACGCTCGGGGTGGAATTCCTCCAGCGCATCCAGCTTTTCACCAGAGCCCGTCAGCTTGATGGGCGCGCCGGTAATGGCCTTCATGGAAAGGGCGGCACCCCCGCGGGCATCACCATCCATACGAGTCATCACAACGCCGGTCACACCCACGGCGTCATTAAACGCTTTTGCGGTGTTCACGGCGTCCTGCCCGGTCATGGCATCCACAACCAGCAGGGTTTCGGCAGGCTGGGTCACGGCGCGAACCTGCCGGACCTCTTCCATCAGGGCTTCGTCTATGGACAGACGGCCTGCGGTATCCAGAATAACAACGTCGTAGCCTTCACGCCGGGCTACATCCATCGCGCGCTGCGCGATTTCAACCGGGGTCTGGCCCGCCACAATCGGCAGGGACGCCACATTGGCCTGCGTGGCAAGCTGGGCAAGCTGCAACTGCGCGGCCGGGCGCTGCGTATCGAGCGATGCCAGCAGCACCTTCTTCCGCTCACGCGTGGAAAGGCGCAGGGCGATCTTGCCGGATGTGGTGGTTTTACCCGACCCCTGCAAACCCACCATCAGGATGGGCACAGGCGGCACGGCGTTCAGAGTGATCGGAACAGCGCCTGCGCCGCCCAGGGCATCAATCAGGGCATCGTTAACAATTTTCGCAACGGCCTGACCGGGGGAAATGCTTTCCAGCACTTCCGCACCCACGGCGCGTTCCTTGACCTTGTTTACGAAGTCCTTGACCACAGGCAGCGCGACGTCTGCATCCAGCATTGCCAGACGGACTTCGCGCATTGCCTCCATCACGTCGGCTTCAGAGAGCGCGCCACGTTTGGCGAGCCCATCAAAAACCCCGGAAAGCCTGCCTGAGAGAGCCTCGAACACCTGCGTAATACCCCAAAAGGAGACGCGCCACTGCGCGAACACTCGCGGAGTGGCGGTCCTGATTTGTGAGAGGGAGTTACGACCCCACTCTCACCGAGTCAAGAAACTTCTGTGTTTTACTTTTCGGGCGGCGGGGGCGGAGCCGGGTGTTCCGCTTCGCGCAGTTGCTCCCTCAGATCATGAATCTTGGTCTGGCGCGCCTTGACCTGCGCAAGCTGGTCGGGTGTCAGAACATCATGAATGCGGGAGGCCACATCGATATGCCGCGCTTCCGCCTGCGCACGCAGTGTTGCCGCCTGCTGCTGGAGAGTCGCGATCTTGTCTTTATCAACAGGGCCGGGAGACGTCAGGATATCCTGAATCTGCTGGTGAATTTTCTCGAAGTCTCCCCGCGTATCATCAGCCCGATCCTGCTCATGCGCCGTGCGCAGGATGGCATCAATATCCTTGCGCTGCTGCTTGGTCAGGTCCAGCCCTTCCAGCATGCTCATGCCACCACCGTGGCCATGGCCGCCGTAAACGCCAAACCCACCCGCCATGCAGGCACCGGGGCCACCCGGAGGAGGCGGCGGCGGAGGGGGGAAGCCGGGATGTGCGTGGGCAGACAGCGCTGCTGTGGACAGACCAACCACCGCTGCTGCGGCAAGGAAACCATTCCTGTAGTTCATGGACTTTTTCAACTCCTGAAAAATTCTGTAGCGGACCCGCCTCTGGCGCACTTTCCAGGGCTCAGGCGGCGCGGCCCGTGCAGAGGAGACTGCTGCATCAGCTCATCGAATAGATGATAGCAAAAACCGGGATCAGTCCGAGTAGAAACCATGATCCCATAGCGCACGTCGCAACAGCATGGGCAACCCTGCCCTGAATGCGCGGCCGTGCGCCGGAGCCTGACAGGGTCTGATGCCGAGGTTCTACACCTGTGGATTTATAGCGCATTCGCGTTCTCCTCATCCGGTGACATGACCTTCATTTCAGGCTGAGAGAACGCTCACGTTCATCAGTCTGCAAGATCCTGTGTGGAGGGAGACCCAGGCAAATTCATGGCATGGGCATGTCCATCACCACACAAAATTCGCGCCCCAAGGCTATGCGGATATTAGAGCGCGGGGCGGCAAGGCCCGCACAGGCTTACTGCGCGCGCAGAAGCTCCAGAAAACGGGCGGCATCCGTCACATCACGCAGCAGGGTGGCAATCCGGTCTGTCACGGCCGTATCTTCCCCCCAGATAGCCATCTGCTCGCACTCATCCACTGTCGCGCAGGCCACCAGAGCATCCGGGCTGGCGTTTCCTTTCAGCAGGGCAAGCCCCAGATACAGGCTGCCCAGAGCAGGCACAGCCACACCCAGCACCGCAAGTTCCGCATCAGAACAGGACTCCAGCACCGTCCGCAGCGTCTGCATGGTGGCCTCCGGCTGGGTGATGGGCATCACCCCTTCCGTTGTCCGCAGCGCCATGCCGAACGTGGCTTCACACCAGTCCACCCACGGCCCCCACAGCTCACGCTGGCGGCGCGCCAGCCTGGACTGCCCTGCCTCGCGGTAACACAGCAGGTCGCTCCCCGCATACGCCAGCAGGCTTTCCACAACGCCCGCGCGAGCCGCGGGAACACGCTCCAGCATGGAACCGGCTATTCTGGTCAGCGGCAGATCTTCCGGGCTGAAATACCCGCCCACAGTCAGGCCAGCCGCCTGCCATTCCGCCGCCAGCGCATCCGCCAGCGCGCGGGAGGGCACACACAGCATGGTACGCTCAGGCAGCCTGACCGGCCTGCCATCAAGCTGGACGGCAAAGCCCCCCAGCTCAGGCACCACACTGGCCTGCTTCCAGAACCGCTTGCGGGCACCCGCCGTAGCAGGTGCTTTTTTCTCCGCATCACTCATTTGAACAGCCCAAGCCCCCGCAGCATGTTCATCACCTTACCTTCCTTCCCGGCCTTGGGGGCGGACGGCGCGGGGCCGCTCCCGCCTTCCCGCGCGGCGGAAAGCAGCGTGGGGCAGTTATCATTCCCGCCGTCATCCCCGCCGATATTAATGCCGTATCGGCCGCCGTAAGACGGCTCCATTTTCGGCACCGGGGCCGCGAATGTGCCTGTCACCCGCAGGTCGGACGCCGCAGAGGTTCCGCCCAGCAGGATGCGCGGGGAGAGATGCAGGTCCAGCGCCTGCGTCCCCAGTGTGACCGTGCCGTGCCCGTGCAGGGAAAGGAACGGGGTTTCCATGGCCAGCAGATCAATCCGCGCCATACCATCCCCAAGCTGCATATGGGTGCCGAAGCAGCGCACGGGCATGGAGCCCTTCAGCGGAATATCCGGCCCCAGCAAGGACCGCAGCGCCGGGCCGCCAATGCTGCCATCCACCACAGACGCGCCGACATGCCCGGCCAGCGCGCCCCGCCGGGCCGCCGCATCATCCCCCTGCGTGCTGACAGCGCCCACAAGCATCAGCGCCCCCTGCATGAGGGACGGCGCGCCCATCCAGCCCTGCACCGCCGCAACCGGCAGAACCACAGGATGCGCGGCAAGCTCGTAAGCCGGCACACTACCGGAGACATCATAAACAAAGCGGGCGGACTGGGTGACACCAGAGCCTTCCGCCTGCACCGGGTCCGCCACCAGTCGGCCACCCTGCACGGCCACATGGCTGCTCACCTGTGACCATGAGAGGCCGTTCCACACCACATGCGGCGTCTGCACGCTGGCGGTCAGGGTCAGGCCGCGCACCACATCCGGGGCATCATGCTTTTTCAGCAGCGCCAGAGTCGTGCCTGTTTCCACATGCCCGTCCACCTTCAGGCTGTCCGCCGTGGGGAATGTCCCGCCCGGCGCAAGCTGGTCCAGCACACCATGCACGTCCACGGAGGAATGGCCGCCCCCCAGTGTTCCGGTCAGTTTCAGGCTGGACGCGCCTTCCGCCAGAGTCAGATCAACCGGTGTTTCGGCTGTTTGCGGGTCCAGCGCCAGAGCCGTCATCTGCGCCAGCGTGCCAAGCGTGCCGTGCACCCCGAGCGCCTGCGTGCCCAACTGCCCCTCAGCCTGCACGGTCAGGGCGTCTTCCGGTCTGCCCGCATCCAGCATGGCCCGACTCAGCGTGCTGCCAGCCACAAAGCGCCCCAGGTCCACCGGCCCCGTATGCACATGCAGGCCCTGCACAACAGGCTGCGCGCCCGAGCCTGCAATCTGCGCATCCACCGAAATATTCTGCCCGTCCGGCAGGTCTGCCCGCGGGAAGAACGGCTCCAGATCCCGCAACTGGCCCAGAGACCCTCCGAGTTGCAGCGCGTAAAGCCGTGCGCCATCCGGGTCCGTCACCTTGCCATCCAGATGCGCAAGCCCGGCCGGATGCCCGGCAACGCTCAGGGCCAGCCTGACCTGCACCGGAAAGTCCTTGGCGCGGAGCGGCAGAAGGCGGCCTGTCTGGCCTGTCAGAACAAACTGGCCCTTCCCTTTCTCGCCCTGCACATCAAAGGACGGAGCCTCACCATCCAGATCCTTCGCGCGAATAGACCCGAAGCCGACCTGCCCGGTTCTGTGCCGAAGCTGGTCATCCCACCGCACATCCGCCTTGGTGATGCTGACGTTGGAGACCCCGATATCCCAATGCATCCGGCCGGAAGACGGTGCGCTCCCTCCGGTATCCGGGCGGGCGGGCGGCGTGAAAAGCCAGTCGGCCCGTCCGTCAGGCAGACGCCGGACAAAGACATGAGGCTGAATAAGACTGACATCACTGAACACAATGCGGTGCTGGAACAGCGGCAGCAGCCGAAGGCGGGCGCGCACTTCCGCTGCATCCAGCATGCTCGGCGCGGCCTGCCCGTCTTGCGTGGCATCCGCCGCCGCAACGCCGGAGAGATGCACACCACGCGCCCCCACCCACGGGAACGGCAGGAGCCACACATGCAGATGGTCAATGGTCAGATGGCGGCCTGTCTGCGCTTCCACAGCATCCACCAGCCGCACCCGCAGCCAGTCTGCATCCTGCATGGCGGAGACAACACTGCCCCCGCCCACCAGCAGCACAGCCGCTCCGGCCACCAGACCGATTTTCCATTTCAACCGCATTGGCTTTCCTTCCTGCGCTCCAGACGTCGCTCTTATCCGCCGCGACGAGACGGTTTGGGCGTAGCCCCCGGCGTGAAGCCCAAGGAGCGGAAGGTTTCACGCATGTGCGGCGGAAGTTCGGCGCTGACTGTCAGCCGCCCGCCTGCCGGATGCGGCATATCCAGTTCACGGGCATGCAGGTGCAGCATGTCCGTAAAGCCTTCGACGTGCGCCGTGGCCCCACCATATTTCGGATCCCCCAGAATGGGGGTGCCCAGAGATTCACAATGCACGCGCAACTGGTGCGTCCGCCCCGTGAGCGGGGAAAGCGCCAGCCAGGAGAATTTCCGGGCGGCGGAATCCACAACATCATAGGTTGTGCGGGCATATTGGCCGTCCGGGTCTTTCCGGTCCGCCGCCACCATAATGGCATTGGCCCCCACGCCAAGGCGCGCAAGGGGCTGATCAATCTCGCCGGACAGCGGGTCAGGCCGACCGACCACCACCGCCCAGTAGGTTTTCTTGACCTCCCGCCCCCGGAAGGCCTCCGCCAGCTTGGCGGCCACCCCCGGTGTCCGGGCCAGCAGCAGCAGGCCGGAGGTATCCCGGTCAATCCGGTGCACCAGACGCGGGCGCGGGTCATCCGCTTCGGCCCGCAGGCCATCCAGCATCATGTCCACATGTTTGGTAATACCGGGGCCGCCCTGCACCGGCAGGCCAGCAGGCTTGTTCAGCACAATCAGGTGCTTGTCCTGATACAGCACCATCCCCTGAATTTCACGCACCAGCCGCTCATCCAGCGGGCGCGGGGCGTCCTTTGCCGGACGGGCCGCCATGGGGATGGGGGGCACCCGCACGGACTGGCCCGGCTGAAGGCGCGTGGACGCTTCAACCCGCTTGCCATCCACCCGGATCTGGCCCGTACGGCACAGTTTCTGCAGCCCACCCTGCGTCAGATGCGGGTAATGGCGACGAAAATAGCGATCAAGGCGAATATCCGCCTCGTCCTCGCTGACAGTCAGAATCACAACACTCATGCGACGATATTCACGACTGACGCCGATCCCGCAAGCGGGCCCATGTTTCCAGACGGTGCCGGATCTCCCGTTCAAAGCCCCGTCCGCTCGGATTATAGAAGGTCTGGCGCGTCATCCCGTCCGGAAAATAATTCTGCCCGGAGAAGCCTTCCTCGGCATCATGATCATACTGATAGCCCTTTCCATACCCGATATCCCGCATCAGAGAGGTCGGGGCATTCAGAATATGGGCAGGTGGCATCAGGCTGCCGGTGGCCTTCGCGGCCCTGCGCGCCGCGCCATAGGCTTTATAAACCCCGTTGGATTTCGGCGCTGTGGCCAGATGCACCACAAGCTGGGCCAGAGCCAGCTCCCCTTCGGGTGAGCCAAGGCGCTCGTACGTCTCCCACGCCGCTATCGCCAGCGGCAGGGCGTGTGGATCCGCCATTCCGACATCTTCCGCCGCGAAACGGGTCATGCGCCGGGCCAGATAGCGCGGGTCTTCCCCGCCTTCCAGCATCCGGGCAAACCAGTACAGGGCCGCATCCGGGTCTGACCCGCGCATAGATTTATGCAGGGCGGAAATCAGGTTGTAATGCTCTTCGCGGTCCCGGTCATACAGCACGGCGCGTTTGGCCAGCAGGCGGGCCAGTGCCTGGGCATCCAGCGGTGCATCCGTTTTCAGGCTGAGAAGCTGCTCCACCATGTTCAGCAGATAGCGGCCATCTCCATCCGCCATGGCGCGCAGGGTGGCGCGTGCGTCTTCTGTCAGCGGCAGGGTGCGTCCGGTTTCTTCCTCGGCCCGGGCCAGAAGGGCTTCTTCCGCCGGGTCATCCAGCCGGTTCAGCACCATCACCTGACAGCGCGAGAGCAGGGCCGAATTCAGCGCGAAGGAGGGGTTTTCCGTCGTCGCCCCGACCAGAACAATCGTGCCATCTTCCACCACGGGCAGGAAACCATCCTGCTGCGCCCGGTTGAAGCGGTGGATTTCATCCACAAACAGCAGTGTTCCGCCACCTGCGTCTGCCTGCCTGCGGGCATTTTCAAAAGTTTTCTTCAGGTCCGCCACACCGGAAAAAACGGCGGAAAGCTGCACAAACCGCAGCCCGGCGGCCTGTGCCAGCAGCCGCGCGATGGTGGTTTTCCCCACACCGGGGCCACCCCAGAGAATCAGGCTGGCGAGAGACCCGCGCTCCAGCATGCGGGTCAGGGTGCCATCCGGCCCCAGCAGGTGGCCCTGCCCCACAACATCCTCCAGCCGGTCCGGCCGCAGGCGGTCTGCCAGCGGCTGGTTCGGCGCGGGCCGCCCTGTAGGGCTTGCGGGCGCCTCTCTCTCCGGCTGCGGAGCCTGATTACCAAAAAGATCAGCCCCCGGAGCCATGCCCGAAGATGGTGTGCGCCGTACCGCCATTACTGCCTGTCCTGAAGAAAGACTCGCCCTGATATCAGGCTGCCTTGCCTGCTGTTCCACCCCTGAAGCCGGAAAAACCCTGAAAGAAAGCCCTGCACCCTGCCCCACCCTGTGCCTGATTCCGGGTCCAATTCAGGGCCCGGCTCTGCGCCACGTTAGTCCGGCTGTGCGGGCAGCGTGAAGGTTCCGGGCGGAATGGCAACCCCGCTATGGATATCAAACAGCGTCACGCGGGTTTCGCGCCCCTGTGAATCCACTACGCTCCAGGAGCGCAGGGCCACCGGGTTATCATAAAACACCAGTGTCAGGCTGCCATCACCGGGGGAGGACGTGCGCACGAGCGTGACCTGCACCAGTCCGCCTTCATGCTGAAAGCCCGTAATGGTGACATCATTGGCCAGACTGACATGCTGCCGCAGCAGCAGCCCGAGCGGCGTGCGCTCCATGGGGATGACGGTTGTCTGGTCAAGCTGGTTATCACGAAACACCACCTTACCCTGACTGGCGACCAGCAGGAGCGGCGTTGGCGGATCATACGCCAGCCGCATCTGGCCGGGGCGCTGCATCCAGACCACGCCGGAGGCACGTTTTCCCTCCGCATCCAGCTGCTGCATATGTGCCTGAAATGTGCTGACGCTGTTGAGCGCCTTTTCAATCTTCCCGAGCCAGACTTTATCGGCAGCGGAGAGTGTGATGCCCTGTGGCGCTTCCGCCGGAGCCGGAGCGGCGGCCTGCGGTGCGGCCTGCTCTGCCAGTGCCGGCGCTGCCAGAACGGATGCACCCCCCACCACGGCCAGAGAGGCAGCCCCAAGAGAAGCAAACCCCGGCGAGGCCGCCCGCAGGGCGTGCGCCAGACAGAGTGCGGAAAATTTGCCGGAACGTGATGTCATACGCGCTGTCATTCCCATTGGTGACCACAGGCCACCAGCAAACATCTTGCCCGGGCCTTTAATTATGGCACGCTTATTATGGCACCTGCCGCAGCCGGATAACAGAGGCGTGCGCTCAGGAACTGCCGATCAGCACACCTGCCAGAAAAACAAGAGCGCCCCCGAACACAATCTGCACAATGGCGGACCCGAACGGCGTGTCCTGATAGCGCCAGCGGATCCATGAAATCAGGAACAGTTCCACCACCACCACCGCAATGGCCACGGCCATGGCCGCACTGAAAGACTGGATGAGGAACGGCAACGTATGCCCGATCCCGCCCGCCATGGTCATGGCGCCACACACCAGACCACGAATGAGCGGCTTGCCTCGGCCAGACAATGCGCCATCATCCGAAAGGGCTTCAGCAAAGCCCATGGAAATGCCTGCCCCCAGAGACGCCGCAAGCCCGACCAGAAAGGCGCTGTGCGGGTCATGCGTTGCTAGGGCTGCCGCAAAAACCGGAGCCAGTGTGGAAACCGAGCCATCCATCAGGCCAACCAGACCCGGCTGGACAATCTGCAACACAAAGCGCCGCCGGGCGTTTTCATCCTCATCGCCGCGCTTGTCGTCCGTCAGATGGCGGGAGGCGATGTCACTGGCTGTCCGGCCATGCTCATCCTCAGCGGTGGCAAGGTCGCCAAGCAGCTTGCGCGTTTCCGCATCATGCGTGCGCAGGGCGGCCTGCCGGTAGAACCGGGCGGCATCACGCTCCATATCTTCCGCATAGCGCCTGACGGCCTCAATCCCCTGCCCCTGAACCTGCCAGGCGGGCTTGCGCGACATGAACCCGGCAATGTCCTGCCGGCGGATAAGCGGAATATGCTCACCAAAACGCCGGACATACACATCAATCAGATGCCGCCGATGTTCATCTTCCTCCCGCACCATGTCCGCAAAAATTTTTGCGGTGTCGGGATAATTTTCCTGCAGGCTGTAGGAGAAATCAGCATAGATGCGTCCGTCCTCTTCCTCATTGGAAATGGCCAGAGCGAGAATTTCCTGTTCGGTCAGGGCGGTGAATTTACGCATCCGCCCCTCATATACAAATTCAGGATAAATCTCAATTCGTTCTTAAATAATGCAAATATTTCGCATTTTCAGAGTTCAGACCACCACCAGCCCCGCCAGCAGGGCCAGCGCCACCGCCAGACCGATTTCCCGGTTTGCGCGAAACTGCGTCAGGCACAGAGCCGGATCAGCCGGATTCACACCCACAACCTGCCACCACAACAGGGCCAGCGGCAGCAGCAGCACCGGCCAGAACAGAACACCCAGCCCCGCGAGCACGGCGGCACCCCCCAGCAGCAGCGCCATCAGTGCGTAACAGGTGCCAATAAAGGCCCGCGCCCGCCCGGCCATCAGGCGTGAGGTAGACTTCACACCAATGCGGGCATCATCTTCCATATCCTGAAAGCCGTAGATCGTATCAAACCCGAGCTGCCAGACAATGGTGGCGGCATACAGCGCCATCTGTGCGAAGGAGAGATGCCCGGCCGCCGCCGCATACCCCAGCGGCGCGCCGAACCCGAAGGTAAACCCCATGACCAGCTGCGGCCACCAGGTAAACCGCTTGGCCAGCGGATACAGCGCCACCAGCACAAGGGAAGACGCCCCCAGAATTTGAGACAGGCCATTCAACTGGAGAAGGATAGCCAGACCAATCAGCAGCAGAATGGCGAGAAACAGCACCGCCTGCCGCATGCGCAACGCACCGGAGGCCAGCGGGCGGCCGGCGGTGCGGGCCACCTGCCGGTCAATATCCCGGTCCCACATGTCATTCACAACGCAGCCTGCGGCCCGCATGACAAGACTGCCAATACCAAACAGAATAATCAGCCGCACACGTTCCGCCGCAGGCACACCCTGCGGCAGCAGAATGCCCCACACGCCCGGCAGGAACAGCAGCCAGGTGCCGATGGGCCGGTCCAGCCGCGCCAGCAGGGCATACGGACGCAGAGCAGGCGGCAGGCGGGCAATCCAGCCCGTTGAGCGGATATCAGTATGACCGGAGGGCATTGGCACGATACACGCGGATCCTTACGAACTCAGGGCAGCAAACTCAGGGCAGCAGAGAGCATAAAGCGCCCGAAAGCCGCCTGACCTGCCAGACACCCTTCAGGAGACCACCCTGCCGGCGGGGATATGCCACAGTTCGCCCGCGGCATGAACCTCTTTGCACACACCCCCATTCACGCCTAGACACGGACATCGCCCCACCCGTCAGCGTGAATGTCATGAGCGCCCCTGAACATCTCCCCCGCCTTTTTATCCCCCAGAGCAACACCGGCACCCCGGCCGCCGCGGGGAGCAGCCTGCCACTCAGCCCGCCACAGGCGCGCTATCTGGGCACCGTGCTGCGCAAGACTGCGGGAGACTCCGTGCGTGTGTTCAACGCGGAAATGGGGGAATGGCTGGCCACTCTGGGGGACATCCGCAAGGACAAAGGCAGCCTCACGCTCACGGAGCGCCTGCGCACCCCCTCCCCTCAGCCAGACCTTGTTCTGGCCTTTGCCCTTCTCAAGCGCGATGCAACGGATATGGTCCTGAGAATGGGCACGGAGCTGGGTGTCACGCGTTTCCTGCCTATCACGACCGAACGCACCAACACCCACCGCATCAATCCGGAACGGCTGGAGGCCATCGCGACCGAAGCCGCAGAGCAGTGCGAACGGCTGGACATCCCGACCATTGAAGCCCCCCGCACACTGGCCAGCCTTCTTGGGAGCTGGCCGGAGGAGGCCCGGCTGTTTACAGCCATGGAGCGCGCTGAAGACCGGGGCATCTCCCTGCGCAACACCCTGCGGGACGCCCGCGCGGGAGATGGATTGCTGATTGGCCCGGAAGGTGGATTTTCAGACGCCGAATGCCGGACCCTTCTTGCACGCCCGACCATCATCCCCATTTCTCTGGGGCCGCTGGTTTTGCGGGCGGATACGGCAGTTGCCGCGGGGCTCGCGCTCATGGGTGATGGCTTGCGCTCCGCTCAGGATCAGTCAGAATAGTCTTACTTCCGTTCTGGCCCGGGTTCCGCCGCCGGGCTGTCTTTCAAGGACCAGTGATTTCTAATGTCTCACGCCGACGCTCACGACGATACACCCGTTCGCTCAGTTTTCCAGCTGGCCGAAGTTTTTGCCAAAGGGTGCAAACCCCGTGACTCTTGGCGCATTGGCACAGAGCATGAAAAATTTGGCTGGGTTCGCCCGGAAGCCACAGCCAATGGCACCAACCCGCAGGCAGGCCGCGCCCCCTATTCCACCCCGCCCTACAGCCCGAACGGCATAGAAAACATGCTCAACGGCCTTCAGGAAGTGGAGCCGGATGACTGGCAGCCCATTCTGGATGAAGGCAAGATTATTGGCCTGAAAGGCATTGAGGAAGCCGCAGGAAGCGGAATTTCACTGGAGCCCGCCGGGCAGTTCGAGCTGTCTGGCGCTCCCCTGCGCACCCTGCATGAAACGGCGGAAGAACTGGCCGCGCATTTTGAGTCCGTGCGGCCGCTGGCGCGCAAACTGGGGCTGGGCTTCAGCCCGCTGGGCTTCCACCCCACAGCCACACGGGCGGACCTGCCATGGATGCCCAAATCCCGCTACGCCATCATGCGCGACTATATGCCCAAGGTTGGCAAGCTCGGGCTGGACATGATGCAGCGCACCTGCACCGTGCAGGTCAATCTGGATTTCGGGTCCGAGCAGGACATGGTGCGCAAGATGCAGGTCTCTCTGGCCCTGCAACCCGTTGCAACCGCCCTGTTCGCCAACTCCCCCTTCGTTGAGGGCAAACCGAACAACTACCTCTCCAACCGCGCCCGCGTCTGGACAGATACGGACAACGCCCGCTCCGGCATGCCCGCCTGCGTGTTTGAAGAAGGCTTCGGCTTTGAGCGCTATGCGGAATGGATGCTGGATGTGCCCATGTATTTCATCATCCGTGATGGCAAGATGCGTGATGTCTCCGGTCGCTCTTTCCGCGCCTGGATGAACGGAGACCGTCAGGACGGGCTGGAGGATGTCACCCCCACTCTGGCTGACTTTGAAAATCACATCTCCACCGCGTTCCCTGATGTACGGCTCAAGCAGTTTCTGGAAATGCGCGGTGCGGATGCGGGCTCGGCTGAGATGATGGTGGCCCAGTCCGCCCTGTGGGTTGGCCTGCTGTATGATGATGCCGCTCTGGAAGCCGCCTACGAACTGGTGCGTGAACGCCCGTGGGAAGACTACGCCAAGCTGCGCGCTCTGGTGCCCTCTCAGGCGCTGAACACGCCCTGGGGCGATGGCACGGTGCGGGATCTGGCGGCGCAGATGATTGGCATCGCCATGGATGGTCTTCAGGCCCGTAATTTTGTGGATGAGAATGAGCGGGAAGAATGGGTCTACCTTGCCCCCCTTACCGCTCTGGCCGCTGGCGCTCCTACTCAGGCAGAACGCTGGCTTGATCGCTATTATGGCGCATGGATGGGCGACATCACCCGTATTTTTGGTGAAAGCGAAATCTGACCGCCCAATTCCGCTCCCGCCTGCCAGGCTGGCCGCTCTCCGCGTGCCAGCCTTTTCTTTATCAGCCCTTTCTTGTCTGAAGCCCTTTCTCCGGCTCGGCCTTAATGCGCGGCCTGTTTCCGGAAGAACAGCAGGCGGCTGGAACTCAGCAAGGCCGCCCCGACCCCAATACAGGCTGCCATAAGCAGGCAGTCATGCGCCGCCCTGTGCGCAAAAATCGCAAAAAAAGCCGCAACCCCCATAGCGCCAAAGGTTTGTCCTGTCTGACGGGCAACCTGCACCATCCCGCTTGCGCCCCCTGCCCGCTTACGAGGGGCCGAGACCATCATGGCGCGATTATTGGGCGGCTGAAACAGACCAAACCCGAACCCGGCCACCCCTGTCCGCCAGACAACATCAAAGGCGGACGGATGCGCTGGCATCATCCACAGCAGCAGAAAGCCCGTCGCCGTCAGCAGCAGGCCCACCGAGGAGAGAATACCGGCGGACACCGTATCCGCCAGCCGCCGCACCAGAGGAGCCGAACAGAGAATACCGATCGGCCACGGCGTGATCAGCAGCCCCGTGGCCGCTGGCCCCATATCCAGCACGTCATGCAGCATGAAGGGCATGGAGATGATGTAGAAATTAGACGCCACAAAGCCGAACAGGCCGGTTGTGAAGGCTATGGCAAAATCCGGCTTGCGCAGTATATCCACCGGCAGAATGGGCTGCGGCAGCCCGCTTTCCCGCCGGACCAGCAACAGGCCGGACACCAGCCCCACCACAAGCAGGCTACAGGACAGCAGAATGCCGGACTGATGCGCCAGACCATCTCCCCCCATCACCAGTGCACCAAAGGCCAGCATGCACAGCACGCTGCTCATAATATCAGGGCGGGCAGTGCTCCGGGGTGTTACCGGGAGTGCGACAAACGCCATGATCAGGGCGGCAGCCCCAAGCGGGAGGTTAACCCAGAACAGCCAGGGCCAGGAGGCCACACTAAGGATGGCCGCCGCCGCCGTTGGACCAAGGGCCACGCCCATGGCCACCACCATGCCATTCAGCGCAATACCGCGCCCGATTTCCGCATGCGGATAGATATAGCGGATAAGTGCGATATTCACGCTCAGAATGCACGAGCCGCCAATACCCTGCAGCACACGCGCCGCAGCCAGTGCTGGCAGGGTGGTAGACACCGCACACAGCACGGATGCCCCCATGAACAGCATAATCCCGAACTGGCACAGCCGGGAAAACCCGACCTTGCTTCCCACTGCCGCCAGAGGAAGCAGGGAGACAAGCCCTGCAAGCTGATAGGCATTGACCACCCAGATGGAGGCGGAAGAAGACGCATGCAGATCACGCGCGATATTGGGCAGCGCCACATTGGCTATGGCGTAATCCAGCAGAGCCATAAAAACGGAAAGAGAGACAGCCAGCATGGCCCAAGTACGGGCCGCCCCTGACAGACCATCCGTGATTTCCGATTGGGAGGAAGACCCTGCTCCTGCCTGCGCACGTTCATTCATCAGCCTGACAGCTCCTTTTCTGGCTCATAACGTCCTGCGCCGAAGGGCTTCTGTGCCATTCAAAGCTTTAAAGGGAAAGGCCAGACTATGACCGCGCCAGTCTCTGCCCTATAACAACGGAGGGACGACACTTCTTTGCATGTCCACACGCGATTGTGTTCCTCCTGACGGCCTGACCTATTTACTTGATGAATAGAAGAAATTTCTTTTTCTTTCCTTACTCATCCGTTTACTTGCGATTTTCTTGGCAAAACGAACCGCTACGTCATTTTGAAGCAAATGGTTGACAGAAACTGTCAGGCTCGCTCCATCCTCTCAGGATGACACCCTTGCTCGCCGCAGGTCTGACGACCCTCGCCATCGTGATGCTCATGCTCTTTATCGGCGTGGTGCGTCTCAACCCCTTCGTCACGCTGTTTATCGTGTCTGTCGGGTTAGCCCTTGCCACAGGCATGCCTACGCAACAGGCCATCTCCTCCTTTGAAAATGGCATGGGCCATGTGTTGGGGCATGTGGCGGGTGTTGTCGCCCTTGGCACCATGCTGGGGAAAATTCTGGCGGAAACCGGAGGTGCGGATCAGATCGCCCTGACCATTTCCCGGATTTCGGGAAAAAAGCGGCTTAACTGGGCCATGATGGTTATCGGCCTGCTGGTAGGGCTCCCTGTTTTTTTTGAAGTCGGGTTTGTCCTGCTTATCCCGCTGGTTATCATCCTCTCACGGCGCAATGCGGTGCCCCTGCCGTTTCTGGCGTTCCCCATGGCGGCGGCCCTTTCCGTCACGCACGCCATGTTGCCCCCGCATCCGGCAACCTTGCTGGCCATTACCGCCTATCATGCCAACACGGCCCGCACCCTGTTCTGGGGGATCGTGATCGGGACACCCATCGCCGCTGTAGCTGGACCGGTTTACGCCTGGTACATCGCGCCGCGGATCGGCGATCTGGCCCCGACATCTCTGGAAGCCCAGTTCACCGGGCAGAGCGAGCATAAAAAGCTGCCCTCCTTTATGCTGTCCTGCGCAACCCTGCTGATGCCCGTGGTGCTGATGCTGGGCGGCGCACTGGCTGAACTTGTCTGGCCGCCCACGGCCCTGCCCTACCGGGTTCTGCATTTTCTGGGCAATACGGATATTGCCCTGCTGGTGGCCACGCTGATGTCCTTCTGGCTGCTGGGCAGCCTGAGCGGCCTCTCGCGCGAGACCATCCTGCGCTTCAGCAATGAATGCCTAGCCCCCACAGCCACCATCATGCTGCTGATTGGCGCAGGCGGCGGCTTCGGGCGGGAACTGATTGA
This sequence comes from Acetobacter farinalis, assembly GCF_011516935.1. Lineage (GTDB taxonomy): Bacteria > Pseudomonadota > Alphaproteobacteria > Acetobacterales > Acetobacteraceae > Acetobacter > Acetobacter farinalis. The sequence continues at coordinate 139,197 of NZ_WOTF01000003.1, forward strand.
CAGCGGCCTCTCCCACGCCATGACAGACCTTGCCCTTGGCGCCCACGTGCCCCTGCTGGTTCTGGCATGGCTGCTGGCCCTGCTGGTGCGCATTGCCACAGGCTCCGCAACGGTGGCCACCACAACGGCATCCGGCATCGTGGGGCCTATTCTGGCCACCTCGCATTCTGTCTCGCCTGAGCTTCTGGTGCTGGTGACAGGGGCTGGTTCGGTAGGACTGAGCCTGATGAACGATGCCGGATTCTGGCAGATGAAGGAATATCTGGGCATGAACCTCTCCCAGACCCTGCGGAGCTGGACCATGATTGAAACAATCATCGCCGTGCTCGGTCTGCTGATCTGCCTGCCTCTCTCATGGATCATTCACTGACAAGACCGCTTGAAAAGCTTTTCAGGGCAGCCCGGCAAGGCTGCTCTTCCGGCCTTCAGGCGCGGCTGAATGAACGCTTTCCCCATAAAAAAACTTCCAGACCAGCCTGATTGTCTCAGGCCGGAGCTGGAAGCGTATTTTATAAACCCGGCCCCGTTCAGGGCGGTTAACCCGTATGCTCAGGAATTGGCGTACGGGTTTTTCGTGCCGCGTGTCTGAAGGCGGATTGGCACGCCCGGCAGGTTAAAGGTTTCACGCAGGCCATTCACCAGATAGCGCTTGTAATCTTCGGGCATCTGCTCGGCGCGGGTTCCGAAAATAACAAACGTCGGCGGGCGGGATTTAACCTGTGTCATATACCGCAGCTTCAGGCGGCGTCCGTCCACCAGCGGCGGGGCATGCCGTTCCAACGCGGCTTCAAACCAGCGGTTCAGCTCACCTGTTGGCACACGCGCATTCCACACAGCACAGGCTTCCCGCACGGCAGGCAGAAGCCGGTGCACAGAAGCCCCGGTGAGGGCGGAGAACGTCACCACCGGCACACCACGCATCTGCGCCAGAGAAATGCTCAGCCGGTCCAGAATGGCCTTGCGGGTTGCAGTCCTGTCCTCAACCGCATCCCACTTGTTCAGTGCCAGAACACAGGCCCGGCCCTCACGCTCGATCAGGCGGGCAATCTGCAGATCCTGCTCATGCACACCCAGCGTGGCGTCCAGCACCAGCACAGCCACTTCCGCCATTTTCAGGGCTTCAATCGAGGCTGAAACAGACATTTTTTCCAGCGCTTCATCAATCCGCGCCTTGCGACGCAGCCCGGCCGTGTCCACCACCTCGAACACGTCGCCCTCATCATGCAGCGTGACAGCCACAGAATCGCGCGTCAGGCCGGGTTCGGGGCCGGTAATCATCCGCTCTTCACCCAGCAGGGCATTCAGAAGGGTTGATTTTCCCGCATTGGGCCGCCCGATAATGGCAATCCGCACAGGGCCAACCGGGCGTTCAGGAATACGCTCTTCCTCAGGGTCCCCCTCCACGATTTCATCGTCAAAGGCATCATCCTCTTCCGGAAAATCTTCTTCCGGCTCAGGCGGCAGATGCTCGACAATTTCACCCATCAGATCAGACAGACCTTCCCCATGCTCCGCGGAAACCGCAACCGGTTCCCCCAGCCCCAGAGAATAGGCTTCCATGGCAGAGGCTGCCCCGGCACGGCCTTCGGCCTTGTTGGCCACCAGCAGAACCGGGCGGCCCTGCTTGCGCACCCATGCCGCAAAATGCTCGTCCGACGGGGTAATGCCCGCCCGCGCATCAATACAGAACAGGACAAGGGCCGCCTCATGCACAGCACTTTCGGAAGACGCGCGCATCCGGCCAAACAGGCTCTCGGGCGCGGCCTCTTCCAGCCCCGCCGTATCCACCAGACGGATGGAGCGGCCCCGCAGAAGAGCCACACCTTCCTTACGGTCACGCGTGACACCGGGCGTATCGGCCACAAGAGCCTGACGCCGCCCGACAAGGCGGTTGAACAGCGTGGACTTCCCGACATTCGGACGGCCAACAATGGCGACCAGAGGAAGATCAGCAGAGGGAAGAGGCGCAACAGGCCGCATGGGCCGCCGGCGATCAGCCATAAGAGCGAAGCTTTCCGTCGTTGGTGACAATCAGCATCTGCTCATCGACAACAATAGGGGGGACAAAAGAAACTTGATCCGTCGAATCCACTGAAATGATACCACCAGTTACCGGATTGACGCGTACAATGCCGTTGCGCGGCATGGTGCTGACACAGACCAGTTCCCCGCCAGCCATGACCGGGCCAATCCATGTCACAATATTCTTGTTCACATCCACCCGTTCAAACCGGCGGAGCTGTGTGAGCCAGCGCACATGGCCGGAAAGACGATCAACACAGGCAAGCTGGTCATCAAGAGACAGGACATAGAGCCAGTCTCCCACACACAGAATGCTGTTCTGGCTGCCTACCGCGCGTTCCCACAGGCGCCGGCCTGTCCGGATATCCACGGCGGCCATCACCTGCGCCATGCTGATCGCATAGACAGTGCTGTCCACCACCACGGGCATGCCGCGCACACAGGTAAGGTTCAGCGTGTTGGCCTGACTGCCCACGTTGCCCAGCATATCGCTCCAGACAACCTCGCCACTTTCCGCACGGAAGGCGACAAGATCCCCCCCGCCGAACCCGGCAATAACCACCCCGTTCACCACAGCCGGAGCCGGCTGGCCGAAAACAGTGGTATCCGCCGCTGTCGCGGCATAGGACCAGAGCTGGTTGCCCGTTGCGGCATCCAGCGCGAACAGGCGCTCATCAATAGTGGCGAAAAAGACGCGGCCATCCACAATGGTCGGTGCGGAACGGCCCGGCGTACCAAAATCGGAACGCCACTTTACCTTCCCGCTGGCTGCATCCACGGCCAGAATTTCTGAAATACCATCCACGATGTAAACGGTGTTTCCATCCACCCCGACACCGCCGCCCACATTGCTGGACTTGAGCTTTTTCGGCTTGGGGTTGAGGGTCCACAGGTGCGCCATATGGGGCCAGCTATAGGCTCGCACCACACACTGCGCATCCATGATGAACAGGCGGCCATCATGCACCACCGGCGGAGACTGGATCAGCCCGCGCCCGAACCCGCCCAGAGCAGCCCAGGCCAGAAGATCCGGCTCGGAAATTCCGGCCCCGATATCCTTCGTCCAGCGGGGGCGGAGGCCACCCCAGCGGTAATTGCTGCCCACATGTGAGGTCACGCGCCCGACCAGCGGCCAGTCCGATACGGAAATGGCTTCCGGGAGGGTAATGGCCGTGTGGTCTTCCTTATCAACCACCAGCCCGGCCCCACCGGAGAGCACATCCGTACGGTGCCCTGCCAGAATGGGCTTTTCATCTTCATCAAACAGGCTGCAGCCCGCCAGAACGGGCATCATGGCTGCCCCGGCAAGCAGTTTTCTGCGGGCCACAGACGTGCGACCATAAAAACCGGAACGTGTTTTGCTGCTCATGGTGCCTTACCCTGCCGCCGGATCAAGAGCCTGGGAAAGGGCCTGCGCCCTGTTCCGCACGCCCGAAGGAACGTCCTGCGCTGTGGCCAGCGCTGCGAATTTCTTGCGGGCTTCGTCCAGATGCCCTTCACGCATGTCCAGCACGGCCAGAGCCTCTGTTGCCAGACCATTCCATGCCTTGCCGGTGCCCGTCAGCAGGGAAAGGCGGGAACGCAATGTTGCCGGGTCTCCCGCATCAAGCTGCTTCTGGCACCACAAAAGTGTTGCCAGATCGCGCAGCACGGGGTCCGCATTCTGGTCAGTCTGCACGGCATTCCATGCCGCCAGCGCACCCTTCACATCACCATGGGCCGCCTGCACGGCACCTTCCTGCACTCTGGCCAGCGTTGCCACACCCGTGGGGGCCGTGGCCGCCAGCTTCTGGAGGGCGGCAAGCCCGGTCTGCGCGGTTTCACCCAGCGGGGTCAGCGTCATGGGGGCGGGCGGAAGGTGGTCTGTCTCGCGCAGGGCGGCAAGATAGGAGCCCGTTGCCGCGAGAGAGGCAGACTTCAGGCTGGACACATGCCAGGACCATGCACCAGCCCCGGCCAGAATGACGGCAAGACCCGCCACCCCCAGCCCGGCATAGCGGCGCGCGGCCTGACGCAGGCGCTCAGCCTTCAATTCGTCATCAACTTCCCTGAAAACATCGTCTGCCACGTCTGGCTGGTTCCCGTTCTGAACTATGGTGCGTGCGTAACCGGCACTTCTGCCCTACGCGCACGCATCATACAAGGCACCCGCAAGAAAGACACCCCTTAACGTACGAGGCACACAGAACGCGTGCGCAGTGTGTGCCCCGGTGCGTGCCTCCGGTGTGCGTTTAGTGCGCGCCGCCGCCAAATTTTGCGCTGGCCGCTTTCAGGGAGGCTGTCAGATGCACAAAATTCGCGGCAATCCGCTTCTGCACCGCAGCACTGCCTTCATGAATATGGGCAATTTTTTCCCGCGCCTCATTGCTGATGGCGGTTTCTTCCTTGTTTGCGGAGCGTGCAACACAGGTATTGTAGGCGCGGGCCGCCTTTTCATACGCCGTCACCTTATCCACGCTGGCATTGTAGTGCTCGACAGAAGAAACATCGACAGACGGCGCGGCAGGCTCAGCCCCGCAGGCCGCAGGTGCTGCCCATGCCCCAGCGGCACCAGCCGCCCGGGCGGCCCCGGAGTCTGCCAGAGTGGCCGCCACCATCAGACCACCCAAAACCAGAAAAAAACCTTTCCTCATTCCCACTTTTCCCTGTTTCGAACGATGTTCCCGGCCCGAACCTTCGGGCGGATATCGCACTGCCTGCGGTTCATGACACAGGCTGTTCAAATGTCCATCCCCTCCCCTTTACGTTCTCTTGTGGGCCAGAATACGGCACGGCGCAGCCATCTCCATGCCCACACTTGGAAAAGCGGGAAGAGAGCAGTATAGAATTTCTCCAATGCGCATTCTCTTCATCACGGCCACACGCCTTGGCGATGCCGTGCTCTCGACCGGTCTTCTGGCCGCCCTCCTTCACCGTTATCCTGATGCGCGCTTCACCATTGCCTGCGGGCCGGTTGCCGCCGGACTTTTCCAGAACCTGCCCGGACTCGAGCGCGTGCTTGTCATGACCAAGCGCACGCATGACCGCCACTGGCTGGATTTATGGAAATCCTGCGTTGGCCAGAAATGGGATATGACGGTGGACCTCCGAGGCTCAGCCACCACAGTCTTCCTGCGCTCACGCAAACGCCTGATTATGCGCGGAGGAAGGCGGCCCGGCCTGCGGCTGAACCATCTGGGGCAGCTTCTCAGGCTCTCGCCGCCGCCCAGCCCCACCGTCTGGCTTTCAGAAGCCGACCGCGCCACGGCCAGCCGCATGCTCCCTGCAGGCTCCGGCCCGATTATCGCACTCGGCCCCACCGCCAACTGGACCGGAAAAATCTGGCCAACAGACCGCTACCTTCCCCTCTGGGCAGAGCTGGCCCGCCAGAACCCGGACGCCCGCCCCGCAATTTTCTACGGGCCGGGAGAGCAGGAGCGCGCCCTTGCCCTGCCCGTGCTGAACGCGCTGCCGGACGCCATTGACGCCGGAGGCCACTTCTCCCTGACAGAAGTAGCCGCCATGCTGGCGCGATGCCGCCTGTATATCGGGAATGATTCCGGGCTGATGCATCTGGCCGCCGCGGCGGGCACCCCCACACTGGGCCTGTTCGGCCCCTCCCGTGTTTCAGAATATGCGCCCTCAGGGCCATACACCGCCTGGGTCTCGGCCCCCGGGCCGGAGGGGGAAGCACCCATTGCCGGGCTTTCAGTCCCCGTTGTTGCCCAGGCCGCCCTCACCCTCCTGGCGGAGACCAGACCATGACAACTGCCCCATCCCCCTCCCCGATACGGGTCGCGCATGTCATGGCGGGAGCCGCCACGGGAGGAGCCGAACTGTTCTTCGAGCGCCTGTGCATCGCACAGGCCTCCTCCGGTCTTTCCGTCCTGCCTTTGATCAGGAAGGACGCCGCACGGGCAGAGCGCCTTGTGACAGGCGGCACGAGGCCGCGTGAACTCAAGTTTGGTGGTCTGACAGACTGGCGCACGCGCCCGCAACTCCGTGCGCATCTCAAACAGTTCGCTCCGCGCGTGACAGTGGCGTGGATGAACCGCGCCGCCCGTTTCACACCACAGGGAGACTGGATTCTGGCAGGGCGGCTCGGCGGGTTTTATGACCTGTCCTATTACCGGCGCTGCACGCATCTCATCGGCAATACACATGGGCTGGTGCGCTGGATGCGCGAGCAGGGCTGGCCGCATGAGCGCACCCATTACCTGCCGAATTTTGCCACGGAACTGGCCCACACCCCGCCCGTCCGCCCCGCGGGCCTGCCGCCCGATGTGCCGTTCCTTCTGGCGCTGGGCCGCCTGCACACCAACAAGGCGTTTGACGTACTCATCCGCGCCATGGCGCATCTGCCCGGCGTGTGGCTGGTCATCGCCGGAGAAGGCCCGGAGCGCGCAGCGCTGGAAGACCTTGCCCGGAAGGAAGGCGTTGCAGACCGCGTCCTGATGCCCGGATGGGCCACGCAGCCCGGCGGCCTGATCCGCGCCTGCACGGCCCTTGTCTGCCCCTCCCGGCATGAACCGCTGGGCAATGTGGTGATTGAAGGATTTTCGGCGGCAACGCCTGTTGTCGCGGCGGCCTCTCAGGGGCCAACGGAGCTGATCCGCTCCGGGGAAAACGGCCTTCTCGCCCCGCTGGAGGATGACCGCGCCCTTGCCCACCAGCTTGCCGCCGTGCTGGAGGACCCCGCACTGGCCCGCACGCTGGCCGCCGCAGGTCGTGCCGATTTTGAAAAAACCTTTGCCAGCACTCCCGTGCTCACCGCATGGTCTAAATTCCTCTCCACTGTGGAGGCAGGCTGATGTGTGGCATTGGCGGACTGGTCTATGCGCGCGGCACTCCCTCCTGCGCACCGGATGTGCTGGAACGGATGGCCACGGCACTCCTGCACCGCGGCCCGGATGGCGCGCATTTTGCCCGCCTGCCGCAGGCTGATCTGGTTCATACCCGCCTGTCCATTATTGATCTTGCGGGAGGGGACCAGCCGCTTTCCGCAGGAACGGGCACATTGATCGCCAATGGCGAAATCTATAACGACCCGCAGATCCGCGCACAGATTGGCGCCTGCCACTTCAAAACCGGCAGTGATTGTGAATCCCCCCTGCTGTTATGGGAGAGAAACGGCGCGAACTTCCCGCGCCACCTCCGGGGCATGTACGCCATTGCCCTATATGATACGGCACAGGAAGAACTGCTCCTCTCGCGTGATCCGTTCGGAATAAAGCCTCTCTACATCACAGAGTTTGAGGGCGGGCTGGCCTTCGCCTCCGAACCCGGCGCTCTTCTGGACGCCGGTCTTGCCCCCCGCACACTCTCCACCACGGTGCGGGATGAACTGCTCCAGCTCCAGTTCACCACCGGGCGCGAGACCATTTTCAAGGGGATTTCACGCGTTCTCCCCGGAGAGACATTGCGCGTGGTGCAGGGCCGGATTCTGGACCGGCAGCATCTGTCCCCCCTCCCCGCCCTGCCGGACACTCAGCCCCCCCTGACGGAAGAAGCCGCTCTGGCCCGTCTGGACGATGCGCTGATGAACAGCGTGCAGGCGCATGAACGCTCGGATGTTCCCTTCGGGCTGTTCCTGTCCGGCGGCATTGACAGCGCCAGCCTGCTGACAGCCATGGCACGCCTGCCTCGCCCGGAAAAACTGAAAACGTGGACTGCCGTTTTTGACGCCCGCAACGCAGCGGATGAAGCTGAAGCCGCAGAGGCTCTCGCGCGCGGCGCACAGGCAGAACACCGCACACTCCGCATTACCGCCAGCATGGTCTGGCAGGATCTGCCCGCTATCGTGGCCTGCATGGATGACCCCGCGGCAGATTACGCCATTATCCCCACATGGTTTCTGGCGCGGGAGGCCTCGAAGGATGTCCGCGTGATCCTCTCCGGGGAGGGCGGAGATGAACTGTTTGCCGGGTATGGCCGCTACCGCTCCGCCGTGCGCCCCTGGTGGCAAGGGGGCCGCCGCATGTGGCGGCGCGGCATGTTTGACGGGCTGAATGTGCTCCGCAGTTCCGGCAGCGGTGAAGCCCTCCGTGGCCATGCCCACTGGCGCGATGGTATCATGGCCGCCGAGATGGCCGCAGCCAGCGCCCCCACCCGCCTTTCCGCCGCACAATCTGTTGATCTGGCGGAATGGCTGCCCAATGATCTGCTGCTCAAGCTGGACCGCTGCCTGATGGCCCACGGGCTTGAAGGCCGCACGCCCCTGCTGGACCCGGTGATGGCGGATCTGGCCTGGCGGCTGCCCGATACCCTGCGCGTGCGTGGAGATAAGGGAAAATGGCTGTTGCGCCGCTGGCTGGAACAACACTGCCCCGCCGCCCGCCCCTTTGCCCCCAAGCAGGGCTTTACCGTACCCATCGGGACATGGATTGCAGAGGAAGGGTCACGCCTGGGTGCGCTGGTGGCACAGCAGGGCTGCATTCAGGAGATTGCCAGACCCGATCAGGTACGCGCACTCTTCCAGGCCGCCGCGGGCCGTAAAACCGGCCCCGCCGCATGGACATTACTGTTCTATGCCCTGTGGCACCGGACCCATATCCGCGGGCTGGCTCCAGCGGGCGATGTTTTTGAAACGCTCAGCCAGTCCTCTTGAGTTTTTGCGCATTCACCGGGAGCCCCCGCCATGACCACGCCTTCCCATTGTGCCCTGCTTGAAAACCGGACAGTCCTCAAGCTCTCCGGAGCAGACCGCGTCCGGTTTCTGCAAGGGCTTGTCACGGCGGATGTTGCAGCCCTTGCCCCCGGAGAGGCCACATGGTCCGCCTGCCTCACGCCGCAGGGGCGCTGGCAGGCGGATTTCTTTCTGGTGGCAGACCCGGATGACACCTGCCTGCTGCTGGACTGCGCCAGCGAACAGGCAGAAGCCCTGCGCACCCAGCTTCTCCGCTTCCGCCTGAGGGCCGATGTGCAGATGGAAGCCACCGGCATGCGGGTTCTGGCCGCATGGGGGAACGCGCCGGATGCCGCCCTTCTGGAAAACAGCATCAGCTTTGCAGACCCCCGCCTGCCCGCTGCCGGAAGGCGGCTGCTGGACGCGCCGGAGAGCACGGAACTGACGGCCACGGCTCTGGACTATAACCTCCACAGGCTGGTTCTGGGCCTGCCGGACGGCGTGCAGGATTGCGAAGTGGGCCGCACTCTGGCGGCTGAAGCGAACATAGACCTGCTGGGCGGCATCTCATGGAGCAAAGGCTGCTATATGGGGCAGGAAATCACGGCGCGTATGCACTACCGCACGCTTGTCAAACGCCGGATGGTGCCGGTTGCCGGCACTGGCCCTCTGCCCGCCCCCGGCACACCCATTCTGGCTAAGGGGCAGGAGGTTGGCACACTGTGCTCCTCACAGGATCATGTCGGGCTTGCCCTGCTGAAAACCGGCGCCGTGACACAAACGCTGGTCTGTGGTGGCCATCACCTCGTGCCGCGCCCCCCGGCCTGGCTGCTTCAGGCACTGGCCCCGGCACCGACTCCCTCTTCCACCTCCAACCCGGACTCCTCGGCATCCTCATGACCTATCAGCCCCCAAACCCCTCCGCCCTGCGCAGCATGCTGGATGCTGTGAAATTTGACGCCTCCGGCCTGATTGCCGCCATCGCACAGCAGCATGACACGGGGGAAGTGCTCATGATTGCGTGGATGACGCGTGAAGCCTTGCAGGAAACGCTTGAGACAGGCCGCGTCTGCTATTTCTCCCGCAGCCGCCAGAAGCTATGGCGCAAGGGCGAAACTTCGGGGCAGATCCAGTATCTGACAGAAGTCCGGCTGGATTGTGATGCCGATGCCGTGCTCCTGCTGGTCAACCAGATTGGCGTGGCCTGCCACACAGGCCGGAGAAGCTGCTTCTACAGCGCCTTCGGTCCGGAGGGGCTGGTAGAACTGACCAAACCGGAAATCGACCCCAATGCCCTCTACGGCAAAAATCACTGAGAACCGCAATCCTGAAAAATCATTTCTAATTCAGGATATTATTTAACCACCCGTCAGACGGACCGCTCGGGGCTTTTGAGACAAACCCCGGGCAACGGGCCTCTCACCCGGCCTTTTCTGCTCCGGCGGGCGCGCTCTGCGGCACCTGTGCAGCGGGAGCCGTATTCGCCAGAAGATGCAGCACAGCCTCGGCCGCTGCATCGGCGGGCAGCATTCCGCCCGGCCCCCGCAAGCCTTCCAGCACGGTTCTGAACGCTGCCTTCTGCCCTGCGGCCATCTCGGGATTTTCAAACAGGTCGCGCACAGCCCCGGCCAGCACGGCAGGCTGGCACTGCTCCTGCAACAGTTCCGGTACAATGGCGCGCCCGGCCAGCAGATTAACCATGGCGACATGGGGCACCCGGATCAGCCGGCGCGCCATAAACGCCGTAAGCGGATTCACCCGGTACGTAACGGCCATTGGTACACCGGCCAACGCCAGTTCCAGCGTGGAGGTGCCGGATTTTGTCAGGGCCGCTCCGGCCGCCGCAAACGCATCATGCTTATCCTGTATCTCTGTCACAATCACGGGGCGAACGGGCCAGCGAGCTGTCTCACGCGCAACGGTAGCCGCCACAACGGGGGATACCGGAATAACCGGCACCACATCCGGCATATCCCGCTGCAACAGGGCCAGCATTTTTCCAAAAACCGGCAACAGGCGTGGCGCTTCCGAACGACGGCTGCCAGGCATCAGAATCAGCACCCGCGCGCCCTCTTTCAGGCCGTGGGTCTGGTAAAACCGCGCGGCGTTCCCATCCTGCGCACCGGACTGCAAAACCGGATGCCCGACAAATTTTGTCAGCAACCCGTGCCGACTGAAAAATTCTTCCTCAAACGGAAGCAGGCACAGCAGTTCCTCCCACAGGCCGGGGAATTCCTTCACCCGCTTCTGCCGCCATGCCCACACCTGCGGGGCCACGTAATGCACACGCGGGATACCCAGCCCCGCAATGCGCCGCAGCAGGCGCAGGGCAAAGCCGGGGCTGTCAATTGTCACCACAAGGTCCGGCCTGCGGGCCTCAATATCCTGCACGGCTTCATTCAGCCGGGCGGAGAGCGCACGCAGGCGCGGCAGAATTTCCACCAGCCCCATCACCGCCAGATCCCGCATGGGGAACAGGCTGTGCAGCCCCTGCTCCTGCATGCGCACGCCCCCCACACCGGCAAAACGGATGGCCGGGTTCCGGGCCAGCAAGGCCTGCATCAGACGTGCGCCCAGCACATCACCACTGGCTTCACCAGCCAGAATCCAGATCAGAGGGGCGGAAGGGGAAGAAGCAGTCACAACCATACAACACGCATACCGGGCCGCCGGAGGCAGCACAATCTCCCCGCTCTGCTCGTATGCATGCCTCCAACCTCCCCACGCCCCGGTCCGCCCATGCGGCCCATCCCTTTCCCCGGCGCATTCCCGGCCGCTTGCGGGCTGGTGTGACCCGGCCGAAATACCCTGCCCCCAGAAAAACCTTTCCGTGCCGGGGGCCTCCCCCTTATGTCCTTCCTGTCAGGCAACATACCAAACAGGGCAGAAAGGGGTCTCGTGACAATCAGCCACTATCTCAGGGAATGGACGGATCGTCCCGTCAAAAACGTTCTGGCCGGCATGGTCGGCACCTTTGCGCTCATTCCGGAAGTTATCGCTTTTTCCTACGCAGCAGGTGTCGCCCCTGCGGTGGGGCTGTTTGCCTCCTTTGTGCTCAGCATTGCCATTGCCCTCACGGGGGGCAGGCCGGGCATGATTTCAGGGGCAGCCGGGTCTGTCGCGCTGGTTGCGGCAGACCTCGTGCATGGGCACGGGTTTGAATATCTGCTGCTCGCCACCCTGCTGGCGGGTGCCTTTCAAATTCTGTTCGGGCTGCTCAGGCTCCAGAGCATGATGCGCTTTGTTTCACGAGAAGTGGAAACAGGGTTTGTCAACGCGCTCGGTCTGCTGATCTTCTCCGCGCAGATCCCGCAGATGCTCCATGTCACCTGGCACACATACGCGCTGATTGCCCTCGGGCTGGCTGTGGTCTACCTGCTGCCGCGCCTGACAACCGCCATTCCCTCCCCCCTTGTCTGCATTCTGGTGCTTACCGGTCTGACCATGGCCATCCCCATGCCCGTGCATGTGGTGTCCGACCTTGGCGCGCTGCCCACAGGCCTGCCCTCCTTCACCCTGCCGCACCTGCCCATGACAGTGGAGACGTTCAGGATCGTGCTCCCCTATGCGTTCGCCATGGCTATGGTGGGCCTGCTGGAATCCCTCATGACTGCCGCCGTGGTGGATGAAATGACAGATACCCACAGCAACAAACGCATGGAATGCACCGGGCTGGGCCTTTCGAACATTCTTGTCGGCCTGTTTGGCGGCATGGCGGGCTGCGGGATGATCGGGCAGACCGTGGGCAACCTCCGCTATGGCGGGGGGAGCCGCCTCTCCACCTTCACCGCAGGGGCCTTCCTGCTTTTGCTGCTGGTTTCCCTGCATGGGTTCGTGGCCCGCGTGCCGGTGGCCGCGCTGGTGGCCATCATGATCATGGTGTCTGTCAGTACGTTTTCCTGGTCTTCCCTGCGTGATCTGGTGCGGCATCCACGCCTCTCTTCCACCGTCATGCTGGCAACCGTTCTGGTGGTGGTGCTCACGCATGATCTGGCGGCCGGTGTTGCCTGTGGCGTGCTGCTCAGCGGTCTGTTCTTCTCTTTTCAGGTCATGACCCTTCTGAAAGTCAGCAGCACCCTCAGCCCTGATGCCGCCACCCGCACCTATCACGTTCAAGGGCAGCTCTTTTTTGCCTCAGCCAGCCTGCTGTCTGACGCGATCGATTTTCAGGACCCTGCGCACCACATCATTCTGGATCTGAAAGACGCCCGGCTGTGGGACATCAGCGCTGCGGATACGCTGGAAAAAACCGTCTCCCGCCTGCGCGGACGCGGCAAGACCGTGCAGATCAGGAGCCCGGACGCACGCGCCGCCCAGCTTCTGAAGGCGCTGGGGCACGAAACCCTTCTTGTGGATACACAAGAGAGCGCCGCAACAGGAGCTTTGAAAACTCAAGCCTGAAAGATGTTTTTTCAGGAAAGTCTCGAAAACCCTCACCAGATCGGCAATAGAGCCGGAATCTGGCGAGGGTAACAGAGCGGCTTCACACGCCGCCCATACAGGAAAAATCCTGATCTTTCAGGATATTTTCCACAGAGTCAGGACGTTCTCACCTCCGCTCTGGGCACCAGCCGCAAAGCAAGCAGAGCAGCAGCCAGCGCAGCGTAAAGAAACGGCTCCACATGCCAGGTTTTGAACGCAAGGGCGAAGTGAATGCAGGCCAGACACATGGCCGGATAAACCAACTTGTGCAACCGTGTCCAGCGTCGCCCCAGCATCATGATCGCCTTGCGGGTTGAGGTCAGCGACAGCACCAGAAGAATGAGAAATGTCAGCATCCCGAAGATCAGGAATGGACGAGTTGTAAAGTCCCCCCTCAGAACACGCCCATCAAAATGCCTTGTCACGCCAACATAAAACACAACATGCAAAGCCGCATAGGTAAAGGCCAGCAACCCCAGAGGGCGGCGATAGACCATGAAATCACGCCGCGCAAAGCGCCGGAGCGGGCTGACTGCCAGCGAGAGCAGCAGAAACCGGAATGCCCAGAGGCCGAAATCATGCAAGCAAAAAGAAACCGGGTTTGGCCCCAGCGCATTCATCTCGCCCCGCACGATATCGGAGACCGCCGGAATGAGACCGAGCAGATAAAGAAACACCTGCCTGACAAAAGGAGAAAAACGCGCACGACGACGCCCGGAAGGGCGTTGGCCGGAAGACCGACCAGAAGACGCAGCAGAAGGTGACAGTGTCATGCGCCTAAAACTCCTTCCGCAAATCCATACCTTTGTACAAGGACGCCACCTGTTCGGCATAGCCATTGAACATCCGGGTTGGCCGTCGGGCTGCTCTGAACAGGCTGCCTTCCCCGATAATCTGCTCGCTCGACTGGCTCCAGCGCGGATGATCGACATCCGGGTTCACGTTGGCATAAAACCCGTATTCTTCCGGGGCCATCTGGTTCCAGCTGGTAGGCGGCTGTTTGTCTGTCACTGTAATACGGGTGATGGATTTAATACCCTTGAAACCATATTTCCAGGGCACCACCAGCCGGATTGGTGCACCGTTCTGCGCGGGTAGCGGGTCTCCATACACGCCAGTTGCCAGTAGTGTCAGCGGGTGCAGCGCTTCATCCAGCCGCAGCCCTTCCACATAAGGCCAGTGGAGCGAAAACAGGCCGCTGCGTTGGCCCGGCATTTCAGAGGGTCGCACAACAGAGGTGAACGCCACATACCGTGCATCGGCCTTCACCCCGGCGGCACGAAGCAGAGCCCCTAGCTCAAACCCCTGCCACGGGATCACCATGGACCACGCCTCAACGCACCGCATGCGATACAGCCGGTCTTCATGCCCGAAGCGGGCTGTCAGGGCATCCAGATCCCATGTCTGCGGGTGTTCAACCAGCCCATCCACCTGCACCTGCCATGGCCGGGAGTGAAAAGACCCGGACAATTCGGCCGGATCACTCTTCTCCATCCCGAATTCATAAAAATTATTATAATGAGTGACGTCATTCTTCGGAGTGGGGGTTTCCGCCGCCGGCCAGCCACGCGCCGCGGCTGCGGCCTCGCCATCCGCCAGCGCTCCGGCAGGGTTCAGCCCGGCCGCCAGCACACCGCCCGCCGCCGCACCAAGCAACGCCCGACGTGAAAAGAACAGATGGCGCGGTGTAATTTCTGAAGATAAGGGACAAGGGTAACGATACACAGCCATGGGAAAGACCCTTCCCTTTCAGGAGCAGGAAAATATGCCCGGCCAGTGAAAACGAAAGCGCTGCCCATGTATACGAAAAAAAATGACATAAAAAAACCGGCTCCCCTTTCAGGGAGCCGGTTCTTCAGAAGTGCTGGAGTTCAGGCCAACCGGGCCAGAACTTCCTGCGCCCGGGCATCAGCCAGATAGGGTCCGGCTGCCCGGACTTCCACCGTCAGCATAACCACGCCATCCGAAGCCTGCGATGCAGGAGGCAGAGGCACCTGAGCCTGCCCGTCCGTCCAGCGCACCGCATCCCCTTCCAGCGCATGCCAGCCGGCAAGATCCGCGCAGGTAACATGCTCACGCACATCCACAACTCCGGAGGCACACAGCACCGCAATGCGGCCAACAGCCACGCCAAGAGCGCGGCGATCATCCACAAACGGCCCAACCACATCCGCCGGGCGGCTGGCGCGGGACATCAGCCGGACAGACTGGAGGCCTGCGGGCAGCATAAAGGAGAACACCCCGTCCTGCACCCGTACCGGGCGCACTGTCCGGCCATTCTGCATCACCAGATGCAGGTCCGGGTCATGCGTCAGAGAGGCGGCAACAGCCTGCACGCCATCCGCCCCAAGCATGTAAGCCTGGCGGGCTGCAAACCGGTTGAACAGGGGTTCCACAAAAGCGCGGTCCACACACAGCGGCGCTGCGGCATCTTCCGCCCAGCTTTCGGTACGGCCACCAAGGCTGACCACTTTCCCCTGCTGCTGGAACGCACCCCGGTTCCCTGTATCCAGATAGCTTTCCGTCAGGACGCCATCAGCAATAATCACGGAATGCCCGGTGGTCTGGATATGATAGTAATCATAAGAGATAATGGTACGGTCATAGAAAATCGTGCCGCCATTCACCAGCATACGGGCCGGCACAAAGCGCCCGT
Organism: Acetobacter farinalis; assembly: GCF_011516935.1. Classification (GTDB taxonomy): domain Bacteria; phylum Pseudomonadota; class Alphaproteobacteria; order Acetobacterales; family Acetobacteraceae; genus Acetobacter; species Acetobacter farinalis. The sequence continues at coordinate 154,901 of NZ_WOTF01000003.1, forward strand.
CCAGATACAGGCAATGCTCCGCAGTAATCAGCATGTCCTTGTAAGGCACGCCGTCTGCCAAGGCATTTTTCAGAATCCGCACCGGATATCCGGCTTCATCATCCGGCAGGCCCGCCCGCGCCATGCTGCGTGCACGCCCGGCCCACACGACCTCACGCACAACCTCACGGCCATCTTCCCACGCCATGACGCTGTCACCCGTCTGAAGGGTTTCAACTGCTGTTTCGCCTTCGGGCGTGCGGATCATGGAACCGGCAAGGAAGCAGACAATCGCCAGAGAGCCATCAGGCTCCCTCTCAAGGCGCAAATCGGCAGAGGTCGTGAACCCGTAAAGGATTTTTTTGACATCTCCGTCCTTGATAATTACCATTCCACTTGAAAAATAAGTGATGGTCGCATCATCACGATACATCAGATCGGTGAAAACAATTTTATCAGTCGAGGAAAAGCCGGAAAAACGCGGCATGGAAGACTGATCAGCCAGAGAATTTATGTTGATGATGTTATGGCCACCGCTGAAGTTGAAGTGGTCCTGCTGCCCGCCATTCATCTGATCAATATTCACGGTAGACCCGTTCGAAATATTGAGTGTGGCAGGACTTCTCAGATAGCCTACATCAAAGGTACTGCCATCAACATTGATCGCGCTTGTTGAGCCATATGCACTGGCTTTATCAACCTTGACGTAACTGTTGCCGGAAATATTCACAACGCCATTGTCAGCCGCCAGCGTTCCCGCTGTCAGGACAGATCCGTTTTTGATATTCATTTTGGCATTGAGATTGAACTGGATTTTGCCGCTGATATTCAGAGACCCGCCATCACAGTCCACAGTCCCGGCGTTAACATCCAGCCCTTGCGCTGTAAGACTGCTGCCCTGCTTGATAGCAAAGGTCCCATCACCCTTATTATAGGTCAGTTCACCATTAACAGTCAGACTGGCACCGGCTTCAATAATAGTTGAAGCATCCGTGAAAGTCTGATCTCCATCGAGAACCGTATCTCCAGAGAAATTTCTCTTAAGAATCACAATGAATTCCCCCTGTATTTTGGTAATATTTTATGAATTTTGTGTAATTAAGATAAACAATTCAATCAAATATTATTTATCAATTACCCATTTTTTTGCGGTTTTTACTTATTCATTAATGATTTATTAATTATAATGACGAAATAACCGTGAATCCATGCCATGAATTCTTAATTTTCTTCATGATTATTTTCACAAACACCTTCGGACAGCGCTCCCTCTTCCCCCAGGCCTTTTACCTGCCCCAAGAGAGGACGCGTCATGCAGGAAACCGCATGAGAACTTGCGCCGTTTCTGCCATAGTCCCCACAAAGCAAACACGCAGGGAGTTTCCAGATGACACCGCAGCAGACCATTGGATTTATTGGCTTCGGAGCAATGGCCAGCAGGATGGGGGATAACCTTAAAAAGGCCGGATATGCGTTGATTGCCTACACGCCATCAGGCAAAGGCGGAGATGGCAGCACACCGTTCCTGCCCACCCCGGCAGAAGTGGCCCGTAAAGCCGATATCGTTCTGGTCTGCGTGCCGGATGATGAAGCACTCGCTGCCGCCATGTACGGAGAAAACGGAGCGCTGGCTGGCATGGCCGCCAACGCGCTTCTGCTGAACACAAGTTCCATCTCTCCCACCGCGGCAGATACGCTGCAGAAGGCCGGGCAGGAAAAGGGTGTGTGCGTTCTGGACTGCCCTGTGTCCGGCAGCACGCCCGAGGCCGAAGCCGGAGCGCTGGTGATTCTGGCTGGTGGGGATGAGGCAGACATTGCCCGCGCTCAGCCCGTGCTTGACTGCATTGGCAAAACCACCATTCACGCTGGCCCTTCCGGCAGTGGCGCACGCCTGAAGCTGGTGATTAACGGGATTATGGGCGCAGGCCTTGCCGCCGTGGCGGAAGGGATTGCGTATGGGCTGGCGGCCGGGCTGGACCGCTCCATGCTGTTTGGGGCGCTGGGAGAAGTCGCGGTGATTTCACCTCACCACAAACGCAAGATCCGCGCAGCCAGCGAAGGGGATTTCACCCCGCAATTCCCCACCAGCCTGATGCAGAAGGATATGCGCCTGCTCATGGATGCCGGAGCCCGGCTGGCTGTGCCCATGCCCACCATGGCCGCAACCACCCAGCAGCTTTCCATCACCCGCCGGGCCGCAGCACATGAAGATTACTCAGCCCTGATTGGCGTGATGGAACACATCGTCGCCAACGATAATACCTGACAGACGCGCTCAGGCGGAACGCTGAAAGGCGTGCGCGGCCTGCCAGCCGCGCCACATGACAGCCAGCCGGTCCCCCAGACCACGCGGGGCCCCGGCCTGAGCAGTGTTCCGGGCCAGATCCCGCTCTGCCAGAATGGCTGGCAGAGCGGCCACCTGCCAGCGTGCAGGGAGTGTCGCGGCATCACATGCTTTCAGAAAGTCCTGCCCTGCCTGCCGCAGGCCAGCCTCATCCCCCGGAAAGAGATAGCGCCCGCTCTGCTGCACCACAGGCCAGTGCCGAAGCATGGACCCCGCGCCATAAGCCGCCCCGCACGCTTCCAGCCGGACCAGAAGCGCCTCATCCTGCATCCCAAGCGCTTCGCCTATGGCACGTTGCACGCCGCCGGCCCCATCACGCATCATCTGCTGCCATACCGCGATTTCAGGCAGGGGGTGTAGTTCCCCCTCCCGCGCATCGAGAATACGCAGCAGGGTGTTCCGGTTGAACACGCCCCGCGCAATGGCATCCAGCAGAGGGGCTGCCAGTTCATGCTCCGGTGCCCGCACGCCTTCCAGAACCTCCCGCCACCACTGAAGCCTGATCAGACCAGCCACTGGCCCCGCAACAGCGGCAGACCGGGCCGGGGCAAGCGCACGCGTCAGTTCCGTATGGAAGGCCAGCAGCACATCAACATCCGGCCGCACAGACTCCGGCAGAAATCGCGCACAGAGCGCACGGTCCGGGTCGGCCCGCCTTACCTGCTCTTCAAGGGGCCGTATCTCCGGTTTTTCTTTCTGCACCATGCGCGTTCCTTCTCTCAGTACACCACCACATCAGGCAGCCGCCCCCTCAGAAGCGGACGCTGCCTCCGCGGGTTGCCGGTGCCAACGCCGCTGCTCTCAAAAGGCTCCCCCGGAACGGCGAGAAGCCCATTTGAAGAGGGTACACGGAACCATTTTCCAAACAGAAACGTTGGCCCTGCATAGCAGGTGTCAGGGACAAGAGTGTGTGACCTGCCAGCCTGAAAGCAACTTTGTCACGCGCCTGTCTCTTGACGCATGCGCGGCTGCCCCATAGCTCTGGATCATGGTGCGTGTCCGCCCCGCTTTATTTTATGGAGTATGTCATGGCTTTTGAACTGCCAGCCCTTCCTTATTCCTACAACGCCCTTGCCGCAAACGGCATGTGCCAGGAAACGCTTGAACTGCATCATGACAAGCACCATCAGGCCTATGTGACGGCACTGAACACTCTTGTTGACGCCAATCCGGCTCTTCAGGGCAAATCCCTTGATGAAATCATTCTGTCCGTCAAAGGGGACAGCACGCTGGCTCCTGTTTTCAACAATGCAGGCCAGCATTGGAACCATATCCTGTTCTGGCAGAACCTCTCCCCGGCTGGCGGCGCTATTCCCGACACGCTGAGTGCCAAGATCACCAGTGACTTCGGCAGCGTTGATGCCTTCAAGGACCTGTTCAAAAAGGCCGCCATCTCCCAGTTCGGTTCTGGCTGGGCCTGGCTAGTTCTGGGGCAGGACGGCAAGCTGGCCGTAACCAAGACCGCAAACGGCTCCAACCCGTTGGCTGAAGGCCAGGGCAAGGTCCTGCTGGGTCTGGATGTGTGGGAACACGCCTATTATCTGGACTTCCGCAACCGTCGCCCGGACTACATCACCAACTATCTGGACAAGCTGGCGAACTATGAATTCGCTGAAGCGCAGCTGAACGCAGCCTGAGCTTTTCCGGCCTGACCTGAAGAAACGCCTCCCTAACCGGAGGCGTTTTTTTTTGGCTGCCCGCTTTTGCCTTCACCCCTGCAAAAATACCCCCGCAAAATTATCGGGAGCACACCCCTTCCCCCTTGATTGTCGTAACAGGTGCTCCAATCTCTGGTGAAGAGAAATGAGTATTTCCCATTGCCATGCCGCCATTGCCATAACGGGATGATGACAAGGCCTTCAGTCGCCTGAGAAAACCTTCAGTCGCCTGAGAATAAGGGACAAGAGGGATAGATATGGATATTGCAAAATTTACTGAACGTTCTCGCGGTTTTTTACAGGCTGCGCAAACCATCGCTATTCGTGACTTCAACCAGCAACTTACGCCCGAGCACCTGCTCAAGGCGATGCTGGATGATGATGAAGGCGCTGCGTCAGCCCTCATCCGTGCTGCTGGCGGCAAGCCCGAAGCCGTCAAGGCCGCCAATGAACAGGCTCTGGCCAAACTGCCTAAAGTGCAGGGCGGTGGTGCTGGCCAGCCTTCTGCCACACCTGATCTGGTCCGCCTTCTGGACGCTGCCGAAGCCGGGGCGCAGAAAGCTGGAGATTCCTTTGTTGCGCAGGACCGCCTTCTGGTTGCCATTGCGGCATCAGACACACCGGCCGGTCGCGCCCTGAAAGACAATGGCGCAACACCGGCCGCGCTGGAAAAAGCAGTCGCCACCATCCGCAAAGGTCGCACTGTGACCAGTGAAAATGCTGAAGCCGGGTTTGATGCCCTGAAGAAATACGCCCGCGATGTGACGGAACTTGCGCAGGCTGGCAAACTGGACCCGGTGATTGGCCGTGATGAAGAAATCCGTCGCGCCATTCAGGTTCTGGCCCGCCGCAGCAAAAACAATCCGGTTCTGATTGGTGAACCCGGCGTGGGCAAGACAGCCATTGTGGAAGGGCTGGCCCAGCGCATTGTGAATGGTGATGTGCCGGAAGCCCTAAAGAACAAGAAGCTGCTCTCGCTCGATATGGGTGCGCTGGTGGCCGGTGCCAAATATCGTGGTGAGTTTGAAGAACGCCTGAAAGCCGTGCTGAAAGAAATCGAAGCCGCGGAAGGTCAGGTCATTCTGTTCATTGATGAGATGCACACGCTGGTGGGCGCAGGCCGCACCGATGGTGCGATGGATGCCTCCAACCTCATCAAGCCGGAACTCGCCCGTGGCACGCTGCACTGCATTGGCGCCACCACGCTGGATGAATACCGCAAATATATTGAAAAGGATGCCGCCCTTGCCCGGCGTTTCCAGCCGGTTTTTGTGGGGGAACCCTCCGTTGCGGATACTATTTCCATCCTGCGCGGGCTGAAGGAAAAGTACGAACTGCATCACGGCGTCCGGATTACGGATGGCGCGCTGGTGGCTGCGGCAACTCTTTCAAACCGCTATATTACAGACCGCTTCCTGCCCGATAAGGCCATTGATCTGATTGACGAGGCCGCAAGCCGCCTGCGCATGCAGATTGACAGCAAACCGGAAGAGCTGGACGAACTGGACCGGCGCATTATTCAGCTCAAGATCGAGCGTGAAGCCCTGCGCAAGGAAAAAGACAGTGCCAGTAAGGATCGTCTGGAAGCTGTGGAAGCAGAGCTGGCTGATCTGGAAGAAAAATCTGGCGCCATGAGTGCGGCATGGCACGCGGAAAAAGACCGTGTGAACGCCATGCAGAAGCTTCAGGAACAGCTTGATCAGGCCCGTTCGGATGTGGAAATCGCCCAGCGCAAGGGGGATCTCGGCAAGGCATCCGAACTGATGTATGGCGTGATCCCGAATCTTCAGGAACAGATCGAGCAGGCGCAGAAATCCCAGTCTGAAGCGGGCACAACGGACCTCGTGAACGAAGCGGTGACAGACCAGGGTGTGGCCTCCGTTGTCTCCCGCTGGACCGGAGTGCCGGTGGACCGCATGCTGGAAGGTGAACGCGCCAAACTGCTGCGGATGGAAGATGACCTGCGGAAATCAGTCGTCGGTCAGGAACCCGCCCTGAAAGCCGTCTCCAACGCCGTGCGGCGTGCCCGCGCGGGGCTGCAGGACCCCAATCGCCCGATTGGTTCTTTCCTGTTCCTCGGCCCGACGGGTGTTGGTAAAACAGAGCTGACCAAAGCTCTGGCCCGCTTCCTGTTTGATGATGAAAAAGCCCTGCTGCGCATCGACATGAGCGAGTTCATGGAGAAACATGCCGTGGCCCGCCTGATTGGCGCACCTCCGGGGTATGTCGGGTATGAAGAAGGCGGTGTGCTGACAGAAGCGGTGCGACGCCGCCCCTATCAGGTGATCCTGTTCGATGAAGTTGAAAAAGCCCATGAGGATGTCTTCAACATTCTTCTTCAGGTGCTGGATGATGGACGTCTGACAGATGGTCAGGGCCGCACGGTGGACTTCCGCAACACCATTATTGTGCTGACCAGCAACCTCGGCTCTGAGGTTCTGGCGAATCTGCCGGACGGTGAGTCGCCCGAGATGGTGCAGGCACAGGTGATGAAAGTGGTGCGTGAGCACTTCCGTCCGGAATTCCTGAACCGTCTGGATGAAATCATCCTGTTCGCCCGCCTTCAGAAGGGGGATATGACCAAGATTGTGGATATCCAGATCGGCCGCCTGCAGAACCTGCTGGATGACCGCAAGATTACCCTCATTCTGGATGATCTGGCCCACGCATGGCTGGCTAATGAAGGGTATGACCCTGTGTATGGTGCACGCCCGCTCAAGCGGGTCATTCAGCGCAGCCTGCAAAATCCGCTGGCGGAACTGCTGCTGAAAGGCGCCATCCATGATGGTGATGAGGTTAAAATCTCCGCCAACGGGGATGGGCTGCTGATCAACGGGAAGCAAGCTGCGGACGCTCTTGCCTGATCACCCTGCAAAAAGGCACAACGGAAACGGGAAGGCTCAGTCCTTCCCGTTTTTTATTGCGCGCATGGACAAGGAGGTTTCCTTATGGCTGAACCCAACTGGCTGCTTTGGGCTCGTGACATTCAGGGCATTGCCCAGACAGGGCTGACCTACGCCAAAGACCCCTTTGACATAGAGCGCTATGCAATGCTCCGCACCCTTGCCGCACGGATGATGGCGGAAGGCAGCGGTCTTCCTGAAGGACGAATTGAAACGCTTTTTCAGGAACAGTCCGGCTATGCCACGCCGAAACTTGAAGTGCGTGTGGGCGCGTTTGACAAGGATGGTCGTATCCTGATGGTGCGGGAAGTGCTGGACCACCATAAATGGACAGTGCCCGGCGGCTGGACTGATGTGAACCTCACAGCGGCGGACTGCGCGGCCAAGGAAGTCCTGGAAGAAACCGGGTACACGGTACGCATTACCAAACTCGCCATGGCGCTCGACCGTTCCACACAGGGCCATCAGCCCCCGGAAGCCTTTAGTGTCACCAAGCTCTTTTTTCTGGGGGAACTCACTGGCGGCAGCCCCACCACCAGTGTAGAAACGAGTGAAGTGCGCTTTTTTGCTGAAAATGAAATCCCGACTGATCTCTCAACCGGGCGCATTCTCCCCCACCAGATTGAACGCCTCTTTGCGCACCACGCCACTCCTGCCCTGCCCACCGAATTTGACTGACAGCGCCTGAACTACCCGGCCTCTCACTCATGCCCCCTCTCTGGCGCTGCTATCTGGAGATTTGCCCGGCACCCGGCCTCCGCGATACGCCAGATGTCCGAGCAAAGTCACCAGCGTTTGAGCACAGCGCCCCGTTGGGTCCTTCTCAGGGTCATAAATCGAAACAGTCATGCCCAGACAGCGCCTGTCAGATACCAGTGGAGTCAGGAATGCATGCATATCCGCAGGTGAAAGCCCGGGAGAGCCGGGGCAATCCACTGCAGGCATGAAAGCCTGATCAAGCACGTCCACATCAAAATGAATCCAGAAGGCGGTCTCTGTTTGTGCATCAAGGAATGTCTTGATCCGTAAAGAAGTGCCCGCTCTGCCTATTCGCTGAAATTCAAAAATATCATTTTGTGTAATGGCTGTAGCCGTTATGTCAGGCCACGCAAAATCAGGATCGTGGCTTTCCCGCTCACCAATCTGAAAAACGCGCTCATCTGGAACCAGTGGTCCGGAAACACCGGGCCATTGCGTCAGAAAGGCTTCGCCTCGTCCGGTTGCAAGAGCCAGATCCATGCCCGCAACACCACTCTTGACGCGGCGGGCGTCATAATTCCCCGGATGCCTGAAATCACTGTGCCCATCAAAATGAATGAGAAACACTGGCCCTTTCTGCCGCGCCCCCGCCAGCGCCCCCAGCAGGATGGAGCAGTCCCCACCCAGCACCAGAACAAAATGCCCCTGCTGCACACTGTGCGCCACGTGCCCGGCAAGCATCACGCTGAACTGCCGGATGGCGTACCCATTCCTGATACATGTCCCCTCTGGTGGCTCGGGGTGATAGGCCGGGCGAGGCAACCTTGTTATCGAGACATCCGGACCAAGAGCCTCTTCCAGCCCGGCAGACATCAGCACATCAGGCGCACGCCAGACTCCCGGTTCATGCCCCTGATAAAGTGGGCTCAGGCCAAGGTTTGTCGGTGCCAGAATACTCTCCACGTCCGCCGCTCTCCCTGTCTCAACCTTAACCCCAGTCGCGTGCACGCCGCTGCCACTCCCGTACGATTCTGGCGGACCAGCATCCGCCTGAAGGATGCATGGGTTAGCCCTACACTGCACCACACCTCTCATACCCGGGCACTATTTTTCGGCAGGAGACATAAAAAAACGGTCAGGCTCACATGACCCTGACCGTTTTCAAAAATGCATCTTTCTTCAGATGTTATGCCAGAAGCGGTTCAACCTGCTTGAACAGCATTTCAAACCGTGCCCGGTCTTCTGCCTGAAGGCGCACGGTGATATCCGAAGAAGTCTCATCATCCTTGCGCATCAGCACTTCTCCGTGCTGATACAGCCAGGCTGATGCCGCGCCATCAGAGAGTGGCACGCGATAGCGCGCCTGCTCCATGGAGGCTGTCATCTGGCTGTCAATCAGGGCCAGAAGTCCGGGCAGGCCATCTCCTGTCATGGCGGAAATCGCCACGGCATCCCCAAGGTGCGCCAGTTCTTCGGGGCCACCCAGCAGATCGACCTTGTTCAGCACTTCAATCACGCGGCCGGACCAGTCTTCCTCAATCATGTTATCACGTGCCATGCCGGTCAGAACGTGAAACACGTCCTTTTTCTGGGCAGCACTATCCGGGTGCGCAATATCCCGCACGTGAAGAATGATGTCCGCCTCAGCCACTTCTTCAAGCGTTGCACGGAACGCCGCAATCAGTTCCGTTGGCAGATCACTGATAAATCCCACCGTGTCAGAGAGAATAACCCTGCGGCCCGATGGCAGCGTAATGGCCCGCATTGTCGGGTCAAGCGTGGCGAAGAGCTGATCTTTTGCGTAAACCGTTGCCCCGGTCAGGGCATTGAACAGGGTTGATTTACCTGCGTTGGTATACCCGACCAGCGCCACAACCGGGAACGGCACCCGCCTGCGCGCCTGCCGGTGCAGGCCGCGTGTGCGGCGCACCTGTTCCAGATCTTTTTTCAGGCGGACAATCCTGTCCCCAATCATCCGGCGGTCAGCCTCGATCTGGGTTTCACCCGGGCCGCCAAGAAAGCCGAAGCCCCCGCGCTGACGTTCCAGATGGGTCCATAACCGCACAAGCCGGGAGCGCTGATATTCCAGATGCGCCAGTTCGACCTGAAGCGTTCCTTCCTTCGTGGCCGCGCGTGCGCCGAAAATATCCAGAATCAGCCCGGTACGATCAATAACCTTGCAGCCGAATTCCTTTTCCAGATTACGCTGCTGGGCAGGGCTGAGCCGGGCATCCACCACCAGAACATCAATTTTGTCAGCCTGAACGGCAACTTTGAGCGAATCGACCTGGCCTTTCCCCAGCAGGGTGGCTGAGCGTCTGGTCCGCAACAGAAGAACGGCCTGCAACACAACCACCAGCCCGATGGAGGCTGCCAGACCTACCGCTTCTTCCAGCCGGGCTTCCGCTGCCCGTACATCCTGATCCTGTGCGGATCGTTCCCAGGGGAGAATAACCGCGCCACGTGTGGCAACGGGTTTCGTATCAGTTAAAATCGTCGCCAAGTGTGGGCTCTCTGTTTGTCTGAGCACCCGCGGCAGGTGCTTCAAAAATATTGATCGGCACAGTCGGCATGACCGTGCTGATAGCATGCTTGTAGATCAACTGGGTGTGCTCATCACGCTTCAGCAAAACAGCAGACTCATCAAACCACGTAATATTGCCCTGCAATTTCACGCCATTCACAAGAAAAACTGTCACTGATGAGCGTGAACGGCGAATCTGACTCAGAAACGCATCCTGCACATTATATCCGCTGTCCTTATCCACGATGGGAGGCCCTATTCTCGTTTTTCGTTATAGCCGGACGATGGCTTGCCAATAAGGGCAAACACGTCAGCCGACCCCTCGTTCCTCAGACGTTACACCAAGCTGCTTCAGTTTGCGATGCAGCGCGCTGCGTTCCATCCCGACAAATATGGCTGTCCGGCTGATGTTGCCGCCAAAACGCAGCAGTTGCGCCTGAAGATATTGTGTCTCGAACATATCACGCGCCTCACGCAGGGGGAGGCTCATCACATCGGCCGAGGCATCGAATTTCAGCAGGGCTGGAGCGCCCTCCCCAATGGTGGAAGGCAGCATTTCCGCGCGGATTGGCTCCACACTGTTGCCCGGCATCATGATCAGCACGCGTTCCATCAGGTTCCGCAACTCCCGCGCATTGCCCGGCCAGTCATAGGCCTGCAGGGCGGCAATGGCATCCACCGAGAGTTCACGCTGGGGCAGACCAGCCATCTCCGCAGCGCGACGCAGAAAGAGCTCCGCAAGCCCCGGAATATCATCCCGCCGCTCCCGCAGCCCCGGAAGGCGGAGAGGCACTACGGCCAGCCGGTAGTACAGATCCTCCCGGAAGCGGCCCGCCATGATCTCGGCCTGAAGATCCCGGTTTGTGGTCGCGAGCACGCGAATATCCACTTTGACGCGGGTTGAGCCTCCCAGCCGTTCGAAGGTCTGGTCCTGCAGGGCACGCACAATCTTGCCCTGTGTTTCCAGCGGCATATCCGCCACTTCATCCAGCACCAGCGTGCCGCCATGCGCGCGCTCCAGCACCCCGGTGCGCCGCCCCGAGCCATCCGCCGCACCTTCCAGCCCGAAGAGTTCCTCCTCAAACCGGTTGGGTGCCAGAATGGCGCAGTTCAGGGCCACAAACGGGCCTTCTGTCCGGCGGGAGCGGGCATGAATCATGCGCGCCGCCACTTCCTTGCCGGAGCCGGGGCCGCCTGTAATCAGCACACGGGAGCCTGTAGGGGCCACACGCTCAATCTGCCCGCGCACCGCCGTAATCAGGGCGCTGTTACCAAACAGTTCCGTATCCTGCCCGGCGCGCAGGCGCAGTTCCTCGTTTTCTCTGGCCAGACGCGAGGCTTCCAGCGCACGCCGCACCACAACCAGCAGACGGTCAGCCTGAAACGGCTTTTCTATGAAGTCATACGCACCATGCTGAAGGGCCGCGACGGCGGTTTCAATCGTGCCATGGCCGGAAATCATGATGACCGGCACAGACGGCTCTTCCGCATGCAGGACATTCAGAATGCCCAGCCCATCCAGTTGAGAGTCCCGCAGCCAGACATCCAGAATCACCAGAGAAGGCCTGCGGGCACGAAACGCGGCTATTGCGATGTCAGACGTCGCAGCAACCCGTGTTTCATAGCCCTCATCTTCAAGAATGCCTTCAATGAGCATCCGGATATCGGGCTCATCATCAACAATCAGGATTTCATGAGCCATGGTCGTCCTTCATCGGCAAAATCAGAATAGCCACAGTTCCTGTTCCCTCCGCCCTGTCTTCCAGACGCACCTCGCCTCCATGGTCTTCCATAATCTTTTTGACAATGGCCAGACCCAACCCGGTACCTTTAGCCTTGTGCGTCACATAAGGCTCGGTCAACCGGTGCCGGTCGCCCGAAGGCAGGCCAACACCGTTATCCGCCACGGAAAGTTCAACGGTACCGTCCTGCTCCTTCAGGCCAATCCATACCGCACCGGCCACGTTTGCGCCATTTTCCTCAACATCACCCTGTTTTGCCGTCATGGCAATGGCATCGGCTGCATTCTGCAGCAGGTTGATCAATCCCTGGCTGATCAACCGCCTGTCACACCGCACCACCGGCCCTCTGTCGGGCAGGCTGACATGATAGGTAATTTCAGGATGGGCATTCCGCTGTAGCACCAGAACTTCCCGCATGATGCGGGAGAGGTCCTCATGCGTCATCACCGGCTGAGGCATCCGGGCGAAGGCGGAGAATTCATCCACCATCCGGCCAATATCGCCCACCTGCCGCACAATGGTATCCGCGCATTGTGCAAAGGTTTCCGGGTCAGACGTGATCTCCCGTAGAAAGCGGCGCTTCAGCCGCTCGGCCGCAAGCTGGATAGGCGTGAGCGGGTTCTTGATTTCATGCGCGATACGCCGCGCCACGTCCGCCCAGGCGGCTTTCCGCTGGGCCTGCTGCAGGGCCGTGATGTCATCAAAAGTCATCACGTAGCCTTCTGTCACCGTGCCACGCAGTTCCGCGCCAACCCGCACCAGCAGGATACGGCGGCTGGCGGCGGGGCCTGTCTGCACCTCGCGCGTAACCACCTGATCCGGCACGGAACGGACTTCAGCCAGCAGCTCCGCAAATTCCGGCACGCGTGTTGCCAGCGGCTCCCCGATGGCATCCATCAGGTCTGTTTGCAGGAGCAGGCTGGCCGCACGGTTGGGCAGTTCAATCCGCTGCTCCACATCCAGCCCGATCACCCCGGCGGAAACACCGGACAGAACAGCTTCCGTAAACCGGCGGCGTTCATTGATCTGCCCGTACGCCGCCATCAGTTCTGAACGCTGGCTGGCAAGCTGCTCGGTCATGCGGTTGAAGGCGCGGGAAAGGCTTGTTACCTCATCATCCCGCTTGGCCTCGGGCACATGCACCCCGAGGTCCCCTTCACTGATGCGCCGGGCCGCCAGAATCAGCAGGCCCAGCGGCCTGGCAATCTGGTTTGCCAGCGCCAGGCCAATCAGCGCGGCGGAGGCCAGAACAAGCAGGGCCACCAGCGCGAAAATCATCACAAATGTCAGCTGAATCTTGGCCCGGTTGCCATTCAGCCGCTGGTAGTCCGCAATCACCTTCTCGGTGCGATGCATGTGCTCCAGAATGGAGGGGTCCACCAGCCGGGTGATCACCAGCATCAGCGCCGGGGTCTGGGAGAGTTCCACAACAGCCCGGACCGTCTGCTCATCGGGGGAATCGAGAATGGCGACATCATTGGAGCGCGCCATCAATGTCGCGGCCGGAGGCGGCAGGGCCTGATCTCCAGCGCGGCTCATCAGGCCGCCCGCGGCAACAATCTTGTTGGTAATCGGGTCATACACCAGCGCTTCCGTCAGGCCGCGCATGGTGGCCTGACTGTCCAGCATTTCACTCAGCGCATCATGGTCCTGCAGCAGGTTCATGCCGCTGGCAGCCAGTTCGTTCTGCGCGCTCATGATGTAGTTGGACATGGAAAACGCATCGGTGCGGATATTGGCGTTATGTTCCGCCAGATAGCCGCGTGAGGCTTCACGCGCCTCGTTCAGCGCCGTGTTTACCCGGTCTGAAAACCAGATCTGTATGCCGTAATGGAAAAACAGGGTGGCGAACACACCCACCACCAGTGTGGGGGCAACAGCCACAATGCCGAACAGCGTGACCAGCCGCACATGGAGTCTGGCTCCTGCCAGCCCCTTGCGATGCTCGACCAGCATTGGCCCCACCCGCATGGTCACCGCCAGCAGGAGCAGCCCCAGCACCACACTGTTCAGCACCACGATCAGCGGTTCAATAACGGCATAATGCCCGAACGACATCCCGCCCGAGAGCACCACAAACGTTGCAAACCCAAGGACCAGCGCCAACGCAGCCAGCGTGAGCGCAACACTTTTCCGCTCCAGCGCACGCAGGAGCCAGTGGAGCCGGCTGCGCGCCAGAAACGTATTCAGGGAGGAAAGGAAACGCTGCATGCAGGCAGGTTAGACCACGCCGCGCACAACGGGAATTTCAAGTTCGCGGATTTTCTTGCGCAACGTATTGCGATTGAGCCCCAGCATGGCCGCGGCCTTGATCTGGTTGCCCCGTGTTTCGTGCAATGTCATCTGAATAAGGGGGCGTTCCACCTCTGCAATCACGCGCGTGTAGAGATCATGCAGCGGCATGCCCTCCCGCCCTGCGGTCAGATACCGCATGATATGGCGGGAAATGGCATCGGACAAAGGCTCTTCAATAACGGGCTTTTCGGAAATAGCCTCATGCGCCAGCGGCTCGGCCAGTTCGGCGTCAATCAGGTCACTGCTGATGGTTTCCTGCGGATAAAGCGCCACAATACGCCGCATGAGATTTTCAAGCTCACGGACATTGCCCGGCCAGCGCCAGGATTGCAGGCGCGCCACGGCGGATTCATCCAGCACTCTGGCGCCTGCCCCGGCCTCCCGGCTTTGCGCCAGAAAATGGCGCGCCAGTTGCGGAATATCTTCCAGCCGCTCCCGCAGGGGCGGAAGCCGGAGCGGGACGACATTCAGCCGGTAATACAGATCTTCACGGAAGGTACCGGCCCGGATAGCCTGCCGCAGGTCCCGATGTGTGGCGGCAATAATGCGCACATCCGCCCGGATGGGCGCACGCCCACCCACCGTGGTGAACTCCCCTTCCTGCAACACACGCAAAAGCCGCGTCTGTGCTTCCGGGGGCATATCGCCAATCTCATCCAGAAACAGCGTGCCACCTGTGGCCTGCTCGAAGCGACCGGGGCTCCGCCCGGATACCGCGCCGGGCACACGCTCCTGCCCGAACAACTCACTCTCAATCTGATCACGCGGGATGGCGGCCATATTCACAGCCACAAACGGACCACCGCGCCTGCGCCCGTATTCATGCAGCGCGCGGGCAACCAGTTCTTTCCCCGTGCCGCTCTCCCCGCTGACCATGACTGTCAGATCAGATGTCGTGAGGCGGGCAATGCTGCGATAGATCCCCTGCATGACCGGAGATTGCCCGATGAGCGGCAGACGCTCTTCCGGTGCCGGGGGTGTTGCCGGCCTGTCTGCCTCATGGGCCGGAGCAACCAGCGCCCGCCCCACAACACTGAGCAGTTCCTTCAGGTCAAACGGTTTGGCCAGATATTCAAACGCGCCGCGCTGCGTGGCCTTGACCGCCGTCACCAGATTGGACTGCGCGCTCATTACAATAATACGCAGGTCAGGCCGGGCCTGCCGAATACGCGGGATAAGATCCAGCCCGCTGCCATCGGGCATCACCACATCGGTGATCACCAGATCTCCCTCACCTTCCTCCACCCACTGCCAGAGGGTTGCCGCATTGGGGGTGGACTGAACCTGATACCCGGCCCTCCCCAGAGCCTGCCCAAGAACGGTACGAATGGAACGGTCATCATCAGCAACAAGAATGGTCGGCAAAGGTGTCATAGGGTCAGATTACACTCAGAAGCAGAAAAATCATTACAAAAAAAGAACGAACAGATCAGGCCGTCTCATGCCCCTCCGGCACAACTGGCAGATACAGGCTGATTTCCGTGCGCCCCGGTCGGCTTTCCACTTCAATCACGCCACCATGGTCATCCATAATCTTGCCCACCAGCGCCAGCCCCAGCCCGGAGCCACTCATTTTGGTGCTGATGAACGGCTCAAACAGATGCGGGCGGATGGTCTCCGAAATCCCAGGCCCCGTATCCCGCACCGTGACCACCAGCGGCAGGTGCCGCCATTGGGTTGTGCCCGGAATAGCCAGCCGGATGCCGGGCCGGTAGCTGGTGCTCAGCGTGATCTCACCCGGCTTGTCAGATTCCCGGATCGCTTCCGCTGCGTTTTTGACCAGATTAAGCAGCATCTGCACAAGCTGGTCCCGGTTCCCCCAGACATGCGGCAGGGATGGATCATACCGCTCCACAATCCGCAGGCCCGCGGCACAGCCCTTGCTCGCCAGCAGCCGCACATGTTCCAGAACGCGATGGATGTTCAGGGAGCGGTATTCAGTCGGGGCCTCCCCAAACATCCCTATCCGCTCGACCAGCGCATCAATCCGGTCCACTTCATCGCAAATCAGGGTTGCGAGTTCCTTGTCCCCTTCCCCAACCGAATGCTCAAGAATTTGCGCAGCGCCCTTGATGCCGGAGAGCGGGTTCCGCACCTCATGCGCCAGCATTTCGGCCATTCCCGAAACACTGCGGGCCGCGGAGCGGAACGCAAGCTGGCGGTCCAGCGCGCGGGCGGCGGAGGAATCATGAAACGTCAGGAGAACCGAACCGGGATAATCCAGCACATCTGCCCCCTGCACCGTCACCCCTTCATGGTGAAAGCGCGGGCTGCTGAACACCAGCTCATGCTCGGTAATGGTGCATCCTTCCCCGCGCACATGCTGCACCAGCAGAAAAAGCGGGTGATCTTCAGGCACCAGATCCGTCAGAGTGCTCTGGCAAAGCTGATGCCGGGATGTGGCGAAAAATTCTTCCGCAGCCGCATTGGCAAACCGTAGCTCGTTGGCCGGACCAAGCTCCAGAACGGCCACAGGCAGACTATCCAGCAGGAGACCGGGGCCGGGGCCACTCCCCTCCTGAGACGGTTTGGATATTTTCATACAGCCCGGTTCATGCCGCATGCGCCTGCGCATCAGCATGGCGGGAGGCTCGTGGCTCCCTTACCGCGCCCGCAGCAATCTGCTGGTCATAAAAATCGGAGATCATCGCAATCGCGTCCGGCGCGGTGTCCACACGGTTCACCGCGGCCCGGAAGCCCGCGGAACTGTGCAACCCGGCGGAGTACCAGGAGACATGCTTGCGCGCCAGCCGCAGCCCCGGGCGTTCCCCAAAGTGATCAAGCATCATGCGGTAATGCTCCAGCACAATGGCTTTTTCCGCCTCAAGGTCCGGGTCCGGCACCTCTTCGCCTGTAAGCAGAGCATGGGCAACCTGCGCGAGAAACCACGGACGACCATAGCACCCGCGCCCGATCATCACGCCATCCGCGCCGGACTGCGCCAGAGCCGTACGGGCATCGTCCACGGTCAGAATATCACCATTCACAATCACCGGCAGTGCGACAGCGTCCTTCACCGTCCGCACAAATGCCCAGTCCGCCGTGCCGTTATAAAACTGCTGGCGGGTACGCCCGTGCACCGTAATCATGCGGATCCCGGCCTCCTGCGCAATCCGCGCCAGTGAGGGCGCATTGAGGTGGGCATGGTCCCACCCCATACGCATTTTCAGCGTCACGGGCACCGGAACCGCCTTGACCACGGCATCCAGCAGCCGGGCCGCGGCCACTTCATCCCGCATCAGCGCGGAACCGGCCATCTGGCCAACCGCAACCTTTTTCACCGGGCACCCGAAATTGATATCAATCAGATCCGCCCCGCGCCCCACGGCAATACGGGCGGCTTCCGCCATGGCATCCGGGTCGCACCCGGCCAGCTGCACGGCGTTGGGGCCACCGGCGTCCGCCACTTCGGCCATGCGCAGGGTGGTATCGTTTTCCCGGACCATGGCCCAGGAGGCAATCATTTCGGAAACAACAAGCCCCGCCCCCAGCTTCCGCGCCAGACGACGGAACGGCAGGTCTGTCACGCCGGACATGGGCGCGAGAATAACGGGAGTTTCCAGGCGCACACCGCCCAGATCAATCGGCCGCACGAGCGGTTGCGTTTGCACAGTCTTTTCCATATTGCCTATGATTTAGGCAAATATACCAATTTCGGGAAGGGGAATCAATCTTATATATCCGTAACGTTCTGGATCTGCACATGCAAATGCCTCAAACGCTTCAAGCCGCACCCGACCTTCAGGCACGCTCCAGAAGCTGACGCGCCAGCGCATTATGCCGCTCCGCAAGGCGCGCAGGGTCATGCGTGACAAACTGCCCCTCACGGATCAGCCAACGCCCGTTCACCATCGAATAAGCAACCCGCCGGGTGGCGCAGAACACCAGAGCCGCAACAGGGTCAGACTGCGCGCCAGCATACTCTATCCCGCGCAGATCAAACGCCACGATATCCGCAGCCATGCCAGGCGCCAGATGCCCGATATCATCCCGCCCCAGCACGGCAGCACCACCCCGGGTGGCAAGCTCCAGCACTTCCCGCGCCTGCATCATGGGGCGGCCATCTTCCGCCTCCAGCAGGCGGCCAAGCAGCATGGCCTGCCGGGCTTCCCCCAACATATGGCTGCCATCATTGGAGGCTGAGCCATCCACACCCAGCCCCACCCGCATGCCGGAAGCCACCATACGGCGCACCGGCGCAATGCCTGAACCCAGCCGCATATTGGAGCATGGGCAATGGGCCATGCCTGTACGGGTAGCCCCGAAACGGCTGATGCCCGCCTGATCCAGCTTCACGCAGTGAGCATGCCAGACATCCGGCCCCACCCATTCAACATCCTCGGCATACTCTGCGGGCGTCATGCCAAAACGCGCACGACTGTAGGCAATATCACTCTCGTTTTCCGCCAGATGCGTGTGCAGCATGGTGCCGGTGGCCCGTGCCAGCCGGGCCGCCTCGCGCATCAAATCAGGACTGACGGAAAACGGAGAACACGGCGCCACCACCACACGCTGCATGGCGAACGGTTCCGGGTCATGAAACGCCTCAATCACCCGTTGCGTGTCACGCAGAATAGCGGCTTCCTCTTCCACCACCCCATCCGGCGGCAGGCCTCCCTTACTCTCCCCCACACTCATGGACCCGCGCGCGGCATGAAAGCGCATGCCCATCTGCTCGGCAGCCTCCATCTGGTCATCCAGACGGCAGCCATTGGGGAAGAGATAGAGATGGTCACTGGTGGTCGTGCAGCCAGACCACAGCAGTTCCGTCATGGCCGTGCAGGTCGAGACGCGGACCATCTCCGGCGTAAGACCTGCCCAAACCGGATAGAGCGCCTGCAACCACCCGAAAAGCGCGCTGTCCTGCGCGGCGGGCAGAGCACGCGTCAGTGTCTGATACATATGATGGTGCGTGTTCACCATGCCAGGCATCACAACATGCCCGGTCATGTCCTGCACCTCATCCGCCTGCGGCAGAGGGTCCGCCGCACCGCCAAGAGCCAGAATTTCCCGGCCCCGCACAAGCACCCATCCGCCCGCCAGCTCGTCACGGTGCGCATTCATGGTGACCAGACGCAGGGCATTTTTCAGCAGAAGGGTACGCATCCGTTTCTCTTCCATCCGCCGGGAGACCCTCTCAGGCTTTCGCTCCCTTGAGCCAACCGGTTGTAAAGCGTCCCCTTGTGCACACTGTGAAGCGACAGACCGCCGCCCCAAAACAGATCAGGGAAGCAGAACCGAGACAGCCGCCGTGCAGGCAATCCCTTCTTCACGTCCTGTAAAGCCCAGACGTTCAGACGTGGTGGCCTTGACCGAAATCCGGCCCACATCCACCTCCAGCAGGTCCGCCATACGCTGGCGCATGGCAAGAGCGTGCGGACCAATTTTCGGGCGTTCACAGATCAGCGTGACATCCGCATTGATCAACATGCCGCCCCGCTCACGAATACGCTGGCCCGCATGCACCAGAAAGCGAGCGCTGTCCGCATCTTTCCATTCGTTTTTGCTGGGCGGAAAATGCGTGCCGATATCCCCTTCCGCAAGAGCGCCGTAAATCGCGTCACACAGGGCGTGAATCCCCACATCCGCGTCGGAATGCCCGGCAAGACCCTTTGTATGCGGCACAGTAATCCCGCACAGAATCAGGGGGCGACCTTCTTCAAAGGCATGCACATCATACCCCAGCCCCACACGCGGCAGGAGGGTCGGGCCGATCAGTCGTTCAAGGCGCACGAGGTCATCCTCATAAGTCAGCTTGATATTATCGTCATCCCCAGGCACCAGAGCAACGCTCAACCCGGCCTCTTCCAGCAGTGTCGCATCATCTGTTGCGGTCACTGAGGCCGCCCTGCGGTGCAGGTCCAGAAACAGATCAAAACGGAAGCCCTGCGGTGTCTGGGCACGGAACAGGTGCTCACGCGAGACTGTCCCGGCAATCACGCCTTCCTGCCCACGCTTCAGCGTGTCAGCCACCGGCACGGCGGGAATGGCCCCCGGATGCTCCGCCAGGGCAGAAACAACGCCCTGAACCAGCTTTGCCGTCACGTAAGGCCGCGCGCCATCATGCACCAGAACCAGATCCGGGCGCTCGCTCTCGGGCAAGGCATCCAGAGCTTCAAGCCCGGCCCGCACACTGGCCTGGCGGGTTGCGCCCCCGGCCACAGGCGGCAACACGGCAACACCGTCCAGTGCCTGCGCCAGCGCCTCGGGGTCTCCCACAGGCTGAAGGCAGCTTACATGCGGCAGAAGGGCCTCCGCTGCATGACGGATAACCGGCAGGCCCGCCAGCATCACATATTGCTTCGGGATTGCAGACCCGCTGGTCGCGGCGTAACGGCTGCCTGTTCCGGCAGCCAGAAGAATGGCGGCTATTCGCATGTTCGGAGCAATGCTGCGGGAAGCCTGACACGTCAAGGCCCAAAATTAAGCCCCGAAGCCGCCCACCGGGCATATTCTACCATCACAAGTCAGATATTATACAAGAACCACGCCTCTACACTTCTCATCCAAAACGAATTCCAGAATACCTCACCAGAAAAAAGATCAATATTTATTTGTGCTTATAAAATCCAATTTTTTATTGAGATAGAATTTATACAACTCCCTGATGTCAAAAAAAAATGTTACAGCGCGGCCAATATCTTGCTAATTTCAACAGATCTTAACGCTCCACAGACTGAACATGAGAACCATGAAAACATTAATGCTCACCTTTGAATGCCCTCCTGACGTTACGGGAGGTGGACTATGCACTTATGTTCAGGAATATATTAACGCAAAAATAGAAAAAAAAGAGCCGACAGTGATCCTGACGGCTGATTTCAGTGTACATGATGAAGTCTGCACTTATTTTGACTGCGTAAAAGTTATCCGTTTCAACCCGTCCACCGGTGAGTCCTTTAAGTATATGGGCCACTGGGCCGCCATAAGCTACGAGTTCTCCAATCAGGTCAAAAAAATCATCACGGATGGTTTCAAGCCCGACTGGCTGGAAGTGTGTGACGGCTTTGGCCTGGGATACTTCACGCTTCAAAGGAAAATGTGCCTCGAAGCCCCGTTCAAAGATCTGAAGGTACTCGTGACCGCCCATACGCCTGTCACGATGATTGACGAATGGGATAAGAAAAATATCTATGAACTTCCCACATATTTCACAAAATGCATGGAGCAGTTCTGCTTTCAGGCGGCCGATAAAGTTATCTCTCCCAGCCACTTCCTCAAGAAAAAGCTACTCACAGAGTTTCTCGAAAAAGAGATTCAGATTGACGTCATCCCGAATCCTTACGAGAAAGCCAAACTCAACCGGCCTCTGGAGAACGCCCGCGCCCGCACAGCCCACCTCCATGACATTCCGGATTACGCCATTGCCTCCAGACTCTGCTACTGGAAAGGCATCGAGCATGCTCTGGCGGGTTTTAACCTCTACTGGAGCAATGGCGGCCTTTCATCCCTCTACATCTACGGCTCTGACACGACATATTTCAGAAACAACAAATCCTTTCAGGAAACACTGAGCAATAAATACCGGAAATGGATTGAAAAAGGCCTCCTGAAATTTGCAGGCCTTAAAGAACATTCCGAAATTCTCCTTATCAAGAAACATCTCAAGGCGCTCTTCCATCCGTCTCTGTTCGAGAATTACCCGTACACCGTTATCGAACACATGGCTGAAGGTGGCATTATCGCCGCGTCCTCCAATGGTGGTCAGGCAGAGTTTATCAAGGACGGAGAAAACGGCTTCCTGTTTGACCCGCACTCCCCAACCGCCATTCAGGACGTTATCCTGAAAATCGACAGTCTGGACGGCATTGAAAGCCGCTATATTGCCAACAACGCAATCAAAACCATCAAGGAAACCTGTTCCTATAACACTGTCATGGCACAGAAAGAGCAGGTGCTTGCTGCGTCGAAACACACTGTAGCCAGCTCTTCCTTCCCCTTTGTGACCGGAAAAGAGCTTACGCACCCGGCCAGCAAAACCGGCTCCGCCCTGACAGTCGTCATTCCCCATTACAACCTTGGCGGATTGCTGATTGAAGCCATTGAAAGCATCAAATTCAGCAGCTTGCCCGACATCAACATTATTGTTGTGGATGACGGCTCTACCGACAGTGAGTCCCGCATTATCCTGAAAACGCTGGAAGCCCGCTACACGCATCTGGAAGTTCTCTACAAGAAAAATTCCGGCGTGGCGGACACCAGAAACGTTGGCGTGAAACATGCCAAAACAGATTACATCGCCCTGCTGGATGCTGACGATATTATCTGCTCCAACTATTATGAAACAGCCGTCAATATTCTCGAACGTTACAATAATGTCGGGTTTGTTGGCTGCTGGAACGAAGATTTCAACCAGAACGGTCGTATCCGGCTATGGCCGACTTTCAATCCTGAAGTTCCCTTGCAGGTGATCATGAACACCACCAACTGCCAGGGGCTGGTTGTCCGGCGCGAGGCCTATCTCACCTACGGCCAGCATGACCCGGATCTCGGCATGTTTCTGGATGACTGGGAATCAACCATCTCCATGGTTCTCAATGGTGTGCGCGGCGTGATGATTCCGCACCCGCTGTTTAAATACCGCATCCGGGAAGATTCCATTTTCCGTGACAAGTTCCGGATGTTTAACATCAACTACAATTACATTATCGATAAGCATAAGGCCCTGCTTGCAGACTCTTATGGTGAAATCATAAAATTCCTGAATGCCAATGGCCCGAATACACAATACCATAACCCGACCTTCGTCTCGGGCAACAATACACACACAACCACCTATGTCCCCAGTCCACCTGAAAAACTCCCCTGTCACCCCGAAGGGCGACTGGTTCAGCTTGTTCATAAATACTATGACACGGTAAATCAGCCAGGCACGATCCGCACGCTCCGTATCGGCCTGCGCAATATTGGCGTTGGCAAGCTTGCAGCACGGCTGCGCAAATAACACCGCCCCTTGATGGCCGCATTCACCTCAGCCTGTGAGTCCGGCCATCAGAGAATTTATTTTCATCAAACTGCCCGGGTGTTTCTCGTCTGGCTTCACCACTCATACCAGACGAGCCTCAAACCCGTCTTCTTCCTGATCTCTCCTTACAGAAACAGAGAGATCAAGACATTTTACCGGACGAAAACTCTCCGCAATATCCGGAGAAAAAATCCAAATACCGGCACGCGGAATATCCCGTAATACCATTCCCCCAAACGATGCAGACGTGACGAACGTATTTTTTCAAGGTCTGCCACAGCAAGCCTCAAGTCTGTCATCTCGTGCTTCAGACGAAACTGCTCATTCTCCATCTGCACCATGGCCTGCTTCAGACGAAGTTTTTCGTCCTCCAGACGCACGGCCTCATGCTTCAGGTTCAGAATGTCATTCTTCAGCCCCACCTCACCACGCTGCAAATGCAGGGCTTCATTTTTCAAGTCTGCCATCTCATGTTCCAGAGAACGGACATGTTCGGCAAACTCCTCCTTCTGCCTTCTTTCGCTTGCTTCCTGCTCTGAAAGGTTTTGCACCTGATCCTGCAGATTATCCTTATCGGCCAGAAGGGAATCATTCTGCTGCAAAACCGCCGTAAGACGCTCCCATTCCTCTTGACGCTCCAGATTAAGTTTTTTGATCGTTTCCTGAAGCTGTTGCACTTCAGATGCTTCGCCATGCCCTGCGCTCCCGGCCTCTGGCAAGCGATCATGAAACGAAACCTTTGGGAAACGATGCAATGTATAATCAAAAATAGCTTTGATTTTAAAGTAGCTTGACGGCTCAAGCCGAACGGTACGCCCTATCAACGCCGCAAGAACAGCCATGTGGAGGCGATCTGTTTCAACACACTCAAACTGGTTGATCAGCCCGGCCACAGCACGGAGAGGCCCCAGACACTGCGCTTCTTCCGCCCACTGAACATCGTTAAACAGAAGTGGCAGATCAACAGAATCACGAGGATGATTTTTCCGTATCCCCTCTTCATCACGACGCAGAATTTGCAGAACCGGATATTGGCCTTCTTCCTCCAAACCAGAAAAATGCTCTTCCTTGGTATAAAAGGCCATATCCGGACAGAGGAAAATCCGGCTCTCAGGCATACCCAGCCTGAGCAGTTCCTCATAACTCTGCCGCTCACGGCAGAAAATTGTCACCTGCTCGGCATAAGGAACAAGTTCGGCACCCAGCCCCGCGAAACTTGTCGGGAGAATGAGCAACTGCCCGCCACCTTGAAGAAAGGCCACAGCCTGCTCTGAATAATGGAACCAGAGTCCTTTGACCCAGCCCCCTCCCCCACCCAGCACAACATGGCTGTGGCCCAGAAACGCCTCTTTATGATGACCATAGATACAGGAGGGAGCCCACTCCATCTCCTTGAAAAAATCGAGCGTACCGAGCGCAATCAAACCATCACCAAGGTTTCCATAACCTGGGAAGAAAACCGCATTATTTTCTTTAAAATGCTGAACGCATGCAACCAGAGCAGAATTTTCCCTGATTTCTGCACGAATGGCCTTTCTGACATTTTTATAGGTATCTGCCATTTCAAAGCGCCCCCTTATTTAAGACGTTTTTCCAGAAGCTCATAAAATGCGGCAACCCTTCTGGCATATGTTGACTGCGCATGCTGTTGTTCAAAATGCTCATACAAACACTGAACTTTACTCTCAATTTCAAACTGTGGTGCGGCCAGAAATGCCTTGATCTGCTCAAGATACCTCGCAACAAGCACGTTATCATCCATGCTGTTCTGCACCAGAAAACCGGAATTTTCCTGTATCAATTCTGAAATACCACCCACATCAACCGTAATGATCGGGATCTTCATTTCAGCGGCTTCAAGAAGAACATTAGGAAGACCATCAAAGAGAGAGGTATATAAAAATGCATCCCCACTTGTAAACGGAAGGCTTTCCAAACCTCTAAAGTCGCCCTTGTAAACGATATTCGGGCAATCCCTGAAGTATTCCGGATCAAACCGATCAAGAACAGAGCTCCCGTAGACATAAATTGGCGTCTCGATCCCCTGATCATGTAATTCAAGAGCAATTTTACGCAGCAGGTCAGGCCGCTTTTGGGCATCAAGACGCGAAGCCCATATCAGACGACGCTCCCCTTCCTGCTGAACAACGGGACGTTCAGCAGGCTGCGTGTAGGTATAAAGCGTTTCAGAAGCCTCCCTATAGGTCGGAATGCGATATTCAAGCTGAGCTAAAGCCGCATGATTGTCCGAAATAACGTAATCTATGTGATTTCTATACTCGGAAAGGAAATTGTACTCACTTCCATCTTCATACAGAACATTATTCAGAACATAACAAGGAGGACAAAAATAAAAACAAACCAGCTGATAGGACAAAAAGAAATCAGCATAGGCCTTCATAACAGAAACACAGAACGGACAAAATTTAAGAAAAATTCTCGCCTGATTGGCAAAATTCTCAATAATCCTGACAGATATTTCCGGTATTTTCTCTCTATCTGTCTCACCAAGAAGCTCATACAGATCAAGAACCGTCACACCCTCAGGAACCTGGCAGCGTTCCTTGGAAAGACAAAGCTCTTCTCCCAGAAGAATCAGACAGGAACGTTTCTCCTCTTTGATCACTTCCCTTATGAAATTCAGAATATATTTCTCACCGCCCCCTTTGGAAAGAAACGGCAGAAAGAAAACATCCGTATAACTCTGGCCTTTCAGAATTTCACAAATTTTTGCATACGCACGGCCAAAGGTCTCAGGAATCCCAATATTGGTGAAAAACCGGGCGTCATGAAGCACATAAGGATGTATCTCCGGGTCAATGAGGTTCGCCCGATGAACAAGCTCCTGTATATAGAGAGAATCCATATAATGTTTTTTGAAATCGATATGTTTTTGGGCAATAACTGCCTCAGAGCGCTTCTGCTCCAGTATCCTTAAAAAACCCTCTCCACTGAAAAAATCAGAATTATACGCTATACGCTTCTGATCTCCTTGTAGAGCGGCCATGATACTTCCCCGCCTTTGCCGATAGAAAACAATTGTATCGGCAGCAATTTCAAACTCAAATCCCGCACTGACCAAACGCAGATTGATATCATAATCTTCATAGGCATAAATTGGATGAGATGCACAATCCCGATAGAGTATTTCAAGGATATCCTCCCGCCGCGCCATAAACCGCGAAACATAAGGATGCTCTCCAGCCATCCGGTAAATACCAACCTGAGCCAGCGGATAGAAACGGCAAACATAATTTTCATTCCCAAATGCGTGATAGTATTCCGGGAATAAAATCAGCTTGTCCTTTTCAGTCTGTTGAAAGTTTTTATGAAACTCATAAATGAAATTTCTGGAAACAAGATCATCAGCATCGGCTGTGATGATATACTCACCACTCGCTGCTTGAACCCCGCAATTCCGCGCGAGCCCCAGAGAGTGCACCTGGGTTGTTTCGAGTTTGACGGCATCAAAGCCTGAATAATCGTATTGTCTCAGGAGAGTGAGTGTTTTTTCATCGGCATGATCCACCACAATAACCAGTTCAGACCGGATATTGTACAGGTGAGCATGTTCAACAGTCTCTAACAGAGAACGCAGGGTCGGGTACAGAAGATCCTGTTCATGATGAACATTCAAGATAATAGAGACATCTATACCCGACACAGAAAAACCCTAAATGTTTCTTTTTAAGCTTACGCTCCCACGCTTTATAATACAAATCTCATTCACAAAGAACAAAAAAGGTGATTTATTTTTTATGCCGGATCTACAAAGAAAGATGGCAGAATAGTGTCATCTTCCTGAAGCACTATATCAATCTGATCACATGCGGCGAGTGCTTCTGTAATGGTGACATCCATGTCCAGATAGCGATAGGTGCCCAGACGACCAAGGAATGACACCTTTTTTTCAGCTTTTGCGAGCTCGATATAGCTATCAAGCATTTTCTTTTCATTAACCAGACGGATCGGATAGTACGGGATATCCGTCTCACCCGCGAGGCGGCTATATTCACGGAAACAGACGGTTTTAGAGAACTTTTCCTGCTCCCATGGCGCAAAGTGCTTATGCTCGGAAATGCGGGTAAAAGGCACAGCTTCATCACAATAATTGATGACAGCAGTCCCCTGATGGTCGCCTTCATCAACAAACCGCTCAAAATCAAGCGTCCTGTACCCAAGGCGGCCAAGACGGAACTGGAAGTAGCGATCTATCGGTCCGGTATAGAACACATGATCATAAGGTTCTTCCAGGCTCTCAAAAGAGCAACCCAGACGGATATCAATCCCGTCTACAGCCAGAATATTCTCTATAATGGCTGTATAGCCATCTTCCGGCATACCCTGATACGGATGATTGAAATAGTTATCATCATAATTAAATCGTAAAGGCAGCCGCTTCAGAATAGACGCGGGCAGTTCCGTGGGCTCAAGCCCCCACTGTTTACGCGTATAGCCGTAGAAAAACGCCCGATAGAGTTCAGGGCCAATCATGCTCAGCGCCTGCTCTTCAAAAGAGCGCGCCTCTTTAATGGAGCGGTCCGCCTTGCTTTCAATAAACGCCCGCGCCTCTTTCGGCCCCATGGTGGTGCCAAAGAACTGGTTAATGGTCAGGAGGTTCACAGGCAGCGTATAGACGCGGTCGCTGGAAATTGCTTTCACCCGATTCACATAGGGCCGAAACTTTCCAAAACGCTGAACATAGTCCCAGGCTCTCTGGTCCGCCGTATGGAAAATGTGCGGGCCATATTTATGGACCATCACGCCGGTTTCTGCATCCCGTTCTGTATGACAGTTGCCACCCATATGAGGGCGCTCATCAACAACTGTCACCTTGTGACCGCGCTCAGCCAGATGCCGGGCAATAATTGCCCCGCTAAAGCCAGCCCCCACGACGCAGAATGATTTCAAACTCTCAACTCCTGACAGATCAACATATTGACGCACTTAAATAACGGATAGCCCCGCAACTGTCTCGCGTGCGCTCCCGCCTTTCAGCCCTACCCTTCGGCCCATGACTCGGCAAGCCGAAGGAACGAAACACCATCGCAAAGACGTGCTTACTATAATTTTTTCTGGGAGAAATTGTGTTATTTTCAGGTAGCACCACGCCGCAGGCATAGCCTGACGGCACATCTTGGTGAAGATGGTGCGCCCTGCTGGATTCGAACCAGCGACCCACAGCTTAGAAGGCTGTTGCTCTATCCAACTGAGCTAAGGGCGCGCACTGTGCACCCCGATAATCTGAAACATCGCGGAAATCAATGGGTCCAGTTTTCGACCCGGTCAAACCAGAAATTATCAGCATAGACTTTGGGGACTTGCCGGCGCTCTGCCGGGATCTCAACCGTATAGTCAAGATTCTCGCGCTGCGCATAGGCCGCAGCCTCTTCGCAGGACGCGAAGCGCAGGCGAATTTGAGACTTGGTATCCTGGCTTCCTGTCCAGCCCATCAGCGCATCCTGATGTTTAGGAGCAGTCTGACCGTATTCAAACACCCACTCACGCGTGCCAGCCAATCCTGACTGCCCCGCAGCTTTGGGCTGCCTGTAAATCCGTGCCGGCATGCCTATGCCTCCAGATAATATATGGTCGGGGCGCCCGGACTCGAACCGGGGGCCTCGTGTACCCAAAACACGCGCGCTACCAGGCTGCGCCACGCCCCGAATGCAGCGGAACCTAGGCGGCATTCATAAGGCTGGCAAGCCCACTATGGTAAAAAATCAGTCAGCCCCCTCCATTTTTCGGCTGGCAAGCGGGGGAACGAACAGCGGAGCGGTATCCCACGGGAACAAAACCCAAGTATCCTGCGGCACTTCCACAACAAAATGATTGGTCAGTGCCTTCCCTGCGGGTTTGGCATACAGGCAGGCAAAATAGGCTTTGGGCAGCCTCTCCCGCACGACGCGGGCGGTCACGCCGGAATCAACCAGATCATCCACCACCAGAAAGCCCTCGCCATCACCGGCCGCATCGGGGGCTTTGATAATGGTGGGCTTGCCGCGTTCTTCCTCATCATACGTGACAACGGAAATCGTCTCGACCAGACGGCAGTTCAGTTCGCGTGCGATAATGGCCGCCGGGATCATCCCGCCGCGTGTGACGGCCACCACACCTTTGAACGGCATTCTGGGCACAAGAGCCTCAGCAAGAATGCGGGCATCCCTGTGTAACTGATCCCACGTGACAGTCGCGTAGTTTACGGCCATCTGGCGCTACTTCCTCTTCAAACAGATACAGGTCAGACAGACCAGCCCGGTTCAGACCAACCCGCGCCGGACCTTGCCATGTTCTTCTGCCACCAGTCAGGGGCAGCCTGCAAATTCAGGAACCATGGCATGACCTGCGCGATTGACCGGGGGCTGAATGAGCACGGCTGCATTCGCCTTGGCAGGGAGGCGCTGGGGATCGCCTTTTCGGCACGCGGCAAGGTAAAGCCCGAACGGACATTGCCCCTCCCTCTGCCCATGACGCCGGGCCGGCACCGGCCACGCGCAACCAGGTCCGGACGTCTGCCCGGCCTTAAATCAGCGCGCTTTTCCGTAAGTCAGACGATAAAGCGCGCCCGAAAGATCATCACTGATCAGCACACTGCCATCCGCCATGGGCTGCACATCCACCGGTCGCCCCCATACCCTCTGCCCCTGCCGGAATCCGCTGACCAGCACCTCCGGAGTCTGCGGTTTTCCATCCGCTCCAAAACGCACCGCCACAACCTGATACCCAACCAGAGCGCTGCTGTTCCATGAGCCATGCTCTGCAATCATCAAAGCTCCCTGCAGGGCTTTGGGAAACTGGGAGCCACCATAAAAACGTAACCCCAGCGCCGCGACATGCGCCCCCAGCAATAAAGCAGGTGGTGTAAACTCACGGCATGACCGCTGCATTCCGAACTCAGGATCGGGCAGAGTGCCCTGATGACAGTACGGATAGCCAAACGACTCCCCGGGGTGGCTCACCCTGTTCAGTTCATCAGAGGGAAGAGTATCTCCCAGATTATCGCGCCCGTTATCCGTAAACCATAATGCCCCGGTGCCCGGCTGCCATGTGAACCCGACCGTGTTGCGTATGCCAAACGCCACATCCTGCCGGTCTGTTCCGTCAGACCGCATACTCAGCAAGCGGCCAAAATCATGCCCAACGTCACAGATATTGCACGGTGCGCCAATAGGCACATACAGCCTGCCATCCGGGCCGAACGCAATGAATTTCCATGAATGATCGCCGCCCCGATACGGGAGGGAGTCCGCAACGGTCTGGGGCGCCGGGGGCGCGTCCAGATGGTGCTCAATATCACGTAACACCACAATCCGGCGCGGCTCGGAGACATAGAGAGCCCCCTGATGGAACGCCACACCCACCGGCATATCCAGCCCCCGAGCAAGTGTGCGCACTTTTGTGGCCCGTCCGGCCTTATCTGTGGAAACGGCGTACACCACGCCCTGCCCCATCGTGCCGACAAAAACCGTGCCCTGCGCGCCAAGGGCGATTTCTCGCGCACCCGGAACCTGATCGGAAAAAACCGCGATATGAAACCCCGCAAGCACCCGAAGCTGATCAGGCTCCGGCGCCGCCAAAGCCGACCCGCCTCCCGATGCACCGGCAAGCAGGCTGAGTGCCACGGCACAAGAGCACAAGACACTGGTCCCTTTTCAGCATGGCACCCCCTTTTTCCTTCAATAAAGACCGCCGCGTTATTCTGACACAAACATTACTCTTCGCACTTTACAAAATAAATACATCAGACTTTCCAGTGTAGAACGCGCATCTGCACACCCTCACATGGTCTGGATGCCTGCACTTGAGAGTTGCCCACAGCATCAGAGTGGCCCATAAAGATAGAATAGGGAGGGTTTTACTGACACTCCTTCATAATGAACAAACGGACATTTACAATGCGCATGAAAACTTCTCTGGCCGTTCTGGCCTTTCTGACCGCAGCACCGGTTGTCGCTCACGCCGATTCCGTTCACACCAAGTGGGAAAAGTTCAAGGCAGGCCACGCCT
The DNA here is from genome assembly GCF_011516935.1 of Acetobacter farinalis. Taxonomy (GTDB): domain Bacteria; phylum Pseudomonadota; class Alphaproteobacteria; order Acetobacterales; family Acetobacteraceae; genus Acetobacter; species Acetobacter farinalis. The sequence continues at coordinate 186,017 of NZ_WOTF01000003.1, forward strand.
TCCGCCAGCTGTCCGCCGATGGCGAACGCGCCATGGCAGATATCGCCAAAGCGCGTGAAACGCTTGCCTCCGGCAAGACCGATGCAGCCATTCCTGCCCTGTACGATGCCAAAAAACGCCTGACAGCCGCCGACAAGGCCGGGAAGAAATTTGATGCGGCGGAAAGCCAGCTTCAGCCCGCCCCGCAGCATCCGGCCTCTCCCTCCCATACGCCCGTAACCACGCCGACCACGTGGATTCCTGTGGGTGGTGAATTTATTGCCTCTGAAACTCTGGCTCCGGAAAAGAAGGCCGCCATTGCCACAGCAAACGGCCAGCTTAAAACCGGACAGCCCGATCAGGCCGCCCAGACCATGGAAGTTGTCGGTGAAGACGCTGATTTCATTGTCGCCCTCGCCCCGCTGGCCCAGACACAGGGCGCGCTGAACCGCGCAACAGTCTTCGCGGAAGGCAAGCACGCGCCGGAAGCCGTCGCAGCGCTTGACGAGATCCTCAATGGTCTTGTCTTCGTCTCAGAAGGGTTCATCGCTACAGCCATCCCCGACCACGGGCACGGCAAGACTCCCGCAAAATCCAAGAACTAAGCATTTTGGTGGTCCAGCGGCGGGGCATGTCCCCCCGCCGCCGGGCCTGCCATGATGCTGGTCTGGAGTTCAGGCACTCCGCTCTTTTGCCTGATCAATCAATTCTTTTCATTTCAGGCCCCGCAGGCCGCGCAAGAAGCTGCTCAACCAGATCCTGCAAAGGCACACGGCCTGTCACGATAGCCGCCACGGCATCCATCACGGGCACACTCACCTGATGGCGGCAGGCCAGTCTGGCAAGCGCCTGCGCTGTTACAACCCCTTCCGCAACACCGCCCGCTATACGCTCGGCCTCCTGTGGGGAGAGCCCTTGCCCCAGCGCATGGCCCACGCGAAAATTGCGGGATGACGTGCCCGTACATGTCAGGAGCAGGTCTCCCATACCGGACAGGCCGGAAATGGTGGCGGCATTGCCCCCCAGCACCTGCGCCAGACGGCTGATTTCTGCCAGCCCACGCGTTACAAGGGCGGCGCGTGCATTCTCGCCAAGCCCCGCCCCGATCGTCACACCTGCCGCAATGGCGATAACATTTTTGGCCGCCCCGCCAAGCTGCACGCCGATGGTATCGGTGCTGTCATACAACCGGAAAGCGGGCGTTCCGAGACCATCCGCCAGAGCGCGTGCAAGCCCGCCTTCTCTGGCGGCAAGCACAGCCGCAGCAGGCAGACCCTCAGCAATTTCATGTGCAAAATTGGGGCCGGAGAGCACGGCTCCGGCATGGCCGGGCTTTACGCGCTCAAGACTATCAAGCGGAAAATGCAGGTTTTCCGGCTCAACGCCTTTGCAGCACAAAATAATCGGGGACTGTGTGTCCAGCTGTGCCAGTATGCCGGGCAGATGCTGCATGGGCACGGCCACAAGCGTCATATCCGCCTGCACAGTCAGCGCATCCGTCACGGTTATAGTCTCAGGAAGAGGATAGGCGCTCAGCCGCGGCATGGCCCCGCTGGCAAGGCGCGCGGCAGGAGTCCGCGCCCAGAGATGAACAGCCGCCCCGGTTCTGGCCGCATGGAGAGCCAGTGCCGTACCCCAGGCCCCGGCCCCGATCACCGCAATGCGTTTCATGTCAGGACCACCTCCAGCAGAACAAGCATCATGCCCATCTCACCAGACAGGTGATGAGCCTTCCTTGAAAGGCTTTAAAGAATTCTACGGAATTATGCCACGGAAGACCACGAGGCAGGGAAAGCCACTTTCCGGAGAATACTGAGAATTTCAGGGATTTTCTTTATCTGATGGCGGAAGGGGTGGGATTCGAACCCACGGTACGGTTACCCGCACGCCAGTTTTCAAGACTGGAGCCTTCAACCACTCGGCCACCCTTCCTGCACCAGAATGAGTGCCTTATAAACACGGTCGTGCTGGCTGTCCAGCGGGTGAAAAAGCCTTTTGTCTTTCCTGTTTCCGCTCCTCGCGGGTTGCTCTAACCGGCCCGGAGTTGTAGAAGCCCGGTCTTTAACCCCATCCATTCAGGGACGAGTTATGAAACAGCAGGCGAACCTGATCCGGGCCGGACAGGTCATCGAGCATGATGGCCGTCGCTGGACGGTGCTCAAACAGCAGATCATCACCCCCGGCAAGGGCGGCGCGTTCATCCAGGTGGAAATGCGCGACCTCAAGACCGGCAACAAAACCAACGAACGCTGGCGTACAGCCGACAGTGTCGAGCGCCTGATGACCGAGGACAGGGAATATCTGTATTCCTACACCGATGGTGCGTCTCTGGTGCTGATGGACCCTGAAACGTTCGAACAGAGCATGATCCCTGTTGATCTGCTGGGTGACCAGGCACCGTTCCTGCAGGACAACATGACCATCAACGTTCACCTTGTGGAAGGTGATCCGGTCGGGGTTGAACTGCCGCCGCACGTCACGCTGGAAATTATTGAGGCTGATCCGGTGGTCAAAGGCCAGACGGCAAGCTCTTCCTACAAGCCCGCAGTGCTCTCCAATGGTGTGAAAACCATGGTGCCGCCCTTCATTGAAGCCGGCGAGCGCATTGTTGTCCGGACTGAAGACGCCTCTTACGTCGAACGCGCCAAAGACTGATCTTTCGCATTACTCCAGACAGGACAAAACATCGTGGCCATGCGTCTTTCTCCCGTCATGACGGTGATGCAATCCGCTGCCCAGAAGGCAGCCAAGCGTCTTCTGCGCGATTTCAATGAAGTCGAGCAGCTTCAGGTCAGCATCAAGGGACCGGGTGACTTTGTTTCTCAGGCAGACCTTCGTGCAGAGCAGACTCTGCGCGAGGAACTGGAGCGAGCCCGCCCAGGCTATGCCTTCCTGATGGAGGAATCTGGCGAGTCCGGTGGTGAAAACTGGACATGGCGCTGGATTGTGGACCCGCTGGACGGCACGACCAACTTCCTGCACGGCATTCCGCACTGGGCCATTTCCATCGGTCTTCAGCGCCGCATGCCGGATGGCCGGATCGAACTGGCTGCCGGGCTGGTCTACAACCCTGCCGCCAACGAGATGTTCTGGGCGGAAAAAGGCACGGGCGCGTTTCTCAATGAGCGCCGCATCCGTGTTTCCGCGCGGCGGGACATGCAGGAATCCGTTTTTGCAACCGGCATTCCGTTTGCAAAGGTGCCTGCCCGCCAGCGCCTCCCGTTTGCCCGCGTCATGGGGAACCTCATGCCGCGCGTTGCGGGAATCCGTCGCTTTGGTGCCGCCGCACTCGATCTCGCATGGGTCGCGGCTGGCCGGTATGAAGGCTACTGGGAATTCGGCATCAAGCCGTGGGATTGCGCAGCGGGCATCCTGATCGTGCGTGAAGCAGGCGGACAGGTGACTGACCCGGCCGGTCTGGATCTGGATACCATGCCTGATGATGTCATGATCGTGGCTGGCAACGGCATCATGCACAAAAAGCTGCTTGAGATTGTTGCAGACAGCCTGACAGACCAGCCCTGAGTCACCGCTGAAAAGGCGACAGACTTCCCCTGCAGGCAGGAGTCGCCTTTTTACACCCCCTAGCCACACACGCCAGATTGCGTAAGGTGGACCCTCCATGCAGGCCTCCTTCCCCTCTGCGCACGACGCGCCCGCCATTACGGCGCATCATCGTGGCTTCTCCCTTCTGACAGAAGACGGCGAGTTTCTGACGCTCTCCGCGCCAGAACTCCGCGCCCGGCTGAGCAGCATGCCCTGCCCGCTGGTCGTTCATGCGCCGTCTTTCGCACGGAAGCTGGAGATACCCCCTCCAGGGCAACCCTCCCCCTGGCTGGACCTTCTGGAACTTTTCACCTTCGTTTATCCAGCGCGCACGGCCGCCCCCACACCACGTGGTCTGGCTCTGGCGCTTGACATTGAGGACGGGCGGATTGGTCAGGCCGAGGCGGATCTTCTCCCCTTACTGGTCGAGACCATGCTGGCCGAACTGGCCCGCCAGAAATCCGGCCCCCATGGAGAGATGCTGGCAGCTCTTACCGTCCGGCTGGCACAGGCTGGCTGGCCCTGGGCTGGCACCGTGGCCGAAACGCTGGGACTGCCGGAAAAGCTGGACAGCAAGGGCGCCCTGCCGGAAGAAGCGCTACAGCCTGCGGATGCCCTGCGCGTGTGGCGGGTCCTGCCCAAATGGGAGGATATCGCCCCCCGCCCCCCGCCAGCCTCACACCCCATCACGCCAGCCGAAGCCCGCGCCCGCCTGCGTTCCTTGTTAGGTGAAGGCTCGGAAAGCCGGGCCGGACAGGCCGATTTCGCAAGTGTATCCACCGCCGCGTTTGAACCGCGCATCCATCGGGGCAACCCGGCCATCGTGCTGGCGGAAGCCGGAACAGGAACCGGGAAGACCCTTGGGTATATCGCTCCGGCCAGCGTCTGGGCACAGCGCAATGGCGGCAGTGTCTGGATCAGCACCTACACGCGCCATCTACAACGCCAGATTGAACAGGAAACCCACCGCCTGTTCCCCGATGCCGCCACACGCAGGCATCATGTTGTTCTACGCAAAGGGCGCGAGAACTATCTCTGCCTGCTGAACATGGAAGAAGCCGTCAACAGCGCAAGCTCCCGCCCGGCTGGCGTGACCATTGCACTGGCCATGCTGGCGCGCTGGACCCGCGCCACAGCGGACGGAGATCTGCTGGGGGGAGACCTGCCCGGCTGGTTTGGAGACCTCTACGGTCAGGGGACGATCTTCGGCGTGGCGGACCGCCGCGGGGAGTGCATTCACGGCGCCTGCCCGCACTACCAGCGGTGCTTTGTAGAACACACTATCCGCCGCGCGCGGGAGGCAGATCTCGTCATTGCCAACCACGCCCTCGTCATGGCGCAGGCGGCCTATGCACAGGCCGCCATGGGGGACGATACCGAGGAAACGGAAGAAGACGGCACGCCCTCCCGCTACGTATTCGATGAAGGCCACCATCTGGCGGACGCCGCCGACGGTGCCTTTTCAGCCGAACTGTCCGGGCTGGAAGCCGCAGAACTCCGCCGCTGGCTGCTGGGGGCCGAAGGCAGGCGCTCCCGTGCTCGCGGCCTGAAGCGGCGGCTGGATGATCTTGTTGTCGGCTTCCCGCGTCTGGAAGCGCCACTTGATGCCGCCCTTATGGCCGCCCATGCCCTGCCCGCGCCCGGCTGGTCCGCCAGACTCGCGGGCACAGATACAGCCGACGCGCCCCCGCCGGAACCACCCGCCCCTGAAGACCCGTCCGGATTGTTTCCACCCACCCCCATCCTGCAGGAACCGGTTCTGGAAAACCCGACCGAGAGCTTCCTGCGCCTGCTCCGCCAACAGGTGCTGGCACGAAGTGAGGATCGTCGGCAGACACACCAGTATGGGGCGCTGGAATGTGACCTGCACCCGTTGATCCCGGATATGGCCGCAGCCGGACAAGCGCTGGCCCGGGCGCTCAGCCGCATTGCTGAACCCCTTCGCACCCTTGCTGAACGGTTGCAGGCACGCCTTCAGGATGATGCGGACACACTGGACAGCGTCACACGTGGCCGTATCGAAGCCATGGTGCGGGGCTTGCGTCGGCGCGCCATCAGCCGGCTGGATGCATGGATTTCCATGCTCGATACGCTTGAACAGCCCCCGCCACCGGACGTTACGCCTTCCCATATCCACTTCATCCGTCTGGACAGACGGCAGCAGCAGCGCCCGGGGGAGCATGATGTCGGGCTTCACCGCCACTGGCTGGACCCTACCATTCCCTTTGCCGCCGTCATGGCCATGCCTGCACAGGGCATGCTCATTACATCCGCCACGCTGCGGGATCAGTCAGAAACCGCTACGGACTCCGCCCAGAGCCAGAACGAGGCAGAATCCGAGGATGCGGAACGCGCGTGGGAAGCAGCCGAAGCTCGCACCGGGGCCAATCACTTCCCCTCCCCGGCGCTGCGCGCCAGCTTGACCAGCCCGTTTGATTATGCGCGGCAGACACGCACTTTTATTGTCACGGATGTGGACCACGCCAGCATTGCGGATCTGGCCGCGGCCTATCGCACCTTGTTTGAAGCCTCGGGCGGTGGCGGTCTGGGCCTGTTTACCGCCATCTCCAGGCTGCGCGGCGTACACAGCCGCATCGCTCCGGCACTGGAGGAAAAAGGGCTGCCCTTATACGCCCAGCATGTAGACCCCATGGATAATGCCACGCTGGTGGATATTTTCCGCACGGAGGAACATGCGTGCCTGCTCGGCACGGATGCCATGCGCGACGGTGTGGACGTACCGGGCAATGCCTTGCGTCTGGTGGTGTTTGAACGTGTGCCGTGGCCTCGCCCGGACATTCTGCACAGAGAACGCCGCATTCACCTCTCGGGAGGTGACACCACAGGATATGATGACAGGATTGCTCGCCTGCGCCTGCGGCAGGCCTTTGGACGGCTGATCAGAAGCCAGTCAGATAAAGGTGTGTTTGTGCTTCTGGACCGGCGCACGCCATCACGCCTTCTTTCAGCGTTTCCGCCCGGCGCGGAAGTTCAGCGCATGGGGTTGGCGGACGCGGCGCGGGAGATCAGGGCGTTTTTGCCTGACACGCAGGCAGCCCCTGCAAGCGCGCGCGCATTTTAAGGCACTTCATCGCACAGTAGCGCGCAGTCCGGCTGCCAGATGGACCCCGGTAAGCAGACCAAACAGGCAGACCAAAACGCACGTCCGGGCTTTTCAGCCCTTCGTTTCAAGCAAACTTCAGATCGGCTTGAGTTCAGTCGCGGCGACTTTACCACGCTCGGTGACGAGTTCGTATGAGACCTTTTCGTTCTCATTCAGACCACGCAGACCGGCTGCCTGCACAGCTGTGATATGAACGAAAACATCCTTGCCCCCATCGTCGGGTGCAATGAAGCCAAAACCTTTTGTGGCATTAAACCATTTAACTGTACCGGTCGGCATAGGCGGGTAACTTTCCCTGATATCTCCTACCGGACAACCATATGGCCGGTTACAGGATGTACTTATCGGGTCACGAAGATGCGGTCTTGTCAATCAAAATACCCGCCTTGCCCGGTGCCCTACCCGACATGAAAGCGCAGATGAGCCTCCAGAAAGGCAAGACTACGCTTCTGCGCCAGCTCATAGGCGTCCCGGTCAAAATCCGCACGAAGAGGGCACCCGAAGCCATGACCCGCCCCGTCATACAGGTAAATTTCAAGTTCAGGATGGGTCGCGCGGATCAGACTCACATCTGTGTGCGGAATGCTGGCATCGGCTTCCCCAAAGTGAAGCTGAACGGGGCAGCGCGGAGTCTCATCAACGCGGGACGCAATACCGCCCCCGTACCACCCCACAGCGGCCGCGAAACTGTCCGTCCGTGAAGCTGCCTCCCACGCCAGAAGCCCGCCCCAGCAATAGCCGATGATGCCGACTTTCGCCGCGTTCAGTGCGACCGCGCAGGCTTCAAGATCCAGCAGGGCCCCGGTCAGGGATATACGGCCTCGCAAGGCCCGGCCGGTCTGAATATCGACTTTCCCATACCCCAGCTCCACTCCCGGCCTGACCCTGTCAAACAGTGCCGGGGCCAGCACGTGAAAGCCCTGCTCCGCGAATGTCTCACACACATCGCGGATATACGCATTCACACCGAAAATTTCCTGCGCCACCACAAGTGCGTAAGGCATATCGGCATTGCCTGCTTCATAGGCTGAAAATTCATGCCTGTCCGCCGCTTTCAGTCTGATGTTCTGCCCCATGATCGTACTCCCTTGAGTGTGGAAATAAACGCAAAAGAAAGTTTTCCACATTTCTTGACTTGGGGGGAGGACAAACCTATCTCCTGTTTTGGCACTCCCGGGGTGGGAGTGCTAACGCAACGCGGCGTTTTTACGCGCGGTCAATGCCGGTGGTGTTGCTTCCTGACAAGGGCGCCGCCGCAGCAAAAAACATGGAGCGATCCATAATGACGAAATTTCGTCCCTTACACGACCGGGTAGTCGTTCGTCGCCTCGCTGGCGAAGAGAAGACGGTTGGCGGCATCATCATTCCTGACACGGCCAAAGAAAAGCCGATGGAAGGCGAAGTCGTTTCCGCAGGTCCTGGCGCTCGCAATGAGCAGGGGCAGGTTGTCGCGCTTGATGTCAAGGCTGGCGACCGTGTTCTGTTCGGCAAATGGTCCGGTACGGAAGTGAAGATCGACGGCGAAGAGCTGCTGATCATGAAAGAAAGCGACATTCTGGGCGTGATTTCCGCCTGAGTGTGCCGCGCTGATCCGCTTTTCGACCTTGTAAACTGATCTCTCACAGGAGAATTTGATATGGCTGCCAAAGACGTAAAGTTTGGTGGTGACGCACGCCAGCGTATGCTGCGTGGTGTCGACATCCTCGCTGATGCCGTAAAAGTCACGCTCGGCCCGAAAGGCCGCAACGTTGTGCTCGAAAAGAGCTTCGGCGCACCGCGCATCACGAAAGACGGTGTGTCCGTTGCCAAAGAAATCGAACTGGCTGACAAGTTCGAGAACATGGGCGCACAGATGCTGCGCGAAGTGGCGTCCAAAACCAACGATATCGCTGGTGACGGCACGACCACGGCAACCGTTCTGGCTCAGGCTATCGTTCGCGAAGGCCACAAGGCTGTTGCTGCCGGCATGAACCCGATGGACCTCAAGCGCGGGATCGACAAAGCTGTCGCCGCTGTTGTTGAGGAACTGAAGAAGAACTCCAAAAAGATCACCACCCCGGCGGAAACCGCCCAGGTCGGCACCATTTCCGCCAACGGTGAAGCCGAAATCGGCCAGATGATCTCCGAAGCCATGCAGAAAGTGGGTTCCGAGGGCGTCATCACGGTTGAAGAAGCCAAGCACTTCCAGACGGAACTGGACGTGGTTGAAGGCATGCAGTTCGACCGCGGCTACATCTCCCCCTACTTCGTGACCAACACGGAGAAGATGACGGCTGATCTGGAAAACCCCTACATCCTGATCCATGAAAAGAAGCTGTCTTCTCTTCAGCCGATCCTGCCGCTGCTTGAAGCTGTTGTGCAGTCCGGCCGTCCGCTGCTGATCATTGCAGAAGACGTTGATGGTGAAGCTCTGGCAACCTTGGTTGTCAACAAGCTGCGCGGTGGCCTGAAAATTGCCGCTGTCAAGGCTCCGGGCTTTGGTGACCGTCGTAAAGCCATGCTGGAAGATATCGCCATCCTCACCGGTGGTCAGGTTATCAGCGAAGATCTCGGCATCAAGCTGGAAACCGTCACGCTGCCCATGCTCGGCACGGCCAAGAAGGTCCGTATCGACAAAGAAACCACGACCATTGTTGATGGCGCTGGCAAGCCCGACGAAATCAAGGGTCGTTGCAAGCAGATCCGTGCGCAGATCGAGGAAACCACCTCTGACTACGACCGTGAAAAGCTGCAGGAACGTCTGGCCAAACTGGCCGGTGGCGTTGCCGTGATCCGCGTTGGCGGCTCCACGGAAGTTGAAGTCAAGGAACGCAAAGACCGCGTTGATGACGCCCTGCACGCAACCCGCGCCGCAGTGGAAGAAGGCATTGTTCCGGGTGGTGGCACGGCTCTGGCCCGCGCTTCCGCAAACCTGACACACCTGCACTACCATAACGACGATCAGCGCGTTGGTGGCGACATCATCCGCAAGGCTCTGCAGGCTCCCCTGCGCCAGATCGCTCACAATGCTGGTGAAGACGGCGCCGTGATCGCCAACAAGGTGCTCGAATCCAAAGACTACGCTTTTGGCTTCGACGCACAGGCTGGCGAATACAAGAACCTGGTTGATGCCGGTATCATCGACCCGACCAAGGTTGTCCGCACGGCTCTTCAGGACGCAGCCTCTGTTGCTGGCCTGCTGATCACGACGGAAGCCATGGTTGCTGAACGCCCTGAGAAGAAATCCGCTCCTGCTGGCGGCCCTGACATGGGCGGCATGGGTGGCATGGACTTCTAAGGTCCGGTCACATCCGCACTGCATGGATTGGCTTTGTCAGCCCATGCAGTGGCAGATTTGTAAAAGAGGCGAATGTAACCTTGGTTACATTCGCCTCTTTTTTATGATATTTTTACAGAATGGCTTGCCGTGCAAAACATTCTTGGTTTGCACACATGGCAAACCCAGCTGCAATAGTTATATTCTCCTAGGTTATGAGACCTGGATCGGTCTCATTCATGCTGCACATATTGTCTTGCTGGCGCTCTGCTGCCGTTCAGATGGGTCATTATCTAAGTAGGTTGAGTGAAAATGATTGAAACAAAAGAGTTCCAGGGGCCACCCAAAAACATATCCCCACCCCTTACTGAAGAGGTATGGTCATTTGGCCCCGTTAATGGCTCTTTCCTAACGGAATCATTCATTCTTGCCCCTAACGGAAAAATCGAGGGATACTCCCATCCCAACGAACGATCATGGCGTATAGAAAATTATCGCCTTCTTATTTTGTCAGAAGATGGCAATCTCATGTGGCGCTCCGTTGAAGCCTTCAAGGATGTCAAAGGGCTTATCAACATTATTCTGGAACACCCTTTTTCAACCAACACACGATTTGTTCTGAAGCAAAACCCCTCTCAGAAAACACCCGTACATTCCGTCCAACCAGCAGCACCGACACCCACTCCTCCCGCACCCGCAGGACTGCCAGACGCAGAATACCTGTTCCCGTCCGACCTCGAAGTCACCCCAGTAAAAATCGGGAAAATACTGCTGGTTGGGTCCAGCCTGACAGCCCTCTACCATGAGCAGCTCCGGGCCCGGCATCCCGAGACAAAATTTGACTATATTCCTTATGATTTTGTCAGCACTCTCCCTGAATCCCCCCCTTCCCCGGTTTCAGAATACAATTTTCAGTATTTGCAAATCCCCCTTCGTTCTGTACTGAGCGACCGGGTTATCTGGGGTTTCCGTTTTAATGAGGAAGGCTTCAGCAAAACTATTCTGCAGGATGCATACAGCATAATTGATGCGATGCTTTCCACTGCAATGATCTATAATGAGCGGCACGGCTTGTTAACATTTGTGTCCAATTTCATTGTGCCACAAATGAACGCCGCGCCCAGCATGTATGAACGCGGCAGCAACACAGATCTGACAACTCTCGTCCAGAGACTGAATGACTGTCTCGGCGAACGCGTTGCGACCTATAAAAATGCCTATCTTCTGAATGTTGACTCAGTCGCAGCGACAATCGGAAAACGTTATATTCTTGACGATCTGATTTATTTCTATTCTCACGGGGCTGTTTCCTATCAGGACTGGGATGACTTTGGTTCAATAGCCCGGAATGAACCAATTCCCTCTCTGGAAACCGTCTATCCGATCAAAAAAGATGTCTTCCTTGACGCCATTTTCCGACAGATGGTGACAGCTTACCGGACAACCAAGCAGATCGATCAAGTCAAGGCCGTTGTATTCGACCTTGATAACACGCTCTGGCGCGGCCAGATTGCTGAGCATTACCGCCCGGAAACTCAGCCCTGGCCTCGAACTGATGGGTGGCCTCTTGGAATTTGGGAAACCATTCACTACCTACGCGCCCGAGGTATCCTTGTCGCGATCTGCTCCAAGAATGATTACGACTATGTCAAAACCAGATGGGATGACGTTATCGATCCGAAATTCCTGTCTTTAGAAGACTTCTCCTCGGTCAAGATCAACTCAATTCCCAAAGCGCAGAATATTGTCGAAATCTGCAAGGAATTTAATATCAAACCGGAAAGCGTTGTGTTCGTTGACGATAACCCGGTCGAGCGGGCAGCTGTTGCCTCTACATTGCCGGATATCCGGGTTATTGGTGGCAATCCTTACCTGACCCGCCGCATCCTCCTGTGGTCTGCAGAAACACAGATTGCACGCATGACGGAAAAGTCCGGCAAACGTGAAGAAACCCACTCAACCATGGACAGGTCAGAATCTCTTGATCCTCTAAATTGTGACATCTCTTTTATCTGCATTAAAAGCACAAACCAGCGGGAATTTGCTCGCGTTCTGGAACTAACCAACGAAGCCAAGCAGTTCAACACAAATGGTCAACACAGAAATTTTGAAAATGTTACAGAATTTCTTAAAAACACAGGGAAAATTCTCGCTTTTAGCCTCAAAGGAAAGTCCGCGGAATACAGCCTTGTTGGTGCACTTTACCTGAAAGACTCGGAAATTATACAATATGTTATGACTGACATCACCTTTGGAACAAAGATCGAGGAGACTGCCATAGCAGAGGCTGTCAAACTACTACGCAGTGCCCATACGAGCGACACTGACATCACAGCAAGTATTAAAGAAACGCCCGATAATACCCCCTGTCGGGAGGTTTATTTGCGGGCAGGATTCCGTGAAACTGCTTCCAAAAATGGTGCGAGGCAATTTGTCTTGACTGGCACAGAAGCCCCTAAGCTACCGCCTCATATCGAAAAAAACTGATATTCTTTCCCCACATCATTAAAAGATGCGGGGATTTTTATCAGATAATATAGTCAATAGGTGGAAGCATCTGATCCATGCTGAGCGCTGGCATTCCAGAATGCCTTGTTCCTACCTTACGCGCAGGATTACCGACCACCGTGGTAAACGGTGGAACGGACTCAAGGACAATCGAGCCCGCTCCTATTTTAGCACCTTCGCCAATTTCGATATTACCCAGCACTTTCGCACCTGCTCCAATCAACACCCCACGCCTTACCTTCGGGTGACGATCACCGGAGTGCTTACCTGTCCCCCCCAGCGTAACTTCCTGAAGAATAGATACATCGTCTTCAATAATGGATGTCTCACCCACTACAATACCGGTTCCATGATCAAACAGTATACGGCGCCCAAGGCGTGCAGCAGGGTGAATATCAACCCCGAAAAGCTCGGAACCGCGGCTTTGCAAGTGCAATGACAGATGCCGCCGCCCTGAACGCCAGAGCCAATGTGCAACCCGATAACTCTGAACCGCGTGAAAGCCCTTAAAAAACAAAAATGGCGTTACATAATCCGGACACGCTGGATCACGCTCACGAATTGCCACCATATCCGCAGCAGCAGCGCAAACAATTTCCGGCTGTGCGTCAAAACTTTCTTTCACCAGCTCTACCAGAGCATCCGCCGCAACAGATCGATCTCCCAACTTGCGCCCCAGCAATGCAGCCAGAGCTGAAGCAAAATCCGTGTGGCTACGTATTCCGGTCGTCAGTAAACCCCGCACCAGCGGATCATGACATACACAAGCCTGCTCAATCATCTGCTGCCAAAGCAACTCCAGCTTTGGCGAACACAAACTTTCTTCGTCAAAATGGCTGGATAAGACAGAAGGTAAGTGCGGCCTGCTCATGCGCCGGTCCTTTCTTTCAGAAGGTAGCAGATTTATGAAACTACTTGCCCGCGTTAAAGCCCCATTGCATGCTTTACGAATGCCTTTCTCAAGGCAGGCAGACGATGAACCCCAGCTATACCGATATCACGAGCCAACCTGACAACAGGATTATTATTGCTGAAAAGCCTATCTAATGCATCTGTTGCTGCAAGCATCAGCATATTGGCAGGACGACAACGCGCCTGATACCGAGCCAACAAGACCGGCGCTCCCAGATCTTCTCCTTTGGCGTGCGCGGTTACCAGAATATCACTTAAAGCAATAATATCCCGAAAGCCTAAATTAAGTCCTTGCCCCGCAATCGGATGAATACCGTGCGCGGCATCTCCTACCAGCAACAACCTTGTATCTGTGTAACGCTGAGCATATTGTGCAGACAGCGGATAAACCCAACGGCGACCGATTGGACTCACCTTTCCAAGGCGATTGCTCCCCATACGCCGTTCAATTTCTTTCGCGAAAACATCATCAGGCAAATCCGCAAAACGTTGTGCAAGAGCATCCTTATCGCTCCAAACAATAGCAGACAGATAAGGATGCTCTTCAGTGCCAGCCATAGGGAGCTGCGCAAACGGGCCTGCTGGTAAAAAATGTTCCAGTGCCCCATTATCATGCGGAAATTCATGCGCTATCGCGCACACAATGGCTGTTTGCCCGTAAGAAAGCTTTGTCAACGGAATGCCCGCTTCAGAACGAAGGCGACTTTTGCGTCCGTCTGCCGCAACCACCAACGATGCCTTGAAAGATTGACCGTCATCGAGATGAATGTCAGCACCTTCCGGTCTTCTGATCACTCTGGCTTCTGCAGGAGCCAACACTGTAATACCCGGCACAATGTGAAGCGTAGCATTCAATGCGACACGTAAAGCACGTGCTTCTACCATCCACCCAAACGGCTGGCGCGCATCTTCCCGTGTAAACTCCAGAAAGAGTGAGGATGCAGGCTCCCCAGGCCGACCGTCAGTCACAAGAATATCTTCAATTGGGCAGGATGATAACGGCAACGCCTGCCAGATTCCCGCTTCTTCAAGCAGTTTTTTAGGGCCTGCTGCGATTGCATAAGCACGACCATCAAAATCAGGATGTTCCATAGGCGACAAATCAGCGCGATCGACAATCGCAACACTTATACCATCCACAGCAAGACGACACGCCAGAGACGCCCCAACAGGCCCAGCACCGATAATGCAAACATCAACATCCCGCACTGAGGGGCGTGATGGAGTGACAGCATTCTGAATAGCAGACGCAGAAGTGGCAGCCATAGGCGTTATTCCTCATACACAATGCCCGATAACAACGACCACAAAACTGGCCTCGAGCAGGAAAATCCCCTTCTTTTAGCCCACCTCAGCAGAAAGGCCAGACTGGAAGGCTCGTCAACGACGCAAATATCTGGCATTGTTTTCCGGAACAAAACTTACATATGCGGGCTGCTGACAGCCGGCAAAAGCGACAAGGATCTGGGTCTTATGAAGCTGGTGACCGCGATTATAAAGCCTTTCAAGCTTGATGATGTCCGTGAAGCCCTTGCGCCACTAGGAATTCAAGGCCTGACAGTCTCTGAGGTAAAAGGCTTTGGTCGCCAGAAAGGTCAGACAGAAATTTATCGAGGGGCAGAATATCGCGTCAGTTTTCTTCCTAAAATCAAGGTTGAAATCGCAGTTTCCGATGCCTTGGTTGATCGCGCCATTGAAGCCATTCTAGACTCGGCTCACACAGGAAAAATTGGTGATGGCAAACTTTTTGTAAGTGAGTTGAATCAGGTCATCCGGATCAGGACGCGTGAGACTGGAGAGGACGCTTTGTAAGAATTAAATTACATTGTATAAATTAAACAATCGGTAAGCTTATTATTCCTCGTCAGGAGATGTTTTAATGAAAAAGTATCTATGCTCTGTTGTTGTTTGCGCACGATGGGAGTCACCCTATATTACAGAATGGCTTACGTATTATAAATCCATTGGTTACGATCACGTCTACTTATACTGCAATGACGACAACCCAGAAGAACTTTACAAGACAATACTTCCATTTGTTGTTGGAAAAGATCCGTTTGTTACATTTGTTGACTTTACCTTCAAAGGACTGCAGCATCAAATGTATTTACATTTTCTAACAAATTATCATCAAGAAACTGAGTGGGTGAGCTTCTTTGATGTTGATGAATTTTTAAATATCCCTGCGTTTTCAGATATTTCTGCGCTTATCAATCATTATCCAGGTGTTGATTGCATCGTTTTCTACTGGTTAGTTTTTGGGCACAACGGCTTTGAAAAGAACCCTTCTGGATCAGTTCTGGAAAACTACAATCGTCGCGGTATAGGCGTAAACGAGTATACAAAGTATATTTGCAAAACAGAATCTCTGATGGATGATAAAATTTTCTCTCCCGCAGGATTTGGTTTCTGGCATAATCCCGTATGGCACAGTTATAAAAGCATAAATGCTGTTGACGTCCTCGGTCGCCACGAATTCTCTCCCCACACCCTTTCACAAGAACAAGTAAAAAAGATAGAGCATACTGCAAATGTTCACCACTACATGATAAAATCATATGAATACCTCAAACACCGCGTAGAACGTGGAACTGCGGGCTCTTTTTCCGGTCAGGTTATCTGGGATACCAGCGAGGAAAGCCAACGCGCTGCATTAGAACAGTCTTTGCGCGAATTTAATGCCTACCAAGACGACAGTCTTACTAACTATTGGAAAAACTTGATACACAAAGCATATGCTACGCGCGTAGCATCTCCTGCCGCAGGAACTTTAATATCCAGCAACAAACTTTGCTCTCAGAGCAGCTTAAGTGAATGGTCTATTGGAAATGATATTCATTCTGATGCTAAAAATGCTGTCAATGGCATTATAAACGGCCTTGCAAAATTTCATACCTCATTGGAAGACAATCCATGGTGGGAAATAGATCTAGAAAAAATTTCAACTATCACAGACATTGTAATTTACAATGTTTCTGATCACCTATCCAGTAGATGTAAAAATATCAAAATTGAGTTCTCCACAGATGGATATATATACAAAACTTTATTCGAGAAAAAGGACTCTATAGCTCTTGGGAATATTTTAGGAAAACCCTTCCATATTCATACAGAAGACCTAAAAGCTAGATTTGTCAGAATTGTCCTGCTTGATCGAAATTTTTTACACTTAGACCAAGTATTAATATATGGCGAACTCTAGCTGTCAGGTTGCGAGACGTCATTGGCGGTAGCATGCGTCGTCTTTCATTTCCGGATCAGCCGTGACGTGCCCCCCGGAAATGTAACCATTTAAAAGTAGAGTCCGATCGAGAAGGATACGGACGGATGAAGCGCAGTCGTTTTACGGAAGAGCAGATCATAGGGGTGCTGAAGGAACAGGAGGCTGGGCTCAAGGTCTCTGATCTTTGCCGCAAACACGGGATCAGTGATGCGACGTTTTACAAATGGAACACCCGCTATGGTGGCCTTGAGGTATCTGAGGCCAAACGGCTGAAGGCCTTGAAAGATGAAAACAGTCGTCTGAAGCGTCTCCTGGCGGATGCGATGCTGGATAATGCGGCGTTGAAGGAAATTGTTGGAAAAAAGTGGTGACGCCTGTCGCAAAGCGGCAGGCGGTCCTACACCTGGAGGGTTCGAAAAACCCACTGGTTTTGAGGGTTCCTCTGTGATTTCATTTCCCCTTAGTTGATTGGGGATGATGAAAGATGAAGCAGCCGGGTTTCTTTGATGTTGAAGAACGGCTTGCCCGCTTGAGCGGGCTTGGTGATCAGTTCGAAGCATTTGCCCCTGCCCCGAACATGCCCTCAGATTTAAGTTAGGGTCTGTGGGTTGTTGTATGCCGTTTTGGCGTGTTGAGCGAAAGCCTCTGGCGTCATGCCATTGAGGCTGGTGGTAACCGGCCGCTTGAGGCCGCCTTATGATTGAAGATTGTGACTGGTAACTTACCGTCGTTAACGACGTCGTTATTGACGTCATTTGAGAGGTAAGAATGACCCAGGAAATCCTGATTGGCGTTGAACGCCGCCGCCGCTGGTCGGATGAACGGAAGCTGGCGATACTGTCTGAAGTTGGTGTGGATGGAGCGAGTGTATCGGATGTGGCCCGTCGACATGACCTGACCCGCCAGCATCTTTACCAATGGCGGACGTCATTCCGTCAAAGACTATCTTCCCCGGATCAGTCTGTGGCGTTTGTTCCTGTTGCTTCAGTGACGACATCTGCTGTGACATCTGGCGGTGGACCTGACGCACTGGCCATAGTGCTGTGCAATGGCCGTAGTATCAGGGTGACGGGACATCCTGCCGAAGATCTTCTGGCCCGGGTCATCCAGATTGCGGAGACGGCATGATTGGCGTGGGCAACGGCGTGCGTGTCTATCTGGCCTGCGGGGTGATCGATATGCGCAAGGGCATATCGGGTCTGGCAGCACTGGCACAGGACGTGCTGCGTCAGAACCCGACATCAGGGGCGCTCTTTGCCTTTCGTGGTCGCCGTGGGGACAGGATCAAGCTTCTGATGTGGGACGGTCAGGGGTTCTGTCTTTATTACAAGGTGCTTGAGAAGGGACGTTTTCCATGGCCGTCTCCGGCAGAGGGCGTTGCACGCCTGACGACAGCACAGATGGCCATGCTGTGGGAAGGCATGGAGTGGAGACGCCCTTCCTGGTCTGCACCACCGTCTCGCGTGGCCTGATTTTTATGGCGTGAGAGTGCAGAACATTTTGAATTTTCTTAGGTTTTCTGCTATTTTTTCATAATGACGTCTGCACCTGCGGTCCTGCCTGATGATCCGGATATCCTGAGGGAAATGATTGTTTCCCTGCAGACCGAAGTGGCTCGGCTTTCTGCGTCGGCCCGGGCCTATGAAGCTCTTGTCCAGTCTCTCAAAATCCGGATCGCACGTCTTCAGAAACAGAAATTCGGGGCCAGTTCAGAAAAGATAGACCGTGAGATTGAACAGCTCGAACTGCTCCTTGAAGATGTAAAAATCGCCATCGCGGCAGCCGATCCTTCTCCTGATATCAGCGAGCATGATGTCAGCGATGATGCAGTCTCTCCCTCACGGCAGCGTGGCAAACCAAAGGTTTCTGACACGACACCACGGGAGCGTCTTGTTCTCGACCCGGGTGAGGCCTGTCCTGCCTGTGGCGGTCCCCTGCGTCTTGTAGGCGAAGATGTCACCGAAATACTGGACTTTATTGCGGCAAAACTGAAAGTTGTCGAAACAGCACGGCTGAAGAAATCCTGCCGTCACTGCGAAACACTGGTGCAGCCTGAAGCACCGTCGCGCCCTGTCCCACGGGGGATGGCGGGCCCCGGGCTTCTGGCCCATATCCTGGTCTCGAAATTCGATGACCACATTCCGCTTTATCGTCAGAATGAGATCTTTGCCCGTCAGGGTGTGGACATTCCCCGTTCAACCCTGATCGACTGGTGTGGTCAGGCCGTTGCCGTTCTGCGTCCTCTCACAGATCTGATCCGTCAGGATGTCGTAAAAGCAGATCTGCTACATGCTGATGATACACCCATCCAGGTTCTTGACCCTCGTCTGCGTCAGGCTGGCAAACCCCGGGGCGTAAAGGAAGGGCGGATCTGGACCTATCTGCGCGATCCCCGCCCCTGGGGCGGGAGTGATCCGCCCGCCGTGGCCTACTGGTTCTCTCCCGATCGCAAGGGGATCAATCCCCAGACCCATCTGGCACAGTTCCGGGGCATTCTGCAGGCTGACGCCTACGCCGGGTTCAGGGATCTGTATAAACCAGATGCAACGGGAAGCGTGCATGTACGCGAAGCGGCCTGCTGGGCCCATCTCCGCCGGGCCTTCCATGATGTCTGGAAGGGCAGCAACTCGACAATCGCAAGGGAAGCGCTTGAGCAGATCGGAGCGCTCTACGATATCGAGCGGCAGATCACCGGGCACCCGGCCTCGTATCGTCTGGCTGTCCGACAGGAACAAAGCCGCCCCCGTGTCACAGCATTCCACGCATGGTGCGAAACACAGCTTGCCCGTATCCCTGGAAAGGGGGAACTGGCAAAAGCGATCCGTTATGCGCTCAACCGGTGGAAGGCCTTTACCCTGTTCCTCGAAGATGGTCGTGTCGCCATTGATAACAACCCTGCCGAACGCGCCATACGGCCCGTATGCGTGGGACGAAAAAACTATCTCTTTGCTGGTTCCGACACCGGCGGTGATAATATCGCTGACGCCATGACGCTTATCGAAAGCGCAAAACTCTCCGGGCGTAATCCGCAGGATTATCTCGCCGATGTTCTCGCCCGCATCAACGAACACAAGATCAACCGCCTCCACGAATTGTTGCCATGGAACTGGCAACCCGCGAATACGCTTCACAAAAAGGCCGCATAATCAAGGCGGCACAGAACGGCCGGTTACGGATATTCACCCTGACACGCTGTCAAAATGGACCCGTCTGCATGAACGGGCCAATGCGCCTGCGGTGAGTGACCTGGAGACCCGCAAAAACCGGGTAATTTCTGGCGAAGCGGGCTGGCTTGATGACGTTGAGGTGTTGCGGGGCGCACCAAGGGTATCGTTCGGACCGATTTCCACGATGCCCGGAGTTGATTTCGCCGGTTTTGCCGACTTGCAGACAGAGTCAGCCTGCGGTTTCCAGACGCTCGTGGAAGATCA
Source organism: Acetobacter farinalis (assembly GCF_011516935.1). Lineage (GTDB taxonomy): Bacteria > Pseudomonadota > Alphaproteobacteria > Acetobacterales > Acetobacteraceae > Acetobacter > Acetobacter farinalis. Next base: position 205,996 of record NZ_WOTF01000003.1, read on the forward strand.
GCCGATTAAAGTTGTAGGCCAGGTTGCAAAGGGTCAGTTTCGCCTCAGCGCGGGCGAGGCCGATGGTGCGGATGAACAGGTTGAACCGGTTCTTCTGATGCCCGAAGACATGCTCAACATGCGCACGGATCGAGGATTTGGCGGCATTGGCCCTCGCGGTTGCCTTCGACATCGGCTTGCCCATGGGTTTGCGCCGATGAATACGGGACGTGAGCATCTGGTCCGACAGCCACTTCTCGTTGCGCCTGGATCGATAGGCACTGTCTGCCCAGACCTCTGAACTGGTATTGTCCGTGCTGACGACCTGCCGGAGAAGACGTCCGTCCGGCGTTGACGCCGAAGTTACCGCCATGCCCCGGATGAAGCCGAAGCGTCGGTCGATGCTGATGTGGGATTTGTAGCCGAAGACCGGCAGGGCGATCATGGGGAGTGGCGTCCCATCTGCCCGATACCGGATTTTTCCGCCAACCTTGAGGGTCCAGCGCGCGTCGGTATCCTTCTGTGCTGCCTTGTTCGGCTCGTCCGGCCAAATGTCGTTGGCGCTCTTCCCTGACTTGATCGCTTCGCGTTCGTCCTCGGTGTTCCGCTGTCTTGGCGCAGGCACCAGCGAGGCGTCCACGATCTGCCCGGACATTGGAATGTAGCCCTTCTTCCGGAGTTGCCAGTCAAAGGCCTTCATCACCCGCCTGAGCGTTCCCGTTTCGGTCAGGCGATTGCGAAAATGCCGGATCGTGTTCTCGTCCGGCGTTCGATCCCCGAGCGACAGCCCCAGAAATCGCAGCCAACTCAGCCGATCGCAGATCATGAACTCCATCCGGGCGTCTGACAGAGTATGCTGCGCCTGCAGGATCAGGGCCTTGAACATCATCACCGGATCGAATGGTGGGCGGCCGCCTTTGCTACCGTCGCCATACCCAAGCCCTTCGACCAGCCACGCCCGGAAATACTCGAAATCCACCGTCTCCTGCAAAACCTCGAGCGGATCGCCCTCTTTGCTCAATGCATCAAGGTGATCGCTCAAACTGAACAGGGACTTGGGATCCATAGCAGGCCTCCGTGATCGCGCACCTTCAATGAATCACCATAGCCGTCCAAACGCTACCAGTTTTTGCGGGTCTCCAGCTGCCTGATCGAGAGAAGATCAGGCAGCTGGAGCGAGAGAACCGCGAATTGCGTCAAGCCAATGAAATCCTGCGCAAGGCTTCTGCGTATTTTGCCCAGGCGGAACTCGACCGCCGGTTCAGGCCATGACGCGCTTCATTGATGAGCACCGGCAGACATATGGTGTCGGGTCAATCTGCAAGATCTTGCCGATTGCGCCATCTGTCTATTATGCAACCGTTGCCAGGCAGAAAAATCCCTGTATGCGCAGCCAGAAAGACAAAGAGCTGTGCGATGAAATTCGTAGAGTATGGAACGATAATTTTTGTGTCTACGGAGTGCGCAAGGTCTGGCATCAGCTCAGACGCGAAGGCAGGACTATCGCCCGCTGCACGGTAGAGCGGCTGATGCGCCAGATGGGACTTAAAGGCATCATTCGTGGCAAGGGGGTCATAACCACCCGACCTAATCCGCAACGTCCGTGTCCGCAGGATCTGGTGCAACGCCAGTTTCATGCTCCAGCCCCCAACAGGCTCTGGGTTTCGGATTTTACTTACGTTTCCACATGGCGGGGCTTTGTTTATGTGGCCTTCATCATTGATGTGTTTGCCCGCGTGATTGTGGGCTGGCGCGTCTCGTCCACTGCCCATACTGACTTCGTGCTGGATGCCCTGGAGCAGGCTCTGTGCCAGAGGCGGCCTGAAGGAAAAGTGACCCATCATTCGGACCGCGGCTGTCAATATGTGTCCATTCGCTACACGCAAAGACTGGTTGAAGCGGGTCTCGTTGCTTCTGTCGGAAGCGTTGGGGATTCCTATGATAACGCTCTGGCGGAAACCATTAACGGGCTCTACAAAACTGAACTCATCTATCGGCACGGGCCATGGAAAAACAGGGAAGCGGTTGAACTGGCAACACTTAAATGGGTCGACTGGTTCAACAATCGACGGATCCTGTCCTCCATTGGAAACATCCCCCCCCAGCAGAAGCTGAGGCTCGCTTTTATGCACAACAAAAATCACATGCATTAGCTGCGTAGTTCAGATAAAAACGTCTCCACAAAACCCGGGGCAATTCAATCCGCTGGCTGCGTCGGGAACGCAAAAGTGACGAGCGGACGCCCCGTCGTCAGGGCAAGCCGCGCGAGTCACGTCTGGACGCGCATGAAGCATTTATTGCCGACATGATTGAAGCGCAGAAAGACATCACGCTCCACGAGATGATGGCGCGCCTGAAAAGCGAATGTGACATTGGGATCGGGCGTAGCATGCTCAGTCGCTGGCTGCGGCAGCACTGTTTGGTCCCGTGATTTGATGGTGCATTATTTTCACATGAGTGGAAGGATGCACTATGGGCCAGGTTCACCACGGAAGCGCCACGACGACAGCGGCAGTCCGTCGAGCGATACAACATAGTCAAGAGAGCCTGAGGGTTCTGGCGAAACGCTACGGGATCAACCCGAAGACGGTCGCCAAATGGAAGGGGCGGACCGATACGTCGGATCGACGCACCGGTCCGAAGGTCGCGTCCTCGACCATCCTGTCGACCGAAGAAGAAGCGATCGTTGTGGCCTTCCGCCGCCATACCCTGCTGCCTCTTGATGATTGCCTTTATGCGCTTCAGGCGACGATCTCGCATCTGACGCGATCTTCCCTGCACCGTTGTTTTCAGCGCCATGGGATCAGCCGCCTGCCCGAGAGCGAGAGCGAGGGCGAGAGGCCGAAACGGTCGAAGTTCAGGAGTTATCCGATCGGCTATTTCCACATCGACATTGCTGAAGTCCGCACTGAAATGGGGCGCCTTTATCTTCTGGTGGCGATAGACCGGACCTCGAAATTCGCTTTTGTCCAATTGCACGAGAAAGCGACATGTCGCGTTGCCGGTGACTTCCTGCGTGCTCTGGCCGCTGCGGTTCCCTACCGCATCCATACCGTGCTGACCGATAACGGCACGCATTTTACCGATCCGGCCGGCAAGGGATGGACACCCGAAGACATCAAGGCCATGCGGGCAGATGGTGTCCTGTTCCGGTGCCATTCTTTTGAACTGGCCTGTGCTGATCTCGATATCGAGCATCGACTGACAAAGCCGCGACATCCCTGGACGAATGCCCAGGTCGAGAGGATGAACCGCACGATCAAGGACGCCACCGTCAAGCGCTTCTACTACGAAACACATGACCAGTTGCGTCAACACCTCGCCGACTTCGTTACCGCCTACAATTTCGCCCGCAGGCTCAAGACCTTGCGCCGCCTCACTCCATATGAATTCATTTGTCAGCAGTGGGAAAAAGAACCATCACGGTTCATACATAATCCGCACCATCAAATCACAGGACCAAACATCTAGCGCCAATCTCATGCTCAGAATCGCTCATCCAAGATTTCCCAAACAGGCTCCAAGCCTCATGCCCCTTGCCTAATTCATTTCGACAAAGCTACGGTATTTTTTAATTCGTGCTATTATAGCCCGCTAAACCATGATTCTAACTCTTAGTCATCACTACCGCTGAAGGAGCGTTCACACCCATGACCTCGCGGTCTTTCATAACGTCGCCATGTGCAGGTGGCCTTGGCAAACTTACAGCATTGCCCGCTTTGGGTAGTGGGTTTCTGCTTCTTTTTGCCGGTGTTGGCACCGCTCAGGCAGCCGACACAACCCCCGCCATTGATACCGGCGATACCGCCTGGATGCTGGTGAGTACGGCCCTTGTGCTCATGATGACCATTCCCGGGCTGGCACTGTTTTATGCGGGCATGGTGCGCAAGAAGAACGTTCTGGCGACTCTGATGCAGTCTTTTGCCCTGTGCTGCATCATGTCCATTGTCTGGATGGTTGCGGGGTATTCTCTGGCCTTCACCACAGGCACACCGTGGATTGGCGGCCTCTCCCGCATGTTCCTGAACGGAATTGGCGCGCATATCCATAACGGGGTTGATGCTGCCTTCACGCTGGGGGCGGATTCTCCAAACGCCACGACGATGACGATTCCCGAGAGCATCTTCATGATGTTCCAGATGACGTTTGCCATCATCACCCCTGCCCTGATTTCCGGTGCGTATGCAGAGCGCATGAAATTCAGCGCCATGTGCGTTTTTTCGATCTTCTGGTCCCTGCTGGTCTATGCCCCCATCGCGCACTGGGTCTGGAGCCCGGTAGGCTGGTTGGCTGGCCTTGGAACGGCGGATTTTGCCGGTGGCACAGTCGTTCACATCAATGCTGGTATTGCCGGGCTTGTCTGCGCTCTGGTTCTTGGCCGGCGCAAGGGCTTCGGGCAGGAAGATCTCTCTCCGTTCAATCTGACCTATGCTGTTATCGGGGCTTCCCTGCTGTGGGTCGGCTGGTTCGGCTTTAACGCGGGCTCTGCTGTTGGCGCGAACGGTCGTGCCGGGATGGCTATGGCCACCACCCAGATTGCCGCCGCTGGCGCTGGCGTTGCCTGGATGCTGGTCGAGTGGCTGCGCAGCGGCAAACCGACTGTTCTGGGCGTTATTTCCGGTGCTGTTGGCGGCCTGGTGGCCATCACACCCGCGGCAGGCTTCGTGCTGCCGGGAAACGCTCTGATAATCGGGCTGATTACCGGCGTTGTGTGCTACTGGAGTGCTACGTCGCTCAAGCACATGCTGGGGTATGACGACAGTCTGGATGCCTTTGGTGTTCACGGCGTGGGCGGGATTGTCGGGGCGCTGCTGACCGGCCTGTTTGCCTACGGCCCGCTTTCTGCCACCGATGCCAACCCCTCTGGCGTGACTGGTTCTCTGCATCAGTTCATGGTTCAGGGGGAAGCCGTTATCGTCACCATTCTGTGGTGCGGCCTTGTCTCCTTCATCCTCCTGAAGGCCATTGACCTGACTCTTGGCCTGCGCGTCACGCCGGATGAGGAACTTGAAGGGTTGGATATGACCCTGCACGGTGAGCGGATCAACTAACCGCTTTCACCCATAGTGTTTATGGTCTGCATAAGCCCCTTCCCGCCTCTGCGCCGGAAGGGGCTTTTTACATCTGCGTTGTGTTCCCTGTTACGCCTCTTTCCTGGAGGGGCTGTAGCCCACGTCTCTCTGCGCATAGAGCGCAGGCACTCCGTGTTATACTAAAACCATTACGGTTTGACCGATGCGGTCTTCCCCCGAAATGTGCCCGCGCCAGAGACTCTCCAAGGCTTCCGGCGCGCGACAGGTCGCACGCTATGCTCATTGGTAATGCCGTGACACGCCTGAAAAATCCGCCATCCCTGATCCTGCAAAAAGCCAGACACACGGCTGCCGGGATAACCCTTTTCCAAACACATTTATTCGTCATAAGATACAATGCTAGTCAGGGTGCTTCGGCATGGTGCCGCATCTTCCGCCCCTGGTATTGGATGAGGTTCTGCCCTTATGACATCTTCCGCTCGCATCGCGCTTGCAACATTGGCGCTGAGCTGTGCAACAGCCCTTTCCGCTCCTGCCGCTCATGCCCTGAGCTCCAAAGAATGCCACGCCAGCTTTGCTGCGGCTCGTACCGCCGGAACCCTTGATGGCCAGAGCTACAAGCAGTTCAAGGCTGCCAAATGTGACGCGGCCGCAACGCCCGCCACCACCCCTGCTCCGGCAGCGGCTCCGGCTGAAGCTGCGAAAACCGCAGTAACGACGCCTGCAGCCGCCGCGACGGCACCTGCTGCAGCTTCAGCAGCAGCACCGGCAGCCACTCCTGCTGCGGCTGCTCCGGCAGCAGCTCCTGCCGCCGCAACAACGGCTGGCGTTGTGTTCCCCAGCGCCATTGCTCCGCAATATGCCAAGCTGAGCGCTGGCAAAGGCCGCATGAAAACGTGCCTTGACCAGTACAACGCCAACAAGACCACCAATGGCAACGCCAACCTGAAGTGGATCCAGAAGGGTGGTGGTTATTACAGCCAGTGCAACACCCACCTGAAGGCAGGCTGATTTTCAGACCGGAGCGCCGTTCTGGCGCTCCGGTCTTTCAGGACGATCACGCGCTGCCCGCGCCGATGTCCGGCAGACCATTCTGCCTGTTATTGAAAAAGCTCAAGTATAACCAACAGAGGCTTTTTCAGTATTTTCCCTGATGGATGCGTCATTCCATACGCATGACCACCCCCTATTTCCGCACAGACCTCATAAAGCGCTACGCTCCCCTGCGCTGTGCATCGGAGCCGAACAGGCGCAGGGTGCGATACGGCGGACCCGCCGCCTGCCGTTGAAACTCTGGAAAATACGTTGCGTGGCTTATCCCAACGAGCACAGGATGTGATCTGACATGCCGCCGGGAGGCTTGGGTTTCCGTCTGACGCGGGCACGGAGTCTGGCGTGAGAACCGTATCAGCCCTTCTCCAGCGGCTTTAGTCGTCCTTCTGTGCCGCCTGTCTTTTCAGCGCCGGCATGACGTAGAGTGTTCCGGTCTGATACGAAATCCAGACACGATGCGCCGCAAACCAGTCTGACCCCAGCAGCATATCCACGGAATCATGAAGAGGGGCGACGGTCAGAACCGGTGCCTTTTCCTCCTCCTGTCCGATCTGGAATGTATGGAACCGGTGCCAGTGGTAGACCTGCTGATGCCCATCCACACCACTGGTCAACCCACCCGGATCAGCCGACAGGGTGCGGGCTGTCACCCCAAGTTTTTCCACGGCTTTATCTGATACAATACGGGAGCGCGCCCCGCTGTCCACCAGAGCACGCAGCGGCATGCCATCCAGCAGCACCTGAACCACCACGCGCCGTCCGGCGGATTGCAGGGGCACAGCCCGATAGATCACATGCCAGTCCACGGGGCCGGCGCAGGCCGCAGACCCGTTTTTAACCGACCAGAATGTCAGCCAGCCCTCCGCCACATTGAATTCCACATCGTAACGCGAGAGCAGGTCTCCCCCGACCAGCCCCTCAACCGGCGGCTGTGTGACAGGCTTGCCGGGCAGATCCCCCACAGGAACAGAGACCGGCCCGGTTTCCAGCCCCCCAAGCCTCAGAGAGCGCAGAATGACATTGGGCACCATCCGCCCCATGCCACCCGTGCCACGCATGACGGTATGGACAGAGGGGTCCAACTGCACATCAAACCGCTCTGCCGCCTCGGGCGAGAGCAGACTGCCTTCAGACCCGGTATCCACAATCATGCCCGCCGGATGCCCGTTGATCTGCACCGGGATGTTCAGAAACCCCAGATCATCATGCAAGGGCACACGGGCTATCCGTTCATGGTGGCATAGCCCTTCCGCCGCCAGCACCGTGCTGGCAGGAGCCACAAGCCCTGCCGTGGAGCAGACAGCAAGGAACAGAACCGCCCGGATACCCTGTGTGCCCATGCTCTCAGCCCAGTTCCCGTGCAAAATGGTCCGTTGCCTCCAGCAGAGCGCTCAGAATGCCGGGCTCAAAGAGCGCATGGCCTGCTGCGTCAATCAGCCTGAACTCCGCTTCCGGCCACGCCCTGTGCAGATCCCACGCCGTGCGGACCGGCGTGGCCATATCGTAGCGGCCCTGCACGATAATGGCCGGAATATGCCGGATACGCTCGACATCACGGATCAACTGGCCTTCTTCCAGCCAGCCGCCATGCACGAAGTAATGGTTTTCAATGCGGGAGAAGGCCAGCGCATAGTCAGCATCCTCGTGCTGGGTTTCAATCTCCGGCGCGGGCAGCAGAGTGAGCGTACGCCCTTCCCACAGGCTCCAGGCCAGAGCGGCTTCCTGCCGTACCGCGTGATCATCCGACACCAGACGCTTGCGGTAGGCGGCCATCATGTCCCCCCGCTCCGCCAGAGGAATGGGGGCCAGGAAATCTTCCCACTTGTCCGGGAACACCCAGGAGGCCCCTTCCTGATAATACCAGAGCAGCTCCGCCTTCCGCAGGGTAAAAATCCCGCGCAGCATCAGGGCCGTGACACGCGTGGGGTGTGTCTGGGCATAGGCCAGTGCCAGTGTGGACCCCCATGAGCCGCCAAAAACTGCCCATTTATCAATCCCGAAGAACACACGCAGGCGTTCAATATCCGCCACCAGATGCCAGGTGGTGTTGTTCTCGAGCGAAGCGTGCGGCCGGGAGCGACCACATCCGCGCTGGTCAAACAGCACAATACGATACCGGGACGGGTCAAACAGGCGCCGCTGCGCGGGAGAACACCCGCCACCGGGGCCACCATGCAGAAACACCACGGGAATACCGAGCGGATTCCCGCATTCTTCCCAATAGACCTCGTGGCCTTCCCCTGTGTCCAGATAGCCATGCGCGTAGGGTTCGATAGCAGGCCATGGGGCGCGCTGTGGCTCGGTCATCAGTCTCGTGTTCCTTCTCTCGGCTGAGCAGTTTTTTGCGCACGCGGGTGCGCACGGGTCCACACATCAAGCAGGCGCGCTTCATCTGCAAGAGTGTATCTCTGTGTGGTGGAAAGGCTGGCATGCCCCAGCAGTTCCTGAATGACGCGCAGGTCTGCGCCGCCTTCCATCAGATGTGTCGCAAAAGAATGCCGGAGCGCATGCGGCGTGACGTGGTCGGGCAGCCCTGCCATGCTCCGCCATTCCCGCATGGCCTTCTGGGCCACGCCAGCCTGCAACCGCCCGCCACGCACACCGGGGAACAGGGGGGCCTCCGGCAACGGGGACGGATGCCGCGAACCCCAGGCTTCCAGAGCCTGCTGCACCACAGGCAGCACCGGCACCAGACGCTCCTTGTTGCCCTTTCCCCTGATCCGCAGAACGCCACTGCCGCGCAGGGCCGCCAGATCTGAAACATTCAGGTTGAGGGCTTCTGAAATACGCAGCCCGCAGCCGTATAGAAGCAGAAACAGGGCCCCATCCCGCTGCTGCGCCATAGGCGTGAGCGCCAGTGCGGCAATATCCTCCGGCACGGCTTTGGCATCCGTCACGCTCAGCGGGCGCGGAAGAGGCTTTTTTGTACGGGGAGTGGCCAGCAGGGCGACAGCGGGATTCTCCACCCCCTGCCTCCGGGCCAGATACCGGAAAAAGGACCGCACTGCGGAAACACGCCGCGCCCGCGTACGCGCCGCCCGGTCCGGCGTGCTCTGCCGCTGGCGTGAAGCGGCTGAACGCGCCTGCTCCTGCGCCAGCCAGGCACGCATATCCCGCAGGCTGATGCGCCCCAGCCCGGCCATATCCGGCAGGCCATCCAGATGCGTTGCCATAAAGCCCAGAAACCGGGCCAGATCGGCACGGTAGGCCTCGATGGTCAGGGGAGAGGCCCGCCTTTCCGTTGCCATCCATTCCAGAAACAGCCGGACGGCGTCTTCCGCTGTCATCGCATCCCCTCAAGCAGGCTTGTGCAGAGACCTCCGCACCCCTCAACGTATTCTGAAGGCGATGCTGACTTGTCCAGAATTTTTATGATTTCGCAACACTGTTCTTTAACCGGGCCTCCGCTTACATAGAAACACCATGGCGCCTGCACCTCTCTCTCCTCCTCCACCCGCACGCCCTCCGGCTTCCGCCGCTGGCGCTGCGCGCCAGAGAGTGCCTGTGCTGCTGCCCATGCCGTTCCCCGGCCCGTTTGATTATGCCGCCCCTGCGGGCATGCCCCTGCAACCCGGCGATATTGTGACGGTCCCCCTCGGCCACCGCAGGCAGACCGGTGTTGTCTGGGATAGCGCAACCACCCTGCCCCCGGAATTCGCGCCGCCCCCTACCCCCACGGTGGATGCGGCAAAGCTGCGCGCCGTGGTGGAGCGGCTGGACCTCCCGCCGCTTACCGCCGAACTCCGCCGGTTTGTGGACTGGGTTGCCGCCTATACGCTCTCCGCCCCCGGCATGGTGCTGGCCATGACTCTGCGCCTGCATATGCGGGGTGCCCCCACGCCCTCCACCGGCTGGCTGGCGGCCTCCCCTCTGCCTGAGGGCATACGCCTCACCCCCGCGCGCCAGAAAGTGCTGACCCTGCTGGCGGATGGTACCGCCCGCACCACAACAGACCTTGCCTCGGCCGCCGGGGTTGGTCCCGGTGTGGTGAAAGGACTGGCAGACAGCGGCGCCCTGCGCCCGGTAACACTCGAGCCGGAACGGGCCTTTGCCCAGCCGGACCCACACCATAACCCACCGGTTCTGGAAGGCGCACAAGCGGAGGCAACAGCCGCCCTCCGGCATACCGTGGCGGAAGGCTGTTTTTCCGTCACGCTGCTGGAAGGGGTGACCGGCTCCGGTAAAACGGAAATCTATCTGGAAGCGCTTGCCGCCTGTCTGGAGCAGGGCAGACAGGCCTTGGTGCTCCTGCCGGAAATCGCTTTATCCGCCCAGTGGATGGAGCGTTTTACCCGCCGCTTCGGCACACAACCCGCCATCTGGCATTCGGAAGTAGGCCAGCGGGCCCGCCGCCTGACATGGCACGGCGCGGCGGACGGCAGCGCCACCGTGGTGGTGGGTGCGCGGTCCGCCCTATTCCTGCCGTTCAGGAATCTGGGCCTGATTATTGTGGATGAAGAACACGAAGCCCTGTTCAAGCAGGAGGAAGGGGTCATCTACAGTGCGCGGGATATGGCCGTAGTGCGGGCGCGGCTGGCCGGGTTTCCCATCGCGCTGGTTTCCGCCACACCCAGCCTTGAAACACTGGCCAATGTTGAGGCCGGGCGCTACCGGCATCTCGTTCTGCCCTCCCGCCACGGGGGGGCCACCCTGCCGGAAACCCGTATTCTGGACATGCGGGACCACCCTCCGCCACGCGGCCTGTTTCTCTCCCCGGTGCTGACGGAAGAGCTGAGCGCGACTTTCGAGCGGAAGGAACAGGCCATGCTGTTCCTCAACCGGCGCGGCTATGCTCCCCTCACCTTATGCCGGGCCTGCGGGCACCGGATGGAATGCCCGCACTGCACCGCATGGCTGGTTGAGCACCGGAACCGCAAAATCCTCTCCTGCCATTTTTGCGACCATACCGAACCCATGCCGGAAACCTGCCCATCCTGCGGGGCGGAACAGAGCCTGACCCCCATCGGACCGGGGATTGAGCGCATTACGGAAGAAGCCCGCCACCTGTTTCCCGATGCCCGGATTCTGGTGATGGCCAGTGATACGCTGGGCGGCCCTGCCGCCACGGCGGAGGCTGTGGGCAAGATTTCCCGTCAGGAAGTTGATCTGGTGATCGGCACCCAGATTGTCGCCAAAGGCTGGCATTTTCCGCATCTGACCCTGGTTGGCATCGTGGATGCGGACCTCGGCCTTGGGGGGGGAGACCTCCGGGCGGGGGAACGCACCATTCAGCTTCTGCATCAGGTGGCGGGGCGTGCGGGGCGTGCGAGCACACCCGGCCGCGTTCTGCTGCAAAGCTACACGCCGGAACACCCGGTGATGCAGGCTCTGCTCTCCGGAGATTTTGATGCCTTCATGGCGCAGGAAGCCGAGCAGAGACGCCCCGGCTTCTGGCCGCCTTACGGGCGGCTGGCCGCCCTTATCATCAGTGCCGAAACGGCTGCCGCCGCGGATGATACCGCCGCAGCCCTTGGCCGGGTGGCCCCTTATGGGGAGGGTATTCAGGTTCTGGGGCCAGCCCCGGCTCCCATGGCCATTCTGCGCGGGCGGCACAGGCGGCGGCTTCTGCTGCGCACCCGCAAATCCATAGCCGTGCAGCCCATTCTGCGGCGTTGGCTGGGCATGATCAAACCCGGCAAAGGCGTGCGTATTGATGTGGATATTGATCCCGTTTCTTTTCTGTAACAATTTTTTTGATCAGGCAGGCTTCCGCGCATCATTTTCAGGATGTGTTTTCTGTAACGATAGAGTATCGTTTTGTCGTAAAAGCGTGATCTGAAGCCTGCTTTTCCCTGTTAAGATCGGGCAGGACACCCGCTGAGAAAAACTCTGGAGGATCCTGCCCATGAAGCACCATTCTCTTATAGGTCTTGCCATCTATTTTTCATCCTGGATGGGCGTGGCGCTTCTTGGTCTGGTCTATTGTGACTGGCATGTAGTAGCATCCACCCTTGTCCTGATGCCGCTTATCTCCCTTGCTGTGGGAACCGCTGTCGTTCTCTTCCTGCGGTTTGTTTTGAAAAAAGAGCATCGGCTGGCCCGGCTTTACAGATCCAAAATTCAGAAGCCGGTGTGGCGCGCCATTTTCTGGCTCCTGCCCCTGCCAGCACTGACGCCCCTTGTGCTGGATATCCTGCACGGCCACCCGCAGAACACGGATGCGCTGGGCCTCAAAATTCTGACTTTGCTGGGCGTGATCATGGCTGGGGAGGTTCTGGCGCTGAACGTGACGGAAGACCTTGCGGAAGCAGAAACCACGCCTGCGGCAAACGCCGTTACCCCACACGGCAGTCTGGTAAATGAAGGGGAGAACCCCTGACCGGGGCGCACTCCTACCCCTGAACACTCCGGTCATAAAAAAAGCGGACCGAAAGTCCGCTTTTTTACGCGTGCCTTTACACTGGCGCCTTGCGGCGCGCAGGCCTGATACGAAACGGCGAGATTATTTAGCCTGCGCCGTATCATTCGCCGGCTTGGCGGTGCTGGTCAGAACCGTGCTGACCGTATTGCGCAGCACCATCACCCGAACGTTCGGCGCGATTTCCACTTCAATTTCCTGACTGTCATCACGCGCTTTCTGCACGATACCGATAATCCCGCCGGAGGTGACAATGCGGTCTCCGCGGCGCAAGGCTTTCAGTTCGTTCTGCAACTGCTTCTGCTTCTGCTGCTGCGGGCGGATCATGAGGAAATACATAATCCCAAAGACCGCAACAATCGGCAGGAAGGACACCAGACTCGACCCCACACCACCGCCTCCGGCGGTCTGGGCATAGGCGGCAGGAATAAGGAAATTGGACATGAGCACAGTCTTTCCAGAATGACGGGTTGCGCAATGAAGATGCGTGACCATAATTTTCACGGCTCACACGTCAAGCATCCTTGAAGACAAGCCGCCTCTTTGCCTTACTTTCCAGCCGGACGCCCTGCGCCCGTACTCGGCCCGCACACTGATGGATCCTACCCTGATGGACACCGCTCCCCTCTCCGTCCTTGAACGTATTGCCTCAGCTCTGGAGCGCCTTTCCCCTCCTCCGCCCAGTCTGGAGGGCGTGGATAAAGCTGATGCGTTTGTCTGGCTGCCTGAACGCGGGCGGCTGCTGCCGGTGCCCCATGTGGCGCATGTGGCGGCCACGCTGCTGCAGGGTGTAGACTCGCAACGCCAGACGCTGCTGGAAAACACGGAACACTTCGCCCGCGGCCTTCCCGCCAATAACGCGATGCTCTGGGGCGCACGTGGCATGGGTAAATCCTCACTGGTGAAGGGGGCACACGCGCTGATCAATCAGGTAGATGGAAAACCCTGCGCCCCCGGCCAGGGACGGATTGCCTTGGTGGAAATCCAGCGGGAAGATCTGGCTACCCTGCCGGACCTGCTGGCCATGCTGCGGGAGAGCCCCCGCCGCTTCATTATTTTCTGTGATGACCTCTCCTTTGAAAAGGAAGACAGGGATTACAAGGCTCTGAAATCCGTTCTGGATGGCGGCATTGCCGGGCGGCCTGAGAATGTTCTGTTCTACGCCACCTCAAACCGCCGGCACCTGATGCCGCGTGAGATGATTGAGAACGAGCGCGCCAGCGCCATCAACCCCTCCGAAGCCACGGAAGAGAAAGTCTCCCTGTCCGACAGGTTCGGCCTCTGGCTGGGTTTTCACCCCTGCCCGCAGGATGTGTTTCTTGACATGGTGCGCACCTATGCCACAGAGCGCAGCCTTCCCATCAGTGATGAGGATCTGGCAGCACGCGCCAACGAGTGGGCCATCACCCGGGGCAGCCGTTCAGGGCGGGTTGCCTTCCAGTTTATTGAAGACCTGACGGCAGAACTGGCCTCCAGCCGCTAGACCATTTTATTGTTTTAACCGGCCGCCAAGGACGCTCCGCTTTATGACTTTTCCCGTTTTTGAAAGTTTCTCGGCAGAACCAGTGGACAACGTTGCCCATATCATTCAGGTGGCGCTAACCCCGGTTTTCATGCTCTCGGGCATCGGTACTTTGCTGAACCTGTTCAATACCCGCCTTGCCCGGGTTTCGGACCATATTGAACAGACAAACGCCCTGCTGATGGACGGGAAGAATGATCCGAACCGTAACCAGACACTGGAGAAGCATCTGGCCCGCCTGCACCGGCGCACGCTGATGCTTGATGCAGCCATTCTCTCGGGCGGTCTGGGTGGTGCGGCCTCATGCGGAGCGGCCTTTGTTCTGTTTCTGGGCGGCGTGCGGGATTCCTCCGTGGCGACATGGCTGGTCATCATGTTCGGGCTGGCCCTTGCCTGCACTGTGGGGGCTCTCGCCCTGTTTCTGGGTGACGGCCTGATTGCCTGGCACGGGCTGAAGCGGGAAGGACCTATGCCCAGACCAGCATCCAAAGCCTCCTGATTTTCATTTCATAAATAATTCACTCATAAAAACGGCAATCCCGGACTTCAATCGCCTCTGCGCCTTGCCTCTTTGTGTGATATACGGTTGCATGCATTCCGTTACGGCGGTGTTAACCTGACACAGCCCCGAGAGTCATGACACGAGGTAAGATGAACCAGACCGTTCAGACTGACGCATCCACCGGAACCCCCGTTTCCGGTAAGGCTCACAGCACTGCGGATCTGCGGCGCATCCGTTCCAACCCGAACCACTGGTATCCCGTTGCATGGTCACGGGAACTCAAACCCGGCAAGACAATCGGCACCCGATATGCCGGAACCCCTATTGCTCTGGTGCGCCCCACGGAAGGGGCCATTTTTGCACTGGAAGACCGTTGCGCGCACCGGCAGGTGCCGCTCAGCAAGGGCAAGGTGTGTGGCCAGTCCGTTCAGTGCTGCTACCATGGCTGGGCCTATGGCCGCTCCGGCCGCTGCATTGATGTGCCCTATCTGGGCAAGGGCAAGCTCCCCAACGGGGTGCGCACCTTCCCCTGCCGGGAACAGGATGGTCTGATTTTCATCTTCCCCGGAGACCCGGACAAGGCGGATACTGTTCCCTTGGCACCGCGTCTGGCCCGTGTGGGAGACCCTGCCTACAAAACCCGCTCCTTCGGGCGGGAGGTAAAATGCCACTACAGCTTCATGCATGAAAACCTGATGGATATGAACCACCAGTTCATGCACATGAAACAGATGGGCCAGATGCGCCCGCGCTTTCTGGGGCAGGAGCGTGAACCCGGTCTGGTGGAAGCGCGCTATTCCTTTGCCCGCACAGGCGGCAAGCAGCCTCTGGGTGAAGCCCTGATTTTTGGTGAACGTCGGGACGCCTCCGAGAAATTCCAGCACCGTGACGTGATGACCATCCGCACGGAATATCCCTATCAGACCCTGCGGATCCAGACAGGCGATGAAGACCCGGTGATGGATTTGTGGATTGTCTATGTGCCGCAGGATGCGGAAGAACTGACCAACCGCACCTTTGGCCTGCTCTCCGTCAAACGCCCCAAGGTGCCGGGTGTGCTGGAGCTGGCATGGCCCTTCCTTGTTGCCTTCACCGAACGGATTTTTGCGGAAGACCGTGAGATTGTAGAACTGGAACAGAAGGCGTGGCGTGAACTGGGCGGAGACCACAATGTGGAGGTCTTCCCCGTGATCAACGCCCTGCGCGGGCTTCTGGCAGAATGCGGGATCGCTCCCGCAGCGGCTGCGAATGCCTGATATCGCATCTCTGGTTCTGGAGGCGCCGCCTTTCCGGTTGCGCCCCCTTCAGCCTGATGATGCGGCTGCCCTCCACAATCTGGTCAATGACTGGGAAGTGGTGCGGATGCTCAGCCGCCTGCCCTTCCCCTATCCGCGCAATCTGGCGGATGAGTGGATAGAGTCCACCCTGCATACGCATCGGTCCGGTGAGGGCTGCCATTTCGCCATTCTGGATGAAAACGGCACGTTTCTGGGCTGCGTGGGGCTACGTGTTCAGACCGTACCGCAGGTCGGGCGTGTGGGAATGCTGGGATATTGGGTGGGCCGCCCGCACTGGGGGCGGGGCATTGCCACCCGCGCTGCCGGGCGTCTGGCCCGCTGGGCGCTGGCCAATATGGATATCGACCGCCTCCGCGCCACCGTGGCGCAGGATAACGAGGCCTCGGCCCGTGTGCTTCAGCATATCGGCTTCCGCTCCATTGGCACGGACAGCCAGATGTTCATCGCCCGTGGCAAGGAGCACCCTGTTCTGGTGTTTGAAGCCACGCGTGAAGATCTGGATGCACCGGCGGGTGACCAGACAGGCGGGCAGCAGGCCGGGGGCGCACCGCTCTCCCGCAAGCTTGTTCTGGTTTCCGCCGCAGCGCTGATTGATGCGCAGGGCCGCATCCTTCTGGCAAAGCGCCCGGAAGGAAAAAGCATGGCCGGCCTGTGGGAATTCCCCGGCGGCAAGGTGGAACCCGGAGAAACGCCGGAGGCCGCACTGGTGCGGGAGCTGGAAGAGGAACTGGGGCTTGATGTCTCCCGCGCCTGCCTCGCCCCCTTCACCTTCGCATCCCATGCCTACAAGGCGTTTGACCTGCTGATGCCGCTTTATCTGTGCCGCCACTGGTCTGGCACACCCCAGCCTAAGGAAGGCCAGACACTGGCCTGGGTGACCCCGGAAACCCTGCATGACTACCCCATGCCGGAGGCTGATCTCCCCTTTGTACCGCTCCTGCAGGAACTCCTGTAAAGGGTGGTGCTCGCCCCCTGCATGGCTGGCCGCGTGCGGAAGGCGAAGGATAGTCTTGACGAACATACCCTGCCTCCGCATAACAAACCTTATCCGGTGTCCTGAAGGACGCTGAACCCTCGTGATTTGTACGGCCGGCTTGCGGCGAGGTAAAATAAACGCGCTAAAGAGGCCATGGCGACGCTGTGCCGACGCCACGGTTTCCACGGTCAAATCGAGCTGTAAGGCTGAAGCGGAAACCCCCGAGCTTCTCTTCACGCCGTACGCCGCAGGAAAGAACCGGATACCTCGTTATGAGTGACAGCAAGACTTCTTCTTCCAAAAGCTGGCGTCCTGCCACCCGCCTCCTGCATGCGGGCCTCGAACGCACCGAATATGGTGAAACCAGCGAAGCGCTTTTCCTGACATCCGGGTTTGTTTACGAAAACGCGGAACAGGCCGCCAAAACCTTCACCGGTGAAGTCTCCCACTACCAGTACAGCCGGTTTGCCAACCCCACGGTTGCCGCGCTGGAAAACCGCCTGGCCGATCTGGAAGGGGCCGAAGCCTGCGTGGCAACCTCCACCGGCATGGGCGCGGTTTCCTCCGCCCTGCTTTCTCACGTGAAGGCAGGGGACCGCGTTATCGCCTCCCGCGCCCTGTTTGGCTCCTGCCACTGGATTGTTGCCAACCTGCTGCCGCAATACGGTGTGGAAACCGTGTTTGTGGATGGGAGCGACCTCACGGCATGGGATGAAGCCTTCAGCAAACCGGCAGCCGCTGTCCTGCTGGAAAGCCCCTCGAACCCGATGCTGGATGTGCTGGACCTCGCCGCCATTGCGGAACGCGCGCACAAGGCCGGGGCACTGGTGGTGGTGGATAACGTTTTTGCATCCCCCATCTACCAGAAGCCGCTGGAACTGGGGGCGGATGTCGTTGTGTATTCCTGTACCAAGCATATTGACGGGCAGGGCCGCGTTCTGGGTGGGGCCGTGCTGGGCCGAGAAGACTGGATCAAGGAAACGCTTCAGCCCTTCGTGCGCAACACCGGCAATGCGCTCTCTCCTTTCAACGCATGGGTCATGCTGAAAGGGCTGGAAACACTTTCCCTGCGTGTGGATGCCATGGCCCGCAATGCCGCGGCAGTGGCGGATTATCTGGCCTCCGCCCCCGGTGTTATCAGCGTGCGGTATCCGGGCCGGAAGGACCACCCGCAGTATGACCTCGCCCAGCGCCAGATGACAGGCGGCAGCACCATGGTCGCGTTCGAGGTGACCGGCGGGCAGGAAGGCGCATTTGCCTTCATGAATGCCCTGCAACTGATTGCCATTTCCAATAATCTGGGGGATGCGCGCTCTCTCGTGACCCACCCGGCCACCACAACGCACATGAAAATCGGTGCGGAAGAACGGGCCAGACTGGGTATTTCCGAAGGGGCCATCCGTTTCTCCGTGGGTCTGGAAGACAGTGCCGACCTGATTGAAGACCTCGCCCGTGGCGTGGCCGCGCTGGCCAGAGGCTGACCCCTGCCCTCGCCTGTCTGCTTTTGTACCGGAATGGTATCAGAGCAGACAGGCGTCTTCCCTTCCGCAAGCGCTTCGTGATACTGGCTGCGGACTGTTGCCATCTCTTCAGCCGCGTGGGCCAGACCCCGAAAGCCTGAATCTGGCCTTGTTATTTCTTGCGCAGGAGCAGCTTCCCCATGCCTGACTGGCCGGACTCACCGCCCATGTCCCCTGACCATGATGATACCATGAGCGACCTTTTCGCCTCCGCCCCGATGTACGAGGCGGTAACAGGGGACATGCGTGTCTGTGTTCAGGTATTCTGGCTTCCAGAACAATCCGAACCGGATGAGGATATGTATTGCTGGGTCTATCGCATCCGCATTGAAAACGGTGGCTCGGCCCCCATCCAGCTTACGGAGCGGACCTGGCAGATTACCGATGGCGCGGGGCGCACGGAATATGTGCATGGGGAAGGTGTGGTTGGGGAGCAGCCGGTTATCCGCCCCCAGAACGGGTTTGACTACACATCCGGCGTCTCTCTGAGCACGGCGGGCGGCTTCATGCGCGGCTCCTACCAGATGCGCAACATCAATTCCGGCAAGCGGTTTGATATCGCCATCCCGGCCTTCAGTCTGGATAGCCCCTTCCAGTTCCGGCAGATCCACTGACCGGAACCGGCCACCCACGCTTCACGACAGATGCATAATGCAGGAGAATGGCATGAGCGACCCTCTGCCCAGAACTGACCGCCCGACACGAGCAGAAACGGAAGAGGCCATTCGCACCCTCTTGCGCTGGGCGGGGGAAGACCCCACCCGCGAAGGGCTGCATGACACCCCTGCCCGCGTGGCCCGCGCATATGAAGAGTTTTTTCAGGGCTACGAGATTGACCCCAAGACGCTTCTGGAACGGACGTTTTCCGAGGTGGACGGGTATGATGAGATTGTGCTGCTGCGCGACATCCGCTTTGAAAGCCATTGCGAACACCATCTGGCTCCCATCATCGGCCGCGCCCATGTGGCCTATCTGCCCCGCAAGCGCGTTGTCGGGATTTCCAAGCTGGCGCGCGTGGTGGATGCCTATGCCCGCCGCATGCAGATTCAGGAACGGCTGACAGCCCAGATCGCCAACACCATCAATGATGTCCTGCAGCCGCACGGCACGGCTGTCATTATCGAATCCAGCCATGAATGCATGACCACCCGTGGCGTGCACCGCCCCGGTGTTTCCATGGTCACCAGCCAGATGCTCGGCACCTTCCGCACAAACTCCGATACGCGGCGGGAACTGATGGCCATGCTCAACCGCCCGGCGGCCAGCGAGTATTAAGCCGGCACAGTCTACCTGCACCAAGCCTGCCTGCGCCGGGTCTCCCGGCCCGGCGGCGCCCCCTCTCCCCGTCTGACAGTCAGCGGTGTGGAAGCAACGCCCTTAGCGGGCCACGACCACCAGTTCCGCCACCCATGAGGGGCGGGGCTGGTGGAAGGCGTTTCATCGAAGGCTCCCTCCTGTCGAACCTTCCTCCAAGGAGGAAAGGCACAACAGCAGGAGCCGAGAGGCACTATATCGTTACTGTCGCGCCGAGCACGGTCAGGAACTGCGCCAGCCAGGCCGGATGTGCGGGCCAGGCGGGGGCTGTCACCAGTTCTCCATCCGTCACGGCATCTGTCAGGGGAATGTCGGCATAGGTGGCACCCGCCTGTTCCACTTCCGGGCGGCAGGCCGGATAAGCGGAGACCGTGCGCCCCTTGATGATATCCGCGGCACTCAGAAGCTGTGCGCCATGGCAGATGGCGGCCAGAGGGCGATCCGCAAAGGCTTTGACGATCTCCAGAACGCGCGGATGCATGCGCAGATGCTCCGGCGCGCGACCTCCGGGAATAATCAGGCCGATATAATCGTCCGTATCAATCTCGTCGAACGTGGCGTTCAGCGTAAACGCGTGGCCGGGCTTTTCGCTGTAGGTCTGCGCGCCTTCAAAATCATGGATGGCGGTCAAAATTTTCTCCCCGGCCTTCTTGCCCGGGCTGACCACGTCCACCTTGTATCCGACCATCAGCAGTGCCTGATATGGCACCATGATCTCATAATCTTCCACATAATCACCTGCCAGCATCAGCAGTTTGATCTCGTCAGTCATGGGATGATCCCTCTTCCGCCCCTTCACGCAGGCGGGGCATGAGTTCAACAAAGTTGCAGGGGCGATGGCGGTTATCGAGCTGGAACACGAGAATATCGTCCCACCCGTCCTTCACCGCGCCGGTTGAACCGGGAAGGGCAAACAGGTAGGTGCCTTGCGCAACCCCCGCCAACGCGCGGGACTGAATGGTGGACGTGCCGATCTTGCTGTAGGACAGCATCCGGAACAGTTCTCCAAAACCTTCAATGCGCTTTTCAAGCACGCGCTCGAAGGCTTCCGGCGTTACATCCCGACCGGTCACACCCGTACCGCCGTTGGTAATCACCACATCAACCTGCGAGTCTCTGATCCAGCGTTGCAGCTGTTCCGTAATCTGCTGGACATCATCCCGCACAATCGCGCGATCAGCCAGAATGTGGCCTGCCTGCTCAAGGCGCGAAATCAGCGCCTGGCCGGATGTGTCTGTTTCAAGAGTGCGGGAATCCGATACCGTCATCACCGCAATGCGCACCGGCAGAAAGGGGCGGCTTGTGTCGATTTTTGTCATGACGTGAATTCATCATCAGACACCGGCGGCGTCAACGCGTCCGAACGGTAACTCTGTTGTACCAAAGCGTCAAAACTTCACCAAAAAGAGCAATAAGTGCACTGGTGTAAAAAAAAGTTTAGACATTCATATCCTATTTTGAAAGAATATATGCATGTTTTCTATACATCCACCAGAGAATAAAAAAAAAGCAACATGAAAAAACTCTCTTCAGACCTGTCTTTCCTTTGCATCCTGTCCGCTACATGCATGGTGATACCGGCCCTTTCCCCGAAGGCTTCCGCTCAGTTGCTGACAGGCGGGAACAGTTCAGTCGGCCTGTTGCCGAGTCTGGAGGCAAATAATGAAGCGAACCCGGTAGAAGACCCCGGTCCGCTTTTTTCCGCTCCATACGGAAAAGCGCATTTCTTTGGAGACTGGTGGGGAGCCCAGCCCTGGCTGCTGAACCATGGCATTCATATTCTGGCCGACGTGCATGAAGAACTTGCCGGCAATTTCCGTGGTGGCATGCGCCAAGGTGTGACGAATGCCGGCCAGGTGGGTGTTGAACTGGATGTGGACTGGGGCAAGCTCACAGACCTGAACCTGCTGAAGGGCTTCTGGTCTCACATGATGGTGGTGAACGGGCACGGGCAGAACCTGAGCACCAAATATATCGGGGATGCCGTCGGGGGTGTTCAGCAGATTTACGGTGGCCGCGGTAACGTGGTGGCGCACCTTGTATATCTGTACGGTGAACATGCCTTTGCGCACAACCATGTTGATATCAGCGCAGGCTGGATCCCGGTTGGCAGCTTCTTCGCGGCCTCTCCCCTGTTTTGTATGTACATGAACGTGGCCGTGTGCGGTAATCCCGCCCCGAACAAATACACCGAAGGCAACCGTGACTGGCCATCAGGCAATCTGGGGGCCGTTGCCCGCGTGATGCCTACCAGTACGACCTATGTCATGGCTGGCCTGTTTGCCGTTTCTCCTCATTCTTTCAATGGCGGGATTTCCGGCTGGGCCTGGGCACAGGATGGTCTGGGCAAGTTCTCAACCCCTGTTGAAATCGGCTGGCTGCCTTCCTTTGGCAAAAACCATCTGGTTGGCCACTACAAGGCTGGCTACAGCTACGATAACTCGAAATACAAAGATCTGTATGAAGACATCAACGGCAACGCCTGGGTGCAGACAGGCGAGCCGGCCCGGTATCACGCAGGCCGCGCCAGCGCGTGGGTGATGGCTGACCAGATGCTTGTGCGGAATGGCGAAGGCCCGACCAACGGTCTGGTTGCCATGGGTGGCTATATGTGGACCGATGGCAAGACCACCGCCATGTCCCACCATCTGTGGGGGGGCCTGCTTGAAACCGGCAAGCCCTGGGGCCGCCCGAATGACAGCATCGGCATCATGTATCAGTGGCTGAAAATGAGCCGCACCGTGGCCCTGCAGCAGGAGGCCTCCATTATTGCGGGCCAGCAGTTCCAGCCCACCCAGTGGGGGCAGACCTGGGGTGTGCAGTCACATGAAAGCATTTACGAGCTTTTCTACAATGTGCATGTGGCCAACGGCCTGACACTTCAGCCGGACTTCCAGTACATCAACCGCCCCGGCGCCACGACAACGTTCCATGACGCCGCCGTTATGGCGCTTCAGTTCAACGTCGTTCTGTAATCTGCGGAATGGGCCGCAGGGTGAGAGCCCTGCCGCCCATCCTGCCAAAAGCCTCGGCGTGGCAGGTCAGCACAAGAATCTGGAACCGGGTGGCGGCATCAGCCAGCACATCGAACATCCGGTCCAGCCGCTGCGAGTCTGAAAAACCCAACGCATCGTCCAGCACCAGAATGGCGGGAGACTGGCGGGCATGCAGCAGTTCCGCAAAGCCCAGCCGCACCAGAACCGCAATCTGCTCGCGCGTGCCATCCGAAAGCCTTGCAAACTCTTCCTCTGTGCGCCGGGCCAGACCGGACAGGCCGAAACCGGTGTCCATCACCAGAGACGCACCGGGAAACACGGCTGAAAACGCAGGCTGCATGGTGCGTACCAGCGGCGCGAGGTAACGCTCTGTCTGCGTTTTTTCCGCCTCTGTCAGGGTTTGCTCAAGCAGGGCCAGCGCCGCCCGCTCCCGCTCATACCCCTCACACTCCAGCCTGAGCCGTGCGGCGGTGCGGCCTGCCTCGGCTATTTTTTCATCCAGCCCCTCGCCTTCGGCCACATGTACGCGGGTTTCCCGCTCCCGAATATCCTCCCGCAGGCGGGTGATAGCCACACGGGCACCCTCAAGCGCCTGCTCACGCCGCGCGATGCTGGCCTCCACCACGGAGAGCGGTTCCTCCGTCTCCCGTCCGGCCTTCAGGCTTTGCAGATGCGCTTCAGCCTGAGCCAGCGCGTGCCGGGTCTCAGCCGCACGGGTTGCCAGAGCCTCATCACTCTCACGCGCCTGACTGACAGCCAGTTCACGCCCAACCTGATCCTGCGCCGCCTGCTTCTGCCTGAGCACGGCATCGGCCTTTTCCTGAAGAGCCAGCGCCGCGGCAAAAGCGGCCTGCTCCCTCCGCTCGCCCTGCCGTGCCTCTTCCGCCATGCGGGAGGCCCTGTCCTCCGCCTGTCCGGCCTGTTGCTGCATGCTGTGCAGAGCCGCGCCGGGCACAGCGCCCTGCTCTGTGGCCCGCTCCTCTCCGGCCTCTTCCCCGGTTCCTGCTGCGTCCGGCCCCTCTTCCAAGGCCTCTTTTTGCAGAGACAGTCCTTCAGCCTGCTCCCGCAGGAGCGCAGCCTGTCGGTCGCTCAGCTCCTGCCGCAAGGTCGCCAAACCCGCGAACAGGGTGGCATCCTGCTCATCCCGCAGGGTGGGCAGAGACGCCACGAACGCCGCGCGGGCTTCCGCAACCCGCGTTTCCGCCTGTCGCCGTTCTTCAAACAGATGTTCCGCATGCTCGGCACTCTCGCAACCAGCTGCCTGCAAGACCTCCTGCATCGTCCGGCGGGCGGCTGTTGCGGTGGCCAGAGCCTCATCCTGATCTGTCACAGCGGGCGTAATGCGGAATTGCCCGACACCCTCCACCACCAGATCCGCCGTATGGGTCAGAACGGTTTCCCCTTGCGGGCAAGGCACACCGTCAAGCCGCACCCGGCCTTCAGCCTCAGGCTGAAGGGCCACGCTCAGGCGCGTGGCGCGGGCATTCAGCGTGGCCTGTGCCGTTTCCTGATCTCGCACGGCTTTCCGCACCTGACGGATCAGCTTTTCATCCACCCGCAAGGCCGCCAGAGTAGCGCGCGCCTGCTCCAGCCGCGCACACGCGGCTTCGGCCCGCTGTACCGCCAGCCGTTCCCGCTCAAGGGCCGCCTGCTGCTGCATCACGCTGGCCCGGCGCGCCAGCGCCAGCATGGCCTGCCGCGCGGCCTGATGCTGCTGCTCGGCCTGTTCTCGCCGCTGGCGGCTTTCCTCATACCGCTGCCGGGCCAGTGTGGCACGCTCCGTGAGAGCCGCCAGATCATGCTGTGCCTCAGCGCACTCGCTTTCCAGCCTGCGCTTGCGGAGATGAGCTTCCTGCCGCCGTTCCTGTTCGTCCCGTATGCTGGAGTGGGTCTGGGTGAGGGTGGCAAGAGCGGCTCTGGCAGCCTGCTCCTCCGCATCCGCAACGCGCAGCCTGTCCCTCTGCTGCCGCAGCGCCTGAAGTCTGGCTTCATCCTGCGCCCGGCTTTGCGGATTTTCCTGCTCCTGCAACGCGCGCCGCGCCTGCTCCAGCGCCACCAGATCTTCTTCCAGCGCAGCCCGCCGGTTTTCAAGCTCGCTCAGAGAGGCCTGTGCCTGTGCTTCCTGCTCCAGCGCCTGCCGGTATTTGCCGGTTGCCTTGCCCGTGCTGGCTGTCTGCAACAGCAGAAGGCGCTCCCGCACACGGCTGAGCACGGCGCTGGCCGCGGCCCCGCCGGTGGCATCCTCCACGCCCTGTTCCAGACAGCCGCGCAGGGTATCCTGCCCAGTCTGGTTCAGAACGGGCTGCGCAAAACTTTCGCCCTGCCCCACCAGAAGCGCGTTCCACAGCCCGGCGGCTTCCCCTTTCCCGATATCTTCCAGCCCCAGCACGCCGCGCAGGGCTTCTTCCGCCTGATCGCCCTCAAAGCGTTCAGGCCCCAGTATGAGGCGGGTAAAGGGTTTGGAGAGAAACTGTTTTTCCAGATGGCACTCCATCCCCTTCCACGTAAAGGAGAGGGCGATGTGCGGTGCCCCGCCGCCATAGGGCTGAAGCTCCTTCACGGGTCTGGCTTTGGAGCTGGTACGGACCATCAGCGCTGCTTTCAGCGCGGTCAGCAGGGTGGATTTTCCGGCCTCATTGGGGGCCGCCAGCACATTCAGCCCCGGCCCCAGCCCGTCCAGCCGCACCGGGGCGGCAAAGCGCCGCACACCTTCAATCTGCAAATCGGTAAGGATCATGCCGCTGGCACCCCCATCTCCTGCCAGAACAGAAACAACCGTTGCAGGGCATCAGCCGCAAGCTGCCCCGCCTCCCCTCCGGCCTGCGCGCGGCTCAGCAACTGTTCCGCCGCCGCCCGCACGGCACCGCCCGGCCCGAACCGGTCCAGATCCTCCAGCCCGGCTGACAGATGCGGAGCACCCGTCAGACGCAGGCAGGCCACGGCCCCGCTCAACTGCGTGAGCACTTCACGTTCATAAACCGCCATATCCTCAACGCAGAGCAGGCCGGACACCGCAAGCCACACCAGCACAGACCCCGGATTATCCGGCTCAATACTGCGGATGCGGGCGTCCAGCGCCAGAATATCCTGCCGGGAGGTCAACACCACATCGTCCAGCTTTTTCCAGATATAGCGCCCTGTCCTGTGGCGGGTGATCACGGGGTCCGCCTGTGCGCCCCGCAGCGTGATAACCAGTGCCTCACCCCCGCCGCCGCCACCGGTTGTGAAACGGTCTGTCTCCGGTGTGCCGGAATAGGCTGTGCGGGCATCAATCTGGCAAAAACCGTGCCAGTCCCCCAGCCCCAGATACGCCAACCCGGCCCGCTTGGCCCGGTCGGGCGCCACGGGGTTATGTTCAGCCTCGGCCTCTCCCCCAAATCCGGTGACGGAGCCGTGGGCCAGACCAATCCGCAGGGCATCAGGCGGTGTTTCGGCCTCATCCATCCAGCCTGTAAGATCAGTCAGAACATGGCGGCGCTTGAGCACGGCAGGCAGAAGCCAGGCGTTATGCGCCGCATCAATCAGCACCGCCCCAGGCTCCCGATGCACCGTGACATTCTCCGGCAGCCCGCCCCGCGCCAGCCGCGCCCAGACACCTTCCGGCTGGTCGGCATCATGATTGCCAGGGATCAGATGCCACTGGATATCCGGAAACTGGCGCATCCGCTCGACAGGCTGATGCAGGGTACGTTCCGAGGGGGTTTCATGCTCATACACATCCCCCGCCACCAGCACATGCGCGGCCCCTTCCTGCCGGGCCAGCAGCCCCAGCTGCCGGATAACGTCCAGACGCGCCACCTGTAGCGCCCCGAGCGTATCATCATTCACAAAACGGAAAGTCCGCCCGATCTGCCAGTCTGAAGTGTGAATAAATTTCATGAATGCCGCAGTGCTGTAAGGGGGCGCTTAATTCAGCACATCCTGCCGTGGCATCATACCCTGAAGCCCGCAAACGCCAGCCTTTTCTGCGGATCATGCAGGCATGCGAAAGTCCAACGCGTTTACTGCAATGCCGCCCAGCGCGCGAAACATCACCCGCTTTATTATATTTTATTTTAATAGACAGATCAGTTTAAGGATTCGGGCTTGGGTGAACCCGTTTCTGAAGCCGTCAAGCAAGCCTCCACGCGGCAAGGATGAGGGAGAGGATGAGTTTCAACACCCCCGCCGCTTCTCCCGCCAGCTTCTGGAAAGGGCTGATCCCTTCCCTGCCTGCGTCCCTTTTCCCGCCCGGCTGGTTTCTGTTCTGCCTGCGCACATGGCTTTCCGCCGTGCTGGCGCTGGCCACCGCGTTCTGGTTGCAACTCTCCTCCCCCGGGTCCGCCGCCGTAACCGTGATGATTCTGGCCCAGCCCCTGCGCGGACAGGTTCTCTCCAAGGCGGTCTACCGGTTGGTTGGCACGCTGGTGGGGGCGTTTGTCGCCCTGTTTCTCACTGCCTGCTTCAATCAGGACCGTGTGGTGTTTCTGGGGGGTGTCGGGCTGTGGCTGACGCTGTGCACCATTATCGGCACGCTGGAGAAAGACTTCCGCGCCTATGCCGCCATGCTCTCGGGCTACACCGTTGCCATTGTCGGCATCAGTTGCATTGATAGTCCCGGCGCTGTTTTTGATGTCACGGTCAACCGCGTTTCTTCCATTGTTGTCGGTATTGCCGCCACCGCCGCGGTGAATGACATTTTCGGCTCGCCCACCGCGTGGGAAAAACTGGCCACCAACCTGCACCGTGTTGCCGGTATGGTGCAGCGCATCAGCCGCGATGCCATAGCCGGACACGGCATTCCGGATGACAGAGCCTGTGCCGGACTGGCCGGGGAGATTATTGCCCTCACCTCTCAGGTTTCCTACGCCAGAACAGAGCTGCCCGATGCACGCGTGAGGCTGGCCGGGGCACGCTCGGCCATGGTGGCGCTGCTGGAAATGCTCAGTTGCAGCCGCGCCATCGCCTCCGTGTTGCGTCAGGGGGATGTTTCCGGCCCGGTGCTCGCCCGGATCCGCACCACCTTTGGAGAGGGCACAACCGTGGCCTCCCCCCGGCAGGTTGTGCAGGATATGGAAGATCTGGCGCGGGAAGCTCACGCGATGGAGCCGGGGCGTGGCCCCACACTGGATGAAGCCTGGCTGATCGAGCGCACCATGGCCCTGCATTCCGATGCCCGCTGGGCTACTGACGGCATTGATGCCTTTGAAAACGGCAAACGCGCCCGCACACAGGCTCCTGAACTGAAAATCGAGCAGCATCACGATGTGATCGCCGCCCTGCTGGCTGGCCTGCGCACCCTCACCGGTTTTACGGTGGCGGCAGGGCTTTGCATTATTTCGGATATTCCCTCGACCTACATCGCCCTCTCGCAGGTCGCGGTAATTCTTACACTGGCCGCCTCCACCTATAATGCGCGCGGGTTTGGCATGGGCGCGCTGATCGGCACGCCCCTGGCCATTGCTGTGGCGGCGGTGCTGAATTTTGGCATTCTGCCCAAAGGTGCGGATATGCCGTTTCTCGCCATGGCGGTTATCCCGGTTATTTTCGGCGGCTGCCTGCTGCTGCTGAACCCCAGAACCGCAACAGTCGGCTTTAATGCCGGGGTGTTCTTCTTCGTGATTCTGGGTGTGGCCAATGCACAGAATTACGAGCCCTCAGCCTTTATCGACCGGAATGTGCTGTATCTCTTCGCCGCGGTGATCATTTTCATCTCGCTGGTGTTGCTGCTGCCCCCTTCCGCCAGCCGCCGCCGCTTTCGCGTTGCGATCACCATCGGGCATGATCTGCGCCTTCAGCTTGAAGGCCACGGGGAGCAGGCAGGCTCCGCGCTGATCAGCCGCCATTATGACCGGCTGTGCAAAATTCTCGACTGGAACCACTATCTGCCGGACAGTCTGGCGAAAATCCGCGTTTTCAACCGTCTTTCAAGTCTGGATGAGCTGAATGTGGAACTGGCCCGCGCACGCCGCCATCTGCAACGCGCCGCCACTATTCCCGCCATCCGGCCCGATGCGGAGGCCGCCTTCCGCGCAACGGTGGTCTATAATGCCGATGCCGCCCTGTTCCGCATGCGGCGGCAGGCCCGCATCCTGCTGGATAAAGCCATCACCCTGCCACACGGTGAAATGGCGACAGCGCTCGCGGCGATATCCGGCATGGTCGGGGCCATCCGGCTGCTTGAGCATAATCGCTCCGCTCTTAAACTGTATGACATCATCCCGCTGCCAGATCAGCAATGGAAGGCGTTCTGAACATGGACCTTCACGCTGTTCTGGATATCGATGGCCTGCTGGTATCCTCCTTTGTCGTGCATGCCGGTCTGGCTGTTGTCACGCTGCTGATACTGAACCCCATTCTGGCAAAAATCGGCGCCCGACGGGTGATCTGGAACCTGCCGCTGGCTGAATTCGGGCTGCTTGTCTGCCTGATCGGCCTTTATACCCTTCTCTTGTAAAAGGATTGCCCAGCCGTGTTTGAACGCGCCCGCCGCGCCCTGCAATTTGTCACGACGGGAACCATTCTCGCCATTGCCGCTGTGGTCGGCCTGATCCTGTGGGACTATTACACCGCCGCACCCTGGACCAGAAACGGGCAGGTGCGCGTTCAGGTGGCCGATATTGCCCCGCGCGTTTCCGGGCAGATCATCTCGGTTCTGGTGAAGGACAACCAGTTCGTTCACGCCGGGGATGTTCTCTATGAGATCGACCCGTTCGATTTCAAGGTGGCCGTGGCCTCTGCCACAGCCCGTGTGAACGAACGTCAGGCCGACATGCAACTGAAAACCACGCAGGAAAGCCGCCGCAACAAGCTGACGGAAGTTGCGGCCTCCCGCGAGGAAAAGCAGGTCTATCAGGCCACGGCGGACATGGCCAAAGCCCAGTATGGGGATGCCATGGCCGCACTCGCCCAGGCAAAAATCAATCTGGACCGCACAAAGGTGCGCAGCAGCGTGACTGGCTATGTGACCAACCTGATCATGCGGGTGGGAGATTACGCCGCCGCCGCCAAACCCAATATCCGGGTGATTGATGCCTCTTCCTACTGGGTGGATGGCTATTTTGAGGAAACAAAAATCCGTTCCATCCATGTGGGAGACCGGGTGCGGATGGACCTGATGGGCTTCCGGGAGCCCATGTGGGGGCATGTCATCAGCATCACACGCGGTATTGCGACACCAAACGCCACGCCCTCCACACAGGGCCTGCCCTCAGTTGACCCGGTCTACACCTGGGTGCGTCTCGCCCAGCGCATTCCGGTGCGCGTGCATATCGACAGTATCCCGCCCGGAACCCAGATTGCCGCCGGAATGACCACCACGGTCACCATTGTCGGCAGCAAGGGCAAACGCGCCCACGATACGCTGGCCGAAACCTTTGACCGCCTGCACGATGCCCTGATGGGGGGCGCG
The DNA here is from genome assembly GCF_011516935.1 of Acetobacter farinalis. Lineage (GTDB taxonomy): Bacteria > Pseudomonadota > Alphaproteobacteria > Acetobacterales > Acetobacteraceae > Acetobacter > Acetobacter farinalis. Next base: position 235,937 of record NZ_WOTF01000003.1, read on the forward strand.
GGCGGCAGTGGCCCGCGTAACTGAGGCCCGGTCCGGATGCGGCACCGCCAGAGCGGCCTCCAGCACCCTGTTCCACACAGGCGAGAACTGGTCCGCATGCGCGTAGGGCGCAAAGCGGTCCAGATATCCCGCCAGATAAGACTGTTCCGGCATGACATGCCCGATCAGGGCCGGGTCCTGCGTATGGCGCACAACCAGCAGGCGTGCGGGGCCATGCCGCGCGATGGCCTGAGCCAGTTGCTCCGCTCCCTCGTGTGACACGTTCTCATTGCGTTTGTAGACGAGAATGACCGACGGATCGGCCAGACGGCGGAAGAATTTTTCGACCAGATAGTCGATCTTTTCCTTCTCGGATTTATGGATTTCACGCCGACGCGCCTCAGGCTCCACCCATTGGCGGTCTTTGGAATGGATTGCCGTGTGAAAATAAAGGCCATATCGGGAATCCAGAAGCATATCTTCTGAATATGGTGAAAGATTTTCAAACAAATAGAGACTATCGAAGCGACTCTTCAACCCTTCCGCGAGGGATGTCTCAGAAGAACGAACCCATCTCAGCAGGCCACCACTTTCATCACTATGAGATCTTTTTACAAATCCGAACTCACAGCTATCACCAATATTCTCAAATCGTTCTGTATTCATATAATTTTTCCTGAAAAATTATTTTTTACTTATACATGCCCTCTTCACCCTTGCACCATCATGAAAAAGAGGCATTCCGTGGCAAATGTCTTTCTGGTGTCCTGTCACTGGCTGCTGTCTTGTAACTGGACGCCTCCGCAGCCTGCTGGCACACAGAATCCCATGTCTGGAAAAAACCTTCCCTTCTCCCGCGCCCTGCTGGCCGGGCTTTGCCTGGCGCTTCCACTGTGCATCGCCCCTGCACGCGCAGCCCCGCCTGTAAAAGGCCCGGGGCTGATGGTGCGCACGCCCTGCCTGCAAAGCCTGCATATCGTCAGCAAGGCCGGTCAGGCTGAGCCTGTGCATCTTGAGCCCGGCTTTCCGGCGGACATTACCCGCGCCATCGCGCCGGATGGCACCATCACGCTTGCGCAGAAAAACTGCTCACGGCGCGGCAGCCTGACGGTTTCCACCCGGCCCGACATACCCCTGACCATTGAGGATGCAGGCAGCACCAACATCGTGGTGGAGGACCGCACGGGAACCGTGTTCATCCATGCGGGCAGTGGCACACTTGCACTGGGCCGCACCGGAGAACTGGGCCTTGTTTCCCAATCTTCCGGCCCCATCACCATTTCCACACTCTCTGACTCCGCCCGCATCCGCTCCGAGCAGAGTGCGCCCGTCACCATCACGCGCATCAATGCCCCAGCTCTGGCTCTGTATCTGGGCGGGAGCGCCAGCTTTACCGCAGGGTCCGGCCAGCTTCAGGCGCTGGAGATTACCTCCCGAAGCACGGGGAACGCGGTTTTTCATGGTGTGACAGATGTTGGCCTGTTCCATGTTGAACAAAGCGGTGCGATCAGTGTTGACAAAGTCACAGGCGCACTGGCAACGGAACGAGACGGAAGCGGAAAGATTATCAGTGATGCCGCCGCCCCGGCGCCACGCACGCATGCAGACAAGGTTAACGTCCTGCCGTAAGGCACGGCCTGCCTTTCCTGCCCTCGGGCACGGTGGTTTCAGGGGGCCTGCATCTCAGGCCGGTTGGCTGAACCGGATATCAATCTTTTGATGCTTTGCTGAACAGCCGGCTGGCCGCCTCGGCCGACCGCCACCATCATGGTTAAGGAAGACCGACTTTGTCTATCTGCCGGCTTTTCATCATGCGGCCCGTCGGCACAATCCTGATGGCCATGGCCTTTGTTCTGGCGGGCGTTTTTGCCTACCGCGCCATGCCCGTGGCGGATCTGCCCAATATTTCCGTGCCGGTTATCTATGTTGTCGCGACCCAGACCGGCACATCCCCACAGCAGATGGCCAGCGCGCTCACCACACCGCTGGAGCGGCATCTGGGGCAGATTGCCGGGCTGACCAGCATGCGGTCCGACTCAACAGATACCAGCGCGTTTGTCCTGCTGTTTTTTGATAACAGCCGGGACATCAACGGCGCCGCGCGCGATGTTGAGGCCGCCTTGCAGGCCGCCCGGGCGGACATGCCGCACACACTGCTCATGCCCCCGCAATATTACAAGGCCAACCCGTCTGACAGCCCGATCATGCTGGCTGTCATGACCTCCGCCACCCGCACCACCACCGCCTTGCGTGATCTGGCGGAAACACGCCTCAAGCCGGTGCTGGCCGGTGTGAAGGGCGTTGGCTGGGTAGAGATGGTCGGCTCTTCCAAACCCGCCGTGCGCGTGGAAATGAATCCCATGATGCTGTATAAATACGGCATCGGGTTTGAAGACGTGCGGTCCGCACTGGCCTCCGCCAATGCGAACACCCCCAAGGGATTCCTTGATTCCGGCGGTGAACGCCTGACACTGGAAACGAACGATCAGGCCCGTACGGCCGACCAGTATCGGGATCTTGTCATCGGGTACCGCAACGGTCGCCCCGTGCGCCTGACCGACGTGGCTATTGTGCGGGATGGCCCGCAGGATGAACGCAAGGCCGCCTGGTACAATCACCAGTCCGCCATTATCACCGTTATCCGCCCGCAGCCGGGCGCAAATGTTATTGAAGTAACGGACGCCATCCGCGCCCGTGCGAAACTCCTGAGCAATGCGCTGCCAGCGGATGTGCAGTTCAAACTGGCGTCAGACCGCTCTGTCTCCATCCGCGGGGCGCTGGTGGATACGCAATACACCCTGCTGATTTCCGTCCTGCTGGTGGTGCTGGTGGTGCTGGCCTTCCTGCGGAGCTGGCGCTCCACGCTCATCCCCGCCGTGACGGTGCCGATCTCGCTGGCCGGGTCTCTGGCAGTCATGCATCTGATGGGCTTCTCGCTTGATACGCTCTCCCTCATGGCGCTGACCATTGCGACAGGCTTTGTGGTGGATGACGCCATTGTGGTGGTGGAAAACATTGCCCGCCATATGGAAGCCGGGATGGGCCGCATGGAGGCAACACTCCTCGGCTCCCGGGAGATTGCGTTTACCATTCTCTCCATCACCATCTCGCTGATTGCAGTTTTTCTGCCCCTGCTGCTGCTGGGAGGGATTCCGGGCAAGATTTTCTTTGAATTTGCGATGACACTGACCACGGCTGTCACCGTCTCGTTCTTTCTGTCCATCTCGCTCACCCCCATGATGTGCGCCTATATGCTGGAAATCCATCATGAGCCGGGTGAGCGCGCCTCCCCCCGTAAACAGGGCCTGCTGACACGCGCCGCCCATCTGCTGGCAGACGGCACGGACGCGATGCTGGAACGGCTGATGCGCGGCTATGCGCGCTCGCTCAACTGGGCGCTGCGCCACCCCTGGCTGATTTTCCTCTCCCTGCCCGCAAGCTTTTTTGCCACCATCGGCATTCTGATTGTCATGTCCAAGACAGTCCTGCCCGCAGAGGATATCTCCCTGCTGGAAAGCTATCTGAGCGCTGACCAGACCAGTTCCTTCGCGGCCATGTGCGGCAAGACGAAAGAGGTCATCAACGCCATGGTGGCGGACCATGATGTCGAGTCCGTTCTTGCCTTCGCGGGGGAGGACGCCGCCAATGAAGCGCAGGTTTTTGCCCAGCTGACAGACAAGGCCAGCCGCAGCTCCACCCCGGAGCAGATTGCCGCGCGCGTGCGCGAGCGGGTGAAGAACATTCCGGGCCTGACAGCCAGCATTTCCAACGCCGGAGATATCAACGGCGGCGGAGACCGCCAGCACGAGGGCACATACAGCTATGTCTTCCAGAGTGATAACGCTGAAGATATCTACACCTGGGTTCCGCGCATCATAGACATCCTGCGCAAGAGCACGGTGCTTGTCGGGGTCAACAGCCATCTCTCCGGCAATGGCACCGCCATGCATGTGCGCATCCAGCGGGATACGGCTGCCCGATACCTCGTCACCCCCCAACTGATCGGCAATGCGCTGTATGATGCCTACGGGCAGCGCACCGCATCGGCCATTTCCACACCGCTGACCACCTATTACGTGGTGATGGAAGTAGAAAAACAGTTCCGGGATAACCCGGAAATGCTGAAAACCCTCTGGGTTTCCACCGCCGGTGGAACGGCGTCTGGGGCTACGGCGTCCAATACTGTCCGCGTCAAGAAACCCTCGGACACCTCGGAGTCCAAGGCCGCCTCCCTCAGCCAGCTTTCCTTCCGGAACGCCATTGCCAACCGTCTGGCAGGCGGCGGAGCCGGGGCCTCCAACGGGTCAGCCGTTTCCTCCTCATCGGAAACCATGGTGCCCCTGCCCACCGTGGCGCAACTGGAAACCACCCCCACCCCGCTTCAGGTCAGCCATCAAGGCGGGTTTATTGCAGGGTCCATCGCGTTTGACCTCGCTCCCGGCAAATCTCTGGGCGATGCCTCAGCCGAAATCCGGAAGGCCATGTTCACCCTGCATACGCCCCAGAGCCTGCGCGGTGATTTTTCCGGTCAGGCAGGCGACATGCAGAAAGACCTGATTAACGAACTGCTGGTTTTCATCGCGGCTATCGTCACGATGTATGTCACGCTGGGTATTCTGTATGAAAGCTACATCCAGCCGCTGACCATTCTCTCCACCCTGCCCTCCGCCGCGGTGGGTGCCGTGCTGACATTGTGGATCTGCGGAGAACCGTTTTCCCTCATCGCCATGATCAGCGTGATTCTGCTGATTGGCATCGTGAAGAAAAACGCCATCCTGATGATCGACTTCGCCCTGCATGTGGAGCGCGAGCAGGGCCTGCCGCCGGAAGAAGCCATTCGTGCAGCCTGCCTGACGCGCTTCCGCCCTATTCTGATGACCACCCTGGCCGCCGCCTTTGGTGCGGTCCCGCTGGTTTTTGGGCATGGTTATGGGTCCGAGCTGCGCCGCCCGCTTGGCATTGCCGTTATCGGGGGGCTGGCCACCAGCCAGTTGCTCACACTGTATTCCACACCGGTTGTGTATCTGTTCATGCACCGGCTGGGGAACTGGGTGAAGCGGATGGGCGCGGCCCTTGGCCGCAGGCTGCGCCTGATCAGCCGGGATACCTCTTCAGACACCGCCCCCGCCCACACACCCTGAATGGAGGCGGGCTGAGAGCCCAATGGCCATCACGCTCAAAAGTCGCTAAGAAAACGGCGTGTATACCCCTTTGTCATAAGGACGTTTTTTCATCATGACCGATACCACCGTACCTGATCGTCTGTCCGTTAACCCGACCAGCCCCTACTTTAATGAAGCCCTGCTGGAGCGCGGCATTGGCATTCGCTTCAAAGGTGTCGAAAAAACCAATGTAGAAGAATACTGCATCAGCGAAGGCTGGGTGCGCGTGGCCGTAGGCAAAACGGTTGACCGCAACGGAAACCCGCTGACCATGAAGCTGCAGGGCCCGGTGGAAGCCTGGATCAAGGACTAACCTGCGCCATAAACATGCCTCCCCAATAATTAATCAATTTATTAAATTATTGATGCTTGTGATACTGCTCACATCTATCTGATGTGAGACAGTCTCAGGGAGAGCATATATGGCCCAGTCTGAAACCGGAAAAACCCCGGACCTCCGCTTTACAGTTGTCATCGTGGGGGGCGGCGCGGCCGGTATCGCAGTTGCCGCCCGCCTGCGGCAGGCGCGGCCCACGCTGGATATCGCAATCATTGACCCCTCCACCACCCACGCCTACCAGCCCGGCTGGACGCTGGTGGGCGCTGGAGTCATGACGCTGAAAAGCACGCTGCGGCAGGAAGGCGGCCTGATTCCGGACGGCTGCACATGGGTGCGCGCCGCTGTGGCCTCCTTCCAGCCGGAAGAAGACCGTATCACGCTGGCTGATGGCCGGACCGTGGCCTACAACCGTCTGATTGTCTGCCCCGGCCTGCAACTGGACTGGGACAAGATTGAAGGCCTGACCGAAACGCTGGGCCGCAACGGCGTGTGCAGCAACTATTCCAAAGACACGGTGGAGTACACCTGGACCTGCATCCAGTCTCTCTCCGGTGGCAAGGCCCTGTTCACCCAGCCGCCCATGCCGATCAAGTGCGCGGGTGCGCCGCAAAAAATTGCGTATCTCGCCTCTGATTACTGGCGCAAGGAAGGCACGCTGAACCGCACCACTGTGGAATTCTGCCTTGCGGGAGATGCCCTGTTCGGCGTGAGCTATTACCTCCCCGCCCTCCAGAAGGCTGTTGATTATTACGGCATCACGCTCCAGTACAAGCATACGCTGATTGCCGTGAACGGCCCGGAACGCAAGGCAACCTTTGCCGTGAGCGGCCCGGATGGCAAAACGGAAAATATCGTCAAAGATTTTGACATGCTGCATGTCACCCCGCCGCAGAGCGCCCCGGACTTCGTCAAGAAAAGCCCGCTGGCCAATGCTGCTGGCTGGCTGGATGTAGACCCCTCCACCCTGCGGCACGCCCGATATGCCAATGTGTTCGGGCTGGGCGATGTGATTGGCACATCCAACGCCAAGACCATGGCCGCCGCCCGCGCCCAGACGCCGGTTGTCACGGCAAACCTGCTGGCCTCTCTGGATGGCAAACCGCTTTCCAGCATTTATGACGGCTATGGTGCCTGCCCGCTCACTGTGGGCTACGGCAAGATTGTTCTGGCGGAATTCCTGTATGGCGGGAAACCGGCTCCCAGCTTCCCGTATGACCAGCGCAAGCCCAGCCGCTTTGCCTGGTTCCTGAAAACCACCGTCTTCCCACGAGTCTATTGGGACATGATGCTCAAGGGGCGCGACATCAGCGTGCCGCACCACCCGGAATGGATCAAATTCTGAACCCCGGCCTCGTCAAGGCCACAAAAAACCCCACCGAATGGTGGGGTTTTTTTATGCTCTGCGGCCATCAGAAGCTTTCAGGCTTCATCCGTCGGACGTTTGGGCAGAAGAGCGGGTACGAAAACCAGTGTCACCAGCAGTGTGCAGCCCAGTGAGAGCAGCAGCAGCCGCCCCATGCTGGCCGTGCCGGGGTGATGCGACAGGGCCAGAGAGCCGAAGGCCGTGCCCGTTGTCAGCGCGGAAAACAGCACAGCCCGTGCCGTGGGCGATGCCAAGGGGAAGCGCACCCCATCCCGCCAGTTCATGACAAAATAGATGTTGAAGGACACGCCCACACCCAGCAGCAGCGGCAGGGCGATGATATTGGCGAAATTCAGTGTTTCCGGCAGCAGGACCACCAGAATGACAGTCATCAGCGCGGAAAGCATCAGGGGGGAGAGAACCAGCAGCATATCCTTCACCCGGCGGAGTGCCAGGAACAGGATGAGGGCAATCATGATAATGGCTGCCGCTGCGGCCTGCTCAAACGCCCGCACAATGGAGCGCGCACTTTCCACAATATCCACCGCCGAGCCAGCAATCTCCGGCTCGACAGCCTGAAGAGCCGTGACAAACTTCCTCAGCGCCCCACTGTTGGACATGACGCCCTTGGGATGCACTTCAACCAGTGCGCGGCCATCAGGCAGCAGGTAATCATTCGCGATGGAGGGCGGTATGTCTTTCAGCGTGACCGGCGTGGCCTGCAACATGGTGCGAAGCTGGTCCAGCTGGGAAGGCAGGAAGCGCACCAGTGCCTCATTGGCTGCCAGAACCTGCTGGTCCGGTGCGGTGGAAAGTTTGAGCAGAGCGGCCTGAATGCGCCGCAGCGGGTCCTGCGCCGGGAGTTTGTCCAGCACGCTGCCCAGTGCCGCAGCCGTTGCCCCGGCAGACTCCCGCAGGGTCGCCGCATCAGGCGCGGGCTTTGGGTTGGGCACAATCAGGGTTGGCAGCAGGACGGACGCCGCATCCTGAATCAGCGCCAGTTTTTCGTCCTGTTTTGTCGGAACAAAAGAACCGAGCCACAGCACATCATGCACCTGCGGCACGGAGGCAAGCCGGTCCGCCTGCTTCTGCGCGTCATCCAGAGATTTGACGAGAAGCTCCGCACTGTAGGGGGAGGATTGCGGGTTGCTCATCAGCAGATGCAGCGCGCGCATCCCCTCAGAGTTCGGGTTTTTGGTGTGCAGCGGGTCTCCATCAAACTGGAGCTGCGGTACGAGTGCGAGACCTGCCGCCGCCACCAGCCCGAACACCCCCAGCACCAGCGTGCGATGCCGGCGGATCTTCACATCAACCGGCTTCATGAAGCTGTAGCCCATATCCGGGCAGTCGAGCGTGGGGTGGAAGAGTTTCAGCAGTGCGGGCAGCAGGCTGGTGGTGCATACAAACGCAACCAGCATGCCAACCCCGGCAATCAGCCCGAGCTGGGCAACCCCCAGAAAGGCTGTGGGAGTAAAGGCCAGAAAACCTGCTGACGTTGCCAGAGACGCCACCAGAATCTGATGCCCGGTTTCCTCCCCCGTCTCCCGCAGGGCTTCAACAATTCCGGCATCTCCGGATGCGGCGTGCTGGGCCCGGAAGCGGACAGAAAACTGAATGGCAAAGTCCACCGCGATGCCGACAAACAGAATGGCAAACGCCACCGAAATCAGATTGAGCGTGCCCACCGCCACAGCGGCAAAACCCGTTGTCAGCAGCAGGCCGACCACCAGCGTGACAACAATGGGCACCACAACCCGCCATGAACGGACCGCAAGCGTCAGCCACAGGGTGACAAGGGCGAGAGACCCCAGAAGACCACTGACCATCCCCTCCGCCACGGTGGCGAATTCTTCATCATCCAGCTTCACCTGCCCGGTCATGTAAACCTTGGCATGGCCGCTTTTCACAAACTCGAGGGACTTGATGGCCTGCACCATGGCGGCAGACGCCGCGCCACCGGGCTGGAAAGAGCCGTAATCCAGCTTCGGCTTGGTCATAACAAACTGGTAGCGCCCGGCGAGGTCTGACAACTGCCCGCCCAGCAGCTTCTGCCATGAGAGCGGTTGGGGCTGGCCTGCCGCTGCTTTTTCCAGATTATCCGCAAACCCGACCAGAGGCGTCTGGAAGCCCTTCAGGTCAGCCTGCCCCTGCTTGATGCCTTCAGAAATCAGAGACATCGCGCCAAACAGGCCACGCGCGGAGGGGTCCTGCGCCAGAGCGGACAGAAAGGGCTGCGCCGTAATGGTATCGTTCAGCACATCGGAAAGCGGCTGAGGCTCCAGAAACATCAGGCCGTTGCGGATCAGATAGGGGTTGGCATCCGGACGTTCGGCAAAGCTGAAATGTGTATGGTCCGCTGAAAGCGTTTCCGCCAGAGCGCGGGCGGTTTCCTGCCCTTCCTCCGGGATGTCGGCTTCAATCACCGCAACAAGCAGATTTTCCTTCTGCGGGAACAGGCGGCCCATCTCATCCGAACGCTGCTTCCATGGCAGACGGTCGGACAGCATCTTGCTGGTGTCCGTGGTTACGCCAAGGCAGGTCATGCCCGCATAGACAGCTCCGCCGGAGAAAAGCAGAAACAAGGCCACAACCACATAGGCATGACGAGCGCAGAACGTGATGAAGCGACCTATGGGGGCAGAAAACATGGCAGATGATCAGATCCCGAAAATTTCGCGGCACAAGGCCCAGAGCTGCTTTCGTTTGGACCAACCCACCGGCCCGATGCAAGGGAGGATATGCAGATCACGCCTGTTGAGGCCGCGTATCCCACCGATGTTCCAGACATTGCCACACCACCAGAGACGGCACACCCCACGCAATTTCCCGCATGCGTTTGATGAGGGAGAGGGCAATAGCCACAGGCGGGCTGATGCCAAACAGACCGCCAATCAGCAGATACCCGCCTTCTGAAACGCCCAGCGCACCCGGCACGACAAAGCCGACGGATTTCGCCGCCTCCCCCACGCCTTCAATCACAAACCCGACGGAGAGCGGGCAATCATGCCCCATGAAATGCAGGATGAGGCAAACCTCCACGGCCCCAAGCGCCCACGCCACAAACTGGAGCCACAGCGCCAGCACGGCATTCCGCTTCACCTTGTACAGCCCCAGAACAGTCTGGTGCAGGCCACGAATGCCCTCCACACCATTCCAGCCCAGATGCTCCGCTATCCTGACCAGCAGTACTTCCACAAAAGCCACGGCCCCCAGCCACTGGCTGGCGAACAGCCCGAGCCCGACAGCCAGCGCCACCAGCGCGCTTTCCAGCAATTCATCGGTAATGGGAGAACGCTTGACCAGAAACAGCAGCAGGCCCAGCCCCATGAAGGTGAACAGGACCTGACTGAGCAATTCCAGTGTGAGATCACAAATGGTGGCAGCGGCGGCGTGGCGTGTACCCAGACCCCGCCGTGCCAGCAGGCGGCTGGACCAGACCTCTCCCCCCACTTGCGCGACGGGAAGCAGATTGTTTATCCCCTCACGCACACAGCGGAGCAGAACATAATCCCGCCAACTGGGGGTGGGAGACGGGCACTGGCCCGCAATGGTGCGCCAGGCCTGCGCGGAGAGCGCAACCTGCACGGCATGAAAGCATATGGCGGCCAGAATGCCCCAGCCGCCTGTCATGATAAGAGCCACAATTGAGCGGGCGCCGAACTGCATCAGCATCCAGACAGTCAGCCCCAGCCCCAAAAGGCCCGCGATGACAGTAACCCGCTTCATCTTCCCCCCGGCGTTACAGGGCCGCGGGCTCCGGCATGCAGCCCGCGTGATCAGCCCCGATGCATCAGAGCACGTGCCTCAAACCAAATGCATCAGACCCTGATCTGGCGCAGCAAGGCAAGAGACTCTACGCATGCCGCCGCTGCTTCACGGCCTTTATTATGAATGTCATCACCAGAGCGGAGCTCAGCCTGCTCATTCGTATAGGTTGTGAGCACCCCAAACGCGATCGGGGTTTCCGTCGCCAGTGAGGCCTGCATCAGCCCGACCGTGGTGCCGAGGCTGATGAATTCAAAATGCGCGGTATCGCCCTTGATCACGCAGCCAAGGCAGATCACCCCTTCAAACCGCCCCGTTTTTGCCAGTGTCTGCGCCAGAAGCGGCATTTCAAAGGCACCGGGAGCAGCAAAAACATCCCCTTCCGCCACTGTGATGCCGTGCTCACCCAGCCATGCCAGAGCGCCATCCCGCAGGCCGCCTGTCACTTCTTCATTAAAGCGGCTGACAATCAGGGCCAGACGCGGCATGGGCGTGAGGGTGAGGTTCGGGAGGGAGACAGGGTTCCGTGTGCTCATAAAACTATCCTTGAAGAAAACTGTGTGAAATCAGACGGCAACATCAGCGGGGGCATCGCTCACAGAAAAGTGATTGAGCCTGTGCCCCATCCGTTGCCGCTTGGCATGCAGATACGCGCGGTTATGCGGGTTAGCCGGTGTTTCAAGGCCGATTCTCTGCCGGACCTGAAAACCGCGCGCCTCCAGTGCGCGCACCTTATCGGGATTATTGGTCAGCAGATCGAGCTGCCCTACGCCCAGATCGCGCAGAATTCCGGCAGCCGCGGCCCAGTCCCGCGCATCCGTGGCGAAGCCCAGACGGTGGTTGGCATCCACCGTATCCAGCCCGGCATCCTGCAACTCATAAGCACGGATCTTGTTGACCAGACCAATGCCCCGCCCTTCATGCCCGCGCACATAAACCAGAACACCACTCTCGGCCTGCCCGATGGCCTTGAGAGCCGCATGCAACTGCGTCCCGCAGTCACACCGCAAGGACCCCAGCGCATCTCCCGTCACGCATTCCGAGTGCATTCGCACCAGAGGCACAGTGCCCGGCGCGGCAGGATTGCCCTTCACAAGGGCCACATGCTCCACGCCACGGGAATCCCGGAAGGCATGAATCGCCAGATCTTCCCCGCCATAGGCACTGGGCAGCGCCGCCGTTGCGAGATCCGGCATCACCTCTTCCGCCGTGCTCTCCTCCGCTGCCCCCTCTTGCGCAGAATGGGCGGTCTGGGTCTCCCCAAAGGCCAGTGGCGTCAGACCATGCGCGCTGATCCATGTCACCAGTTCCGCAATGGAGATAATCGGCATGGCGTGCTGCCGCGCATAAACCTCCAGCGCCGGGCGGCGGGCCATGGTGCCGTCTTCATTCAGAATTTCACAGATCACCGCAGCAGGGCGCAGGCCCGCCAGCCGCAGCAGGTCAAGAGAGCCTTCAGTATGGCCAATCCGCTCCAGCACGCCGCCAGCCGCCGCCCGCAGCGGGAAAATATGGCCCGGCGTTGCCAGATCAGAAGGCCGGGCGCTTTCAGAGGCCGCGACCTGAATGGTATGGGCGCGGTCTGCCGCGGAAATACCCGTGCTCACCCCTTCGCGCGCTTCAATGGACACGGTGAAGGCCGTGCCATGTCGTGCCGTGTTGTCCCGCACCATCATGGGCAGGCCCAGCTTTTCCACCTGCGCGGGCGGCAGAGGCAGGCACACAAGCCCGCGTGCGTGGGTGATCATGAAATTCATGGCCTCCGGCGTCATGAATTCCGCCGCCATCACAAGGTCTCCCTCGTTTTCGCGGTCTTCATCATCCACCATGATCACCATGCGGCCCGCACGCAGGGCCTCCACAGCGCGACGCAGGGCGTCAGAGGGCTGAGCCACCGGGTGCGCGGCGTTTTTCACCGGTTCTGACATAGAACCTCCACATATTTGGCAATCACATCCACTTCCACATTCACGGCAGCGCCCAGAGCCAGCTTGCCGAGGTTTGTGTGCGTCCATGTGTGCGGGATAATCATCAGCGCGATGCGGAACACGCCGTCTTTTTCCTCGCTGAGTTCGTTCAGGGTGAGGCTGATCCCATCCAGCGTGATGGAGCCTTTCTCCACCATGTAACGGCGCAGGCTGGCAGGCACTTCAAACACCACACGATGCGCCTCACCCGAGGGTGTGCTTTCAACAAAGCGGGCTGTGCCATCCACATGCCCCTGCACAATATGGCCCGAAAGCCGGGTGGCGGGTGTCACGGCGCGTTCCAGATTGACAAAGCTGCCAGCCCCGAGGGCTCCCAGTGTCGTGCGGTCCAGCGTCTCACTGCTGACAAAGAACTGCACACGCCCGCTTTCGGAAGGCGCGGTGGCCGTCAGGCACACTCCGTTGACCGCAATGCTCTCCCCTTCCGCCACATCACGCAGGCCGGTTTCCACCTCCAGCATGACGGAGCGGGCACCGGGTTCCACCTTGAGCACAGGGCCGAGTGATTCAATAATTCCGGAAAACATGGTTACTCCTCAGCGCACCGTGCCCACTCCGGAAAAAGAGCAAGCGGTGTTGTTGGCAGTGCTGTTGCATGACGGGTTGTGACGGAAAAATGGTCGGCCCCACTGGCATCCTGACGAATGGTCAGCCAGTCATCCCACATATCCTGCGCCCGCAGGGCGGCCAGAAGGGTTGGTCCGGCTTCCACCATGGCCCACAGGGCCGGTGTTTCGGCCAGCAGGGCGGGAAGCTCCCGGATATCGGGGCAGAAACGCACATCAAAGCGGTTATTCGCCTGCTCCAGCCAGTGCGGGGAAACATGATCCTGCTGCCCGCACACCACCAGAGTTCTGCGGCGTTCGGCATGATCTTCCACATGCCGCACCGTAAAGGAGGGCGCATCCGCCCGCACCGTGCCGGTGCCGGTGATCACAAGGTCCGTTGCCCGGCGCAGGGCATGAGCGAAGCGCAGTGAGTCCGGTGTTGTAAAGGTTGTCTGTCCGGCCGGGGGTACCATGCTGCCATGCTGGTCCAGCGCCTGTTTGACCGTAATCCACGGTCGCCCCTGCGCCATCCGCATGGCAAACGGGGCTAGAAGTGCCGCACACCGCGCCGCAAGAGCGGCCCCGTTCGGAGCCTGCGCCAGCCAGCGCACGGTTACACCGGCACCTGTCAGGCAGGCCGCACCGCCTCCGGCCACATGCGGGTTCGGGTCCGCGCAGCCGATCCAGACAGTTTTGACGGGTGACTCCAGCAGCGCTTCCGTGCAGGGCCGTGTGCGGCCGGTATGATTGCAGGGTTCAAGCGTGACAACGGCCGTCCTCACGCGGTCAAGCACGCCGGCCTGCCGTGCCTGCTCCAGCGCCAGCCGTTCGGCATGCAGCGCGCCTGCCCGGTGATGAGCGGCAACACCCAGCACCTCTCCAGCTTCGTCCAGCAGGGCGCAGCCCACAGCAGGATTGGGGGCCGTCTGGCCCACAAAACGCCATGCCTCCGCAAGCGCTGCCTGAAAGGCCCGCACGACACAATCCGGCATCACTGCTGAAGGGGCCGGCATCATTTCTGAAAGGGTTTGTGTCACACCCTGTACCCATCTGCCAAAAACAAAACACCAGACAGACTCAGGGCACACGGCAGGTACCACCCCTTGCCTTCCACACATGGGAAGCCAAAGGCCTGCACCGTTCTCTCTCATCCGGACTATAACCGTCGGCTCCGGAATCACACCGGATCTGCTGACCCCGCCGAAGCGGGCGCTCGCGGGCTTGCAACGGAACGCCGTTACTTACCGCCGGTAGGGAGTTTCACCCTGCCCTGAGAACGTCACGGCCGCACAAGAGACGACCGCACTTGTTATGATGGGGTGAATACCACCCGCTTGCAAGAGACAATCCATGCAGAACGGAGCAAAAAACTCCGTGAGGCCGTGGCTTACGGCAGCGGATGCGCTGCGTTCAGTGTGCCGCGCTCCTGAAGAACCATGTTCGGCTGCATCGGTGTTGCACGTGCTTTTTTCACATCGTCCGCCGTAATTTTCGGCGCGGAAGCAGAGCCGCCAAGAGAGGCGACATAGGTGACAACCGCAGCCAGATCCTCATCAGACAGAGAAGAGCCCAGACCGGGCATGAAACCGGTATAGGTGCCGCCAGCAGCCTGAAGGCTGCCCATCATGCCATTGAGCACCACATGCAGCACATAGGTCTTGCCTTCAGGCGTTGCGATAATCTTGTCCACACGCCCCTTGAGCGGCGGAAACTGGCCGGGAATGCCGATTGCGCCACTCTGGTGGCAGACAGCGCAATGAGAGGCATAAAGCTGTGCGCCATCCGCCGCGGAGGCCGAGCCGGAAAAAGCGGACAGACCACCCAGAGCAGTCATCAGAACAAAGGCAGTTTTCTTCATGAAGCATGGTCCTTGATATATCGCGATAGTGAAACGATTATACACAACTCCCCAAGGGTTCAAAATGCCCAGACAGCATCGCAACTGAACCAGAGCATGTTGTTCGTGCCGTTATTCACAACCTGATTGGCAACTGTTCCCCCCTGATTGAACGGATGCGTGCCGTTCAGCGATTTATCCAGACGTATTTCCGGGCGGATGGTCAAGGACCCAAGCCCCAGATGTTTGTTCACGAACTCTGGCCGGTAAGATGCCCCTACAGTCAGCGCCCCATAGGTGGTGGGAAGCGCACCGTAGCGCGGGTAAGGCTGGTTGCTGAGCGCCTTGGTGTAGGACGTAAAGCTGGAATATTCTGTAATGATCCCGCCCGTATTGTCCCGGAAGATTTCGCCACGCGCATTCAGGGTCAGCCAGGGGCGAACGGCCCATGCCAGATAGGTGGTCACACCATAGGCATCATCCCGCGCGAGATCATCATGCAGATACGTGCCGTCCACCGTGACGGTAACGGCGGGGTTCATGTGGTACGCCACCACAATATCCCCGTTATACTGCATCTCCCTGTTCGCTGCCCGCCCGGCCCCTGCGCTGATCCAGCCATCGGGGGATGTGACAGCCCGCCCGTTATTGCCCTGCGGGCCGAAATGCCCAATCGCATGAACATCCACCTTGCCATCCAGAAGATGGTTGAAGGTAAATCCAAAATAGCCTTTTGGTTTATTGTTGTTTCCGGATTGCCCGAAAGTGGTGGAATTGCCCGCGTCCACCCCGACAATCCAGTCCGTATGTTTTGCGAGATGCATGGTGGCCACAATACCCACCGTTTCAAACGGCACGATATAATCAGACGCATAATTGAATGTGTAGAACGGGCGAGCCAGAGCCGGTGTGCCTTCCGCCCCCATAAGCCCGTACATCTGCCCCACCTGCACATCGATCCCGTGCCGGAACAGCCAGGGCAGATGCACATCAAGATGCGCCTGGGTGGGCACCCACTGATACAGGCTATTCAACGAACCGGACCCCATGCCTATGGTCGGGTCAAACCGGGCATCCGAGCCATACATGGCCTCAAACACAAACCCGATCCCGTAGCCGCCCCCCACACTTGTCACAGGATGGGAGAGAGACCCCATGATCTGGTTCAGCGTAACCGTATTGGCGCGGTCTACATAAAACTGTCCGAAATTTCGGGCTGAACGGGTCCAGGGATTTCCGGCAATCCCGGCTTCCACGGTCAGATGCCCTTCCAGCCCATCCCAGTAGGTCAGGGCATGGCCGGGTTTGGGGTGGAACAGGTTTCCGGCATGCAGCTTCTGCATATCCTCATCTTCCAGTGTTCTGGTGACGGCACTGGTGGCTTCTCCCGTTTCCTCCTTGGCAGGCTCGGCCTGCCCGGCAGGTATCTGCCCGCCAGAGACTTGAACGCCAGCGGGCTTTTCCGTGGCAGGAAAATCCCGAGAGGTCTGAAGAAGCGCATGTCCGGCAGCATGCTGCACAGAACCGGGCCTTACCCGTTTTGCTGGAACGGATAGACGCGTACCAGCCCGTGTTCCTGATGGCTCGGCACACACAGCCTCAGCGCCAAGCGTACATCCCATCATCAGCACGGAAGCCAGCGTGACCTGCTTCACTCTGTTCTGTTTTGCCATGCGTTTCAGTCCATTTCAGGAAATATCGAGAGCGGCCAAGAGGAATCAGACGTGGTGGGAAATGGCTTTTTTTCTTGAAAGAGCCATGAACAAACCGGACAGAACCACCATGAACCCCAGATAAATACAGAAAATAATCCCGTTGCAGACGATAACCGCCACAAGGGCAATCAAAGCCCCCACCAGCGCGATACCGGGCAAAACCGGGTAGAGCGGCGCGCGGTAAGAGCGATGCAGATCGGGCTCAGTCCGGCGCAGGCGGAACAGGCTGACCATGCTCAGCACATACATTGTCAGCGCACCGAAAACCGACATAGTCACCAGTGTTGCCGTCAGAGACTGACCATTGATGGAAATGACATCATCCGAGAAAATGGCGGCAATCCCGATCACACCGCCCGCGATGGTCGCCATATACGGCGTCTTGAAACGAGGGTGCAGGCGCCCGAGCACCTCCGGCAGAAACCCTGCACGGGCCAGAGCAAAAATCTGCCGCGCATATCCCATGATAATACCATGCAGAGATGCCACCAGCCCGAACAGCCCCAGCCAGACCAGCATATGCAGCCAGCCGCTATTGCTCCCCACCACACGCTTCATGGCCTGTGGCAGCGGGTCATTCAGATTGGCCAGACTGTGCCAGTCCCCCACGCCGCCAGCAAACAGCATGACACCAAAGGCCAGCGAGACCAGTGTCAGCACACCAGCAATATACGCTATGGGAATGGCGCGTTTGGGGTCTCTGGCTTCTTCCGCCGCCATGGCAACCCCTTCAATGGCCAGAAAAAACCAGATTGCAAACGGGATGGCCGCAAAAATACCGCCCATGGCCTCCCACCCGAAATGTGATGCAACACCCCATCCATCATGCGTGAAATTCTGCCATGAGAAGGCCGGGGCCACGACGCCCATGAAAACGAGCAATTCGATAATAGCCGCTATGGTAATAAACAGTTCAAATGTCGCGGCAATATGCACACCCACGATATTGAGCGTCATGAACACCAGATACGCGCCACAGGCCGCCACCTTGGGGGAAAGACCGGGAAACTGCACATTCAGATAGGCCCCGATTGCCAGAGCAATGGCTGGCGGCGCGAAAATGAATTCCACCAATGTTGCCAGACCGACAATAAGCCCACCCCAGCGCCCAAGGGCACGGGTGCTGTAGGTAAACGGGCCGCCCGCCTGCGGAATGGCGCAGGTGAGTTCGGTAAAACTGAAGATAAAGGCTGTATAGATCACGGCAACAAAAACGGTCGCCAGCAGAAAACCCAGCGTACCCGCTGTTGCCCAGCCGTAACTCCAGCCGAAATATTCGCCGGAAATCACCAGACCAACAGCTATCCCCCACAGATGAAAGGCCCCCAATGTCTTGTGCAGATGTGTCGGGTTGCTGCTCATATGCGCGGGTCCTTTTCAAGCGCGGAAGAGGGATCGGCAGGAGGGGCGCTGTCTGGCGCGGCATCTTTCAGCCCCACGCCAGTCAGCTTCAGGTGGCTGGCTTCCCGCATGAGCCAGGCCAGCTTGTCCGCCGCCACAGAGGTCGGCAGACCATGTTGATGGATATTGGACAGGCAGTTCCGTGCAGAGTCCGGGCAGCCTACATACGGGGCATAGGTGAGATAAACGCCCAGACTTTCCGCCACACTCAGGCCGGGGCGCTCGCCGATCATCATCACCACCATGCGTGCGCCCAGCGCCACGGCTATCTCATCTCCCAGCGCCACACGACCCTGTGAGGCAATAATCAGCGGAGCAATCCGCCAGTCCTTCAGCCGCGCCTGCATGGCCCGGAACAGCGGAATGGCCCCTTTCTGCGTCGCAATGGCGGAAAGACCATCCGCGGCTACAAACACCACATCCCACGCATCTCTTTGCAAAAGTGGCAGGCAGGCCGGGTCCAGTCTGCGGCCCAGATCAGGCCTGCGCAGGTAGGTAGGCCGGTCCACTGCCCGGCTTTTCACGCACAGGCAGTTCTCCCCGCCCATCTGCGCCACCAGAGCCTGCACATCCAGCGGTGTATGCACGGCATCCCGCGCCTGGGCATGGGCGGCCTGAAACGTCAGAACATCGGTTGTGCGCTGTGCATTTCCGCTTCGGCCCAGACCAATGCGCGCCCGTGTCAACCTCCGCAGGTCCTGCCAGACATCCGGCGCACCGGAAGGGGAGGACGTCGGTATGTGTGCCTTATCCGTCATGCCTCACCCGATCAGTTGGCCAAGGCGTGTCTGGTGCGGAGCCAGTTCACGCATGCCGCCGAGCTGTGCATCATACAGCCCCATCCGCTCCAGCCAGGCGGCAAATTCCGGTGCGGGCCGCAGGTTGAGCATGCTGCGCAGGGTCAGAATATCGTGGAAGGAGAGGCTCTGGTAATTGAGCATGATGTCATCCGCACCCGGCACCCCGATCAGGAAGGTAATGCCCGCAGTGCCCAGCAGCACCATCAGGGTGTCCATATCATCCTGATCCGCCTCGGCGTGGTTGGTGTAGCAGACATCACACCCCATCGGCACACCCAGCAGCTTCGCGCAGAAATGGTCTTCCAGCCCCGCACGAATAATCTGCTTGCCGTCATACAGATATTCCGGGCCGATAAAGCCCACCACCGTATTCACCAGCAGGGGGCGGAAAGCGCGCGCCACAGCATAGGCCCGTGTTTCCACCGTCTGCTGGTCCAGCCCGTGATGTGCCTCGGCAGAGAGCGCCGCCCCCTGCCCCGTTTCAAAATACATCACGTTATCCCCCACAGTGCCGCGCCTGAGCGAGAGTGCGGCCTCATGCGCTTCCTTCAGAATGGCGAGGGTCACGCCGAAGCCTTCATTGGCTTTCTGTGTTCCGGCAATGGACTGAAACACCAGATCCACAGCCCCTCCCCTGTTCATGATCTCCAGCGTGTTGGTCACATGGGTCAGAACACAGGTCTGGGTGGGAATCTCGTAGCGGCGGCGCGCATGGTCCAGCATGTCCAGCAGGGCCAGTCCGTTGGCCACGCTGTCGGTTGCCGGGTTGATGCCTATCACCGCATCCCCCATGCCATACAGCAGCCCATCCAGTGTGGAAGCCGCAATGCCTTTCAGGTCATCGGTGGGGTGGTTGGGTTGCAGGCGGGACGTCAGGCAGCCTTCAAGCCCGATGGTGTTCCGGAACCGGGTGATGACGCGCATTTTCTGCGCCGCACTCATCAGGTCCTGATTCCGCATGATCTTGCTGACCGCCGCGGCCATTTCCGGGGTAAAACCGGGTGCAGCGGCCGCCAGAGCGGCGGTATCTGCCTCATGGGACAAGAGCCAGTTCCGCAGATCCCCCACCGTCATGGAGGCAAACGGCGCAAAGGCTGCGCTGTCATGCGTATCCACAATAAGACGAGTCACATCGTCCGCCTCGTAGGGGATCAGCTCTGTCCGCACAAACAGGTCCAGCGGTACCTCGGCCAGCGCATGGCGGGCAGCAATCCGCTGCGCATCAGATGAGGCTGCAAGCCCGGCCAGTTCATCCCCGGAACGCAGGGGGGAGGCCGCGGCCATAAGAGCCTTCAGGTCATCAAAACCATACCGTTCACCGCCAAGGGTGTAATGAAATCCCATTTCAGCACGCCTCCCTATGTAGTGCGGCAAACCTCCGGCCTCCTACCGGAGACTCGGCCCAGACCGACCTTTTTCCGTTTCGTTCGATAGTGAAATGATACCCACAGCCACGCCGGATTGACTTGACGAATACAGACAATTTTTTGACATTTCAGAACGTTCATAAAACTTCTTTCATCACTTATACAAAGCCATCTTGTTCTCCATATCCAGATAAGGAGGGTCCCATGTCCCGCAGTCCCGGCACCGGAGGAAACGCCAGCGTTCTCGCTGCCGCTGCGTGGGGCGTTGAACGCTTTGTGAAGGAGCGTGGCGGGGATATGGACCGTATTGCCGGGCGCGCAGGTCTCTCCACCGACCAGCTCTCTCTCCCGACCGATGCGCTGGACGTTGGCTCCTACTGCCGCCTGTTTCATGAAGCCGCAGCAGACACACAGGACGGGAATATCGGGCTGTGGTTCGGCCAGCAGTTTGCACCGGAGAAGCTGGGGCTGATCGGGTATGTGGCCCTGCTTTCCCCCACTCTCTCTGAGGCGCTGCAAAACCTGACATCGCACTTCGCGTACCATCAGGCCCGAACGACCACGCGATTTGTGCAGCAGGATGATCTGGTCCGGCTGGAATATGCCATTCATGACCCCACCATTCTCACCCGACGGCACGATGCGGAGCTGACAATGGGAATGTTCCGCAACATTCTCCGCCATGCTCTGGGGCCGGACTGGGCGCCGGAAGAAGTGCATTTCGAGCATAAGCAGCCGGAACAGGCTGAGGAGCACCGGCAGGCTTTTCAGGCGGATATCCGCTTTCAATGCGCCACGAACGCTCTGGTTTTCCGCAAAACAGTGCTGACGCGCGCCATGCCTGATGCGGATGCCGCCATGCTGGACGTTATGCGCGCCTCCCTCATCTCCCTTGCGCGGAGCAGGCCCGATCAGGCAACCGCACACCTCTCCCTGAAAGATCGGGTCATTCTGCACATCCGCGCTGCTCTGGAAGATGGCCATATTGAATTTCCGGATATCGCCGCCCGGATGCAGCTCCCGCCCTGGACCCTGCAACGCAGGCTGGCCCAGCTTCACCTGTCTTATTCCACACTGCTGGAAGAAACCCGCCATGCGGAGGCGCTGCGCCATCTTGCCAGCCCGACGCTGGATATCAGTGAGATCGCCCGCGCCCTGGCCTATACGGAAACCAGCGCCTTCAGCCGCGCCTTCCGGAAATGGAGTGGCCAGTCCCCCCGCGCCTGGCGGCACCAGAATGCACTGACTCGGCTTTAACTGAATGCGTTCATCTCACTCTCCGGGTGTGAGATGATATATCCAGAACACCCCTTATCACCCTGTGCCCCAGGTGGCATGCTCGCTTCATCCGGTTTCAAGGAGCAGCCCCAGAGCGCTGCTTCGAGCTGTATAAAGAAGGAAGCACACACATGTCCGATGTTGTTGTCATCTATCACTCAGGATACGGCCACACCCACAAAGTTGCTGAACACGTGGCTCAGGGCGCACAAGCAACCCTCATCACCATTGATGAAAACGGGGACATTCCGGAAGAGGCGTGGAACACGCTGAATGCTGCCAAAGCGATCATCTTCGGAGCGCCCACCTATATGGGCAACGCAAGCTGGCAGTTCAAAAAATTTGCCGATGCAACCTCCAAAGTCTGGTACACACGCGGCTGGCAGGACAAGATTTTCGGCGGTTTTACCAACAGCGCCAGCCTGAACGGAGATAAAGCCTCCACACTGGCATGGCTGCAGACACTGGCGTCCCAGCATGGCGGCCTCTGGGTCAGCCTCGGGCTGCTGCCCTCCAACACCAAGGTTGCAAAACGAACCGATATCAATAATCTCGGTGGCTCTGTCGGCCTGCTGGTGCAAAGTCCGGCAGATGCCAGCGTGGATGAAATTCCGCAGGGTGATCTGGATACAGCCGTCTCCTATGGCAAGCGCGTAGCAGAAATCGCGGCCCGCGTTTCGGTCGCTTAACCACACGGATATCTACTGACACTCTCTTTCAGAGCCCCGCTCCGGGGTCTGCTCTCGGCCAACTCTGAAACCCCGTGCGGGAGTCCTGCACGGGGTTTTAACGGCTCGTGCAGCCTCAGAAGAGTTTCGGGAAGACGGCACGCATCCCCTCTTTCCCAGCATCACACTCTCTCCCACAGCAGTCAGGATACTCCATCTCCTGACAAAATCCGTCCTTGATTGACCATGCCATCAGAATCATGGAAAGAATGCGCAACACCTTTCTTGCTCTGACACCCCCTTAAGGCCGAAAATTATGACCACAGGAAAAAAGGCAGCCCTGGTTGTCCTGATTGCATTCGCACTTTCGGGATGCAAAAACTTCTACCACAGCAGCTGCCCCGGTTTTGCGGGAGAAAACCCGGAAGCGCGTGACGGCATTAAATCCGTTATTCAGACCTGTAACTAAAAACACCTCTGAAACCCGAAGAGCCTGCACCCGGGCCGCTCCTCACCCCTTCCCCTTGCATGCATAGCAATCATGCAGCAGTTCGGGTGCATGGTCCGCTTTATTGCATTGCAGAACCTACCTCGCTCCGATTTTAAACAAACCATATTTTTTGATAGATTCATATATTTTGAGGAACAACAATTGAGATCGGAAAACTTCCGATTTAGAATGGAAAAAGCACCAAGCCCCACTCCGCAAAGAAGGAGAAAGGTTGTTTCTGAAGCCTTTCCCTCTCATATCAAAAACAATGTGATTTGACCTATAAATTTTTCTCCTCATCATACCATGGGTCCAGACTCTGTTGACAAAGGACCTTTCTGGTTGCTGGAGATCTGACGCAAGGCCGGTCTTTGCGGAGACCAGTGAATGCGTAGCTACTTGACGCACGAAGAATGAGCGATGGTTGGCAATCTGCAACCTCCTTGAACGTGGCCTCCAAAGCATAATCCGATCAATCTGGTTCATATCCCGCGGCGGCAAAGCAGACAGCGGCCTGGCTATGACAGGCATCGTCGATTGCACCGCACACCGCGTCCTGGAGTGGATGAAGGATTCTGGGCGCCGCTCGTCTGATCCATGCCTTCATCTTGGCGAAGATGTTCGCGATAGGGTTGAAGTCGGGACTGTAGGGCGGCAGGAACAGCAGGCGGGCGCCAACTGCCTCTACAGCCTCCCGCGCTTCAGCACTCTTGTGTACCGGAAGATTATCCATAATGACGACGTCTCCCGGCGACAGTGTTGGAGCGATTACCTTGCGAGCATAGGCGGCGCACCATTCGCCGGTCATTGGGCGGTCCAGCATCATCGGCGCGGTCATGCCGGACAGGCGCAGTCCACCGATGAACGTCGTGGTTTTCCAATGCCCATGGGGCACAGACGTCCGACAGCGCGTGCCACGACATGACCGTCCCCGCAGACGGACCATCTTCGTCGATGAAGACCAGCCGGGCCGGATCAAGGTCAGGTTGACTGTCGAACCAGGCCTCGCGCTGCTCTGCGACGTCGGGCCGTGTCTGCTCGCTGACGTGCGCCGTTTTTTTAACGGTCATGTCGTGACGGTCAAAGCAGCGCCAGATCGTGCCGACGCAAAGCGGACCCCATGTTCCGTAGCAAGTTTCTCCGCCAGTTCGATAAGGGAAATGTCAGCCCTGGCATCAATCGCAGCCAGCGGGACGCCCGACCAAACCTCGATCCGATGGGAGCGACGATCGCCACCCTGCCGCAGCGCGTGCTCCCGGCCGCTCGCACGCCATTCCGCTACCCACCGGATCACGCTGGAGGCAGAGACACCAAAGCGCTCGGCAGCCGCCCAGCGGGTCATGCCGGAGGAAACCGCAGCAATGGTTCACCGCCGCAGATCAGACGATAGGACTCGGATCATGATTGCCGGTCTCCATCCCGGCAATCATGATGAATCAGATTTCGCTCCAGAGCGGGAACCCTAAAATGACCCGGTTAGGTCAGATTATGCTCTAAATGGGCGAAAAATATACTGACAGTATAATTGGTCAGTGAAATGGTTATTTTTGATTATAACTTTGTTTGTATAATAAGGATTTGTAAAGAATGAAAAATTCTCACAAATACTTCGTGTCATTCCTGCTCATGTGGCCATGCTATGTGATGGCAGATGATTTGCCGGTCAACGGCGATATCTCATCCGCCACAGCCATGGCAACTGGCGCTTCAATTGCAAACAAAATTGCAGACACATTGCCTCTTCTCAGTAATTTGCGCACGTATACGTATGGAAATGGTTCAAATTTAGACGCGGGGTTATTAGACGAATTTGTATCAAATTACTGTGGCAGAGCCATTAATGTCCCGGCAGGTTATATCTTGCCAATCAACGTCGATGGGACAGCGCACCTCCCGGTTACAACAGGATGTACGAGTCACTACACATGGATATACGACGGAAAAATTCACACAACAGGCGGTACTCCTACCTATTTTCGGACACCTGACGATCTTCACGTTGATCTGGGTGGTGGTGCAATTGGCCTCGAAAAAACCAAGAGGAACACCACATCATCTGATCCACAGATGATTTATATGCAGTATATCAACACTAGCAATGGAGTATCTTCCGCTTCTCCCTTTGACCCAACAAAGCTGAGTATGCCAGGAATTGAAATGAACATTCAGGCCGCGCCGGGGTCTGAGGGATCGATGATAGGCGTGAATGTAGACCTGACGGATAACAGCACAACAGGTGATAATGCCAACGTGGGATTATCGTCCAACGTCTACAAAAACAGCGCCACTAACAAGGATTGGGGAATCTCAGTAGCTGGTTATGATTTTTCCATGTCACAACCACAAAATGCAATCAGCTATACCGGGATCGAAAATGACGTACAGGTTAATGGGCAAGATGTCGGTGCGTCTCTGTGGGATCCAACGCAGGGCGGTCGCCATTTAATGTGGTTGGCTGCCAACACGGTCCAGCATCAGACATGGAGCGCAAATCATCTGTATAATATCGGCGATATCATTGTTGATGCGAACAAAAATTGGCTTTGGATTGTGACAACGGCAGGAACGTCTTCTTCCGGTAACGACCCAACTGGAACATGGTCTCCTGCGGTTGGACAATATACTGACGGAACAACAGTTTTTCATTCCAAGATTGATTACCACGGCGTGGTGTCCAAAGCTATTTACGTGATTAACGACCATGTAGATAGTGATTATTCATTTTTTGATGATATTTTAGCTGTTGACGCCAATGTCAGAGATACGAGTATTAACCTCACGAAGGAAATCTTGTCACAGCCGGATGGAGCCAGCATCAGACTAGCCAAAAATCATCCAATTGACTTTTCTGGCGATGCAACATCAGGCGGAAAAAATCAGATTACAACTGTGGCGCGGGATAACGTTACTGTAGGATATGAGCAATATGGAACCGGGTTGAATGTCGAAGTGGCTGGATCGCCCGTCCTGACTGTGCAGTCTTCTAATGGTTCTCTCCGAGTTTCTGGACAAGCAAGTTTTGGCGTAGGTGCACCTGGTTCACTTTCTGGTATCGCACATACCGCACGAACCGTGCCTGACAATAGGTCACAGTAAATACTCAACCAACCAAACGGATATTATATACGGAATGCATGGACTTGAGTTCACCCCTACAAATAGTAGTGGGGATATTTATGAGCATCCCGTTTTTGAACTACCAAATCTATCTTACGTGGACGGCGGCACGGACTCAATAAACGTAGATGCGCCCTTTCGACTACTTCAGCTCAACAAACAGGAAATTCTGACTATAACGCCAGCAGAAGGCACTATCGTTAATGATGGAACCGATCATGTGCCAGTTATCTATGAAAATGGGAAATGGTATCCGCTGCAGATTGGTTCTGCGCTAGGCTCAGGATCTATTAATCCATTGAATTGAACGGTCTGTTATGATCCACAGGCTTACTGATGGAGGGTGAGCCTGTGAAGGAGTTGTTTTTGCTGTCTGAGAGGCAGAGGCAGATGGAGAGGATTAAGCCGTTTTTTCCTCTGGTGCACGGAGTGCCACGTGTGGACGACCGACGCGTCCTGAGCGGGATTGTTTATGTGATCCGTAACGGTCTTCAGTGGAAAGATACCCCGAAAGCGTATGGTCTACACAAGACTTTATACAACCGCTTCATCTTGTGGAGCCGCCTGAGTGTCTTTGACCGGATCTTCGTCGCCCTGACAGAACGGGCTGGCCGTTCGAAGCGCCTGATGATTAATGCGACACATTTCAAAGCCCACCGGACATCGGCATCCCTGCTCAAAAAGGGACTTTTCCCCGCCATATCGGACGGACAAAAGGCGGCCTGAACTCAAAACTTCACGCCGTGTGCGATGATCAGGACCGACCGGTCCGCCTTCATCTGACTGCGGGACAGGTTAGTGACTTCAAAGGCGCAGACGTGCTTCTTGCAGATCTCCCCGACGAGACAGAAGAAGTTATCGGGGACAGAGGCTATGACAGCAACCGGATCAGGTTATCGCTTGCAGAACGCAATATCACAGCCTGTATTCCCCCGAAGAAGAACCGGAAATCAAAGCCACCTTACAATTGGCATCTGTATAAAAAGCGTCATCTGACCGAAAACATGTTCACAAAACTGAAAGACTGGCGACGTGTTGCGACCAGATACGACCGCGGCACTCATACATTCATGTCTGCAATCCACATCGCAGCAAGCTTCATCTTCTATCTCAAAGAATGAGTATCCGTCTTGGTCAAGTGTGGCGTGGTTCCCATAATTGGTCATTGC
The DNA here is from genome assembly GCF_011516935.1 of Acetobacter farinalis. GTDB lineage: Bacteria > Pseudomonadota > Alphaproteobacteria > Acetobacterales > Acetobacteraceae > Acetobacter > Acetobacter farinalis. The sequence goes on from NZ_WOTF01000003.1 coordinate 262,924, forward strand.
GTAACAGAACATTTGCCAGAATGACGAGACGTCGCATGAGAGCGGTCAGAGCCACTTTTGCGTGCTTTCCCTTATCCGTCGGCCTGAGATAGATGCTTTGAAGGTCAGGGTTATACCGCATAGCAACCAGAGCAGGCATGTATAGGGCGTTTCTGACATGAATCCGACCACCCCGAATAAAGCTTTTACCCTGCCACTTTCCTGACTGTCTGGTGACAGGAGCCAGACCTGCGAGCGCAGCAACCTGTCCATTCTCCAGTGTTCCCAGTTCGGGAATATCAGCAATCAGCATCGCAGCCGTGGCCTCTCCAATACCCGGAATGCTGACCAGAATGGCGCGTTTTCGAGAGAGGCCCCCGTCTGTCGCGATCAGTTCGCTGATTGCCTGATCGATGGCTGCGATCTGAGCCTCTATCTGACGATAGTCTATAGCGTGTCAGACGTTTCAGAAGACTGAGCTGCAGGTTTTGCTGGCGATTGAGCAGGGCTGTCCTGTCACGGATCAGATTTCGTCGCGCAGCTGCCAGCTCCTGGAGCGCAGACTGTCGCTCGTTGCAGATTTCAGACGTCCTGGGTTCGAGAAGTGCCCCCATCCTGGCCAGCATCATGACCTGTCCTGACCCGCTCTCTCCAGCAGTCAGGGGGTGGCCACCTCCTGACTGCTGCCTTTATCGCACATACAGCGACCCGGATTTCATAAGACAAGCCCTAAGTCTAACACTCACCAAAAAGCCGATGCAACGGTAAAATATAATTTTGATAATTTTATCTTAAATAATAATCACTCCTCTTTGAAAATATTTTTCCCTCTTATAGTTGAATTCTCCATATCATTGACCATCAAGGCTATCGGAGGGAAACTCAGATAAGCGTTCATATCTTCATAATGACGAGACATTTCTACATCAATACCGGTATTAAACCATGGAACACTCGTATCTTTTGCGTACTTGGCGTTGTGCTGCGTTAAAGGAAGACACTTATCCAGCAATTTCCGGGCACCTTGCGGTGAAATTGAATAAAGCCCAATTCCCGCAACAGATACCAAAGGAAGGAGGGCTGGCTTTTTCTTCTCCTGCTGGAAAACCGAATAATTCTCGCGAAGAAAGTTTTGTGAACGAGTTTTTCCCTCCAGAGAAACAACAGCGTTAAAATATGAAGAAAGCCCAACCGGCCAATCATCATTATACCCCCACAACAAAATATCCCATTCCTTTAACGTCGCATCGGCCTCTGCAAAGATCTGATAGAAATCATTTCTGATAATGGCATCATCTTCGGCAATATGACGCACTGAACTTTCAGAAACTGCTTCCTGCCATAATCTGATGTGTGAAACAGCAATCCCCATTGCCCCTACAGAATACTCCAGATCACAACTGAAAATTCCGGCTTCAACATATTCTTCCTTTTTAAGTTCCCCTCCTTCACATGCAGAAACGCGTTGAATGGGAAGTTGAGAATTGAATTTCTGAAAATCAGTGAACCGCTGAGGCGTTCTGTCTAGTGAAATAACTCTGATCGGATTAAGCATACTGAGACTTTCTTTCGCAAAAAACGCACGCACAACCTTAAAGCTTCTGCCATTGCAGCGCGACCACACCTTGGCAATCGCTTCAGAACCACCAGGAAAAACTTAGCAAGTCTCTCTCAAACCTTATGCCGTTGCATGATACGCTCCACCACACACTGCATTTAACCTTCTTGAATAACACCTCCAAATAAAAAACAGCCCCCCCCCAAAGGAAGGTGTCTCCCCTCTAAATCATAATCTCTCATATTCCAGCCGGCTATGAACAGCCCCCTCAACCGTATCATCTGCCGCGACCTGATGGAGCCATACGGATAAACTCAACAGCCCGCAGACAAAGACCCGCGTGCCGACCCAACCCTACGGCGTGTCGCCAGTTAAGCCCAGAGCGCAGAGTCCGATACTTGAGGGTTGTACTTTTTGAGGCTTTATGATGTCTGTTTTCGCGGTTTTGGGGGAGACAGATGGCGGTACTGTATCGTTATCGCGCGGGCATTCCATGGCATAATCTTCCTACCCGGTTCGGTGACTGGAAAAACGTGCACCGGCGCCTGCGCCGCTGGTGCGAAAGTGGTGTCATCGAAAGGATCTTTCATCATCTGGCTGCTACTCATGGCAATGAATACATGATGACCGACAGCACGATTGTCCGGGCGCATCAGTACAGTGCGGGCGCTCTTAAAAAGAGGGCGCGGATCAGGCCATCGGACGCTCACGAGGCGGATCGACCACAAAGATCCATGCCATTTGCGATGCTCTGGGCAACCTGGTGGAACTCGCCCTCACACCGGGACAGGGTGCCGATATCACCCAGGCCGAGCCCTTGTGGAAAACATCAACCTGGATGCCTTCCTTGCCGACAGAGCTTATGACGCAGACAGGCTGATTGACCATTTGGCACAGCGTGAAATTACCCCGGTCATCCCGTCGAAAAGAAACAGGATGATACAACGGGAAACAGACTTTCCTCTCTACAGGGAGCGAAAACTTCTCGAGAGGTTCTTTAATAAACTCAAACAGTTCCGAGCCATAGCAACCCGCTACGATAAACTGAAATCAACCTCCCTCGCAACCATTCAGTTCGATTCAGCAATCATACTCTTTAACTGACTGACATGCCCCCCGGAAATGTAACTATTTAAAAGTAGAGTCCGATCGAGAAGGATACGGACGGATGAAGCGCAGTCGTTTTACGGAAGAGCAGATTATCGGGATCCTGAAGGAACAGGAGGGTGGGCTGAAGGTCCCTGATCTTTGCCGCAAACGCGGGATCAGTGACGCGGCCTTCTACAAATAGAAGACCCGTTATGGTGGTCTTGAGGTATCTGAGGCCAAACGGCTGAAGGCGCTGGAAGATGAAAACAGCCGCCTGAAACGTTTTCTGGCTGATGCGATGCTGGATAATGCAGCGCTGAAGGAAATCGTTGAAAAAAGTGGTGACGCCTGTCGCGAAACGGCAGGCGATCCGATATATTCAGGAGGCTCTGGCCCTGAGTGAACGCCGTGCCTGTGCGCTTGTTGGTGTTGCAAGGCGTGTCGCGCGGTATGTTTCTACCGGAGCGGACGATGCTGCCCTGCGCCAGCGCCCTACGGGAACTGGCGGACCAACGACGCCGCTTTGGCTATCGCCGCCTAGAGCACGTCCACTGAACGATGAATCGTGTGGGGTGACATGGGGCATAGATTGTGATTCACCGTTTCCATTGATGGAGATGGTGATGGCACGAGCATTGAGTGACGATC
>NZ_WOTF01000004.1 GCF_011516935.1 Acetobacter farinalis
ACAACCTTGTGGGATGCCGCCGGATCAGTCCTGGATGCTTTCACTCCTGACGAATGCGCCAACTTCTTTACAGCCGCTGGATATGAGCCGGAATAAAGTGGACGTGCTCTAACTGGCGGCGGTGTAACGGCAGGTATCGATTTTGGACTGACGCTTTTGAGTGCGCTTCAGGGTGAAAGAGTTGCAAAAGTTCAAGAGCTTGCCATGCAATATGATCCACACCCCCCATTCAATGTTGGAACTCCGGAGAAGGCTGGTCCGGATGTCACTAGAGACGCTATCGCTTGGATACAGGCCTATGGCGTTGACATGATAGGAACCGCTCATGCGGCTAAAGAAGATATGCAGAAGTACACCATTTTGGGTAGGTAAGATGAGTCCTGTGCATAATCAATATTAATGTCCTGCTTCTACGTTGAAAAACTCTTCTTTTTAAAAATGTTTGTTTTTGGAAAGTAAACGGCCAATGCCACCAATGTCTCCGACATCTGCCACTGTCCTGATGACAATTTCGCCTGTATTAGTTGCGCTAATTGCGATTGCCATTCTATCCCTTCCTTCAGAGCCATCTCGTCAAAGGTTTAGTGCAATTTTTGTGGCCGGGGCGGGGGCCGCTTACCTTGGAGCAGGCTTGGGTCTGTTTGAATTGGTCTTTTGTGGTGTAGTAACATTCCTTGCTTATCGCGGATTGAGTGATTATCGTGCGGTCGGTTTGGCTTGGGTATTGCATTCTATCTGGGATGCAACTCATGATCTATGGGGCCAGCCCATTCTACCCTTCGCCCCCACTTCATCTTACGGTTGCTTTGTTTGTGATTTTTGGCTTGCTGCCTGGTATTTCGCCGGGGCACCAAGCCCTTGGCAACGCGTGACTTGGCATCAAAATTTTTATAAGTTCACTTCTGTTCTTCAGGGTTGCACATTGATTGCGCTTGTGTGCATTGCGGTTCCGGCACAATTTCTGTTTCATTTAAAAGGCGCAATTAGAGTCGCGTTAGTTAGTCATATCATTGTCGTTAGTGTCTACGCCTATGCTATGGGTGGCAAGCTAAAGCGTGATGAGCTGGCTTTTGAGGCTTTGGTTCCCTTTGCAACTTTTTTACGTATCAGAATATGCAATGCGTCATCGCCAGATACTCTTACTTGACCATCAAACAGGGGCAGCATTGTGAAGCACAGTCTTGGGTTTCAAGAAACATGTTTCGATGGACATGAAGTCCGGATTGTATGGCGGAAGAACACGTTGTTCGAATCTGATAATTTCATTAACTTCCGCATGCCGGTCAGGATATGCGGTAATCCGGAAAGGAAAGGCCTCTTTGATAGCTTTGGAGAAATCAACTGAATTATCTGCATTTTCCGCGTCATAGACGGCCAGATGCACTGAACTGGAGCGTCGATCGATAGCGACATACAGAAAACGTTTCCGCCGGTCTCCATTCGCTGTCTGCAATTTTGGAAGATGTTTCTCGTCGATATGGACATAACCGGGATCGCAATCCCGGAACTTTCCCTGTCCACGCATAGATCTGGCCTTTGGAGCGGGAGGAAGCCTGTTCAATCCAGCATCTTTCAGAATACGCCGGATACTATCCCGTTTCAGATACGGCAGGAAATGCCGCACGACAAAAGTCAGATAATTCAGGCCAAAACCGGCAGAACGCCGCAGTTGGCAGACAACGGAGCGCTCTTTCTCCGAGGTTTTACAGGCCAGTTTCCGGGGACAGCTGCTGCGGCCCTGGCAAGCGTCTGAACCACGTCACACGCTACGCCATTTACGGACAGTTTCATCGCTGATCCCATAACGTCTGGCGAGCACGGATGTCGGTTGTCGGTTCCGACGAACGGGCTATGTCAGCCCTGACGGCGGGTGTCGTGCGTGCCTGTAGGTGAATCTGAAGTATCATTCGGTCTCCCTGCAAACGGAAGAAAACCGTGGAGTGTAACGCGATATCGCCCACGCTACATCATCCCAATGACGTTTCGCAATCTGACAGCTAGTGTCACTACGATGACACCGAGGCATTTCAGAATATAGTGCGGCCAAATTGTACAGCAAGATGGTCTATGAAGCGACGCAGCTTCAGAGAGACATGTCTCCTTGTCGGATAGACTGCATGAATCGCTAATTCTGACGTTTTGTAGTCCTCTAATACAAGCTGAAGAGCTCCGCTTGAGATAGATCCCCCGAAAACAAAACTCGGACCGTAAGCGATACCAGCACCTGTCAATGCTGCGGACAGCAGCATCTGCATATTATTGGATGCAAGCCGGACAGGTCCATCAATGATATGCATCTGCCCATCTGGGCTGGTTAAAGTCCAATCTCCGGGGGAAACACCCCCAGTGAAAGCTAGTCTTGGTGCTTTACGCAAATGCTCTATTGTTTCAGGCATACCATATTGATTAAGAAACGATGGCGCTGCGCAATAAACCATACGACATGGAGCAAGACGCTTCACCACAAGATCGGAATCCTGTAGTTTTCCAATACGGATTGCCAAATCGACGCCTTCAGCAACCAAATCAATATAACGATCACTTAGCAGAATTTCAATCGAGACCTCAGGATACATTTCAAGAAAACTTGCTATTATAGGGCCAAGATGCATAGTGCCAAATGTGTCCGGCGCGGCAATCCGCAGCAAGCCCCGCACGTTCTCCTGCGTTTCCCGCACCTCAGTATTTGCATCTTTGACTGCTTCGAGAATTTTCTTACAATGTTTATAATAGACGCTTCCGGCTTCTGTTAATTTCAACGTTCGAGTGCTTCGTTGGAGCAGCCGTGCTTGCAATTCTCCTTCAATTGCCGAGACATGCTTTCCCGCCATAGAAGGTGATAGCCCGAAACGCCGTGCGGCTCCTACAAGACTTCCTTCCTCTACGGCGGAAACGAACACGGCCATGCTGGTTAATTGATCCATTCCACCCTCAACTCGATAATTATATTATCAGACCATGATTTTTTTCGCAGTATTTTGTCTGAAAATTATCAGATGTAAAGTTTCTGCATCGGCCACAGAAGGCCGCACAAATGAAAGGTCTGTAAATGAGAGTCTTATCAAATGGAATTTCTCTTCATGTCGATGAGCAAGGCAAGGGCAAGGGAGAACTCTCCTTAGTCTTTTTACATTATTGGGGTGGATCTTCTCGTACGTGGAAATTTGTTATTTCAGATCTTACATCGACTTTCCATACGGTCGCTATTGATCATCGGGGGTGGGGGGAGTCCGAAGCTCCGGACTCTGGATATTCTCTGGCTGATATGGCTGCGGATGCCGAAGGGATAATTGCAACTCTGAATCTGCGCCGTTACGTTTTAGTGGGGCATTCCATGGGCGGAAAGGTTGCGCAATTGATGGCATCGCGTCGACCTACTGGTTTGGTAGGCCTGATTCTTGTCGCACCATCTCCGCCTAGCCCAATGGCTCTTTCAGTGGAGGCGCGCGAAATGATGGCGAAAGCTTACGATAGCCGCGCAACGATCGAGGGAACGATCGACCATGTGCTTATCGCTAAACCACTCTCGGAAGAGATACGTGAGCAGGTGATCGAGGATAGCCTGAAAGGCGCACCGGTGGCGAAAAGTGCGTGGCCGCGCGCCACTAGTCAGGAGGATATCACGGAGAAGGTCGGCAACATTCATTGTCCAGTCTTGGTCATCGCTGGTGAGCTTGATAAAGTAGATAAGATTGATGTGTTGCGATCAGAAGTAATGACACGACTGCCTCAGGCTAAAATGCATGTGCTCCCAGGAACAGGACATTTGTCGATGCTGGAATCACCTCGAGAAGTAGCGACACTCATTCAAAGCTTTTGCAAACATATATTTTGAACAAGGGGACGCCTCGAAAAACTTCTCGCGCTTAGCATGGTTGAATGCTTCACTGCCGTTGGCGGCGTTGGCGGCGTTGGCGGCGTTGGCGGCGTTGGCGGCGATGGCGGCGATGGCGCGGTAGGCAAGGTTCTGGGGCTACGGGGGGGGGGCAGGCCGCCGTATGACCCGGTTCTGATGTTCAAGGTCTTTGTGATGCAGGTTTTGTAAAACCTGTCGGACGGTCAGGCCTCCTTTCGTACGTCCGATATGGCGGGGAAAAGCCCCTTTTTGGGTAGGGAAGCCACTGTCCGCTATGCTTTCAGATGTGTTGCATCAATCATCAGGCGCTTTGAACGATCAGCCTGTTCTGTCAGGGCGACGAAGATCCGGTCAAAGACACCGAGACGGCGCCACCAGATAAAGCGATTGTATAAGGTCTTGTGCGGGTCATAGGCTTTCGGGGCATCTTTCCACTGAAGACCATTGCAGATCCCGTAAACAATCCCGCTCAGAACTCGCCGGTCATCCACTCGCAGAACGCCGTGGGTCAGCAGAAAATACGGCTTAATCCTCTCCACCTACCCCTCAGACAGCAAAAATAACTCACTCACAGGCTCACTCTCCATCGGTAAGCCTGTGACTCACAACCTGACAGCTAGAAAGAGGCTTCGTCCTCCTCGTCCTCTCCGGCCGTCTTGTCCTTGTCGGCTGTATGGCCTTTGTCCGGCTGGGGCGAGGGGCCGGGGGCGGTATGCGCTCCGGGGTGCGGGGTGCTAACGGAGCCGATGCCGTCAATGTCCTGAGTGAGAGATTGCGGCGTGTTGAGGAGCTTCACGGAACCCGCGCCATCAATGGAGATTTTGACATGGCCGGTCGGCCCGGCTTTGACAGACCCCGCACCATCCATGGACAGATCAAGATCAGAGAGGATCAGGTCTGTCAGGTTGGCCGAGCCTGCGCCTTCGAGAGCCAGCGTGAGGCTGTCCGCACGGCCATGGACCGTCACTGTGGCTGCCCCGTTAATGGTCAGGGCAAGATGCGGCTGCTGAAAATCCTGCATATCCAGAGAGCCGAAGCCGTTGAGGGTGAGCGTATTGAGGGCCGGAGCCGTGACAGTGATGGTCAGTGAACTGTTACGCCAGTGGAGGGAGTGGATGTGGCCTTCCCCCATATCCAGCGTGTTGTCATGCAGCCTGACCTGATCAACCAGTTTTTCTGAACCGCTGAGCGTGATGCCGGGGTGTTCACCCTGTTTGCAGATAATGCGGGCCGGAAGGTTGAAGGTCAGGGCGTTACTGCCCTGCCAGTCCAGCGTGCGGGTTGTGGTGGCGGAGGATGTGTCCGAGAAGACGGTATCACTGCTCCACAGGACAACCGGCCCGCGGGAGGCCGCCGCGCCAAAGCACAGGACGGAAAGGGCAGCGCCGCCGAGCGCGATCATTGTAATGCCACGGATCATGAGAAAAGTTCCTTGAGAAAGGCCGGATCAGGGAGAATGGCAAATCAGGAGGGAGTAGCGCGGACAATCAGGCGGTAATGCGCGCGGCCATAGCGCACGAGCAGGTTGATGATGCCGAGGGTAAACAGGACACACACCGCCACCACGGACGCACCACCGCTGGCCATGCCGAGGCTGATCAGCACGCCCTGAAGCCAGTCCCCCTCAAAACCGGGGATCAGATTGACCAGGGCGAGGGGCAGCAGAAGGCTTCCTGCCAGACAGATACAGCCGCCAGCTATGAAAAATGCGATGTCAACGGAGGCAACTGTCATCAGCACGGGCAGCACCACGAGCATATCGAGTGCCGCAAGGCCGAGCACGCCTACAATGGCCCCCAGCGCATTGCTCAGGCTGCGCTCATCCTCCCAGCGGCGCAGGCCGGCTTCCGCCCGCAGTTCCCGCGCCAGCCGTGCAGGGTCTCCCAGCGCGCTGGCAATCGCGCTGTCTGAACGGCCTGCTGTATGGCCGTCATCAAAATGCGCGGTGTATTCTGAAAGGATATCCTCAACAACAGAACGCGGCAGGCCTTTCAATCCTGCCCGTAGCTGGTCAAGGAACATCTGTCTGCTGTTCATATCGTTATGTTCCTTATGCTTTCTGCACGGTCAGGGTGGTGGAGCCGTGGGGGGCAGGTGTGGCGGAGGGGGTGTCACGCTGCCCGAGGATGGAGGCGACAGCTTTGGTAAAGGCGGTCCAGGCCGCGTTCTGCCTGTTCAGGCTCTGGCGGCCATTTTCCGTCAGGGTGTAATATTTGCGCGGCGGACCTGAAGAAGATTCGACAAAATATGTTGAGACAAGACCATCTTTCTGCATGCGCCGCATAAGCGGGTAGATGGTGCCTTCTCCCATATCAATGGTTTCAGACAAGCGGCTGGCAATGTCATATCCGTATGAATCCGCCTGAGAGAGCAGGGCGAGCACACACAGTTCCAGCACGCCTTTTCTAAACTGAATAAGGTTGGGTTCCACGGTGTTTCCTGTCCTGGGAAGCCCGCCCGCCGGGGTGCCGGGCGGCTGACGACTCCTTACTGGCTGTCGATAGCTACTGAATACAGAATGGAACCATTCAATGCAAGGTAGTGGTTTATAAATTTATCCCTTTCCCGCATCTCGGAAAATCATCGCGGTTTGTTAACGCAAAGCAAAGACTTCTTCCTGTAGTCTCGAAACGCAGGATTCTGCTCTTCCGGTTTTACAGTTTGAGGCGATAGAAAAGTGTCTGGAACTCCGCTGCCACTGACCACCGCCCAGCGTGGCGTCTGGATGGGATGCCTTCTTCAGACACAGGAAGGTACGTTCAATATTGCCGAAGCTGTGGAAATTCACGGTCCGGTTGAACCGGGCCTGTTTCGGCAGGCGCTGGAACAGGTGGCGCAGGAAGCGGAAACAACGCGTGTCAGTATCCGGATGGGCGTGCGTGGGCCGGAGCAGCATATCCTTCCCCAGTTACGATGCCCCTTGCCTTATCTTGATGTTTCACAAAACCCAGACCCGGACGCCAGCGCGCAGGACTGGATGATGCAGCGTGTGATGGCTCCGGTGGATCTGGCGGAAGACCCGCTCTGGTATTCCGCATTGCTGAAACTCTCGGCGGAGCGGTTTGTCTGGTTCCATTGCTGCCATCATATCGCGATGGATGGGTTTTCCGGTGGGCTGGTCGTGGCGCGGGTGGCGGAACTGTATTCCGCATTGGTGGAAGGGCGGCAGCCGGAGCCGTCACCTTTCCTTCCCCTGCGCCAGCTTATTGAGCAGGAAGCGGCGTACCGGGAGAGTGCGCGGCGGGAGGCGGACCTCCACTACTGGCGGGACTCCCTGCGCGCGCCACCACCGCCCATAACCCTGGCCTCTCCCCTGCATGTCGCGCGGGGTGTGGCAGCGCAAGTGCAAAAACTTGGCTTTATAACACGCAACTGGACCATTCCGCCTGCCATGGCCACGCAGATGGAGCAGATTGGCAAGGCAGGCGGCGTGACGCTGCCACAAATGCTGACAGCCCTTCTGACACTCTACCTGTTCCGCATGACGGGGCAGGAAGATCTGACAGTGGGGATGCCTGTCACCGGGCGGACAGACCGCGAAATGCGCCGGGTGCCGGGTATGGCGGCCAATGCCGTTGTGCTGCGCCTGGCTCCTGCGCAGACACTGCCTTTTTCTGATCTGCTGGCGCAGGTGCGGCGGAGCATGCGCGGGGCGCTCCGGCATCAGGGGTTCCGGTATGAAGACCTGCGCCGCATCCTAGGCTTTCACGATACACAGGCGCATCTCTCGCGCATCGGCATCAATATCGAGCCGTTTGATTATCATCTCTCCTTTGGTGGCCACCCGGCGCGGAACCGGAACCTGAGCAACGGCGCCATGGAAGACCTGACAATTTTTGTGTTCGACCGTCAGGATGGGCAGGGTTTGTCCCTCGCGCTGTACGCAAACCCGGCTTTGTATGATGGGGCTGATCTGGAACGGCATCTGGCGCGCCTTGTGCGCCTGATGCAGGCTGTTCTGGAAGATCCGACCCAGACACTGGGGGCGTATCCCGTGTTTTCCGAAACCGAGCGTGCTGTGCTGCTGGCGGATGAAGCCCGCACGGCACGGCGGTGGGAAACGCAGGACTGCAAGACGGATCTGGCGCGCCATGCGGCCCGAACACCTCGTGCGACAGCCATTGTGGATGCGCTGGGCACAGTTACGTACGCGGAGCTTTCCGTTGCGGTCCGTAGTCTGGCTAAACGGCTGCGTGGCATGGAGATTGGCGCCGGAGATATTGTGGCGCTGATGCTCCCGCGTGACCGGCGGCAGGTGATAGCCATGCTTGCCACGGCCTCTGTCGGCGCGGCGTGGCTTTCTCTGGATGTGGCCGGGCCGCGTGAACGCAACGCGACAATTATTGCCAATGCGAAGCCTGCCCTGTTTCTGACAGAGGCTGTTCTGCCCACGGGCCTTCCCGACGGAGCCGCCACACTGGGGCTGACGGCTGAGGGTCTGCCCGCCACACTCTACGGGCAACCGGCAGGGCAGAGGGCCGCAGGTGTTCCGGCTGGCACGGCGTATGTCATTTATACATCAGGCACTACCGGAGCCCCCAAGGGGGTTGTGGTGTCCTGGCGGAGCCTGACCAATCTGCTGTGCGCCATGAAAGATGCCCTGTCTTTCGGGAGTGGGGAATGCTGGCTGTCCGTCACATCGGTCACGTTTGATATTTCCATTCTGGAACTTCTGCTGCCGCTCAAAACCGGAGCCAGACTGGTGATCGCCCGGCGTGAGACTGTGCTGGACCCGGCCTTGCTGGCGGAAGCGCTCAGGCACCACGGCGTGACACTCATGCAGGCCACGCCCACCTTATGGCAGATGCTGGTGGGGGCCGGGCTGGGGGCCAGCCTGCGGCAGGTTCGTGTGCTGTCTGGGGGAGAGCCGTTACCGGCTGTGCTGGCCCGGCATCTGCTGGCCTGTGCGCGTGCGGTCTATAATGTGTATGGCCCGACTGAAACCACAATCTGGTCCAGCTTTCAGGGGGTGGAGGAAGAAAACTGCCGTGAGGGCGCTGTGGTGCCTGCCGGGCGCCCGCTGGCGAACACGCAGTTTTATTGCCTTGATCCCTCGGGCGCGCTGCTGGCTCCCGGCATGCCGGGGCAACTCGCCATTGGTGGGGAAGGCGTTGCATCGGGTTATCTGCACCGGCCTGAGCTGACACAGGCGGTGTTCAGGCCCGATCCGTTTACGGCGCGGCCTGAGGCAAGACTGTATCTGACGGGAGACCGCGCTGTTCGGCAGGCGGATGGCACCCTGACGGTGCTGGGGCGCATGGATGCGCAAATCAAGATCAGAGGTGTGCGCGCCGAGCCTGCGGAAATTGAGGGGGCGCTTGTCCGGCTTCCGGGGGTTGCGCAGGCTGCGGTCCGGGTCTGGGAGCGCCCGCATGGTCCTGTTCTGGCGGCGTATCTCGTGCTTGCCGCGCCACAGGATGCCGCTGGTAGCGCAGGTCTGGCTGAAAATGATCTGGTGCTGTTCCGGGAGCATTTGCAGGCCATGCTGCCCGTGCAGATGGTGCCTTCCTGCTTTGTCGTGCTGGAAAGCCTGCCTCTGACAGCCTCCGGCAAGCTGGACCGCAAGGCACTGCCGGAACCGGTGTCTGATGAATGTTCCGCAGAGCGGGCAGAACCCCGCACCGCGGAAGAGCATATACTGGTGGCCCTGTGGTCCGATATTCTTGGTATAAAAAACATAGGCCTGAACGATAATTTTTTTGATCTTGGGGGAGACAGTCTCGGGGCTGTTCATTTTGTCACAGGACTGGCCGAGAAAGGGTATGACCTTCCCGTGGCGGCCCTTTTTGGCGCGCCTACCATTGCCCGGCTGGCCCCGCTGCTGCATCAGGCACAGTCCCTTGAGAATATCCTGCTGGAAACGCTGCTGCCGCTACGCCCGGAGGGGGCAGGGCAACCCGTTTTCTGCCTGCACCCCATTCTTGGCGTGTCCCTGAGTTTCTCTTCTCTTTTGCCGTTCATACCGGAAGACAGGCCGGTTTACGGCCTGCAGAATGCCGGGCTGATGCAGGGGGCGGATGCTCCGGGCACCCTGCAAGCTCTTGCCGCTCTTTATCTGGAGCAGATCCGTGCCGTGCAGCCGGAGGGGCCCTACACAGTTGTCGGCTGGTCCATGGGCGGGCTTGTTGCCCATGCCGTGTGCGCGGCGCTGCAGAAGGAAGGGGAGCAGCGCGTCACACTGGTTATGCTGGACTCCTATCCCCTGCTGTCGGAGCCGGGGGCGGCGCAGCGGAGCCTGACGGATCAGGAACTGATCATGCAGGCAATTCCTTTATTGGGAATAGAATTTTCTGAAACCCTCCCGCAGACACTGGATGCTCTGGCGGATCAGATTGTCAGTGAGATGATGCAGGGGGATCTGGTGATCCCAGCCGAATTTGGGGATGTGGCAGCGCTTTGCGCGCAGTTGCGGTCTGTGGTGGAGCGGAACCTGCACCTCATGCGGACATGGAAACCCGATCCTGTGAACGCTGATCTTCTGTTTTTACGCGCAACCCAGCGTGGGGCCGGGTTGGTGCGGGATGATCCCGCTGTCTGGGCAGACTATGTAAAGGGGCATCTGGTTGTGCAGGATGTGCCCTGCACACATGGCGCCATGCTGCACCCGGAGCATGCCCGCCAGATTGCAGGCAGTGTGCTGGCGTTTGAAGCCCGTGCGGAAGCGGTTGAGGTTACGGCTCAAGCAGCCGCCAGTCCGCCATCTGTTTGATGGCGCGTGCCACGCCATCTTCCGCGCGCACCTGCTGGCCAAGGCGGGCTGCGGCCTGAACCATGGCCGGGTGCGTTGCCTGCCGCAAGGCTTCAGCCAGCGTGCTGGCGGACATGGTGCGGATAGCCTGCGCGGGCGTGGCAACACCAATGCGGCCCAACTGCCAGCCCCAGAAAAACTGGTCTCCCACAAAAGGAACTGGCACGGTGGGTATGCCGGCCCGCACGGCGGCGGCGGCGGTGCCCGCCCCGCAATGATGCACAGCCAGACGCACCCGCTGGAACAGCCATTCATGCGGAATACTGTCCACCACATGCAGGTCCGGCGTGTTGTCCAGAAACCGCTTCAGCCCGGACCACCCGCTGCCGACAACAGCCCTCAGGCCACTTCTCTGCACGGCCTCCTGCACCATGCTGGCAAGCCGTGCGGCTTCGCTGCTCAGCATGCTGCCAAAGCCGATATAGACCGGTTTTTCTCCCGCTTTCAAAAAAGCCTCGAGGTCCGGCGGGGGCTGCCACGCGGTAGGGGTGGGGGCAATGAAATAACCCGGCATGGCAATCCGTTCCGGCCACTCGGGCTGGCGGGGCACAACATGCTGGCTGAATCCGTACAGGATATGCGTCCCTTTTGCCCGCTGGTCATGCCACGGGCCGCGCAGACCATAAGGGGAAAGATGAAGCTTTTCCCTTACGTTATTTGCAATGGAGCGGGTGAGCAGCCATGCCGTTTGCCGCAGGGCGTGGTGCAGCATGAGGTTCATGGAGCCCGGCAGGGAGTGCGGCCGGAACCAGACAGGCGGCAGCGCCCGGCTGGCTTCCAGCGGTTGCAACTGTGTCTGTATAAAAGGCACTCCGGCGCGTTCCGCCAGACTGGCGGCCAGCAGCGTGACATTGCCTGAGCCGATCAGCAGTGTGGCATTTTTTGCCGCAGCCATGCCTTCTTCAGGCCAGTGCTGTGCCATTCGCCGCGTTTCTTCCACCACCACGCGTGCCACGGCGGCCCCGCTGCGCCCATCCAGCGCCTGAGGGTGTCTGCGCATCATGCCTGCAAAATCCGCCGTCAGAGGCGCAAATTCCAGTCCCGCCTGTGTAATGGCGGGCGCAAATCCGGGGTCTGCCGCCAGCCTGACGGAATGGCCGCGTGCTGCCAGCCCGGCACCCAGAGCAATATGGGGGCGGATATCTCCCTCGGTTCCGACTGTCATGATGACAACTGTCATGCGCGCTTCATTCTCTGGTGTTTAAAACCTGTTTCAGGGAAACTTTATTTGAAAAAGATTGAGGATCTATTGAATGTTGGAGAGAGGGGTGGAAGGGATGATAAGAGGGCGGTAAGGGGTGTGATGATGCGCGCTATAGTCCGGGGCTGTGCAGGCGGCGTTCTCCAACCTTGAACCATGCCTTGGCAATCTTGCCGTTCTGAACTTCGTAAATGCACAGGACATCTATTTCACCCGGTCCTTCAGGAAAAGTCCGCTGCACGCGTTCATGATCAACCACGATGTTGTCGAGAGCAAACCGTGAGAGAAGCTCTCCAAAAAGATCCGGTTCCATGAAGCGCTGGATATGGCGTTCACGGATTTCCGCTGCGCCGGACGCAAGCACTGTCGATGGAAAGGCGTAATACTGGCAGTCTTCTGCCCACCAGGCCATGAAGGCGTCTATATCACGCGCATTGTAGGCTTCCAGTTGTTTCTGGACGGGAGTGAGAATGTCCGCTTGCTGAGGCATGTGCGGCTCCTGAAAAATATTCCTCACCTGTTGCGGCGCGCATAAAAAATCCCGCCCGGACAACCATGCCGGGCGGGACTCAAGACAGTATCCTGAATGGTCAGGAGAAATCAGGAAACGCGCTTTACCCAGCCATGTGTATCATCGGCTTTGCCATACTGGATATCACACAGGGCCTTGCGCAGGGCGGTTGTGACTTCGCCCGTTACCCCGTTGTTGATCACGCAGGTGCCTTCAGCGCTTTTCAGCGTGCCGATCGGGGTGACGACAGCCGCCGTCCCGCAGGCGAAGATTTCTTTCAGGCGGCCGGATTTTGCATCGGCATAAAGCTGGTCAATGGCATAGGGTTCTTCACGAACCGTCAGGCCTTTGTCCCGCGCCAGTGTCAGCAGGGAATCCCGGGTAATGCCGCGCAGGATGGTGCCTTCCAGCGGGGGGGTGAGGATGCTGCCGTCATCAAACACCATCACGATGTTCATGCCGCCCATTTCCTCAATCCACTTGCGCTCCACAGCATCAAGGAACAGCACCTGATGGCAGCCATTGGCCTTGGCTTCCATCTGTGCCGTAAGGCTCCCGGCGTAGTTCCCACCGCATTTGGCTTCCCCCGTGCCACCGCGGGAGGCGCGCACGGTGCGTTCCTCAACCCACACGCTCACCGGGCCGGCGTCTTGGGAGAAATATTCCCCTGCGGCGCAGGCAATCACCAGAAACTTGAATTCAGCAGAAGGCTTTACGCCCAGAGCCGCTTCCGTGGCGATCATGAAGGGGCGCAGATACAGCGTGCCGACATCGGCGGCCGGAATCCAGTCTTTGTCAATTTTCACGAGCTGCGTCACAGCATCCAGAAACAGCTCTTCCGGCACCTGTGCCATGGCCATGCGCTCGGCAGAGAGGCGGAAGCGGCGGGCATTTGCGTCCGGGCGGAACAGCAGGGCGCTGCCATCGGGAGCGCGATAGGCCTTCATGCCTTCAAAAATTTCCTGCGCGTAGTGCAGCACAGAGGCTGCCGGGTCCAGCGTGAGCGGCTGGCGCGGGAGAATTTGCGGAGTGTGCCAGCCTTTACCTTCCGTGTAGGTCACCACGGCCATATGTTCGGAAAAGACGCGGCCAAAACCGGGGTTGGCGAGCAGGGCGGCCCGCTCGGCCGGAGAGGCCGCATCGGCTTTTGGCGTGATCTGGAAGGTGGTCTGGGTCGAGGTGCTCATGAGGTGTGGCGTCTCCGCGGCCTGCTGTGCAGTGTTTTGGGGGTGGCATCGACGGGGGTCATTTCGATGCAGGTGTTAAGTAACATGATCAGAAGTGTGTTGCCAGAGGAGGGCCTTCGTCCCCATATCAGCCATACTCAGGCGGTCTGGCTGCGCTTTTTCCGCCAGCACCGCAGTTTTCTCCCGGCTGTGATCATGAGTAAGGGCCTGTGCATGACCTCCTTTTCCCTGCGGCAAACCTACAGCCAGTTGCCGGAGCATTTTTACGCCTCTGCGGCCCTCACGCCCGTTGCTGCGCCGCGTCTGGTCAAGCTGAATGTCCCGCTGGCGAAAGCCCTGGGGCTGGACCCGGCGTGGCTTTCCGGGCCGGAGGGGGTGGCCATGCTCTCCGGCAGCTATATGCCGCCGGGTGTGCAGCCTCTGGCGCTGGCCTATGCGGGGCACCAGTTCGGGCAGTTCGTGCCGCAACTGGGGGACGGCAGGGCGTTGCTGCTGGGGGATGTGACGGACGCCAGCGGCGCCGTGCGGGAGATCCAGCTCAAAGGGTCCGGCCGGACCGCGTTTTCCCGCAGGGGGGACGGGCGTGCGGCGCTGGGGCCGGTGCTGCGGGAATATGTGCTGAGTGAGGCGATGGCGGCCCTGGGTGTGCCGACCACGCGCGCGCTGGCGGCTGTGCTGACCGGTGAGACGGTCATGCGGGAGGCCGCATTGCCCGGCGCGGTGCTGACGCGTGTGGCGTCCAGCCATATCAGGGTGGGCACCTTTCAGTTCTTTGCCGCCCGGCAGGACAGGGCGGGCCTTCGTCTGCTGGCGGATTACGCCATTGCGCGGCATTACCCGCAGGCGGCGGGGGCCGATGCCCCCTATCTCGCCCTGCTGGAAAGCGTGATTGCCGCGCAGGCGGAGCTTGTCGCGCAGTGGATGCTGAAGGGCTTCATCCATGGTGTCATGAACACGGATAACATGGCCATTTCCGGCGAGACGATAGATTACGGTCCCTGTGCCTTCATGGAGCAGTATGACCCGGCGACGGTCTTCAGCTTTATTGATGAACGGGGCCGCTATGCCTATGGCAACCAGCCCAGCATGGCGCTGTGGAATCTGACACGTCTGGCGGAAGCCCTCCTGCCCCTGCTGGCGGAAGAGGAAGAGCAGGCCATTGCGGTTGCCCAGCAGGCTCTGGCCGCCTTTGAAAGCCGCTTTCAGGCGGCTTATCTGGCCGGTTTGCGGGCGAAAGTCGGGCTAAAGGCGGCGCAGCCGGAAGATGCCGCCCTGCTGGGCAGCCTGCTGGAGACCATGCAGGCCGAGCAGGCGGATTTCACGCAGACCTTCCGTGCCCTGAGCACGGCAGAAGCTATCAGCGGAGAGACTGTGCCAGATGACCTCGCCCCGTTTGGCGCGTGGTGCGCGCGCTGGCGGCAGCGGCTGGCGCAGGAGGTGCCGGAGCCTGCCCCGGTCCGTGCCGCCGCCATGAAGCGGGTCAATCCGGCCTTCATCCCCCGTAATCATCTGGTGGAGGCCATGATCAGGGCGGCGGTGGAGCAGGAGGATTTCACACAGTTCGAAACGTTGCTTGAAGTCTGCACCCGCCCGTATGACGATCAGCCGGGAAGAGACGCCTTTGCCCGCCCGGCAGAGCCCGGCGAGCGTGTGCGCCATACATTTTGCGGGACGTGAGGGCAGCGGCAGCCTGAGAGTCCGGTTCAGGCAATGCCCTCCACACTGACAAATTTCCGGCCATCCGCGCCGGTGTCCACCCGGGCGCGAACGCGGTAGGTCTCGCGCAGCAGCTCCGGTGTCAGCACAGCAGCGGGCGGCCCGGAGGCTGTAATGCGCCCTTCGTGCAGAACGGTGACATGGTCCGTCAGGTTCAGGGCGCTGTTCAGGTCATGCAGCACCAGCACCGTAACAAGCTGATGCGCGGCTGTTTCCCGGCGCAGAATATCCATCACGGCAAACTGGTGGTGCAGGTCCAGCGCGCTGAGCGGTTCATCCAGCAGCAGGGCTTTGGGTTTGCGGCTCAGGGCCTGCGCCAGCCCAACCAGTTGCCTCTGCCCCCCGGAGAGTTCATCCATGGCCTGCATGGCCAGATGCGGAATGCCGAACAGGCTGAGGCTCTCCAGTGCCGCCTGAATGGCATCCTCTTCCGCAGGAGCGGAGGGGAGGGGAGTTCTGACAGTCTGGCGCGCCGCCATCAGGGCTTCCAGCACGGGCAGTTGCACGGCGGCAGGCAGCGCCTGTGGCAGATACAGGCAGCGCCGCGTGCGGTCTGGCAGGCTCATGCGGGACAGGTCTTCCCCATTCAGCGTGACATGGGCTGAGGAGGGCACAAGCCCGGCAATGGCGCGCAGAAGGGTGGACTTCCCGCTGCCGTTCGGCCCCAGCAGGGCACAGACCGTGCCGGGAGCGAAGGGGCCAGCGGTGACATCATGCAGCACAGCGCGCCGGCCATACCGGACCGAGACATGCGCCGCACGCAGCCCGGCGTGTGGAACGAGGGAAGGGGAGGGCTGTGTCATGAAGGGGTGTGTCATGACAGGCCCCGCTGCCGCAGCACGATGCTCAGAAAAAACGGAATACCAACCAGCGCGGTGACAATGCCGGTTGGAATAATCACGCCGGGGATCATCATGCGCGCGGTGACAGAGGACAGGGAGAGGATCAGCGCCCCGGCCAGCATGCTGCCGGGGAGATAAAACCGGTGATCTTCCCCCAGCAGCCGGCGGGCAATATGCGGGGCCACCAGCCCCACAAACCCGATCACGCCGACAAACGAGACCGCGAGGGCGGAAAGCAGGCTGATGCGCAGCAGGGCCGCCCGCCGCACACGGGGCACGTTCACACCCAGACTGGCGGCCCGTTCTTCCCCCATGCGCAGGGTTGTCAGGCTCCACGCGGCACGGAAAGAGAAGGGAGCCACCACCGCCCCAAGAGCCGCCAGCAGGGCCACCTTGGGCCATGTTGTGCGGGTCAGGCTGCCCATGGTCCAGAAGACCAGATCCTGCAACGTATCCTCACTCGCCATGAACTGCATGAGCGAGACGAGCGCCTGAAATGTAAACACCAGAGCAATGCCGAACAGCACCACGGTGCTTGTACTGGCCTGGCGCAGGTGCCCGACCAGATCGAGCAGAAAAACCGAGCCAACAGCGCAGACAAACGCATTATCCGCAATCACCCACGTGTCTGGCAGGCCGGGCAGATGCAGCCCCAGAACAAGGGCGAGCGAGGCCCCGAACGCCGCGGCGGCGGAAACCCCGAGCGTGAACGGGCTGGCCAGCGGGTTTGCCAGAATGGTCTGCATTTCCGCGCCGGAAAGCCCGAGCGCCGCCCCGACACAGACTGCCATCAGCGCATAAGGCAGGCGGATCTGCCAGACGATAATCCGCTCGCTGTCCGGCACGGCGGCGGGGTGCAGCAGCGTGTGCAGCAGTTGGGCGGGGGAAAGCCCTGCCGGGCCCAGAGAGAAATCCAGCAGCACAGACAGCAGGATTGCCCCGCCAAGCAGCGCCAGAACACCCATCCGCCGGGCCAGAAGCGCCTGATAGGCCGCTCTGATCTCTCTCAGGGATGCCGTGGCGGAGGGCTGGGCTGGGCTGGAAAGGCTGGGGCGTGTCATGAGTGGGTGTTGGTCCGGCATCTGCCCCGTCATGCCGGGGCGCATGAAACGGGGGCGCGTGAAAACTGTTTCAAAGGCTGATCTCCTGCCTAGCACCCGTTGCCTTATGATAAAACCACATGCGGCACTTGGGGCTGCGGTGTGGCCTGTTCTTGACGCCGTGGGGGATAAAAGGCTTTGTGCTCTCGCTTTTTGCCCCGCCTGAAGGAAGTGGAACAGTTTTGACGCAAACCGGCACCCCCCAGCCAGACTCCGCTTTTTCAGGCTCTGCTTCCCCAGCCTCCGGGAGCAGCGGGAGCACCGATGGTGTGTCCCTGCATTTCACGGCGGCAGAGGAGCATGGGGGAGACCGGGTGGACCGGTTTGTTTCCGCGCAGTCCGGCACTCTTTCCCGTTCGCGCGTCAAGGCGCTGATTGAAGAAGGCCATCTGACCTGCGGCGGTGTGCCGGTTCTGGAACCAGCCGATACCGTAAAGGCAGGGCAGATCTACACCCTGCGCATTCCCGCCGCCACGCCCGCCGTGCCGGAGGGGGAGCGTGTGGCGTTTGATGTATTGTATGAAGATGCGGACCTGATTGTTCTCAACAAGCCCGCAGGTCTTGTGGTCCATCCCGCACCGGGGAATGAGACCGGAACACTGGTCAATGGCCTGATTGCCCATTGCGGGGAGAGCCTGAAAGGCATTGGGGGCGAGCGGCGGCCCGGCATTGTGCACCGGCTGGACAAGGATACGTCCGGCCTGATGGTGGTGGCCAAGACGGAGCAGGCGCATCTGGCGCTCTCGGCGGATTTTGCGGCCCGGCGCATAGATCGCGCCTATCTGGCCTTCTGCTGGGGCTGCCCGCAGCCGGGCGAAGGTGAGTATGAAGGGGATATCGGGCGGGACAAGCGGGACCGCAAGCGCATGGCCATTGTCACCCATGGGGGCAAATGGGCACTCACCCGCTACCGTATCCTTCAGGCGTTTGATATGGGGGCGGCTCTCGTGCAGTGCCGTCTGGCCACGGGCCGGACGCACCAGATCCGTGTGCATTTCTCAGCCAACGGGCACCCTCTGGTGGGGGACCCGGTTTATCTGCGGCGTATTCCCGCCGCAGCCAAGGGGCTTTCCGCCTCAGCACGGGCGGCGGCTCTGGATTTCCCTCGGCAGGCGCTCCATGCCGCCCGCCTCGGGTTCACACACCCGCGCACAGGGGAGCAGATGCTGTTTGAAGCCCCGATGCCGGAAGATATGCTGGCTCTGGGAGAGGCCTTGGGCCTTGATCCTGAAAAGGCCGTGGTGCTCTGAAGGCAAGGCCACGCGTTGTGGGGCGCCGGGTATGAGCGGGGCATTTTTTTGTCACGCCGGAGGGGAACTCTTCCATTCCCCGTGCGTCAGGGGGACCGTGCCGGGCCTTTCTGTTTGAGTGCGAGTCTGCCGGGCGTTTTGGCAGGGCTATCGCACTATCCATTGAGCAGACTGCGGATTTATGAGGTTTTCTTGACAGGAAAGTGATTCCGGCGCACCGTCATCGTCCTTATCAGGCCCCTGACCAAGGTGCCTGACATGGATGTCTCTTCCCTCGTGCTGCTCATTCGGGGGGCGAAGGAAGAGGATAGAAACATCTTATCCGCTTATTAGTCGGAAACTCGCCTAGTCTGTGCAGGGCGCTTCAGATTTCCAGGGAACCTGAAGCCTTGCAGGGAGCTTTCCAGCTAAGAGGAGTGCTCAGTCAATGGTCGCATCTGTCATTAATGTTGGTCCTGAAAACAATCTTTCAAGATACCTTCAGGATATCCGTAAATACCCCATTCTCACACCGGAAGAAGAACTCCGCCTTTCCCATTTGTGGAAGGACAAGGGGGATGTAAAGGCCGCACACACACTAGTGACGTCCCACCTGCGGCTGGTTGCCAAAATCGCCATGGGCTACCGGGGCTATGGTCTGCCGGTTAATGAACTGATCAGTGAAGGCAATATCGGCATGATGCAGGCCGTGCGCCGGTTTGATCCGGACAAGGGCTTCCGTCTGGCCACCTACGCCATGTGGTGGATTCGTGCCGCCATTCAGGAATACATTCTGCATAGCTGGTCTCTGGTGAAGATGGGGACTACCGCCGCGCAGAAGAAGCTGTTCTTTAATCTCCGCCGCCTGAAAGGGCAGATGCAGGCGATTGATGATGGTGATCTTCAGCCGGAGCAGGTGAACAAGATTGCCACCACGCTCGGTGTGTCCGAGCAGGATGTGGTGAGCATGAACCGCCGCATGGCGGCACCAGACCACAGCCTGAATGCCCCCATGCGGGCTGATCAGGACAGCGAGTGGCAGGACCGGTTGGTGGATGATCACATCAATCAGGAAGAAACCTACGCTGAAAGCGAGGAACTGTCCGGCCGCAAGGCTCTGCTTGCGAACGCCATGAGCACGCTGAATGAGCGTGAGCGGCATATCTTTACGGAACGGCGTCTGACGGATGAACCGTCCACACTGGAAGATCTGGCACATCATTACGGGATTTCCCGCGAGCGTGTCCGGCAGATTGAAGTGCGGGCGTTTGAAAAAGTGCAGGCCGCAATGAAGAAAGAAATTGAAGCCCGTCGCGGAGCCGCTCAGGAGGGCTAACCCCTCTTGAAACCTGATGACGGAAAGACACTCTTTTCCTGAAGCCCCGCTCTGCCTGACTGGCCAGCATGTGCAGCTTGTGCCCCTCTCCCTCAGCCATGAAGAGGGACTGAGGGAGGCTGTGCAGGATGGAGAGCCGTGGAAGCTCTGGTATACGGCTGTACCCCGGCCTGATGAGATGCGGGACGAGATCACGCGCCGTCTGGACTTACAGAAAAGCGGGAGCATGCTGCCTTACACGGTGCTCAGCCTGCCGGAGCGTCGTATTGTGGGCATGACGGCGTTCATGAGCATTGATCACACAGGCCCGCGCGTGGAAATTGGTTCCACATGGTATGCGGCCAGTGTGCAGAGAACGGCGCTTAACACCGAAGCCAAAATGCTGCTGCTGTCATGTGCGTTTGAAACGCTGGACTGTCTGGCTGTGGAATTTCGCACGCATTTTCTCAACCAGCGCAGCCGCAGGGCTATTGAGCGGCTGGGCGCAAAGCTGGACGGCATTTTGCGCAGTCACCGGCGTCTGGCCAATGGCACCGTGCGGGACACCTGCGTTTACAGCGTGACGGCGGTCGAGTGGCCTGCTGTGCGCACGCACCTGAACTGGTGCCTGACTGAAAAATACCAGACGCAAAAATAGCAACCCGAGAACGAGCTCCTAGAAAACCGGCTCCCGGAAAACCAAATCTCGGAAAATCAGGATCACGCCCTGAAAGGGGCGGCCCCTCAGGCGTGGGCGGCATCCTGAATGAAGAAGGTGGCGTCCGTGCGCCCGTTCCATGTTTCCGAGCGCAGATAGCCCGCCAGATGGAGCGGGGGGCGTGTGCTGTCTTCCAGCGCGATGGCCAGAGGGTTGTCATTCGCGCGGAACAATAGGGCTTTCAGGCGGCCGCCATCCTGCCCCTTCAGCAGCAGGCGGAGTGTGTTGCCATCCCGGCCAATCCGGTCTGAGCGGATAATCTGGGCGTTGGAAACGGCAATCAGCGGTTCCGCATTGCCTGCGCCAAACGGGGCCAGCATGGCCAGATTTTCCGCAAGTTCGACCGTGGCCCCTGAGACAGACAGGGCAATATCCAGCACAACATCCACCGTATCAGGCAGAACGGCGGCCTGTGCCAGACGCGCATCCAGAAAGGCATGAAAGCGGGGAATGTTGTCCGCAGGCAGGGAAAAACCCGCCGCCATGGCATGTCCGCCGCCGGTGCTCAGCACTCCGGCCTGACGGGCTGCAATAATCACCGTGCCCAGATCCAGCCCCGGCACAGAGCGGCCCGATCCTTTAACCGAGCCGTCTTCCAGCTCTGCGCCCACCAGTGCGGGGCGGTTGAACTGTTCCTTGATCCGTCCCGCGACAATACCGACCACACCCGGATGCCAGTCTTTCCCGGCTAGCAGGATAACCGGGTGGCCAGCCTCCCGCTGTTCAGCCGCCTGCGCCATGGCGCGGTCCAGAATTTCCGCCTCCACCCCCTGCCTGCGGCGGTTTACGGCGTCCAGACGCTCAGCCATGGTGCGGGCGTCATGCGCGTCCGTGCTCCGCAGCAGGGTCAGGCCCAGCCCGGCTTCCGCAATGCGCCCCCCGGCGTTGATGCGCGGCCCGAGCGCAAACCCGCAGGTAAACGCATCCGGTGCCTTGGTGACCCCGGCAATATCCATCAGCGCTGAAAGCCCCGTGCGCTCGCGGCGGCCCATGATTTTCAGACCCTGCGTCACAAAGGCGCGGTTCAGCCCCTGCAGCGGCATGACATCACACACCGTGGCAAGGGCGACCAGATCAAGCTGGCGCATCAGGTCCGGCGCGGGCCGGGTGTCATGAAACGCGCCATTGCGGCGCAAATCCCGGCTGGTTGCCACAGCAGCCAGAAACGCCAGAGCTGCGGCGCAGATATGCCCAAGCCCGGAGGTACAGTCCGGCCGGTTCGGGTTCACCGTGGCCAGAATGGGGGGCAGGGCGTCTTCTGATTTATGGTGGTCCAGAACAATCAGATCGGCCTGGCCCGCCAGTTCCCCCAGAACGCTGCCCGCCGCCGTGCCGCAGTCCACACAGATCAGCAAAGAAGCCCCCTGCGCCACCAGCCCTTTCAGGGCGGGCACGTTCGGGCCGTAGCCTTCCGTCATGCGGTCTGGAATATGCGTGTGAACAGTGCAGCCGAGGTCTTCAAAAAATGAGGCCAGGATGGCGGATGCGCAGGCGCCATCCACGTCATAATCCCCAAAAACTCCGATTGTCTCACCCTGCTGCACGGCCTGCGCCATACGGGCGGCGGCCTTGTCCATATCCTGCAGGCAGGAGGGGTCAGGAAGCAGGGCGCGGAGTTTGGGGGCGAGAAAATGGGAGGCCTGCTCCACCGGAATGCCGCGCAGCGCCAGAAGCCGCCCGACAACGTCCGGCAGGCCCGCCCGCTGGGCGATGGCCGCGCCCACGCGCAGCAGGGCAGGGTTTTCGGCCCCGTCCCGCCACACCCACCGGCGGCCTGTCAGGCTGCTTTCCACACCAAGGGCCGCGCGGGCCTCTGGCATGGGGAGCAGGGTCTCTTGTGTTTCAGGCAAAACAGCGTGCATTCCGGCTGATGCGCGCGTTATTGCGGCGTCCAGGTTTTGGTGTTGAAGTTATGGTAGCCTTCAATGAACCGCACCGTGCCAGACTTGGAGCGCATGACCAGAGAATGCGTGACCGCATGGTTCGGATATTGGTGAATGCCCTTCAGCAGTGTGCCAGAGGTCACGCCGGTTGCGGAGAACAGCACGTGGCCAGCCGCCAGATCAAGCAGCCCGAGCTTGCGGTCCGGGTTTTTGCCGGGGTTCATTTTCTGGGCGCGTTCGCGCTGGGCGTCATCTTCAAACAGCAGGCGGCACTGCATCTGTCCGTTCACGCAGCGGACAGCCGCCGCGGCCAGAACACCTTCCGGTGCGCCACCTGAACCTGCGTAAATATCAACCTGGCTGGTGTCCAGACAGGCGGCAATGGCCCCGGCCACATCCCCATCGGTCAGCAGGCGCACACGTGCTCCTGCTTCGCGCGTTTTGGCAATCAGCTCTTCATGCCGTTCACGGTCCAACGTGCACAGCACCAGATCCCGCACGGCTTTTTTCTTGGCCTTGGCCAGATTGCGCAGGTTGGTCTCAATGGAGGAGTCAAGATCCACCACGCCGTCCGGCAGGCCCGCGCCCACTACAATCTTGTCCATGTAGACATCGGGCGCGTGCAGGAAGTTGCCTTTTTCAGCCAGAGCCACAACCGTAATGGCGTTGGGCATGTCCTTGGCGCACAGGTTTGTGCCTTCCAGAGGGTCCACCGCGATATCCATGGCAGGTCCGCCGGAGCCGACCTTTTCACCGATATACAGCATCGGCGCTTCGTCCATCTCGCCTTCGCCGATCACAACGGTGCCATCAATGGCTACGGTATCAAAAGCCGTGCGCATGGCTTCAACCGCAGCGCCGTCAGCTTCGTTTTTCTTGCCGCGTCCCGTCCAGTGGGCGGAGGCCAGAGCCGCCGCTTCTGTTACACGGACCAGTTCAAGGGCCAGATTGCGGTCAGAGACCACAAAACTCGGAATCGGCTCATTCGCGTCAGACATAATAGAGATAATCCTCTCTGTTTTAGGACCTGGTTTAAAATCCGGGCTGGGCTTCGGATGGCGCTCAGTCCGTTTCAATCCGGATCATCACCGGGGTGTCCGTCACCACATCAAGTCCGTCAATGCGCGTTACGGCATCCTGCATGGCTGCCTCGGATGTCTGGTGTGTCACCAGTACCAGCGGCACGTAAGGGTCTGCATCATTCTGCTCCGGGGTGTGCTGCAGCATGCTGCGCAGAGACACGCCACAGTCACGCAGCACAGCCGTAATATCCGCAATCACACCGGGGCGGTCTTCCACCAGCAGGCGCAGGTAGAATGCGCCGGTGCCGGCAGAAACCGGATTGGCCTGCAAAGGTGGCGTATCTGTGGCCTGCACGCCCCAGACAGGAATGGTATGGCCGCGGGCAATATCAATCAGGTCAGCCGCAACCGCGCTGGCTGTGGGGCCAGCCCCGGCCCCGCGCCCCTCGATCATCAGGCGGCCAGCAAAAGCGCCTTCGGCCACCACGGCGTTAAACACGCCGTCCACCTGCGCGATGGGAGCATTTTCCGGTACGAGGCAGGGGGTTACGCGGGCTTCAAGCCCGGCTTCTCCCATCCGCGCCATTCCCAGCAGCTTGATGCGATACCCCAGCGTACGGGCAAAGCCGAGGTCCAGCGCGCCAATGCGGCGAATGCCTTCCACATGGAGCGAGTCAAACGCAACCGGCTGCCCGAAGGCCAGACCAGCCAGAATGGCCAGCTTGTGGGCGGCGTCCAGCCCGTCAATATCCGTTGAGGGATCGGATTCCGCATAGCCCAGCTTCTGGGCATCGGCCAGAACAATGCCGAAATCCTTCCCCGTTTCCCGCATGACGGTGAGGATATAGTTGCAGGTGCCGTTCAGAATGCCGCCAATCCGCAGGAGGCGGTCCGCCGCCAGACCTTCACGCACCATCTTGATGGCCGGAATGCCTCCGGCCACAGCGGCCTCAAACAGCAGGGGGGCGGATTTTTCAGCGCTGAGGCGCGCCAGTGCCGGGCCATGGATGGCCAGCAGGGCCTTGTTGGCGGTCACAACCGGTTTGCCCGCGGCAAGCGCGCTTTCCACAACGGCGCGGGCCTGCCCTTCGGACCCGCCGATCAGCTCTACAACCACATCCACATCCGGGTCCGAGACCAGATCGGGGGCGTTGTCATACCAGCGGATGCCGGAGAGATCGACACCACGGTCCCGCGTGCGGTCCCGCGCGCTGACAGCCGTGACTTTCAGGGGGCGGCCCGCACGGGCCGTGACCAGATCGGCATTGGTGGCCAGCAGGCGGAGAACACCCGCCCCCACAGTACCGAGGCCGGCAATACCAAGACGAAGGGGAGTGGCGGAAAGAGGGGACGTCACGATTCAACAGACTCCGGCTTGCTGGCGGAAGAAGGAGGCGCTTTTACGCCGTGGGCAGAAAGAAAACCGCGAATGGCGCGGGTGGCCTGGCGCAGGCGCTGGGTGTTTTCCACCAGCCCGATCCGCACATAGCCTTCCCCATGCTCCCCGAACCCGAGGCCGGGGGCCACGGCCACGCCGGCTTCTTTCAGCAGGAGCTTGGAGAAGTCCACACTGCCCATGTCACGGAACGGTTCAGGAATAGGGGCCCATGCGAACATGGAGCCTTCCGGAGAGGGGACATCCCACCCACCGGCATGCAGCCCGCGGATGAGCACATCCCGGCGCTCCTTATACAGCGCGCGGATATCGGCCACGCAATCCTGCGGGCCGTTCAGCGCGGCCACGGCAGCCACCTGAATGGGGGTGAACGCCCCGTAGTCCAGATAGGATTTGATGCGGGTGAGCGCGGCAATCAGCCGTTCATTCCCCGCCGCAAAGCCCATGCGCCAGCCTGCCATGCAGTAGGTTTTGGAGAGGGAGGTGAACTCAACCGCAATATCCTTCGCACCCGGCACGGCCAGAATGGAGGGCGGGACGAGGTCTCCAAAATAGATTTCCGCATAGGCCAGATCGGAGAGGATGAAAATTTCCTCCCGGCGGGCAAAGGCCACCAGTTCCTTGTAGAAATCCAGATCAGCCAGATAGGCCGTCGGGTTGGACGGGAAATTGACAATCAGCGCCGTGGGCTTGGGCACGGAGTGGCGCACCGCGCGTTCCAGCGCCCGCAGCATGGTATCATCCGGCGTGGCGGGAATGGAGCGGACAGAAGCCCCGGCAATAATGAAGCCGAACTGGTGAATGGGGTAGGAGGGGTTTGGTACCAGAATGGTGTCCCCTGGGCTGGTAATGGCAGCCGCCAGATTGGCCAGACCTTCCTTGGAGCCAAGGGTGGCAATCACCTCGCGCTCAGGGTCCAGCTTCACGTTGAAGCGCCGCTCGTAATAGCCTGCCAGAGCCCGGCGCAGGCCGGGAATACCCTTGCTGACGGAATAGCCGTGCGCCCGCGGGTTCTGCACGCTTTCAATCAGCTTCTGCACGATATGCGGCGGGGTGGGGCTATCCGGATTGCCCATGCCCAGATCAATAATATCCTCGCCCCGCGCTCGGGCTGCCGCCTTGGCCTGATTGACAGAGGCAAAGACATAGGGCGGCAGGCGGCGGATGCGATGGAATTCGTCGGTCATGGACTTCAAATGCCCTTGATGGGAAAGGGGTCAGGCCCCGCACGATTGCGGGGGATAAACATAGTAATGACAGAAACGGAACAGGCAACTGCCCCGCCGGGATAATCTGCCGCTACAGGGCAGCTTATCCTTCGGGTTCCGGGTGGAATGGGGTGGGGGTTATGGCGTTGTGGCGACCCTGGCCCCCATGCCAAAGGCATCACCCCGGATATGAATGGCCGAGGCAGGGACATTCAGGCTGATAAGTTTTTTGGCAATGCTCTGGGCGCGGAGCAGCCCCAGCTGCACGGCATCGGCCTGATCCTGCGCGCTGAGTGACACCGCGGAACCAAAGCCCCGCACGTAGAAAGGCCCGTGCGGTGTCTTGGCGACCAGCTTTGCAAACGTGTCATCCTGCCCGGAGGAGATCATGTCAGACTGCGGCACGCAGTGAATGGCCGTGCCTTTGGCGTCGGACAGATCATAATTCGGGTGGACCATATCCGGCACGGTGGCGTCGGAGGGGATGTCAAACCCGGGGAAAGAGGGCGGGGCCGGCGGGCCGTTGGGAATTTGCGGCATGGCGCTTGCGGGTGTGGGAGATGCCTGCGCGGTGGATTTCACCTCCGGCAGACCCACTTCCGGCATGGCGGCTTCCGCCTCTTCAGCAGAAGGAGCCGCTTTTTTGCCTGCACCGGCAAGCAGGCCGGCACCGGGAGACTTTGCATCGGGCAGCGCAGGTGCGTTGGGCTTTCCCGCTGGCGGTGAGGCAGCCTCAGGCGTCTGCGGCGGTGCTTCCGCCGCGTCCATAATGGCGCCAGCCGCGCCTTCAGGGAGAGAGGGCGGCTGTGGAGCGGTGGTGCTGCCTGCGGATGCCGTGCCCCCGGCCTTGGCGGGGGCCTTGGCGGCTGCCGGGGCGGCGCTGGCGGGCGGCGGCGGGAAGGCCGGCGTCAGGCTGCCATTGGCGGCAACGGTGCGATACATCAGGTTACGGTCACGGATCAGCTGCTGCGTGATCATGGTCCGCGCCTGAGGAGAGGGCAGGTCCGGTGCCTTGGTGGGGGTCAGCCCCACATGCGGGTAGGGGTCATAAATTCCCGGCGGCGGCGGGCGCTGTGAGGCAATCACCCCGCCACGCATATGCTGCATCCATTCCAGCGTGCGGTCTACGGGGTCCTTGTGGCTGCATCCTGTCAGGCAGAGCATGCCTGTAGCGACCAGCAGCCCTGAACGAAACGGGTGGGTCTGACGGAAAGCGCGGGTCTGGTGGAAAGCCATGTGAACACGGTGCCGGAAAGGCCGGTCCTGTTCTGGGCACGCTTGCTGCATGACGTGACGGTTGCTCCGCTGGCGGGGTGAAAACAGCAGGCACTCTAGCCGCTTCGGGGCGTTGTGGCGAGATAGGCGATCATCACTGCATGATTGCCCCTTGGCACGGGCGCGCAGGCAGAGCAGGATAAGAGACATGAACAGAGAAACAGAACGTGCGGAGACTGGCATGACGGGCATTTCCCCCTGCGATCGTATCAGGATGGATGATGAAGATCCGGATTCATCGGACGCACCCGAAAAAGAAGAAGGCAAAACCCCGGCAGCCCCTGAAGGGGAGCTGGAAAGCAAGCTGTTCAAGCAGCGCAAGGTGCTGATTTTCGGCGGGATCAATGACAAGATTGCGCGCGATGTCACGGCCCGTCTGCTGGCGCTGGCCGGAGAGTCGGACAAGCCGATTGATATCTATGTGAATTCACCCGGCGGCCATGTTGAAAGTGGTGACACCATTCATGACATGATCCGCTTTGTCGATTCGGTTGCTCCGGTCAACATGATCGGCACAGGCTGGGTTGCATCCGCCGGTGCCCTGATTTTTGCCGCCGGGCGGAAAGACCGCCGTTTCTGCCTGCCCAACACCCGCTTCCTGCTGCATCAGCCGATGGGTGGTGTGCGTGGTCCGGCAACCGATATCGACATCGAAGCGCGTGAAATCATCAAGATGCGCGAGCGCCTGAACCGCCTTTTTGCTCATGAAACGGGCCAGCCTTACGAGAAAATCGTCAAGGATACGGACAGAAACCACTGGATGTCCGCCAAAGAAGCAATTGATTATGGTCTTGTGACAAAGATCATTTCGAAGCTTTCCGATATTCACTAAACGGAAAAAACCGCGCTTCTTTCCCCATGCCGGGGGAAGAAGTCAGTTTGTTCTCCCGGGTCATGCGTCACCTGCCTGCGGTTGCAGTGCGGGGAGGCGTATCACCCCCAGTAAGCAGGGTCCTCCCATGGGTTCTCTGAGTGATATTTACTCCCGCCTGCCTGACAGCATTGATGATCTGCCACCCCCGCCTGACGCGCAGGCTGTTGTTGAGGCGGATTACAAGGCCCGCCACTGGGTCAGCCCCCATAAAGGGCCGCTGAAGCCGGGGTCTGCCGAGCACAAGCAGGCCATTGCGGCCATGTTCCGTGAAACGTTCAATCCGTACCGTCCATCCGTGATCGATTGGCCGAAGCTGGACCCGGAAACGCTGCACCGCATCACGTCCCTGCCGATCTGGGATATTGCCGTGCAGACCGAAGGCAAGGCCCGCCTGCGGATGGCGGCTTATGCCCGTCTGGTTACGGATGCGGATATCAAGGACGCCATCTCCCGGAATGCGTGGGAAGAAAACCGGCACAAGGAAGTTCTGTCCCGGCTGGTTGAAGCCTATGACATCAAAATGGCGCCCGAGCCGCCGTATATTGAACCAAAAGATGTCGAATGGGCTTATCTTGTCACCGGTTTTTCCGAGTGCGTGGACAGCTTCTTTGCCTTCGGTCTGTTTGAACTGGC
This sequence comes from Acetobacter farinalis, assembly GCF_011516935.1. Taxonomy (GTDB): domain Bacteria; phylum Pseudomonadota; class Alphaproteobacteria; order Acetobacterales; family Acetobacteraceae; genus Acetobacter; species Acetobacter farinalis. Next base: position 28,715 of record NZ_WOTF01000004.1, read on the forward strand.
CCAGCGCTCCGGCTTTTTTCCGCCGGAACTGATCGAGACATTCGAGCCGGTCATGCAGGAAGAATGCCGCCATATTCTGCTGTTTGCCAACTGGCTGGCCTGGTATCGCGCCGTCATGCCCTGGTGGCGCCGCCCGTTCTTTGAAGCGAAGGTGTGGGCTGTCTGGGCCTTCCTGGCTTACGAACGCATGAGCCTTGCAACCTCTGTGGATGACAAGGGTCAGGTCCACACACAGGACAACAACTTCACGGTGACCGGCGCAAAAGACATCGCCAACATCGAGTTGAACCTGCCTGAGTTCATGGACCTGTGTCTGGAAGAGGATGAGCGGCGCTTTGCGGGCTATGACCATCGCCTGCTGCGCCCCACAACGGCTCCGGCTATTGCCCGTGTGATCCGGGATGTCGGCCGTGGGTGGCAGTTTGTGTCTGGTCTGGTGCGCGCAAACCGGCGTTAGACCAGAGGCAGGAAACCGTCAGGACGAAACGGAATGTTTCAGGATTTCCGTTTCATCTTGGCGTGTGGATCAAGCGGAATTTTCACCAGAATCCGGCTGAAAGGCCGGGTGCTGCGGAACACCGTATCGCGCGGGTAATCCTGCGGCCGGAACATGAAGCTCTGCGGGGTATCGCTCGCGTTATCAAGCAGAAGCTGTGTCTGGTTGTTCTGAACCGCCTCCAGCCTGCTGTGTGGTGCAACGGAGACAATCAGCCGGTGTGCATCAGGCAGCAGGAAAGCCACCACAAACCCCACCACATCTTCCATGCAGTTATTGAGCTGGCGCAGCCAGTGCCGGGCTTCGGCATCGGTAAAGGTACCAGGGTGCGGCGGGCTGACGGCAATCTGGAATGTAAAGCTGATGAACGCATCGGCTTTCAGGTTTGCCTGCAAGGGCGGGTTTTCTGCCCATAGCGCCTCTGTCAGCGGTACCGTCAGTTCGTCATTCTCAGCATTAAACAGGGGAATGGGGCCGTTCCGGGTTTGCAGATGCAGGCCGGAGGCTTTCAGCGGGGCATCACCCGGCTGAAGTCTGCCCAGAACATGAAGGGAGAGGTTGGCCCGGTCCTGCTCCGGCAGGGCATTGAAGCGCCGGAATACCCGCGCCACGGCTTGATAGGTCTGCACTGTCACGGGGCGTGTGGCATGAACTTCCACGTCTTCAGGCTGAGGCGGCTCCGCCTGCGCAGGGGAAAATGCAGTCAGACACCCTGTGGCCAGCAGCCCGAAAAAACCGTGTTTGCGCATGAGCACTCTCTTGCGAGGGATGAGAATGCCCTCAGTCATACCGGTTATTCTGCGTTATGATAACGCCGATAACGGAACGCCGGAGGTGTGGCGGGTCTTTTCGCAAGAGCCTGTATAATCCGGTCATGGGCCGGGGCGCGATGGCAGACCGGGTCTGTGGCGTCGGCCTGTCCGGCCAGCGCCAGAGCCTGACAGCGGCAGCCTCCCCAGTCGTCTTCCTTGAAGGCGCAGCTCTGGCATGGTTCGGGCATCCAGTCTGTGCCGCGATACAGTCTGAACAGGGGGGAGTCCTGCCAGATGGACTCAAGGGCTTCTTCCTTCACGGAAGGGAAGGTCAGCCCCGGAATGCTTTCCGCCGCATGGCATGGCAGCACCTTGCCTGAGGGCGAGATGTTGAGGAAGCGCTGCCCCCAGCCCCCCATGCAGGGTTTCGGGCGTTCCGCATAATAATCCGGTGTGACGAAATCTATGGCCATCCGGGTGCCGAAATGCGCCCGGGCGGCGGCCACGGCTGCTTCCGTGGCTTCAAGCTGTGCCCGGTCCGGCAGCAGGGCATCCCGGTTCAGCAGGCCCCAGCCATAATACTGGGTGTGTGCAATTTCGACCCGCCGTGCGCCAAGCTGCCCGGCCAGATCCAGCATGGCGGGAACGCGCTCGGCATTCTGCCGATGAATGACAAAATTGAGGGTCAGAGGAAGACCCTCCTCGACAATCAGGCGTGCGGCTTCCAGCTTTTTGGCCTGAGCCCCGGCCATTCCGCCAATCCGCTCGCCCTCGCTGGCATCCGCATCCTGAAAGGAGAGCTGGATATGGTCCAGCCCGGCTTCAGAGAGCGCGCCCAGAGTCTCCCGGTTCAGCAGGACACCGGAGGTAATCAGGTTGGTATAGAGCCCCAGAGAGACAGCATGTGCGACCAGATCAGCCAGATCAGGCCGCGCCATGGGCTCGCCCCCGGAAAAATGAACCTGCAACACCCCCATGGCCGCCGCTTCATCCAGCACGCGTTTCCATGTTGCCGTGTCCAGTTCTCCCGCGCGCGGGTCCAGCCGGAGCGGGTTGGAGCAGTAGGGGCACTGAAGCGGGCACCGGTGCGTCAGCTCCGCCAGCAGGCTCATCGGGGGTGGGGCTTTGGTCATGCCAGCAGCAGAACCTGCCTGTCTGCCAGCTCCTGCGCCATGCGCAGAACATCCTGTGCAATCACATCACGCGGGGCGGAGAAGTGCTCTGAAAGCTGTGTAATGATTTGCTCCAGAGAGCGTTTTCCATTCACCAGTTGCAGGATTTCTGCGGCAGTCGCATCCGCCAGAAAGGCCCGTTCCGGTGCCTGCACAAACCATTGCTCCCGTATGCGGTCATATTGCAGGCGGGTGCCGCGGGCAAAGCGGGGCACGGAGGCTTCCGTAGCGGGTTCCGAGCCCGAGCCCGAGGCCGTGGCAGGTGCGGTTGCGCTGGCCATCACGCAGCGTTTCCTGCCGTATGGTCTGCCGGGCGGAAAGCGCCGGGCGGGATACGGGCCGGGGTGACGTAAGCGTAATCCAGAGCATCCAGCATGGACCACAGGACATTGCATTTGAATTTCAGCGCGCCAAGAACGGCCTGCTGCTGCTCTACCGTGCGGGCATGCTCTTTCACATAGCCCAGCGCGAAGGCGGAATCCTGCGGGGCTTGTGTCAGGCGCGGTGCGAAATAGGCCAGCGTTTCTTCCGTCACAAACGCATAGTTCCGCAACATGCCGGAGACACGTTCACTGATAATGGTGGGAGAAAACAGCTCGGTGAGGGAGGAGGCGATGGCTTCCAGAATCGAGCGTTCCCGCACGAAATGCACATAGGCTTCCACAGCAAAGCGGGTTCCGGGCAGCAGGCCTTCCAGAGATTCCACATAGCTCCGGTCCAGCCCCAGACCATCGGTCAGTTTCAGCCAGCGGGCCACACCGCCTGTGCCGGGTTCCGTGCCATCATGGTCAATCAGCCGCCGCCGCCATTCGCGCCGCAGTTCCGCAGTGGGCAGGCGGGCCAGAAGGGTGGCATCCTTGGCGGGAATGCTGGCCTGATAATAATAGCGGTTCAGGGCCCAGGCCTGCACCTGCCCCTTGCTGAGCTTTCCATCATGCAGGGCGCGGTGGAAGGGGTGCAGGTTGTGATACCGCTCCGCACCAATAGCCCGTAAGGCAGCTTCCAGATCTTCGGGGGAAAGCAGCCGGTCTGTCATAATGTTATCCTCATGCCATCAAAGGCGACGTCCCAGCCTGCGGCTTCAGCCTGCCTGCGTTCCGGCGTGTCCGCCAACAGGATGGGATTGGAGTTATTGATGTGAATCAGCACCTTGCGGCGCACATCCAGCGTGAGGAAGGCAGCAATGGTGCCATCCGGTTCATCCGCAATGGACATGTGCCCCATGCGGCGGCCTGTCTTGGCCCCAAGCCCGGCCCGGACCATTTCATCATCAGTCCAGAGGGTGCCATCGAAAAACACGACATCAGCCCCGTTTATCCGCTCACGCAGAGCGTCCGTCATCATGGCGCAGCCGGGAATGAAGAGCGCACGGTGCTGGCCATCCGTGATGTCCAGACCGATGGTTTCACCATTCGTCATGATCTCGGCCGGGTTTTCTCCGCGCTCCGCATAAAGCGGCACTTTGCCGGGCACAGAAAAGGGGGTGATGCGCAGCCCGCCGGGCATGAGCGAGAAGGGCTGGTCCAGCATCATGGTATGGCGGGGCACAAGGGTGCGGTCCAGTGCATCAAAAATCGGATTGGCATCAAGCTGGGCCAGAACCGGGGCTGTGGCGTAAAGCCCGTAGGCCTGCCGTTCCCGCATGGTCAGCAGCCCGATAATGGCGTCAATTTCGCCACTTGTCAGCACAACACCGGAAATGGGCGTGGAGCGCAGCCCTTCTCTGGGGTGGAGGGCCGGAGTCTGGTTGATCTGCGTGCGCAGATCAGGCGAGGCATTGAGGATAAACCAGTGCTCACCATCCCCGCTTACTGCGAGGGACGCCTGCGTGCGGGCCGGGGCGTCAGGGTCTCCGGCGCGGGCGCGTTGGCAGCCGGGTGCGTTGGAGTTCCACTGGGGAAAGCCGCCGCCGGCGGCTGCGCCGAGTACAAGAAGATCAAGCATACAAGGCTTTTAGAAAAAAAACGCCGCCAGAGCGAGCCTGTTCTGCTCACATCCGGCGGCGAAAACTTTTATTTCTTCTGGCCGCAAACGTAGCTGTTGATTTCAGCGCCGAGCGGGATTTCGGTGATTTTCGGTGTGGTCCAGGCCATGGGAACTCTCCGTAAACAGGTCAGGTGACATACGGCCTCCTGTTCGGGCAACACATGCACGAAAGGACACAGGCCGTGTCTTTCGAGTGTGAGCAAAAGTTCAGGCAGTGCAACCCTGCAGGCGTTAAAGTGAGACGTTTTTCATGCTTTTCACGGGACTGTGATGAGTGCGTCTCTCGACCATGCTGCATGGGCCGTTCCCGGCGTTCAGGGTGGAACTGCGGCTTTTCGGGTGGAAGGGATTTGCTATTTCGGCCAGAGGGCTTCTAAACACACTCCGGCATGGTGCGCTGCGCAAACGCATGGCCGGGTCTTTCCTGCAGGGATGTCCAGCCCATTTCAGGCAGAAAGAGAGAAGCATGAGGGCTGATGAATAGTCAGATCAAGGCGTTGTTCGGGCGTGTGTTCCGCAACACAGGCTATCTGCTGAGCGGCAGGGGGGCCATGGCCGTGCTCGCGCTGGGCAGCACGGCTCTGGCCGTGCGCACGCTGGGGCTTGAAGAGTACGGCATCCTGCTGCTGATGAGTTCCTTCGTGCTCTCCTGCGCGGTGGCAACCCGCTTTCAGGCATGGCAGCCGCTGCTGCAATACGGCACGTCTCTCTATAAAGCCGCTGAAAAAAAGCCGTTTCATACACTCCTGCGCCACTGCATCGCGCTGGATGCCGCAGGGGCCGTGCTAGGGCTGGCGGTCGCCCTGTTTTCAAGCGTGTGGCTTGGGCATCTTTCGGGGTGGGCCGTGGCGTACGGGCATATCCCGCTATGGTATATGTCCGTCATCCTGTTCATGAACACCGGGTGCGCCATGGGGGTTCTGAGGCTGGCCAACCGGTATGAACTCGCGGTTCTGGCGGATACGGCCAGCTCTGTTGTCAAATTCGCGGGGTGTATCGCCGGGTTTTTTCTGAGCTGGACACTGCGGGATTTTCTGGTGCTTTGGTACGGTGCGACAGTCGTGGCGTTTGTGCTGGATTATGGCCTGGCGTTCTGGGTCATGGCGCGGACAGACAAGCTGCGCGGTTTCCGGCTGCTCAATGTGCCATGGCTCAGCCAGATCAGGGGTATCTGGCGGTTCACGTTTTCCACCAGTCTGGATCAGGCTCTGGGGCGTCTTGGTTCCCGCCTTACGGTGCTGGTTGTGGGGGCTGTGCTGGGGCCGGAAAGTGCCGCCATCTATAACGTGACCTGGCAGATTTCAGATGGCATGGCCCGGCCCGCGCAAATGCTGACACCGGCTCTGTATCCGGAACTTGTTGCCCTGCGCGACAAGCGGGACTGGACTTCCATCCGGCAGGTGACAAACCGTATCCTGCAGGCACTGGCACTTTTTTCCGCCGTTGTGCTGGTTGTCGCGACTGTTGTGGGGCCGTGGTTGCTGCATGTGTTGCTGACTGTTCCGTGGACAGGCACACGCACCCTGCTGCTGCTCATGACGGTGACGGCTATTCTGGATTTATGGGATGTCCCGCTGGAGCCCCTGCTGGTTTCTCTCAACAAGGCACATCAGATTCTGATTGGCCGGGTGGTGACGATGTGCTTTTCCCTGCCGCTGCTGTACGTGCTGGCGACTGCGTGGGGGATGACGGGCGCTGGCGTTGCGACTCTTTTAAGCGAGCTTGCTATTTTTCTGACACGCCTCATCCCCTATCTTGTTATGAACCGTAACAGGATGTTTGAGGGCAAACCCGGAGCCTGAGGAAAATGCCGGGTCCATAACGCGGAAGCGGGAGAGTGTGACCTGAGCAGTTTTTTTTCATCCGAACCGGTCTGGATTCTGGACACGGGAAGAGTTGGAGAGCGCGCGCAGTGCGAGAGAGTGGCGGAAGCTCTGGGGCTTCCTTTCAGAAATGTGCCGCTCAACCCGGATTTTACGGCTCCGGCGCGCTGGCCTGACACCAGCGGCCTGCGTCTTATCCTGTCTTTTGGCAACGCCGTGCGGGCGGCCCAGGCGTTGCGGGCTTCCTGTGCCGTGCGCCCTCTTGTGGTGCAGATAGGTCGGCCCAGCCATGTCCCCATAACAGATCTGGACCTGATTATTTCTCTGCCACAGGATGATTACCCCTCCGGGCCCAATATCCTGAAAAGTGCATGGCCCCTTAACGGTGCATCGCTCCAGCCCCTTCCTGTGATTCCCGAAGAGCAGCGGACTGCGGGGACGGTTGTGCTGTATGGCGCGCCGTCCCGCCAGTTTTATATGGGGCACACGGAAACACAGCGTTTGCTGCGTTTTGCCACGGAACTGGCCAGAGCCAATGGTGAGCCGCTGCATCTTATCGCAAGTCCGCGGACACCCCCTGACCTGTGGGATTACCTGCAGGCGCACGCAAAAACCTCCGGCTTCTCCCTGTATCCCTTCAGGCGGGAGGACAACCAGTTCGACAGGCTTCTGCAAACAGGGAGCCGGTTTGTTGTCACGGCGGACAGCGCCTCCATGCTGGCGGAGGCATGGCGCACCAGAGCGCCGGTCTGGTTGTTTCCCTTGCCCCGGCGCGAAACGGGGATGACAAGAGCCCAGCGGACTCTGGACGCACTGGGCCTGAGGCCTGTCCGATATACGCTTGTGCGCCGTGGAGTGCTGGGGAGCGGGGCCAATTTCGCCCACTGGCATAAGACCCTGATCCGCGGGGGGGAGATCCGCCGGGCGGACCTGCCCTTGAGCGCAGAGGCCTTGCGCTGGCGTCCATCCAGCCACAGGCCGGAGGAGGATCTGCTCCGGCTCCGGCGCAGTATTCTGGCTCTTCCCGGGTTGCAGAAGGAACGCACCTGACCTGATATGCGGATGATCTGGCATGTGCATTTCAGACATGCTTTCATGCCAGATGTGTCTCCTGACACCCGCTCTGTCCCGAAGCGGATGAAACACCTCTGACGGGACGAACAGGATGCGGTCTGAGACCCTCACAGAGCAGGCAATTCTGGATGGAACCTGCGCTGTTATCGTAACATATGGCAGTCGCCTTGTTTTTCTGGAGCAGGTTCTTCAGGCGGTTCTGCAATGCGGCGCCGGGCATGTTGTTCTGGTGGATAACGGAACAGCCCCGGACGTTTCGGATAAAATAAACGCCTTTACACACCAGTGGGGGGCGGCCCGCACATCCTGCATCAGGCTGGCGCGAAACGGGGGATCCGCCGGTGGATTTGCAGCAGGGATTGCGGCCGCGGCGCGAAGAAGACAAACCCTGCATATCTGGACGCTGGATGACGATACGGTTCCCGAACCTGATGCCCTGAAGGCACTGGCGCGCACATGGGTGCTGATGGGCAGCTCTCCTCTCTGCTGCCTTGCCAGTTTCCGTCAGGACAAGCGGACATACGTCAAGCTTGTTCGCAACAACAAACCAAATGCCATTCAGAATAATTCATTTTTCGGATTTTCCGTGCAGTCCGTGTTTCAGAAAAAAACTGTGGCCATCTGGGACAAAGATGGACTGCCTTGCCGCGCGATGGAGATGGGGGCATATGGCGGATTATGGCTGCACAGGGACTGGGTTGATCGGATCGGCCTGCCAGATGAACGATTTTTCCTGTATTTTGATGATTATGACTACACCTTGCGCATAACCCGCCAGGGCGGTGTTCTCTGGATGTGCCAGAAAAGCATTCTGAGGGACATCGAACAGTCCTGGACCGAGGCGCCGTCTTTCCTGCACCCATGGTTGCAGTATGAACAGGGCGCGGTCCGCCCGTATTTTTCCGTAAGGAACAGAGTTTTTATCGAGCGGAAGAGCAGAAAATCCCGGAGTGTTTACACTCTGAACATGGTCCTGTTTCTGTTGATCAAGGTCTTGTGCCGGACATGGCGGAGTGTTCTGTATCACCTTGTGCATCCAGTCAAAATGCTGCGGCGCTGGCGTATTCTGTTTGTGGCGATTCAGGATGGTTTCTCCGGAAATTTCGAAAACAGTATTCTGGAATCAAAATAAATCTGAAGTCCGGAAAAGCGTTCATGAACGCATAACGTAGGCTTGCCTGCCTGAAGGGAGGATGCCTGAAAAGGTGCGGGTAAAACCGGAAGAAGGGCAGCCGGAGGCCTGAAACCTGCCCTGTAGTGTTGGGGCTGGCGTGTGGGGAGGAGGATGTTTTTTGCCGAGATAGCCGCATATGGTGCCTGGCGTATGACGCTTACAGGCGGGTATTCGGATTATTTAATTATGAAAATCAGGTATTTATAAAGGCGTTTGGTGGAACTGAGGGGAATCGAACCCCTGACCTCCTCATTGCGAACGAGGCGCTCTCCCAACTGAGCTACAGCCCCGCCTTTATAGATTTTGGATAGAGGGCTTACCAATAGACTGTCAAGCTGTATTGTAAGGCGCTGAAGCCCGGAGAGAAGACCCTGATTCGGGCATGTGATGCGGAGACTAATTCTTGCTGTTCGGTCTTTTTACGCTGTTGATGCGCCTTCTGGAGATATACTGCTGGATTCTGATCGCATCCTGCATTTATATAAATCTCTGCCTGTTCGGGGTTCTGGACAGCCGAAACCAGATTGTCTGGAAAATAGGGTATTTTCTGAACCGGGTAACGGAACCTGTTCTCGAGCCTGTGCGGCGTATCCTGCCATCCCTCGGGGGGGTGGATTTCAGCCCCATGGTGGTGCTGCTGGGGATTCAATATGTGCTTCAGCCCGTGCTGGTCAGTCTCTTCAGGACAATAATCTACCGTTGAAGCACGGCACAAAGGGTTCGTCCCCCCTGCGGAGCACGAACCCTTCTGATTTTTCAGTTCGGCAAAAAATCAGGCACCAGATCAGTTGGCCTTTGCGGCTTCAATAATCCCGGAAATCCCTGCACCGATCTGAGAGATGGCATCGGGGATGTTGGCGGGGTTAAAGATGGAATCCGTAATCAGACCGATTCCGTTGCCCAGAGTGGAACTGGCCGTTACAGCGGAAATTGCCGGGGCATGGCCGTTAATGGCTGTGTATCCCATATCGACCGTCTGGCCGATAGCGCTGCCAAGGGCACTTCCGAAATCACCAAAAAAGCCACCACCGCTTACGGCATTGAGTTCATTGTTTTTGAGGTCGCGCATTGTTTTTACTCCTTAGTAAGTAAGGATTTTATTATTGATGGCCAGACACTCTCGACCATCTGAAATAAACATAAATAAAAATTAAATAATATACAAATTATAAATATATAAATTAGAATTATAAATATAAAAAATGAATAAAAACGCTTTCTATATGAAGCATGGGCCGTACAAATAAATACAGCCCATGCTCATTTAGTCATATTTGAATATGACTAAGGCGTTTGTATGGAAAATATACTTCAGCCGAAGAGGATGTGCAGGCTTTTCCCGACATCCGGCAGTGCGTTTGCGAAGGCATCAGCCTGCTTCTGGGCAGCAGCCATATCAGTCTTGGCGGTTTCAATGGCTGTGTTGGGCGTGACATTGCCGCTGAACAGGGCCTTGAACTGAGAGCTCAGAGTCTGAGCATCCTGATTCAGGGTTGTGCGGACGTTTGAAACAAAATCCACCAGGCTGTTGGCAGCAGCCACCTGGGCATCGCTCATGGTGCCGCCGCTTACGGCTGTCTGTTCGGTTGTGGTCAGAGAACGCATCATTATGCCTCCAAAAAGTTAACTGAAATTAATCCGTATAATTTTTGAGACATCACTGCAAGCGTTAAAGAGCGCCCCTTGTTTATCACAAAGCCTGCACTGCTTATCCACAAGCTTACCCTCGCAACTATCCGCAGAATCTGGGGATAAGTGCCCGCAGAGAAAATGAGCCAGATGAAAGGATGGGGGCGGGACGCATCATGGCCACAGGCAGGGGGTATGCCGTTAGAGGGGCAGCCGAAATTTTTAATTCTATGAGCCATGGGGGAGGGGAGTGCGACTGGCCAGCAGAAGCCGGATTCCGAATAGCCTGAGGGCTCTCACGGGCTATGTGCAGAGCATCGTGAGGGGGGAGGCTGCTGTGGGCAGTGTATAAGGCCTGAAAACACGCACAAAACGTGACTACGCCAAATTACACCAAATTGTAAGGAAAATGGCAGTTTTCTGCGCTAAAATGGTGCCCAAGACCGGGATCGAACCAGTGACACTGCGATTTTCAGTCGCATGCTCTACCAACTGAGCTACTTGGGCACCGCAGCCGTGCGGCGTGAGAGAGCATTTATCTCAGCCGGGGAGGGAGATCAAGTCACCTTTCGTCATTTATCTCAGGTTTTTCAGCATTCTCTTCATCAGCCGGAGGGCCGGGAACGCGGTATTGCCCGGAAAACCAGCGGCCGAGGTCAATATCCGCGCAACGGCGGGAGCAAAACGGCCGTGTAGCCTCCTGAGTGGGGGCGCCGCACATTGGGCAGGTGCTGCTTTTTGTCATGGTTGTGTCGTCCAGAAAAAATCAGGCAAAGCGGGGTCCAGCGTCAGACTCAGGGGTTTGCCCCGCTGTGTCACGCAGTCTGCCAGAGCCTGAGGGTCCTGTTCCAGTGCGGTGATAAGCCCTACACCCCCCCGGAGCACGCTTGCCTGTGCCTCCCGTGTGGCACAGGCGCGGAGCGCGGCCAGTGCTCGCCCGTGCGGGGAGGAGAGCAGTTCCGGCAGTGAGGGGTGAATCCGCGCCCGGACCAGTTCAATCAGCCCCAGCGCGGTAATGCCGAGGCAGCGCGGCTTCAGCGGGTCATCCTGCAGTGCGGCTTTCACAGGCTCCAGAAGTGCTTGCCGTTTGCGCGTGGCCAGACCTGCGGGGTCAATCAGAATGGCTCCTGAAAGGTTACGCAGGCGGATCTGGCGCATCAGGGCAGGAAGCGCATCCCGGTTGGCGGCAAACTGGGCAGTCTGCTTGGGCCAGCCGCTCTGGGCCGGGGGCGCGTCCATATCAATGGCAACCAGAGCAGGGGTAGGGGTGATGCTGGCCTGCATGCCGCTGGGCAGTGAGACAACAGGCTCCTCCAGAGCCGCGCAGGCCTCCGTGATCTCTTCGGGGAACGGCAGGAGTTCCTGAAGGCGGCGCGGGCGGAGAGCGGGGGGAATACGGGCCGCAGCGGCGGGAGAGTCGACCACAAGCGTGGCGTCAGGCCATCTGGCAGCCAGACGCTCCAGCGGTGTCGGGCCGGGGCGGATCAGGCCGGGTCTGGCGGGGAGCGGTTCTGAAAGGGTTTCGGCCCGTAGTCTGACACCCTTGCCACCCTGTGCCGCCCGCACGATCCGCACCGGCAGGGCCTGACCTTCCGGTAGCGAGTCGGTTTCTTTCTGGTCTGGCAGAAAGCCGCTGGCACCGTTGCCCAGATCCACAAAGGCACCGCCCATTCCGGCCGCACGTGCGCTGATACGCCCCAGATAGAGATCTCCCACCCCATCCGGGGCAGCAGGACGCCAGAGTGCGTAATCAAGCAGGGTGTCGTCCTGCGTCACGGCAATGCGCAATTCGCCCGGAAAGGTGGCGATGCGCAGGAAGGTGCTCACGGCAGCCAGTGTCCCGGTTGGCCACGCAAAAGCTGTGCTGTTTCAAACAGTGGCAGGCCGATCACGGCGGACGCACTTCCTGAAAGGAAGCGGATAAACGCCGCGGCGTGCCCCTGCAGGGCATAACCGCCTGCCTTGCCCTGCCAGTCACCCAGATCAAGCAGGCTTTCAATCTGGTGAGAGGTCATGCGGGAAAATGTGACGGCTGTTTCCACCACCCGTTCAGACCGGCGGCCTTCCGGCCAGCCAGCGGAGGGCACGAGGGAAAGCGCTGTCAGCACGGTATGGCGGCGGCCGGAAAGCTGTTCCAGGCACGCACGCGCTGTTTCACGGTTTTCCGCCTTGGGGAGGATGCGCCGTCCAAGAGCCACAACCGTATCCGCGCCGAGCACAAGAGCGGGCTCGGTCAGGCTGGCTGCAACATGCTCCGCCTTTTCTGCGGCCATACGGCGCACATAGGGGCGCGGCAGTTCAGTCCGGGCTGGGGTTTCATCAAGGTCGGCAGGGAGAATGCGGTCTGGCACCAGCCCGATCTGACGCAGAAGGTCAAGCCTGCGGGGGGATGCCGAAGCCAGCACAAAGTGGGGGCGGCCCACACTCTCCGTGCCGCCCGGCCCGGATGCTGTCATCGTCTTACTTGAAGCGGAAGGTAATACGACCTTTTGAAAGGTCATACGGTGTCATTTCGACGTTCACCCGGTCACCAGCCAGAACACGAATACGGTTCTTGCGCATTTTGCCGCTGGTGTGGGCCAAAATCATGTGTTCGTTATCGAGTTTTACCCGGAACATCGCGTTGGGCAGCAGTTCGGTAACCGTGCCGCTGAATTCAATCATGTCTTCTTTAGACATGGCGTCCTTCGTTCATTTTCAAGCCTCGTTATGGTTGGATGTGCAGATATGGGTGAGGGAGCGGGTTCGGTCAAGCTTCAGGCGTGGTTTGGGCCAGCGCATCAAGCCGGGCAGAGATGCTCAGCGCGTGGGCTTCCAGCCCTTCCGCCTGTGCCAGCGCCACACCGGCGGGGCCAATGCGCCGCAGGGCATCCGGGCCACCGGCCAGGAAGGTTGTCCGCTTCATGAAGTCAAAAACAGACAGGCCCGAAGCAAAGCGCGCCGTGCGGGAGGTGGGCAGGACATGGTTGGGGCCACCCACGTAATCCCCCACCGCCTCAGGGCAGAAGCGGCCAAGGAAAACCGCGCCAGCGTGCCGCACGCGGGCAAAAAGCGCCTCCGGGTCATCCACCATCAGTTCCAGATGTTCGGGAGCCAGACGGTTGGCCAGAGCCACGGCCTCTTCCAGATCGCGCACAACCAGAACGGCGCCGTTGCGCTCCCAGCTTGCGCTGGCAATGGCGGTGCGGACCAGCGTGTTCAGTTCTGTCCTGACCGCCTCAATCACCTTGTCGGCAAAGGCGGCATCCGGGGTGATGAGCGTGGCCTGCGCCAGTTCATCATGCTCGGCCTGCGCCAGAAGATCGAGGGCGATCAGGCGTGGATCTGTAGCCGAATCGGCAATCACGACAACGTCTGACGGTCCGGCGATACTGTCGATCCCGACATGGCCGAATACCTGCCGCTTGGCTTCCGCCACAAAGGCGTTACCAGGGCCGACAATCCGGTCCACCGGGCGAATGGTCTGTGTGCCAAATGCCATGGCCCCCACAGCCTGCGCGCCGCCAACACGGTAGATTTCCGTCACACCGGCGCGGTGTGCGGCGGCCAGCACCAGCGGGTTGATGACGCCGTCCGGAGTTGGCACGCACATGGCCAGACGTGAGACACCGGCCGCGCGGGCCGGAATGGCGTTCATCAGTACAGAAGAGGGATAAGCGGCTTTCCCCCCGGGCACATACAGCCCCACGGCATCCAGCGGAATCCAGCGCATGCCCAGTGTCATGCCGGCATCATCCGTGTAGCGGATGTCAGAGGGCATCTGGGCTTTGTGGAAGGACTCAATGCGCTGTGCAGCAACATCGAGTGCGGCCATCAGCTCCGGGCTGACCTGCGTGCAGGCCTCGGCAATCTCATCGGCGGTAAAAGCGAGCCGGTCCGGGGTAAGGGGAAGGCGGTCAAACCGTTCTGTCAGGGCGCAGAGGGTAGCATCTCCATCACGCCGCACAGATGCAAGAATGTCGGCAACCGGTTTGTGAACTTCCTGCCCCTGTTCTTCACGGGCTGTGAGGAGAGAGGCGAATTCTGCCTCAAAACCGGGGTCGCGTGTATCAAGCCGTTTCATGAAGACTGTTCTGCCTTGACCTTTTCCGTGACCGGAGGGGTTGCCTCCAGCGCAGTGCGAAAGCTGTTGATAAGAGCGCCGATTTCTTCCGGACGCGTTTTGAGCGCCGTGCGGTTTACAATGAGACGGCTGGTGATGTGGGTAATGGTTTCCACCTCACCCAGCCCGTTAGCCCGCAGGGTGGAGCCGGTATCGACCAGATCAACAATCAGCCGGGACAGGCCAAGCATCGGGGCCAGTTCCATGGCGCCATGCAGGTGCACGATATTGGCGTTGATGCCGCGCGCCGCAAAAAAACGACGGGTGATGGCGGGGTATTTGGTGGCGACCCGCACTTCGGACCAGCGCGCCCATTCTTCCGGGTCGTGCGGCAGGGTGACAGGTTGGGCCACTGAAACCCTGCATCCGCCAATACCCAGATCAAGCGGGGCGTAAATTTCAGGGTAGTCGAATTCCATCAGCACATCAGCGCCGCAGATTCCGATATGCGCGCCGCCGGAGGCCACAAAAGTGGCAACATCAAACGAGCGGACACGAACAACATCCAGCTTTGGGTTCTGGGTGGGAAAGCGCAGCTTGCGGCTGTCATCACCCAGACAATCGGCGGAAGGAGCCATACCCGCTCTCTCAAGGAGCGGCGTGACAGCTTTGAGAATCCGGCCTTTGGGGAGAGCCAGAACCAGTTGGCCCCGGTCCTGCGTTCCGGAGGAACGCGCGGGCTGACGATCTGGCTGGGGCACGGTCATGAAAACTCCGGTGGGCGGGGGAGGTCAGTTTTATGAGAGGCATTACCTAGCATAAGGCCGCCGGTGGTCAAAAGAGGCATGAGTCCGGCTGGGGGCGGGTGGAATAAACCCGCCCCCAGCCGTTCAGCAGGGTTTAGCGGCGCCACCATCCTGTGCGACGGTTGGAGACAGGTTTGTCATCCTCAATCACAATCGGCTGTACGATGGAGGCATCCGGCGCATCGTCCTTCCGGCTGGCAGGCTGGCTGGCCTCAGCGGCTTCGGTCTCAACCGCAGCGCTCCTGCTGGGTGTGGCCGTGCTTTTGGCTGCTGCCCGACGGCGGCGCGGCGCGGGTTTTTCCGCATCAGTGCCGGTGCCATCCGCCTGCGGTGCCGTTGCCTCTTCCGCCGGTGCGGCCGCTTTCCGCCGTGCCGGTGTCTGGCGGCGCGCGCGGGGGCTTTCACCCTCAGCGCCGTCTTCCGTTACGACATCAGCCGACTTCCGCGCAGCGCGGCGGCGGGGCTTCTGGGCCTCTGCCTCGGCGGCCTGCGTTTGGGCAGCAGGTGCGGTGTCGGTCACGGTTTCAGGTGCTTCCGCCTGAGCCGTTGCCGGAGAGGCATCACCCGCTGTTGCAGCCTTGCGGCGGCGTGCGGGGCGCTTGCGGGCCGGTTTTGCGTCCGTGGCCGAAACCGCATCGTCCTGAACGTCCGGTGTGGCTGCAACCGGTTCGGGTGCTTTTACAGGTGCTGCGGGTGTTCCGGTAGCCTGAGTCCCGGCGGGCGTTCCCCATGTGCGGGCCGGTCTGGCAGAGGCTCTGGCGGCTTTTTCCGCCTCGGCTTCCGCAGCTTCCATGGTGGAATTTTCGATCAGATCAAAAATATCCAGACTGCCACCAAACGGGTTGGCCGGGGTCGGCCCCTGCCAGGTTGTGCGGCGCGGCTGGGGGGCCGGACCTTCCTCAATGTCTACCCGCACTTCCGGTGCGTCCGTTCTGCCGGAGCGTACGCGGGAGTGGCGGGTGCGGCGGCGGCCGGGAACCAGATTGGTCTGTGTATCGGCCGGTGCGGCGTCCACCTGCTCATCATCAGCCTGAGACTGGGGCTCGGACTGCGCCTGCCCCTGTGCCTGAGTCTGATTCCGGTTGTGGCCCTGAGGCGCTTGCGCAGAGGCACCCTGTTCCGGTGCAGCGGAATTGTCCTCACGGTTTCCGTTGCCACCACGACGGCGACGGCGACGGCGACGGCGGCGCGGCTCTTCTTCCCCGCTGCCTGCTTCAGCCACCGGTGCGGGTGTGTCCGCGCGGGGGCTTTCCTGCTGCGCCACGACTTCTTTGGGTGCGCTTTCGATAACGGCTTCTTCCACACCGCTTTCAACGGGCGGCAGAAGGGCAGGATTGCGCCCGATTTTGGGGGGCTGGCGGCGCTCAATGCGGATTTCCGGCACGGGCAGGGTAGCATCCGCCGCGAACAGGATTTCCATCTGATGGCGCTGCTCGATTTCCGCCAGCCAGTCGCGCTTGTTGTTCAGCACGTAGAAGGCAATCTCGGCGGCCACATGAACGGTAATGGCAGAAGCGCGGCGGCGTGCGCCTTCTTCTTCCACAGCGCGCAGCACATGCAAGGCGGAGCTTTCAATACCGCGCACCATGCCGGTACCCTGGCAATGCGGGCAGGGCGTGAAGGCGGCTTCTGCCACGGAAGGCCGCAGCCGCTGGCGGGACATTTCCAGCAAACCGAAATGCGAGATCGAGCCCATCTGGATACGGGCGCGATCATGGCGCAGCGCGTCCTTCAGGCGGCGTTCGATCATGCTGTTGTGGCGGCGGGATTCCATGTCAATGAAGTCAATGACAATCAGCCCGGCCAGATCCCGCAGGCGGAGCTGGCGGGCTACTTCATCCGCAGCTTCCTGATTGGTGCGGAAGGCTGTTTCTTCAATGTTGCGCTGGCTGGTCGCCTTGCCGGAGTTGACGTCAATGGCCACCAGAGCTTCCGTCTGGTTGATAACCAGATAGCCACCCGAGCGCAGGGACACGACCGGGGAGAGCATGGCGTCCAGATGCCCTTCCACATGGTAATGGGCAAAGAGCGGCTGGTTTTCCTTGTTCCACAGCCGGACTTTTTCAGCGTGCTGCGGCATGAGCAGGCGCATGAAGTCCCGCGCGGCTTTCCAGCCCTGTTCCCCATCAACCAGAATTTCGCTGACTTCACGGGTATACACATCGCGGATGGCGCGTTTGACGAGGCTTGCTTCCTCATAAATCAGCGCCGGGGCGACGGAGCGCATCGTCAGGTCACGGATATCGTCCCACAGATGGAGCAGATATTCGCAGTCCCGCGTGATTTCCGGGCCAGGCCGCTGTGCGCCCGCCGTGCGGACAATCATGGCCATGCCGCGGGGCAGATCAAGTGCGGAGATAATATCCCGCAGGCGGCGGCGGTCCGGCACGGAGGTGATCTTGCGGGATACACCACCGCCCCGCAGGGCGTTGGGCATCAGCACACAGTAGCGCCCGGCAAGGGAGATGTAGGTGGTCAGGGCTGCGCCCTTGTTGCCACGTTCTTCCTTGACAACCTGCACAAGCAGAACCTGCCTGCGGCGGATCACTTCCTGAATGCGGTAGTTGCGCAGGAAGCGGGCAATCCGCTTCTGGATCAGCGCTTCTTCACCCGTATCGGTTTCACCGCCAACATAGTCAGGGGCATCATTCCGGCGGGCCGGGCGGTTGCCGTCCTCATCGCCGGTGGCGTCCTCAAGCTCATCAGAAGCGGGGGAGGGAGCATCCTCATCCTCTTCTTCAGTGGAGGCTTCGCCTGCGTCGATCAGGGCTTCTTCTTCAGCCTGAAGGGCCAGAAGCTTTTCCCGGTCAGCAACCGGAATCTGGTAATAGTCGGGGTGGATTTCGCTGAAGGCCAGAAACCCGTGGCGGTTGCCGCCATATTCGACAAAAGCGGCCTGAAGGCTCGGCTCTACGCGAACAACGCGGGCAAGATAGATGTTTCCTTTAAGCTGCTTTTTAGAGGCGGCTTCAACATCGTAATCTTCAAGTCTGTTTCCATCCATAACAACGACACGCGTTTCTTCCGCGTGCGTTGCATCGATCAGCATACGCTTTGACATAAAAAGAAAAACTCCGGTGTGCCGGTGGCCGGCCTGTCCGGTGGAGCCGTTTGAACGGCTGGACACGGGATGGGGACACTTCCGGCAGGCATAGATCTGTATGTGTGAGACAATGGGAGGCGGATGCCAGGCCAGGCACTGAGGTGACAGCAGAGGCGCGGAAACAGGCTGCTGCTTCCGGTCTGGTCATGCACTCCAAGGTAGTGGCCAAGGCGATAGTCATAGATCCTTCAAAACAATGTTTCCTGCCCCGTCTGCGCCGGGCGGCGGTCTGACGCCAGCCGCGCCCTTAGCTTTCACAGGGGCGGAAACAGGATGCATAACGGGCAATCCTGCCTTGAGCCATGCTTGTTGAACATGACCCAAACCGCAACAAACCGCAACCCATTCAGAAAGACTGTTTTTCATTCCTCTTTATTTGTCTCTCTGATTCTGACACGGTTTCGACATTATCTATGTGCAGAATTGCCCCGATTACAGAAGTGTGAAGCGTGTTATGAAGCCAAAGTCTGAAAAACCAGCCGGTTTTCTCCCATTGGCCGGGCGCCTTGGCCCCACAGGAGCGCCCTGTGCACCCGAGGCAGGAAAAAAGATGTCTGACCGACGCACGCTTCTGGTGACAGGTGCTGGCCTGTTGGCGGGGGGGCTGCTGGCCGCTCCGGCCCGTGCGGCAGGGGGGGCACACCACACGCTTTCGCGCCCGGCCGGTCCGCTGGCGCCTCCCGTCGGGCGCGGGCTTCAGGCTCCAGCCATTATCGGGAAGGCACGCCCGGCTCTGCCGCTTGTCATGCTTGACCCGGGCCATGGGGGCAAGGACCCCGGCGCGATCGGCTATAGCGGGACTTACGAGAAATATGTTGCGGAAGCAGCGGCAACGGAGCTTCGGCAGCAACTGCTGGCAACGGGCCGGTACCGTGTGGCCATGACACGCACCAGTGATCATTTTGTGCCGCTGGACGGGCGCGTTGAACTGGCTCAGCAGCATGGGGCGTCCCTGTTCATTTCCATGCATGCGGATGCCCTGCACAATGCCGGGGTGCGGGGGGCCAGCGTGTATACGCATTCCCACGGGGCGTCAGACAGCCAGACGGCGGATCTGGCCAAAACCGAGAACAGTGCAGACCGCTATGGCGGCCCTCTGGTGCAGGGAACCTCGCCCGAGGTGCAGCAGATTCTGGCCAGTCTGGTGACAGAAGAAGCCAGACGCGGGTCCGCGCATATGGCCAGTGCCGTGGTCTCGGCTTTTCAGTCACGGATTAATCTGCTGACACACCCGCATCGTCACGCGGCATTCGCCGTGCTGAAATCGGCCCAGATTCCGTCTGTTCTGGTGGAAATGGGATTCATGTCTAACCGGATGGATGAAGCCGCCCTGCGGCAGGCTGGCCACCGGGCGATGGTGGCCGGAGCCATGTGCACGGCCGTGAACCGCTATTTCGCCGCAGCAGGGGTAGGGCTGGCGGGGTAGGCCACAGTGCGCCCGACAAAGGCTTTGTTGCGAAAAAGAAACAGGCTAGGCGAGCCAGACTCTTCCTGATACCATGATATAGTATAACATGGTCTGAAGGATGAGAGTGTCTATGCGCGCACAACAGACGGGTTTGAAACTGGCGGGCCTGCTTGCCACGGTTTCGGTGCTGGCCGCCAGTGTTACGGCCCAACCGCAGGCGCGGGCGGTGGAAGCCCATCAGGCGGCGGATGCGGCAAAACAGAAAACCAGCGTGGAAGATTTTCTGGGGAAACCGCAGGCCGTGACAACAAGCGGCTCTGTAACAGTCCACGGGGCGCATATTGATTATGAAGCCGTTTCCGGAACGCTGATTGTTCATAAAGCGGACTGGGATGATTCCGCCCTGCCGGATACGGACAAGGACAAAACACAGCCTGACGCGACAGCTTCTGTGTTTTACGTCGCGTATTTCAAAAAAGGTGTGCGCCCGGAAGGCCGCCCGATCACGTTTGTTTATAACGGTGGACCGGGCTCTTCCAGCGTCTGGCTGCATATGGGGGCGTTCGGCCCTAAAAAAGTGGTGACAGCGGATGATACCCATACGCCCGCCGCACCCTATGCAATTGTCAATAACAATGACAGTTTGCTGGATGTTTCCGATCTGGTGTTTATCGATGCACCCGGCACCGGGTATGGTCGCCTGATTGGCAAAGACAAGGAAAAGGCCTTTTTTGGCACGGATGCTGATGCCGGGGCCTTTACCGATTTTATTGCCCAGTTCCTGTCCCGCTACGGGCGGTACAATTCTCCCAAATATCTGTTTGGTGAAAGCTACGGCACAACCCGTTCCGCCATTGTGGCCAACAAGCTGGCTGATGAAAAAGGCATTGATCTGAACGGTGTTATCCTGCTTTCGCAGATTCTGAATTATGACAATGATATTGATGGGGCTGCCATGAACCCGTCAATTGATCAGCCTTATGTGCTGGCTCTTCCCAGCTATGCGGCAACGGCCTGGTATCACAAATGCCTGCCGGAACAGCATCCGGACCTCAAGGCCTTCCTCAAAGAGGTCGAGCATTTTGCGCTGACCGAATACACGGCGGCCTTGCAGGAAGGAAATGCAATTTCTGATGCCCAGCGCGATGCCGTTGCGCAGAAGCTGCATGCGTATACTGGCCTGCCGGTGGACTACATCAAAAAGGCGGATCTGCGCATCAGCGGCGGGGAGTTTGAAAAAACCCTTCAGGGTGAAAAGGGTTTGGATACGGGGCGTCTGGACAGCCGCTTCTCTGGTCCGACCATGGATAAGCTTTCCCAGTTCGCGGATTATGACCCGCAGTCTTCCGCCATGTCTGCCGCCTATATTGCCGCGTTTAACGATTACGCCCATAACACCCTGCATTATGGAAATTCACCATCCTTTGGTGATGGGTATCAGGAATACAAGTTCTTCTCTGATGCAATCATGAAGTGGGATTTCTCACACAAACAGCCCAATACGGAATTCCCGATCCATGGGGCTGTCAATGTGCTGCCTGATCTGGCCTCGGCCATGAAGCACAATCCCAGCCTGAAAGTCATGCTGAATCAGGGGTATTTTGACCTCGGCACCCCCTATTTCGAGGGGATTTACGAAATGAAGCATCTGCCTGTTTCGCATGAGCTGAGCAATAATATTCAGATTGTTCAGTATGAATCCGGCCATATGGTCTATGCGCATCAGGACTCTCTGGCGCAACTGCATGACAATGTTGCCAAATTCATCACCCAGACCCACACCGCTGTGGCTCCGGTGGCGGCAAAATAACGAGGCCACGAAACAAAACCGGGTGCGGGTCATTCTCCCGCATCCGGGAGCGCCTATAACGGGGGCTTGCCTGCAGGGGCACGCCCCCGTTTGTTTTTGAGCACGGCCATCAGCACGCTGGTGCAAACACCACACACAGAGCCAAGGCCGAGCCAGAACAGCACCCCCAGCGCGGGCGAGTGCATCAGGCAAAGAGCCAGCGCCAGACAGGGGGCGAGAGCACGAACGCCTTGGTTCAGCCATACGGCGCGTACCGGCATCGGGAAGGTAGTGCGGTTTCTGGACTGCAACCACTCATGGCATCGGAAGGCCACACACCAGAGCACGCAAGCCAGCAGCAGTATCATGTGGCGGGCCTCCGCAGGTGCTGTGCGGCAAATAGGGCGATCAGCCCGCTTAGAAACGCCAGAGCGTCTACAGTCACAAAAAGCATCGCGCCGTCTCCCCACGGGTGGGAGCCGGAGAGAAGATCCACCAGTGGGAGCATGCCGCCTGCCAGCGCGAGGCAATACAGGTGCTGGCGCCACGCAGCGGCGGCATGCCGGCGCAGGCACAGCAGCAGGGCATGTATGGCGAAGAGCGTCCAAAGGGTAAAAAAGAGATCAATCTCGGCCATGATGCGCCCCGTGAGGGCAACAGGCAGGCAGCGGTTCGCCCAGAACAGCCCCAGCGTGGCAATGGGGAAGCCCGTTATCACGGTCAGGGTCAGTGCTTCCGCAAGCCGGAAGAAGGCGTTTTCTCCAGATGAGCGGCGGCGCTTCATGAGAAACACAACCAGCCCGCTGCCCGCCAGCGCGGTGGCCGCCAGCCCGGACAGAAAATACAGCCATCGCAGGGTGAGCGGCGCATAGCGGGCGTAATGTAATCCGCGCACAAGCTGCATGGTGGCAACCGTTGGCGAACTGCGTGTGACAGACCGGAGGAAATGCCCGTCTTTCCGGCTGAAGTCCGCGTGATCTCTGGTCAGGAAGGGGCCGGATGCGTCGCTTCTGAAAATGCGTACGTCATCCGCGGTGAACAGGACAAGATTACCGTCCGGGCTGTGCAGCCTCTCCCGGCCCTGCGTTATCAGAGGGGCAAGAGGCGGCAGAGGAGGGCCAGCCTGCAGGAGCCTGCCTTTCGGGGCGCTCTTTTTAGGAGGCCCGGCGGGAGAGGGGGAGAAAAAGGACTGGGCCGGAAGCAGCACCCGGGCATGAATAGCCGTGCCCGTATATGCCATGAACAGGATGAAGGGCAGGAACAGCACACCGGCAATCAGGTGCGCATCCACCCAGGCGCGGGGCCGTGGCCCGAACGGGCGGAGCAGCACAAGGTCCGGCCAGAGCGCCTTGAGGTGAATAACAAGGCCGGACCCGAGCGTGACCAGAAGGCAAAGCCCCAGAAAGGTCACAAGCTGCACGCCGGGGTGGTCTCCGCCCCGGAGTGAGAAGTGGAAATTATAGAAAAACTGCCCGCCAGCCGTCTCGCGGGGTGCAAAAGAAGTCCCGGTTTCCGGGCTGAGTGCTGGGCCGGTAAATTCGTAACCATCATAATGCAGAACCCGCAAAACAGGGTCCCGATGGGAAGGGAGGGAGAGAAACGTGGAAAATCCTTGCCGTTCCGAGGCTTCAACCGCTTGTGCGGCGGCGTTCAGGGCTGCGGGGGTAAGGGCGGTGCGGGTGTGCAGTGGAACTTCCGGCTGCATCCAGTGGGTGATTTCCGTATCAAACACGGCCAGCGTGCCGGAGGCAAAAATGCAGAGCAGCAGCAGGCCCGCCAGAAAGCCAAGCCAGCTATGGAGCCACCCCATATGTACGCGGAGAGTGTCACGCATGGGCGGTTTTTCTCATCAGCGCGGAAGGAGAGCGGTCAGGGCCGCCGCCCCGCAAGCCAGCAGGCAGAGCGTGATGCCCCATAGATGCCGGCGGCCCGCAAAACCCATGAGAACCAGAACGGGTAGAAGGGCCGCAACCAGCATGCCACCCAGATCTGTTTTCAGGCGCGTATCTTCATACGGCAGGCGGAGGGCCGCCAGCATGATCAGATGGGCGGTCAGAAAGCATACGGCACAGACGCCAGCCAGCAGGGCAAGCCTACGGAGAACGGCCTTCCGCTTCTGAGCGGCTTTTGTGCCGGAAACGAGAGAATCGCTCACACTCTGGATGTTGTTTGTGAGAAGCATTCTCATTCTGCTAGGTGTTTGGAGAGGGGCTGTAAACCCCGAAGAGGGAGAATAGCCTCAAAACGATGTTGCGAATGTCTCTTAATTGCGTCTATCAGCGTAGTCAGTCTTTCATTCTGGATCCCATGTCATGATGCATGCCCGCCTGCCGGTTTTCTGTTTTGCGCAAGGATGCAGGCATTCTGCTGTGCTGCTGGCAATCCTTGCGGCCTTCAGTGGCAGCGGTGCGGCTATGGCGGACTCTCACAAGGCAGAGGCAACGCGGGACGCCGGGAAGGCGGCCACGGCTGCGGCCCCTGTCGTCCCGTCCCGCAAGGATGAAGCTATTCTGGTAACCGCCAGACGCCGAAACCAGATGGACGTGCGCAGCGGCGGCCAGCTTGGCGCGCTGGGGAACAAGAAAGGGCTGGATGTTCCCTTCAATATCCGCAGTTATGGCGCGAGCCTTATTCTCAACCAGCAGTCCCAGACGCTCGGGCAGGTTCTGGAAAATGACCCATCTGTCCGCACAACATATGGATACGGTAATTTTTCCGAAATTTTTGTTATCCGTGGCTTCCCTGTTTATGGGGATGATGTCGCGATCAATGGGCTCTACGGCATCACACCCCGTCAGCTTGTTTCCCCCCAGCTTTATGATCAGGTTCAGGTGCTCAATGGAGCCAGTGCGTTTCTGAACGGCGCGGCCCCGGGCGGGACAGGCATTGGAGGGGGGATCAATCTGATGTTCAAGCATGCCGGGAACACCCCCATCACCCGCCTGACGGGTGATTACGCCAGTCAGGGCGTAGGGGGTGGCAGTCTGGATGTCGGGCGTCGTTTTGGGCAGGACAAAGCCTATGGTCTGCGGCTGAATGTGGCGGGTCTTTCCGGCCAGACATCCGTGGAGCACGAACGCCGCCATTCCGCAGTGCTGGGGGCGGATTTTGACTGGCATGATGACAGAACCCGCATTTCTCTGGATATGAATTACCAGAATCAGGGGGTGCAGGGCGGGCGTCCCGGTGTGTTTCTGGGGGCGGATGCCACATCTGTTCCGCGTGTTCCCGGTGCCGCTCACAACTACGGGCAGCGTTGGACCTATAATGATCTGAATTACATTTTCGGTATGCTCAATGTAGAGCATGATTTTTCAGAACATATCACGGTGTATGGTGCTTTTGGCGGATTAGGGGGTGATGAGAAGGGAAATTACTCCACACTGACAGTCCATGACTCCGGGACAGGAGCCGCCACGGCAGGGGCGATGTATGTGCCCTATACCCAGACGAATGAAAGCACACGCGGTGGTGTGCGCGCGCATTTCAAGACGGGGTTTGTCAAACATGAAGTGAATGCCGGTGGTTCTGCCCTGTGGGAAGAAAGCCAAACAGCTTACGCCATGGCGGAAAACGCGTTTGATACCACTCTGTATGATACGGCTGCTGTTCCGCCTCCTGCTGAGAACCTGACAGGCGGTAATCTGGATAATCCGTTACCGACCAGCCGGACACAGCTTTACAGCCTGTTCTTTTCAGACACGATGTCTTTCTGGAAGGGCCGTATCGCGCTTATAGCGGGCTTCCGGTATCAGAACATGCTGATCAACGGGTATGATGCCTATGGAAATGGTGCGCGTACGGCCTATTATAATGAGGGGGCCATAACCCCGGTGGTCGGGTTGGTGGTGCATCCGACGCGTCGTACGTCCGTGTATTTCAACCGAATTGAAGGGTTGTCACAAGGGCCTACGGCGAGCGGCAGCAATCTGGTCAATCTGGGCCAGATTTTCCCGCCGTTCAGAAGTGTTCAATATGAGGTGGGGGCCAAATACGATACCGGACGTTTCACCACCACACTTGCATTTTACCAGATTGCGCAACCCAATTCCTACACAGAACCGTATGGCGATGGTGGCCAGTTCATTTTCCGTGAAAATGGTTTGCAGCGGAACCGTGGTGTGGAGCTGAATGTAAATGGCCAGATCCTGCCGGGGTTGCGCTTCAATGGCGGGGCAACCCTGATTGATGCGGACCTGCGGCGCACAGCGCAGGGGCTGGATAACGGGCATACCGCTATTGGTATTCCCAATTATACCATCAATGGAAATCTGGAATATGATCTGCCATTCCTGCGTGGGGCAACGGTGGTTGGGCGTGTGGAAAACACGGGCAGACAATGGGTGAATACGGCCAACACCCTGCATCTGCCTGTCTGGACACGGTTTGATCTGGGCGCGCGCTATACCTTTGCTGTGGCGCATAAACCGCTCACCTTGCGGTTTGACGTGGAGAATATTGCGAACACGCGGTATTGGGGTTCAGCTTTCAATGGTTATCTGCTGCAAGGGTTGCCCCGTACCTTCAAGTTTTCCTTTACGGCTGATTTGTAAGGGTGCGCGGGCACAGGGCCGTGTGCCCGGTGTAAGGCCTGTTGATACCCCGCGTGGTCATGCTTAAAGCTGGATAAGGTTCGGGCAGAAAGACCATATCTCTTCTGGCCCGTTTTCATAAAGCCACCCGTTTGGGTGGCTTTTCTTTTTCCGGGCAAAATAATGCAAGACCAACGCTGCGCAACAGCCGAGGAAGTCGCACTTCTGCGCGAACGTGTGGCGCGTGTTGAAGGGGGGCATGACCACCTTCAGGATGGGCTGGATACACTTTCAAGGCAGTTTTCAGACCTGCGACGTGATCTGACACAGGCTGTGGGAGACCACGCCGCACGCACGCGCCATGAAATCATGACGCGTGTGGACGAGATAAACCGGGACGCGCAAGTGCGGGATGCGGAGGTTTCCGAACGGCTGGCGCGCATAGAAGGCGGACTCCGGCTGGCAAACTGGGTGACAGTCACCTGTATTGCGCTGGCAACCAGCCTGTTGAGCTGGGCCCAGATGGGGCAAGCTATCTGGGATTTCTGCACGTCCCTGATCGGGGGTGCGTCATGAAAAGCCCTGTTGATATCGCGGCCCGTACGGCATGGGGCGAGGCGCGGGGGGAAGGTGTGGCAGGCCTTCACGCCGTGCTGAACGTGATTGCAAACCGCGTGGCACAGCCGGGTTGGTGGGGGCACGATATTGTATCTGTCTGCACGGCCCGCAGCCAGTTTTCCTGCTGGAACATGACAGACCCGAACAGGAGCGCGCTCTTGCGGGTCACGCGGGCCGATCCGCAGTTCCGGCAGGCCCTTGATCTTGCTCTTCTGCTCCTTCGCCAGACGCTCCCGGATAGTACGGGGGGCGCTGATCATTACTATGACTGGCGCAGCAAGGCGCCCCTCTGGGCGCAACCACAGTTTTACACAAAAACATTAGGCCATCACGCATTTTACCGGATTGGCCTCAAAGGAGATGCATCATGAAACAGACACTGCTCACCGGCGCCAAAGTCAGCGGCGTTGTCACGCTTATTCCCACACTCATGGCATATGTGCCGGAAGCCTGGAACACCCTGATCTGTATGGTGATTGTTGTTTGCGGGGCTGTCAGCACCGTTGTGCCTGTGCCGCATGCCGGTTCATTCTGGACGGGAATTTATAAGGCTGTTTCTCTGGTCGGGTTGAATTTCGGGTGGGCGGCCAACCGCCTTGCATCAGCTCCCTCCACGTCCGGCCAGCCGGAGCAGAAAGCTGGTGCGGAAGCGGGTGCGTCTGGTGCTCCACAGAGCAATGCACCGTCTGCGGGTGCATGAAGGACTCACAGCGCGGGCTGCCTTGCTTTGGCTTTTTTTGTGGGAGAGGGTTAACACCGCAGGGTTCTTGTCCTCTCTGCTTTCTGGTGTCCGGGTGCTGATGGTGCCCATGATGTGATTCTGGAAGAGCAGCATGGGTGGGAACGGTGCGGTGTGCGGAACACTTCCGCTTTGAAAAGGATGGCGTGTGTGATGGAAAAACTTTCTGAAGACATGAGAGAGCGCCAGAAGCCGGTTGCCCGTATTATTGTTCTTGTGAGTACGGCTGTTGCAGGATTTCTGATCATGCTGGTCCGGCTGATGCGGAAATCCTGATTCTTCCTGAAAAACATCTTTTTTGAAAAAGTATGGCCCGGTTCTTTCTGCTTCATGCAGGAGAGCCGGGCCATTTTTTTTGATTCCGGGTGGTTTCGCGTGTCCTTTGATGGGTACTGACATAATCCCGGCATGATGTACCCATTATCCACAGGCTTACCCACTCAGGCATCCTCAGATTCTGGGGATAAGTGTTCACGGGGCCCAAAGGGGAGGGAAATGACGCCTGAATGCGCGGCGAAAGCTGGAAGGAGCTGGCCTTCCAGGCACTCTGTTTTGGGAGGTTGTCAGCGAGAATGGCGGGGGCGTATTTCGCCCCTCTCTGAGAAAAATTCTGTCAGGAGAATATATTTTCAGATCAGACGAGGGGAAGACTGCCTCACCGGTTCTCATGACATCAAAGGCACGGAGATGAAGAGCAGTAGATACAAAAAAACCGCAGTTGCCTGCGGTTTTTTTGGTGCCCAGAAGAAGACTCGAACTTCCACGACCTTGCGGCCACAGATACCTGAAACCTGCGCGTCTACCAATTCCGCCATCTGGGCTCAGAGAGCAACCGGGTCACCCCGGCTGGTGAAGGGGTATTTAGCTTGCCCCCCAAACGCCGTCAACGGGGAAAATACATTTTTCTTCAGTTTTGTTTCATTTCGCCTTCACCTCGGTGTCCGGGTGGGTGAAATACCCGGAAAACCGCCGATTTTCGGATGCGGCTGTCCATGCTGGCGGCGGCCATCGCACCGTTCATCCGATGTGCTGAACCATTTGTGCGCAGCCTGATGGTGTAAAAAGGGCGTAGAGTTCGCATCATCAGAAGACACAGGTAGGCACAGGGCAGGAGCAAAGTCATGATGGAACAGAAGATCGCGACAGTTTTGGGGGGAAGCGGGTTTCTCGGGCGCTACGTTGTCCAGCACCTGGCGGAAGCGGGCTACCGGATCCGTATAGCCTGCCGCAGGCCAGACAGGGCCGCGGCCCTGCGCAGTCTGGGGGATGTCGGGCAGATTGCGCCGTTTTATGCGTCTGTGCTGGATGAGGGGTCTGTGGCCTGCGTGGTGGATGGCGCGTCTGTTGTTATCAATCTGGCGGCGGTTCTTGGCGCTTCGTCCGGGCAGGGGCTTGAGGCTGTCAATGTGGAGGGGGCCGGGCGCGTGGCGCGTCTGGCGGCCGCTGCCGGAGTGCCTGTGTTTGTGCAGGTGTCCGCGCTGGGGGCATCGCCTTCAGCACCATCGGCCTATGGGCGGAGTCGTGCCGCGGGAGAGGCTGCCGTAAGAGCCGCGATACCGCATGCCTCCATTGTCCGGCCCTCTGTTATTTTCGGGCCGGAAGACCATTTCTTCAACACATTTGCAGCTCTGGCCCGCTACCTGCCTGTATTGCCCGTGTATGGTGCGGATACCCGCCTCCAGCCTGTTTATGTGGGGGATGTCGCGCAGGTTATCGCGCGTCTGGTGCAGGAGCCGGCTCTGGCCGGGCGAGAGTGGGATCTCGGCGGGCCGGATGTCCTGACCATGAAGCAGATTTACCAGTGGGTTCTGCACACAACGCAGCGCTCTCGTCTGCTGTACGTCGTCCCGCAGGGTCTGGCGCGGATGCAGGCGGCTGTTCTTGAGCATCTGCCCGGGCATCTTCTGACACGGGACCAGCTTCTGATGCTCTCGCAGGATAATGTCGTGCCCGCCGGTCAATCAGGCTTTACCGCCCTTGGTCTGGAGCCACGGAGCATTGAGGCGATCGTGCCGTTTTATCTGGCCCGTTATCGGGCAGGGGGCGGGCGCTCTGGAGTTGTTGTTGAAAAACATGTAGTTAACTTATGAATGGTCCGATCTGGCACCTATTTGAGTGAGGTGAAAATCAGAGAATCGTCTTAAAAAGAGAAAAATTCCAGAAAGGGCAGCAATGCTGTCTTTTCAGGGTAAGGCATAAGGCGCTACCTCAGTCTGGCTTGTTTGGAGCGCAGCTTGTCCGTCGTGCGCCCTTTCTCCGGGAACCGCCTTATGACCACACCGATGCTGAAATTTGTCTCTGTCGCTCAACAGCAGCCTGATAAGCGCACTGCGCAGGCGCGGCGGGCGGATTTCAATGAAATTTATGAAGACTTTGCGCCTGCCGAGGCTGGTGAGCAGGCCAGCCGGTGCTCGCAGTGCGGGGTGCCGTTCTGCTCTGTGCATTGCCCGTTGGGCAACAACATCCCGGACTGGCTGATGCTCACGGCGCAGGGGCGTCTTGAAGAAGCCTATGAGGTCTCATCCGCCACCAATACCTTCCCGGAAATTTGTGGTCGCATCTGCCCGCAGGACCGGCTGTGCGAGGGAAGCTGCGTGATTGAGCCGGGGTTCGAGAGTGTGACCATCGGTGCGATCGAGCGGTACATTACTGATACCGCGTTCGAGAAGAACTGGGTCAAACCCACACGCCCTGCACAGGAACGGCCGGAATCCGTCGGGATTGTCGGTGCGGGTCCGGCGGGGCTTGCAGCGGCTGAGCGCCTGCGTGCAGCGGGGTATCAGGTCCATGTGTATGACCGGTATGACCGCGTGGGCGGCCTGCTGGTATATGGCATTCCCGGCTTCAAGCTGGAGAAGGACATTGTGGCCCGCCGCCATGCGCTGCTGGTGGAAAGCGGTGTGGTGTTCCATCTGGGGCAGGGTGTCGGCAGCGGTGCGGGAGATCTCTCCTTTGAAGAACTGCGCAGCCGCCATCAGGCTGTTCTGATTGCCACCGGTGTCTACAAATCCCGTGAGATTGGTGGCCCCGGCGCTGGTCTGGCAGGAATTGAACGCGCACTGGACTATCTGACGGCCTCCAACCGCCGCTCTCTGGGGGATGCCCTGCCGGACGAGGCTCAGGCGCTGAATGCCGAAGGCAAAAATGTCGTGGTTCTGGGTGGCGGCGATACCGCCATGGATTGCGTGCGCACGGCCATCCGGCAGGGAGCAAAATCCGTCAAATGTCTTTACCGGCGTGACAAGGCCAACATGCCGGGTTCCGTGCGGGAAGTGAAAAACGCGGAAGAGGAAGGTGTGGAGTTTGTCTGGCTCTCTGCCCCGGAAGCCTTTCTGGGTGATGAGCATGTGACGGCTGTACGCGCCACCCGGATGAAGCTTGGCCTGCCGGATGCCACGGGCCGCCAGTCCGTGGAACCGCAGGAAGGCGGCTCCTTCACGCTGGAAGCTGATCTGGTGATCAAGGCTCTGGGGTTTGACCCGGAACCACTCCCGCAACTGTGGGGCCAGCCTGACCTTGCCGTGTCCCGCTGGGGCACACTGAAAGTCGGGCATGAGAGCTTCATGACCAGCCTGCCGGGCGTGTTCGCCGCGGGGGATATCGTGCGCGGCGCCAGTCTGGTGGTGTGGGCTATTCGCGATGGTCGGGATGCGGCGGAACGCATTCATCAATGGATTGAAACACACGCAACGGCGCAGGCCGTGGCGGAGCAGGGATAATGGGTATGCAGAAGCATCCTGAAACCACGCACGGCGAAAGTGCCGAAGCTTTTTTTGAAGCATGGGACAACAATGTTTCCGCTCTGGAAGGGCTTTATGACCCGGCGGACGAACGGGATTCCTGTGGCGTTGGTCTGATTGCGGCACTGGACGGCAAGCGCCGGCGCGATGTGGTGGAAGCCGGTATTGCAGCGCTGAAAGCCATCTGGCACCGTGGCGCGGTGGACGCCGATGGAAAAACCGGAGACGGTGCGGGCATCCATGTGGAAATCCCGCAGAATTTCTTTGCCGATGCCATCACCAGCACGGGTGATCAGCCTGTAGAGGGTTCCATCATTGCTGTCGGGCAGGTGTTCCTGCCCAAGACAGACATGGTGGCGCAGGAACAGTGCCGCCAGATTATTGAAACGGAAATCCTGGCCTTCGGATATGGCATTTACGGCTGGCGTCAGGTGCCGATCGATACTGCCTGTATTGGTGAAAAAGCCAATGCAACACGGCCGGAAATCGAACAGATCATGATCCGTAACCTGCCCGGTTCCACGGAAGAGGTGTTTGAGCGTGACCTGTATGTGATCCGCCGCCGGATTGAAAAAGCAGCGATTGCAGCTCAGGTTGACCTGTATATCTGCTCGCTGTCCTGCCGGTCGATCATCTACAAGGGCATGTTTCTGGCCGAACATCTGACAGAGTTTTATCCGGACCTGCTGGATGCCCGCTTTGTCAGCCGTTTTGCCATTTATCATCAGCGGTATTCCACAAATACCTTCCCCACATGGAAGCTGGCGCAGCCGTTCCGGCGTCTGGCGCATAATGGTGAAATCAACACCATTTCCGGTAACATCAACTGGATGAAAAGCCATGAGACACGGCTTTCCCATCCGGATCTGGACCCGTGGATGCAGGATATCAAACCGCTTGTGCAGGCAGGTGGGTCCGATACGGCAACGCTGGATAACGTGTTTGAACTGCTGACTTTTGCCGGGCGTGATGCGCCCGCCGCCAAGGCGCTGATGGTTCCGGCCAGTGTTGGCGGGAATTCACTCATGAAGCAGTCCCATCGCGATATGTTTGCATATTGCAACGCCGTGATGGAACCGTGGGATGGCCCTGCCGCGCTGTGCGCAACGGATGGCCGCTGGGTGATTGCCGGGCTGGACCGCTCCGGCCTGCGCCCCCTGCGCTACACCGTGACGGACGATAATCTGCTGATTGTCGGTTCTGAAACCGGCATGGTGCGTGTGCCGGAAAACAATATTATCAAACGCGGGCGGCTTGGGCCGGGGGATGTCATTGGCGTTGATCTCCAGGAAGCGCGCCTGTACGGCAATGAAGAGCTGCTGGACCTTCTGGCCGCGCGTCAGGACTTCTCGTCCTGGGTTGGCGGGATTCAGAAAATTGGCTGTATTGTCCGCTCGGATGTGACAGAGCCGGTCTTCTATCAGGGTGAGGAACTGCGCCGCCGCCAGTTGGCGGTGGGCACCACGCTGGAAGAGCTGGAAGCCATCCTGCACCCGATGGTGGAAACCGGGAGCGAAGCTGTCGGCTCCATGGGGGATGATACGCCTCTGGCTGTGCTTTCCTCGCGTTTCCGTGGATTGTCGCATTATTTCAGGCAGGGTTTCAGTCAGGTTACTAATCCGCCGATCGACTCCCTGCGCGAATCCCGCGTGATGAGCCTTGTGACGCGTTTGGGAAATCTGGGAAATATTCTGGATCAGTCCGCAGAGCAGTGCGAGATGCTGCAACTGCCCAGCCCGGTTCTGACATCGGGTGAATATGAAGCCCTGCGGTCTTTCTGCGGCACATCCTGCTGCCTGATTGACTGCTCCTTCCCCGCGAAGGAGGGTGAGGCTGGCCTGCGCGATGCCATTGCCCGGATCCGGCGTGAGGCAGAAGAAAGCGTACGCGGCGGCTGCACCCATGTGTTCCTGACAGACGAAAACCAGTCACCCGATCGGGCTTATATCCCGATGATTCTGGCGACAGCGGCTGTCCATACGCACCTTGTCCGTCATTCCCTGCGTACCTTTACATCCCTGAACGTGCGGAGTTCCACCGCGCTCGATGTGCACGCCATAGCGGTGACAATCGGGGTGGGGGCCACCACGGTTAATCCGTATCTGGCGCAGGAATGTATTGCGGACCGGCACCGCCGGGGTCTCTTCGGGTCCTACACGCTGCGGGAATGCATGGAGCGCTACCGCAAGGCGGTGGATAAGGGGCTGCTCAAGATCATGTCCAAAATGGGCATCTCGATCGTGGCGTCTTACCGTGGCGGCTGCAATTTTGAGGCTGTTGGCCTCTCCCGTGCGCTGACGGCGGAATTCTTCCCCGGTATGCCCTCCCGCATTTCCGGTATTGGTCTGCCCGGCATTGCCCGGAATGTGCTCACATTCCATCAGGAAGCATGGGATTCTTCCTCTCTGGCGCTGCCGGTGGGCGGTTTTTACAAACTGCGCCGCAGCGGGGAACAGCATGCGTTTGATGGCACGCTGATCCACATGCTCCAGACAGCCGTGGCGAGTGACAGCTTCACCATCTACAAGCGGTATGCCGATGCCGTGCGGGCACAGCCGCCGGTTGCACTGCGCGACCTGCTGGACTTCCGGGAAGGGCGCACACCCATTCCGGTGGAAGAGGTGGAAAGCATTACGCAGTTGCGTAAACGCCTGATCTCTCCTGCTATTTCTCTGGGTGCGCTCAGCCCGGAAGCGCATGAGACTCTCTCCATCGCCATGAACCGGATTGGCGCGAAATCTGATTCCGGTGAAGGTGGGGAAGACCCGGAACGTGCAAAGCCGCGCCCGAATGGTGATAATGCCTCCTCTGCTATCAAGCAGGTGGCGTCTGGCCGTTTCGGTGTGACCGCACAGTATCTGAATGATTGCCGCGAGTTGGAAATCAAGGTGGCACAGGGTGCCAAGCCGGGTGAAGGCGGGCAGTTGCCCGGCTTCAAGGTGACGGAGCTGATTGCAAAGCTGCGCCACGCCACCCCGGGTGTGACTTTGATTTCTCCTCCGCCGCATCATGATATTTACTCGATTGAGGATCTTGCCCAGCTTATTTATGACCTCAAGCAGATCAACCCGGAAGCAACGGTTACGGTCAAGCTGGTGGCCCGCTCCGGCATTGGCACCATTGCGGCGGGTGTGGCGAAGGCGAAGGCCGATGCCATCCTGATTTCAGGCCATTCCGGCGGCACCGGGGCAAGCCCGCTGACATCCGTGAAATATGCTGGCCTGCCTTGGGAACTTGGTCTGGCGGAAGCGCATCAGGTGCTCATGCTCAACCGCCTGCGGCATCGCGTGAAGCTGCGCACGGATGGCGGCATCAAAACCGGGCGTGACGTGGTGATTGCCGCCATGCTGGGGGCTGAGGAATTCGGGATCGGCACGGCAAGCCTTGTTGCCATGGGCTGCATCATGGTGCGCCAGTGCCATTCCAATACCTGTCCGGTGGGCGTGTGCTCACAGGATGAGGCGATGCGCAAGAAGTTTGAAGGCACACCGGAGAAGGTGATCAACCTGTTCTCCTTCATTGCGGAAGATGTGCGCAATATTCTGGCCTCTCTGGGGTTCAGAACGCTGAATGAGGTGATCGGCCGTACCGATCTGCTGCGTCAGGTCTCCCGTGGTGCGGATTATCTGGATGATCTGGACCTCAACTCCCTGCTTTCTCAGGCAGACCCCGGGCCGTTTGCGCGCTACTGCACGCTGGAAGGCCGGAACGAGGTGCCCGATACGCTTGATGCGCAGATGATCAGCGATGCGAAGCCGCTGTTCGATCACGGTGAGAAAATGCAGCTGCACTATAATGTGCAGAACACGCAGCGTGCCATTGGCACCCGCATGTCTTCTCTCATTGTGCGGCAGTTTGGCATGACCACACTGGCGCCGGGGCATCTCACGGTGCGTCTGCGCGGGTCTGCCGGGCAGTCTCTGGGGGCGTTTGCCGTACAGGGGCTGAAGCTGGAAGTGCTGGGTGACGCCAACGACTATGTGGGGAAAGGCCTTTCCGGCGCGACCATTACGGTTCGTCCTTCTCCGTCTTCCCGCCTTGTCAGCAACCATAACGCCATTATTGGCAACACGGTGCTGTATGGCGCGACCGCGGGTGAGCTTTATGCCGCGGGGCAGGCGGGCGAACGCTTTGCCGTGCGTAACTCCGGCGCTGTGGCTGTGGTGGAAGGCTGCGGCTCCAATGCCTGCGAGTATATGACAGGCGGCACGGTGGTGGTGCTGGGTGAAATTGGTGACAATTTCGGGGCTGGCTTTACCGGTGGTGTGGCGTTTGTGCTGGATGATGCGAATACTTTTGAAAAACGCGTCAACCCCGAATCCCTGTTCTGGACCCGCGTGACCGATGGGCATTGGGCGCAGGAACTGCGGCGGCTGGTGGAGCGTCATGTGGAGGAAACAGGTTCTCCGTACGCCACGACACTGCTGCATAAGTGGGAGGATGTCCTGCCGCGCTTCTGGCAGATTGTGCCGAAGGATTATGCGCGCATTATCGGCTTCAGCGTGCCGGAAGAGGTATTGGCCCGCTCTGCCTGATCAGGCATGCGTCTGAAAGCAGGAGTATCCTGAATGACCTCCCCTTGTTTCCTCTGTGTATGAAGCAGGGGGAGGCTTTCGGAAACCGGGCCTTCAGGGCCGCCTGACCTGCGCTGTATGTGAACCCCGTTTGCGCGCACATGTACTCGCCTCATGCCGAATTGCACGGTAGGATGCGGATATGGAACATACAGCGCACCTTCTCCGTTCATCCCGGCTTCCGGCCTTCGCTGCCGACGCCGGAACAGTGGCCGCAACCAGTCCCGCGCAGGGGCAGGGGACTTCCGCCCTTCCGCGCTGGGACCTTTCGGCTCTTTATAACAGCATGGAAGATCCCGCGATCCGTCAGGATCTGGATCAGGCCGAGCAGCAGGCCCGCGCATTCGCCAGCCGCTATCAGGGCAAGCTGGCGGAGTTGTCCGGCGCGGAACTCGCGGAGGCAATCCGCTCCTGTGAAGCGCTGGAAGAAACGCTGGGCAAGGCCGGGTCCTATGCCTCGCTGCTGTTTGCCGCCAATTCCTCGGATACTGCCATCAGTCGCTTCAGCCAGTCTATCAGTGAGAGACTGACGGATATTTCCGCGCACCTGCTGTTTTTCACGCTGGAACTCAACCGGCTGGATGATGCCGATCTGGCGGAGAAGGTGCGGGACCCTGCTCTGGCCCGCTGGAAACCGTTTCTGGATGATACCCGCCTGTTCCGCCCGCATCAGCTTTCTGATGAGGTTGAAAAGGTGCTGCTGGAAAAATCCGTAACCGGAGCCCAGTCCTGGTCCCGCCTGTTTGATGAGACCATTGCCGCCCTGCGTGTCACGCTGGATGGCGAGGAAATGCCGGTAGGGGATGCGCTGAACCGCCTTTCCGATTCCGATCGTGCGGTGCGCGAGCAGGCCGGGAAAGCGGTGGGCAAGGTGTTTGCCGAGAATGTGCGGCTGTTTGCCCTTATTACCAACACGCTGGCCAAGGACAAGGCGATTTCTGATGGCCTGCGCCATTACGCCCGGCCTACCTCCTCACGCAATCTGTCCAACATGGTGGAAGATGAGGTGGTGGATGCGCTGGTATCCGCCGTGCGGCAGGACTACCCCCGCCTTGCGCATCGCTACTACGCGCTGAAAGCCAAATGGATGGGGCTGGACAAGCTGGAGCACTGGGACCGCAATGCCCCGCTGCCCGGCTGTGAAGACCGCAAAATTCCGTGGGATGAAGCCAAGCAGATCGTGCAGAAAGCCTATGATGATTTTGACCCGCGCATGGGCCGCGTCATCACCACTTTCCTGACGCATCCGTGGATTGATGTGCCGCCTGTGCCCGGCAAGTCTCCGGGCGCTTTTGCACACCCCACTGTGCCCTCCGCCCATCCGTTTATCCTGCTGAACTATCATGGCCGCACGCGGGATGTCATGACACTGGCACATGAGCTGGGCCACGGCGTGCATCAGGTTCTGGCGGCAAAGCAGGGCTATTTCCTGTCCAACACACCGCTGACACTGGCTGAAACGGCCAGCGTGTTTGGGGAAATGCTCACATTCCAGTCCCTGCTGGATGCGGAAACTGACCCGGCCCGCAAGCGCACGCTGCTGGCAGGCAAGGTGGAGGACATGCTCAATACCGTGGTGCGCCAGATTGCGTTCTACGACTTTGAAACCCGCGTGCATGATGAACGGAAAACCGGTGAGCTTCTGCCTGAACGGATTGGAGAAATCTGGCAGCAGGTGCAGACGGAAAGCCTTGGCCCGGCCTTTAACTTCACGCCGGATTACAGCGTGTTCTGGGCCTATATCCCGCACTTCATCCATTCACCGTTCTATGTCTACGCCTATGCTTTTGGGGATTGTCTGGTGAATGCGCTGTATGGTGTGTTCAGTGAAGGCACACCGGGCTTTCAGGATAAGTATATTGCCATGCTGGAAGCAGGCGGCACCAAACGCCACAGGGAGCTTCTGGCTCCGTTCGGGCTGGATGCGTCTGACCCCGGCTTCTGGCGCAAGGGGCTGGATGTGATTTCCGGCTTTATCGACCAGTTGGAGCAGGCATAACATGGCTGAACGCGATCTGGATAATGGCGGCGTTTTTGGTGAACTGCGCCGCATGGTCCAGACAACTGGCACCGTGGGGGGCATTGCCGCCCGCCTTACCGGGCACAAGATGGGGTTCCGCTCAGGCGGGGCCTCTCATGCGGAAGAGCTGAAATCCATTCTTGGCGGCCTGAAAGGGCCGCTGATGAAGGCAGCCCAGCTTCTCTCCACCATTCCCGGCGCACTGCCGGAAGAATATGCGGAAGAACTGGCCCAGTTGCAGGCCAATGCGCCGCCCATGGGCTGGAATTTTGTCCGCCGCCGCATGACAGCGGAACTGGGCGCGGGCTGGGAGCGGAACTTTCGTTCCTTCGGGCGTGATGCCGCGGCAGCAGCCAGCCTTGGGCAGGTGCATAAGGCCGTGCTGGTTGATGGCAGGCAGGTGGCCTGCAAGCTGCAATATCCGGACATGAATGCCGCAGTGGAAGCGGACCTGCGGCAGTTCCGGATGGCGATTGGCGTGTATCACCGTCTGGATAACGCCATCCGTCAGGATGATGTGGTGGAGGAACTGACCGAGCGCCTGCGGGAGGAGCTGGATTACCAGCGCGAGGCGGCCAACATGCGCCTGTATCGCAGTGTTCTGGCTGAGTGCCCGGAGGTAACGGTCCCTGCGCCGGTGGATGAACTATGCACCCGCCGCCTGCTGACCATGGAGTGGGTGAATGGCCGTGGCCTGAACAGCGTGATTCAGGCCGGCCTGAGTGAAGAGCAGAGGCAGAGAATTGCCCGCACATTGTTCCGTGCGTGGTATGTGCCGCTGTATCACTACGGTGTGGTGCATGGAGACCCGCATATGGGCAACTTCACCGTGCGGGATGATTATGGCCTGAACCTGCTGGATTTCGGGGCGATCCGTATTTTCAGCCCCTCCTTCATCAAGGGCAATATTGATCTCTACCGCGCCCTGCAGACCAAGGATAACGCACTCGCTGCCAAGGCGTATAAGGCTTGGGGCTTTACCGACCTGACACCTGAGAAAATCGAGGTACTGAATGAGTGGGCCGGTTTCCTGTATCAGCCGCTGATGGATGACCGCGTGCGTTATATTCAGGAAGGGAACGACCCGGCTCAGGGGCGTGAGATTCTCACGCGCGTTCATGAAGGGCTTCAGCGCACCGGTGGTGTGCGCCTGCCGCGTGAATTCGTGCTGGTGGACCGCTCTGCCGTGGGGCTGGGGTCTGTCTTCATGCGGCTGAAAGTGAAGATGAACTGGTATCAGCTCTTTCACGAAATCGTGCAGGACTTTGATGAAGCCGCTCTGGCCGCCCGCCAGAGCGCTGCCGTGGCGGCTGCGCGCTTCCCCGCGGAGCCTGCCGGTTCATAAGGCAGGCTGACCGGAGCCGCAGCGCA
The DNA here is from genome assembly GCF_011516935.1 of Acetobacter farinalis. Taxonomy (GTDB): domain Bacteria; phylum Pseudomonadota; class Alphaproteobacteria; order Acetobacterales; family Acetobacteraceae; genus Acetobacter; species Acetobacter farinalis. The sequence goes on from NZ_WOTF01000004.1 coordinate 67,563, forward strand.
CAGGCTGCCTGCGGCTCCGGGCTTCAGTAGGCGTGGTAATCCACTTTTTTCAGGTGGGTCTCGTTATAATCAAGCTGGTCCTTGGTGAGCTGGAAGCCCACTTCAAACCGGTAGTCCGACTCCGTATTTTTGGGTGGAATGGGCAGATCCACCGTGATGACCTTGGTATCCGTGGAGATGCTGGAGAGGTTGGCCGGGAATTCGAACGTGTGTCTGAACACGTGCTTGTTCACAATTTTGTCTCCATGCAGCACGGCCACAAACCACGGGAGCGTGACAGTGCTGCTGGTGGCCGCCGGGCCACGGTTCACCACAAAACGCAGCGCGATTCGGGTTTTCAGATCCTTCGGGCCAGCAGCCAGACAGTCCCCCTGAAGCTTCAGGATGCTCGCACGGGTGACCAGATGCGGAAATGTCGCTGTCTTGCCGTCATACAGGTAATAATCCGCCGCTTCCGGCGGAATGTGTGTGAGCGGGCAGGAGGGCGCGAAGGATACGGAAGCACTTTCCTCATCCCCACAGCCGCCAAGGGTTGTCAGCAGGCCAAGAGCGGCGAGACCTGACACCGCAAAACGGGGCAGCAGACTGCGTGGGCGAGAAAGCTTATGAGACATGTGCAAATCCGGAATTATCGGTTAGAGGGGGTTGAACAGATGAAAATAAGCAAAACATAGGCTCAGGCATGGCTTTGCAGGGCTGAATGCCGGAAAACGGGTTGCATCACCATCTCGCTTTGCGTAGGCCATGGCCACGGTTACCGCGACCTTCTCGGGGTTTCGGGCATAGCCTACCTTACTTATGCTTCTTTAATAGCTGTTTTTCTATACCGTCCGCCGCAAGTTTGGGGAACACCATGCCCGATCAAACTCCCACCCTTGCCACACAGGCGCCTGCACAGGCGCCGCATGGCAGGTCTCTCAAGGTTCTTCTCGCCGGTCCGCGCGGATTCTGCGCTGGTGTAGACCGCGCGATCCGCGTGGTGGAGGAAGCCATCCGCCGTTACGGCGCACCTGTTTATGTGCGCCACGAAATTGTCCACAACCGGACGGTTGTGGAAGCGCTGGAAGCGCAGGGTGCCATTTTTGTTGAGGAACTGGATGAAGTTCCGGCAGATGGTCACGTTGTGTTTTCTGCCCATGGTGTGCCCAAAACAGTGCCGGCCGAGGCGGAACGCCGTAACCTGCTGTACCTGGATGCAACCTGCCCGCTGGTGTCCAAGGTACACCGTGAGGCTGAGCGGCATTTTGCCGGTGGTGGCCCTGAAAGCCGCCATATCCTGATGATCGGCCATGCCGGGCATCCGGAAGTGGTGGGCACCATGGGGCAGCTTCCCGTGGGTGCTGTCACGCTGATTAACGATGCGGAAGAAGCCCGCACCGTGCAGCCTGCCGACCCCTCCCGTCTGGCCTTTATCACCCAGACCACCCTCTCCGTTGATGATACGGCCGAGATTGTGGACATCCTGCGTGAACGCTTCCCGCTGATTGAAGGGCCGAAGCGCGAGGATATCTGCTACGCGACCACAAACCGGCAGGAAGCTGTGAAGGCTATTGCTCCGGAATGTGATCTGGTGATTGTCATCGGTTCTCCCAACTCCTCCAACTCCCAGCGCCTGCGGGAAGTGGCCGAGCGTTCGGGTGCGCCGCGCGCCCTGCTGGTGCAGCGTCTGGATGCGCTGGACTGGTCCGTGCTGGACGGCGTGAATACGCTGGGGATCACGGCCGGGGCTTCCGCGCCGGAAGCACTGGTGCAGGAAATGGTGGCCGAAATGGCCAAGCGCTACACGCTGTGCATTGATGAGCGCACGGTGAAGGAAGAAAACGTGATCTTCCGCCTGCCTGCGCCACTGGGCTGAGGGCAGCGCGGAGGCATGGCTGTTTATACAGATGTGAGTGATGAAGCACTCGAGGCTTTTCTCGCGGACTATGCCATTGGCAATCTGGTGGCGTTTCGCGGCATTGCCGAAGGGGTGGAAAACAGCAACTTCCAGCTTCGCACCACGCAGGGTGACTTCATCCTCACGCTGTATGAAAAGCGGGTGAATGCGCAGGAGCTTCCGTGGTTTCTCGGGCTGATGCAGCATCTGGCGGGGCAGGGGGTAACCTGCCCGCAGCCGGTGCCCAGCACGGCCGGGCAGACGCTTGGCACACTGGCCGGGCGGCCTGCGGCCATCACCACCTTTCTGCCCGGCGTCTGGCCGCGCAAGATACGGCAGGAGCATTGCCGCCCGCTGGGGCGGGCTCTGGCGCAGTTGCATGAGGTCGGGCGGAGCTACGCGCCTGTCCGGCTCAATGCTCTGGGGCCTGCGGCTTGGCCGCCGCTGCTGGAGTCCTGTCGGGCTGGCGCGGATGCCGTGCATCCGGGCCTGCTGGCGGAACTCGATGCGGCATTGGCGCATATTCTGCCGCACTGGCCGGGGGAGGGAGAAAACCCCGCCCTGCCGCGCGGGCAGATCCATGCCGATCTGTTTCCGGACAATGTGTTCTTCCTGCACAAGGGCGTGTCCGGCCTGATTGATTTCTATTTCGCCTGCACGGATTTCCTAGCCTACGATATTGCCATCTGCCTGAACGCCTGGTGCTTTGAGGGGGATGGCGCATTCAACGTCACATTCGCGCGGCAACTGCTGCAAGGGTATGAGGATGTGCGCCCGCTGGGTGCGGAAGAACGGCAGGCTTTGCCGGTTCTTGCCCGGGGTGCAGCCATGCGCTTTCTGCTGACCCGGCTGTATGACTGGATCAACACACCGCCGGATGCTCTGGTAACCCCGAAAGACCCGCTGGATTATCTGAAGCGCCTGCGCTTTCATCTGGCAACGGAGACTGCTGATGGCTATGGATTCTGAAACCGGCTCCGGGGCAGGGCTGCAACCGGATATGCCGTCTGCCTCTCAGCCTGAAGGGGCGCCAGCAGAGCAGGCACAAGCGCCGGAAAAGCAGGTGGTGGAAATCTGGACGGATGGCGGCTGCCGTCCCAACCCCGGCCCCGGCGGCTGGGGGGTTCTGCTGCGCTTTAAAGGCGTTGAGCGGGAACTCTCAGGCGGGGAAGAGGCAACAACCAATAACCGTATGGAGCTGACAGCCGCGGCAGAAGCGCTGGAAGCCCTGAAGCGCCCCTGCGTGGTGCGCCTGCATACAGACAGCGAATATGTGCGGAACGGTATTACCCGTTGGCATACGGGCTGGGTGCGGCGCAACTGGCGCAATGCCGCGGGGGACCCGGTGGCGAATATGGATTTGTGGCGGCGCCTGCTGGATGCGGCCAAGCAGCATGATGTCTCCTGGCATTGGGTTAAAGGCCATTCCGGCGTGCCGGAAAATGAACGCGTGGATGAACTGGCGACCCAGGCGCGAAAAACCATGGAAGAAACGCTGAAGACAGCGGGCTGAGCATGAGTATCCGCCCGATTGTGCAGTTTCCGGACCAGCGCCTGCGTGCGTGTGCCGCGCCTGTTACCGTCTTTGATGACGCTCTCTCCGCGCTGGCCCGGGATATTCTGGACAGTATGCGGGCCGCACCGGGCATCGGCATGACTGCGCCGCACCTCGGCGTGGCGCAGCGTGTGGTGGTGCTGGAACTCCCGGATGCCCCCCACCCCCAGACCTATGTGAACCCTGAGATTGTCTGGATGTCGGAAGAAACGTTCCGGCAGGAAGAGGGCAGTGTGTCCATGCCCGGCGTGACAGACGAGATCGAGCGGGCGGCCAAAGTCCGCGTGCAGTATCAGGATCTGGAGGGGAACCATCATGTTGAGGATGCAGAGGGCCTGCGGGCGGCCTGCCATCAGCATGAAATTGATCAGTTGAACGGGGTGTTCTGGCTGCAGAGGCTTTCCAGCCTGCGGCGTAACCGCTTGATTGCCCGCTATGAAAAGGTGAAACGCCTTCAGCGGTAATGGGCAGGAGTGGGGCCGTCTTCCCTTCTGCCCTGCTCTCCTGATTGACTTTCAAGGGCGCACCCGGAAGTCTGCCCGGTGGGTTTGAAGAGGAAGAGCAGCCTCCAGAACCCGGCGCCGCAGGATGGCGTGGTTTTTTAGGGCGCGGTTTTCCCGGCTCCTGTTTTGCAAGAGGTCCATGGTGCCTGCCCCTTTCAAGCAAAGCCGCAAGGCGTCTGTCTGGTATCTTCTGGCGTTTGTGGTTCTGTCCGGTTTTTATACGCTGCTGGCGGCAACGCTTCCGTTCAATTCAGACAGCGTTTCCGCACTGCTGGAGGCGCGGGACATCCTGCACGGCAACATTCTGCTGCATGGCTGGGATCTTTCAACAGAGCCTTATTATGTCACGGAAATCTTGCCCTACAGCGTGGTGGCGGGTGTGGCAGGCTGGCACCTGTCCTTTTATTATCTTGTGCCGGCGGCGCTGCTGGCGGGCATGGTCCTGCTGGCCTTCCGGCTGTGCCGGGAACTGGCCCCGCAGGGGGCGTGGTGTTTTCTGGTGCTGGTGGCAGCCCCCACAGCCTTTGGCGTGCAGGTGATGCTGATCCCCTGTATTCATATGGGGGCCTATGTCGGGGTTCTGCTGTGCTGGCTGCTGGTGCTGGCTCAGAAAAAGCAGGAAAGACCAGCACTGTGGGGTGTGTTCGTAGCGCTGCTGTGTCTGCTGCTCTTCAGTGATGACATCGTCAAATACTGCTTCGTTTTCCCTGTTCTGGGCGCGGCGGTGCTGCAGGGCGTGCAAACATGGCGGCTTCAGAAGTCCCGGCCTGCGGAGAACTGGCGGCTGGTGGCCTGCGTACTGGTGGCGTTGCCGCTGGCGTCCGGGCTGAAGAGCGTTCTGGCCCATAATGGCGGGTTTCATGTGCCGGGGTTATGGACCATGTCGTTCGCCGGGCAGGAGCGGATTGGTTATAATTTTTCCGTGCTTGTTTCTGGTGTTCTGCATTTCTTCGGCGCGTATTTTTTCGGAAAAGACTTTTCCCTGCATGGCTCAGGGAACGAGCTGTTCCATCTGGCCGTGCTGGGGGCTGCTCTGGCGGGGGTGGTCAGGCTGGTGCGGAGCCGGAGCATCCGGTTCGATCTGTTCGATTATGCCGCCCTGCTGTGTATGGGCATTATGGTCGGGGCGTTTATGCTCAGCCAGTTGCCGATTGATGATGCATCCACCCGCTATCTGGTTTTTCCGTATGTCATGATGGCGCTGCTGCTGGCGCGGCATACCGTGTTGCCCGCCGTCGGACGGGCGATGTGTCTGGCCTGTGCCGCGGTATATGCGGTTTTGAGCATGCCCGCCCCCGTGCTGCATTTCTGGCAGACCAACAGGAATTTCCCCATCAATATGGAATTGGCGCGCCGTGGTCTGACGCAGGGTTTTGCACCGTACTGGAGCGCTGCGGTGAACAGCCTGCCCAATCCGGTGCGGATTGCCCCGGTGACGTTTGGCGCGGAGATCAAGCCGTTCCATTTCCTGTCACGGCGGGACTGGTACACGCAGGGCGGCACTTTTTTTCTCTGTGAGACACCCGCGCAGGCCGCACAGGCGCAGGCCCGGTTTGGCCCGGCCAGCACCGTTGAGACTGTGGATGGTCATCTCCTGCTGGTGTGGAACAGGTCTCTCACGGTGCCGGATTAGAAGAGAAGCCTGAAAGCCCCTTCAGCGGTCCGTCAGGCGGAATTCAATGCGGCGGTTGCGGGCGTAGGCGGCGGCTGTGCTTTCGGTATCCAGCGGCTGATAATCGGCAAAGCCGGTGGCGGCCAGATGGTGGGGGTTGATCCCTTCAGCCACCAGAAGCTTGACCACGGTAATTGCACGGGCGCTGGAGAGTTCCCAGTTGCTGGGGAAGGCGGTGTGAATGGGCTGGCGATCCGCATGGCCATCCACGCGCAGAATCCACGGGATTTCAGCAGGGATATGGCTGGAAACGCTTTTCAGCGTTTGTGCCAGAGTATGGATTTCCGCACGCCCTTCCGGAGAAAGATCAGCACTCCCGACGGGGAACAGGACTTCGCTCTGGAAGACAAAGCGATCTCCCACAATGTGAACACCCTGCTGGTTGTGCAGGATGTCCCGCAGGCGGCCGAAAAATTCGGACCGGTAGCGGCTGAGCTGGCCAACCTTGTCCGCCAGTGCCGTGTTCAGTTTCGCGGCGAGGTCACCAATGGTGGCATCCTTGCTCTGCACGGCTTTCTGAGAGACATCCAGCGCCTCCGCGAGGGATGCCAGACGGGTGTTCAGGTCTGTCAGCTCATCATTGAGCTGTGTGACGCGTGACTGGTCCGCAAGGCTCAGGGCGCTGGCGGCCTCGGCCTGTGCGGAAAGGGCTGCGGTGTCCTGTGTGTGCTGGGCCTGCAGGCCTTTCACGCTCTCTTCCAGGGCGTGGCTGCGGGCGTGTTCGGTATCAAGCTGGCGCGCGAGTTCCGCCGTCTGGCCTTCCAGCTTTTCCAGAACATGCTCACGCCGGTTCAGCGCCGCGGAGAGCAGGGTCTGCCCCATCACGAACACCAGCAGCACGAAAATGACAACCATCAGCAGGGTGGAAAGAGCATCCACATAGCCGGGCCACGCGTCCAGCCCGGCATGCAGTTTTCTGCGGCGGCGGGCCATGATCAGGGTGCTTTCCGGTCGGTGGCCGTGGTTTCGGCTGTGGCGGCAACGGTGCGGGCCAGCAGGCGCAGGTCGTTCCGCAGATCAGCCGTCATGCGGGTCCGGCCTTCCTCTGTGTTCTGCACCAGCGTGTGCAGCAGGCGTTCAATATTGTGCAGGACTTCTGTCTGGCCAGCGGAGGCTTCCAGCCTGTCGGAAAGCGTGCTGAGCACGGCAGTCTCGCGCTCGCGGCGGGCTTCGCTCGTGCGGACCAGATTTTGCAGGGATTCCAGATTTTCCGCCGTCTGTTCCAGCAGGGCCTGAATATAGGCCGGAACGGAGGCAGAGCTTTCCGCACCAGTGCTGGAGGGCGCGGCAAAACGGGTCTGTTCCGCCAGCCATTCTTCCAGTTCATTGAAGAAGCGGCTCTGGGCCTGCCCGGCCGTGAGGTCCAGAAAGCCGAGCACCAGAGCGCTGGCCAGCCCGAACAGGGAGCCGGAAAAAGCGGTGCTCATGCCGTGCAGGGGTTTGGCCAGCCCGGTTTTGAGCTGGCTGAACATGGCATCCAGATCGCCCCCGCCAACGGACATGTTGGCAATCACATCCGCAATGGAGGCAACAGTCAGCAGCAGGCCGTAGAACGTGCCCAGCAGGCCCAGAAAAATCAGCAGACCCGTGAGATAGCGGGAGACTTCCCGGCCTTCATCCAGCCTGCCGGAGAGGGAGTCCAGAACAGCCTGCATGGCGGGGGTGGAGAGGGCGGCGGGGTTGCCCCGCTGGTCCGGGCGGGTGCCAAGGGCGGTGGCCAGAGGGGCCAGCATGCGCGGCGGTGGCAGGGCCGCCAGACCGGTGCGGGACTGGCGGATGGCATCCACCCAGTCCACTTCCGGCAGCAGGCGGCGCACCATCATGACATTCCACAGGATACCAACGGCCAGAATGCCCAGAATCAGGCCGTCCAGCAGCGGGTTACTGAAGAACGCATCCCGCAGGGGGCGCCACAGCGCGCCGGCGACGAGCAGCACACACACGAGAAAGCCGAGCATTCTGAAAAGATAGTGTGTGGGGCGTGTCATGCTTTTCCGGTCCGGTTATGAAAGGGCGATCTGGGGTGGGTGCGTCAGGGTACAGCGTCCGACTGGTAGATATCCATATAATCCTGCACGCCATCCGCCGCGGGCGTTTTGGGCAGGCCGACCACGCGCAGATAGATGCGTGTGGAGGGAATCCCGCCATTCATCAGCACACTGCGGGCCGCAAGCCCGCGTGAGAGCGCCATGCGGCGAGGCATGGAGGGGTCATCCGCCGCACCCGAGCTATAGGCATCCACCATCGCCCGGACGTGCGGTTTGTCTGCCAGTGCCTGCCCGAAGGCCAGCAGGGCCTGATGCGTTGCCGGGTTCAGTGTGGCCGCACCGGCGGCAAAGGTAATCCGCACCCCGCCCGGAATGGGTGTGACCGTGCCGGTGGCTTTTTCCTCAACGGCGGGCTGGGGGGGAATGGGGAAGGGATGAAGCTCCACATCGGGCGGCGCCGGTGTCAGCTGCGGCACGGGCGGGGCTGCGGGCGGAATGGTGGGGGGCGGGGCCGGGTGCGCGGGTCTGGCAGGAGAGGCCGCCTGCGGTTTTGCCCCTGTGCCCGAAACCGCGCCGGACTGGTGGGGTGCCGCTGCACCGCCGGAGGGTGCTGCCGTGGCGGTCTGGCCGCCTGACTCCGCAGGTGGCTGCGTGACAGGGTGCGTGAGCGGCGGCTCTGTCACCGGTTTGGGGATCACCCGTCTGGGGGCCTGCGCGGGCCTGTGCGCCGCAGGGTGCGGCGTGGCTGCCGGGGCCGTGGGGGCAGGGCTGCTCCCAAGGCTGTCCAGTGCCTCACTGTTTGTAACAACCTGTGCGTGCGCGGCGGTGGCCGGCAACAGGAGGAGGGCGCACAGTCCGGTCAGACGGCGCAGTCTAGGATGAGAGCTCTGCATTGCGTGCAAGACTAAACCAGAAGAGGGGCGGGATGAAATGGGGGAACACCGTTTGGCCTGATCTTTTGCAGCCCGGGAAGGCGAATATACGGCATCAGGCTGAAAACTGTTCTGCGGCAATCCGTTCGGAGAGGGTCTGACCGGGGTCAAACAGCACGGTTACGGCTAGAGTCCGGTCTTCATGAATATGGACGCACACGACATCACGGATTTCAATCGAGTCTGCCACAGCGGCCACCGGGCGCTTTTCGTGCTCAAGAATGGTGAAGCCGACATGCGCCGTGGAGGGCAGGAGCGCCCCGCGCCAGCGCCGCGGGCGGAAGGGGCAGATGGGTGTGAGCGGCAGCAGGTTGCCCGAAAGCGGGACAATGGGGCCGTGGGCTGAGAGGTTATAGGCCGTTGAGCCCGCAGGGGTGGAGAGCAATGCGCCATCACAGATCAGTTCGGGCATGCGCACCAGCCCATCCACCTCCACACTGATCTTGGCGGCCTGCCGCGTCTGGCGGAACAGAAAGACATCATTCAGCGCCAAAGCCTCATGCGTGTCTCCCTGTGTGGTGCGCGCCTTCATGCGCAGCGGGTGCAGGGTGGCGGCCTGCGTTGTGGTCAGGCGTTCAGGCAGATTGTCTTCAAGCATCGGGTTCATCAGAAACCCGACGGAGCCGCAGTTCATGCCGTAAACCGGCGCGCTCAGCCCTTGCTCCAGCACCACACGCAGGGTCTCCAGCATGAAGCCATCTCCCCCAAGGCAGACAATAACCTCCGCCTCTCCGGGGTGGAGATTGCCGTACTGGCGCACCAGACGGTCAAACTCATGCCGCGCCACATCCGTCGGGGCGGCCATGAACGCAATGCGTTCCGGGGGCTTTTCCCATAACGGCGGGGCAGCGGGAACGGGGGCGGGGGGGAAACTGGTCATGGCAGGCACCCCGTGGCGAACCGGTGGCAGACAGATCTGGTGGTCACGCCGCGTCCCTTATCCTGCAACGGGTTGATCCTGAAAGGGGGATGTCTCATTTTTATAGTCAACCGGCGCGGCGAGGTGCGTGCCAAGCAGTTCATCATACACACGCAGGGTCGCCTGCTGCATGGCGTAGGTGGTGTAATGGGCCAGCACGGCGGCGCGGGCAGCGTAGCCCATGGCCTCCAGAGAGTCCTGCGGCGCGTGCAGTACGGCGAGAATGGCCTCGGCCAGCATGGACACATCGCCCGGCGTGACACTCAGCCCCGTGACCCCCTGTTGCACTGTTTCCAGCGCGGCGCCGTGTGCGGTGACAATAACGGGGCGGCACATGGCCTGAGCCTCCACCACCACACGGCCAAAGGGTTCCGGCCGGAGGGAGGGGATCACCACCAGATCAGCCAGCGCCATGGCGGCAGGCATATCCTGACAATGCCCGGCAAAACGCACGTGGTCCGCCAGCCCCAGAGCGCTGGCGTGGGCGGCCAGTTTCTCGCCATAGGGGTCTCCGGGCGGGCAGGAGCCCGCAAAAACACAGATCCACGGGGCAAGGGGGGCTGCCTGCTTTACCTGTGCGAGGGCGTCCAGCAGAAAGCACTGGCCTTTCCATTCCGTCAGACGGCCCGGCATGAGCAGAACCGGCACCCCGGCGGGCACATTCCATGCTTCTCCCAGCCGGTGGACCCGCTGCCCGCTGACAGCGTCCGGGCTGAATACAGCGGTATCCGCGCCGCGGGGGATCACCCGCAGGCGGTCCGGCCCCACATGATAATCCTCCTCCAGCCGCTGCCCGATGTGCTGGCTGATGGCTATCACCCTGTCTCCGGAGGCCAGCACCGCGTTATAGTGCCGCTTGCCGGGAAAGCTGTTGGCATGAACCCCATGCCATGTGGTGACAAGAGGGGTGCCCGTGCGGCGGCAGGCCAGCCGGGCCACCCATGCGGGCGCACGGGAGCGGGCATGCACGAGCGAGACACCGTTCTGCTGGATAAACCGGGCCAGCGTGCCCGCATTGCGCAGGATGGAAACCGGGTTCTTGCTGCCGCAACCGGGCAACGAGAGATGCCTGGCCCCAAGCCGTTCAAGTGAGGGAACCAGCCGGCCGCCGGCACTGATAACCAGTGCCGTGCCACCAGCCTGCGTAATGGCCTCGGCTATTTCCAGCGTGCCCCGTTCAACCCCGCCCTGTTCCAGCGCAGGGAGAATTTGCAGGATGACGGGGGAGGAGAGCGAAATCGTCATATCTCAACTGCTAGCATGGTTTTCAGGCAACAGACACTCTTCTCCGTAAACCGGAGCCTGATGTCCGGCTTGACCATCTGGCCCGATATACGCCCTATGGGCGATGTGATGACGCATGTGTCCTTCTCTGTCTGGTCTGCGCCGGGCCGTTATCCGGCTCTGGCCGTTCCTCTCGGGCTTGGCCTGAGCCTTCTGCTGGCCGAGGTTCCCGCCGCCCGTGCGGCCATTGTCCAGCCTCATGCGCTCGTGGGGCAGGGCGGCACCGGGGCTCCTGTCGCGGGCAGCCGGAAGGGGGCTGTAAAAACATGGTCCTCGTCGGACTGCATGGCGATGGTGGAGACCGACCCGTTCGGTGCGCGGGATTACGCGCAGGACTGGGGAAAACATGGAGGAGACCGCGAGGCCCGGCATTGCCATGCGCTGGCCCTGCTGGAGCTGGGGGATGAGCAGACCGCAGCGCAGGAACTGGATGATCTGGTGCGCAAGGCCCCGCCCTCCGGCCCGGAAAGTTCTGCCAGCCTGCGGGCAGTCATCGCGGAGGAAGCCGCCGAGGCATGGCTTTCCGCCGGAAACCCGCAAAACGCCCTGAGCATTGTCGAGTATGGTTTGTCCGTGCGGCCGGGGGATACCAATTTACGTCTGGTCAGGGCACGCGCCCTGCTGGAGCAGGGGAACGCCGGAGCGGTCATCCCGGATCTGACCGCGCTGGTCGCCCGGGCTTCCGAAGCCCCGCCGGGGGCGTTCGTGCTGCTGGCTTCAGCGGAGCGCAGGCTGGGGCAACTGGATAAAGCCACACAGCATATCACACAGGCCGTGCAGCATATGCCCGATAACCCTCCGGCTCTGCTGGAACGCGGGATTATTCGCGAACAGCTTGGGGATGCCGCAGGCGCACAGGCGGACTGGCAGCGTGTGCTGGAGCTTTCTCCCGATAGCCATGAGGCGGATCTGGCCCGGCAGGATCTGGCTGTTCTGGCGGCAGACCCGGATTCGCCGTGACGCAATGCCAGAGACCGGCCTGTATGAGCCCAGCCCGTATTCTGGTGATCCGGCTGGGGGCGCTGGGGGATTTCGTGCAGAGCTTCGGGCCGTTTCAGGCCATTCGCTCCGCCCACCCCGCCGCGCATATTACCTTGCTGACAACAGCCCCCTTCGTCGCGCTGGCCCGCCTTTCCCCCTGGTTTGATGCGGTTGAGGTAGACCCTCGCCCGTCGTGGGGGAATATTCCGGCCTTGCTGGCCCTGCGGCGGAAACTGCGGGGGTATGACCGCATTTATGATCTTCAGACCTCCAGCCGCACGGCTCGTTACTACAGTCTGGCAGGCCGCCCGGCAGGGTGGTGCGGGCATGTTGGCCGTGCGCCGCTGGTGCATGCCAACCCCTGGCGGAATGAGATGCATACACGCAGCAGGCAGCGGGACCAGTTGCGTATGGCCGGGCTGGCAGAAGTCCCCATGCCCGATGTGTCCTGGCTGGCGGAGCAGGGGCCGCGTCTGGCGGCAGCCTATGTGCTGATTGTGCCCGGAGCCTCTCCGCACCGGCCTGCCAAGCGCTGGCCGGTGGGCCGGTATGCGGAGCTGGCGTGCCGTCTTGCGCGGCAGGGGCTACGGCCTGTGGTGGTGGGGGCGCAGGCGGATAAACCTCTGGCGGCGGCCATCGTGCAGGCCTGCCCGCAGGCGCTGGATCTGGCCGGGCAGACCTCGCTGGCAGACCTCGCGGGCCTTGCCACGCGGGCTGAGGCGGCTGTGGGGAATGATACCGGGCCAATGCACCTGGCCGCTCTTATGGGCTGCCCCTGCGTTGTGCTGTTTTCCGCGGAGAGCAATCCGGCCCTGACAGCCCCCCTCGGACGTGCGCCGGGGCAGGTTTGTGTGCTTTCTGTGCGTGATCTGGCGACACTTTCTGTCAACAGGGTTGCAGCCGCGCTCTCCTGACGCCATTAAAAGCTTTTGCAACTTTCTGATTTCCGGAGTTCTTCCATGCCTGCCATCACCTTGCCCGACGGTTCCGTTCGCAGTTTTGACGGGCCGGTGACGGGCACGGCCATTGCCGAGGCCATCGGGCCGGGGCTGGCCAAAGCGGCACTGGCCATGGAGGTCAACGGTGCGTTGCAGGATCTCGGTCGCGCTGTGACCGAAGATGCGGCTGTCCGCTTCATCACCCGGAAAGACCCGGAGTCTCTCGAGATGATCCGGCATGACGCCGCCCATGTGCTGGCTGAGGCTGTGCAGTCTCTGTATCCCGGCACACAGGTCACCATCGGGCCGTCCATTGAAAATGGCTTTTATTACGATTTCTATCGTAACGAGCCGTTCACTCCGGATGACTTCGCCGCCATTGAAGCGCGGATGAAGGAGATTGTGGCCAATGCGGAGCCGTTTGTGCGGGAAGTCTGGCCGCGCGATAAAGCCATTGCCTTTTTTGAAGAGAAAGGTGAGCGCTTCAAGGCCGAGCTGATCCATGATCTGCCGGAAGATGAGGATATTTCCATCTACCGTCAGGGCGAATGGCTGGACCTTTGCCGTGGGCCGCACCTGCGGAACACGAAGGATGTCGGCACGGCCTTCAAACTGATGAAGGTGGCCGGAGCCTACTGGCGCGGGGACCACCGGAACCCGATGCTGACCCGTATTTACGGCACGGCCTGGCGGGACCAGAAGGAACTGGACGCCCACCTGCACCAGCTTGAAGAAGCCGAACGGCGCGACCATCGCCGGATTGGCCGTGAAATGGACCTGTTCCATTTTCAGGAAGATGCTGTGGGTCAGGTCTTCTGGCATCAGAAAGGCTGGCGTCTGTATTGCGCGCTGCAGGACTATATGCGGCGGGTACAGACTCGCGCCGGATATCAGGAAGTGCGCACGCCGCAGCTGGTGGACCGCGCGCTGTGGGAAGCCTCGGGGCACTGGGACAAATATCGCCACCACATGTTCATCGCCACGGTTGAGGATGAGGACAAGACCCTTGCCCTCAAGCCCATGAACTGCCCGTGCCATGTTCAGATTTTCCGCCACGGCCTGCGCTCCTACCGTGAACTGCCCATGCGGATGGCCGAATTCGGGGGCTGCCACCGCTATGAGCCTTCCGGTGCGCTGCATGGTCTGATGCGCGTGCGCGGCTTTACGCAGGATGATGCGCATATTTTCTGCACGGAAGAGCAGATTGCGGATGAAACCGTGCAGTTCATGCAGATGCTGCGTGAGGTTTACAAAGATCTGGGCTTCGAACATTTCCGTGTGAAATTTGCGGATCGTCCGGAGCAGCGGGCAGGCAGTGATGAGACATGGGACAAGGCCGAAAACGCCCTGAAGGAAGCGTGCAACGTTGCGGGTGTAGCGTATGAATATAATCCGGGTGAGGGCGCGTTCTACGGCCCGAAACTGGAATTCGTACTGCGGGATGCCATCGGGCGTGACTGGCAGTGCGGTACTCTTCAGGTGGATCTGGTTCTCCCGGAACGACTCGACGCGAACTATATTGGCGAAGATTCAGCGCGGCATCGTCCGGTTATGCTGCATCGGGCCATTCTGGGTTCTTTCGAGCGCTTCATCGGGATTCTGATCGAGCAGCATGCAGGCCGTTTCCCGCTCTGGCTCGCACCGGTGCAGGTGGTTGTGGCGTCTATCGTCAGTGATGCCGGGGCTTATGCGGAAGAGGTTGCGGCAGCCCTGCGTGCTGCGGGTCTCGCTGCGGAAGCCGATGTGCGGAATGACAAGATTAACGCCAAGATTCGCGAACACAGCGTGGCTCGCGTGCCGATTATTCTGGTTGTAGGCCGCCGGGAAGCAGAAGAGCGGACCGTCGCCATGCGGCGTCTGGGTGGGCAGGATCAGGAAACTCTCGGGTTTGATGCCGCCGTGGCACTGATTACAGAGGAAGCCACTCCGCCTGACCTCCGCAAAAAGGGGTGAGACCAGGCTGATTGTTTCAAGCAGGGCTGGAATGAGTCCGTTTTCTGGCCGGACCTGCTTGATAAACGGCCAGGAATTGCGCACATAATAAAAGCCTGAGCGGAAGCACCGGGAGGTGCTTCTGTTTGTTGTTTTATCCACGACAGGAGCTGACCATAGCCAGACCCCCTATTCCCGCGCCGCCCACCCGCGAGGGACCACGTGTTAACGAAGAGATCCGTGTACCGCAGGTTCGTCTGATTGACGAAGAAGGCGAGATGGCGGGTGTCATGTCCACCCGCGATGCGCTGGCTCGCGCTTATGGTGTCGGTCTGGATCTTCTTGAGATCAGCCCGAACGCGGAACCGCCTGTTGCCAAGATTCTTGACTACGGCAAGTTCAAGTACGAGCAGCAGAAGAAGCGCAACGAAGCCCGCAAGAAGCAGAAAGTTATTGAAATCAAGGAAGTCAAGGTTCGTCCGAATATCGACGAAAATGACTACCAGGTTAAAATGCGTTCTGTGAAAAGCTTCCTGGGCGATGGTGACAAGGTGAAAGTCACCCTGCGTTTCCGTGGTCGTGAAATGGCGCATCAGGAACTGGGCATCAAGGTTCTGGAGCGGATCCGGACCGAGATGGATGAACTGGCTAAAGTCGAGCAGATGCCGCGCCTTGAAAACCGGCAGATGATCATGGTGCTGGCACCGCGCTAACTCTGTTTCCGGCTGCCGGGCCTGTCTTGCAGCGTGACGGAATTTAAAAAGGCGTCTGTGCGGGGGGTAACCTCCGCACAGACGCCTTTTTTATTTGGCGCAGGGAAAGGCCTCAGGGGGCCAGCAGCACAGTGGCTGTTGCTCTTGCCTGCACGGTCTGTTCTTCCGCAGTGCTGGACGGTGGCGGGGGTGCGCTGTCTGCTCCGCCGCGGGCGGAGGCCATGGCAGCCATCATCAGCACAGGGCGTGGAAATGCGCCGTTTGAGACAGAAATATTGGTAAAGCGCACCACATGCAGGCCCAGAGGGGCTGCCAGGGTTTCAGCCTGTTTTTTCAGGTCCTCCACGGCTTTTTTCCCGGCTTCGAGCATCAGAGCTTTCTGGTTCTCGGGAGAGAGAGACCATGAAAGGTCTTCCAGCATCAGGCCTTCTCCCTGAAGCTGGCCGGTCAGCGGCAGCAGGGCTGTGCCGTCTGTGGCGGTAAAGGTCAGTTCCTGTCCCGCTGTCCATGAGGACGGAGCTTTATCCTGCAGGGTTTCAGACACTGAATATTGCAGCACGGCGGCTTTGATGTCGTTGGTTTTGCCGGCCTGTTCCAGGGCCTGATGGACCTGCGCATTCACGGCTTGCTGAGCCGCAGCGGCTGTCTTGGCCCGGCTTTCCGCCCGGAAACGGGCAACAAGCTGGTTGGGCGCTGCCTTGACAGAGCCTGAGCCAGAGATTTCCAGCCGGGTGTACGTATCTTCCGGCTTGGTCTGGCTGCTTTGCGCAAAAACCGGGCTCAGGCTTGCCAGAGCGAGGGGGAGTGCAAGCACCAGTGTGCCGGTTGCGGTCATGCGGGAGGAAAGACGCATTAAGGGGACTTCCTTTTCAGGGTGGAAAGAGCATGCCGGAGGCGGATAAGTCCGGCGCGGACCAACCCCTCGCGGCACAGATCCATGCCTTCATCCCGGAGTTGGCTGACCGTGCGGGGCAGGGCCTCTTTCTTGTAATTCTCAATGGCATGGGACAGGCGGAGGCAGAAAGCCATGCTGTCTGATGTGATAATAACAGGTTTTGGGGGTGGCAGAGCACCAATTATGCGGCGCCCCTCAACAGGGGGCGGGGGCGGAAGAACCGCTTGTGCTGAAAGTCTGGTCGTTACGGCTGCTGTCGCAATGCTCCCTAATGTCAGCATAAGGGCGAGAGGCAGAGATCGTCTCATATTTAATGCATTGGAGGGAGTGCGGTGGCTTTTTCAAGGCAGCTCCCTTTTGGTAATGCTTTATTAATGTTTTGCGTTCTGAAATTAATGCGAGAGTTTACGCAATAACCTCTGTGGGGAAGTTTTCTTCATCCGGCAGAGGTACTTCAAGGCATGTGATCAGGCCGGGAGTATTGGGGGCAAGCTGAAGCTGGCCCTCATGCAACTGGACAATAGCCTGCACCAGCGCGAGTCCAAGCCCGGAACCGGGTGTGCTGCGGGCCTGTTCCGCCCGGAAAAAACGTTCCGTGGCGCGGGCCATATCGGCGTCATTCATCCCGATGCCTTCATCCGCCACACTCAGGCGCAGCAGCCTGCTCCGGCCGTCCAGAGGTGGCTCAAGTGTCACGATTTCTGCCGAGAGTGTGACCGTGCCCCTGGGTGGAGAAAACTTGATGGCGTTATCCAGCAGATTGGCTACAGCCTGCTGAAACATGGCCCTGTCTCCAAAAAAGGGCAGAGAGGCGGGCAGGGACTGGGTAAATGTCAGCCCGTGCTCTTCCGCCACGGCCTCGTACAGTTCGCACACATCCTGAAGTGCCGGGATCAGATCAAACAGCACAAAGGCGGAGCGCCGTGCGCCGGACTCAATCTGGGCAATGCGCAGAAGGGCTTCGCAAATAGCGGTCACATTATCCAGATTGCCCACGGCCTGCTCGATTGCGGCCCGCAGGGCGGCTTCTCCCTTGGCGTGGAGGGCGGCGTATTCCAGTTGCGCACGGGCACGCGTGACAGGAGTACGCATGTCATGCGCGATGGCGTTGGAGACCTGCCGGACACCGTCCATCAGGCGGCTGATGCGGTCCAGCATCTCGTTGATGGCCTTGGAGACGGCATCAAGCTCATCATCCGTGCCGTGCACGGGCATGCGCTGGGACATATCCCCGTGTGTAATGGCCAGCGTGGTCCTGCTGATGGTGTGGATCACATGCTGGAACAGGCGGCGGACAAGCCAGCCACCGCCTATGGCCAGCAAGGCGATCATGATCCAGGCCCACAGCAGGGTGTCTGTCAGCATTTTGCGCAGGAGCGTGCGCCCGCTGATATCCCGGCCTATCAGCAGCCGGTATCCGTCAGGCAGGCCGTAAGCCCGCACTTTGGCCAGATCCTGCGTATAGGCGCGCTGAACGGGGAGATTGAACCAGTGGTGGTTGCGGGTAATCTGGCGAGGCCATTCTGCCAGATTTCCGGCAATCCATTTGCCGTCCTTGTTGACCAGCAGATACAGGGTGTTGTCATCCACATCCTGTTCCAGCCGGTCATCAATCATCATGGTCAGGCCGGGGGGGCCGCTTTCTTCCCAGACATTGAACAGGGCGCGGGAATCCGCCGAGATTGCCAGCTCAACCCGGTGTTCAAGCAAACCGGCTGTTCCCCACCAGATGAAGGAGAAGAACAGGACCGTGGAGCAGATGAAGAGACTCCCGTAAACCAGCGCAAAGCGCAGGCTGACAGAGCGCAGGTTAAAGAAACCGGGCGAGGGGCTTACGGGAGCAGAGGCATCCGGCAAGCTCATTCCTGCAGCATGTACCCCGCGTTGCGTATGGTGTGCACCAGCGGCCGCCCGAAGGGTTTGTCAATTTTCTGCCGCAGGCGGGAGACGTGTACGTCAATCACATTGGTCTGCGGGTCAAAATGATAATCCCACACGCCTTCCAGCAGCATGGTGCGGGTTACAACCTGCCCGGCATGGCGCATCAGGAATTCCAGCAGCCTGAATTCACGCGGCTGGAGGTCAATTTTCTGTCCAGCGCGTTTGACGCCACGGGCCAGCAGATCAATCTCAAGATCACCAACCATCAGGCGTGTCTGCGGCTGGGCTTCATTCCGGTTGCGGCGGACAAGAGCTTCGATCCGGGCCTGAAGCTCACTGAAGGAGAAGGGCTTTGTGACATAGTCATCCCCTCCGGCCTTCAGTCCGGCAACTTTTTCATCAACATCCGCCAAAGCCGACAGGAGAAGGACCGGGGTGACGTTGCCCTGCCCGCGCAGGGTTTCAAGGATATGAATCCCATCCACTCCGCCGGGGAGCATTCTATCAAGAATGACAACATCAAACTTCTCGTTGGTGGCGAGTGCCAGACCTTCCTTGCCGTTTTCGGCCTGCTCGACAAGGTGTCCAGCTTCAGAGAGGCCTTTGGCAATGAAAGTTCTGACTGTTTGATCGTCTTCAACAAGAAGAATGCGCATTTCTGAACTCAGACTCCGGAAGTAATTACCAAAATCTTACGGTGTTCCTACCTGTTTGTCACGGCCCGAGTTTTACAATCGTTCCTCATCGGAGAGGGGCGGGGTGAGGCCATCAAAAATAGACAACAGGGCGGCTGTCAGCGGAGAGGCAAAAATCAGACCGGGGAAACCGAGAATGGTGCCAAACAGCGTCTGGGACAACACGGTAATGGCAGGTGGCATCTGCACGGCATGACGCTGGATGACCGGGGCGAGAACATTACCTTCGAAAAACTGGATCACGCTGTAAAGCACAGCCACCATAATCGTTTCCCGCGTGCCCAGAGAAAGGGCGATCAGCAGGGCAGGCACGGCCCCCATAATAGCCCCGATATACGGGATGAAGTTGCACAATCCCGCCAGAACCCCCAGCGCCAGCGCCAGTGGCACACCAATGAACCACAGCCCGACACCCGAGAGGACACCCACCACCAGCATGTCCAGAGATTGTCCGGCCACCCATGCCCACAGAGTCTGGCTTGCACGGAGCATCAGCATCCGTGCTCTGGGCCGCTGGCCCACAGGCACAAGACGCAGCGCGCCATTTGCGTACAGGGTGGGGGACATGGCGAAATACAGCCCGGCAATCAGGATGACGATAATTGTCCCTGCCACCCCGAAGGCGGAGCCGAGGATGCCCGTCATGGAACCAGCAATCCGCGAGCCCAGAGAGGCCAGACTGCTGCTGCTCCCGCCGTGCTTTCCGCCGAGAGAGGAGGGCAGATAATTCAGGATCATCTGGCCGGTGGGGCTGTTCTGCAGTGTGGCGCGCAGGGAGGTTTCCTGTTGGCGCAGGGCATCCTGCAGGCGTGAGGCTTCACTCACAATGGCCGGGCCACTGCCCCAGACCAGCAGAACCACCGCCGCCAGCAGCGCCGTGACAACCACAGTCAGGGACCAGCCATAAGGCAGCCGCAGATGCTTGACGAGAATATTGGACAAACCATGCAGCACCACGGCAAACAGGGCTGCGGCGAATACAACGGTCAGCACATCTCCCAGCAGCCACACCAGCAGCCCTATAACGGCCAGCCCGAGGGTCAGGCGCAGGATATGGGTAATGCTGCCCAGCCATCCCGCGCTTTCATTGCCGGTGCTTTCATCCTTGGTGGGGGTCATGGTGGGGGAGGCAGATGGGTGGGCGGCTGTCGGAACTGTGGCCGTGGCCTGATTTTCCCCGCTCTGGTCAAGGGTGTTTGGACCAGACGAGGCGGAGGAGGCAGAGGTCATAAAAAGAGATCTTTCATAAGGCTGCCTGTGTAACGGCTGGCCAACAGTTTGGTGACAGCAGTTGGTGCATATTTTTATACACTCTGTAATAAAATATTTTATGTCAGCGTGTCTGGCCGCAAGGAAAGTTTGGGGGGCAGGGGTGCTGATTGTCCGCCGGGGAAGGCTGAGTGGCCGCGTACGGTCATAAAAACCATGTTCGCATTTGCTGTGCGGAGCCTTGCCGCCGGAACAGATGCGTGAGCGGGCGGAGTGCAGCACCCGCCCTTGTTGCGAGTCGAAAATGAGAGGGCCGGCCGCTGCGGTCGGGGTCAGTCCTCCACCGCCGCATTTTCCAGTTCCGCTTCGGCTTCCAGCCAGCGTTCTTCCAGTTCGGCCTGCTCCTTGCCAATGGCGGCCAGACGCGTGTTCAGGCGTGTGACGTCATTGGCTTTTCCCTCGCTGTACAGGGCGGGGTCAGCCAGCGTAGCTTCTATTTTCGCGCGCTCTGTGGCCAGTTTGCCCAAGGCTGCTTCGGTATCCTTGATAATCTTGCGCAGCGGGGCCTGCGCCTTGCGCGCTTCGGCGCGTTCCCGCCGGTCATCCTTGCGGCTGGCCTGCGCCTGCGTGTCCTGCTTCGTGCGGTTTGTGGCGCGGTTCTGCTCGATCAGCCAGCGGCGATAGTCCGCCATATCTCCCTCAAAAGGCGTGACCTTGCCATCGGCCACCAGCCAGAGCCGGTCCGCCACCATTTCCACCAGATGCGGGTCATGGCTGATGAGCAGCACGGCGCCTTCAAACTCTGAAAGTGCACGCACCAGCGCATCACGCGCATCCAGATCGAGATGGTTGGTTGGTTCATCCAGAATCAGCAGTTGCGGTGCATCCCGTGTGGCAAGAGCCAGCAGCAGGCGGGCTTTCTCGCCGCCTGAAAGGTCTTTGACCGGGGTTTCGGCCCGGTCCGCATCCAGCCCGAACCGTGCGAGTTGTGCCCGCACAACCGGGGGCAGCGCCTTGGGGAGCGCGCGTTCCATATGGTCGATCGGGGTCTGGTGCAGCACCAGCTCTTCCGCCTGATGCTGGGCAAAATAGCCGATTTTCAGCCGGGAATTCCGGTCAACCGTGCCGGACAGGGGCTCCAGCCGCCCGGCAATCAGCTTGGCGAGCGTGGATTTGCCGTTGCCGTTCGCCCCCAGCAGGGCAATCCGGTCTTCCATATCCAGCCGGAAGGAGAGATTGCTCAGCACAGGTGCGCCACCGTAGCCGAGGCTGACGCGGTTTGCCGTGAACATGGGCGGCGCCAGTTGCTCGGGCTCGGGAAAGGCGAAGCGGGTGGGGGCGTCTTCCACCACGCTTTCAATCACGGGCAGTTTTTCCAGTGCCTTCAGGCGCGCCTGTGCCTGCCGGGCTTTGGTCGCCTTTGCCCGGAAGCGGTCCACAAAGGATTGCATGTGGGCGCGCTGTGCCGCGATTCGTTCGGCGGCGCGCGCCTGCTGAAGGGCCTGCTCTGTGCGGATTCGGACAAAGTTTTCGTAGCCGCCGGGGGTCAGGCTGAGCTTGCCCTTGTCCAGATGCGCGATGGCATCCACGCACGAATCCAGCAGGCCGCGATCATGGCTGACAATCAACGCGGCACCGGCAAAGCGGGTCAGCCAGCCTTCCAGCCAGAGGGTGGCTTCCAGATCCAGATGGTTGGTGGGTTCGTCCAGCAGCAGCAGATCGGGCTCCAGAAAGAGCGCGGTGGCAAGAGAGACGCGCATGCGCCAGCCGCCCGAAAAATCTGAAACCGGGCGGCGCTGGGCTTCGGCGCTGAAGCCGAGCCCCGCCAGCACGGACCCGGCACGGGCCGGGGCGCTATCGGCCTGAATGGCGGTCAGGCGTTCATGAATTTCCCCGATGCGGACCGGGTCCGTTGAGGTTTCGGCTTCGTTCAGCAGGGCGGTGCGTTCGGCATCACCCGCCAGAACAGTTTCGAGAAGAGAGGCGCCATCGGCCGGAGCTTCCTGCTTCACGCGGGCCATGCGCGCGCGGGAGGAGAGGCGGATTTCCCCTCCATCGGGCGCGCTGTCCCCCGCAATGGCACCCAGCAGGGTGGACTTTCCGGCCCCGTTCCGCCCCACGAGCCCCACCTTGCGGCCGGGTTCTATGGAGAGGTCTGCGTGGTCCAGAAGTGTGCGGCCAGCAATGCGGAGAGTAAGGTCGGAAATGACAAGAAGGCTCAACGGGGGTCTCGTTCTGTCTGGAAACTTGTTTTGATCAGGGGAAGTACCTACCAGCCTGCGTGAATATGCTCTAGAGGAGCATCCTGAAAGGCCGCGTTTTGTGCGGCCCGATTATGCAATGAGGAGACCGCACATGGCGACAGAACGTACTCTTTCCATCATCAAGCCCGATGCCACCCGTCGTAACCTGACCGGCAAGATCAACGCCGTGTTTGAAGACGCCGGCCTGAAAATTGTTGCCCAGAAGCGCGTGCAGCTCACCCCGGCTCAGGCCGGTGCGTTCTATGCCGTGCACAAGGAACGCCCGTTCTATAACGATCTGGTATCCTTCATGATCTCCGGTCCGGTTGTTCTTCAGGTTCTGGAAGGCGAAAACGCCGTTGCCAAGAACCGTGACGTGATGGGCGCAACGGACCCGAAAAAGGCCGAAGCCCACACCATTCGCGCCCAGTTTGCTGAAAGCATTGAAGCAAACTCCGTGCATGGTTCTGACAGCGCGGAAAACGCTGCCAACGAAATCCGCTTCTTCTTCGCGGAAACCGAAATCCTTCCCTGAGAAGGCGCTTCATGCACAGCCGGACTCCTTGCCTGATGGCATGAGTGTCTGGCGGACGGCATGAAACTCTGGCCCGGACCGGAACCCATGGCACGTTTCAGTGTTTTGGGAGCTGGACGGGCCAGTTTTGTATGAGCAGGTTTCATTGTGAAGAAGAGTTCTACAAAAAGAACATAAAAGTTATAAGAAGGCCGAATATCCTGCCAGAAAAGGCAGGGCAGATATGGCAGGAGTGAAAAAATACTACAGAACAGAGGGTTGAGTGTTATTCTGCCTCTACATCCTGTTTTCAAGATATCCACTCTGTGCATGGGTGGTGGCGCGTCAGCACCAAGGTTCCAGGCGCGTGGTTCTTTATGATCCTCAATAGAGAGGCTGTCTGAATAGTTTGCAGCGGAAGGCGCACGAAGCGTTTTGCGGCTGAAAAGATGAACTGTTCAGGTTGCTTTCTGGAAATTCTGAAAAACCGGCCGAGGTCAGGCCTTTTCATGGCCGCCCGTGCAGGAAACGCCTGTTTAGGAAAGGACGCTCATGAAAGTTCTGGCGGTTCACCCCAGTGCCCTGATGTACACCAAGGTTTTTCTCAGGCTCGAGCCCCTCGGGCTGGAACTGGTGGCCGGTGCCGCGCGTGATGCCGGGCACGATGTGCGGATTATTGATCTTCAGGTTGAAAGCCATAAGGATTACTGGGCGCTTCTTGAAGATTTTCAGCCTGATGTTGTCTGTTTTTCAGGGAACTATCTGGCCAATGTACCGGAAATTATTGATTTGTGCCGTGCCACGCGGGTGCGGTGCCCCAGTATTTTCCAGTTTATTGGTGGTCACTCTGTTTCCTTCATTGCGCGGGATGTGCTGGCCCTTTCCGAGGGCGCTGTGAACTGCATCCTGAAAGGGGAGGGCGATGCCTCTGTCGGCCTGCTGCTGGACGCGGTGGCGGAGGAGAAAGACCTGCTTACGGTGCCGGGGGTTGTCACCATGGAGGGGGAAGGGCCAGCACCGGTTTTTGTAGACTCCCTCGACACAATCCGCCCGGCGCGGGATCTGCTGCGGCACCGCAACAAGTATTTTATCGGAACACTGGACCCGGCAGCTTCCATCGAGTTTGCGCGCGGCTGCCCGTGGGACTGCACGTTCTGCTCCGCCTGGACCTTCTATGGCCGCTCCTACCGCACCGCCAGCCCGACCGTGATTGCGGATGAACTGGAAGAGATCAAGGAACCGGGCATCTTCATAGTGGATGATGTGGCCTTTGTGCATGAAGAGCACGGCATGGCTATTGCCAATGAAATCAAGAAACGGGGCATCAAGAAGGAATATTATCTGGAAACGCGGGCGGATGTGCTGCTGCGGAACAAGGAGGTGTTCAAGGTCTGGAGCGAAATCGGCCTTTCCTACATTTTCATCGGGATGGAAGCGGTGGATGAGGAAGGGCTGAAGCAGTTCCGCAAGCGTGTCTCACTGGACAAGAATTTTGAGGCGCTGGAGTATGCGCGGTCTCTGGGGCTGATTGTTGCCATCAATATTATTGCCGACCCTTCATGGGACCGCAGCCGGTTTGAGGCGGTGCGGCAGTGGTGTCTGGAAATTCCGGAAATCGTCAATATTTCCGTCACCACCCCGTATCCGGGCACGGAAATCTGGCACAAGGAAGCACGCCGCCTGACCACGCGGGATTATCGCCTGTTTGATATCCAGCATGCCGTGCTTCCCACAAAACTGCCGCTGCCGGAGTTTTATGAAGAACTGGTCAAAACCCAGCAGGTGCTGAACACCAAACATATGGGGTGGGAAGCGCTGAGGGATACAGCCGGGATTGCGGGCCGCCTGCTGCTGAAAGGGCAGACAAACTTCCTGAAAATGCTGTGGAAGTTCAATTCTGTTTTCAACCCTAAGTTGCAGCTTGCCGACCATATGCGCAAGGCTCGGTATCTGATGCCCATCCAGCCGGATGTCGTAAGCTCCGTGGACCGGAAAGACCTGTATGTTCATGGTCCGGGCGGACGCAAGACCCGTGCGCTGGATGATGAAACAGAACAGTTTGTTGATAAAACCCGCATGAGCGAAGAAGTCTGAGGCCCGCTGAGTGCGGGGTCAGGCGCTGGAGGACGGCTGATATGCAACCTCTGGTGGCGGAAAGCTGAAGGCCCCGGCTGTATAGCTTTCAATCACCGCGCTGATCGGCGTGCCGTCCTGCCGGGAGAGGGTGGCATGGTGGCGGAAAAGCAGAGGTGGAAACTCAAGGGGCAACCCACTTCCCGTCGGGAGCGGCCCCAGTTCCCACCCGGCAGGCAGGGCGGACCAGAGCCGTTCCGCCTGAACAAGCTGGCGCGTGAAGGCCAGAGCCGCGGTTACGCGCCCGAACGGGGTTTCTGTGGTGTCCAGCTCCTCATTCATCGCCGGGGTGAGGCGCGCCGGGAGATACCAGTTTTCCGCTTCAGACAGCACAATAGGCCCACACATAAGCCGCACATGCCGGTAACGGAGGGTGCCTGCCGGCACGGATGCAGGCAGGCGTAACGCCGCCTGAAGGTTTGGGGGGCAGGGGCGTGGCGGTGTGCGCAGGTTGACCGCCCGGAGTGTAGGGGGGGAGGCCAGACGATGCCGCTGGCTCCACTCTTCCAGCGTGCGCGTGGCGCTGGCGCTGCCGAGAAGGGTTGCATCCAGCGTGTTGAGGAGTGCTGTCAGCATCAGCCGGTGCAGGGGGGTATCCCGCCAGCAGGCTTCGGGCTCAGGCGGCGGGGCGGCAGAAGGAAGAGGCATATCCGGCATGGCGGGTATCTTACCTTGCGTGGCCTGTTCTGCCGAGGGGGCAGAGAGGGGCTGTTTGACAGAAGCGGACTATGCCGGAAAGGCGGGGGCGCTTTTTTCTCGCAGGAAGGGCTTTTTGCACCAGCACCTGTTGGGGTAGACGTTGGAGATCTGCTCTGGACGTCTGCCCTGGCGGACTGGTGCGGGAGCGTGTGGATTTCAGAAAGGGCAATGTGAGAATGGCAACAACAGAAACAAGCTTTATGGTGGAAGGCATGACCTGTGAGGGGTGCGTTTCCTCTATCAAACGCGCGTTGGCCGCTGTTGATGGCGTAGAGGCTGTTGATGTCACCCTTGCCACGGGCGACGTGAAAATTGTGTATGATCCCGCACGCGCCGGGATATCCTCTTTGCAGAATGCCATTCTCGGGGCTGGCTTCGACGTAGGCTGAAGGGCGCACCCTGTTTGGCGTGCGGCTTTGTCATGCGGTGCGCACGGAGGGGCTTTGCCCTGCTTACTCTATGCGCACACCGCGAGGCATGGCAGGGTTGGCAGCCTGAATGCGGCATCGGGCTGCCCGGCGCAAAAGTGTGAGGAAATGGTCAGCGTGGTTGTGAGACGGAACAGCAAGATAATCGGCTTTGGAGTGATGCTCACCGGCCTCGCACTGCTGGGGGGATGTTCTTCCGAAACAGGCCGCGTGCCTTTTGTGGATACGGATGTGTCCTGCCTGAGAAAGCAGATGAAGGGGCCGATGTTCCTCAGCTTTCCTCTGGCGGCCAATACCTGCCAGCGCATGAGCAATCATAATTTCATTCTGAATGAAAAAAATGCGCATCCGCTGCCGCTGAACCTGAAAGACGCGCCAGACCTGCAAAAGCAGGCGGATGAATACGGATACAGCTACACCAAGTAACACTGGGGGTTAGGGGCAGACTGCTCTCACAGCGGGGTCAGCTGTCCAGTTCTGTGTCCCAGTAGAGGTAGTCGCGCCAGCTTTCATGCAGGTAATTGGGCGGGAAGGCGCGCCCGTTATCCTGAAGCTGCCAGGATGTCGGGCGGGTAGGGCGCTGCCGGGGCACCATGTTGATGGTGTGAGGCAGGTGCGGACCTTTCCGCAGATTGCAGACACCACAGGCTGTCACAACGTTTTCCCATGTCGTGCGGCCGCCCTTGCAGCGGGGGATGACATGGTCAAATGTCAGGTCCGGGGCTGGAAGTTTGTCCCCGCAATACTGGCAGGAAAAATTGTCACGCAGGAAAACATTGAAGCGGGTGAAGGCTGGCTTGCGGGCGGAGGGAACATAGTCTTTCAGGGCGATGACGCTGGGAAGACGGAAAGTCTGATGGGGGGAGTGTACTTCCGCATCATATTCACTCAGCACCGAAACCCGGTCCAGACATACGGCCTTGATACTATCCTGCCAGGACCAGAGAGAGAGGGGGAAGTAGGAGAGCGGACGAAAATCCGCGTTCAACACCAAAGCCGGAAAATTCAGCATACTGCCGTCAGCCAAGACGCGCCTCCTTGGTGTAGTGAGGGCGCAACTTCAAAGCTGGCGTAAAAACTCGTAACGGAACGCCGGCGGAAGTGCGTCGTCGAGATCAATAACGCAGCGAGTATTGCAGATTGACTGATTTCTGGCAAGAAATCGTACAAGTATTTAATAAAACAGTATTATTATCATTCTGTGAAACCTGTGTGACTGTTATCGTGATGCGCTGTAACAATGACTGAGCGTTCCTGGAACACCCGCTTTGCCCCCAGCCCGACCGGCTTTTTGCATCTGGGGCATGTGGCCTCCGCTCTGGCGGGCTGGGTGCATAAAGGGCCGTACGGCACATGGCTGGTGCGGATGGAAGATATTGACCCGCAACGCTGCCGTGAAAGCTACATGACAGCCCTGCTGGACGATCTGGAATGGCTTGGCCTGCGCTCTTCCCGGCCTGTGTTGCGGCAATCTGCCAACATGGCGGCGTATCGGGCCACTCTGGAGCGGCTGGACCAGATGGGAGTGCTGTACCCCTGTTTCTGCACCCGCTCCGATATTGCGCGGGAGTTTGCCGGCATGATGTCCGCCCCGCACACCGCGCCGGATGGCAGCCTGCGTTATCCCGGTCTCTGCCGACATCTCTCCGAGGGGGCGCGGGCAGCAGCTCTGGCCGAGGGCAGGCCGCATGTGCTGCGGCTGGATATGGCGCGGGCGCTGGAGGTGGCGCGCGCATTAGAGGGGGCACAAACACATACGGCAGCCTCAGGGGCAGGATCAGGTGTTACGGGGTGGCAGCCTGCGGAGCCCGGCACAGGGCACGGCATATGGCCGCTGACCTATACAGACCTTGAACGTGGCATAGTCCGTTGCCAGCCCGACCTGTTTGGGGATGTTGTTCTGGCCAGACGGGATGTGCCCGCATCGTATCATCTCTGTGTCACGCATGATGATGCGGCACAGGGCATCACGCTGGTGACACGCGGGGAGGACCTGCGGGCGGCAACAGACTTGCATCGTCTGCTCCAGGCCCTTATGGGCTGGCCCACGCCGGCGTATCTGTTTCACCCGCTGTTATGTGATGCCGAGGGGCGGCGTCTTTCAAAACGGGACGGGGCCAAAGCCGTGCGCAGTATGCGCATGGCGGGGTTGACGCCGGAAGATGTCCGCCGTGCGGCCGGGTATCCCGGCGTATTTTGGTGATAATTTCACAATTTTTTCATGAAATTTGAAACAGGAAGGGGTTTCGCCGGTTCCGCCGGGGGAAGAAGCGCATTACTGTACCGGCCCTAGCCGGTTTTTCATATCATCAGGCCATGCTCCGGCGGCGTAAGGTGGGGCTGATGGCATAGTGTGTCAGGAAGTGTTGGGATTATGAGCATTGTTGCTGACCGTCTGAACAGGATTAGCCCGAGCCAGACGATTGTTATTTCAACCAAAGCGCGGGAACTGAAGGCGCAGGGGCGAAATATCATCAGTCTTTCGGCCGGTGAGCCGGATTTCCGCACACCTGAAAATATTGCCCGCGCTGCCATGAAAGCCATTGAAGATGGCCAGACCCGCTATACCGATGTGGCGGGCACGCCCGCCCTGCGCAAGGCCGTTGCGGAACGCTTCCGGCTGGATAGCGGGCTGGACTACACGCCTGAGGAAATCATTGTCTCCACCGGCGGCAAGCAGGTGATCTATAACGCCATGATGGCGTCCCTCAACCCGGGGGATGAAGCCATTATTCCGGCCCCGTGCTGGGTGTCTTACCCTGATATCGTGACACTGGCGGAAGGTGTGCCGGTTATTGTGCCGTGCCGCCGGGAAAATGGCTTCAAGCTCACGGCAGAAGAGCTGGAAGCCGCTATTACGCCGCGCACACGGTGGGTTTTCCTGAATTCTCCCTGCAACCCCACCGGGGCGGCCTATTCCGCGGAAGACCTGCGCCCGCTGTGTGACGTGCTGCTCCGGCATCCGCATGTCTGGGTGTTCACGGATGATATTTACGCCAAGCTGACATATGACGGCTTCCGCCCCGCCACCTTTGTTGAGGTAGAGCCGCTGTTGCGCTCCCGCACCGTGACCATGAACGGTGTTTCCAAGGCCTATGCCATGACAGGCTGGCGGATTGGCTTCTCCGGCGCGCCGGTGGAAATGACCAAGGCGATGAACAAGCTTCAGGGCCAGTCGACCTCCAACACCTGCTCCATTGCGCAGGCGGCGGCGGTTGAGGCGCTGACAGGCCCGCAGGACTTTATTGGCGAGATGGTCAAAACCTATCAGGCCCGGCGCGATCTGGTGGTGGCCATGCTGAATGAGGCTGAAGGGTTGCAGTGCGACAAGCCGGAAGGCGCGTTCTATGTGTTCCCCTCCGTGAAAAACTGCCTTGGCAAGACCTCTCCGGGTGGGCGCACGCTGGAAACGGATGAGGATTTTGTCACCGCCCTGCTGGAAGAGGAAGGCGTTGCGGCCGTGCATGGCTCCGCCTTCATGTATCCGGATTACATGCGGATTTCCTATGCCACGGATACGGAAAGCCTGCGTGAAGCCTGCACCCGTATCCAGCGCTTCTGCAAAGGGTTGATTTAAGGCCATGGCGCGCTCTTTCGCTCATCGGCTGGAGGGGCTGCCTGCTCCGGCCACCATTGAAATGGCGCGTCGTGCCCGTGAACTGCGGGCGGAAGGCCGACCGGTTATTTCTCTGGCGCTGGGGGAGCCGGACTTTCCCACACCGCCTGCCGTGGTTGAGGCCGCACATGCCGCGGCTCTGGCCGGGCAGACAAAATATCCACCTGTGGACGGCACCCCTGCGCTCAAGGCCGCCATCGCGCGCAAGTTCGCGCGGGAAAACGGGCTGGACTATGCGCCGGATGAGATCATGGTCTCCAACGGTGGCAAGCAGGTGATTTTCAATGCCTTCATGGCCACCCTGAACCCTGGTGACGAAGTGGTGGTGCCCACGCCCTACTGGGTCAGCTACCCGCTGATTGCCCGCATGTTTGGCGCGGTGCCGGTTTTTGTGCCTTGTCGGGAGGAAGATGGCTTCAGGCTGGATGCGGAGGCGGTGGCTGCTGCCCTTACGCCAAAATCCCGCTGGCTTGTGCTGAACTTTCCCAATAATCCGACCGGTGCGGTTCTTGCGGCGGAAGACCTTCAGGCCATTGCCGCGGTTTTGCGCCAGTATCCGGATGTCTGGATTCTGTCAGACGAGATTTATGAACATCTGGTGTTTGATGGCGTTCGTTCAGCCTCTCTGGCGGCGCTGGCACCAGATTTGAAAGACCGGATCATCACGCTGAACGGTGTGTCCAAAGCCTATGCCATGACAGGCTGGCGCGTGGGGTTTGCCGGTGGGCCGAAGGACCTGATTGCCGCCATGCGGGGTGTGCAGGGCAATACCACATCCGGTGTCTGCACCATCGCGCAGGCGGCTGCTGCCGCCGCGCTGGATGGTCCGGCTGATCTGGTGCGGGAAATGGCGGCAACCTATGGCCAGCGCAGGCAGAAGGTGGTGGACGCGCTGCGGCGTATTCCGGGTCTGACCTGCGCCATGCCGGAGGGAGCATTCTATGCGTATCCCGGTGTGGCCGGGTGCCTTGGCCGCACCAGCGCGGGGGGCGCGCGTCTGGAAACAGACAATGATTTTGCTCTGGCCTTTCTGGATGAAGAATATGTCGCAACCGTTCCGGGGAGCGCCTTCGGGCATTCTCCGTATCTGCGTCTGTCCTGCGCCACGGGGGAGGCGGATCTGATGGAGGCGTGCCAGCGTCTGGAACGGTTTGTGGGGAACCTGCGCTGAAACAGCCCGGATGCTTCAGCCTGCCGGGGTGGCCCGGCAGCGCTGGGTGGGGCGGCTGATCTTCAGGGGGTCGCGCCCGGCGTTTTCTCCGCGCGCGGGTATTTTTTCAGGATGAAACCGTGCGCAGAAAGCGCAAGGTTTTCTTGCCGGCGTTCAGATACGCATAGGTCTGGGCGCTGTTATAGATGGTGAAATCATTGGCCTGAACGAGCTGGGTTTCGGTATCGAATTCCAGCGTCAGGGCGCCTTCCAGCACAAAAATCATTTCATGCCAGCCTTCCGGGTCGGGCTCCGCCTGATAGCGTTCCCCCGGTGCGAGAGACCACAGCCAGAGCTGGGTGTCCTGCCGGGCCGGGGCTGCTCCCAGCAGGGTTGCCTTGCTGGCCGGGCCGCTGCCGCGCCACATCACTTCCTCAATACGGCGCAGTTCCCGGTCCGGGTTGCTCACCAGCTTGAGAAATGTGGTGTCCAGCGCCTCGGCCAGACGGTCCAGACTGCCAAGGCTGATATTCGCGGTGCCCGCTTCCAGACTCACAATCATGCGCCGGCTGATGCCGGAGGCTGTTGCCAGAGCATCCTGACTCAGGCCGGCTTCCTTGCGCAGGCGGCGCAGGTTTGTCCCCACATATTTCAAAACATCAGAGCGTGGGGGTTGATTGTGCATTATACTGCTCATATACGCTTTTAACCATGACCAACATGCCCCACACCTCAGGCTCCCATGCCAGAGTCCTGTCAAAACAGGAGATCATACTTGTCCTGATCACCATGCTGTGGGGGGCAACGTTTCTTATCATTCATCATACCATGGAACATACCGGCCCGCTGTTTTTTGTGGGGGTGCGGTTTATCACGGCAGGGTTGATGTCCGTGCTGCTCTTCCGCAAGTCTCTGGGCGGGATGACGCGGTATGAGCTCAAGGCGGGGAGCATGATTGGTGTGGGGGTTTTTCTGGGGTACACGTTCCAGACCCTTGGCCTGAAAACCATTCCCAGCAGCCAGTCCGCATTCATTACGGCGCTGTATGTGCCGATGGTGCCTTTCCTTCAGTGGGCCGTGCTCCGGCGCAGGCCGCATATGATGAGCTGGGTGGGCGTGCTGGTGGCGTTTGTGGGGCTTGTGTGCCTCACGGGGCCGGATGCTGTCAGCGGCCTGAGCTTCAGCCCCGGCGAGATTGCGACCCTGCTTGGTGCCGTCTCCATCGCGGGCGAAATCATTCTTATCAGCCGGTACGCCGTGCGGGTGGACAGCCGCAGGGTCACGATTGTGCAATTACTGGTGGCGGGCCTGCTGGCGCTGGCCTTCATGCCTGTGGCCGGAGAGCATGTTCCGGCGTTTTCATGGGTCTGGGTGGTGTCTGGCGTGGGGCTGGGGGTGATGAGCGCCGTGATCCAGTTCGCCATGAACTGGGCGCAGAAAACCATTTCCGCCACGCGGGCAACAGTGATTTATGCCGGTGAACCCGTTTGGGCCGGGCTGGTGGGGCGCATGGCCGGAGAGCGGCTGCCGCCACTGGCCATGGTGGGAGCGGGGCTGATTGTGCTGGGTGTTCTGGCCAGTGAGATCAGGCTGACACGCAGAAAGAAAGAGCCTGAATTTTCATGAGGAGCGGTTTGAGCGCCCTGTGCACGAACGCTCCCTGATAAACCAACCGTAAGGGCATGATCCGTAGGGAAAGCGGGTCTGTCAGAGTTTGTGAATTCTCTTCAGCCCGTCAGTCGGTCAGCACATTGCGCGTATAGCGGTGCGCGAGAGAGGCTGCCGCCTCTGTGCTGGGAAGCTGGCCGATAAGTTGCAGTTCATCGCAATACTGGGCCATCTGATTCCGCAGCACATGCCCGATGACCGGGTTAATGGCAGGCTCATTGCGCAGCATGGCGCGTGTGGTTTCCGCCACGAGGTCTGATGTCTCTCCCGTGACCAGTGTTGCCGCGTCATCAGGATGTTTGCTGGCCCATTTGGCGGCGTCACGCAGCGCGAGGGTGAGGGCGGTTGCGGCGTCCGGGTCTGCTGTCAGTGCTGACTGGGAGACACCGAGAATCAGGCTTGTGCGGTCTGCATAATGGCCGGTGTTGCTGCTGACGAGTTCGGAAAACAGGTCAGCATGGTCAGACAGCATGTGCCAGGCCAGCGGGTCATGCGCCACAAGGGCGTCAATCGTGTGGTCGCGCGCTGAAGAGACCATCTGCTCAGCAGGCATGTCTACCCAGGTGATGCCGCCCATGGCGTTAATGCCCTTGCGGCGCATCATGATGGCGAAGAAGAATTTATCCGCGGCATTTTTATCCGGCATGGCCACGGTGCGCCCGACAAGCTGCTCAAGCCGGGTGATACCGGCCTCGCGCCGCACCAGCAGCCGGAATGTGCCGGGCTGAATACCCAGCACAAGGCTGGCGGGCAGCCCGGCATACAGGCGCGGGAGCCATGTGAGCGCTGGCGCAACGGCGTAATCCGCCTTGCCCGCGGCCAGCGCATCCAGCGCCTCGTTTCCGTTCTGCGCCGCGGAGAGGGTTTCAACCTCAAGGCTGTAGCGCGTGAAAAACCCTTTCTGATACGCAACGGCCAGAACGGGGGCTATGTCGGAATGCGGCCAGATCAGCTTCAGCGTGCGATATTGCCCATCCGGCTGTTTGCGC
This sequence comes from Acetobacter farinalis, assembly GCF_011516935.1. GTDB lineage: Bacteria > Pseudomonadota > Alphaproteobacteria > Acetobacterales > Acetobacteraceae > Acetobacter > Acetobacter farinalis. Next base: position 100,976 of record NZ_WOTF01000004.1, read on the forward strand.
GGGGGGCGTTGGTGCGCATGGCGTTCAAACGCGCTTACGGCTCCCGCCACGGCCAGTCCGGCAAGGCTGCCCAGAACAAGCCTGCGGCGGAAGGCGGGGTCGGAGGAAGGTCCTTGTGCGCTCATGCTTCTTTCTTACCATGGACTTCTTCTGGCGTCCTCCGCACATAAAAACACAGAACCCAAAAAAAATGAAAAAAGGGGCTTTACGGCACCCCCGCATCACGGTTATACGATGCCTCGCTGATCCCGAATAGCTCAGTTGGTAGAGCAAGCGACTGTTAATCGCTGGGTCGTAGGTTCGAGTCCTACTTCGGGAGCCAGCCTTTTTCCCAAAATATAAAATCATTTTGAAAAGCCTGTCAGGCCGTTTTCTACTGTGTCTTTCAGCAGGCTCACGCAGTATTTGCGCGTATGCCAGCCGGATACGCACCGCTGTGCCACCTGATGTGGCCGAAATAGCCTGCACGCCGAGTGCCTGCCCCCGCCACAATATTTCAGATTCGAGGGGGCTGATCTGCCCGAAGCTCCAGCCGTGTGGACAGGCCATCCTGCGTCAGAAGATGGCGTGCATCCCGTGCTGTGCATGCGCGAAAACTGTTTGACAGGAAGAGGAACTATCAGAATTCTGCTGCCGGATGCGGATGCGCCTCTTTGCATGGCATCAGGTCGTATCGTCCTGAAACATCAGAAAGTGTCATACTGTTTTTGGAAATTGCATTGCTTGCTGCTCAGCCTCTCTATGCGGGAGAGAAAAAGCCGTTCTCTTCCTGTTTTGTGGAGGAGAACGGCTTTTTTGTCTGGGTAGGCAGAGCGTCCGTCAGGTTGGTTTGACGGTTTTTTGCGCCTGAGTGTCGAGCCGGTTTTTCAGGTGGGCTCTCAACGCAGGGCGGCAATGCCTGTCAGTTCAACGCGCCAGTCGGGCCTTGCAAGTTTGGCTTCCACCGTGGCGCGGGCGGGTTTGTTGTCCCGATCCAGCCAGGCATCCCATGCCCTGTTCATGGCGGCCATATCATTCATGTCCGCCAGAAAGATCTGCACGGAAATCAGGCGGCTTTTATCTGTGCCAGCCTTGGCCAGCAGCGCATCCACCTGCCTGAGGATGTCGGCCATCTGCCCTTCCGCATCCAGTGAGGCATCGTCTGCAACCTGCCCGGCCAGATGCACGAGACCGTTGTAAATAACAGCGCCTGTCAGGCGTTCCTCGGGGTCAAGGCGTGTAATGCTCATGGTTTTTTCCTTGTGCTACTGTGTGTTCAGGAGAGGGGCATGTTATCAATAAGCCGGACATCGCCAAGGCTCGCGGCCACAAAAAGCCGGGCTCCGGGTTCAGCTTTTTCAACCGGGGCCAGATTTTTTTCAGAACGCAGCTCAAGATAATGCACCCTGAAACCAGCTTCTTCCAGCGCCCGGGTGCAGGTGTCGAGGCTGGCGGGAATGGGGTTTCCGGCCTTCAGCGCCGCGAGGCACGCCATCAGCGCCAGTGGAAGCTGCGCGGCCTGCGTGCGCTGGGTGGCGGTAAGCCGCCTGTTGCGGGAAGAAAGGGCCAGATGGTCAGCCTCCCGCACGGTGGGAACTGGCAGAATGGTGATAGGCAGGTCCAGATCTGTCACCATCCGGCGGATAATGCTGAGCTGCTGATAGTCCTTTTCCCCAAAAGCTGCGATGGTGGCGCGGGTTTGCATGAACAGCTTGGTGACAATGGTCGCAACGCCATCAAAATGGCCGGGGCGGTCTCCGCCACACAGCATCTGGTCCAGCCCGGAGACGATGACACGGGTTGAAAAACCGGGCGGATAGATCTGTGTTTCATCCGGTGCATACAGAATATCCACCAGTCCGGTTTGGGCCAGAAGGGCTTCGTCCGCTTCCAGACCACGCGGATAGAGCCGGAAATCATCCGGGTTATTGAACTGGATCGGGTTGACAAAAATCGTCACGATGCGCCGCGTGGCTTTGCCATCCAGAGCGCGCACCAGTGTCAGATGCCCTTCGTGCAGAGAGCCCATGGTTGGCACCAGCCCGATGGTTTCTCCCTCACGCTGCCACTGTGTGACAATTTCGGCCAGTTCCTGTCTGGTTTTAACAAGCTTCATGACGCATCCCGGTTTGCGATAAAAAGAATAAGGCCACCCGCACGAGCAAGGGTGTGCGATGGGCCAAGGCGCGGGTGTTGGGGCCAGTGCCCGTCTTACTGCGTTTTCCGGGCAGGTTCCAGCAGTGCGCACCGGTGAGGTGTGGTGTGCGGAACCTGCCGTGGCGGCGTTGGGCGCCGGTGCCGCAGCAGGGGTGGACCACAACGATGGGGTTTCATCAGGCTGATTTCAAGGCGGCGGGCGGGGCTGCTGCCGTGCTTTGACATCTGCCGGAGAGCCTGCTTAACAGAACGGGATGGTTCCCGTTCTGGGATGAAAAGGGAAGTATGGTGAGAACGCTGCTGTTTCTCGGCCATCGCTGCCCCCGCAACTGTATGTGACATCAGGCATGCTGCAACACTTTGGTTTTCCGGGTGTTTCTGGCCACTGGAGCGTTCTCCGGGAAGGTCTGTAGTGTGTGAAGGCGCCCGGGAACGGGGGTTTTGTGTCATCAGCCAGGAGACCTGCCATCCGGTTTTGGAAGAGTCATGCCTGGCGGGGTGTCCGGTGCATGGTGGCGTGCAAAGGCGCGCTATCGTCTGGGTTTGGCAGATGGCTCTGTAACAGCATCCCCATGCCGCCGTGCGCGGCGTGCTGCCTGATGGGTGCTTATGTCTGCCGCAATCTCCGTGCCTGTCGTCAAAGGGTGGTGCCCCGGCCTGTTCGCGCCCATGCAGGCGCAGGATGGCTGGCTGGTGCGCGTGCGCCCGCCGCTGGGCAGGATGACCGCCGCGCAGGCCAGACTGGTGGCGGACAGTGCCGAACAGGATGGCAATGGGCAGATCAGCCTGACAAACCGGGGCAATCTTCAGTTGCGCGGGTTCAAGCCGGACGCAGCACTGGCTTTCTCCCGGCGCATGGTTGAAGCGGGTCTGGGTCTGGCGGACCCAGAGGCGGAACGGCGCACGGCCCTTCAGCTCTCCCCTCTGGCTGGGCTTGACCCGGCCTGCGCAGCAGGGGCGCTGCGCTGCGCGGAACGTCTGTATGCGGGACTTGCTGGCAGCGCGGCGCTTTCCGCCTTGCCCGACAAGTTCGGATTTTGTGTTGATGGCGGCGGATTTTTTCCAACCGGTGTGCTGCAGGCGGATATCATGCTTCAGGCTGCTGGGGCTGATGGAGTCTCTGGCGCGGGCGGGGGGCTGTGGCGGGTTGTCTCCGGCAGTGCCTGCACGGTTGCACAGGGTCCTGAAGAGGCCGTGCAGACAGCTCTGGCGTTGGCCGGGGCTTACTGTGAGGCGTATGTCAGGCAGGGCGAAAAAAAGCGCCCTCTTCGGGTTCCCTCTGTGGGAGAAAGCCTGTTTGCCGAGATCGGTCTACGCCCGGATGCTGTGGGGATGGCATCTGTTGCTCAGGCACCGCGCGTGCGGGCGGGGTATCTGGTAGGGGCGGCCAGTGCCGCCGTGGCTCCGCTGGGGCGTATGACAGGCACCATGCTGCGGGCCTGTGCGGCAGTCGCGGAGGAAGGGGATGGTGTGCTGCGCCTTACACCGTGGTCCGGCCTGATTTTCTCCGGGTTGACGAAACTTCCTGATCTTGAAGGCATGATCACCCGGCCAGATGATGCCCGGCTGCGTGTGCATGCCTGTATCGGGGTTTCAGGCTGTGCGCAGGCTGTGCGGGATGTGGGGCAGGATGCACTGTCTCTGGCCCCCTTCGTGCCGGAAGGGGAGATTCTGCATGTTTCCGGTTGCAGCAAAGGCTGTGCTTATCCGGCGGTGGCGGAGGTCACGCTGGTGGCCGGAGCGGAAGGGTATGGGCTGATCAGGCACGGCAGGGCGGGGGATGAGCCGGTCCGCTATGTGTCCGGGTGGGAAGAGGTGCGGGCCTGTGTGCAGGCTCCGCCCGAAGGGGAACGCAACTGATGCAGACTTACGAATATATTCGTGATGGAGCGGCTATTTACGAACGCTCCTTTGCCACCATTCGCGCGGAAGCGGACCTCAGCGGCTTCTCTCCGGAGCAGGCGCAGGTTGTGGTGCGGATCATTCACGCCTGCGGGATGGTGGATGTGGCGCGTTCTGTGTCTGTTACAAATGATTTTGTGGGCTCCGCGCGGGATGCCCTGAAAAAATCCTGCACTATCCTGTGTGATTCGGAAATGGTCGCGCATGGCATAACGCGGGCGCGCCTGCCCGCGGAGAATGATGTGGTGTGCACGTTGTGTGACGCCCGCACACCCGAGCGTGCGCGGCTGATCGGGAATACGCGCTCGGCTGCGGCGCTCGATTTGTGGGGGGAGCGGCTGGCTGGCGCTGTTGTGGCGATCGGGAATGCGCCTACTGCCCTGTTCCACCTGCTGGAACTGCTGGATGCAGGCGCGCCGAAACCTGCTGCCATTATTGGCCTGCCTGTCGGGTTTGTTGGGGCTGCGGAATCCAAGGAGGCGCTGGCGAAAAGGCATGATGTACCGTGGCTTGTTGTGCATGGCAGGCTTGGGGGGAGTGCCATGGCGGCCGCGGCGGTCAACGCGCTGGCGAGCGACGTGGAGTGATGGCGCAGGGCACATTCTATGTGGTGGGCGTCGGGCCGGGAGACCCGGAACTGATCACGCTGCGGGCTGCGAAAATTCTGCATGCGGCCCCGGTTGTGGCGTATTTTTGCAAGCAGGATTCAATGGGCCACGCGCGGCGGATTGCGCAGGCGCACATTGCCCCCACAACGCAGGAAATGCGTCTGGCCTATCCGTTCACAACGGAAGTTTCAGTCAAGGACCCCGTATATCAGACACGCATGACGGCGTTTTATGAGCAGTGCGCGCAGGACCTTGCGGCAGTTCTGGAGCAGGGGCGGGATGTGGCCCTGCTGTGTGAGGGAGACCCCTTCCTGTATGGCTCCGCCATGTATCTGTTTGACCGGCTGCATACCCGGTTTGAAACGGTTGTGGTGCCGGGTATTTCCGCCATGAGTGGATGCTGGTCACAATCAGCCCTGCCGATGACGCATGGGGATGACGTGCTGTGCGTACTGCCCGCCACCATGCCGGAGCAGGATCTGGTGCGCTGGCTGGAAAAAGCGGATGCCGCTGTGGTGATGAAGATCGGCCGGAACATGCCCAAACTGCGCACAGCGCTGGAACGGGCCGGGCGGCTGCCGGAGGCACTTTATGTAGAGCGTGGCACGCAGGTGGAGGCGCGCAGCCTGCCTGTGGCGGAACATGAAGGCCCGGCCCCCTATTTTTCACTGGTGCTGGTGCCCGGTAGAAAGGGCGTGCGATGAGCGGCTCTGTCAGCATTATCGGGCTGGGGCCGGGCAATGTGCTTCAGCGCACCCCGCAGGCGGATCAGGCTCTGGCGCGGGCAACGGATCTTGTCGGGTATGGTCCCTATGTGCAGCGTGTTGAGGCCCCGGCCTCTGTCGTGCGGCATAGTTCGGACAATCGGGAGGAACTGGACAGGGCGCGCCACGCGCTTGAAATGGCCATGCAGGGGCGGCATGTTGCTGTTGTGTCCGGGGGAGATGCCGGGGTGTTTGGTATGGCCAGCGCGGTGTTTGAGGCTGTGGAACATGGTCCGCAGGCCTGGCGGGCGCTTGAGATCACCGTGGTGCCGGGCCTGAGCGCGGTTCTGGCCGTGGCGGCGCGGCTGGGTGCCCCGCTGGGAGGGGATTTCTGCGTGATCTCCCTTTCCGATAATCTCAAGCCGTGGCCTCTCGTTTTGCGCAGGCTTGCTCTGGCGGCTGAGGCGGGTTTTGTTATTGCGCTGTATAATCCCCGTTCAAAGGCCCGCCCGCATCAGTTGGGAGAGGCGCTGGAGCATCTGCGCGCCTGTCTGCCCGGCTCGGTGCCCGTTGCGTTTGCACGGGCGGTGGGGCGGCCGGAGGAAAGCGTACGTCTGGCCTCGCTGGCGGAGGCGGATGCCGCGTGGGCGGATATGAGCACACTGGTGCTGATTGGCTGTGCGGCCAGCCACCTCATCCCCCGTCCGGGCGGGGGGGCGCCGTGGTTTTACACTTCCCGCAAGGTTGAGGCTGCCTGATGCGTATGCAGCCACATGATGGCCTCTTCAGCCGTGTGGACCACGGGGCAGGCAGGGTGTGGAGGGCGCTTGATCATGATTACCGGGCAGCGCAGGGTGCGGGCGGCCAGAAGTTTTGGAAACGTGGCGTCTCCACCAGAATTTTTTGTTACAAGAAGCTCAATTCCGTGTGCCTGCATCAGGGCGGTTTCCGCAGCGTAATCAAAGGGCCCACGGGCGGAGAGGCACACCGTATGGGGTGGCAGGCAGGCCGGGTCTGGCGCATCAATGGACCGCAGCAGGTAGCTGTGCTGTGGGGCGTTGCGGAAAGGCGCGAGGTCCTTGCGGCCGGTTGTCAGAAAGATGCGGAGCGGGCGACGGCCGTAGTGTTCGGGGTCTGCCAGCATGGAGGCCGCGTCATTCAGGGTGGGTACGCTCAGCCAGGTGTCTTCCGCAGTCGGGCGCCAGCCGGGCCGCTCCAGCCGCAGCAGGGGGAGGGCGCTCTGCGCACAGGCCGTGGCGGCGTTCTGGCTCATGGTGGCGGCAAAAGGATGGGTGGCGTCAATAACCGCCTGAATGGCCTTCTCTGCCAGCCAGTCCCGCAGGCCGCGCACGCCCCCGAAGCCGCCAATGCGCACGGGAAGATCGGGCAGATGCGGGGCCTTGGTCACACCTGCCAGCGAGAGAGTGGGCGCGAACGCGGGCAGGCTGGCCAGCAGCCGGCACAGGGCGGAGGCTTCGGTTGTGCCGCCCAGAATCAGCACGGGTATTGGCGTGGTTTGTGCGCAAGAAAGCATGATGTGCGGTATCCTGATGCACCTGATAGGGTTTTTCATAACGACCTGTACCCTGCCTGCGCAAGCTGGACCTGCGCAAGGCGGGGCTGGGGCAAGAGCAAGAGCCTGAATCAACGGGCAGCCGCATGATGGAGAAGGAAGCAGGGCCATGCCTGATGTCTGGCTGACAATACTCGGAATAGGGGAAGAGGGCGTGGCGGGTCTAAGCGCCTCGGCCCGCACCCTTCTCTCTCAGGCGGCTTATGTGGTGGGTGGCGCGCGGCATCTGGCTCTGGCGGCGGAGCTTGTGCAGGGAGAAACTCTGGTCTGGCCATCACCTTTTGAAAAAGGGGTGGAGGCCATTCTCGCGCGGCGGGGCACGCCGGTTGTGGTGCTGGCCTCGGGAGATCCCTTTTTCTACGGTGCGGGGGCGACACTGGCGCAGCATGTGCCTGCGGAGGAAATGCTGTGTCTGCCCGCGCCCTCATCTGTGTCGCTCGCCTGCGCGCGGCTGGGCTGGGCGATGCAGGCGTGTCGGGTTGTGTCGCTATGTGGCCGCAGCCTTCATCGCATGATGCCGCTTCTGCAACCCGGAGCACGGCTGATAGTGCTGTGCGCGGATGAAGGGTCCCCAGCACAGGTTGCCACATGGCTGACTGAGTCCGGGTTCGGGGGGACGCGCTGCCATGTTCTGGAGGCGCTGGGCGGGCCGAAGGAACGGCATCTTACGTTTGAAGCGCGGGAAGGTGTGCCGGAAATGCCGGGGAGGCTGGTTCTTCTGGCGCTGGAGGTCGTGCCGGAACGGCGGGCCTACTGCCTGCCGCGCACGGCGGGCCTTCCGGATTCCTGCTTTGAACATGATGGCCAGATGACCAAGCGGGAAATTCGCGCCGTCACCCTGTCCTCTCTGGCGCCGCGCGCGGGGGAAGTGCTGTGGGATGTGGGCGGTGGGTCCGGTTCCGTGGGGATTGAATGGATGCTGGCAGACCCCTCCTGCCGCACCATCACACTGGAACCGCAGCCCGAACGAAGTGCGCGGATTATCCGCAACGCCCTGCATCTGGGGGTTCCTGATTTGCAGGTGGTGGAAGCCCCTGCACCACAGGGATTTAAAAATCTGGAGCGGCCGGATGCCATTTTTATTGGTGGCGGATGCAGTCGTCCCGGTGTGCTGGAAGCGGCGTGGGAAGCGCTGAAGCCCGGAGGCCGCATTGTGGCGAATGCCATCGCCATTGAAACAGAAATGCGGCTGATACAGGCCATGCAGGAATGGGGGGGCAGCCTGACACGTCTGGCTGTCTCCCGCGTGGAGGGTGTGGGGCAGATGCACAGCTTCCGCCCGGCCATAAGTGTGACGCAGTGGGTGGTCTGGAAGGCTGAGGCTGCATGAGTGTTGCCGGGTTCGGGTGGTGTCATGCCGCGCAGGCACCGGCTGCCGCGGACTTTGTGCGGCAGGTGGTGCGGCAGGGGGGGCATACGGCTCTGACATGTCTCGCTGTGCCGGCGTTCCGTCGGGGTGATGCACTACCGGAGCAGGTTGCAGCACGCCTTGGTGTTCCCCTCCTGTGGGTTCCGGCGGAGGCCATACAGGCCATGCAGGGGTTGTGTCAGACAGGATCAGAAAAAGTGCTGAAGGAAACAGGCTTTGCTGCTGTGGCGGAGGCCTGCGCGTTGGCCGCGGCTGGGCCGGGGGCGGTGTTGCTGGTGCCCCGGCAGACGGGGGAGGGCGTAACCTGCGCTCTGGCGGAAGGAAAGGATGCGGAATGACTGTTTATTTTATCGGAGCGGGGCCGGGGGCGGCGGATTTGCTGACCTTGCGTGGGCGGGATCTGCTGGAGCGCTGCCCGGTATGCCTTTATGCCGGGTCCATCGTGCCGCCGGGTATGCTGCAATTCTGCCCCCCCGGGGTAAGGCTGGTGGATACAGCCCCGCTTTCTCTGGATGAGATTGAGGCGGAATATCTCCGTGCGCATGAAGCAGGGCAGGATGTGGCCCGCCTGCATTCAGGTGATTTATCCCTCTACAGCGCTGTAGCTGAGCAGACCCGACGGCTGGACAGGCTGGGTATCCCGTGGAGCATGGTGCCGGGGGTGCCGGCCTTTGCCGCAGCGGCCTCCGTGCTGGGGCATGAACTGACAATGCCGGGTGTGGCGCAGAGCATTGTGCTCACCCGCATGACAGGTCGGGCCTCGGCCATGCCGGAGCGTGAGACACTGGCAGCGTTCGCGGCAACAGGGGCCACCCTCGCTATTCATCTGGCTGTTCATGTTCTGGAAAAAATTGTGCTGGAGCTGACACCTTTCTACGGTGCGGAATGTCCGGTGGCCATCGTGGCGCGTGCAACATGGCCGGACCAGCTTGTGCTGCGTGGCACACTGGGCACGATTGAAGCCGAACTGGCGCAAAACCCGGTGGAGCGTACAGCCCTTGTGCTCGTGGGGCCAGCGCTGGCGGAAAAAGACTTTCGGGAAAGTGCCCTGTATAGCAGGGAGTATCAGAGGCGGTTCAGGAGCTGAGTCCCGCATCCCGCGGCTCGGGAAAAGGCCCCGCCTGCCCCACACATGCTCCGGCACGGTCAAACACCATGACATCCACCACGCAGGATGTGGGGGCAAGGGTTTCCAGAACCGTGTTCAGAGCAGAGCGGGCAATGAGTGCGCCCAAAGGCACCTGCGCGGCACGCGCCAGCAGGAAGGCTTCCGCCACGGTGGGGCTGGTGGCAAGGGCTTCCGTTACGGCGGGGGGCGCACCGCCTGCGGCGGCAAGCCGGGCCAGAGCCGCCATGTCAGCCTGACCACGTTTGGAATGCAGGTCCAGCCGCCCCTGACCAAGCTTGGTCATCTTGGCAATGCCTCCGGCAATTGTCAGGCGTGCAACCGGGTGGCGGCGGAGATATTTCAGCATACCGCCAACAAAATCGCCCATTTCTATCAGTGCGGTGTCCGGCAAGGTGTAAAATTTCTGGACAGCTTTTTCTGAAACATTCCCGGTAGAGCCTGCAAGATGCGTGAGGCCTTCTGCCCGCGCGACATCAATGCCGCGATGAATGCTGTCAATCCACGCAGCACAGGAAAACGGCACCACAATGCCGGTTGTGCCGAGAATTGACAGGCCCCCTGTAATGCCCAGGCGGCTGTTAAGGGTGCGTTGCGCCAGTCTGGCGCCCTCCTGAATGGAGAGCGTGACTTCCGCATCCGGCAGGCTGCCGTTGGCTTCTGTCAGGGCGGTGCGGATCATGGCGCGGGGGGTGGGGTTGATGGCAGGTTCACCGGGGGGAATGGGCAGGCCGGCGCGCGTGACCATGCCTACACCCGGCCCGGCCCGAAACTGCACGCCGGAACCGGAGGGCAGGCGGCGCACCGTGGCGCGGATTACTGCGCCATGCGTGATATCCGGGTCATCCCCCGCGTCTTTCACAACTTCCGCAAAGGCCCCCCCCTGCTCCCACCCTGTACGGCAGAGTGCAAAATCCGGCTGCTGCCCGCCGGGCAGGGTAATGCGCACACTGGCCGGAGGGGTCTGGCCCAGCAGCATCAGCCATGCGGCTTTCGCTGCGGCTGTTGCGCAGCTTCCGGTGGTCCAGCCCCGGCGTAACTCTGTTCCGCTTTGCTCCATAAGCTGCTTGTAGAGCATTCAGGCGTGGGGCGGTATCCGGGAAGAGCAGGGCATGGTACCCATTTGTAAGGTGACGCAAGCCCCTCCCGCTGTGATAGAGAGAGGCATGTCTTACGCTGATTTTGTTCATCTCCGTGTTCATTCCGCCTACTCCCTCAGTCAGGGCGCTATCCGCGTGCCGGAGATCGTCTCTCTGGCGAAGGACATGCGGATGCCTGCCGTGGGCATTGCGGATTCGGGGAATCTGTTCGGGGCGCTGGAATTCTCGCAGTATACCAGCGGGGCGGGCATTCAGCCCATCATCGGCTGCCAGCTTGGTATGGCTGCCCGGAATGACAAGCCGGGGGCACCGTCCGAGCCGGTTGTGCTGCTGGCGCAGAATGAAATCGGGCTGGCCAATCTGCACTTCCTCTCTTCCGCCGGGTTTCGGGAGTCGGACCCGGCGGACCCGGTGGTCAGCATGGATCTGCTGTGTGAAAAATCCGAGGGCCTGCTGTTGCTCACGGGGGGCACGCGCGGGCCGGTGTTTCAGATGCTGGCGGAAGGCCAGAGAGAGGAAGCTGAACGCTGGCTGGCGCGGGCGAAGGAAGCCTTTGATGACAGGCTGATTGTGGAACTGCACCGCCACAAGCTACCGGTGGAACAGGCTGTGGAACCCGGAGTTCTGATGCTGGCGGACCAGTTCGGCCTGCCGCTTGTCGCAACCAATGAATGCTTCTTCCCGCGACCGGAAATGTATGAAGCGCATGATGCGCTGATCTGTATTGCGCACGGCCGCACCATGGCGGAGCGTGACCGCTGGCGCGTGACGCCGGAGCACTGGTTCAAGCCGCCGGAGATGATGCGCGCCCTGTTTGCCGATCTGCCGGACGCCTGTGACAATACGCTGGAAATAGCCCGCCGCTGTGCCGTGAAGGTGGAAACCCGCAAGCCGCTGCTGCCAGTCTGCCCCAAGGTACGGGATGGTGCGACGGAAGATCAGACCCTGCGGGCCATGGCATGGGAGGGCCTTGAACAGCGCCTTGCGGGCATGACCATGGATGAGGAAACTCTCCAGAAATACAAGGACCGGCTGGCGTTCGAGCTTGATATTATCTCCGGCATGGGCTTCCCCGGGTACTTCATGATCGTTGCGGATTTTATCCAGTGGGGGAAGGGGCAGGGTATTCCGGTGGGGCCGGGGCGTGGCTCGGGCGCAGGGTCACTCGCGGCATGGGCGCTGACCATTACGGATATCGACCCTATTCCCTTCAACCTGCTGTTCGAACGGTTTCTGAACCCCGAACGTGTGTCCATGCCAGACTTTGATATCGATTTCTGTCAGGACCGACGGGATGAGGTGATTGCCTACGTGCGTCGGGAATACGGGGCAGACCGCGTGGCGCAGATTATTACATTCGGTAAGCTGCAGGCGCGTGCGGCTGTGCGTGATGTGGGGCGTGTGCTGGGCCTGCCATACGGGATGGTGAACCGGGTTGCGGAGCTTATTCCCAACAATCCCGCCAAGCCCGTAACGCTGAAGGAGGCGATTGCGGGAGAGCCCAAACTTCAGGAAATGCGAGATAGCGACGAAGCGCTGCGCCGTCTTCTGGAAATCGGGCAGCAGATTGAAGGGCTGTTCCGGCATGCCAGTACCCATGCCGCCGGGGTGGTGATTGGGGACCGGCCTCTGGTGGAACTGGTGCCACTCTATCGAGACCCGAAGAGTGACATGCTGGTCACCCAGTACAACATGAAGTTTGTTGAGCAGGCCGGGCTGGTCAAGTTCGACTTTCTGGGGCTGACAACCCTGACCATTTTGCAAAGAGGGGTCGGGTTTCTCAAGAAAATGGGGATTGAGGTTGACCTCAGCCGTATCCCCCTGAATGACCCGGTGACGTACGAAATGCTCAGCCGGGGTGATACCGCGGGCGTGTTTCAGTTCGAAGGTGCCGGGATGCGCGATGTTCTGAAACAGATGCGCCCCACCCGGCTGGAAGACCTGATTGCGGCAGTGGCGCTGTACCGCCCCGGCCCGATGGCGAATATTCCTGATTATTGCCGCAGAAAACACGGAGAGGCATGGGAGCCGCCGCACGAGGAAATTCGTGATATTCTTGAAGAGACCTATGGCATCATGGTCTATCAGGAACAGGTGATGCAGATTGCCCAGAAAATGGCGGGCTACAGCCTTGGCGGGGCGGACTTGCTGCGGCGCGCCATGGGGAAGAAAATCCGTGCAGAAATGGACACCCAGCGTGAAATCTTCACGGAAGGGGCCGTCAAACGCGGGATTGATCGTGACAAAGCCATTGAGGTGTTTGACCTTATGGCGAAATTTGCTGACTATGGCTTTAATAAATCCCACGCGGCGGCCTACGCGCTGGTTTCGTATCAGACAGCATGGATGAAGGCCAATTACCCGGTGGCGTTCCTTGCCGGGTGTATGTCTCTGGCGCGGGAACGCACGGAAAAGCTGGCTGCCCTGCGGCAGGAAGCCGAACGGATGGGCATCAAGGTCCTACCGCCGGATGTCAATAAATCCGAGGCTGATTTCTCGGTGGAAACCCTGCCTGATGGCACCCATGGCATTCGCTACGCACTGGCCGCTATCAAGAAAGTTGGCTTCTCCGCCATGGAGGCTCTGACACAGGCGCGCGGGAAGAAACCCTTTGCCAGTATGGTGGATTTCGCCATGCGGATTGACCCGAAACAGATTAACCGCATGCAGGTGGAAAATCTGGCAAAAGCGGGTGCGTTTGAGTGCCTTGATAAAAACCGCGCACGAGTCTGCCAGTCTGCGGATACAATTTTGCGCCGGGCGCAAAGTCAGGCGCAGGAGGCGGCTTCGGGCCAGATCGGCCTGTTTGGTGGCAGCGGGGAGGTGGAACCGCTGCGTCTGGCAACTGTTCCGGACTGGCCGGAGTTTGAGCGTCTGGCAATGGAGGCGGATGCCATCGGCTTCCACATGACAGCGCACCCGCTTGATGCCTATGGAACTGTCCTGCGGAGGCTGGATGTCACGCGCTGTTCCGGCCTGCTGACTGCGGCAGAGGCCGGTATGGGGCGGGTAAAAATTGCCGGATGCGTGGTGGACCGCAAGGAACGCCCGACCCGCACGGGCAACAAGATGGCGTGGGTGCGCCTTTCGGATGCTTCGGGCGGGTGTGAAGTCACCGTGTTTTCTGAAGTGCTGACACGTGTGCGCGAAAGTCTGACCGCAGGCACGGCGGTTCTGGTCTCGGCGGAGTTGAAGCTTGAAGGGGAAGCTCTCCGGATTACCGCCACGGATATTGTCGAGCTTGAGCAGGCCGCCGCACAGGCAAAAAGTGAACTGCGGGTGTGGGTGGAGCAGGCGAATGTGCTGCCCAGGCTGAGTGAACTCCTGAGTGAGCAGAAGGGCGGTTCCAGTCGCATCGTCCTGCTGCCGGGTATGGCTGAAACCTGCGATGTCGAAATTCGCCTGCGGGGTGGGTATCGGGTGACGCCGCTTCTGGGGCAGAAACTGAAAACGCTTGAGGGTATTTCACGGGTTGAGCAGGTTTGAAAACCTGCTGCAGGCGTTCTGGGGGCGGCGTTCAGGCCGGGGAGTAAAACCATGGAAGAGGCGCGCGTCTGGGCGCAGGAACTGTTCTGGCGTGAGCCGGATACAGTGTTTGCAGCATGGGGGGAGGCTCCCTGGTGCGCGTTTCTGGATAGTGGTGGCCCCGTGGAGGAACGGAGCCGCTGGCAGATTTTCTGCCGCATGCCGCGGAACACATTTATTGTGCGCGATAAACAGATTTTCTGGGATTCAGAGCCGCCGAAGCCCTGTGACGCGGGCACATTGTTTACGCTGTTAAGGCATGTCATGCCGCCTGCGGGGCAGGTGCCCGAGAGTCTCGACGGCATCAGCCTCCCGTTTTATGGCGGGCTGATCGGGTTTGCGGGGTATGGTCTCGGGATGCAGTTGGAAGGGGTTCAGTCCCTTTCGTCCGAAGGTGACGAACCCGATTTTACTGCCGGGTTTTATGATCATGCTTTTCTGTGGGATCGTTTTTCAAAACGTGCATTTGTAGCAGGCATTGTTCTGGAAGGGCAGAGCAATGCTGCCACCGCGCAGCGTGAAGCCTGTGTTGCGGCGTGGGACGCTCTTCCGGATACGCTACCGGCGCAGCCCTCTTTGCCAAAGGTCCGTTTCTACCCTGATCAATCGCGTGCGTCCTATTGTCAGGCGGTAGAACGGGCAAAAGCCTATATTGGTGCTGGGGATATTTTTCAGGTCAATATCACGGGGCGCTATCGGGCGCAGTTCCCGGAAGAGTTTTCAAATGTCGCGCTCTTTCTCGCGTTGCGGCGGCAGGCCCCGGCCCCGTTTGGGGCCTATCTTTCCTGCGGGGCGGGGTATGCGCTGCATTCCGCATCGCCCGAGCAGTTCCTGCGGATGGATGCGCAGGGGTGGGTGGCCTCCCGCCCTATCAAGGGCACGGCCCCACGGGGCAGCACGCCGGAGGATGACGCAGACCTGTCCGCACAGTTACGCGCGGATGAAAAGGAATGTGCTGAAAACCTGATGATTGTGGATCTGATGCGCAACGATATAGGGCGTGTGGCACAGGTGGGCAGCATGCAGGTTCCGGAGTTTCTGAAGGTCGAGCGTTTTGCCCATGTGCATCATCTTGTTTCAGAAGTGCGGGGTGTTCTGGAGGCAGGGCGGGATGTCTGGAGCCTGTTGCAGGCCACCTTTCCACCCGGGTCAGTCACCGGTGCCCCAAAACATCGCGCCATGGAAATTATTGAGGAATTGGAAGTCTCTCCGCGCGGTGCTTATTGCGGAAGCATTTTTTGTGCCGGCGTGGATGGGGCTTTGCAAAGCTCTGTGATTATTCGGACACTTATCAGGAAAGAAGGATCACTTGTTCTTGCGGCCGGTGGAGGGATTACCATTCTTTCTGATGCAGAGCAGGAGTACGAGGAAATGCGCCTGAAACTCGCTCCATTTTTTGCGCTGTTTGGAGAGGTGGGATGAGTGTTGTCTGGCTGAACGGGCATCTGTGTGATGCGGCTCAGGCGCATATCAGTCTGGCAGACAGGGGGCTGACGCTGGGCGATGGTGTGTTTGAGACATTCCGCGTGAAGAATGGCGCGTTGATGCATCTTGATCTGCACATGCAGCGTTTGCAGCATGGCGGACAGGTCCTGGGGTTGGAGGTGCCAGACCGGGAGGCTGTGGCGCAGGCGGCACAGGCTCTGCTGGGGGCGACCGGTATGCGGCATGGCTCCGCGCGCCTGACGGTGACGCGTGGCGTGGGGCCACGTGGGCTTCTTCCGCCGCGTGAAGGAACGCCGACCTTGTTTATGACAGTCACTGAAGGGCATGCGCGAGTCACATCCGTGTCCCTCATGACCAGCCAGAGTGTCAGGCGGGATGAGCGCTCTGTGCTGAACACTCTTAAAAGCCTGAACTATCTTCCCAATATTTTGGCACGGCAGGAGGCCGCGCGCGCAGGGTGTGATGAAGCGCTTTTGCTGAACATAAGTGGACGGGTAGCGGAAACCACAATCAGTACGGTGGTGGTTCAGGAAGGCACTCTTTTTGTCACACCTTCTGGTGCAGAAGGTGCATTGCCGGGCGTGGCGCGGGCTGTGCTGATGCAGGCGGGCCTGCTCCATGAAGCCTGTGTGCGTGTGGAGCGCCTGAAAAAGGCGGAGGCTGTGTATCTTGTAAACAGCCTTGGCCTGCGAGTGGTGTCCACCCTTGATGGCCAGCCGGTCGGGCGGTCCCCGGCCGGGCTGGCCAGCCTCTGCGCCGCGCTGGATGTGCCGCTTTCTGCGTGAAGGGCTGCGTGACGCTGCATGGTTTGGCGGGGGGCGCCGGAGAGTTCTGCCGGGTGAGGAGTGATCTGTTAAGCGCGCTCGTTGTTGAGAGCATTTTCAGACAAGGTGCTGTTAAAGAGACGTGTGCTGTGTTTAAAAAAGAAGACGCGATCTTGTCGGCCGTTGTAACGGAGCGCGTCGCCTGGATAATCTGACATGCAGCGGCAGGGCTTGCCGGATATTTCGGGAAGTCCAATCTAGAGAGCGTAATCTCGTGAGGTGATGCCCCGACTCTGTGCATCAGTCTCCGACTTATTCTGGAAGGTGATGCCATGCAGGTAGAAGCAGTTGCGGGGAAAGCGGCTGAACAGGCTTCTGTGTCGGGAAAAGGTCCGGCTCATGAGGCGGAGTATGATTTACGGCAAATCGATTGTGATCCGAATTTCTGGTACCCTATTGCATGGTCTCACAAGGTGCGGGCTGGCAAAGTGTTTCCCGCCCGGTATGCGGGGCACCCCATAGCGCTTGTCCGACCGGAAAGCGGGCCTGTCTATGCGCTGGAAGACCGCTGTGCGCACCGGCAGGTGCCGCTGAGCAAGGGCGTGGTTGAGGGCGACTGTATCAAATGCTGCTATCACGGGTGGGCGTTTGACCGTGGCGGCAAATGCGTGACCGTGCCTTACCTGAACAAGGAAGGCGTCGGGCGGCCGGTCCGCTCCTACCCGTGCCGTGAAAAGGGCGGTCTGATTTTTGTATTCCCCGGAGACCCCGCTCTGGCGGAGAGCGTGCCGCTGCCGGAGATCGCGCAGGTCGGAAACCCGGAGTTCAAGACGCGCCGGTTCTTCCCGCGTCTGAAATGCCACTATACCTTCATGCATGAAAACCTGATGGACATGAACCATCAGTTCCTGCACCGGCGGCAGATGGGGTCCATCACGGCCCGCTTCATGGGGCAGGACAAGGGCGAGAATTTTATGGAGGCCCGTTACAGCTTTGCCCGCAAGGGGGGGAACCAGCCTCTGGCCGAGGCCCTGATTTTCGGCAAACACCGGGAGATTGAGGGGAAGGAGCAGCCGGTGGAGGAAATTGTCTCCATCCGGACCACCTATCCGTACCAGACCCTGAAAATTCATGACAAGGATGGAGATCTGGTGATGGACCTGTGGGTGGCCTATGTGCCGCTGGGGTCTGACCAGCTTGGCACGCAGACTTTCGGCCTGCTGTCTGTCAAAAAGCCGAAATGGGCCTTTCTGCTGGATCTGGCATGGCCGGCGCTGGGGCTGTTCACACACCGGATTTTTGAGGAAGACCGGGAGATTGTGGAACTGGAACAGAAGGCCTGGCGCGAACTGGGGGGTGACCACACAATCGAGGTTTTTCCGGTTGTGAAGGCGCTGCGCGCGCTGCTGGCCCGCAATGGTGTGCCCAATGCACGGGCCAGGCCGCTGGAAAAGGGCTGATATCCCGCATTTTTGCCTTGCATGGGGCGCTAAAAACCGCCATATCGGCATCGCTTGGCCCAGGCCGGGACTACGCACGCGAAGCCATACACCCTCTGGTGCCCTGAAAGAAAAGGGGCCGTGCTTCGCGGAGGATTAACCAGATAAGGTAGGATACGCCCCATGGCGATGCCAGATTTCACACTCCGCCAGCTGCTTGAAGCTGGTGTTCACTTCGGTCACCACACCCGCCGCTGGAACCCGCGGATGGAGCCATACCTCTTCGGTGTGCGTAACCAGGTTCATATTATCGACCTTCAGCAGACCGTTGGCCTGCTCGACCGCGCTCTTCAGGCTGTCCGCAACACTGTGGCCGGTGGTGGCCGCGTTCTGTTCGTCGGCACCAAGCGCGCCGCTGCGGAGCCGATTGCTGAAGCCGCACGTCGCTGCGGCCAGTATTATGTCAACCACCGCTGGCTGGGTGGCATGCTGACGAACTGGAAGACCATTACGGGCTCCATCAAGCGTCTGCGCCAGATTGAAGAAACGCTGGACGGCGGCACGGCCGGTCTGACCAAGAAGGAAATTCTTGAGCTGACCCGCGATCGTGACAAACTCGAACGCTCTCTCGGCGGGATCAAGGAAATGGGCGGCCTGCCCGATATCCTGTTCATTATCGACACCAACAAGGAAAAGCTGGCTGTTGAAGAAGCCAACAAGCTGGGCATTCCGGTTGTGGCGATTCTGGACAGCAACTCCGACCCCAAGGGTGTGACGTTCCCGGTTCCGGGCAATGATGACGCCATCCGCGCCATCTCCCTGTACTGCGATCTGGTCTCCTCCTCCGTTCTGGACGGGATCTCTGCTGAACTGGGGGCTTCTGGCCAGGATTTCGGCGCGGCTGAAGAACTGCCGCTTGACCCTGCTCTGGAAGCTGAAGCTGCAGCACCGGCTGCAAACTAAAGTTTTGCTGGCCAGCCCGCGCAGACTCTGCCGGGCTGGTCTTTCAGATATAGTAGGTGCCTGCATACAGGCATGACAGCCCTGTCCGCGCCCCCTCGGGCGCGTTGCGGTTTTCAAGGAGATGAATTATGGCGGCCATTACCGCTGCACTGGTGAAAGAACTGCGCGAAAAAACTGGCGCGGGCATGATGGACTGCAAAAAGGCTCTCAACGAGTCCAATGGTGAAATTGAAGGCGCCATTGACTGGCTGCGCACCAAGGGCCTTGCCGCTGCTGCCAAGAAGTCCGGCCGCGTGGCTGCTGAAGGTCTGGTTGCTGTTGCGTCCGTGGACAACAAGGCTGCCATGGTTGAAGTGAACGCCGAGACGGACTTTGTGGCCCGTAACGAAGCGTTCCAGGACTTTGTTGAATCTGTGGTTCAGGTTGCTCTCAAGGTTGGTGATGACCTGGAAGCCATCAAGGCAACAACGCTGGCTTCCGGCCGCACTGTGGCTGATGAACTCACGCATCTGATCGCCACCATTGGTGAGAACATGTCCCTGCGTCGCGCCCGCGTGTTCACGGTGCCGTCTGGCGTTGTGGCCACGTACATGCACGGCGCGCTGCGTCCGGGCGTGGGCAAGATCGGTGTTCTGGCTGCTCTGGAAGCCCCCTCTGCTTCTGACGCCATCAACCAGCTTGGCCGCCAGATTGGCATGCATGTTGCCGCAACACGCCCGTCCGCTCTGGATGTGGACAGCCTTGATCAGGCTGAAGTTGAGCGTGAACGCGCTGTGCTGATCGAACAGTCCCGCGAATCCGGCAAGCCGGAAGCCATTATCGAAAAGATGGTCGAAGGCCGTATTCGCAAGTTCTATGAAGAAGTTGTTCTTCTGGAGCAGGTGTGGGTGCATGACGGTGAAAGCCGCGTGAAGAAGATTCTGGAACAGGCTGGCGTGAAGCTGGTTGGCTTTGACCGCTTCCAGCTTGGTGAAGGCATCGAAAAGGAAGTCGATGACTTTGCTGCTGAAGTGGCCAAGGTTTCCGGCGTCTAAGTCAGGCGTTTCTGCGCGATGATGCAGCAGGGCGGGACTTCCCTTGAAAGGGAGGCTCCCGCCCTTGTGCTTTCTGCCGCCTTGCTGGGCGAAAATAATGCCCGCGTGCATGTGCTGACAGAAGAAAACGGGCTGGTGCGCGGCGTTGCGTACGGGGCGCGTTCCCGGAGTGGCAGTGCGCTGTGGCAGCCGGGAAATCTGGTTAAAACGCGCTTTCAGGCGCGTTCAGCCACAGGGCCGATCCGGCTTTCGGGTGAACTGCTGTATGGGTGCGGCTTCCGGCTGCTGGAGGCCCCGCTGGCGCTGGCCATGGTGCAGTCCGTATGTGTGCTGGCGGATGCCGCCTTGCCCGAGGGCGAACCATGCAGGGCGCTGTTTGCCGAGACAATCAGGCTGCTGACCTTTCTGGGGGTAGACCCTGTGGTGTCAGAGCGTGAGGGCCTGCCGCAGGTGGTGCGATGGGAACTGGCATTGCTGGCTGATCTGGGGTTTGGTCTGGACCTTACCTGCTGTGCTGTAACCGGAGCTACAACGGGGCTGAAATATGTCTCGCCACGCAGCGGGCGCGCGGTTTCGGAAGAGGGGGCCGGCGCATGGAAAGACCGCCTGCTTCCGCTACCGGCCTTTCTGCTTTCAGAGGATGAAACCGGCACGCCGGAAGAGTGGTTGGCTGGCTTGCGGCTGACAGGATATTTTCTGGCGCGTGATGCCTTTGGCCTGCGCCACAGGCCGCTGCCTGCCGCGCGGGAGCGGCTTGAAGCGCGTGTCGCACAGCATGCCTCCAAACCGGACGATGCGGGAGGCGCAGAAGAGCGCTCCTGAGTGGGCAGCCTCTCTGCGGGCTATACGGCCCTGTTCCGGATCTCAGCTTATAAAATGCTGCTGCTTCATCCAGATTTCCGCCAGATGCGGCCATGTGGATGTTTCTGTTTTGCGGTATCCAAGCCCGAAGCCGTGCCCCCCTGTGGGGAAAACATATCGCGTGACAGGAACGGTGTTGCGCTGGCAGGCCGCCTGAAGCAGGGCGGTATTGTCCGGCACGGTAATGGGGTCATCCGCCGCCTGCACCAGAAACAGGGGCGGGCAGCCTTTATGAATATAGGTCTGGATGGACCATGCCCGCGCTTCCTCTGAGGAAGGATGAGGGCCAAGCAGGTTGTGGCAGGAACGGGTGCCCTGATAGGGGGCTTCCATCGTGACGACCGGATACGCCAGAAGGGCTACGGCAACGTGTGGCTGCACGGTATCGGCCGCATCAACAGGTGTATAGCACCGCCATTCCGGACGGGCCGCGCATAACCCCAGAAGGTGCCCCCCGGCAGAAAAGCCCAGCACGCCAAGACGTGCGGGATCAAGGCCGTAGGTGCTGGCCTGTGCATGGATCAGCCGCAGGGCGCGCTGTGCGTCCTGCATCGGGGCGAGGGCCCCTGCGTGCCAGCCTTCCTGCGGCAGGCGGTAGGTCAGCACAAAAACGGTCACGCCCAGCTCCTGCAGCCAGTGTGCGGCGGGCAGGGCTTCGTGGCGCATGGAAATGCGCTGATACCCCCCACCTCCCGCGACCAGAACAGCCGCGCCATTCGGCACGGCGGGGCGGAACACCTCAAGGTGCGGGTGGGCAATGCGGGAGATGGCCCCTGAGGGAGAAACCAAAGGCAGGAGGATGCCCGGCCCTCCGCCGCCCGGGGGCGCGTCACCCGGCCAGAGCGGGATGATGGCGGCAGAACCCTCGGCGGAACCATTGGCAGAACCAGCGGGGGAACTGGCGGGCGCTGGGGGCTCCGGTGCGGAAGGAGACGCCTCAGGCCTGGCAAAAGCGGGGTGCATTGCGGCAGTCAGGGAAACTCCGGCGGGAATGCTCGAGAGAAGAGTTCTTCTGGTGAGCGAGGGCATGGGCGCGTTCCGCAAAAAGACTATGAGCCGAGTATAGCAGAACAGCAGGCAGGAATGGAAAAAGAGCGTACAGGCCCTTCTTTGCCGAGGGCTGGAACAAAATGGTAAGCAAGGGTATGTCTTTGGCGGGTGAGCGCTGGTGTTTGGTCCGGGGAGCAGGAAATGAGCGAGACATTTGAAGGCCATATCGAGGATACCAAGCTGGCGGATGCGCTCAGTGAACGGTATCTGGCCTATGCGCTGTCCACTATCATGTCACGCTCGCTGCCTGACGTGCGGGATGGCCTCAAGCCTGTGCACCGGCGGCTGGTTTACGCCATGCACCAGCTCAAGCTGGACCCTTCCTCCGGCTTCAAGAAATGCGCCCGTGTGGTGGGCGATGTCATTGGTAAATTCCATCCGCATGGGGATGCCTCGGTTTATGAGGCCCTTGTGCGTCTGGCGCAGGATTTTGCCGCCCGCTACCCGCTGGTGGAAGGGCAGGGGAACTTTGGCTCCATTGACGGTGATAACGCCGCCGCCATGCGGTACACCGAAGCCCGCCTGACAGAAGTCGCCAAGGCGCTGCTGGACGGCATTGAAGATGACGCCGTGGATTTCCGCCCCACCTATGATGGTGAGGAACAGGAACCGATGGTGCTGCCTGCGGCCTTCCCGAATCTGCTGGCCAATGGTGCCGCCGGGATTGCCGTGGGGATGGCCACCAGCATTCCGCCCCATAATGCGGCGGAAGCCTGTGCGGCGGCGGCTCTGCTGGTGCGGAAGCCTGAAAGCACCACGGCAGACCTGCTGGCCTTGATGCCCGGCCCAGATTTCCCCACAGGCGGCCTGATTGTTGAAGATTCGGATGCCATTCTGCGGGCGTATGAAACCGGGCGAGGCGGGTTCCGCATGCGGGCGCGCTGGGAGGTGGAGCAGGGCCGTTTTGGCACGTGGCAGATTATTGTTACGGAAATTCCGTATCAGGTGCAGAAGTCGCGCCTGATCGAACAGGTGGCAGATCTGCTGGAGCAGAAAAAACTGCCTCTGCTGGGAGATATCCGGGATGAAAGCACGGATGAAATCCGTCTGGTTCTGGAGCCCAAAACGCGCGGGATTGAGCCAGAAGTGCTCATGGAAACCCTGTTCCGCGCCACAGCACTTGAAAGCCGTTTTCCGCTCAACATGAATGTTCTGAGCGCGGACCGCTCTCCGGGTGTCATGAGCCTGAAGGATGTGCTGCGGGCGTGGCTGGACCACCGGCATGACGTGCTGGAGCGCCGCAGCCGCCACCGTCTGGCGGCGGTGCTGCGGCGGCTGGAAATTCTGGCGGGCTTTCTGGCGGTTTATCTCAATCTTGATGAAGTGATCCGCATTATCCGTGAAGAGGATGATGCAAAGGCCAGCCTGATGGCCACATTCTCCCTGACAGATTTGCAGGCTGAGTCCGTGCTGAACATGCGCCTGCGCAGCCTGAGGCGGCTGGAAGAAATGGAAATCCGCAAGGAGCATGACGCGCTTTCCAAGGAGAAAGCCGAGCTGGACATGCTTCTGGCGGATGAGAAAAAGCGCTGGTCCCGTATCGGGCGGGAACTGGACGGCATGGTCAAGAAGTTTGGCGAAGGGCCGCAGGGCAAGCGGCGCAGCACGCTGGCCTCCGCCCCGGCTCCCGTTGATATTTCCGTGGTAGACACAGTGGAGCGTGAGCCGCTCACACTCATTCTGTCCGAAAAAGGCTGGGTGCGGGCTATCAAGGGCCACTCCGTGGATCTGGAAAACCAGAAATTCAAGGAAGGGGATGGCCTGCGTCTGGCAGTGCCCTGCCAGAGCACGGACAAGCTGTGCTTCTTCGGGACGGACGGCCGCGCCTTTACCGTGAAAGGGGCGGACCTGCCGCGCGGGCGCGGGGATGGCCAGCCGGTGCGTCTGCTGTTTGACCTCTCCAATGATGAAGACGTGATTGCGGTCTTCCCGGTGCAGGCCGGTGCGCGCCGTCTGGTGGCGTCCAGCGCCGGGCGCGGCATGCTGGTGGATGAGGAAAGCATGGTGGCGGAAAAACGCTCCGGCCGTCAGGTGCTCAATCTGAAGGGCGACGAAAGTGCGACCCTCTGTGTGCCTGCCGAGGGGGATCAGGTGGCTGTGCTGGGTGCGAACAAGCGCTTCCTTATCTTCCCGCTGGAGCAGTTGCCCGTCATGGCGCGTGGTCTGGGGGTCGGCTTGCAGAAATATGCCAAGGCGAGTGACACGCTGAAACACGCTGTTGTCTTCAAAGCTGAGGAAGGTCTGCTGTGGCCCGGAAATGTGCGGCTGCGTCCGTTTGCAGATTTGCAGACATGGGTTGGCAAACGGGCTGGCGTGGGCAAGGAAGCGCCATCCTGGACGTTCAAGAAAGCCTGAAAACCCGCGCCTGAGGCGGCGCGCGCCAGAAGCTCCGGGGGCGGTGCATCAGGGTGGGGCGGTTCCGCCGCGGGCCGCTGCAAAGCAGGGGGTATCAGAGAGGCGGGGGGATAACTCCGCCGCCCGCTTCATCTGGCGGCCGGGGTGCTTCCAGTGCATGCCAGACGCCATGCGTCAGGATTTCCGCAGGCCGGAAGCCGGATTTGTAGGACATTTTCCGGCTCTCCTGAATCCAGTAGCCCAGATACAGGTAAGGCAGGCCCAGCCGTGCGGTTTCCTGTATCAGAAACAGGACCGCCAGACTGCCGAGTGAGCGGCGGGGCAGGTCCGGCTCATAAAAGCTGTACACAGCGGAAAGCCCATCCTCCAGCCGGTCAATCAGGCTGACAATCATCAGCTCCCCCGCCTCTGTCCGAAATTCGAACAGCATGCTTTCAACCGGCGTATCTTCCACCATGCTGCGATAGTCATCCGCCGTCATGGTCGCCATGTCGCCTTCCGTATGCCGGGCAGCCTGATAACGGCTGAAGAGGGCGTAGTGCTCAGGCGTTGCAACGGGGGGCAGGCACTGCGCCCGTAGGTCGGCATTGTGGCGCAGGGTGCGCCGCTGTGTGCGGTCTGGCTCAAACCGGTTCACGGGAATGCGGATGGGGATACAGGCTGAGCAGGTTGCGCACACCGGTGCGTACGCCAGCGTGTGGCTGCGCCGGAACCCCGCGCGGGAGAGGCGGTTATGCAGGGCATCAGCATGCGGGACGGCCAGATCGGCAATCACTTTCCGCTCAAGCTGCCCCGGCAGGTAGGGGCAGGGCTGCGGTGCCGTCGTGTAGAAAAACTGCGATTGCCGCAGTGTGGAGGCCATAGGTCCTGTCCGGAAAAGAGGTGGCAGGGTGTGCAGAAAGCATTCTGCCAGACTGTAACAGCAGCACGGCCCGGAACGCACCCGCTTTCAGCGGAACGGGAGTTTCACAGAAGGGCGAGACGCACAGGGCCGTGTTGCGAACGTGAAGCGGCGTGTGGAGATCAGACGCCGTATGTCTGTTTGATGCGTTCCGCGGCTTCAACCGCGAAATAGGTCAGCACACCGTGTGCCCCGGCGCGGCGGAAGGCCAGAAGGCTTTCCATCACGGCGCGGTCACGGTCCAGCCAGCCATTCTGGATGGCGGCCATCAGCATCGCATACTCACCGGAGACCTGATAGGCAAAGGTCGGCACGGCAAACGTATCCCGCACGCGGCGGATGATATCCAGATACGGCATGCCCGGTTTGACCATGACCATATCAGCACCTTCAGCAATATCCATCTCGACTTCGCGCAGGGCTTCATCGCTGTTGGCCGGGTCCATCTGATAGGTTTTCTTGTCACCCTTCAGCAGGTTGCCCGAACCCAGCGCATCACGGAACGGGCCGTAGAACGCGCTGGCATACTTGGCGGCGTAGGACATGATGCGGGTATCCACAAACCCGTTCTCATCCAGATCCCTGCGGAAGCTGCCAATGCGGCCATCCATCATGTCGGAGGGGGCGAGAATATCCACCCCGGCTGCGGCCTGATTGACGGCCTGCCGGGAGAGAATGGTGACGGACTCATCATTCACCACATAGCCATCACGGATAATGCCGTCATGACCATGGCTGGTGTAGGGGTCCAACGCCACATCCCCGATCAGCCCGAGCGTGGGGAATTCCTTTTTCAGGATGCGGGCGGCGCGGCACATCAGGTTATCCGGGTTCAGGGCTTCAGAGCCCTTCTCATCCCGTGCTTCCTGCGGTGTGACGGGGAACAGGGCGAGAGCCGGAATGCCCAGTTTTGCGGCGGGCTCGACATGGGCGGCCAGCCGGTCCAGCGAGACGCGCTGCACGCCGGGCATGGAGGCCACATCTGTTACGGAGTTTGTGCCCTCCGTGAAGAAAATCGGCCAGATCAGATTATTGATGCCCAGAGAGGATTCAGCGACCAGCCTGCGCGTGAATTCATCAAACCTGTTACGGCGAGGGCGGGCCTGAGGGAAACGACCAGCCAGCATAGGCGGGACTCCTAGCGTGTCGGCATGCCTGAAAGGCCGGGCATGTGGGCCGGATCAGGCAAAAACCCGACGGGGGTGAACAGCGGGAAGGGAGTATGCTCCGCTTCCCGTGTTATGCAACCCCATGCGCGCAGGGGTCAGGAGCGCGCCAGAACGCTGCGGTGGCGGCCATAGCCCAGATAGATTGCCATGCCGATGGCCAGCCAGACGATAAGACGGATCCATGTCAGCTTATCGAGAGAGATCATCACGGCGGAGCAGCTGAGAATACCCAGAATCGGAATGATATCCCCACCCGGCACACGAAAGGCGCGGGGCGCATCGGGGGATTTGCGGCGCAGGACCATCACGCCAGCGCAGACCAGCACAAAGGCCAGCAGGGTGCCGATGGAGGTCATGTGCCCGAGATCGGAAATGGGCAGGAAGGCGCTGAGCAGGCAGGTGATGATCATGAAGAAGATGTTGGACAGCCAGGGGGTCTGGAACTTGGGGTGTGTGCGGCTGAACATGGGCGGCAGCAGGCCATCCCGCGACATGGCGAAAAACACCCGGCTCTGGCCGAGAAGCATGCCCATGAGAACGGAGGTAAACCCGCAGATAATCCCGATTTTCACGGCCAGTTGCAGCCAGTGGTAAGGCGTGCGGTTAATGGCGGTGGCAACGGGTGCGGCATCGCCCAGCATGTCCTTGTAATTGACCAGACCGGTCATGACGAAGGAGAAGGCGATATAGGCCAAAGAGCAGACCAGAAGGCTGCCCAGAATGCCGATAGGCATATCCCGCGCGGGATTTTTGGTTTCCTGCGCCGTGGTGGAGACGGCATCAAACCCTACATAGGCAAAGAAGATGGTGCCTGCGGCGCGCATGATGCCGGAGAAGCCATAATGCCCGAACGTGCCATCATTCGGCGGAATGAAGGGGTGATAGTTGCCGGGGTTGATGTAGGAAATTCCGAACCCGATGAAGGCGGCAATCACCAGAAGCTTGATGACGACGATGACTGCATTCACGCGGGCGGACTGCGAAATGCCGCGGATGAGAATCAGGGAGACAAGCGCGATGATGAAAACTGCAGGCAGGTTCATGAGCCCCGCTGTCAGGCTGCCATCGGGCATCTGAACGGTTTCAAAAGGGGAGGCTGTCAGGCGGGGTGGAAGGACAAGCCCCCACGAATCCAGTAGCGAGACAACATAGCGGGACCAGCTTACCGCCACTGTGGCCGCCCCGACCGCGTATTCCAGCACCAGATCCCACCCGATGACCCAGGCCATCAGTTCACCCAGCGTGACATAGGCGTAGGTGTAGGCGCTGCCCGCAATGGGGATCATGCTGGCAAGTTCACTGTAGCACAGACCTGCGAATCCACACGCGACGGCGGCAATCAGGAACGAGAGGATCACGGCAGGCCCGGCATTTTCCGAGGCTGCGATTCCTGTCAGTGAAAAAAGGCCGGCGCCAATGGTGGCCCCCACGCCAAGGGCGACAAGACTGCCAGGACCGAGAACGCGCTTGAGGCCCTGAGAAGTTTCCAGCTTGTCCAAAGGCATGCAGCGCGTAAAAAATGACGCTGCGGAATGTCCAGGCCTTTGCATCATCGACTTTTCTCTCCTGTCTCGACCGTGAATGAAACCACGTATAGAGCAATTGGTGGTCTTCGTCCCATAGAGAGGCTAGAGTGCCGCTCTTAGCAAGATGTGTTTTAAACGTAATGAACGGTCCGGCTCCTTCAGGTCGGGATATGGGCCGTTTAAACGAGATGAATTTATGGAGCTCCTGATGAGTCAGACGGATCTGGATCGTTTCTTTCATGCGCCGGTTACAAAGACGGATCCGGATGTAGCCGCAGCGCTTGCCAGCGAGCTTGTGCGGCAGCAGGACGGCATTGAACTGATCGCCAGCGAAAACATGGTGTCCGAAGCCGTGCTGCAGGCACAGGGCAGCGTGCTGACCAACAAATATGCGGAAGGGTATCCCGGCCGACGCTACTACGGCGGGTGCTCAGAGGTCGACAAAGTCGAGACACTTGCCATTGAGCGCGTCAAAACCCTGTTCGGTGCCGGGTTTGCCAACGTGCAGCCGCACTCCGGCGCCAATGCCAATCAGGCCGCCTTCATGGCGCTCTCCAAGCCGGGTGACACTATTCTGGGCATGAGCCTTGCTGCTGGCGGGCATCTGACTCACGGGGCCGCGCCCAACTATTCCGGCAAATGGTTCAACGCCGTGCAGTATGGTGTGCGGAAAGAAGATGGCCTGCTGGACTATGAGGAAATGGAGCGTCTGGCCCGTGAGACGAAGCCGACCCTGATTGTGGCCGGTGGCTCTGCCTATCCGCGTATTATCGACTTTGCCCGCTTCCGTCGCATTGCGGATGAAGTTGGCGCGTTCCTGATGGTCGATATGGCGCATTTTGCCGGTCTGGTGGCCGCTGGCCTGTATCCGAATCCGCTCGAGCATGCGCATGTGGTGACATCCACCACGCATAAAACGCTGCGTGGCCCGCGTGGCGGCCTCATCCTGACCAATGATGAAGCTCTGG
This sequence comes from Acetobacter farinalis, assembly GCF_011516935.1. GTDB lineage: Bacteria > Pseudomonadota > Alphaproteobacteria > Acetobacterales > Acetobacteraceae > Acetobacter > Acetobacter farinalis. Next base: position 129,495 of record NZ_WOTF01000004.1, read on the forward strand.
CCAAGAAGATCAATTCCGCAGTGTTCCCCGGCCTGCAGGGTGGCCCGCTGATGCATGTGATTGCCGGAAAGGCCGTTGCATTTGGTGAAGCCCTTCAGCCGGAATTCAAGGAATACCAGAAGGCGGTTCAGAAAAACGCCAATGTTCTGGCTGAAGTTCTGGTGGAACGTGGGTTTGACATTGTAACCGGTGGCACCGATTCTCACCTGCTGCTGGTTGACCTGCGGCCCAAGAACGTGACCGGCAAAGCGGCCGAGCACGCTCTGGAACGCGCCGGGATTACCGCCAACAAGAACGCCATTCCGTTTGACCCGGAAAAGCCGGCCATCACCTCCGGTGTGCGTCTGGGCAGCCCGGCGGCAACGGCACGTGGGTTCCGTGAAGCGGAATTCCGCCAGATTGGTGAAATGATTGATGATGTGCTGACCGCACTCGCCGCATCCGGTGGGGAAGGTGATGCCGCAGTGGAAAGTGCCGTGCATGACCGCGTGCGTGCTCTGTGCGCCCGCTTCCCTATCTATAACCGCTAAGAGACTCACGCTCCGGGGGCTGGGCTTTTTGCCCGGCCTTCAGGGGAAGTCAGGTGTAGCGGGCCAGCCTGACGGCTGTGTGCCCGCGCATCGGCCTGAGGTTGGGCATGACCAGCAGGCAGTTTTCATAAGGGGTTCTGATTTCTTCAGAGCCGTCAAATGCCAGTAATGTCCCCGCTTTTTTAATCACATCGCCACTGCGGAATGTTTTGACAAACACAAAACGTGACGTGAGGGCTGGCACCGTGTCTGTCACCGTAACCTGTCTGATTTTCTGGCGGCAGGGTGTGCGCGCCGTGGCCGGGGCGAGTGTGCCCATCTGCTCCAGAAAGGTCAGGCTGATGTTCAGCGCAAGGTCGGCAGCTTCGGGCTGCCAGTGTTGCCCGGTTTCCAGCAGGCAGGCCTTGGCCGTGGTGCGGTTGGAGGCAAAGCGCACGTAATCAATCAGCCGGGGGCCATCCTGATGCCCGCCATCCTGCACCACCAGAGGCGGGCGGGGCTGGAAAGCCGAGAGGGTGCAGGCCAGCGCCCGGTTTTTTTCTGTCATGCTGCTCAGAAAAAGCGGGTCTGCGGGCCAGAGCATGGAATGCAGGTCCAGAAGGGCATCAACCGTTTCAATCACCGGCGCCACCGTCCGCACACGCGCCATCTCGCAAGACGTATGGGAGGAGGCGATCAGTTCCGGCGCCCACAGGCGGTTCATATCCTCTTCAATAAAACGTGAGAGGGTGGGGCGGGCCGGATTGAACTGCGCGAACGCGTCCAGATTGAGGAAAATCAGGCTGAGGCGGCCCCGCTGCGGGCGGATGTTCTGCCTGAGCAGCGCAATCAGGGCGCAGGCTCCGGTGTATTCGTTACCGTGCATCAGCGCCGTGATGGCCACATGCGGGCCGGGCCGGGAGGCTTCAAAATGGTACACACCGGGAATGCCGCAATTTCCATCCTGCCAGGGGCCGAGGTCAGGCGGAGGGAGGATGATGTCAAACCGTGGCAGGGGCTGCTGCGGGGGCGGAAGTGTTTCAGAAAGGGTACGAAGGCGAATGCGTCCCTGATGCGCGGCCTGGCGGCGGGACGCGCAACTCATGAGGAGCCCCAGAGGCGCAGGCTGGCGCGGTGACTCTTCCCGGTGTCACACGCATATCCTGCGCATGCCGTGCGGGGAGGGGCGGCAGGGCGTGCGCAGGAGGAGGGGCGGAGAGTCCCGCCCGAGGGAAGAGAGAGACACAGCATGGCAGAGAGAAGTATTATCCCCCCTGACGCATGCTGCAATCCCATATGCTTCAGGACTTTTCGGCGAGAGCCACAACATTGGCATGCGTGCGGCTGGTATCGCTCCGCAAACCATCCCGCACGGCTGCCAGTACAAGGGCGCGGATACAGGCAAGGTCCTTGTTCCGGCGGTAGAGCTTCAGGATGCTGAGCAGCAGAAGCGGCAGGAACAGAGGGAAGACTCGCCCGGAGATTTTTTTGTAAAAAAGAATCCGGTTTCTGACGATGTAATACATCTTCCAGCGGTTGTTCATGAAGCTGACGGTCGTCTTGCAGTCATGAATGAAGTGAATGTCCGGCACGAACAGAAGTGCCAGGCCCAGACACCGAAGCTTCCATGCGTAGAGGATGTCATCCGCATAGATGAACAGATCCGTCTGCGGCAGGCCCAGTGGCCCGCGCACCAGTTCGGCCCGCACGAAAAACCCGACGAAGGAGGCATAATCAACCGGAAGAGGCGTGCTCTGCGTGTAGCGGGCCGGGTCTATGCCGAAGGAATATGTGCGCTGCCTGAGCAGGCTGAAAAATTTTCCGGCGCTGGCAAAGGGGTTGATGCCGGGGCGGTTCATGTCACACACCGCCCCGCTGGGGAAATAGACCGCCGCCGCCACGCCGCCCACGGCGGGAGGCAGGCGCAGGGCCTGAAATGTGCTGAGGGCTTCGGGGTGTGGCCAGGAATCATCGTCAAAACAGACCAGCCAGTCACAGCCTGTCTGTCGCGCGGCATAGTCCATACCGCGCGCAAACCCGCCTGCGCCGCCACTGTTTACGGTTTCATGCAGGCAGTGCAGCCGTGGGTCCGTGCAGGTTTCCAGCCATGCGGCTGTGCCATCCGTGCTGGCATTGTTGACCACCACAACGGCGGCAAAGGCTTGCGCCAGCGTGTGATCCAGAACCTTTTGCAGCATCTCCAGCCGGTTGCAGGTGACAATGACAGCCGCCACCGTGGGGAGAGCGTGTCCGACTGGTGTGGCGGGGGGTAGGGACATGCGTGTGAGCCTAAAGGACGTTCTTGAGGCGGGAGGCAACGCCGGACAAAGGGCGGCGCAGGGGGCGGGGCATCAGGTGCCAGCCGCGTGTGAGCACGCGGCGCGTCAGGCTGTGCTGATAGGGGGCGGGTTCATCCCCCGGTGCAACGCAGCCATGGAAGACAGCCTCATACCAGAAGGTTTTGCGCAGGAAGAACCAGTAAAAGAAGCCAAGCGGCGCATTGCGGTTGTTCCAGGGTTTTGCCTCATACCCGGCGTAATGCACGATTTTGGGGTCTTTCAGATCTTCCAGAACCTTGGCGCGCCATTCGGCATTCAGGTGCGGGAAGATATCACGGATACTGTTCACGCAGTTCCAGGATGTATCCAGCATCCTGACCTTGCCGATCAGATATTTGTTCAGAATATCCTGATCAAGGAACCAGTAGCGTTTGCTGCTGAGGTCCTTGATGGCGGTATCGGACAAATCTGCGGCGCGGAAGGCATCAAGGTCAAACAGGATGACCCCTGCCTGAAAATAGGAATCGCCCTTTTCTCCCAGCCCCAGATACTCGCTCAGATAGCGTGCGGCGGGCAGCGCGCCGGTTTCTTCCATGGAGCGGATGCCCGCCTGCACGAAGTTTTTCATGATCAGGTCCGGCGTGGCCCCGATGATGGCGCCGTTCAGGGGGGTGTCCCACAGCGGGCAGAGGTCGGCCAGCACGATGGTGTCACAGTCAATATAGAGCGCGCGCCGGTGGTGGGGCAGAATCTGGCCGATGGAGAGCCGATAGAACGTGGCGGGAGAAAAATGCATATGCGTGCTGATGCCGCGATACATATGCTGGCAGTCCAGAAAGGTCAGGCGTCCCTTGCTGGCGGGCAGGTTGGTGTGGAACTGGCGCTTCAGCACCCCCTGCTTGAGGGCGGGAATGCCGCCATCCAGCACGATCAGGTCCAGAAACCGGTCCGGATTGAAGGACGCCTTGATGGATTCTAGCAGGGCCGCCAGATGCGGCACGAAATTTTCATCCGCAGCGGTCACGATGGTCACGGCACCGGCAACCGGCGCGGGCGGGCTGCTGGGGAGAGCGGCTGCCGTGCCGGTTTGTGTGCTTTCGTAAAAGCAGCGTGTCAGTTCAAGCACGCCTGACTGCGGGACATGGGGGGAGGCCATGAAAATATTGAACAGTCGTTCCCCCAGATATCCATAAATCCGGCGGGCCTGTGCGGAGTAATTGGTCAGATCGGCTTTCTGCTCCACGGCGGCAAGAATGGAGAACAGCCACTGGCAGTAGCTGTCGAACAGGTCCCGCCGGAACACGAAAACATTGGTGAAATAGCCTTCTTCCGCAGCCATAACGGCGTCAAACGCAGGCAGGTCATCCGGGTACAGGTCAGCAATAACAGAGCGCGTCAGGGCAAGATCATGCTCGAAATGATGATCCGCCCTGACGTAGTGCTGATGCAGGGTGGAATAGCCAAGTCCACGCACAGACCATTTTTTGGGAAGAATGGCGCAGGCGGACGGTGCGGCTTCAAGCGTCTTTTGCACGGTGGCGGCATTGAGGCCCATGTCCGCAAGGGTCTGCGGGGTCATCTGCGCGATGGGGATACAGCCGAACTGGTCTGTCTTGCGGTTCGTGCGGGCAAAATCCAGAAACCGCCGGTAGTGCATGAGGCCAATCCATGCGGCGTCCGTATCGTTTTTCCAGGCCCAGTAGAGTGCTGTCAGTTCACAATATTCCCGGTTTTTGGCGGAAATATTGTCACCCGTGTCATCCCCCTGCATGGGCAGGGGCGTTCTGGCTATGGCCCGCCCGACCTGAATGGGGCGGAAAACCTCATCTTCAAATGTGAAACCCGCAGCATGATGGCAGACGTAGATGTGAACGGGGCCGGGGGCAGCACCAGAAACAGGAGCAGCGGAAGGGCCGGAAGCTGGGCCGGTCTGGTGCGTGGTCATCGGGCGTTCTTCGTGCAGATCATGGGAGATATCGTTCACTCTTTTCCGCCGGGGTTCAAGAGCGGCCCGGGCGGGTGGGCGCAGGTTTTTCGCCACGGGCAGGGCGGGCGGCCTGTCTGGCGGGAGGGGCATCGGGCATTGCCTGCTCCTGCGAGAGGATGCGCAGGCGGACCGAGGCCCCCAGTTCGATCTGCCGGAGTTTCGGGCGTTCCGCCGCAGAACACAGCGTAAGGGCGGAGCCGGTCTGGCCGCCGCGGCCTGTGCGGCCAATGCGGTGCAGATACGCTTCGGGTTGATCGGGCGGATCGTAATTGATCACAGTCTGCACGGAGGGCAGGTCCAGCCCGCGGGCGGCAATATCAGTCGCGACCAGCACCAGAATTTTACCCGCCGTAAAACTGCTGACGGTGGCTGTCCGCTGGGTCTGCGAGAGGTCGGCATGGAGCGGGGCGGCCTGCACGCGGGCTTTTTTGAGCGTTGCGGCAAGCTGGTCTGCTTCTGCTTTGGTTTTGACGAAAACAATCGCGCGGTTTGTCTGGTTACGCATGAAGAACTGGCGCAGGAAGCCGGTTTTCTGCGCGGGTTCGATGAACAGGGCGGCCTGACGGATGGGCCCGCGTTTTTCCGGCGCGGGTGTGATCCGGATTTCCTCTGGCCGCCGCAGCAGTTGCTGCACCGTCTGCTTCAGGGCGGCGGGCAGCGTTGCGGAGAAAAACAGGGTCTGCCGAACAGGGGGCAGCAGGCTGATAATGGCGGCGCTTTCTTCAAAGAATTCCGGGGAGAACAGGCGGTCTCCCTCATCGAGCACCACGCGGGTGCAGTCGGCAAGCTGGATTTCCCCACCATTGGCAAAATCCAGAAGGCGGCCGGGGGTGGCAATCAGTACCCGTGGGCCGTCATGCTGCAGGCGCTCGGCCTGATGCGCCCGGTCTGCGCCGCCATAGAGCGCGATAATGGCCACGCTGCCCGCTTTCTGGCGGGAGTTGTCAGCGCTCTGGCCCAGACAGGTTCTGAAAACACGCGCGGTCTGCAAAGCCAGCTCCCGGGTGGGGACCACTACCAGCACATCCTGCGCGCGCGTGCTCTCCAGAAGCTGTTGCAGCATGGGCAGGGCATAGGCGGCGGTTTTACCCGTGCCGGTCGGGGCAATGGCCAGAATGTCTTTCCGGGCGAGGGCCGCGGGGATGGCCGCCTCCTGAATAGGCGTTGGCTCATTCATGCCTGCCTGTGCGGCCCATGTGCACAAAGACGGCAGAAGGCCCATTGCCTCAAAGCTGTTGGACATGCTGTCTGGTATCCGTCCTGACCGGGGTTGAAACACTGCCTTGCATCATGCTGCTTTGTGCCAGACCCCACCTGCGGACAAAAGGGGCAGCAACAGCGCATGAAAAGCGGGAGAGCCTGATGGCTGAAGACGTATATGCCGGAAAGGTGCCGGGTTCAAACCCTGTCTCCGCACTGGTGGTGGGGGAGGATTTTGCCGGAATGCGTTCTCAGGCGCTGGGGCTGGCGGGCCGCGCGGGGTGGGAGAGCCATTTTGAGGCGGTAAGCCCCGGTCGGCTGGCCCGGCTGGCGCTGGCTGGCCCTTCAGTCCTTGCCAGACCGTTCCTGCGGGGGGTGTCCGGGGTGTCGCTCGCGGGCGGGCGTGATCTGGCGCAGGCGGATGTGGTGATCAGCATTGGCGGGAAGGGCGGGGCGGTAGGCGCTGCCCTGCGTGCGCCGGGGCGGCCTGTGGTGCAGGTTCAGAACCCGCGCCAGTCTCTGGCGCGGTTCGACCTGATTGTGGCCTGCCAGCATGATGAGATTTCCGGCCCGAACGTGCTGCTTGGGCGCACGGCCCTGCACGGGCTGACACCGGAGGTGCTGGCTGAGGCGCGCGCGGTCTGGATGCCGCGCTTTGCAGACCTTCCCCGCCCGCTTATTGCCGGGCTGGTGGGGGGCTCCAACGGGCGCTTCAGGTTTGGTGTGCGGGAAGCTCATGCGCTGGGCACGCTGCTGGCGCGGGCCGTGGCGGAGCAGGGCGGCAGCCTGATTGTCACCCCCTCCCGCCGGACAGACCCGGAGGCGCTGCGGGTGCTGACAGATCTGGTGGAAGCCGCAGGCGGCAGCGTGTGGAACGGTGAGGGTGAAAATCCCTATAGGGGGCTGGTGGCCTGCGCGGATAGTCTGGTGGTGACAATGGATAGTGTCTCCATGGTTTCAGAGGCCGTGGCCGGGTCCGCCTGTGTTTCCGTGTTTCCGCTGCCGGGGCGCTCCCGCCGGATTACCAGCTTCTTGCAGGGGCTGGAGGCTGCGGGGCGTATCCGCCTTCTGGATGCAGGCGGGGCGGCAAACGCACTGGCCCCCTGGGCCGTGAGCCCGCTGGACGATACACCGGAACTGGTGGCGGAAATGCACCGCAGGCTCGGGTTTTAGGGTCTGTTATTCAGGATCGGTGAGTGACTTCCCGGCGGCAGGCGCTTAAGAGGCTGTTTTGGGTTAGTCAGCCGCAGAGCGATGGGGAACGTCATGAACAACCGGAACAAGCAGGAAAGCGCCATCTTCAGGAAGCTTGTACAGATCAATGCCGGACGGTCTTTTCTGGCAAATCTTGGCGGGTTTGTGTGCGTGGTGATCATGCTGGGGCTGGCCAATGTTTTCTGCCACAACGTTCTGCATACCGACCTGCTGTTTGCGTTGCGGCTGCTGATTGTGGCTGTGGCCCTGTATTTTTTTGTGCCGCCGCTTGTTCTCTGGCTCTGGACCGGCAGAACATCCGACACGCAGTAAAAGCCTGACGGCTACGTTCTGGTGACGAGATCGAGAGAGGAGAGTGAGAATGGAGAGTGACGTGACGTGCTCAAAATGCGGTTCCACCTATGCCTATCAGGATGGGGCGATGTGGATTTGTCCGGAATGCGGGCATGAATGGAGCCAGCAGGATCAGACGGCGGAAGGGAGCGCTGAAGGTGCTGCGGAAATCCGCGATGCCAATGGCAATGTGCTGGCTGATGGGGATACCGTGACCGTGATCAAGGATCTGAAGGTCAAAGGCTCTTCCCTGGTGGTCAAGGGCGGGACGAAGGTCAAGGGCATCCGCCTGACCGACGGCGGAGACGGGCATGATATTGCCTGCAAGATCCCTGGGATCGGGGCGATGAACCTGAAATCCGAATTTGTGAAGAAGGCCTGAGCCTTTCTTCTTTCTGATGGCCCTGCTGATGGCAGAGGCCGGAAAGATCGCGCCAGACACTCAGCCGGAAGCTCCGTGCTGGTGTTTGACGCTGCGTCTTACACCCAGATCGTGCCCAGCAGAATGAGTGTGCCGACAATAAGTGCGGCGATGTGTCGCATCACATGCTCGGGTGAGTCTGGCGGCAGAAGCAGATAATAGTGAAAGCAGTAAGCCAGCAGGCCACAGCCCAGCACAACCATAAGCGTGCGGGCAATGGGAAAGGAAGAGAGATCACGCGGGTCAAGCTGCATGGTGTGGTCTTCCTCCTTCCGTGCCGGGGTTCGGCTTTAACTGCCTGAAAAAACGGAGGCCGGGTAGCCTTGTACGAACAGGGCTGTTCTGAGCGATGTCCGGTTGATCTGGGCAGGCACACTCTGCCGCACAATGGGTTTGGCATGGAAGGCCAGCCCGAGACCGGCTTTTTTCAGCATTGGCAGGTCATTGGCGCCATCTCCGATGGCCACGGTCTCCGCCAGCGGAATGCCGTGCGCGAAGGCCAGACTTTCCAGAAGGGCCAGCTTGGTGTTCGGCCCCAGAACCGGGTGGCCTGTCTCGCCCGTCAGGCTGGTTTGCGCATCATCCAGCAGCAGCGTGTTCGCGTGGTCTTCATCAAAGCCGCACAGGTCCGCCACGCGGGAGGTGAAAAATGTGAAGCCGCCGGAGACAAGGGCCGTGTAGGCCCCATGGGCGCGCATGGTCTGCACCAGTTCCCTCGCCCCGTCATTCAGGGTCACGTCTTTCCAGGCCTTTTCCAGCAGGGAAGACGGAAAACCCGCCAGCAGTGCCACGCGCTCCCGCAGGGCCGTGGCAAAATCCAGTTCACCATTCATGGAGCGGGCGGTAATGGCGGCAATTTTTTCGCCAAGCCCGGCATGGGCGGCCAGATCATCCAGCGTTTCGTTCGCCACAATGGTGCTGTCCATGTCCGACACCAGCAGGCGTTTGCGTCGGCCGTCCTGATGTGTCAGGACCGCATCAATCGCCCGGCCTTCCAGTGCGGCATGCAGGGCAGGCAGGCGTGCATGCGCCGTGGCGGGGCAGGGAATATCCACCGCTTCTTCCGGTGAGAGAACGGTTATATCCCGTGCGCCATCCAGCGTATCACGCGCCAGGGCGATGGTGGTGCTATCAAGAGTGGTGGTGTCGCGCTGTGCGACAAGTGTCAGGACATGGCTCATCATTTCACATCGGTGTGTGACAGGAATGCCCGCATGAAGCAAGCGGAAGACCAGCGAACCAGACCCGCAGCACTGATTATCGCGGGGCCGACCTGCTCGGGGAAATCGGCTCTCGCGCTGACTCTGGCGCAGCGGTTTGGCGGGACCATTATCAATGCGGATTCCATGCAGGTGTACACGGACCTGCGTGTGCTGACCGCCCGCCCGGACGAGGCGGATGAGCAGGCCGCGCCGCACCGGCTGTATGGCGTGCTGCCGGCCTCTGAAAAAGGCAGCGTGGCCTGGTGGCGCACACAGGCTCTGGCCGCGATGGAGGAGGCATGGGCCACAGGCCGCCTGCCTATTCTGTGCGGCGGGACAGGCATGTATCTGCGTGCCCTGACCGATGGTCTGGCGGAAATTCCCGAATGCGGGGAGGAGGCCCGTGCAGAGGCGCGCGCGCTGGTGGCGGAGGAGGGCGCGCCTGCGCTGCATGCCCGGCTGGCGGAGGTTGATCCTGAAATGGCGGCGCGGCTGCAGCCGGTTGATTCGCAGCGTGTTTCACGGGCGTGGGAAGTCTGGCGTGGCACGGGCCGCAGTCTGGCATGGTGGCAGGCGCAGCCGGGGCTGCCTCCGGCCCCGTGCCGGTTTGTGGCCGTGCGCCTGCTGCCCCCCCGGCCGGACCTGCGCGCCAGAATCGCCGCCCGGTTTGAAGCCATGCTGGCGCAGGGGGCGATGGAAGAGGTGCAGGCGCTGCTGGCACAAAAGCTGGACCCTGCCTTGCCTGCCATGCGTGCCCACGGTGTGCCTGAGCTTGCGGCCGTGCTGCGCGGGGAGATGTCCGTTGAGGACGCCACACGTCTCGCAATCCTTGCAACCGGCCGTTACACGCGGCGTCAGGCGACCTGGTTTGCGCATCATGCGCTGGCGGAAGAGGGGCTGACATACGATCTTGATATCTGCGCGTCAGCGTTTGGGAAATTTTCGGAAAGAAAGTTGGATGAAATTATTTCTTTTATTCTTTCCGGGATTGACGATGCGCATCAGGTTCCCTAAAGATGCGGCCCAGCCCTCTCATGGGAGATCAGGATAAAATGACGCCGCAAACCGCCTCTTCAGCACCCGATGCACAGAAACCGCAGACCCTTTCGGGTGCGGAAGTTCTTATGCGCGCGCTTGATGAGCAGGGTGTGGAGGTTATTTTCGGCTACCCCGGCGGTGCCGTGCTGCCGATTTATGATGCCCTGTTCCGCCAGAACCGCATCCGGCATATTCTGGTGCGGCATGAGCAGGCCGCCGTGCATGCGGCGGAAGCCTATGCCCGCTCCACCGGGAAGGTGGGGGTTGTGCTCGTCACCAGCGGTCCCGGCGCGACCAATGCGGTTACTGGCCTGCTGGATGCCCTGATGGATTCCATTCCGCTGGTCTGCCTTGCCGGGCAGGTTCCCTCTTCCCTGATCGGGAATGATGCGTTTCAGGAAGCGGATACAACCGGCATCACCCGTCCGGTGACAAAATACAATTATCTGGTGCGCAAGCCCGAAGATCTGGCGCCTGCGGTGCATGAAGCGTTCGCCATTGCCCGCTCCGGCCGCCCCGGCCCGGTGCTGATTGACCTGCCGAAAAACATCACGGTGGGGAATGCGCCTTATGCCGCGGCCAGCCAGACCACGGCGCGTGTGGCCAAACGCATGCCTGAGCCGGACCGTGATGCCGTGAAGCGTGCAGTGGCGGCCATGAAAAAATCCTGCCGCCCGCTGTTCTATATCGGGGGTGGCGTGATTAATGCCGGTCCTGAAGCCTGTGCGAACCTGCGCAAACTGGTGAAGCTGACGGGCTTTCCCATCACTTCCACGCTCATGGGGTTTGGTGCCTATCCGGGTTCGGATGCGCAGTATCTGGGCATGTTGGGCATGCACGGCATGTATGAGGCCAATCTGGCCACACATGGGTGTGATGTGCTGATTGCCCTCGGCAGCCGGTTTGATGACCGTGTGACGGGCCGGGTTGATGCGTTCTCTCCGGACTCCTTCAAGATCCATGCGGATATTGATCCCTCCCAGATCAACAAGATCATTCACGTGGATCAGCCCATTGTGGGGGATGCCGGGCGCATCATCACCATGATGATCGAGGAATGGGAAAGCCAGCCAGCCTACGGGCACCAGACAGAACTGGCGGCGTGGTGGGAGCAGATCGAGGCATGGCGTGCGCTGGACTGCCTGCGTTTCTCGCAGGACCCGGCCCCTGATGCCATTATCAAGCCCCAGCAGGCCATCCGCCGGATTTATGAACTGGCGCGTGAGACAAAGCGCGAGACCTATGTCTCGACCGAAGTCGGGCAGCACCAGATGTGGGCGGCCCAGTATTTCCGGTTTGATGAGCCGAACCGCTGGCTGACATCGGGCGGCCTGGGCACCATGGGGTATGGTCTGCCTGCCGCTGTTGGCGCGCAGGTCGCGCATCCGGATGCGCTGGTTCTGGATATTGCGGGTGAAGCCTCAACCCTGATGAACATTCAGGAGCTGGGCACCATTGCGCAATATCGCCTGCCGGTGAAGCTGTTCATCATCAACAATCACTATATGGGTATGGTGCGCCAGTGGCAGGAACTGCTGCACGGCTCACGCTATTCCGAAAGCTATAGTGATGCCCTGCCGGATTTTGTAAAGCTGGCGGAAAGCTTCCATGCCAGGGGCCTGCGTGCCACGCGTCTGGACGAACTGGATGACACCATTCGCGCGGCTCTGGCGCATGATGGCCCGGTGGTGGTGGACCTGTGCGTGACGGAGGGGGAAAACTGCTTCCCCATGATCCCTTCCGGTGCGGCGCATAATGAGATGATCCTTGGGCCGGAACAGGAAGAGCGTGGCGCCAAGGTGACGCGTGAGGGAATGATGCTCGTCTAACCGGCTTTCTTTCCTTCTCCGCCGTGCCGTGCGCACGGTTTGTTCTGGCGTGTTTTCAGGAAGTTTTTCAATGCAGCAGGAAACTCCCGGCTCTGCGGTCATCTCTCTTCTGGTCGATAATGAAAGCGGGGCGCTGGCCCGTATTGTCGGCCTGTTTTCCGGGCGCGGCTATAACATCCAGAGCCTGACCGTGGCTCCGGTGGATGAGCTTGGCATGCAGTCCCGTGTGAATATCGTGACTACCGGCACCCCTGCCGATATCCGGCAGATCAAGGCACAGGTGGAGCGTCTGGTGCCGGTTTCCCGCGTGGTGAACCTGACAGCGGAAGGCCCGCATGTCGCGCGGGAAATGGCGCTGATCAAGGTGGTGTCTTCCGGTGAGCCCCGCACCGAGGCGCTGCGCATTGCGCAGGCCTTCCGGGCGCGGGCGGTGGATACCACGGCGTCGTCTTTCGTGTTTGAGCTGACAGGCTCCACGGACAAACTTGACAGTTTCATCGAACTGATGCGTCCGCTTGGGCTGGTTGAGGTCTCCCGTACGGGAGTTGCTGCAATCTGCCGTGGGCCACAGACGATTCAGTCCCTCTGAAGGTGAAAGAGCAGGGCGCAACCGCTCTGACAGAGACAGATAAGGAACAAAGAGAAATGACAATGCGCGTGTATTACGACCGCGATTCCGATGTGAATCTGATCAAATCCAAAAAAGTTGCTGTTATCGGATACGGCAGCCAGGGCCATGCCCACGCCAACAATCTGAAAGACAGTGGCGTAAAGGATATCGTGATCGGCCTGCGTGAAGGCTCTTCCGCTGTTGAAAAGGCCCAGCAGGCCGGCTTTACCGTGATGACACCGGACAAGGCAGCCGCCTGGGCCGATGTTGTCATGGTGCTGACACCGGATGAAGGTCAGGGCAGCCTGTACAAGGACTCTCTGGAAAAGAACCTGAAGCAGGGTGCGGCTCTGGCGTTCGCGCATGGTCTGGCCATTCATTTCCGCATTATTGAAGCCCGCCCGGATCTGGACGTGTTCCTGATTGCGCCCAAAGGCCCCGGCCACACGGTGCGTTCTGAATATCAGCGTGGCGGCGGCGTGCCCTGCCTCGTCGCGATTGCGCAGGACAAATCCGGCTCCGCTCTGGATATCGCGCTCTCCTACGCTTCCGCTATTGGCGGTGGCCGCGCCGGCGTGATCGAAACCAGCTTCAAGGAAGAAGTGGAAACCGATCTGTTTGGTGAACAGGCTGTTCTGTGTGGTGGTCTGGTCGAGCTGATCCGCGCTGGCTTTGAAACGCTGGTTGAAGGCGGTTACGCTCCGGAAATGGCATATTTCGAGTGCCTGCACGAAACAAAGCTGATTGTGGACCTGATTTATGAAGGCGGTATCGCCAACATGAACTACTCCATTTCCAACACGGCTGAGTATGGTGAATATGTGTCCGGCCCGCGCGTGATTACGCCGGAAACCAAGAAGGCCATGAAAGGCATTCTGACTGACATCCAGAACGGCACGTTTGTCCGTAACTTCATTCTGGAAAACCAGTCCGGTAACGTTGGGTTCAAGGCAACCCGCGCCCGGAATGATGCGCACCAGATTGAAGCCGTTGGTGCAAAACTGCGTGGCATGATGCCGTGGATTGCAAAATCCCGTCTGGTTGACAAAACCAAGAACTAAGAAGACTGCCAGAGACTGGCATTTTTCAGGAAGAGGCCCGCCGGTTTGTCCGGCGGGCCTTTTTTACGCCCGGTGCTCTGTGTGCCTCAGCCTTGCTTGCCTCAGCACTGGGGGCTCTGGATGTTATGGCAGGCGCGGCGTGGTCTCGCCCAGAAAAATGCTGGCTTCATCCGGGCGCCATTCCCCGGTGTTTTCATCGCGCCCCTGCAGCACGTAACGCGGGGTGGCGGTGCCGCGCTGGCTGAGGGCTTTTTGTAGAAAAGGCTGCATGGCGGCTGGGTATTTCCGGTTGATCAGGCAGCATAAGGGTGTTTCCGGGAAAGCGGATAACAGGTCTGCCGAGCTGTCTTCTCCCGCGAAAACGAGCAGTGGCGGTTTTTTCCGAAGCGCCATATGAGCGCGGAGAAGGGCGGTTTTTCCTGCGCCGAACGGGAAAGGGGAACTGGCATCTTCGGTGGCGCTATACACGCCCTTATGGTGGGCGAGGCGTGCGCCAAGAATATGCTCCCGAGGTAAATTATAGCCATATTCGGCAGATGTTGCGAAAATGGCAACGCAATCTTCCAGTGACGATGTGCAGATAACCGGGTCTATGCCCTGTTCCTGCAAAATCTGGAAAAGATCGGCCATTTCCGGGGTCAGCCGCAGCCCCTGCGTGATGGTCACGCTCACGGGGCCGGTTCGGCCTGCACGGCTTGCCGGGCTTTTCCATGTGCTCTGGCCGATGGATTGGCCAAGTGCGTCTTCATTGGCGGCGCGGGTCAGGGCCACACCATCCTGTATGGTTTGGCCTGCCAGCAGGCGGACCAGCATTTTCTGTGCGGCCTCCTCACCCTGTGCGGCGCGCAGGGCCTGATGATACAGGGCCATTCTGGCCCGGAAGGCCAGCAGGGCGGCATCTTCCATCAGCTCTTCATGCGGGAGCGGGTGCGGCCTGTGCCCGTAATGGGCGGCCAGTGCCTGATAATCTTCCAGAATATCCTGTCTCAACCCGGAAAAACTGATGGTGTGTCCGGCCATGTTTCTGAAGGGAGCCGGAAGGAGTGTCTCTCCCATGCCTGTATCCAGCAGGTGTTGAAACTGTGCGGCGGGGAGCAGGAAGCTGAAATGGTCCAGCATGTAATGGAACAGGGTTTCCTGAACATTGCCGGCAATGGCGCTTTCATCCCAGTCGATCACTGCATAGGGGCGCTGGGTGGGGTCATAGCCCTCGGCATAGTGGCCGTGTGCATCCATCAGCGTTTGCAAGGCCCGGCGTGTGGCGGGAGCCCATTTCAGGATTTCCAGAGTGGGTGGCGGCACATCCGAGGTCATGACGGGGGAGGCCATGCTGGGGGAGGAGGCAGCCTGTGCTGCGCGGGGAAGAGCCGGAAGGCCAGTCAGGCCCAGACCAAACAGGCTCAGACCGAAAGAGCGGCGGGAGAGAGACGGCTGCATACGGATTCCAGACTGTCGGACACGGATGTGATCAGAACAGGTGGCAAGAGTGCCTTATGTTCCAAGGTCTGTCACGGCTGGAAAGTGTGTTTGGAGGAAAAGATATTTCCTGAGAGACGCAGCTTCGCTGTGCGGATTTCCGGGCTGCGGGTTCAAGGCTGTGTCAAAGGGCGTTTGAATACACGGCGTGCCTGAATTCAAACGATGCCGGAAAATCTCAGCCGTCGAGTTGTTGCGAGGTGCGCAGTAATACTCCGGCAGCGCGCAGGGTCTGGAGCGTTTCCGTCTGGTCGGGCGCAATGCCACGGCAGGCGTCCATCAGGACAAGGGTCTGAAGGCCGTTGGCGCGTGCATCCAGTGCTGTGGCCTTCACGCAGTAATCCAGCGCCAGTCCGCACAGGAAAACGCGGGTTATAGAATGGCGCTGCAAAAGGGTGGCCAGCGGTGTGCCGTGCTCGTCCGCCCCGCCGAAAGCGGAGTAACTGTCCTGCTCCGGCAGCGTGCCTTTGAAAACGGCTTGTGCCGTTGCGGGCAGGGAAAGTCCTGCGGCGAGAGCCGCACCCTCTGTCCGGGCAACGCAATGCGGCACCCACGGGCCTTGTGGCTGAAATGAAATGTGCTGGCTTGGGTGCCAGTCCTGCGAGGTGACAATCATGCCAAACGGCAGGCGCACCAGATGCTGGAGGGCGGGCAGAATGGCGTTGCCATCCGGCACGGCCAGAGCGCCACCGGGCAGAAAATCATTCTGCACATCAATAATCAGCAGGGCATCGGCAGGGCCGGGTTTCTGTGGAGGCATGGTGTCTGTCATCATGGGGCAGGCCTCCTTATGGCCCCCGCCGTGCCGGGGCGGGGGAGTGGGTCTTCTAGAGGGTTCCGGGCACCAGCCGCGAGAGGGCGCGGGCGCGGCCAATCAGTGGCAGGAGGTCACTGAGTTCGGGGCCATGCTCCTCAGCCGTCAGCGCCAGACGGAGGGGGCGGAACAGGGCCTTGCCGGAGCGGCCTGTCTGCTCACGCAGGGCGGTGGTCCATGTTTTCCACGTTGTGGTGTCCCACGGTTCCGCAGGCAGCAGCTCGGCCGCCAGTTTCAGGAAATCCTGCTCATCTTCCTGCACGGGGGGAACCAGCGTGCCGTCGGTTACGGTGAGCCACGGGCGCGCTTCGGAGAGCATGTCCAGATTGCCGCGCACAGCCAGCCAGAAGGCTTCCGTCGCGCCTTCGGGCAGGCGGTCCTTCACGGCTTCAAAGGGAAGCTGGCCCAGTAGCTTGTGGTTCAGCCCCAGCATCTGGTGCGTGTCAAACCGCGCAGCGGAACGCGAGATGTGGGAGATATCATAGACCGCAGCCTGCTCCGTGAAGGGCAGCAGAACCGGATCATCCGAACTGCCCAGGCGCGCCAGATAGGACGTGAGGGCTTCAGGTTCAATGCCATCCTGACGCAGCGTGCGCAGGGAGAGGGAATCAAAGCGTTTGGAGAGCTTGCCGCCATTCTCGTCCAGCAGCAGAGGCAGGTGCGCAAAGCGGAAATGGTCCGGTCTGGCCCCCAGTACTTCCGCAATATCCAGCTGAACGCCTGTGTTGGTCACATGGTCTTCACCCCGGATAATGTGTGTGATGCCTGTTTCCAGATCATCCACCACAGAGGCCAGCGTGTAGAGCACGGTGCCGTCCGTGCGCACCAGAACCGGGTCAGATACGGAGGGGAGTTTGACATGGCAGTCTCCCATCACCAGATCGCGCCAGCGGACAACGGTATCGGATAGTTTGAAGCGCCAGTAAGGCACTTTGCCATTGGCTTCAGCCTGCGCGCGCTGCTCCGGTGTCAGTTTGAGCATGGCGCGGTCATACACCGGGGCGCGGCGCTGGCGGATTTGTGTTTCCCGCTTGGCGGCGAGTTCATACTCGCTTTCAAAGCAGGGATAGAGGCGGCCAGAGGCCTTCAGCTTTTTGATGGCCTGCGCGTAGCGTTCCAGCCGGTCGGTCTGGCGGAAGCTTTCATCCCACGTAATGCCCATCCATGTCAGATCGGTACGGATCGCCTCGACATGGCTTTCACGGGAGCGTTCTGTATCCGTGTCATCAATACGCAGCTGAAAGCTGCCGCCGTGGCGGCGGGCAAACAGGGCATTGGCAAGAGCAAGACGGGCATTGCCAACATGCAGCATGCCGGTGGGGCTGGGCGCAAAACGAAGCTTCATGAGGTCTCTATGCCGTGGGCAGAGGGGAAATACCAGCCCTTTGCTGTGGAGGTTTCAAACGGGCTTTCAGTCGGCTGCGGGGTCTTCAGGGGTGTCGGGCAGGTCTTCCCCTTCGTCTTCCTCTTCCACCAGTCGGCGGGGGTCCAGCGCCCGCCAGTCGCGCTCCATGGGGGTGGCGCGGGTGGCCACAAAATCATCCAGCTCATTGGCGGAATGCCAGCCGTCTTCCCCTGCTTCCAGCACGACGGCATCCTCCCCGAAGCTGAGCCATGTGCTCAGCACATCCTTGGCGGAGGCGCCCGGCGTCCGGCAGCGTTCCACGCTGTCCCGCACGTAGCAGCGGGCGAAGGCGTTTGCGTGCGCCAGGTCATGAAAACCGCCGATTTCTTCAACAATATTATCTTCCGCGCCACCGGACAGGTCCATAATGCGTACGCGCCATGTCTTGTCTTCAGGAGAGGTGGAGTCAGTCATTCAGGTTTGCCTTTCTGGGCCTTGCGGCAGGACGGGAGCAGAAATTCACGTCCGATTTTCACACGTTCCGCGCCGTTGTAAGAGACAATATCGGCTGTGGCATAGGTTTCGTTCCATCGGTCGGGAATAAAAGAGCCCGTGCCGACAACATCAATGGGTGCGCGCGCGTCCGCCATGCAGGCGCATTTGGTCACGCCGAAGCCGGAGGAGGCGATGATTTTCACCTGTGGGAATCCGGCCTCATCCAGCGCATCCCGCATCCGCCAGATCGCCGCGGCGGAAACGCCTGTGCCGATCAGATAGCGCAGTTCGGAATCCGAACGGTACCGGCGGAGCGACTCCGGGGCATGCCGGTCCAGCACAGCATAGGAAAGCTGGGGGTTCAGCCCTTCCAGAAAGCGGCCGCCATGGGTGTCCAGCCGCACGGCCAGACGGCCTTGCGCGGCAAGATCGGGAAAGCGGTGGCAGACAGCCAGAGCATCCGTAATTTCCTGCCCGAAATAGTCCACCAGCACGACCAGATTGGTCTCGGGATACAGCTCATGGAACATTTCCGCCGCGCGGACGGTGGAGCCCGCATAGCCAATCAGCGCATGCGGCATGGTGCCTGCGCCGTGTTCTGTCTCGAAAAACGGCGCAACAGCATCATTCGCCGTGCCGATAAAGCCGATTGCGCCATCACGCTGTGCAGCGCGACCGCCCACGGAGGCCGCGTAGGCCATGAGTTCCTGCATTTCAAACCCGGCGCAGTGGCGGGCATCCATGGCCAGAAATCTGGTGTTGGGCAGGGAGATGGCTATCTGGTAGGCGCGGTGTGCCGCCACGCAGGGGCTGCCCAGCTTTTGCAGCAGAAGCGTTTCAAGGTCCGCCAGATGGCTGAAGGAGCCGGTGATGTACATCAGAGGCTCACCAGCCCCCACCCAGTCTCCTTCGGGGTGAACGAGGTCAACCGTATAGGGGCTGTTCCGCTCCGCCATGACGTTTTTCAGCCATGTCAGCATCAGCCCCGGCGCGGAAATAACCGGGCGACGGATGAAGAAGGCGTACGTGACCTCACAATCGCCAAAGCGGGAGACGATCTCCCGCGTGCGATTGAAGTAGGAGTCCGTGCGGGCGTGGATGGTGGCATCGGACAGGGGGGCCGATGTGTAGGCGGTGGTCAGGCCGGGCGCATCCGTGCCCATCGTGGAATGCGTCATGCTTTCAGCGCTCCGTTCCGGTTTTGGCTGCACGGATGATGGTCCGTCCGGAGGGCGCGGTAAAGGCACCCCCCGGCTATGTGATGCCCCCGGCCTGCGGGCCTTAGCGTTTGCCTGTCAGTTCTTCAGCCAGCAGGAAGGCAATTTCCAGAGATTGTTCGGCATTCAGGCGCGGGTCACAGAAGGTTTCATAGCGGCTGCCCAGATCATCTTCCGTCAGGCAGTTGGCGCCACCCACACATTCCGTCACGTTCTGGCCGGTCATTTCCAGATGCACGCCGCCTGCATGAATGCTCTCGGCCTTGCTGACATCAAAGAAGCCTTTGATCTCCTTCATGATGGCGTCAAAGGACCGTGTCTTCACGTTCTGTGAGGTGGAGATGGTGTTGCCGTGCATCGGGTCTGTCAGCCATGTCACGGTGCGGCCTGTCTGTTTGACGGCGCGCATCAGCGGCGGCAGGTGCTGTTCGAGCTTGTCCGCGCCCATGCGGGAGATCAGGGTGATGCGTCCGGCTTCATCCTGCGGGTTCAGGATTTCCAGAAGCTGCTCCAGATCTTCAATACGGCTTGTCGGCCCGACCTTGATGCCGATGGGGTTACGCACCCCGCGCAGGAATTCCACATGCGCACCATCCGGCTGGCGGGTGCGGTCACCAATCCAGACAAAATGGGCGGAGCAGTCATACCACTCGCCAGAGGTGGAATCGACGCGTGTCAGCGCCTGTTCGTAGGGCAGCAGCAGGGCTTCGTGCGAGGTGTAGAATTCTGTTTCATCCACCTGCGGTGCAGAGGCGGCGTCAATCCCGCAGGCCTGCATGAAGGAGAGGGTCTCCCCAATACGTTCGGCCATCACGCGGTAGCGGTCTGCCAGCGGAGAGCGCTCCACAAAGCCGAGGTTCCAGCGGTGCACTTCATGCAGGTTGGCATAGCCCCCGCGTGAGAAGGCGCGCAGCAGGTTCTGAATGCCGGTGGACTGGAAATAGCCGGTTTCCATCCGCAGCGGGTCCGGCACACGGGCTTCGGAGGTGAAGGCCGGTCCGTTGATAATATCCCCGCGGTAGGACGGCAGCGTGACATCCCCTTGCGTTTCCGTATCGGAAGAGCGGGGTTTTGCGAACTGGCCAGCCATGCGGCCGAGTTTGATAACCGGCACTTTTGCGCCAAAGGTCAGCACCACAGCCATCTGCAGCAGCACACGGAAGGTGTCCCGCACCACATCGGCCTTGAATTCACCAAAGCTTTCCGCACAGGCGCCGCCCTGCAGAACGAAGGCTTCCCCCTTGGCGGCCTTGGCAAGCTGCGCGCGCAGGCGGCGCACTTCACCGGCGAACACCAGAGGCGGGTAGGAGCTCAGGCGGCCTTCAACGGCTTTCAGAGCCTCCTGATCCGGATAGGTGGGCATCTGCCGGACCGGAAACGACCGCCAGCTCTCCGGCATCCAGGCTTTAGACGTCGGGTGGGGCTGGTTGAGCGAGGCACTCATGGGTCGATCCTGTCTGTTCATTCTTGGGTGGGGATGAAGGCTGGGAGAAAAATAACAGCACTCCTCCGGGTTTTTTCTCCGGCAGGGGTGTCTTTATGTCTAAAACTGCCAGAATACGCAAACTTTGTTAAGCCGACGTGGTGCCATTCTTTAAGGACTGCAATAGGGAATGCGTATGCGGAATGGCGCCATTGTCGCGAAGGTATAGCTATTGCGGCAGCAAACCGGACTGGTCTGTAACCGGATGGCCAGAGGGCGCTCCAGAGAGCGCATCAGCGGGCGCACCAGAGCGCGCACGGAAGAAGGCGTGAGCCTGCCAGAGGATATGGGTCGGGCGGAGGGAGATAGCGGGGGCGCGAAAGCCGATTGGATTTTTTTGCAGGTTGATGCGATACTGAACTCTTGTCGCCCGCGCCAGGTCTCTGAGTGCAGGTTAAGGTTCATTTCTTTCGCGGGGTGACGCGCAATGGCGCAACTGCGTAAACCATCTTTCATGCTGCTCATGGGGCTTTGCCTCGGCCTCGGTCTGGCTGCCGGCAATTCCATTGCCCATGCGGACCCGGCCCTGACGCCTGATGACTCCATTTCCTTCGGAGATGGCGGGGCGGCTTCATCCACCAACAGCAAATCCGCGGAGAAGAAAACGGTGCATGGTCACCGTAGCCTGCCTCCGGGCTATCAGGATGCGCCGTCCATGGAATTCAACCACGGGGCAGACCCGGACCATCTGGCAAAAGTGCATCGTGATGCCGTAACAGGCACCGATCTCTCCCGCTACGGTTCCGCTTATGAAACCAGTGGCCCATACGGCTCCGGCCAGATGGGTGACGCCACAGGGAACGGCTGGGTTACCCCCCGCTAAACCCGGACAGACGGGACGCTTGCCTGCGTGCTGCGCGCGCAGCGCAGGTTTCTAGTCTTCCACAACACTCACGTGCGCCTGACCACTGGTTAAATCCAGAATCCGGTGCGTAAGGCTCTCCTGCTGCTCAGCCGGAAGAGTCAGCACGATAGTCGCCCCTGTGCTGTCAAAATCAGGGGGAGCCATTTCTATTCCCGCCCAGTCCTGCATCCTGGCCTGCATAAGGGCGAGCAGGGAAAACGGGCAATGAAAGCGCAGCCTGATGCGCTCTATCAGCTCTTCTTTCGGGGCTTCGCGCAGGCACTCAGCGGCAGTGCCGCCATAGGCGCGCACCAGCCCGCCCGCACCAAGCTTGATACCGCCAAACCAGCGAGAGACGACTATTGCGACCAGATCGAGCTTTTGCGCGGTTATAATCTGCAGAATGGGGCGGCCTGCCGTGCCGGAAGGTTCTCCGGCATCATGGCAGCGGCAATGTGGCCCGACCTGCCACGCCCAGCAATGATGGGTGGCCTCCGGTGCCGCAGCGGCAATGCCGGATATAAAAGCGTCTGCTTCCTTAATGCTTTTTACAGGCATGGCCTGTGCCAGAAACCGGCTTTTTTTGATTTCCCGCTCCAGCGTGAACGGTCCGGTGAGTGTTTCTGTCATGGCGGGCATGATACTGGCCGTGCCGGACGGCCGACAAGAGCTGTGGTCTGGGAAAGTGTCTTTTGCACGCCTCAAAGTTAAGACCGTGCCCCAAAAACCCAGCAGTGCAGGAAACTCTGGCGTTCCGGGGCGTGAAGCGTCTTGCGGAGCCCGTCTTTCAGGTGATCTGCGAGACGTTGGTCGCAATACACCGCGCGTAACCATTCAACGCACAGGCTCCTTCTCCACCGCCTCGCCTGTTCAGCGGCTTTGGTGGAGGGGCGTGTGCGGAGAGGTGTCCTCATTGCGCAACCAGCCAAAACCGGGCAGAGTTCAGCATGGTTGAGGCAGTTTGAACGTGGGAGATCACCGCGCAATGGCACACTGGTTCCGTAAGGGCTGTTTTCTGTTTGCTGGTCTGTGGACTGTGGCATTACCCGTTCTGACAGTCTCTCCTGCACTGGCAGATGATGATGACGGTGAGGAAGGCCACAAAAGCCCGGATATGCACCATCTGGCGGCAAAACCGCCCCTGCCGCGCGCGCACAAGGATTTCAGCAAGTTCCGTTATCGCCCGGAAGGGGACAAGGTGCAGGAACAGGCTGATGCAAACCGTCTGCTGTTCTGGACGCAGGACGGGCGACCCGACGGCTATGCCGAGCGCCGGGGCAGCAGCGTTATTTATTATAATGCGCAAGGTCAGGCTATTCGGGTGCAGCGTCTGGATCCGTCAGAAATGGCGGACTGACCGGTCGGGCCAGTCTGGCGGACGCTGCGTCCAGGCCGAGATCAAGGCATAGGCTCTTGGGCTGAGGTGCCCGGAGCGGCTCTGCCTGAACTGGTCACAGAATGTGTTCACGGCAGAGCTTTCCGAACGCCAGAGTGGCGTTCGTGCGCTTCGGCTTATTGCGTTGCTGTCAGATCCAGAATGGAGGCTGACGTTTCTTCAATAGAGCGACGGGTGACGTCAATCACCGGCCAGTTATGGTGGCGACAGAGGCGCCGTGCCCAGCGCAGTTCCTCCTGCACTTTTTCCAGATCAATATAGGCATAATCTGCCGCCGGGTCCGACTGGCGGCTTGTCGGCATCATCTGGGAAAGGCGGGTGCGCCGGATTTCAATCAGTGTTTCCGGATCAATAGTCAGGCCGATCACCGGGCATTGCAGTGTAAACAGGATGGGGGGCGGCTCAATGCCCATAACCAGTGGCACGTTGGCGGCCTTGATGCCCCTGTTTGCAAGGTAAAAGCAGGTGGGTGTCTTGGAAACGCGGGAGACGCCCACCAGCACCAGATCCGCTTCCTTGAGGTTATCCGTTTCCTGCCCGTCATCATGGGCCAGCACGTAGTGCATGGCCTCTATCCGCTGATAATAGTTCTCATCCATGATGTATTGACCGCCAGGGTGACGGGTTGCGGTTTCTCCCGTCTCGGTCGAAAGAAACGCCACCGCGTTATCCAGCACATCCAGCAGGCGTACCTGAAGGCTTGTACAGCCCGCTTCCATATCAGCCTGCAAGGCGGGGTCCGTCAGGGAAGACATGACCGGCCCACGGTCCAGCGCAATATGGCGGAGAACGCGCCGCAACTGGAGGCGTGAGCGGATGAGGTTCCAGTGGCGCAGCCGGACATCTGTGTTGGGGAACTGGGCAATACACGCCCGAGCGACAGCATCCAGCGTCTGGCCGGTGGCCTCAGAAACAAGATGCAGGGTTAAGGAATTCTGCTGCATGGCTGGGTGAAGTAAAGCATTGGCCGCCCCTCTTTAAAAGGGGCGGCCAGCCCTGTTCAGGCTTTGACTGCTTTGCGGCGGGCAGCCAGCGCGGCCTGCGCGCTTGCCAGACGCGCCACAGGGACGCGGAACGGAGAGCAGGAGACGTAATCCAGCCCGACCTCTTCAAAGAAGGAAATGGAGAGCGGATCGCCCCCGTGTTCCCCGCAGATGCCAAGCTTGATGTCCGGCTTTGCCGCACGACCTTTTTCAACACCCATGCGCACCAGAGCGCCAACGCCTTCCTGATCAATGGAGATGAAGGGGTCCTGCGGGAGCAGGCCTTTTTCAACATACTCAGGCAGGAAGGACCCGGCATCATCACGGGAGAGGCCGAGTGTGGTCTGTGTCAGGTCATTGGTGCCGAAGGAGAAGAAGTCCGCACTTTCTGCGATCTTGTCCGCAGTGATGGCAGCCCGCGGCAGTTCGATCATGGTCCCGATGCGATAGTCGAGTGTCGCGTTCTGTTCCTTCAGAACATCAGCAATCACAGCCTCACACGCTTTGCGCACCAGATCCAGCTCGGCCTTGGTGCCTACCAGCGGGATCATGATTTCCGGAATGACAGCCTTGCCGGTTTCCTTGGAGACGGCCAGAGCGGCTTCCGCAATGGCACGCACCTGCATGGCGTAGATTTCCGGGTAGCTGATACCCAGACGGCAGCCACGGTGGCCAAGCATGGGGTTTGATTCGGAAAGTGCGGAGCGGCGGGCGCGCAGGGCTTCAATATCCTGCCCCAGAGCCGTGGCAACGTCTTTCAGTTCCGCTTCACCATGCGGCAGGAACTCGTGCAGCGGCGGGTCCAGCAGGCGGATGGTTACGGGCAGGCCCGCCATGATGCGGAACAGCTCCGTGAAGTCACCACGCTGGAACGGCAGCAGGGCATCAATCGCCTTGGCGCGTGCCTTCGGTTCTTCCGTCATGATCATCTGGCGGATATGGCCAATCCGGTCCGGGCCGAAGAACATGTGTTCCGTGCGGCACAGGCCAATGCCTTCTGCGCCGAAGCGGCGGGCGGTGGCTGCATCTTCCGGTGTTTCCGCATTGGCGCGCACACCAAGGCGGCGCACGGAGTCCGCCCAGCCCATAAGGGTGGAGAAGTCACCGGAGAGGGTGGGCGGAATGGTCGGCACGCGGCCAAGATAGACAGCACCTGTGCCGCCATCCAGCGTCAGCCAGTCTCCGGCTTTCAGCGTATGGCCGTTTACGGTCATGGTCTGTGCGCCGTAATCAACCTGAATGCTGCCTGCACCAGCCACGCAGACACGACCCATGCCACGCGCCACAACGGCGGCGTGGGAGGTCATGCCACCACGGGTGGTCAGCACGCCACGGGCGGCGTGCATGCCGTGCACGTCTTCCGGAGAGGTTTCGATACGCACCAGAATGACGTCTTCACCCTTGCTGGCGCGGTCTTCCACATCTTCAGCAGAGAAAGCGATCACACCGGTTGCAGCGCCAGGAGACGCGGGCAGGCCGCGTGCAAGCTGCTTGCGCTCAGCCTTGGGGTCCAGAATCGGGTGCAGAAGCTGGTCCAGAGAGGCGGGCGGCACGCGGGAGATGGCTTCTTCCTTCGTGATCAGGCCTTCCTGCGCCATATCGATGGCAATGCGCAGAGCCGCCGCAGCCGTCCGTTTACCGGAGCGGGTCTGGAGCAGGTAGAGCGTGTTGCTCTGCACGGTGAACTCGATGTCCTGCATGTCCTTGTAGTGGCGTTCCAGCAGGTCACGCACCTTCAGCATTTCCTGATAGGCTTCAGGCAGGGCCTTTTCCATCGGGTTCTGGTCAGGCGTTGCGCGTTCGGCGGCCATGGGCTGCGGGGTGCGGATACCCGCCACCACGTCTTCGCCCTGCGCGTTGATCAGATATTCCCCATAGAACACGTTTTCACCCGTGGACGGGTCACGCGTGAAGCACACCCCGGTGGCGCAGTCTTCACCCATGTTGCCGAACACCATGGACTGCACGTTCACAGCCGTGCCCCAGCTTGCCGGAATATCGTGCAGCCTGCGGTAGGTGTTGGCGCGCGGGTTCATCCAGGAGCCGAATACGGCGCCAATGGCACCCCAGAGTTGATCCTGCGGGTCTTCAGGGAAGGGGGTGCCGGTTTCGTTCAGCACGATGTCCTTATAGCCTTTAAGGACCATCTGCCATTCTTCGGCTGTCAGTTCGGTATCATCATGTTTGCCGAGTTCACGTTTGGTCTGTTCAAGCAGATCTTCAAAGCGATGATGAGAGACACCGAGCACAACGGAGCCGTACATCTGGATAAAGCGGCGGTAGCTGTCCCATGCGAAGCGGGCATCGCCCGAAGAGCGGGCCAGCCCTTCAACGGTCTGGTCATTCAGGCCGAGGTTCAGCACGGTGTCCATCATGCCGGGCATGGAAACACGCGCACCAGAACGCACGGAAACCAGCAGGGGGGCGTCTGCATCGCCAAAGCGCAGGCCCATGGCCTTTTCGACGGCAGCCATGGCATCATCCAACTGGGCTTTCAGCTCAGGGGGATATTGGCGGCCATTGTCATAAAAGGCTGAGCAGACTTCAGTGGTAATGGTAAATCCGGGCGGTACGGGCAGGCCGATATTGGACATTTCTGCCAGATTGGCGCCCTTGCCGCCGAGGAGATTGCGCATTCCGGCGTTGCCGTCATTTTGGCCTGCGCCGAAACTGTAGATCCACTTGGTCATGTTGCCGTTCACTTTGGTTGTTGCGAACGCAGAAGCCCTGTTACCCGCACGACGGGGAGGAGAACGAAACGGAGGAACAGGTTGGTCTGCGAGCGAAATTTTATTTTTATTTTGGACGACGAAATCCACCCCATCGGTGCTGCAGAGAATGGCGCAGATTTCACGCTCCGGCAACGACTCTTTTTACGAGATCAGGCAGAAAAATCCGTCTCCAGCCCTGCGCAAAACGCATTCCAGCCAGCTTCATCAAGTGTGGCGATTTTGAGCTCTTCCGCTTTTTTGGCTTTTGATCCGGCTTTTTCTCCCAGAATGACCAGATCAGTCTTTCTGGAGACAGAGTCAGAGACTTTTGCCCCCATACGCTCGGCCATGGCGCGGGCTTCCTGACGGCTCAGGGTATGGAGCGTTCCGGTGAAAACCACGGTCTTGCCCGCCAGTGCGCCGCCGGACACGGCCTCTTCATCCGTGATGTTCAGAGAGACTGTGAGATCCGCCAGAGTCTTGAGGTTATGCTCTTCCTGCATGAACGCCACCAGATCATCCGCGATAACGCTGCCAATGCCTGTGATGGAGCCGAGTTCCAGCCGTTCATCCGAGCCGATAACGGCGGCCTTGCGCAGTTGCGCTACCCAGTTCTCGCAGGAGCCGTAATGGCGGGCCAGCAGGCGGGCATTGCTTTCCCCCACACGGCGGATGCCCAGAGCATAGATGAAGCGTGAGAGCGGAATGGTCCGCCGGGCCTCAATGGCCTGCATGAGGTTGCGCACGGACTGCTCCCCCCAACCTTCGCGCGTCATGATCTCTTCGGCATGGGTGTGCAGCCGGAAGATATCGCCGGGGGTGTGGAGGTATCCTGCCTCGTAAAATTCCCGGATGCTGCGTTCACCAAGGCCTTCAATGTCAAACGCTGTGCGCGAGACAAAATGGATCAGCCGCTCCACAATCTGTGCCGGGCAGGTCAGCCCCCCCGTGCAGCGGCGCACGGCCTCGCCTTCCGGCCGCACGGCCAGAGCCCCGCATGCCGGGCAGTGATCAGGGAAGTGAAATGCCTCCTGCCGGGCCGGAGCATCCGGGGCAGGCGGAACCACACACAGGATTTGCGGGATGACATCTCCCGCACGCTGGATTTGCACCTTGTCCCCCGGACGGACATCCTTGCGGGCAATTTCATCTTCATTATGCAGCGTTGCGCGGGTGACGAGCACACCCCCCACATTGACCGGCTCCAGATGTGCAACCGGCGTGAGCGCACCGGTGCGGCCCACCTGAATTTCAATGGTCTTGAGCGTTGTAATGGCCTGTTCAGCAGGGAACTTCCACGCAACGGCCCAGCGAGGCGCGCGCCCTGCAAAGCCCAGACGCTCCTGCAGGGTCAGGTTATCGATTTTATAGACAACACCATCAATATCATACGCCAGAGCCGCGCGTTCCTGACCGATCCTGTCAAAAAACGCCTCCGCGCCGCTCGCGGCTTCCAGACGCTGCGAGAGCGGATTGACCGGGAAGCCCCATGCCTGCAACTGCTCCAGATACTCCCAGTGGCTGAGGGTGATTTTTTCCGAGCAGAACCCCATGGCGTAGGCAAAGAGGGAGAGGGGCCGCCGTTCCGTAACGCGCGGGTCCAACTGGCGCAAAGACCCTGCGGCAGCATTGCGCGGGTTTGCAAAAGGCTTGCGCCCCAGAGCTTCCTGCGCCGCATTGAGAGCCAGAAAATGCTCTTTTGAAAGAAAGACCTCACCACGGATTTCGATGAGTTCCGGCGCGCGCCCCTGCAACTGGAGCGGCAGGTCTTTCAGGGTGCGCAGGTTGGCGGTCACATCCTCCCCCTCGGTGCCATCCCCCCGGGTGGTGCCGCGCACAAACTGGCCGTTCTCATACGTCAGGCTGATGGAAAGCCCGTCAATCTTGGGTTCGGCCACAAAAGCCAGCGCCTGAGCCTGTTCGTCGTTCAGCCCCAGAAAGCGCGTGGCGCGGCTGATAAAGGCTTCGAATTCCGCCTGATCGAACACGTTGTCCAGCGAGAGCATGGGCACCAGATGCCGGTGTTTGCCAAATGCGCTGTCCGGCGCGGCGCCCACGGCGCGGGCCGCGCTGTTTTCCGGCTCCGCCTCGGGGTGCAGGGCCAGAAGCGCGTCGTAGCGCTGGCGGAGTGCGTCATAGTCCGCATCACTGACTTCTGGGGCATCGTCCGCATAATAGGCGGTATTATAGCGGCCAATAAGCTCCGCCAGACGCGCCAGTTCAGCACGGGCCTGCGTTGGAGTGAGTGTGGGGAGGTCGGGGAAATCAGTCATTGTCACGTTTCAGCAGGCTGGCCGCGGCAGCGCGGGCGGCATCGGTAATCACATCACCCGCCAGCATGCGGGCAATTTCTTCCTGTCGTTCGGCATGGCTGAGGGGAGCCGCATGTGTGGCGGTGCGGCCATCCCGCACAATTTTGCCAATCCGCAGGTGGGCGTCCGCACTGGCGGCAACCTGCGGGCTGTGCGTGACAGCCAGCACCTGCACCGAGCGCGCCAGCCGGTGCAGGCGTTCACCAATGGCGGCGGCTGTGGCCCCGCCCACGCCTGCGTCAATTTCATCAAACACCAGCGTGCCAATGCCGGATTGTCCCGCCAGAACCAGTTTGAGGGCCAGCATCAGGCGGGAGAGTTCCCCGCCGGATGCAACCTTGGCCAGAGGCCCGGGGGGCTGGCCGGGGTTGGCGGCAATCAGGAACGTGACCTGCTCCATGCCCTGCCGGCTCCAGCTTTCAGGGGCAAGGGGCTGAAGCTGTGCGAAGAAGCGGGCCTTGTCGAGCTTGATGGGCTTGAGTTCCCCCGTGACGGCCTGCTCCATTTTCCGCGCGGCTTTTTCCCGTGCGGCAGAAAGCCGCGCGGCGGCTTCCTCATACTGCGCGCGGGCGTTTTTGACGGCCTGTTCCAGCGCGTCGAGATGGGTGGCGCCGGTTTCCAGTGCGGTCAGCCGAGCGGAGAGATCCGCCAGAAGTGTAGGCAGGTCGTCTACTGTCACGTCATGCTTGCGGGCCGCTGCGCGCAGGGTGAAGAGGCGTTCCTCAATCTCTTCTAGCAGGCGCGGGCTGGCTTCAGAGTCGTCTGCCAGACGGGAAAGCATGGTTTCCGCTTCCGCCAGAGCGTTTTCCGCACTTTCCAGTGCGGCGAGGGCTTCGTTCGTGCGGGCTTCCAGCGGGTCTGTTGCTGTTTTTTCAGCCGAGGGAGGGGGGAGCAGCCGTTGCAGGGCGCGGCTGGCCCCCCGCAGGGCGGCGGCAGGCCCGCTGTTGCGGCGGTCTCGCGGGGTGAGTTCCGCCAGCGCGGCGGCAATGGCTTCAGAGCGCCGTTCTGACTGTTGCAGGCTATGGCGCTGCGTGGCCAGTTGCTCTTCTTCATCGGGCTGCGGGTTGAGTGTTGTCAGCTCATCCACCGTATGGCGCAGCCACTCTTCTTCCCGCGCGGCCTCAAGCAGGCTTTTCCGGGCGGCGTCCAGTTCCTTGCTGAGCGCCTGCCAGGCATCAAACGCCTGCGCCACACTGGCCAGCAGGGTGCCGGAAACGCCATAGGCATCCAGAAGGCCGCGATGCGTGCTGGAATCAGCCAGCCCCATCTGTTCATGCTGGCCCTGAATTTCGACAAGCGAGACCGCCACGCGGCGCATCAGGGTCAGGCCGACGGGCTGGTCGTTGATCCACGCGCGGGAGCGCCCCTCCCGGGAGACAATGCGACGCAGCATCAGCGGTTCACCCGCCTCGGCGGGAATGTCCTGTTCTTTCAGGAGGGCATAGGCCGCGTGGGTTTGGGGAATATCAAAGCTGGCTGTTACGCGGGCTTCTTCGGCTCCGGCGCGGACCAGCCCTGCATTGGCGCGCTCCCCCAGTGCCAGCCCGAGGCTGTCCAGAAGGATGGATTTCCCCGCCCCGGTTTCACCCGTCAGGGCTGTAAACCCGGAATGCAGGGAAAGATCCAGTGCTTCAATCAGTACGACGTCCCTGATGGAAAGGTTTGTCAGCATGATGATGTCCGGCCTGAAAGACTGTTCACTATACGTTCCAGAAGCTTATAGTCTTTGTCTTCCGTCTTGTCTGCCCGCAAAACAGCAAACCCACGCGGAGCGCGGGGCTCTGGCGTGGGTCTGGTTTTTGGCTCATCCCGTTCCGCTTAGCGCAGGGCCGGGGCCTGATCGACTTCCTGTTCAACCGGCTGTTTTTTGACAGGCACAACCGGCGCTTTTTTAATGTCCATCGGCTGGGGTGCGCCCGACATGGCGGAGGGCGCAGGGGCCGTGCCTGTGGCTGCCGGCTGCTGGCTGGTAGCGCCAGAGGAGGCGGGGGCGCTGATCACCTTGCCCGGAATGGGGAAATTGTTGCTCAGCAGCTTGTAGCGCTTCAGGTCGTTATAGGCATAACGGTACCACTTGCTGCCCGGATAGTTATAGCCGAGCACGATAGCGGATTTACGGGCCTGATCCGTCAGGCCGAGGTCCAGATAGACTTCCACCATACGTTCAAGCGCTTCAGGCACATGGTTGGTGGTCTGGAAATCCTGCACAACGCGCTGATAGCGGTTGATGGCGCCTTCGTAATTGCGTTCCTGCTGGTAATAGCGGCCAACCAGCATTTCCTTGCCCGCCAGATGGTCTCGGCAGAGGTCAATCTTCAACTGGGCATCACGCGCATATTGTGACTGCGGGAAGCGGGTAATCACTTCTTCCAGCGCATCCATGGCTTCCACGGTGCCCTGCTGGTCCCGTTTGACGTCCGCAATCTGCTCATAGAAGCACAGGGCGCGCAGATAATACGCATAAGCAGCATCCGCACTGGTGGGGTGCAGGCCGATAAAGCGGTTCAACTGCTGCACGGCTTCGGGGTATTTGCCTTTCAGATAATAGGCATACCCTTCCATGAGCTGCGCATTTGCGATGTATCCGGAATAGGGGTAATTCTGCTGGAGAACCTCAAACTCGGCGGCGGCCAGCACGTAACGCTGGGTGCGCAGAGCATCAATCCCGTTATTGTACAGGGTTTCCGGTGAGGCCAGCTTGGGAACCTGCGCGGGCTTCCCGCCGCCAAACAGGCCGCACCCGGACAAGCCCAAAAGCAGACCAGCCGACGCCAGATGGCGTATGCGGCAGCGAACGGAAAGAGAATTGATGAGGCTCACAGATATCCCGGCTCTTCAAATGGAACCCGTCTTATAGCACGCATAGCGCTCAAGAAAAGGGAATGAAGGCGCTCTTTGCATTTTGGGGTGGTTGAACTCAGGCCGCGGCGCGGGAAAAACCTGCGTGTGCAGGCACATAGCGCCAGGCTGTGGGGTCAGCAAACAAGGCGCGGAGAACCTTGTTATTCAGGCAGTGGCCGGAGCGATGGCCGGTAAAGCGGGCGCGAAGGGGTGCGCCAGCCAGATACAGATCACCCACGGCATCCATCACCTTGTGGCGGATGAATTCATCCGGGCAACGCAGGCCGGATGGATTGAGAATCTGGGCTCCATCCACAACAATGGCGTTATCAAGCGAGCCGCCACGCGCCAGACCGGCTTTATGCAGGGCTTCAATTTCCTGCCGCAGGGTAAAGGTTCTGTTGCGGGCAAGGTCATGGCGGAAGGTGTCGGCTGTCAGTTCCGTTTCAAAGGCCTGTTTGCCGATGGCTTCTGCCGGGAAATCAATGCTGAGCGCCAGATGCAGGTTCTTCACCGGGGCGGGAGTGAGTTCAGCAAACCCGTCTGCCTGCTCCACCCGGATGGGCCGAAGCACGTCAATACGATGCCGCACGGCATCCTGCGCAACGCGGCCCGCGCAATCCAGCAGGAACACGAAATCCGCTGCGGAGCCGTCAAAAACCGGGACTTCCGGGCCGCTTACCAGAACCAGCACGTTATCAATGCCGCAGCCGTTCAGGGCGGCCATCAGATGTTCAACAGTGGCAACCCGGTTGGCCGGGTTGGTGGCATCTCCCAGCACGGTGCTGAGGCGCGTATCCACCACATAATCGAATCGGGCCGGCAGGGAGGCTGCGTTCAGGTCCGAGCGTTTGAAAACAATGCCGTGGCCGGTGGGAGCCGGGTGCAGGGTGAGGGTAATCCGCGCGCCGGTATGCAGCCCCGTGCCAACACAGGAGATGGACTGATGCAGCGTGTGCTGCACAGAGGGCTGGTATTTTACAGCTGCGGGGGCGGGTCCGGAAACAGGCTCCGGCGTGGCGGAGCGACTCATCGGTTCCATAAGCAGACTGTCCATGACTCTGGCTTTAATCCCTGCGCGGTTTACAAGACGTGCAGCCTGACGCTAGAGACCGCCTGCCGTTATGGCGAGTCAATCATTATTGCCGTCTATTACATAAAAAACCGCGCCACCCACTGGGGGTGACGCGGCAGAAAACTGCGCCTTATTTACTGGCGGCGCAGGAAGGTCGGAATTTCAAGTCCTGTATCATCCGTGTCAGCCGGACGCACGCTCGGCCCCTGTGCCACAGGGCGGACCATCGGGTGGGAGTCCATAGCGGGTTCATTGTGCTGGTCCGGAGCGCCCGTGCGGCGGAACGCACCGGTCACCCGCCCGAACAGGCTGCGTGAAGAGGGCTGGCTGGAATCCGGCAGGTAAGGAGAGCGAGGCGCTTCCGTGAACAGGCCTGCACGCGGGGAGGCGGCGGGGCGCTGCGGCTGGGGCTGTGCCTGAGCGGCAGCGGCCGGTGCCGTGTTCATCTGGCTGGGAAGGCTGTGTGCCGGCGGGGGAGAGGCATGCTGGCCAGCCGGCTGAGGCTGGGGCTGATAAGCCTGCGCGGCAGGAGCAGCCTGACGAGGCTGCTGCGGCGGCTGCTGCATGCCCATGCCGCCCATATCGTAGCGCGGCGCTGCCGGGGCAGGCTGCTGCATGGTGGGGGCGGGCTGGGCCTGATTGGCCATGACAGACGGGCCGGTGCCGGTTGCCAGTGTCTGCTGTTCGGTCGGCGCTTCGGTTTCAACGGCCATCAGATGAGGGCGGTCGTTCCCCTGAGAACCGATATCAATACCCGTTGCCACAACGGACACGCGGATCTTGCCGTTCATGTTTTCATCGATAATGGAGCCGAAGATCATGTTCGCATCTTCAGCCACTTCGCGGCGGATGCGGTTACAGGCTTCATCCACTTCGAAGAATGTCATGTCTTCGCCGCCGGTGACGTTCACAAGCAGGCCCTGCGCACCGGACATGCAGGTATCTTCCAGCAGCGGGTTGGCAATGGCGGCCTCGGCGGCTTCAACCGCGCGGTTTTCGCCTTCGGCTTCACCTGTGCCCATCATGGCCTTGCCCATTTCCGCCATAACGCTGCGGATATCGGCAAAGTCGAGGTTGATGTAGCCGGGAGCCATCATCAGATCCGTCACGCCACGCACGCCCATGTAGAGAACATGGTCAGCCATCTTGTAGGCTTCACGCAGCGTTGTACGCTCGCTGGCCACGCGGAACAGGTTCTGGTTGGGGATGACAATCAGCGTATCAACATACTGCTGAAGTTCCTTGATGCCTTCTTCCGCAACACGGGCGCGGCGCTTGCCTTCGTAATCAAAGGGCTTGCTGACAACGCCAACCGTCAGGATATTCCGCTCACGCGCCATACGCGCGATGACCGGAGCCGCCCCGGTGCCGGTGCCGCCGCCCATGCCTGTGGTGATGAACACCATGTGGCAGCCATCAAGATAGCGGGCCAGTTCATCCGCTGCTTCTTCCGCAGCGCCGCGGCCGACTTCCGGTTTCGCACCAGCGCCCAGACCGTGTGTGAGATGCGGGCCAAGCTGCACGCGGCGGTCTGCACGGCTCTTGGCCAGGCTCTGCGCATCCGTGTTGGCAACAACAAATTCCACACCCTGAAGGCTGGACGCAATCATGTTGTCCACTGCGTTCGTGCCGCCGCCACCAACGCCGAAAACCGTAATTTTCGGGGAAAAATCAGCATGTGTTTGAGGTGGAACGGTCAGGTTCAGTGTCATCAGGCTCTCCCGGGCAACTTAACGGCAAACTAACGAAGTCTTCAGACGGATGCTAGAGTGAAGTTATCAATATTTCTCTAAGTATACTAAACCCGGCCACGAATAAAAGCGACCAGTCTTTGTAACATGCCCGAAGGCAGGGCCTCCCGGAACTCGACATCACCGAACGGACGCTCGGCGCTGGCCGCCCAGGACAGAAGCCCCGCGGCTGTGGCAAATCCGGCTGCGGCGGCCGTATTTTCCGGAAGCCCGAGGATATGCTTGGGCCTTCCGAGCCGGACGGACCGCGTGAACGCCGGGCCTTCGGGGCGACCTTTGGAAGCCGGAGCCCCCAGAATACGTTCGGCCAGCGGGCGCATGCCATCCAGCAGGGAGGCACCGCCTGTCAGCACAATGCGGCCGCTGGCGGCATTTCCCAATCCGGCACCATCCAGCTTCGCACGGACCAGCTCCAGCGTTTCTTCCATGCGCGGGCGGATGATACGGCCAAGCTGTGCACGAGAAATCTGTTCAAAATGAGGAACGTCATTGCCCAGAAGCTCGACCGTTAAAATTTCGTCTTCCACATCGGAAGAAAGATCGGCGCTTCCGTAAACGGTCTTGAGCCGCTCGGCATTTTCCAAAGAGGTGCTCAGGCCGCGTGCAATATCACGGGTGACATGCAGCCCGCCCACACCGATCTGCGCGGTATGCAGGATCTGCCCTTCTCCAAACACGGCCAGAGAGGTTGTGCCGCCCCCCATTTCCACCACGGTGGTGCCCAGTTCCCGCTCATCCGCATCCAGCACGGACAGGCCGGAAGCGAGGGGGGAGGAGACGAGTGCTTCCAGCTTGAGTTCCGCACGGCTCAGAACTGTTTCAAGGTTCAGCAGGGCTGTGGCTGCGGCATCAATAATATGCAGGCGGGCCTTCAGGGTTTCGCACAGATGCCCGCGCGGGTCCGAAACGCCTTCTGTATCATCCACCGTGAAATCAATCGGCAGGGTGTGCACCACGTCCCGCCCGTCCACGGTTGCCTGAACGCGGCCTTCCGTTACCACGCGGCGGATGTCGGCCTCAGTCACCACGCGGCCGCCAACCGGCCAGCGCACGTTGAAGAGCCTGCTTGCCGGATGCCCGCAGGAGAGATTGACCACCACGCGGTCAATCGTGCGTTCCGCCATCAGCTCAGCCTGCCCGACTGTGGCGCGGATGGCGGCTTCCGCCGCATGCAGGTCTGTAATGGCACCGTTACGCACCCCGGCGGAGCGCCGCCAGCCGCACCCGACCACCTTCAGGCTGCCATTGGGCTCGCCCTTGCCAATCAGGCAGGTGATCTTGGTCGAGCCGATATCCAGCACGGCGGAATATCCGCTGCGCCAGCTATTGGAGCGCT
Organism: Acetobacter farinalis; assembly: GCF_011516935.1. Classification (GTDB taxonomy): domain Bacteria; phylum Pseudomonadota; class Alphaproteobacteria; order Acetobacterales; family Acetobacteraceae; genus Acetobacter; species Acetobacter farinalis. Next base: position 165,258 of record NZ_WOTF01000004.1, read on the forward strand.
TGTTGGCTTCAGAGGGGGGGAGCGGCAGGATGGTCTCGCCACCGCTCATCCGCAGGCCGGATGTGGTGCTGGTGGAGCCACCCTTTTTGCGCAGGCGGGCCTGAGCCCCGGAATTGAGCGAGAGGGAAGGGCGCGTGCGGTTGGTCATGCAGGGCTTCCCTGTCGGGCGGCGGGGGATGAGCCCCCGGGTTGCGGGCTGTGCGGTTGTGCGGGGTGGCTGCCGGGGGCGGCTGCGTCCGTGTCAGTCTCCGCAGGGGGGGCGGGGGGCTGTGGCGGCTTTTCCCGAATGGTCAGGCGGTCGGGCAGGCGCATGTCAATCAGCACCACAGGGCGGTCCAGCAGATGCATGGACGTATCGAACTGGCTGAGCCGGTGGAGTGCCGGCGTTTCCTCACCTTCAGGAAGCAGAACTGTCGCGCCATCCCGCAATGTCAGATCCCACCGGCGGTTGCTGACCCGCACGGCCGCAATCACATGGGAACGGACGGCGGGTTCCTTTGTCAGTGCATCAATCAGGGCGGAGGCCGCCTCGTTCGCGCCATCCCCCACAACCAAGGGGAGCTTGGTAAAGGCCTCGGCATCCTTGCCGGTCATGCCCTGATCCGGCACGCGCTTGCCTTGCCGGTCGATCAGCTCGAAATGCCCCTGATGCTGCCACACGGCAAAAGGCGGCCGCTCTGTAATGGTGACCTTGATGTCTCCCGAGAGGTGCCGTTCCACCGTCACATGATCAACAAAGGGCAGCGCGTTCAGCCGGTCCCGCGCTTCGGAGACACTGAAATTCAGAACCGGATCTCCAACAGAGACCCCCAGCGCCTTGTGGATGGCGGCCTCACTGGTGAGTTGGGCGCCATCAACCTGAATTTGGGTGATCCGCAGCGGAGTGGCACTCAGAACCTTGTCCCGCAGTGGGGCAAGGCGTTCCTGCGCGCCGGGCTGCTGCAGATACAGATAGCCTCCTCCCCCCAGCGCCGCCAGAAACAGCAGGCCGGACAGCGGGCGGATCAGCCGCTTCTGTCTCCGGGCAAACAGCCCGAAGCGTGACGGACGATCAGAGGGGGAGGACGGGATTCTCATTGGCGGCAGGCGGCCTGATCAACCAGCCAGTCACAGAGTTCCGGGTAGCTGATGCCACAATAGGCGGCCTGCTCCGGCAGGAGGGAGGTGGCCGTCATGCCCGGCTGGGTGTTTACTTCCAGCAGGATCAGGCGGGCCGGACCGGGGCCGGTATCATCCAGCCGGAAATCCGAGCGTGAGGCCCCGGAGCATCCGAGCGCCTTGTGCGCGGCGACCGCCACGGCACAGGCCTGCTGGCTCACGGCCTCATCAATAGCCGCGGGCAGGACATGGCTGGAGCCGCCGCTGGTGTATTTGGCCTCATAATCATAAAAATCATGCCCGGCACCGGGGGTGGGGGTGATGTCTGTGACCGTCAGAGCGCGGTCTCCCATCACGCCGACCGTAATTTCCTTCCCCGGAATAAAAGCTTCCACAAGGGCATATGGCCCGTAGGTCCAGTTTTTGAGGATCTCCTGCCGTGTGTTGGAGCCAGCCCGCACAATGGAAACGCCGACGGACGATCCTTCACTGACCGGCTTGACCACATAGGGAGCAGGCATGGGGTCCGCCGCCGCCAGATCTTCAATCGGCACCAGACGGCCTTCCGCCACAGGTAGCCCGGCGGAGAGGAAAACGGCGCGGGCGGCGGCCTTGTCCATGGCGGTTGCGGAGGCGCGCACACCCGAATGCGTGTAAGGAATGCCGATCCAGTCCAGCACGCCCTGAATGCAGCCGTCTTCTCCAAACCGGCCATGCAGGGCATTGAACACCACATCGGGCTTTTGTTCGGTCAGGGTTGTGACCAGAGCCGCCAGATCAGCCCCGGCATCCAGCGTGCTGACGGTATGACCAAGGCTGCGCAGGGCGTCCACCACGCCTGCGGCGGAGGAGAGGCTGACCTCCCGTTCGGAAGAAATACCGCCCATCAGAACGGTAATCCGTTTGCCGGTGCTCATGCGGGGGTTCCTTCTGCCTTGCCCATGCGTTTGATTTCCCAGTGCAGTTCAACGCCGAACTGCTGGGCAACGCGCTGCCGCACGTCCTCCCCCAGCCCTTCAAGGTCAGCCGCGGTGGCCTGATCCAGATTAATCAGGAAGTTGCAGTGTTTTTCACTCACCTGCGCATCTCCGCGCCGCAGGCCGCGGCAGCCTGCCGCATCAATCAGTTCCCACGCCTTGCGGGGCGAGATGTCCGGGTCCGGGTTCCGGAAGGTGGAGCCCCCGGTTCTGGCGCGCACGGGCTGGGAGAGTTCGCGCGCTGCGCGGATTTCGGCAATCCGGGCGGCAATCTCCGCCGGTGCGTCCGGTGTGCCCCGCAACCGCGCCCGGATGACCAGCGCGCCTTCCGGCAGGCCGGAGCGACGATAGCCAAACCGGAGTGCTCCGGCTTCCAGCCGGATCAGGCTGCCATCCCGCGTGATGATCTCGGCCCAGTCCAGCACCGCGGCGATGTCGGACCCGTAGGCTCCGGCATTCATCCGCACGGCCCCGCCGATGGAACCGGGGATGCCCGCCAGAAATTCCAGACCGCCAAGGCCGGCCTGCGCGGCATACTCCGCCACTGTGGCGTCCAGACAGGCACTGCCGACCACAAGCCCGTCTTCCTCGATTATGATGTCTGAAAACCCGCGCGCCAGCCGGATGACAACGCCATCCAGCCCGCCATCACGGATAATCACGTTCGAGCAGGCCCCCAGCGCGGTTACGGGCAGTTCAGGCGAGAGGCGCTGCATGACCGAGGCAAGATCTTCCGCATCCGCGGGCTGGAACAGCCATTCGGCGGCTCCGCCCACACGGAACCAGGTGCGCGGGCCAAGGGGCGCCTGCGGTGTCAGGCGGCCACGGGTTTCCGCAAAGGCTTCCCGCACGAGTTCCGTAACAGACGCGGCGGAGAGGCTCATGCCGCCTGCCCGCCCTTGGCAGAAGTGCCCTGCAGGGCAGAGAGTTCAGCCGGAAGCGCCTGAGCCCAGTTGGTAATGGTGCCAGCCCCGAGGCAGACCACATAATCTCCCGGTTTGGCGATGGCATTGATCATTTCAGCCAGATGGTCCGGGCTGGAAAGCGGCACAACGGAGCGGTGCCCGCGTTCGCGCAGCCCTTCAATCAGCTTGTCGCGCGAGACGTCCGGGTCCGGCTGTTCGCCCGCGGCGTACACATCGGCCACAACCACTGTATCGGCATCATTCATGCAGGTGCAGAAATCCGGGAACAGCATTTTCAGGCGCGAGTAACGGTGCGGCTGCACAACCGCAATCACGTTATTCGCCCCGGCCTGCCGCGCGGCTTTCAGCACGGCTGCAATTTCCACCGGATGGTGGCCGTAATCATCAATCACGGTCACGCCGTTGCTTTCCCCTGTGCGGGTAAAGCGGCGCTTCACACCCCGGAACGCGGCCAGACCGGAGCGGATGACATCATCACTGATATCCATCTCGGTCGCCACGGCAATGGCGGCGAGGGCATTCTGCACGTTGTGCGAACCCAGCATGGGCAGGCGGAACGGGCCTGCCTTGCGGGTGCGGCGGGTGGAACGGTCTGTCAGGGTGACTTCAAACGTCGCGCCCATTTTGTCGGTAATCAGTTTTTCAGCGCGCACATCCGCCTGTGGAGAGAACCCGTAGGTGACAATCCGGTGGTCGGACATGCGGGGGATCATCTGCTGCACGGCAGGGTGATCAATGCACAGCACGGCAAAGCCGTAGAACGGTACATTGGAGACAAACTGGTCATACGCCGCTTCCATGGCCTCTGCCGAACCCCAGTGGTCCAGATGTTCGGGGTCCATGTTCGTCACAACGGAAATCACGGAGGGCAGGCGCAGGAAGGAGCCATCGCTCTCATCCGCTTCCGCCACCATCCAGTCTCCCTTGCCCATGCGGGTGTTGGTGCCGTAGGCCTCGATAATCCCGCCATTGATCACGGTGGGGTCCAGATGCGCGGCTTCCAGCACGGCGGCAATCAGGCTGGTGGTGGTGGTCTTGCCATGTGTGCCGCCCACCGCCACGGACCAGCGCAGGCGCATCAGCTCGGCAAGCATTTCCGCGCGGCGCACCACAGGGATCAGGCGGCTGCGGGCTGCAACCACTTCCGGGTTATCCCGGCTGACCGCGGTTGAGATAACAACAACCTGAGCTTTCCCCAGATTTTCCGCGTCATGCCCCACGGTCACGGGAATGCCCGCGGCCCGCAGCCGTTTGACATTGGCGTTTTCCGCAATGTCGGAACCCTGCACGGAATAGCCCAGCATGGAGAGCACCTCGGCAATGCCGGACATGCCAATGCCACCAATCCCGACAAAATGAATGGTTCCAATGGAAAGGGGCAGGGCTCTCATACGCTGAACTCCGTCTGGCTGGGAGGTGTCGGATAGGCTGGCGAGGGGGAAAGGTGCAAACATTCTTCTACAATATCGGCCAGGCGGGTGGCGGCATCCGGACGGGCGAGTGAGGCTGCGGCGGCCGCTGCATGCGCCAGCTCTTCCGGTGCCGTAAGGAGGTCGGTCAGGCGGTCAGCCAGAGCGGTGGGGGTGAAATCCGGCTGGCGGATAACCCACCCGGCTCCGGCCGTGGTGATGGCGCGGGCATTTTCGCTCTGCTCATCACTCGCGGCAATGGGCAGGGGCACGAGAATGGAGGGGCGGCCCGCGGTGGTGATTTCGGCCACGGAGGAACCACCTGCCCGGCCGATAACCAGATGCGCGCCCTGCAGCAGGGCCGGGACATCATTCAGAAATGGCTCCACGCGGGCGGTAATGCCCATGTCCGCATAGGCCTTGCGCGTGGCGTCCACATCATCCTGCCGCGCCTGCTGGGTGACATGCAGGCGCTTACGCAGATTTTCAGGCAGTTTTCCAAGGGCGGCAGGCACCACTTTGGCAAAAACACTGGCCCCCAGAGACCCACCCCACACCAGAAGGGAGAAGGTCTCCCCCGGAGCAGTCCAGCCTTCACCCGCAAGGGCGGCAATGGCCGGGCGCACCGGCATGCCGGTGAACGCCGTGCGGGCGCCAAGCGGCAGTTTGGCCACGGAGGGGAAGGAGGTGGCAATCACATCCGCAAAGCGGGAGAGCACGGCGTTCGCCTTGCCCAGCACGGCATTGCCTTCATGAATGATCAGCGCCGGGTGCTTGCGGCCGAGCAGGCGCGCGCCCAGCAGGGGCGGCACGGAGGGGTATCCGCCAAAGCCTATCACGGCATCCGGCCGCACCGTGCGCAGAATGGCGCGGGCTTTCCATGAACTGCACAGCAGGGTGAGGCCCGCTTTCAGGGCGCGAACCGGGCCACGGCCAGCCACACCGGCACCCGGCAGAACATACTGCGGGCCGCGTGAAAACACGCCTGTGGTGCGGGCACCCGCACGGGCGTCTGTCATCAGGACAAGCTGATGGCCGCGCGCTTCCAGAGCATCGGCCAGAGCCTCAGCCGGAAAGAAATGTCCGCCGGTGCCGCCTGCGGCAATGACAATCGTGCGTCTGGTCATACGGGCCGCCACTGTCTGAGGGTGTTCATCATGCTTTCTCCGCGTGGAGAGCGTTCACCCGGCTGGTGTCGTGTCAGGGCCAGCACCATGCCGATGGCCAGAGCCACGGACATGGCGGAAGACCCGCCATAGGAGATGAAAGGCAGCGTCATGCCCTTGGTGGGGATGAGATGCAAGGTGGATGCCATGTTCACAAAGGCCTGAAGCCCGAAACCCGTGACCAGCCCGGCGGTGGAAATCACAACGAACGGGTCATCCTCACGGATCAGCCGCAGCAGGGTGCGCACCACAATCACACCAAAAACGCAGATGATGAGCAGGCAGACAATCAGGCCGTATTCCTCTCCCGCCACAGCAAACACGAAGTCCGCGTGAGCGTCAGGCAGCAGGTCCTTCACGCGGCCCTCACCGGGGCCACGGCCCGTCAGCCCGCCATTGCCGAAGGCCCGCAGGGCGGTATCAATCTGGTAATGGTCCCCCACGTTGGGGTGCAGGAAGCGCTCCACGCGGGAGCGCACGTGCGGGAACAGAAGGAAGGCGGAAATACCCGCGCCAATCATACCGGCAACACCCACACCCACCAGAATGAGGTTCAGCCCATCCACAAAAAGCTGGGTCATGAACACGGTGGTGATAACTGTGAGCATGCCGATATCCGGCTGGGACTTCAGCAGCATCAGAATGACGCCAAACAGCCCAAAGGCCAGCAACATGCCCGGAAAATAGCGGGAGATGCGGCGCTGCGTGAGCAGCCAGCCCGTCACCACGGCAAAGCACGGCTTGAGAAATTCGGAAGGCTGGAGGGACATCAGCGGCAGGGCGATCCACCGCCGCGCCCCTTTGATTTCAATGCCATGCACCAGCGTGAGCGCCGTGGCCCCGAGCATGAGCGCGCCACCCAGCAGGGAGAGCCTGAGCACCGCCTTGCGGGAGAGCATGGAAACGCCCACCACAATCAACCCCGCGACACTGAGGAACATCACCTGTTTGAAAATGAACATGTTGCGGGATGCGCCAATACGCACGGCAACAGCCGGACTTGCGGCGAGCATCAGGATATAGCCGAAGCCAATCAGGATGAACGCACAGATCAGCGTTGTGCGATCCACATTCCGCCACCAGCGCCCAAACGGGGAGTCATCAATGCGGGAGCCTGCCATCAGTCAGCCTTTCCAGTTCCGGTTTGCGGCTGTTCCGTTACCGTACGAGCCAGTTCCAGAAAGCGCAGGCCACGGGCTTCAAACCCGGAAAACTGGTCAAAACTTGCGCAGGCGGGAGAAAGCAGCACAACAGGTGTGCCTGTATTCCGCGCCGCGTCATACGCCGCGGGCACAGCCTCTTCCAGCGTGCCGGAGCACGTGAACGGCACGCCGTGCGCCGTGAGCGTTTCAGCCAGTTGCGGAGCATCCCGCCCGATCAGGAACGCATGGATAATGCGGGGAAAATAGGGCGCGAGCGAGGCAATGCCCCCTTCTTTTGCCATCCCGCCTGCAATCCAGATCAGCCTGTCATAGCAGCCGAGGGCGCGGGCAGAGGCATCGGCATTGGTGGCTTTGCTGTCATCAATAAATGCCACGCCCGCGTGCTGCGCCACCAGTTTCTGCCTGTGTGGCAGGCCGGGGAAGGAGAGGATGGCCGCCGCCAGCACGGCATCCGGCACGCCCAGAAAACCTGCCATGGCACACACCGCCGCGGCATTTTCCGCATTATGGCTGCCGGGCAGGGAAGGCCCCGAATGGGCAAGGCAACGGCCCGCCTGCCAGATGCCGGTGCCCGAGGCATCGGTCTGCCCATAAACGTCACACGCTGGATTGGTGCCGGAAATGGTCAGGCAGTGCGCGGGGCCTGCCTGAAGAGTTCTGGCGATATCCTGGCACCACGGATCATCCGTGCCGATCACGGCCAGATCCTGCGCGGTCTGGCCTGTAAATACGCGGGTTTTGGCGCGGGCATAGCCCTCCATGCCTGCGTGGCGGTCCAGATGGTCCGGTGTCAGGTTGAGCAGGCAGGCGGCATCAAACCGCAGCGTGTCCAGTCGCTCCAGCATGTAGGAGGACATTTCCAGCACATACACACCATTATCCGGCAGCAAGGGCAGCGCGAGCGCCGCAGGGCCAAGGTTGCCCCCGGCGGCAACAGGCACACCGGCTTCCGCCAGCACATGGGCCAGCAGCGTGGTGGTGGTGGATTTGCCATTGGTGCCGGTAATGCCGACAAACCGGGCCTTGCTGCCTGCCTTCCTTACAGCGCGGTAGAGCAGTTCCGCATCGGAGAGGATGGGAACACCGGCCTCGCGTGCCATGACCGCCACCGGGTGCGGGCTGGGCAGCAGATGGGGAATGCCGGGGGAGAGCACGAGGCCATCGGTCCCGGCCAGATCCGTGAAGGGCGCGCAGCTAATGCGGGCCGCGGCTTCCGGCGGGAGCGTGGTAACAGCTTTGGCGAGTGCCGCTCGCGCGGCCTCGCCATCATCCCACGCCTGAACCGTGGCACCGCCGCGTGCCAGAGCGCACACGGCGGGCAGGCCGTTCCGGCCCAGCCCGAGCACCGCAAAACGCTGCCCTGCGAAGAGGGTTGAGGGGAAGCTGCTCATCTCAGTTTCAGTGTGGCCAGACCACACATCCCCAGAATGACGGAAATAATCCAGAAGCGGATGACGATTTTGGGTTCGGCCCAGCCCTTTTTCTCAAAATGATGATGGATGGGGGCCATCAGGAAGACACGTCGCCCGGTGCGTTTGTACCAGAAAACCTGAATCACGACGGACAGGGTTTCCACCACGAACAGGCCGCCGACAATGCACAGAACCAGCTCATGCTTGATGGCCACAGCCAGCGCACCCAGCGCGCCCCCCAGAGAGAGGGAGCCGGTATCGCCCATGAACACCGAGGCCGGAGGCGCATTGAACCACAGGAACCCAAGGCCCGCCCCGACCAGTGCCGCGCAGAAAACCGCCAGTTCCCCCGTGCCGGGCACGGCATGGACCTGAAGATAATCCGCGAACACATGGTTCCCCACAATATAGGTGAGAATGGCAAAAACCAGAGCGGCAATCACCACGGGCACAATGGCCAGCCCGTCCAGCCCGTCTGTGAAATTCACCGCATTGCCAAAGCCGGTGATGGTGATCATGGCAAACAGGGGGAAAGCAATCCCCAGCGGCAGCAGCAGGTCTTTCACGAAGGGAAAGGCGAGCTGGTTGGCCAGATCCGCCGGCATCATGCTCTGCAGGAACCAGCCACACAGCAGGGACGCCGAAAACTCACAGCCCAGCCGCATCCGTTTGGAAACACCATCCGTGTTGCGGCGGGCCAGCTTGCGATAATCATCCGCAAAGCCCACAGCGCCGAACGCCAGAGTGGTGAGCATGACAGCCCACACAAACCCGTTTTCAAGATCACCCCACAGGAGGGTGGACCCGAAAAGCGCTGCCAGAATCAGCACGCCGCCCATGGTGGGGGTGCCGCTTTTTTCCAGAAGATGCCGTTCCGGCCCAAGCGCGCGGATGGGCTGGCCCCCGCGCTGGATGCGCCGCAGCATGGCTATCAGCGGGCGGCCGAGCGCGAGGCTGATGGCAAGTGCGGTAAAAAATGCCCCCCCGGCCCGGAAGGTGATGTAACGCAGCAGGTTGAGCAGCGGGATATGCGCGTCTGTCAGCGGGTGTGAGATCAGAAAATAGAGCATCAGGCAGGCTCCACCGCGCTCAGGCCGTTCAGGGCCGCAATGACATCCCGCATCCGGCTGCCCAGACTTCCCTTGACCAGAACGGCATCCCCCTTGCGCAGCGCCGCGCAGACCAGAGGAGCCAGAGTGGCGGCGTCTTGCGCCCAGGCGCCCTGCGCCGTTTTCGGCAGGGCTTCAAAAAGGGATTTCATATGGGGTCCGCAACAGAAAACAAGATCGGCACTTTCGGCGGCTGGCTGGGCCAGAGCCTGATGCTCGGAGGTGGAAAAATCTCCCAGTTCACGCATATCGCCCAGAACGGCAATACGGCGCGTGGCCGGGAGATGACGGAGTACATCCAGCGCCGCGCGGATGGAGGCGGAGGAGGCATTATAACTTTCATCCAGCAGGGTAACAGCCCCGCCCGCAATCAGGGCCAGCGCGCCACGCCCCTTGCCGGGGCGGAAGCTGGCCAGTGCCTGAGCCGCACTGTTCAGATCCCCACCCAGCGCAGCGCAAACCGCCAGAGCTGTCAGCGCATTGCGCGCCAGATGGGTGCCCGGTGCGTGCAGCGTGACAGGCACGGAGCGGCTGCCGGCATGGGCGGTAAAGTGGCTACCCCCATCAACCGTGCTCAGCCCGGAGAGATGCACAAAACTGTCGCGCTTCAGGCCGGTATGCCACAGGGTTGCGTTGGCTTGCCGGGCGGCAGCGGTAAAAAAGGGCTGGCCGTGGGCATCATCCGGCACAATGGCCACCCCGCCGGTGGGCAGGGCGGTAATCAGCTCGGCCTTTTCCTGCGCAATGGCGTCTAGACTGCCCATGTAGCCCAGATGTGCGGACCCGATGGTGGTGATCACGGCAATATCCGGACGGACCATGCGGGCCAGTGGCAGGATTTCTCCCGGATGGTTCATCCCGATTTCACTGACACAGAAAGCGGCGTCACGCGGCAGGCGCGCCAGTGTCAGCGGAACACCCCAGTGATTGTTGTAAGAGGCTTCCGCCGCATGGGTGGGGCCAAGAGCCCCAAGGCACAGGCGCAGCATATCCTTTGTGGTGGTTTTTCCCACGCTGCCGGTTACGGCCACCATTTTTCCGGTAAAGCGGGCGCGCGCGGCACGGGCGAGGTCCTGTAGCCCCTTCAGCGTATCAGCCACCACAAGCAGGCGCGGGTCCGTGCATCCCGCAGTCTCATGCACCAGCACTGCGGCGGCCCCTTTTTCGAGCGCCGTGGTGATGTGGGCATGGCCGTCGCTGTTGTCCCCCTTCAGGGCGACGAACAGATCACCGGGCGCGAGGGTCCGGGTATCAATGGAAATACCCGTGACAACCGGCGTGCAGGCTCCTGCAAATGTGCCGCCTGTGGCGGCTTCCAGTTCATCTCGTGTCCAGAGTGCCGTCATGCCCGGTCTGCCTGTGCTGGGGTGTGCGGTGCCGGGTGCCCGGAGCCCGCCTGTGTTCCGGCTCCGGCGAGTTCGCGCAGCACGGCGGCATCATCAAACGGATGGACTTCCGTGCCGATAATCTGCCCCTGCTCGTGCCCTTTACCGGCAACAACCAGCACGTCATCCGGGCCGAGCAGGCTCAGGGCTTCGGCAATAGCCTGCCTGCGTCCGCCAATTTCAAGTGCATCCGGTGCGCCTGTGCGTACTTCCGCACGGATGGCGGCGGCATTTTCTGTCCGGGGGTTGTCATCCGTAATAATGGCAATGTCCGCCCCGCGTGCGGCTTCCTGCGCCATAAGGGGGCGTTTCCCCCGGTCGCGATCACCGCCCGCGCCGAAAACCACCACCAGCTTGCCGTGGGCATGCGGGCGGAGGGAGGCGAGCAGGCGGGCAAGCGCATCGGGCGTGTGGGCGTAATCCACATAGGCGCTGGCACCGTTGGGCAGCACCACGGCGCGTTCCATGCGCCCGCGCACACCGTGCAACTGCGGCAGCAGTGAGACCATATCCAGCAGGGCGGCGTCGTCCGGCGCGGCAAGGGCTAGAGCCAGAAGGGCGTTATCAGTCTGGAAACGGCCCGGCAGCGCCAGCGTGACGGTCTGGCGGTGGCCGCAGACATCCAGCTCCAGTTCCTGCCCGGCAGGCAGCGGCGTGTGGCGCAGCAGGCGCAGGGTGGTGCCGCGCTCGCCTGTCAGGCGCAGGGTCAGCCCGCGCCGTGCGGCAATGGCTTGAAGGGCCGAGAGTGTCTCAGCCTCCATATCCGCATTGGCGGCAGCCAGTGCGCCTTCGGGCAGAACGGTTTCGAACAGTTTCAGCTTGGCGGAGCGGTAGGCGTCCAGCGTGCCGTGATAGTCCAGATGGTCCCGCGTGAGATTGGTAAACCCGGCGGCGGAAAAGTGCAGCCCATCCAGCCGCCCCTGCTCCAGCCCGTGGGAGGAGGCTTCCAGCGCCACATGCTCCACCCCGGCCTGCGCCAGTGCGGCCAGCCCGTTGGCCAGCGCCACAGGGTCCGGCGTGGTGAGGGAGGGCATGGTGATGCGCGGGTCAGTCACGCCAGTCAGGCCGAGTGTGCCCACGCCAGCGGCTTTGAAGCCCTGCAGCGCCCAGAGCTGGCGGAGGAAATCCGTCGTGCTGGTTTTGCCATTGGTGCCGGTAATGGCCACGAGGCAGTCAGGCTGGCGGCCAGCCAGAGCTGTTGCCAGAACCGCCAGAACATGGCGGGGGTTTTCAGCAGGCACCAGCGGGCGGGCGGGCACCTGTTCGGGCCAGACGGTGCCAGCAGGAGCCAGCACGGCGGCGGCTCCATTCTGCACGGCGGCGGCAATAAAGCTCCGGCCATCCACTTTGGTGCCGGGCAGGGCAACAAAGAGCGTGTCGGGTTTTACAGCGCGGCTGTCTGACGTGATGGCGGTGATAACCGGATTATCCTGCCCCCCGGCCGCGGCAAGGTTTACAGTCTGGAGAAGGGTGGAAAGGCGGGTGGTCATTCGTCCATCACTTCCTGAGCCTGTTTTTTCTGGGCAGCTTTCAGCGCGGCTTTCTGGTCCGCCAGTGCCTTGCGTTCCGCGGCTTTGGCGGCGCGGTGTTCGGCTTCGGCCTTGCGCGGGTCTCCGGGGTCATTCCCCGGGCCAAGCGGGCGCACGCCACGCGGCACAGCCGGATGCATGGGGATGGCCATGCTCGCATCAATCTGCGCGGCATGGGCTGTATCAGGGAAGATTTGCAGCATCGGCCCGATACGCGAGACAATTTTGGAAACAGTTGGCGCGGCGTTCCAGCCTGCGGTGGTCCAGCCGTGTGTCTGCGGTGTGGGCTTTGGGCTGTCCAGCATGACATACACCGCGTAGCGCGGTGCGTTCATCGGGAAAATGCCTGTAAAGGCCGAGATGTTCACATGCTTCAGGTAGCCGCCATGCGGACCGATTTTTTCCGCCGTGCCGGTTTTCCCGCCAACAAAATAGCCGGGGGATTCAGCCGTGCGCCCCGTGCCGCTGGTAACGTCCAGACGCAGCAGGCGGCGCAGTAGAGCGGAGACCTTTTCAGACAGAACGCGCGGCCCTTGCGGCGTGGGCAGGGCATCACTGCTGCTGTCTGCTTTGGCGCTGCCTGTGTCGGTTTCCGCCTGCTCCAGAGCGGCCGTCTGCACACCCTGAGAAAGAGCGGCTTCCTGCGGTGCTGCGGTTGCGGCGTCTTCTCTCTCAAGCAGGGTCGGGGTGATCAGGATCCCGCCATTGACGGTGGCTGCCGTGCCACGGACGATGGAGAGCGGAGGTTCCGCCATCCCGTGCCCGAAGCCGACAGTCATGGTGGTGGAAATACCCCACTGATGCGGAACCAGAGGGCGTGCGGCTTCGGGCAGTTCAATCGGCACGGGAGCAAAAAAGCCCATGTCGTGGAACCATTCCGCCTGCCGCTTGCCGCCGACATCCAGCGCGATATGGGCCGCTGCCGGGTTGGAGGAGTAGGCCATCACTTCCGGCAGGGTCATCCACGGTGCGAAGTGGTCACTCTTCATATCCGAAATGGTGAAGCGGCCGATATGGATGGGAATGGAAGAAAACCGGTCCCAGATATGAATGGTGCCGGTTTCAAGCCCCATAGCGGCGGTTTGCAGCTTGAAGGTTGAACCGGGTTCGTACAGCCCCGTTACGGCGCGGTTGAAGCGGGCATCATTCGAGGCGTGGGAAAATTCGTTCGCGTCATAATCAGGCAGGCTGACCATGGCGATCACTTCGCCCGTGCGCACATCCATTACAATCGCGCAGGCCCCGATGGCCTGAAAGGTGCTCATGGCGGTTGCCAGTTCGTCCCGCACCACGGACTGCACACGCACGTCCAGCGAAAGGCGCAGTGCGTGGTGGTCACTCATCAGGCGTTTGTCAAAAAACCGCTCAACACCCGCCACGCCGTGGTCATCAATATCCACGGTGCCCATGATCTGTGCTGCCATGTTGCCCAGCGGGTAGTGACGGCGCTCGCCCGGTTCAAAATAGATGCCCGGAATGCCCATACTGTTGATGGCCAGTTCCTGCTGCGGGGTAATATTGCGGGCGATATACACAAACTGCTTGGGCAGGGAGAGCCTGCGGGTGGTTTCTTCTTCGTTCAGATCTTTCAGGACTGTTTTGAGTTTTTTGGTGACATCCTGTGGGTCAATCAGTTCCTGCGGGTTGGCATAGACCTGCGCCACCGGCAGGGAGAGCGCCAGCGTCTGGCCATTGCGGTCTATAATGGAGGCGCGGTGCACCTGCGGCAGGGAGAAATCTCCCGCCAGACTGCCCTTGGGGTCAATTTTCGGGATTTCCGGGATCTGCGAGGCAATCTGCCGCTTTTCCGGAGCCATGGGGTGCAGAACAGTTGCGATGGAAAGCTTGATGGCGACAACTGTAAAAATCAGGCAGAACCCGCCTGCAACGCCCAGCAGCCTGACATGCATCTGGTCCCGATGGGCACGCGCACGGAGATCTTCTCCCGTTACGCGCACTGTACGCGTGACGGGGGGCGGGGCGTCATAATCGTGCGGCGAAACGGCCATATCGGAGTGAAGTCACCTTGTCGTCTGGGAAAAATCAGTTGGTCATCGGCACAGGGGCTGGCAACGCATCACCGCTGTGGCTCAGGAGAGAGCCGCTGCTGTAGGACGTTGTGGCCCGCGCTTCAACATAATCCGCTGAAGGTGCGGCCACACGGCGCGGCCGGGCGGCATGCCAGCTCGCCACCGTAACGGGCAGCGGGTGCCGGACCTGCGTTTCCGCATCACTGTCCAGTCCGCTGTTTCCCGGCCCACTGTTTCTGGGCGCTGCAACAGCTACTCGGGTGCTCACCGGCGCGCTCTGCGCATGGCGTGTCACCGGTGCAGGCTGCTGTGCCGGGGTCACGCTGGCGACTGAAACAGGCGCAGGCGTGCGGAAGATTGGCTGGCTGGACCGTGCAGCCTCAGCAATCTGCGGGGCTGCGCGGCGAGGCGCGACAGGCCGGGGCGTGACATCACGCGCGGCGGGTGCGCTCAGCACCTGCGCGGTGCGTACAGGAGCATCCTCTGCATCGTCCATAACCGGACGCGGCGCACGATGCGCCACAGCGCGCATAGCCGGGGCAGGGCGCGCCGGGGCCTCATCCGCCACGGCCACAACAGCGCGCGGGGCCGGAGAAGTTTCGTCTTCCGCAACGGTATCATGATGCGGCGCGACATGTGCCGGCTTGGCCTCCGCCACGGCCACAACAGCCGGGCGGGGTGCGGCCTGCGGGGCAGGAACCGGGGCCGTGGCAGAGGGCGTGGGCTGGGCGGACGCCAGTGTGGCGGCAATCATGCCTGCACGCGGGTCTGCAACCGCGGGTTTCGTGGCCGGTACGGGGGTGGGCAGCTTGGCGGAGAGATCCGCCATGCGCACAAACTGCGCCGGGTCCATGGCATGCAGGCCGGTCAGGTGGTGTTCAGCCAGACGCGTCAAGCGTTCAGGCTGGTTCTCCAGAGCCCACTCCGTGCGCAGCATGGCGGTCTGGGCGCGCACGCGCTCCGTGTCCGACACAATCTTGGAAATCTGCTGGTCCAGCAGCGTGGTCTGATGCTTCTTCGTATAAAGGAAGAATCCCGAGGCAATGGCCAGAACGGCACAGCAGCAGGTAAAGGGCCGGGGGATCATGGAGTTAATCCTTTGCCGAATGAGGACACATCAGTCGGACGTTTTGCAACAGCGCGGAGGCGGGCACTGCGGGCACGCGGGTTGGCGGCGCATTCAGCATCGCCAGGACGGAGGGGCCTCCCGGTGAGCGCGATAAAGGCGGGTTCGTCCGCCTTCGTCAATGCCGCACGTGGGTCATAACGTGAAAAACTTGCTGTTTTGCCGGTTGCCGCACCCATAACGCGTTTGGCAATGCGGTCTTCCAGTGAGTGGAAGGAGACAACAACCAGCCGCCCACCCGGTGCCAGCAGATCGAGAGCCTGTGTCAGGCCCCGCTCGATTTCACCAAGTTCATCGTTCACGGCAATGCGCAGCCCCTGAAAGGAGCGGGTTGCGGCATCAATACCGGAGCGGTCTGAGGGCACAATCCGGCGGATCAGTTCAGCCAGTTGCGCGGTTGTTTCAAACGGTGTTTCCACGCGGTCCGCCACAATGGCACGGGCCACACGGCGGGCATGCCGTTCTTCTCCATAATAATGGAAAATATCGGCCAGCTCGCTTTCCGGCGCGGTGTTCACGATATCCGCAGCGGAAGGGCCGCTTTTTGCCATACGCATGTCCAGCGGACCATTCATGCGAAAGGAAAAGCCGCGCTCTGCTTCATCAAGCTGGAAGGATGACACGCCCAGATCCAGCACAATGCCGTCAAACGCCGGAGCCTGTGCCGCTTCGGTCAGTTCCTGCATGCTGCCAAAGCCGCCATGGAGCATGTGCAGGCGGGGCTGGCCCGCGGCATCTGTAAAGCCAGCCGCCATGGCGTGCCCGCGTGCAATGGCATCCGGGTCACGATCAATGGCCCAGACAGCGCAGTCAGCACGGTTCAGGATGGCGGCGGTATAGCCGCCTCCGCCAAAGGTGCAGTCCAGAATGGCATCGCCATCGCGGGGCGTGAGGGTATCCAGCACTTCGGCCAGCATGACGGGCACATGGCCCGGCATCGGCGCGCCAAGGGGTGCGTCAGCGGCTGCGCCGGTAATGGAGAACAGTGCGGAGGGGGAGGTCAGGGCATTCATGCAGCCCCTCCATCCGGACCATCATGCGCCGCTGCGGGAATGCTGATGCGGCGTGAGCGCTGGCGGGCTTCGGCGCGGCGCTGGCGGGCGGCTTCCGGTTCCCAGATCTGAAAAGTGCGGCCAACACCCATGAAAGAGACAAGGGGGCTTTCCGTAATGCCCGCATGCTCACGTAGAAAATCGGGGATGATGATGCGGCCTTCGCGGTCAGGATCAAGCGGGTAGGCATCGGCATACAGGGCGGCGGCCAGATCATCATGCTCATCAGAAAACATGTCCAGCCGGTCCAGCGGCTGCGTAAGGCGGGAGAACGCTCCGGCAGGCCACGCTTCAATGCAGGGCATCGTATGGGATGGGCGGAGGATCACCAGTGAATCGCCTTCCGTATGCTGCGCCTTCAGAACAGTGCGGAACCCGGCAGGAATCGAGACGCGCCCTTTGGCGTCAAACCGATTCTCATGCGTGCCGAGAAACACACTCACGTAAGACGATGTCCTTTTGATTCAGGCCTTTCCGTTCACATGACAGCGGGGAACAGAGCCGCATCCACCACTCTCATGGTGTTCTGTGGGATAGCATGGGATTTCATGGGACGCAAATTAAAAAGGCAGAAAAAACAGCAGAAAACCGCCACTTATGAAGTATTTATTGAAACTGTAGAGATGAGAACAAGCATCCGGCTAATAGAGCGGAACAAGACCGCGCCATTGTTCATTCCTTAAATGTTCTTGTTTTATCAACAAATATCGGGAGTTCCGTGTGCGCGGCATGGGAAAATGAGGCAGAAACAGGATGATGCCAGACGGTCTGTAAGCCGGGTTCTGTCCAGCTCCGAAGAGCCTGGACGGTCATTCGTCTGGGACACGCCTCGCGGCATGCCTCACGCAACCAACCCGAGCAGCGGGGCGGGAGAACCCCTGAAATCCTCACAGATTTCCGCCGCTCCTATTCGGTCTTGCTCCCGGTGGGGTTTACCATGCCTCCCCTGTTGCCAGAGGAGCGGTGCGCTCTTACCGCACCGTTTCACCCTTACCTTCAGCAGCGTCCCATGGTTTCCCATGAGGCACCGCCCGGAAGGCGGTTTGTTTTCTGTGGCACTTTCCCTAAGGTCACCCTCGCCGGCTGTTAGCCGGCACCGTTCTCCCGTGGAGCCCGGACTTTCCTCCCTCCTGCACAAAAGTGCAGAACAGCGACCGTCCGACCGTCTGGCGGCGCCACCCTGCGTCGGGCAGCACGGCAGGTCAAGGGGGAAGCCCGGCGGAATCGTATCAGCACGGCCGGAAATGCAGTATGGTGCGCGGCATGAGAGAGAGCGCCGTGCCTGAACCTGTCCAGACTGCTCCTGCCCGCCCTAATATGTCCTCGCGTCTTCTGCTCTGGTGGATACGCTGGCAGGCGGCGCGGCGCAGGGCAAAAACCCCGGCACCTTCCCCGGAATCCGCCTTGGCAAATTCTTTGCTTGTGCCTGAGGATGACGCGACCAGACAGGCCGCATTTCTGGCGGCTCTGCGCAAGGCGATGGATACGCCCTCTTTCCCGACGCGCCTGTCCTCACTGGGGGTCAGGAAAGTTGTTTCCCTGTCTATCCCCGGCGCGTCCGGCCCCATGCGGGCCAGACTTTATCTGCCCTACGGGCGGGTGAGGGGTGCCGTGCTGTATCTGCACGGGGGCGGGTTCGTGCATTGCGGCCTGAACTCACATCATGGCATTTGCTGCCGTCTGGCGCGGAGCTCAGGGGCGGCGGTGTTGTTGCCCGATTATCGTCTGGCCCCGGAACATCCTTACCCTGCCGCAGCGGATGACAGTCTGTCGGCCCTTCACTGGCTGGCGAAGTGTTCTGCGCAACACTGGGGTGGGAAGGTGGCTGTGGCGGGGGATAGTGCCGGAGGAAATCTGGCTGCGGTTCTGGCGCAGGATGGCGTTGCCGGGCGCGGTCCGGTGCCTGTCTTGCAGGTGCTGTATTATCCTTCTCTTTATGGCGCGCAGGTTTTTCCGTCCCATACTCTTTATGGGGAGGGGTATTTTCTCTCCCGTGGCTCCATGCAGTGGTATGGAGCCCAGTATATCGCGCGGGAGGAGGACTGGACGGCTCCACGTTTCGTGCCCGGTCTGAACCCGGATCTTTCGGGTTTACCCCCTGCGGTGATTGTCACGGCGGAATGTGACCCGATGCGCGATGAAGGAGCCGCCTATGCGCAGGCTCTGGCGCGGGCGGGTGTGCCCGTGCAGTACACCTGCTTTCGGGGAGCCCTGCATGGGTTTCTGAATTTCTACGCGCTTATGCCGAATGGCAAGGCGGCGCTCAGGCTGGGTGGCCGCGCCTTGCGGAAAGCCTTTTCAGGCGCGTAACCCGCTCTCTCATACTACGAGCGGAGGTGCGGTCGCTCCGCTTCAGTCCTGTCCGGACCAACCGCGTCACCGAAGTCTCGCGGCGGCTGGCCCGGAAAGAACGCTTCAGGGCATCGGGTGGAATACGGTGGGAGAGCCCTGATCAGACATGATGATGCGGTTCATCCGGTCAACCCGCAGGGTGAACAGTTTGGGCAGTTCTCCCTTGGGGCCAGGGCAGGCGCCGGATGTTTTCTGCATCACATCAATGCGGGAAGCCGTTGGCGGATCATTCCCGTTCACTACAAACAGCAGGCAGTCCGGCTTGACCTGCGTCATGCCGTTATGTGTCACCATAACGCGCAGGTGGCGCACCAGAGCGCTGTCATCAAACCAGCTTTCGGGCCGGAAGGTGTAGCGGTCTGTCAGGGTCTCCATCACGCCGGTTTTGGCCAGCACGATCATCAGCACGGAAATGGGCACCACCAGCAGCAGGCGGCGCAGGATATGCTGCCGCATCGTGCGTTTGCGGAACGGGCCACGCAGGGTGGCCGAAGGTTTGGAAGGGGGTGTGCTCATGTCAGCATATCTTCATGCCACAGCGCGCCATCACGGGCGAGAAGGGCGCGGGTGGAGGCGGGGCCCCAGCTTCCGGCCGGATAGGGTTCCAGCGGAGAAAGGGCATGACGCCAGGAATTCAGGATGGGCTCAATCCACCGCCAGGAGGCCTCGACTTCATCACGGCGGATAAACAGGGCCGGGTTACCACGCACGGCATCCAGCAACAGCCGCTCATAGGAATCGTGATATTCGATGGTGAACTGGTTTTCATACTCCAGATCAAGCGCAGCATTCCGGACACGGAAGCCCCCGGCACCCGGATCCTTGCTGGCCAGAACCAGAGAAAGCCCTTCATCGGGGGCTATGCGGATTACCAGCCTGCCCGGAGAAGGCGTGTTGCTGAAAATCGGCCACATCTGCGGTCTGAACTGCAACACGATTTCCGTTGTCTTGGCGGCCAGACGCTTGCCGGTGCGCAGGTAAAACGGCGTGTTGCCCCAGCGCGCAGAGCGGATTTTTGTGCGGATGGCCACGAAGGTTTCCGTGTTGCTTGCACGGTTCTGGTCCAGATCCTCAAGGTAGCCCGGCACATCGTGCCCATCAATCCGGCCCGCCGTATACTGCCCGCGAATCACGTTATGGCGGACCATATCGGGTGTCATGGGGCGCAGGGCGTTGAGGACCTTCAGCTTCTCGTTCCGCAGATCATCTGCCTGAAGGGAGGCCGGAGCATCCATGGCGACCATGCACAGAACCTGCAGAAGGTGGTTCTGCACCATGTCCCGCAAGGCGCCGGAGCTATCGTAATACGCGCCACGTGAACCAACACCCACCGTCTCGGCCGCCGTAATCTGCACATGGGCAATGGCATCGGAAGACCAGAGCTTTTCAAGCGCCGGGTTTGCGAACCGCAGGGCCAGAATGTTCTGGACCCCTTCTTTCCCCAGATAATGGTCGATCCGGTAAATGGACTCTTCGGGGAAGAATCGTCCCACGCCGTCATTGATTTCCGCCGCTGTTTCCAGACTGACGCCAATCGGCTTTTCCAGCACTACGCGGGTGAGGGGGGTAATCAGGCTGTGTTCGGCAAGTGCCGCGCAAAGCGGGGCATACAGGGCCGGGCTTGTGGCCAGATAGAAGACTCGCGTTCTCTGCGGGTTGGGCAGATTCTCTTCAAGGCCGCTCCAGTCACTGTCCGGCTTTGTGGCATCCAGCGCAACATACTGCACCAGAGCCAGAAAGCTGTTCAGTGTCCCGGCATCCCGTGCGGTGTCGGGGGCGAACTCCTTGAGTGCTGCGCGCACCTGCTCACGGAACTGGTCCGTGGAATGGGCGGAGCGGGCCACGCAGAGAATGCGGGTGTCATCCTGAAATTCCTGTGCATGGAAACGCTGCAAAAACGCAGGCAGGAGCTTGCGCATTGTCAGATCGCCCGTGGCACCGAAAATAACAAAATCGAACGGATCAATCCGGTTGATGTGCGCCATGGTGCTGTTACTCCCGCAGGAATGTGGGTGCCTTTGAAAAGCCCCAAACAAAGACTTTCTTCCACACCAACGTATAAAAGAGTGGAGCAGTCAGGAAGGCAGTGTGCCAGAGGGTTTGTCCGCAAGCCCTCTGGCTGTCAAGGTAATTGACCGCGCGGGCGGCTCGCGATAAGCCCGCGCCTTTGGTGTTCGGGCGTGGCGGGTGAAATGTCCGCCGCACTTATGTTCTGAACACGCTATGCAAACAGGGGAACCGGAGCATGGATACCGAAGGATTTGCCGGTGGTGAAGATGCCGCTGTGGGCGGCATTGCCGCAGACCGGCTGAGAAGCATCATCGAACGGGTCGAGCGTCTGGAAGAAGAACGCAAGGCTCTTGCAGGCGATATCAAGGATATCTTTACGGAAGCCAAGTCCGCCGGGTTTGATGTCAAGGTCATCCGGCAGATCATTCGTCTGCGCAAGCAAGAGCCGAGCGAAGTGGAAGAGCAGGAAACCCTGCTTGATATCTATCGCCGCGCGCTTGGAATGTAATCAAGAAGGCCGTGCCGGGCAGCAAACCCCTGAACCTGGTGCGGGCCTACGTCGCGCTTCTGTTCAAGGGCCGCTGTGTGGTATGAATAAAGTGGACATGTGGGGTCTGTAACGGATGATGTCTCTGGTGTTTCCCGAGTGGATGCCATTGTGGGCGCAACTGCTGATCATGGCGTTTGTCATTGTCTTCGGGCTTGCGTTCCTGATGATGCCTTTTGCTGTTTTCGGCGTAAAAGGCCGCCTGGCGGAACTTGAGTTGCAGCTTCAGGACATTCAGGCCGAAACGCGGGCGTTTTCCATGCGTCTGGCCTCATGGCAGGGAGAGGCCGCCCGTCCGACGCAGGATGAGGCGGTGCCCCGCGCCTCTCTGGGGGAGGGTGTGTATGTGGAGGAAATCCGCCCGCCGGAACCCGCCAGACAGGCCCCGGTTCTCACGCCTCCGGCCTTGACGCCGCTGCGTGCGCCCAAGGTCTCGGATGCGTATGAGCCCCGCAAGAATGCGCCCCCTGTGCCGAATCTGGAGCCGGAGCCCGCCGAGCGGTCAGGCCGCCGTATGCCTTGGCATGAGCAGCAGAAAGACGCGTCCGTGCGTCAGGAGCCGCTGGCCGATGTCATGCGCCGTCATCGCGCCCCGGATGCGGACCAGCCGCCCTACAGGCCTGATTTTTCTCAGCCCGTGGCACCGCAGCCTGTACGCCTGCGGGAGGAAGAGGGTGGGCGGTCCGAGCCTGTGCTGAACTGGCCGTCCCGCAGGCCTGCCGACCGCTGATCGGATTGACTGAGAGCGGAAGCCCGCCCTCAGAGCATCACGAGATCATCCCGATGGATGATCTCATCGCGCCCCTGCCAGCCTAAAATATCTGCAAGCTCTGAGGAGCGGTGTCCGGCAATGCGGCGGGCATCCTCAGCATCGTAAGAGGAAAGGCCGCGTGCAAGAACACGGCCCCCCTGATCCAGCACAACAACCAGATCCCCCTGTGTGAACGTTCCTTTCACACCGAGCACCCCAGCCGGAAGCAGAGAGCCACCCTGACGCAGTGCCTGTGCCGCCCCCGGATCAATCATGATTTCCCCAGCCGGGGTCAGGCTGCCGGCAATCCATTGCTTCCGGGCGGTCTGGGCACAGGTTTGCGGCAGGAACCATGAACAGCGTGCGCCTTCCAGCAGCGCGCGGAGCGGATGGGGTTGCTTGCCCAGCGCAATCGCCATGGCGCAGCCGGAACGGGTTGCAATCCCTGCGGCCAGAAGCTTGGTGCGCATGCCACCGGAAGAATAGCCCGGTGGCGGTTCACCCCCCATGGCTTCAATCTCCGGGGTGAGTGTTTCAATCACCGGAATATGCTGTGCATTCGGGTCCGTGCGCGGGTCGGCTGTGTAGAGGCCATCAATATCGGAAAGCAGGATAAGTTGGTCGGCGCCAATCATCTGCGCCACACGGGCGGCCAGCCGGTCATTATCCCCAAAGCGGATTTCGGCTGTGGCAACCGTATCGTTTTCATTAATAACCGGCACGCAGCCCAGCCCAAGCAGCGTGTCCAGCGTGGCGCGTGCGTTCAGGTAGCGTTTCCGGTCTTCCGTATCATCCGGTGTCAGCAAAAGCTGTGCGGCGGTCAGGCCCTGGGCCGAGAGCGCGTGGCTCCAGGCCTGCGCCAGACTGATCTGTCCGACAGCCGCCGCAGCCTGTTTCTCTGGCAGGCGCAGCGGCCCGCCCGTCAACCCCAGCGTGTGGCGGGCCAGCGCAATGGCTCCGGAGGAGACAACGGCCACATCCGTGCCCTGCCGCCGGAGGAGGGCAATATCTTCAGCCACACTGGCCAGCCAGGCCTGTCGCGGGGCGGCCTGATCCGGGTCCACCACCAGCGCACTGCCAATCTTGATAACGAGCCGTCTGGCGGAAGAAAGGGAGGGGCTGGCGGGGTGTCCGGTCATGGAAGTTCACTCCATCTCTGCGTCAGCCGCCGTGAGGGCGGGGTAGGGGTGTTTAAGCGTGGTCCTTTTCATCCTTACGGATGGCGGTGACCTGTGTCTGGATGGCTCGCAGCAGCTCCGGCACGCCCTGCTGAGTTGCGGCGGAAATCAGCATGACAGGCGCGCCGCTGGCTTTTTCCAGCGCCCGCTTGCGGGCAGAGGCTTCCCGCGGGGTCATGGCGTCATTCTTGTTCAGGGCGATGATTTCCGGCTTTTCCGCCAGCCCGCCGCCATAAGCGGCAAGCTCGTGCCGGATTGTACGCCAGGCATCCACCACATCGCCCGCCGCGCCATCAATCAGGTGCAGCAGGACGGCGCAGCGTTCCACATGGCCCAGAAAGCGGTCACCCAGCCCGGTACCTTCGTGCGCGCCTTCAATCAGCCCTGGAATATCCGCCACCACAAACTCTTCTGTCATGGACAGGCGCACAACGCCCAGTTGGGGGTGCAGGGTGGTGAAGGGATAATCGGCAATTTTCGGGCGTGCGGCGGACACTACGGAAAGGAAGGTGGATTTGCCAGCGTTGGGCAGGCCAACCAGCCCGACATCCGCAATCAGCTTCAGGCGCAGCCAGACCCAGCGTTCTTCACCCGGCCAGCCTTTGTCAGACCGGCGCGGGGCGCGGTTGGTGCTGCTTTTGTAATTGGCGTTGCCAAATCCGCCATCGCCACCCCGGCACAGGGTAATGCGCTTTCCGGCTTCATCCAGATCCGCCAGCAGGGTTTCCCGGTCATCATCCATGATCTGGGTGCCAATCGGCACTTTGATGACGACAGGTTGCGCCGCAGCCCCCGTACGGTCTGAGCCAGCGCCATTGCCACCCTTCCGGGCGCGGAAATGCTGCGTATAGCGGAAGTCGATCAGGGTGTTAAGGTTGGGGACAGCTTCAAAAATAATGTCGCCACCACGCCCACCGTTGCCCCCGTCCGGACCACCGAATTCGATATATTTTTCCCGGCGGAAGGCCGTAACACCATCTCCGCCATCGCCTGAGCGGACGTAGATTTTAGCCTGATCAAGAAACTTCATGGGATACTTTCAAAGCCTGAACGTGAAAAAGGGCCGATCCTGAGGACCGGCCCCTTGCCATTCCGGCCACGGGAAAAACGCGTGGTGGAGTTGCCGAATGCTTATTCAGCAGCGGCCGGCAGCGCAACCACAGAAACGTGTACGCGGCCTTCAGCGCGACGCTCAAAGCGAACGCTGCCATCAACCAGAGCAAAAATGGTGTGGTCGCGACCAACGCCAACGTTAACGCCCGGCTTCATCTTCGTGCCGCGCTGGCGGATGATGATGTTCCCGGCGATAACCTGTTCGCCGCCAAATTTCTTGACGCCCAGACGGCGTCCGGCGCTGTCGCGCCCGTTGCGGGATGAACCGCCTGCTTTCTTTTGTGCCATGACCTAAGTCCTCCGTGGTCTGCCAGCCGAACCCAGTGGGCTCAGGCGGCGTTAATCTCTTGAATGCGCAGGACGGTAACCGGCTGGCGGTGGCCGTTCTTGCGGCGGCTGTTCTGCCGGCGGCGCTTCTTGAAGATGATGACCTTCTTGAGGCGGTCCTGGGCGATGACGGTTGCCGTCACCTTTGCGCCAGCCACTGTGGGTGCACCAATGGTGGTGGTGCCTTCGCCACCTACGGCAAGAACTTCATCAAAGGTAATTGTGGCGCCAGCTTCGGTTTCCAGCTTTTCAACCTTGAGCACCATGTTGGGCTCAACCCGATACTGCTTGCCGCCGGTGCGGATAACTGCGAACATAAAACCTGTCTCTCTTTCCGATCTCTTGACCCCCCGCGGCATGGGCGCAGGCGAAAGGCCTTGGTCGCTTTTTGTTCCCTGGCCGCATTGGCGGCATGGCTCCATCTATGTGGAGTGGTGCGGCTTTTTACGGGGAGAGTCCTGCCTTCGTCAACAGGAACTTGCAAAACAGCCGGATATCTGCTTGCGCCCCATAAAAACCCTGCTTATAAGCCGCCGAACGGAGAGGTGCCGGAGCGGTCGAACGGGGCGGTCTCGAAAACCGTTGTGCGTGCAAGCGTACCGTGGGTTCGAATCCCACCCTCTCCGCCATGATTTCAATGACTTAGACGGATGTTCCGGGTGTGTTCAGCCCTTTCCCGTCTGGTTTTTTGCGACAATTTGCGACAATCGCTAAAATTATCCCCAGAGCCGAGGTGTGACGCCGTGCGTGGGCGAGGCGTCCATCTCCGGCTGTGGGGATGAGCGATGGCGAAGCATGAGAAGACTTCCGAGCCTGGTGTCTATCGACGTGGGCCGGGGCAGTATGAGGTCAAGATACGGCGCAAGGACGTTGCGACCAGCCGGACCTTTGACACCTTCGCCGAGGCGGTCCGGTTCAAGACCACGACTGTCGGCAAGATCGACGGCGACGATTTCGTGGACAAGGCGCGCGAGAAGCGGACGAAGCTGTCCGAAGTCATCGACCTCTACATGACCGAGGAAAGCCCGAAGAAGAAGGGCGTGAAACAGGAGATCAACCGACTCCGCGCCTGGAAGAAGGAGGCCATCGCGTCCTATCCCATCATCTCGGTCGATATCACCGAT
The DNA here is from genome assembly GCF_011516935.1 of Acetobacter farinalis. Classification (GTDB taxonomy): domain Bacteria; phylum Pseudomonadota; class Alphaproteobacteria; order Acetobacterales; family Acetobacteraceae; genus Acetobacter; species Acetobacter farinalis. The sequence goes on from NZ_WOTF01000004.1 coordinate 191,042, forward strand.
ATCGTCGAGTGGCGTGAGCGGATGGTCCGGGCCGGCAAGGCACCTTCTACGGTCTATAATTCGCTCAATCTCCTGTCGGCCGTCTTCAAATGGGCGCGTCAGCACGGCTTCAAGGTCGATAATCCCTGCACGGGAGTCGCCAGGCCGAAGGCCAATGACGGCCGTTGTGTCGATCTGACGGATCAGGATGAGGCGAAGTTGGTGGCGGCCTGTGAGGAAGGGCCGCCTTGGCTCGTCTGGGCCGTGAAGATCGCCATGCACACGGCCATGCGTCAGGGCGAGATTCGGGCCTTGAAGTGGAAGGATGTCCACGACACCCATATCCACATCCCCCGGTCCAAAAGCGGCTCGGCCCGCGATGTCCCGCTGACCAGCGCCGCCTCAGCCTGCATTCGCGACATGCGGGATACTCTGCCCCGCCGGTTGGACGGGTGGGTCTTCGGCGATCCCGACGCATCTGCCGAAGAAGGTGGATTCACGACGTGGCACATCCAGTATCATTACCGGGCGGCCACCAGGCGGATCGGCCTGGCTGGCAAGCTGACCTTCCATGACCTGCGCCATGTCGGATGCACCCGCCTGGCTCCGCTGCATCGCGATTGCTTCGAACTGGCCAAGACCACCGGGCACAAGGACCCGCGCATGCTGATGCGGTATTACAATCCCAGCATTGTCGATCGGGTCGCCCAGATCAGGGCCAGGGAAAGGGCGTTGGCGATGGGGTAGGCGTGGATTGGCGCTACGGCTGGCATCCGGAGCCTTTGGGGGCGACTAAGTGGCGCGGATTACGGAAGCCAGCCCACAGGGTCTTGTTTGATCTTTCCGTTTGGCTGAATGGCGTCAATGCGCCGCAATGTGATTATATCAAACACGCCTGCGTCACCCTTGCCGGCGCCGTTGGGTCCTCGAATGACCATTGCAACGATGAACCATCGATGCAGGCCTTTACGGTCTCCATGCATCAGGACGGGGCCTCCAGAGCACCCAGACATATTATAGCCTAAAGGTGGAGGGTTCGAAAAACCCTCTGGTTTTGAGGTCTGCTCTGTGATTCCATTTTCCTTGCGTTGATTGGAGTATGGATCATGAAGCAGGCGGGATTTTTTGACGTTGAAGAG